>CAUPON010000001.1:0-366042 GCA_963513025.1 uncultured Albidiferax sp.
AGGTCAACGACGCGGTGCATTTGCTCAATCACAGGCCTCGTAAGTGCTTGGGCTACCGAACTCCCCATGAGGTGTTTTACAACCTACCGGTTCGGCCTCTTACACTGCATTCCGTTGCACTTTGTACTTGAATCCGCGAGAAAATAGTGCCACTGGTGCATATAGATATTGCACCAGCAGCTACTTTTTATGTAGCAACATGGCCCCGCCGCTTCAAATGCTTGCGCATCCACAGCAGCAGATCGTCGACATAGGTAAACACCACCGGGATCACCAGCAGGCTTAGCACCGTGGAGGTGACCAGGCCGCCGATCACCACCACAGCCATCGGGCCGCGGAAGCTGGAATCGGTGCCCCAGCCCAGGGCGATGGGCAGCATGCCGGCGACCATGGCGATGGTGGTCATCAGGATGGGCTGGGCGCGTTTGTGGCAGGCGTCGACCAGGGCTTCGTAGCGGCCCATGCCCTGCTGGTGGTAGGCGACCACCGCGTACTCGACCAGCAGGATCGAGTTCTTGGTGACGATGCCCATCAGCATCAACAGGCCGATCACCGACGACATCGAGAAGCCGCTGCCGGTGATCAGCAGCGCCATCAGCGCGCCGCCAATCGACAAGGGCAGGGCGGCCAGGATGGTGGCGGGCTGCATGAAGTCGTGGAACAGCAGCACCAGCACCGCGTAGATGCACAAGATGCCGATCAGCATGGCGCCGCCAAAGCTGGTGAACAGCTCGGCCATGCGCTGGGCGTCGCCAGTGGCGATCTGCTGTACGCCGCTGGGCAGGTTTTGGATGGACGGCAGCGCCTTCACCATCTTGTCGACCTCGCCGGTGCTCAGACTGCCGAGTTCAATGCTCAGGGTCACGTTGCGCATGCGGTCCAGCCGCGCTACCTGCGACGGGCCGGCGCCCAGCGACAGATCGGCTACGGCAGCCAGTGGCACCGCGCCGGTACGGCCGGCCACACGCAGCTGGCCCAGCGCGTCCAGGTCAGAACGGGTGCTGTCGTCAAAGCGCACGCGGATCGGGATCTGCCGCTGCGGCAGATTGAACTTGGCCAGGCTGGTGGCGTAGTCGCCGTAGGTGGCCACGCGCACCACGCTGGCCAGCGTGTCGGTGGTCACGCCTTGTTCGGCCATGCGCACCGGGTCGGGCCGCACATGGATTTCGGGCCGCTGCAGGCTGGAGCTATCGGTGATGTTGCCTATGCCCTGCAGCGTACGCAGGTCCTTGATCACCGCGGCGGTGGCTTGGTTCAGTGCCAGCGCGTCGTCGCTGGCCAGGGTGACGTCGAGCGACTGGCCGTTGCCCGTGCCCATCACGCCGACGCGGGTGCCGGGCAGCACGCCCAGGCTGTGGCGGATGGCGGCTTCCACGTCGGACTGCGAGCGGTCCCGGGTGCCACGTGGCGTCATGCTGACCGTCAGCGAGGCCTCGTTCACCGTACTGCTGCTGGCATCGCTGCTGGCATCGCCAATCACGGTGAACACCTGGGTCACCTCGGGCATCTGGGTGATCAGTGCCTGGGCCTGGGCGGCGCTGGCACGGGTCTGCGCCAGCGTGCTGCCGGGCTGCAGCTTCAGCGAAATCGTGGTCTGCGCGGTATCCGACGCACTGATGAACGAGGTGGACAGCAGCGGCACCAGGCTGATCGAGCCGATGAAGAACAGCCCGGCCATCAGCATCGTGCTGCGACGGTGCGTCTGGCACCAGTGCACCATGGCCAGGTAGCGGCGCATCAACGGGCCGTCCTGCTCCACGTGCGCCGGGCTGGGCTTGAGGATGTAGGCAGCCATCATGGGCGTCAACAGCCGCGCCACCAGCAGCGAGGCCAGCACCGCCACCGACGAGGTGATGCCGAACTGCCGGAAGAACTTGCCCGGTATGCCGCCCATGAAGGCGGTGGGCAGGAACACCGCCACCAGGGTGAAGGTGGTGGCCACCACCGCCAGGCCGATTTCATCTGCGGCTTCGAGTGCGGCCTGCATCGGTGTTTTTCCCATGCGCAGATGGCGCACAATGTTTTCTACCTCGACGATGGCATCGTCCACCAGCACCCCCACCACCAGCGACAGGCTCAGCAGGGTGATCAGGTTCAGCGAATAGCCAAGCAGGTACATCACGATGAAGGTCGGGATGATAGACAGCGGCAGCGCCACGGCCGACACAAAAGTCGCGCGCCAGTCGCGCAGGAACAGCCAGACCACCACCACCGCCAGGATTGCACCCTCGTACAGCAGGTGCATCGAGCCGTCGTAGTTGTCCTGCGTAGGGCTCACGGTTTCGATCACCTCGGTGATCTGCACCTGCGGGTGGTTGGCGCTGAAGGTCTTGACCGCCGCGCGCACCGCGGCTGCTACCGACACCTCGCTGCTGCCGATCTGCCGCGTCACCTGGAAGCCGACCACCGGCTTGCCGTTCAGCGCTGCATAGGCAAAGCGCTCTTCGGCGGTGTCGCTGACGGTGGCGATCTGGTCCAGCCGCACGCTGGTTTGCGTGGCAGCGGCGGTGGTGACCGGAATGGCCAGGCCGGCCAGCTGCTCGGGCTGGTCGAGCCGGCCCAGGGTGCGCACCGACTGGTTGCTGCCGCCCAGGGTGCCGCGGCCGCCCGAGGCGTCGGTCTGCACTGCCTTGATCTGGCTGGACACGCTGCTGGCGGTTACGCCCAGGCCGGACATCAGCGCCGGGTCCAGGGTCACGTGCATTTCGCGCTCGACGCCGCCGACGCGGTTGACCGCGCCCACGCCCTTGGCCGACAGCAAGGCCTTGTTGATGTCGTTGTCGACAAACCAGGACAGGTCGGACTCGCTCAGGTGCGGCGCGGCCACGGTGTAGGTCAGCAGCGCAGCCGAGCCGCGCGTGACCTTGGACACCACGGGGGCGGCCATCTCGGTCGGCAGGTCGGCGCGCGCGCCGTCGACGGCGTTGCGCACCTCGTTCAGCGCCACCTCGCTGTCCTTGTCGATATCGAAGCTGACGCTGATGACGGCCGAGCCGTCGGTAATGGTGGTGGTGATGTGGTCCAGGCCGGTCACCGAGGCCAGCTTGTCCTCGATCTTGCGGGCCACCTCGGTTTCCAACTGGGCCGGGGCCGCGCCTTCCAGCGTGGCCGACACCTGGATGGTCGGCACATCCAGGTCGGGAAAGTTCTGTATGCCCAGCTTGTTCAGGCTGAACAGCCCGGCCACGGTGAGGATGATGAACAGCAGGATCGCCGGGACGGGGTTGCGTATCGACCAGCTCGACATGTTCATGGTGTGGCCTTGCTGGTGCTGGCCGCGCCGGTGGCGGCGGCTGCAGCGGGTGTCGCTTCAGCTGTCCACTGCACCGGGTCGCCGTCCTTCAGGAAGGCGCCGCCGCTGCGGACCAGCTGGGCTTGGGCACCGATGCCGCTGGTGATCTCCACCAGATCGCCCTGGCGGCGCCCGGTCTGCACCTGGCGCTGGGCCACCTTGTTGGCGCCGTCTTTTTCGAACACATAGTTGTTGCCGTCGCGCTGTACCACCGCGCTGCTAGGCACGGTGAGGGCTGGCGCCTGGCCAGTATCGATTTCGCCGCGCACATACATGCCGGGGCTGGCCGCACTGCCCACCGGCAGGTCGATGTACGCCAGGCCGTTGCGGGTGCTGCTGTCCAAGGTAGGGCCCACCAGGCGCAGCCGGCCGCTGACCTGCTGGCCATCGGGCAGGGTGATCTTGGCGGTCTGACCGGGCTTCAGCGCGCTCAGCTGCTTGCCGGTGATTTCGGCACGCCATTCGACGCGGCGCTGGCGCACCAGTTGGAATAGTTCGGTGCCGGAGGCCACCACATTGCCCAGGGTGGCGCTGCGGCTGGAGATGACGCCGTCGTCCACCGCCAGGATGCGGGTGTGGGCCAGTTTGATGCGCTGCGCCTCCATGTTCGCCAGCGCGGAATCCAGGCTGGCCTGGGCGGTTTGCTCGGCAATCACATACGAGGTGACTTGCTGCTCCGACAGGGCGCCGCTGTCCTTCACGGCGCGGCTGCGGTCGGCCTCGGCCTTGGCCTGGGCCAGCTTGGCGCGGGCCTGGGCTACGGCGGCGTCTTGCGCGCGCAGGTCGGCCATGATGGTGTTGTCGGCCAATCGGGCCAGCAGCTGGCCGCGCTTGACCACGCTGCCCACGTCGACCAGCACCTCGGTCAGGCGCAGGCCGGCTTCTTCGCTGGCAATGGTGGCAGTTTGCCAGGCAAACAGGCCGCCCGACAGCTGCAAGCCGCGGCCCCAGTTGGCCTGCTGCGGCTGTACCGCGCTGACCGACAGGCCGGCATTGGCGGTGGACGGCACGGTGGCAGCAGTAGCAGTGGAAGTGGCGCGCGATTTCAGCATCCAGGCGCCGCCGGCCAGCAGCAGAACTGCGGCGGCCACGGCGAGGATGCGGTTGCGGGTGAATGTCATGGCGTGTCTCCTGTCGATACGGTCCAGCCGCCGCCCACGGCTTTGTACAAGGCGATGCCGTACAGCAGCTGGTCGCGCTGCACGGTGATGAGGGTTTGCTCGGCGGCAATTGCATTGCGCCGGGCCAGTTCCAGGTTCAGCAGGCTGTCGCCGCCGGCGCGCCAGTTGGCTTCCACGGCGTTGGCATAGCTGCGGTAGCCAGCGGCGCTGCGCTGCACATCGGCGGTGCGGCGTTCGGCGCTGTCTTGCCGCACCAGGCTTTGCTCGACTTCCTGCACCGCGGTGCGCACGGCCTGCTGGTAGCTGGCCAGCGCCAGGTCGTAGGCGGCCTGCGCGCTGTCCACCGCGGCGCGCTTGGCGCCACCGTTCAGCAGCGGTAGCGACAGGCTGGGGCCGAACGACCAGGGCGTGGTGTTGACACCCGCGCTGCGGCTGCCGGACAGCGAGCCGGACAGCGATAGGCGCGGATAGCGGTCGGCCTCGGCCACGCCAATCTGGGCGCTGGCGGCGGCCAGTGCGCGCTCGGACGACACCAGGTCGGGCCGCTGGCTGAGCAGATCGACCGGCAAGCTGTTGACCAGGAAGCCGGTGGGCGCAGGCAGTTGCGCAGCTTGGCTGTCGAGTTGCTGGCGTAGCGCGGGCTCGGCCAGGCCGGTGAGCGCCACCAGGGCCTTGACGGTGATATCGCACTCGGCCTGCTGGGCGATGGCCGTGGCCGACGCGCTGGCGGCGCTGGCATCGGCCAGGGCGGCATCGGCGCGCGCCGTCATGCCGGCCTGCAGCGAGCGCCGGGTGACGTCGGCCGTGGTCTGGCTGGAGCGGGCGTCGGCCTGGCTGGCCTGCAGGGTCAGCTGGCAGGCGCGGTAGGTCACGTAGTCGGTGGCCACTTCGGCGGCCAGCGAAACGCGCGCATCGTGCCAATCGGCCTGGCGGGCTTGCAGCGTGGCGTCGGCCGACTCGGCGGACCGGCGCACGCTACCGAACAGGTCGATCTCCCAGCTGGCATCCAGCCCGCCGGTGCTGGTGGTTTGGGCGCTGCCCAGGGTGTTGTTGCGGCTGGCCGATGCCGAGCCGCTCAGCGTGGGCTGGCCGGAGGCACGCGCAGTGGTGACGCTGGCCCGGGCCGAGGCGATGTTGGCGCTGGCTTTTTGCAGCGACGGATTGCTGGCCTCGGCGGCCTGCAGCAGGCGGGTGAGTGCGGGGTCGTTGAAGCGGTCCCACCAGGCCAGCAACTGCTGGGTGTTGCCCGCATGCGGCAGGGCGGCCTGCCACTGGCTGGGCACGGCAAGTTGCTCGGAGGCGGGTGCCCGGTAGCTTGGGCCTACAGCGGCGCAGCCCGTCAGCGCAGCGCAGAGCAGCAACGCCAGGCCAGAGCGACCGGAAAAAGAAGGAGGTGACAGCATGGTCGTTCGGTGCGGCTGGGCTGGGTGCCGCAATGTAAAACCCGATGGTACGGGGCGAGTGTCAATCATTTGTGTCCACTCGGATACTTGGTGAATACACTGCCTGGTGCAGTTAGATATTGCGCAGGCAGCTATTATTTAGATAGCAATCAGAACCGGTAGTTGGCAAACACGCCAAAGCTGTTTTGCGACTTCTTTTCGGTGATCGGGCTGTCGGCCGCATCGCCGCGCAGGCTGCTGGCGGTGAAGCGTGCACCCAGGCCCCATTGCGAAGTCAGCTGGTAATTGGCGCCGATGTTGAAGCTTACGGAGTTGATGCCCGATTTGGCCGTGTAGCCCGGCAGGCCAGAGCGGGCGCTCTGCGCGGCGTCCACGCCGAAGAAGGTTTGCGTGTATTTGCTGTCGGCCCAGGTCAGGCCGGGGCCGGCGGTCAGCTGCAGCCGGTCCATCGGGCTGTACCGGGCCTCCAGGTCGATGGAGACGCGTGTGCCCTGGTCTTTGCCGCCCAGGTCGGTGACCACATTGCCGCCCACCTTCCACCAGCTGTCGCTGTAGCTGGCGAACACCGAGCCCAGGGCGGTGGCGTCGATGTCGCCCATGCCTTGCAGGCGCGCCGAGTCGGATTCCTTGCGCGGCTTGTCCAGGTTCACGCCCAGGCCGACGCCGACGCGCCAGCGCGTGTCCTGCACCAGGAAGGCGCCCACACCCGCCGGCACGCCCGCACCCGGCAAGCCTCCGATGAAGTAGCGGCCGTAGTTGGCGCTGAGCATGGGCAGCAGCGAGGTT
Organism: uncultured Albidiferax sp.; assembly: GCA_963513025.1. Taxonomy (GTDB): domain Bacteria; phylum Pseudomonadota; class Gammaproteobacteria; order Burkholderiales; family Burkholderiaceae_C; genus Rhodoferax_B. Next base: position 6,603 of record CAUPON010000001.1, read on the forward strand.
TTGTTGTCAGCGCTGCCCGGGTATTTGGGCTGGGTCATCAGGCCCAGGCCGGCGCTGAACTTCCAGCTGTCGCTGGATTCTTGGGCCAGTGCGCCCTGGCCGATGAGGGCGCTGGCGCACAGGGTGGCGAGGGCGATCCAATGGGCCTGGCAGTGCAGAGGGGAGGTAGGCATGGTGTATTTCCTTTCAAGAATTAATGGGTGGAGGGGCTTGGACGCTCAGGCGGAACAGCGCGCCCACTTCGGCGTCGCCGATGCTGATGTGCCAGCCATGGGCTAGGGCGATTTCCTGGCAGATCGGCAGGCCCAGGCCGGCGCCTTGTGGCGTGGCATGTGTGCTGGTGCTGCTGCGACCTGGGCCGCGCCAGAAGCGATCGAACACATGGGGCCGGTGCTCGGCGGCGATGCCCTGGCCTTCGTCGCGCACGCTCAGACCGTGCGCATGGACTGCCAGGGTGACCACGCCACCGGCCTCGGAGTGTTGGATGGCGTTCTCCAGCAGGTTCTTCAGCAGGGTGAACAGCGCGCTTTTGTCGCCTGGCCAGTGCACGGCCTGCTCGGGCAGCTGCAGATCCAGCTGCACCCCATGGCGGTCGGCCAGGCGCGACAGAAAGCCCACGGCTTCTACTGCCACTTTGACGACCGGAATCGAGCCTATCTTGTAGTTGTGGGCTTCGCTGGCTTCGGCCAGGTGCAGCAGTTGGTGCACCTGGCGGGCCATCACGTCGATGTCCATCAGCAGGGCTTCGCGGTCGGCCGTGCCGTCCAGCTCGATCTGGCCGCGCATCAGGGTCAGCGGGGTTTTCAGCTCATGGGCGGCCGCGCCCAGAAACTGCTGCTGCACACGGAAGCCCTGCTCCAGCCGTTGCAGCGCCTGGTTGAATGCGTGGATCAAAGGCACCAGCTCGGTGGGCACGTCGTCTATCGGCAAGCGTGCCGACAGGTTGCGTGGATCGATGTGCGCCGCCGCCTCGGAGGTTTCGCGCAGCGGGCGCAGCAGGCTTTTCAAAGCCAGCAGCGTCAGCCCGATCAGCACCGGTATCGACACCAGTAGCGTGACCACCAGGCTGCCGCCCACCGGCCTGCGGGCTGCCAACTGTGCCAGTTCGAGAATGCGTTCGCTGGCGATGGCCTGCAGATAGTAGGGATGCCCGGGCGGCGTGTCGGCCACCGGTATCGTGGCCAGCTGCACGGCCGCGCCATTCACCTGCAGATCGACCACGCCGACCACGGGCGGGCGGTGGAAGTCCACCGGCAGCAGTTGCTCGTGGGGGTGCACGCGCAGTGCCACCTGTCCTTGTGCATCCACCACGCGGAACTCGATATCGCGTGGAAATGCGTTGTACAGCCACTGCAGTTCAGGCGGTTGCTCGATGCCGCGCGGCGTGCCGTCAGGGTGCCGCTGCAGGTGGCTGGCGGTCTTGGACGCGATGTCCTGCAGCATGCGGTGGCGGGCGGCCCCGTCGTCCTGCGAGACGAAGAGCAGCACGAACAGACCGCTGAGCACTGCAGCCACGATCAGCACGCCGACTGCATACGCGGCCAGCAGGCGGCCGCGCAGGCTGCGGAACCACTTACACCTCGACCAGCGCATAGCCATGGCCCCGCGTGTTGTTGATGCGTACCACCGAGCCTATGGCCAGCAGCTTGCGGCGCAGCCGGTGCAGGGCCACGTCCAGCGCGTTCGGGGTGACGGCTTCGGCCAGGCCCCAGGCGGCCAGCTCCAGGCTGGTGCGGCGCACGGTTTTGCCGCCAGAGCGCAGCAGGAGCAGCATGATCTGCATCTCCGCCGGCGCCAGGGTGACGACCTCTTGGCCGCAGACCAGCATGCCGCCGTCGGGCCGCACCTGGATGTCGCCGAAGCCGTGCACTGCATCCAGCCGCTGTGTGGGGCGGCGCGTCAGCGCGCGCACCCGGGCCACCAGCTCTTCCATGGCAAAGGGTTTGGTCAGGTAGTCGTCGGCGCCCGATTCCAGGCCATCGACCCGGTCGTGCAGCGCGTCGCGGGCGGTGAGCATCAGGCAGGGAATCGGCTGCTTGGCCTGGCGAAGGCGCCGCACCAGGTCGATGCCGTCGCCATCGGGCAGGCCGCGGTCTATCACCGCCGCCTCGTAGTCGCCGTCGCGCAGGGCCGGCCAGGCGACATCGATCCGCGGGAACGCGTCCACCAGAATGCCTACCTGCGCCAGCGCCTTGCAGACCAGCAGGGCCAGGCGTTCATGGTCTTCAACGAGTGCGATGCGGCCCATGGTGTCAGGTCGCAGCGCGGCGGAGGGGTTGGACGGGGCTGTGCATGCCGGACATTGTGCGCAAACCTCTCTTACTGCCGACTTTCCGGGCGGAAGTTTGTGGTCACCAGCGCCGCCGCATTCCAGGAGATATGAGCCTTTTAGGGCTCTGGCGCTTATAGATACTGCGCTAGCTGCTATTTATTCAATAGCGACTGCTTGGCTACTTGCTTTTCAAGGCCTGTAGCGCCTGCGCAATCGGCTGCGCCGCCATGGGCCGTACCAGCCGCTGCACCTCGTGGCCGTCCTGCAAGAACACCAGGGTCGGCCAGAGTTTGATGCCGAAGGATCGGCCCAACGGGCGGCCGCGGCCGTCGGCAATCTTCAGGTGCCGCACGTCGGGCCGCAGGGCCAGCGCCTGTTCAATGGCCGGACGGGCGGCGCTGCAGATGCCGCAGTAGGCGTCGCCAAACTCCAGCACCACCGCGCCGGGCGCGCTGTCGATGTCTGTGCGGGGTGGCTCGGCGCCATATTCCTTGGCCATGGTGGTTCTTTCTGGAGGGCAGGGCTCATCAGCGGGGTTGGCACATAGTAAGCCTGCGCGCTGTATCAGGCCAGCACCACGCTGCAGCCGGCGTCTTGCAAGGCCGTCAGCGCAGCCAGCTTGCGCGCGCGTTTGTCGGTGATGAGTTGGTAGATGCCGCCCACCGGGCAAAAACCCACGCGGCTGCGCTGGCCGATCTTGCTGTGGTCGGCCAATATGACGGTGTGCCCCGCCTGGCCGGCCATGGCACGGGCGACCTCGGCTTCGCCGGTTTCGTAGTTGCTGGCGCCGTGGTCGGCGGCTATGGCCACCGGCGACAGCATGGCCCAGTCCACGCGCCAGCGCAGGATTTCTGCCACCGTGCTGGCGCCGTAGTTGGCGGCAATGCTGGCGGTGGGCGTGCCGCCCAGCACATGCACGCTGTGGCGCTGCTGCCCCTGGCTGTCGGGCACGCTGAGCTTCAGCGCCACGTCGAAGGAATTGGTGATGACCGTCAGCCCGCGCAGCGAAGCCAGCTCTTCGGCCAGCAGCGACACCGTGCTGCCCGCGTCAATGAACACCGCCTGGCCGGGCAGCAGCAGCTGGGCGGCGACGCGGGCGATGGCGCGTTTTTCTTCGCGCTGGGCTTTGGCGCGCTGCCTCAAAGGCGCCTCGGGCTCGGGGTCTGTGCGCGCCACGCCACCGTAGATGCGGCGCAGTTCCCCCAGAGATTCCAGTGCCGCCACATCGCGGCGCACGGTCTCGCGAGATACCGCCAGGTCGGTGGCGATGCGTTCGGTGGTGACCTGCTGAAAGTTGCTCAGCAGGGCGCGTATGCGCTGGTAGCGTTGGTCTGGAAGCATGGCAAAGCGTGTAAGGTCGTGTCAAAAACAGAGCTCTGCAAACAGAGGAATGGCCAGCCGCGCGCCGGCTGGCCATTCTAGGACGCGGCGTTCCGGCAGATCAGAGGGTGATCACCAACTGGTCCGCCTGCGCGGCACCAAACATCGCCGGGTCGCTGATCGAGTGCTTGCCGGTTTCCAGGCGCCCGGCAAAGCGGCGGGTGTAGCCCTTCAGCGCGGGCACGGTGACCGTGAAGTCATACCAGTAGCCGCTGCTCTTCAGCGCCCAGCTCAGCGCGCCTTCGCCGCCCGCCGCCACCGACAGTGTCTGGGCTGCGTTGCCCACATAGGCATTGGCCACCACGCTGAAGCTGCAGGCCGCCACGCCGGTGTTGTGCAGCTTGAGCATCAGATCGCCATTGGCGATGTCATAGCACACCTGCACTTCGGGGTTCGGCTGGTCGGCCGCGGCCAGGGTCTTGGCGTTGCCGGTGAAGTGGCGGTGGAAGCCGTTCGGGCCCAGCACCCACAGGTCGTAGGCGCCGTTGTCAGCGGCCAGCGACCAGCTGTTGGCCAGCTGCTTGCCCGCCTCCACGGTGTAGCGCTTGGGCAGGCCGTCCAGGTGCAGGCGGTCGTACACATGGAACACCGCTGCGGCCTGGCCGGTGTTGCCAAAGCTGAGCTTGAGCTGCTGGGTGCCGGGTACGCAGACAGCGGTCACGTGCAGCTCATAGGGCAGTGCGCGCGAGGGGCGCGTGCCTTGCTCCTGCACCGGCATGGCGGTGGTGCCGGGCAAGGCCGGCGTGGTTCTGCCGGGCAAGGCAGCTGCCCGATCGGCCGCAGCCAGGGTAGAGGGCAGGTTGCTGAAGAAGGCTGTGTTGTTCGGGTCGGTAAAGTTGAAGGCACTGGTCAGGTCGCCGCAGACGGCCCGGCGCCAGGCCGAGATATTGGGCTCCATTACGCCAAAGCGGGCTTCCATGAAGCGGATCACCGAGGTGTGGTCAAACACCTGCGAATCGACCCAGCCGCCCTTGCTCCAGGGCGAAAGCACATACATGGGCACGCGCGGGCCCAGGCCGTAGGGGCGGTGCTTCCATTGCTGCTGGCTGGGGGTGTCGTCGTAGCTCTGGATGTTGTTGTGGTGCTCGCCCACCATGCTGACGGTGGCGTCGCCGGCCAGCACCGCGCTGGCGGGGTCGGCGTTCCAGCTTGCATACGACGGGGCGGCCGGTGGCGGCATGTGGTCGAAGAAGCCGTCGTTCTCGTCGAAGTTGATGAACAGCACCGTCTTGCTCCACAAGTCGGGGTTGGCGGTCAGTGCATCCAGCACGCGGGCGGTGTAGTCGGCCCCCTGGGCAGGGCTGGACGGGCCGGGGTGCTCGGAGTCGGCGGCGGGGGCCACGATCCAGCTGATCTGCGGCAGCGTGCCGTTCACCACGTCTTGCTTGAGCAAGTCCAGCTTGCGGGTGCTGATGCCGCGTTGGCGCAGCGCTTCCGAGTAGCCAGGCGTCTGGTTCCAGGCAGCGCGGAACACCTGAAAGCCGGCCAGCGAGTTGTCGGTGAAGTTGTCGTCCATGTCCTCGTACACCTGCCAGGTGATGCCGGCAGACTGCAAGCGCTCGGGGTAGGTGGTCCAGCTGTAGCCGCCGTCGCCCTTGTCCGCATCGAACCAGTCGTACACGTTGGAGATGGCCGGGCCATTGCCCTGTTTCAGCGGGTCGTTGGTGCCGGTCCACAGGAACAGGCGGTTGGTATTGGTGCCGGTCTGGCTGGAGCAGTGGTAGGCATCGCACAGGGTGAAGGCGTTGGCCATCGCGTACTGGAACGGGATGTCGGTCTTGTCGAAGTAGCCCATCGAATGGTTGTGCTTGGCCGCCGGCCATTGGCCCATGCGGCCCAGGTCCCAGGCCTGCTGCGCATCGGACCAGCTGTGCGGTGTGCCCTCGACCCGCATGTATTCAAAGTTCTGCGTGGTGTTGAGGTGGAACGGCGCGATCCACGCGGGGGTGGCGCCGGCGGTGGCATTCGGCTGGAACCATACGGTCTTGCCGCTGACGCCGTTGCGTGTCGCCACCGGAATGGGGAATCGGTCGGCAAAGCCGCGCACGCCATTCAGGGCGCCGAAGTAGTGGTCAAACGAGCGGTTCTCTTGCGTTAGCACCACGATGTGTTCCACATCCTTGATGGTGCCGGTGGCATTGTTGGCCTGGATGGCCAGGGCCTTCTGGATGGCAGGCGGGAACATGGCCAGAGCGGCGCTGGAGCCCGCAGCGGTGGCGGCGGTGCGCAGGAAGTTGCGGCGATTGAGTGTCATGGTGTGTGGGAATGTGGTTGTGTGTGGAACTACAGATCAACGGGCGCAGCGCACGTCGCGGGCCTTGCCGTCGGAGCCGTTGTTGTCACCGCCGCCGCAGCCGCTCAGCACCAGGCATACCGCCAGGCCGCCTGCGAGGATTTGGCCCCAGCGCAGCAGACGGGAAGAACGTGGGCTTGTGGAAAAGGGCTGTGCCGCGGTGGAGCGGCTATGCCGGTGGGCTTGGCTTGTGTGCATGGTGGGTTCCAAGGTGGAGGTCAAAAAATGGCCTTGTCCCGTTGCAGCGATGTGGCGTGTCGCGCCGATGTGTGCGGCGCAAAGCACGGATTGGAAGGCATCCGCTGCCCGGTCAGGTCAGTCGATGCTATGTGTTCAAAGTTACGTTTGTGTGACTTTGTGGTTCTTGTTTGGGTTTGAGTGTGGACGTAAAAAATCCCTTGCCACGGACTCCATGGCAAGGGATTTTTTTATGGGCTGGTGTTGGGTGGATTTATATAAAACAGGCCGCTGGCGCAGGTACTGATTGCGCTGGCAGCTACGTTTTTAATAGCGAGTGGCTTCAGTCGATCAACTGGCCGCCGTCGTGGAACGGGTAGGGGCCGGGAAATACGCCACTGGCCGCCATGTGGCTGACCAGCTGCCCGCCATCGCCCAACGCATGCAGCGCAAAGCCTGGCGGCTCCAGCGTCCAGGCGGATGCGGAGTCGGGTGCCAGATCCAGGCACACCTGGTGCGCCGGTGAGGGCACGGTCATGGCGATGCTGCCGCCAAAGCGCACCTGGATGCTGCGGTGCAGATGGCCGCAGATGATGCGTTCCACATTCGGGTGCCGTGCCACCAGCGCTTCCAACTCGGCCGCGCCTTGCAGCAGGCCGATGTCGTCCATGTGGCCGATCAGCGTGGCGAACGGCGGGTGGTGCATCGCGATGACCACGGGGCGGTCGCGCTGCTGGTCCAGCGTGTCGGCCAGCCACTGCAGGCGCTCGGCGCACAGGCTGCCATGGCTGGCGCCGGGCACGACCGTGTCGAGCGCGACCAGCTGCAAATCAGCCACCGCCACACTGAACTGCACAAAGCCACTGTGGCCCAAATATGCGTGCTCGGCAAAGCTGGCGCGCATCTGTTCACGGTCATCGTGGTTGCCGGGCATCAGATACACCGGCATGGTCAGCGGTGCCAGCAGGCTGTGCAAGTGCGCGTACTCGGCGGCGCGGCCGAAGTCGGTCAGGTCACCGGTGATGACCACCGCATCGGGCTGCTGCGGCAGGCGCAGGATGCTGTCCACCGCCTGCTGCAAATACGGCGCGGTGTCGAGTCGGTCATAGGCCAGGCGGCCGGGTTCGCGGATGTGCAAGTCGGAGAGTTGCAGCAGCAAGGTGTTCATGTGTTTTCCTCGCAGGACATCAGGCGTTCCGGGGCTATGCTGATGCCCACAGTGTCACCCACTTGGGCCGGGTGGTCGCGTGGCACTTCGGCATGCAGCGGGGCCTGGTCGGCCGGCGCCAGCGTGAGCTGCAAGCGGTCGCCCAGAAAGCTGCGGCGCTGCACCACGGCCTGGCCGGCACCAGAATGGACTGGGCCGATATGGATGTCCTCCGGGCGCACCAGCAGGGCGGTCTGGCCGGCGCGGGCGGGAGGGCATTCAAGCAGCAGGCCACCCAGCGGCAGCAGATTGCGCAGCAGCGCCGGGTTGTCGCGGCGCAAAGTATTTACCCGGCCCAGAAAGCTCGCCACAAACGGATGGCCGGGGCGGCGGTACAGGGTTTCACCATCGCCCACCTGCACGATGCGGCCGGCCTGCATGACCGCCAGGCGGTCGGCAATCGCCAGCGCTTCCTGCTGGTCGTGGGTCACGTGGATGGCGGTGATGTGCAGGCGGCGCAGCAGCTCGGCCAGTTCGTCGCGCAGCGATTCTTTCAGCTTGGCATCTAGCGCGGTCAACGGCTCGTCGAGCAGCAGCACACGCGGGCGTACCGCCACTGCTCGGGCGAGGGCCACGCGCTGGCGCTGGCCGCCGGAGAGCTCGGCCGGGCGCTTGTTTTCCAGGCCGTTCAGGCGCACCAGATCCACCAGCTCGCCGACGGTTTTGCGTTGTTCATCGGCGCTCACGCCGCGGATGCGCAGGCCGTAGCCGATGTTGGCTGCCACCGACATCTGCGGGAACAGCGCGTAGTGCTGGAACACCATGCCGATGCCACGCCGCTCGATGGCCAGTGCGGTGACGTCTTCGCCACCAAATAGGATGCGGCTGCCGGCATCCGGCGTTTCCAGCCCGGCGATCAGGCGCAGCAAGGTGGTTTTGCCGCAGCCGGAAGGGCCGAGCAGCGCCAGCACTTCGCCGGGTTCGATCGCCAGCGTGGTGGGCTGCAGCCCGCGTGTGCCGTCCGCATAGGTTTTGGCGCAGTCGATCACGTCGACGCGCGTACGTTCAAGTTGCATTGCGTTTCTCTATTAAATGTCCGAGCCATTGCAAGCCCCACAGCACGGGCAGGATGACGAGTAAAAAAACCAGTGTGTAGGCGGAGCCGATCTCGATGCGCATCGACGCATAGCTGTCCGCCAGGCCGACCGGCAGGGTGCGCGTCAGCGGTGTGTGCAGCATCCAGGTCAGGTTGAATTCGCCGACCGACAGGGTGAAGACCATCAGGCTGCCGGCGACGATGGCGGGTAGCACGGCGGGCACCAGCACGCCCATGAAGCGCTGGGCAAAGCTGGCGCCCAGCGAGCGCGCGGCTTCCTCCAGCGCCAGCAGCTCATGCCGGCGAAAGGCCGCGCCGACGGTGCGCACCATGAACGGTAGCGTGAACACCAGGTGCCCGACCAAAATGAAGGCAAAGCTCTGGCGGAATTCGCGCAGCTGCCCGTAGGCCAGGATCAGCGCCAGCGCGGTGGCCAGGCCAGGTACGGCCACCGGCAGGGTCAGCAGCTCTTCAAACAGCCGCGCCCAGCGTGATTTGCTGCGCGCCAGCGCGTAGGCGCAGGGCACGCCTAGCAGTAGGCAGCCGATCACGCACAGCAGGGCCAGCAGCAGCGAGGTGCTGACGGTGCTTCCGTACACGTCCAGCACCTCGCTGATCCAGCGCAGGGTCAGGCCGCTAGCCAGGCCGGTGCTGTAGTTGTTGACCAGGCCGGCCAGCACCGACAAGGCGATGGGCGCGATCATGAAGACGCTGACCAGCGCAGTCAGTGCAGGCAGCAGGAAGGGGAGTTGTCGTGGATGGGCCATGGTTTTATGCCCCCGCCGCCGCCGGGCCGGCCGCATGCCGCGCCAGGAACAGGCTCAGCCAAGTGATGATGCCCAGTGTGATCGACAGGCTGGCGGCCAGTGCGAAGTTGGCGTAGTTGGTGAACTCGTTGTAGAGCGTGATTGGCAGTACTTCAAACTTGCTGGCCAAGGTGAACGCCGTGCCGAAGGCGCCCATGGATGTAGCAAAAACAATAGCGCCACACGCAAGCGTGGTCTGCGCCAGCTCAGGAATCCATACATCTCTGGCAACCCGCCAGCGGGACGCACCCAGCGAGCGCGCGGCCTCTTCCAGCTGCGCATCCATGGCGCTGGCGGCAGCGGTGTAGGTGGCGATGGCGCGCGGCAGCGAAAAGTACAGATAGCCCAAAAACAAGCCCGTCAACCCGTAGGCAAACGTGGTGCGGCCCAGGCCCAGCCACTCGGTCAGGTCGGCCACCAGGCCCTGGCGGCCACCCAGCAGGATGATGAAGAAGCCGATGATCACGCCCGGGAAAGACAGCGGCAGCGTCAGCAGCGACAGCAGCAGGGGCTTGGCCCTGAAGCGCTGCCGCGCCAGCGTGATGCCGACCAGGCCGCCGAGCAGCAACGTGGCTGCGGTGACGGTCAACGACAGGCCCAGCGTGTTCAGCAGGCTGCGCAGGTAGCGGCTGTCGGTCAGTACCGCGAAATAGGTGGCCCAGCCTTTGTCTGCCGGCAGTGCGAAAAGGCGCACCACCGGCAGCAGCCAGAAGGCGGCAAAGAAGGCCACGGCCGGCGCCGCGCAGGCGCCCAGCAGGCGGGAATGGGAAGTCATGCGAGGCGCCTTTTGCAGATTTTTTGCAGATTTACTGCACGTCTTTCAGGTAACGGTCAGAGAAGGCTTTTTGCACTGCGGCCATCTTGGCGTAGTCCACGGTTTTGGCGCGGGCGTAGTCGCTGGCGGGCAGGAAGCGGGCCTGGATTTCCTTGGGCATGGCGGAGGCGCGCACCGGGCGCAAGTAGGCGTTGGCCCAGATGGCCTGGCCTTCATCGGACAGCACGAAGTCCAGCACCTTGTGGGCGTTTTCTGCGTGCGGCGCATTCGCCACCTGGCTCATCACATAAGGTACGGCCAGGGTGCCTTCGGTGGGGATGACGAACTGCACGTTGGCCTTGTCCTTGTACTTGGCGCGGTAGGCGTTGAAGTCATAGTCCAGCAGGATGGCGATTTCACCCGACAGCACGCGGGCGTAAGCGGTTTGCTTGGGCACGATGGGTTCGTTCTTTTGCAGGGCCTTGAAGTAGTCGATGCCGGGGCCGAAGTTGTCCAGCGTGCCGCCCCGCGCCTGGTTCACCGCCACGGCGCCCACGTAGCCAACGAAGGCCGAGGCGGGGTCCAGGTAGCCGATGAGGCCCTTGTACTCGGGCTTGAGCAGGTCAGCCCAGGACTGCGGCACAGGCTTGCCCTTGAGCGCGTCCACATTCACCATGAAGCCCATGGTGCCGGAGTGGATGGTGAACCAGTGGCCTTGCGGGTCTTTCAGCCCGTCGGGAATATCGGCCCAGCCGGCGGGTTTGTAGGCGGCGACCACGCCTTCTTTTTGCGCCTGGATGGCGAAGGTGACGCCCAGGTAAGTCACGTCGGCCACCGGGCTGGCTTTTTCGGCCACCATCTGCGCCAGCGACTGGCCGGAGTTCTTGTTGTCGGGCGGCACAGTCACGCCGGTCTTGGCCTTGATGGCCTTGATCTGGCTGGCCCAGTCTGCCCATTCGGGCGGGCAGTTGTAGCAAATGGCGTTTTGGGCGAAGGCGCTGGCACCGGCCAGGCCGAGGGCCAACAGGGCGGCGCGCGCCAGGGTTTGGAAAGGTTTACGCATAAAAACTCCGTTGAAAAGTTGCTGGGAGGGGAGAGATTCAGGAAATGTGTGAGGGCACGGGCGCGCAGGACTCGCCAGCGCGAAAACCGTGGGCCAGCAACACGCTGGCCTCGGGCGACACCGCTTCGCCGGCGGCCATGGCGGCCGCCAGCAGTTGCACGCCGTGGCGACCAATGTCGGCATTCGGTTGGGTGATGGTGCTGAGCATCGGCGTCAGGTCTTCGCCCAGTGCAATGCCATCAAAGCCGGTGACGCTGATGTCCTGCGGCACGCGCAGGTCCGTCAAGTGCGCGGCGCGGATGCTGCGGATGGCCAGCAGGTCGTTCGAGCACACCAGGGCGGTGGGGCGGGGGCTGCGCTGAAGCAGCGCACAGATGTCTTGCACCGCAGTTTCGACAAACGGCACTTCCAGCCATTGCGTGCCGTCCAGCCCCAGCGCTTCCATCCCGGCGCAGAAGCCGCGCTGCCGTTGCTGGGCCCGGTCGGACGCCGCCAACTGGCCGCTGATCAGCGTGATGCGGCGGTGGCCGAGGGCGGCCAGCCGCGCCACCAGCTCGCGCACAGCCAATTCGCTGTCTACCGACACGCAGGGGTGGTCTGGGTGCTGGTTGTAGGCGAGCACATAGGGCAGATTGGCCGTGCGCAGCCGGGCCAGCGCGGTGGATGTGGCGGGGTTGGACACCACCAGCAACATGCCGTCTACGTTGCCGGCCAGCAGTTGCTGTACGGCCTGTTCTTCGCTTTCCAGCCGGTAGTCGGTGGTGATGGGCAGGATGGCGTAGCCGGCGGCGCTGGCGGCCTTGGCAATGCCGTCCAGGCATTCGGCGAACACCGGGTTCAGCAGGGTGGGCAGCACCACGCCGATTACCCGGCTGCGCTGGGTGCGCAGGCTGCGGGCGCTGGCGTTGGGCAGATAGGCCAGGGTTTGCGCCATCTGCAGCACATGGGCGCGCGTCACGGCATTCACCGTGTCGGGGCGGTTGAAAACCCGCGATACGGTGGCCATGGATACGCCGGCTTGCTGTGCTACTTCTCGGATGCTCACGTTGTTGTCCTGACTGAAAACGTTTTCATTGGACAAGCTGGGCGTGACACCGTGATGACAGGCGCGCCGGCGCAAACGCCGGGCGAAAAAAAGCCCGCATCAGCGGGCTTCAGGAACAGGGCGAAGGGCCTATCGAGAACCTATTAGCCGCGCTTGACCCGCAGCAGTTCGTCCAGGATCAGGCAGATGGCGCCCAAGGTGATCGCGGCATCGGCCAGGTTGAAGGCCGCGAAATGCATGCCGCGCCAGTGGAAGTCCAAGAAGTCCACCACATAACCGTGCATCAGCCTGTCGATCACATTGCCGATGGCGCCGCCCAGCACGCAGGCCATTGCAAACGAGAACAGCTTTTGCCCCGCATGCTTGCGCAGCATGTAGATGATGAACAGCGCCGCCGCCACACCGATGCCGGTGAAGAACCAACGCTGCCAGCCGCCCGCATCGTGCAGGAAGGAGAACGCCGCGCCGGTGTTGTGCGCGCGCACGATGTTGAAGAAGCTGGTGACATAGGTGCTGTCGCCCAGGCGGTAGTAGCCCACGATCAACACCTTGGCGAACTGGTCGGCGATCAGGATGATCAGCGCCAGGCCCAGCCAGGGTAGCCAGCTGGCGCTGGACTTGCCGAAGGTGGTTTTGCCTTTGCCCGCCATTACGCAAACACCCGGGTTTCGCCGGCTCCATACCGGTTGCTGCTGCATCGGCCGCAGATCGTCGGGTGTGCCGCATCGCTGCCCACGTCCGGCGTGTAATGCCAGCAACGCTCGCACTTGGTGTCAGAACTGGCTTTCACGCTGATGCTATGTGCGTCACTAGCTATCAAGTTAATAGCAGAGGTGATGAACACGAACTTCAGATCTGCGCCCAGGCTGGACAGCAAGGCGTAGTCGTCGGCCGGCACGGTCAGCTCCACATTCGCTTGCAGCGAGGCGCCGACTTCGCCATTGGCGCGCAGCACTTCGATGTCCTTGTTCACCGCGTCGCGGATCTCGCGGATGCGGCTCCACTTGGCTTGCAGCGTGGCATTCGGCGCGGCCAGCTCGGCATAGGTTTCCAGGAAGATGGATTCGCTGCTGCCGAAGATCTTCCAGGCTTCCTCTGACGTGAAGCTGAGGAACGGCGCCATCCAGCGCAGCATCGCGTGGGTGATCTGTGCCAGTGCGGTCTGGGCGCTGCGGCGGGCCAGCGATTTCGGCGCGGTGGTGTAGAGCCGGTCTTTCAGCACGTCCAGATAGAACGAGCCCAAATCCTCCGAGCAATACACCTGCAGCTTGGCGACGACGGGGTGGAATTCATACACCTCGTAGTGCGCCAGGATGTCGGCCTGCAGCTGGGCCGCGCGGCTGAGTGCATAGCGGTCGATTTCCAGCAGCTGGTCGAACGGTACGGCGTCCTTCGCCGGGTCAAAGTCGCTGACGTTGGCCATCAGGAACTTCAGCGTGTTGCGGATGCGCCGGTAGGTATCGACCACGCGGGCCAGGATCTTGGCGTCGATGCCCAGGTCGCCCGAGTAGTCGGTAGAGGCGCACCAGAGGCGGATGATTTCCGCGCCCATCTTGTCGCTGACCTCTTGCGGGGCGACCACATTGCCTTCGCTCTTGCTCATCTTGCGGCCGCGGCCGTCGACGGTGAAGCCGTGCGTCAGCAGGCCCTTGTACGGCGCGTGGTCGTACATCGCGCAGGATGTCAGCAGCGAGCTGTGGAACCAGCCGCGATGTTGGTCATGGCCTTCCAGGTACAGGTCGGCCGGCCAGGCGGATTGCTCTTTGTGGCTAGCGCGCAGCACGTGTTCATGCGTGGTGCCGGAGTCGAACCACACGTCCAGGATGTCATTCACCTTGGTGTAGTTTTCAGCATCGGCGCCGATGATGGATTCGGCCGTGGCCTTGCTCCAGGCTTCCACGCCGCCTGCCTGCACCATGGCTGCGGCCTGGTCCATGATTTCCATGGTGCGTGGGTGCAGCTCGCCGGTGGCGGTGTGGATGAAGAAGGGCAGGGGCACGCCCCAGTTGCGCTGGCGGCTGATGCACCAATCGGGCCGGCCGGCGATCATGTCGCGGAGACGGGTCTTGCCGTTCTCGGGGTAAAAGCTGGTTTCTTCGATGGCGTTCAGCGCCAGTTTGCGCAGGGTTTGCGGCGCTTTGTCCTTGGTGAACACGCCCACGCCTTCGTCCATGCGGATGAACCACTGGGCCGCTGCGCGGTAGATCACCGGCGTCTTGTGGCGCCAGCAGTGCGGGTAGCTGTGGGTGATGGTTTCGGTGGCGAACAGGCGGTCGTGCTCGCGCAGTTTTTCGATGACCAGCGGCGCAGCCTTCCAGATGTTGAGGCCGCCGAACAGCGGCAGGTCGTCTACATAGCGGCCATTGCCTTGCACCGGGTTCAGGATGTCGTCGGTCTTGATGCCGTTGGCTACGCAGGAGTTGAAATCCTCTACGCCGTAAGCGGGCGAGGAGTGGACGATACCGGTGCCGTCGTCGGCGGTGGCGTAGTCGGCCAGGAAGACGGGGCTGAGGCGTTGGTAGCCTGGGTCCACGTCGTAGAACGGATGCTTGAAATTGATATTCGCCAGCTTTTCGCCCAGCGTGGTGGCCAGCACCGTGCCGTTCAGCGCATAGCGGGCCATGGCTTTTTCCACCAGGTCCTCGGCCAGCAGCAGGATGCCGCGCTCGGTCTGCACCAGGGCGTAGGTCAGAGCCGGGTTCAGGTTCAGCGCCTGGTTGGCGGGGATGGTCCAGGCGGTGGTGGTCCAGATCACGGCATAGGCGTGCTGGGCCAGCTTGTCCAGACCGAAGGCGGCGGCGAGCTTTTCGGGCTCAGCGCATTCAAAGCCCACGTCCAGGGTTTGCGACTTCTTGTCGGCGTATTCGATCTCGAATTCGGCCAGCGACGAGCCGCAGTCGAAGCACCAGTACACGGGCTTCAAGCCACGGTACACGAAGCCGCGTTCCATGATGCGTTTCAGTGCGCGGATTTCGTTGGCCTCATTGCCGAAGTCCATGGTGCGGTAGGGGTTGTCCCACTCGCCAAGCACGCCCAGGCGCTTGAAGTCGGCCATCTGTCCTGCTATCTGCTCGGTGGCGAAGGCGCGGCTCTTGGCCTGCACTTCGTCGCGTGGCAGGTTGCGGCCGTGCAGTTTCTCGATGGCGTTTTCGATCGGCAGGCCGTGGCAGTCCCAGCCTGGCACATAGGTCGCGTCCATGCCCTTGAGCTGGCGCGCCTTGACGATCATGTCCTTCAGGATCTTGTTGACGGCGTGGCCGATGTGGATGTTGCCGTTGGCATAGGGTGGGCCGTCATGCAGCACGAACTTGGGAGCGCCCAGGCGGGCATCGCGCAAGCGTTTGTACAGGCCTTTGTCTTCCCATTCCTGGACCCAGCCGGGTTCGCGCTTGGGCAGGTCGCCGCGCATGGGGAAGGGCGTGTCAGGCAGGTTCAGGGTGCTGCGGTAGTCAGGGGCTGTGGATTCGGTCATGGGATTTTGGAATGGCACGTTGGGGAGGCAGCCGGCGGATAAAAAGATGCGGGCTGCAGGATCGGCAGGCTGTCTGCTGACAGCAACTCGATCGTCTAAATTCGGTCGCGCGTCGTCTGGCGGCTGGTTTCTGCGTGCAGAGTCTTGAAATAGGCGCGTGCCTCGTCGCAGTCCTTGGCGATGCCGATTTGAAGGGCGTCCAGACTGTCGTATTTCAGTTCGTCATGCAGTTTGTGCAGCAGTTCCACGCGGATGATTTTACCGTAGGCCCCCTCGGGGCCCAGCGCGGCGGGCCAGTCCAGACAATGGGTTTCCAGTAGCACCCGGCCGCCGTTGATGTCGTTCGGGTCCAGCGAAGGGCGGATGCCCAGGTTGGCCACGCCGATCAAAGGAGTGTCGCCCAGGCCATGCACCAACACCGCGAATATGCCGCTGGCGGCGGGTTTCCAGTGTGAAAAGCGCAGATTCAGCGTACGGAAGCCGTCGTTGCGGCCGGCGGCGGACTCACCCAGCTGACGGCCCAGCTTCCGGCCGTGCACTACGTGGCCACTGACGCTGTACGGGCGGCCCAGCAGCCGGCTGACATCGGCCATACGGCCTTCTTGCAGGGCTGAACGTACCGCCGAGCTGGAGACGCGCAGGCCGCGCACCTCGTAGCTGTTCATGCGCGCCACGTCAAACCCCTGGGCTTCGCCGGCAGCGTCCAGCATGGCGTAGTCGCCGGCGCGCTTGGCACCGAAGCAGAAGTCATCACCCACCAGCACATAGCGCACGCCCATGCCGCGCACCAGCACGTCGTCGATGAAGGCCTGGGGCGACTGGGCGGCGAATTTGGCGTCGAAGGGCAGCACCACCGCCTGGTCGACGCCGCAGCGGTGCAGTTCGGTGAGTTTGTCGCGCAGGGTGGCGATGCGGGCCGGTGCCAGATCGGGCTGGCCGGTGGCTTTGGCGAAGTAGTCGCGCGGGTGTGGCTCGAAGGTCATCACGCAGCTGGGGATGCCGCGGTGCCGGGCTTCGTTGATCAGCAGTGCGAGCATGGCTTGGTGGCCACGGTGTACGCCGTCAAAATTGCCAATCGTGAGAGCGCATTGGGGCGCGATGCCAGGGTGTTGGAAGCCGCGAAAAACCAGCATGGTTCGATATCTTTTTGATAGCGTATTGCGCCCGTGTAATAAGCGCTGTCAGCTCAATGTTCATAGAAACAATGTATATTGTGACGCAGCAGACAGATACAAGGCAGCAAAGCCTTGGGTGCATTTCCGGTAAGTGGTCGTTCAATATTGAAAGAACTAGCTCCTTTCGGCGCGCTCCGCGCCCCTAAAGGGCCGGTTCGTGGATCCAGGAGGCGTTTTCGTGAAGGTCTTGAAGCTCTCAGCCCAAGGGCTGCCCCAGTCGTGGATTTCGCTGGAGCAGGCCGTTGTCCACTACGCTGCCGAAGAGGTGCGCTGGGAGATGGGCGCGCAGGTGGCGGTGTTCCATGGCGGGCACAACGCCATCACCGGCGAGCAGTCCATCATCACTGTCAACAGCATCATCGGCACCCGTGGCGTGCCGAATATCAACCCCTTCGACCTGCGCCCCAGCCTGACCAATGCCAAGCTGTTCATCCGCGACCGCAATGTCTGCGCCTACTGCGGCAATCGCTTCCACGAAGAAGTGCTGACCCGCGAACACATCAAACCCTTGGGGCAAAAGGGTGCCGACACCTGGATGAACGTGGTCACCGCCTGCCGCGCCTGCAACCACCGCAAAAGCAACCGCACACCCGAGCAGGCCCATATGCCGCTGCTGTACACGCCCTATGTGCCCAGCCTGTGGGAAGACTTCATCCTGCGCAACCGCCGCATCCTGGCCGACCAGATGGAGTTTCTGATGGCGCACGTGCCCAAGTCGTCGCGGCTGTTAATTTAATCCCAGCTCCGAACACAGCTTCTGCACCGTGGCCCTTAACTGGGCCACTTCTTCTTCCAGTACCTCGATTCGGGCTTCCAGCCGGCTGGTGTTGCCGCTACCCGCGGGGGCTGCGGGGGCATTGATATCCACCGGCCCGCACAGCAGATGTGCCCAGCGCTGCTCGCGCTCGCCGGGGGCGCGGGCGAGTTTGACCACCAGCGGGCCGCCTTTTTCCTCGCTGCGCTCCAGCATTTCGTCCAGGAAGCCCTCCACCGAGGAAATATCGGCAAATTTGTACCAGCGCTCGGTGTTCAGCCGCAGCTCGCCAGCGGTTTGCGGCCCGCGCAGCATCAGCAGGCCGAGGATGACGCTGGACTGCTCGGGCACGCCGATGCCGCGCTGAAAGTTGTGCTCGAAGCGCGTCACCCGGCTGCCGCTGGATTCGCGCACCAGGCTCAAATCTTTCAGCGTGCCAAGGGCCTCGGCGATCTCGGCCTCGCTCAGGGTCATGATGGGGTCGCGGCTGGTTTTCTGGTTGCAGCCACTGA
Organism: uncultured Albidiferax sp.; assembly: GCA_963513025.1. Lineage (GTDB taxonomy): Bacteria > Pseudomonadota > Gammaproteobacteria > Burkholderiales > Burkholderiaceae_C > Rhodoferax_B. Next base: position 24,549 of record CAUPON010000001.1, read on the forward strand.
GCAGCGCGACCAGCGACATCGGGTAGCTGTCGGGCACGGTACGGGCTTTTTCCATCAAGGTGGCGAGTACGCGGGCTTCGGTGGGCGAGAGGAGGGTGTTGGTCACAGGGATAATTCCGGTCAGAGTGGGCAGCTTTATAAACTCAATTCTCGGGCGCATGGCTTCGTTGCGCGGTGCTCGGAATCCTCATGCACTATTGTGCATTCCGGTGTCCTGCGCTCCGGGCGCCTCACCCTGCATCCCGATAATCGCGTTTCTAAAACTTCCCATATGAAAAACATTGTTATTTTGATCTCTGGCGGCGGCTCGAATATGGCGGCCATCGTCCGCACCTCGCAGCGCGACGACTGGGCGCGGCGTTTCGGGGCCAGAGTGGTGGCGGTGGTGAGCAACAAGGCCACGGCCGGCGGGCTGGACTTTGCACGGGCCCAGGGGCTGGCGGCCGAGGTGGTGGAGCACAAGGCCTTTGCCGATGCGGCCGATCCGCGCGCCGCGTTCGATGCGCAGCTGGCCCAGGTGATTGACCGCTATGAACCCGCGCTGGTGGTGCTGGCCGGTTTCATGCGCATCCTGACGCCGGGTTTTGTCGAGCGCTACGCGGGGCGGATGCTGAACATCCACCCGTCTTTGCTACCGGCGTTTGCCGGCCTGAATACCTACCAGCGGGCGCTGGACGCCGGCTGCTGCTTCGCCGGCGCCACCGTGCACCAGGTAACCGTCGAGCTGGACCACGGCCCTATCCTGGGCCAAGCGGTGGTGCCGGTGCTGCCTGGCGACACAGCCCAGACCCTGGCGGACCGGGTGCTGACCCAGGAGCATCTGCTGTATCCGCGCGTAATTGCTGATCTGCTACAAAAAATGTAGCTTCCAGCGCAGGTGTTATATGCGCTGGAGCCGTATTTTTTATAAATTTCAGTAGCTGAGTCCGAAACCGAACGGATACAGCGTGTCGGCGGTAGGGTAGCCCGGCACATCCGGCTGGTTGTTGACCACGGCCTGCACATTGTTGGCCAGCGCGAACGGCAGTTTTCCCTGCGGCTTGAACGGCGCGCCGCTGGCCAGCACCTTGCCGCTCAGCACGTCGAGTAGCGCGGTGTTGCTGACGCCGAAGCCGGCGACGATGGCACCCGCACCCTTCAGGCCACTGGCATCGTCCAACACATAGGGCTGGCGGAAGTAGATGGCCAGCACCGTCTTCTTGGCGCCGACTTCGTTCATCACCGCCTGGATGTCGGCCAGCGAGGGCGAAACCTGCCACGACTGGGCGGCCGCCATCTCGGTGAAGGACAGCATGCCGTTCTCCCAGGGCAGCGATCCGCCGAAGTTCAGGCCGTTGTCTAGGCAGGCCTTGGCCGCATCTTCTGCCGAGTAGTCGCTGGTGGCCACGCAGCGGTCGAACGCACCCCAGGACTTGCCGGTGGCCGGGTTGATCTTGCCGCCAGTGGCTGGGTCGTTGCTCCTGTAGCTGCTGGTGACTTTGGTGCTGCTGCCCGGCAGCAGGTTGTTGTTCGACACCTCGACCCGGATCACTGCGTAGTCGTGACCGGCGGCGCTGGGCCGAAGGCCGCCCACCAGGGCCTCGCCATCGGTCACGGTGTAGCCGTATTTCACGGTATCGGTCTTGGCCAGGCCCATGGTGTAGACCTTAGCGCCGGCCTGCAGCGGCAGGGTTTTACCGCCGCTGGCCTGGTTCTGGTTCTGCAGCAGTACGACGGATTTGCGCTGGATGTCCATGCCCGCCGCGCGGTGGGCGTCGCTGCCTATGCTGGCGCTGGCCTGGCTGGCGTTGACATAGGGGTTTTCGAACAGGCCCAGCTGGAACTGTTCTTTCAGCAAGCGCTTGGCGGCTTCGGTAACCCGGGCCTCAGACACCAGGCCGGCGGTGACCAGGTCGGTAATGGTCTTGTTGACGTTGAAGCCGGACAGGGTTTCCGTGCCTCCGTTGATGGCGGCGGCCACGCGTTCGGGCACGGTCTTCTTCTCCAGGCCCCAGGCACGGTCGTTGATGATGCCGGTGTCAGAGTTCACATAGCCCTTGAAGCCAAGCTTGCCGCGCAGCAGGTCGGTCACCACCTGTTTGGAGAAGGCAAACCCGGTCTGGTCATAGGTCACGCCCTGGTAGGTGACATTGATCGGCACGCCGTAGTAGGGCATGACGGCCGACACGCCCGCATCCAGCGCGGCCATGAAGGGCTTGAGGTGGTAGGCGAAATTGCCGCCCGGATAGGCTTGGTTCTTGCCGTGGGCGTAGTGCGGGTCGAAGCCGCCTTCCTGCGGGCCGCCGCCGGGGAAATGCTTCATGGTCAGCGCCACCGCGGACTTCGGGTTCACCGAGCTGCCGTCCTTGAGGGTCGTGCCCTGCAGAGTCTGGACCAGGGTTTTCATGATGTTGGCGTTCAGGTCGGCATCTTCGGTAAAGGTTTCGTGCACCCGGTACCAGCGCGGTTCGGTGGACAGGTCGGCCATGTAGCCGTACATGCCGCGCAGGCCGATGGACTTCCATTCGTCGCCCATCACCGTGGCGAATTGTTTGACTACCGACATATCGCCTGCGCCCAGCGAGGCCGCGGCGAGGCCGGCTTCCTTGGGGAACTCGGTGAATGCGCCGGCGGCTTCGCTGATGCCGAAGCGCGGGTCTTTCTCGTAGTGGTTGCGGGCGTTGGACTTAAAGATCACCGGGATGCCCAGGCGGGTGGCTTCGCCCATCTCCTGCACGGTATTGGTGAAGTTGGCCGCCTGCTCGGGCGTGACCTGGCCGGTGGTGGGCGTGGCCGACACCACGCTGCGGAAGATGAAGCGGCTCATCTTCTGGGTGTTGATGAAGTTCGCAGCGGATACCGGTGCGGCCCCGGCGGTGCCAGGGTTCAGGGTGTCGATCAGCATCAGGCCGGCTTTTTCTTCCAGCGTCAACTGGGCCACCAGGTCGTTGATGCGCTGGTCCAGCGGCAGGCGCCAGTCTTCGTAGGCGTCGAGCTTGCCATTGCCGTTGGCGTCCTTGAACTGTTTGCCGTCCACGCTCAGCACGGCCTTGGAGCGCGCGCCGATCACCGGCTGGGCGATCTCGCCGTCGCTACCGCCGCAGCCGGCCAGGGTCACGGCCAGTCCCACGGCCAGTGCCAGCGGGGTCTTGGTAGGGGGGTGATTGGCGGTGGTGGTGCGGGCCGGGGCCCGGAGCGGGTTGTGTATGTGCATTGCTTGTGTCTCCTACGGGTCAAAGTGCGGCAAGTGGCTGCGTAGCAGGCCTTGCCATGGGGCGTCAACCGCAAAGTGTTAACGTTAACTTTTATTGTTATCGTTAACAATTTGAGAGTCAATGCAAATGACTCATAGTTATCCCTAGGTCGGTGCAGGCTTAAACGCTGGCGCGTTTGATGATCGTGAAGCCGATGTCGATGGTGTGCTGGGGGACGGCACGGCCTTCTACGCGGTCGACGATGCAGCGTGCGGCCTCAATGCCGATCTGGGTGCCGTCGATGCGCACGGTGGTGAGTGCGGGGTGCAGGTCGCGGGCAAAATCCAAGTCGCCAAAGCCCATCACTGCCAGCTGCGTGGGCACAGCGATGCCCAGCACATGGGCTTCGGTCAGCACGCCCAGGGCCAGCATGTCGGAGCTGCAGAACACCGCGTCAAAGTCGGTGCTCTGGGCCTGGAGGGCCCGCAGAGCGCTGCGGCCGCTGCCCAGCGTGGTGGGCGCGGGCACTTGCAGGACCAGCGGCTCGGCCAAACCCAGGCTCAGGGCGGTGGCGACAAACGCCTGGCTGCGGCGCTGCGCGCGTTCATCGTCGCCGCCGATGACCGCCAGCCGGCGCCGGCCGTGCGCATGCAGATGCCGGCACACGGCCTCGGCCACCGCGCTGTGCGAGAAGCCCACAAGCATGTCGATGGGCTCGGGGCTCAGGTCCCAGGTTTCCACCACGGGAATGCCGGAGGCCAGCAGCCGGCGCCGCGCTTCGGCGGAATGCACCACGCCCGTCAGCACAATGCCGTCCGGCCGGCGGCCGATGATGGCACCCAGCAGTTCGTCCTCCAGCGGCTCGGCATAGCCGGTTTGGCCCAGCATCAGCTGGTAGCCGTAGCCGCGCAGCGCCGAGGTCAGGGCTTGGACCGTTTCATTGAATACCGGGCTGACCAGGGTGGGCACCAGGGCCGCGACCAGGCGGCTTTTGTTGGAGCGCAGCCCGCCGGCAAGCAGGTTGGGCACATAGCCGGTGGCAGCGATGGCGGCTTGCACTTTGGCCAGAGTGGCGGGCGGCAGGCGGTCGGGGGTGTTGATGGCGCGCGAAACCGTCATGGCCGAGATGCCAGCCAGCAGGGCCACGTCGTTCACCGTGACGCTGGCGTTGCGCCGTTTGCGTTCGGGGGGCTGGATGGGCGGCGAGGTCTCGGTCATAGCCGAGATGGTAGCCGTAACAAGCCCGCAGGCATGCAGTTCCCGGGGGAGCGCTGGCACGGCGTGCAGCTGCTGCTATAAATGCTATTGAATGTGTAGCTGGTTGCGGATATTGAATAAGCGCTGGAGCCGGTTTTTATGCTGTAACGCTGACGGTGGATCCGGTCGCGGTGCTGGCGCTGCCCGCGGCCATGCTGGTGTATTGCTTGAGCAGTTGCTGCGCCAGCTGGTTCAGGTCGACGCTGTCCGAGCCATTGCTGCTGGCAGAGGTTTTTTGCAGGGTTTCCATGGCGCTGTCGACCTGCTGGGCCAGGGTGTCGATCTCGCTGTCGCTGAGCTGGCCATCGCGGTTGCTGTCGATAGCCTGCAGCAAGGCTTCCATCGTGCCATTGGCACTGGTTGCACTGGTCGTGCCGTTGGCTGCGCCGGCGGCGGCTTCGGCGGCCGAGACGATGCCGTCTTTGTTGGTATCCAGCGAGTCGTAGGTCGTTGTGTCGGTGCTGCTGCTACTGGTCGGTGGCGGGCCACCGGCATTGAATTCAGCCTCGGTCAGCTTGCCGTCGCCATCGGCATCCAGGCTGGCGAAGCTGTCGTTGCTGGCCCGGGTCTGGGCGAATTCCATGGTGGACGGCAGGGGCACGATGCTGGTAATGCCGCTGACCAGCTCGTCGGCGTTCAGGCTGCCGTCGGCATTGCTGTCGAGCTGGGTCATCAGGCCGGCAGCGGTATTGGTGTTGGTGATGCCGGTGCGTTCTGACACCTTGTCGAGCAGGGTTTGCAGCTCATTGCTGTCGACGCCGCCGCTGCTGTCTACATCCACCTTGGCGAAAAGTTTGTCTTTGTTGCCGCTGCGGGGGGCATTGGCGGCGGCCCATGCGCTGCCGCTGTTGCTGACACTACTGATGCTGGACATCATGGTTCCTTTTCAAGCGCAAATCGAAGGGGCTGCCACCTGGTTGCGCGGCGCTGGGTGGCTATCTGATTCTTCCGCCTTGCTGTAAACGGCGTTTGTCCGGCATGTATCTGACTTGGTACAAATCCCGGTTTAAGCGCCGGAAAAGAAAGGTAAAGACATGCCTGTTTGTGTCTTCAAGGGGGTGTTGTCTCCCTACACTTTTCGGCGAAATGGACGATATATGAAGCCCTCTCGGCAAATTTTGGTGGTGGATGATGACCACGGCATCACCAGCTTGTTACAGGATTACCTGTCGGGTTTTGAGTTCTGTACCCACACGGCACACGACGGACCCGGCATGCGCATGCAGCTCGCCGCACAGCCCATCGACCTGGTGGTGCTGGACATGATGCTGCCCGGCATCGACGGTCTGAGCTTGACCCGCGAGCTGCGCCAGCGTTCCCGCATTCCCATCATCATGTTGACGGCGTGCTCGAATTCGCACGACCGGGTGCTTGCGCTGGAGATGGGGGCCGACGACTACATGAGCAAGCCCTTCGAGCCGCGCGAACTGGTGGCCCGCATCAAGACCGTGCTGCGCCGTGCATCCACCGTGCACGACCGCATACTGCAGGAGGTGGGTAGCGACGTGGTGCACTTCGACCACTGGGTGCTGCACCGCCACGAGCGGCGCCTGACCTCGCCCACCGGCCTGGTCGTGCCCTTGTCGAATGCCGAATTTCGCCTGCTGTGTACCTTCTTGAGCCGACCACGCCGCTTGCTGAGCCGCGACCAGCTGATGGAGCAGGCCCGGGGCCGGGCCATGGACGCGTTCGAGCGCAGCATCGACCTGTTGGTGTCGCGGCTGCGGCAAAAGCTGCGCGAATCGCCGGATGCGCCGTCCATCATCAAAACCGTGCGCGGCGCGGGCTACATGTTCAACGCCAGGTCGGTACAAGGCCAGCCCGCGTGGCCGCTCTGAGGCGTTTACTACGACGCCTGTTGCCGTCCAGCCTGTTTGGGCGGCTGGCTCTGTTGCTGTCGGTTGCGGTGCTGGCCAGCCATGGGCTGGCGTTGACCATGCTGTTCCAGCTGGACCCGCCGCCGGACCTGCGTATGGAGCCACCCCCCACGGTGCCGGCGCTGATGCGCCCGGCGTCCAAGCCGTTTATAGAGTTCCAACGGCAACCGCCGCCGCGTCCGCCTGAAGTTACGGTGTTTGGCCTGCCCGGTTTATGGCTGGATATCGGCGTGCGCCTGGCGGCCCTGGTGGTGGCAGCCTGGATTGGCGCGCGCTGGCTGTCGGCGCCGATCCGGCGGCTGGCCAGCGCCGCCAAGGCCCTGGGCCAGGATATCGACCACCCGCCGCTGCCGGAGGTTGGGCCGTCGGAGTGCCGCGATGCCAGCCGTTTGTTCAACCAGATGCAGTCGCAGATCCGCCAGCAGCTGAACGAGAGCGACCGCTTCGTGGCCGCGGTCTCGCATGACCTGCGCACGCCGTTGACGCGGTTGCGGCTGCGCGCCGAGGGGCTGGGCGACTGTGCGCAAAAGCACGCTTTCCAGCATGACATCGTGCAGATGGACCAGATGATCACCGCCACGTTGGACTATCTGCGCGGCACGGCGCAGGAGGAGCCGTTTGTGCTGCTGGATGTGCAATCCCTGGTTGAGTGTCTGGCCGACGACCAACTGGCCGTGGGCCACGAGGTCAGCGTTGGTGGGGCGGCCGCACCGTTGCCGGCGCAGTTGTCGGCCCTGCGCCGCTGCATTGGTAACTTGGTGGACAACGCCATCCGCTACGGCGGCGCGGCCCATATCCAGCTGTTGGACAGTGCCGAGCAGTTGTGCATCGAGGTACACGACCGCGGGCCGGGCCTGCCCGAATCGGAGCTGGGCAAGGTATTGGCGCCGTTCTACCGCTTCGAGCAGCCGCGCTACGGCCAGCGGGGCCAGGTTGGCCGCGAGATCGGCGTGGGCCTGGGCCTATCGATTGCGCACGACGTTGCGCGCCGGCACCAGGGCACGCTGCAGTTGCGCAATGGCGACACTGCCGGGCTGGTGGCAAGCCTGCAACTGCCGCGTCAGCCGGCCTGATCGTTCGCTGGTTCGTCCGCCACGCGGCGAAAGCGCGGCTGGCGCAGGCCGTCAATCACCACTTCTTCCAGAAACATGGCTGCCGGGCGTACCCACAGGCCGTGCTCGCCGTACAGGGCGCGGTACAGGGTCATGGGCTCCAGCGTCTCGCTGTGGCGCACCGTGTCGACCACGTCGTAGAGCATGCCTTTGTAGTGGCGGTAGCGGCCGGGCGGCGTGGTGATGAGTGGGGGGAGGTTGGCGTCGGACATGGCTAATGCAGGCTTGAAAAGGGCGGCGTGGGACAATCGGGGTTATGCATCCTAAAGACTTCCTCGACGAGTGTTCTGAACTCGTACGCCTCGCACTCCAATTTGAACACCCCGCCGACTCGGTGGTTTCGCGGTTTTTCCGCGACAACCGCTCGCTCGGCCCGCGCGAGCGCGCCACCTTGGCCGAAACCGTGTACACGGTTTTGCGCAAGAAACTGTTGTTCGACCATCTGGCACCTTCGGGCAGCGGTTCCAAGCAGCGCCGGCTGGCGATTCTGGGCTTCCATGGCCCGCGCGACTTCCTGTACGCAGCCCTGACCGACCAGGAAAAGACCTGGCTGGAGAACTGCGACCAGGTCAAGACCGAAGATCTGCTGGATCGGCATCGCCACAACCTGCCCGAGTGGCTGGTGCAGCCGCTGAAAGAGCAGCTGAAAGACGAGTTCTGGCCGCTGGTGGAGAGCCTGGTCCACGGCGCGGGTCTGGATTTGCGCGTCAACGCATTGAACGCCAAGCGCGACGACGTGCAAAAAGAACTGGCCAAGGCCGGCATCCAGTCGGTCGCCACCCCCTATTCGCCCATGGGCCTGCGCCTGACCGACAAGCCCGCGCTGACCAAGCTCGATGCCTTCACCCGCGGTGCCATCGAGGTGCAGGACGAAGGTTCGCAGCTGTTGGCCTTGCTGCTCGACGCCAAGCGCGGCGAGATGGTGGTGGACTTCTGCGCCGGTGCTGGCGGCAAAACCCTGGCCATCGGTGCGGGCATGCGAAACACCGGACGTTTGTACGCTTTCGATACCTCGGGTCACCGGCTGGACGCGCTCAAGCCCCGTCTGGCGCGCAGCGGCTTGTCGAACGTGCACCCCGCCGCCATTGCCCACGAGCGTGATGACCGCATCAAACGCCTGAGCGGCAAGATTGACCGCGTGCTGGTCGATGCTCCGTGTTCCGGCCTGGGCACCCTGCGCCGTAATCCGGACATGAAATGGCGCCAATCGCCCAAGGCGGTGGAAGAGCTGGTGGTCAAACAGACCGCGATTTTGCAAAGCGCCTCGCGACTGCTCAAGTCGGGCGGACGCTTGGTGTATGCCACCTGCAGCATCCTGCCCGCGGAAAACGAAGAGATCGCGCTGGCGTTCTCGGCCGCGAATCCAGATTTCGTGCCCCTTGAAACTGCCGAAGTACTGACCCATCTAAAGGTTGAGAACGCGGCCAGCCTGTGCAGCGGTCCTGTCAGTGGCGGTGAATTTTTGCGCCTGTGGCCGCACCGGCATGGCACCGATGGCTTCTTTGCTGCGGTTTGGCAGAAGAAATAACACGTTAACCGGTGTGCAACTAGGGGCGGGGCACTAGGTAAATTCAGGCCTCTAACTTAGAATAGAAGGCTTGCCGGCATTTTTGTACAGCTCCGGCTTTATTAAAACATTGAGGCTATTTACCTATGTTGTTACCCGATTGGGCTGTGTTGAATGCAGCTGTTGACTGGCTTTCCAACGGACTGTTGAATCTGTCCTGGTGGGAAATCGTGTTGTACACGCTGGTCACAACCCACATCACCATTGCCAGCATCACCATTTACCTGCACCGCCATCAGGCGCACCGGGCGATGGATTTGCACGCGCTGCCAGCCCACTTTTTCCGCTTCTGGCTCTGGCTGGCTACCGGTCAGGTGACCAAGGAGTGGGTGTCTATCCACCGCAAGCACCACGCCAAGTGCGAAACCAAGGACGACCCGCATAGCCCTGTGGCGCACGGCATCAAGACCGTTTTCTGGACGGGCGCCGAGCTGTACCGCAAGGAATCCAAGAACCTGGAAACTATCGCCAAGTTCAGCCACGGCTGCCCGAACGACTGGATTGAACGCAACCTGTACAGCCGCTTTAGCTGGCAGGGCGTGGGCCTGATGCTGATTCTGAACCTGGCCTTGTTTGGTGCCGCTGGTTTGACCGTCTGGGCCATCCAGATGGTATGGACCCCCTTCTGGGCTGCCGGTGTCATCAATGGTATTGGCCACTACTTTGGCTACCGCAACTTTGAAGCTCCCGATGCCAGCACGAACGTTTCGCCCTGGGGCATCATCATTGGTGGCGAAGAGCTGCACAACAACCACCACACCTATCCCACGTCGGCCAAGTTCTCGGTGAAGCCCTACGAATTCGATATTGGTTGGATGTACATCTGTGCCCTGGAAAAGGTCGGACTGGCCAAGGTCAAGAAGACCCCGCCCAAGCTGCAGCTGGGTGCTATCAAGCCCGTGGCCGACGAAAAAACGCTGGAAGCGCTGATCGCCAACCGTTACGAAGTCATGGCCGGTTTCGCCCGCGAAATGCGCCAGGCCTGCAAGGCCGAGCTGGAAACCATCAAGGCCCGCCAGGGAGACGTATCGGCTCTGCAAGCGGCCAAGCGCTGGATGCACCGCGATGCCGAGAAAGTGCCCGCTGATGCCCAACCGCACCTTGCCCAGGCCCGTGCCGCTCACCCCGTGCTCGACAAGATGGTGGTGATGCGTGAAGAACTGCGCCAGATGTGGCTCAACACCTCGCAGTCGCGTGAACAGCTGACCGTCGACCTGCAAGCCTGGTGCCACCGTGCCGAGAGCAGTGGCATCGAAGCGCTGCAAAAGTTCTCCATGAAACTGCGTGCCGCCCACGCCTGATCGAGTTCAGGACTCCCCATTAAAAAGCCCGCAATAGCGGGCTTTTTACTTTTCTAGCCCCACACGTCCAGCGGTGGCTCCGTGGCCACGGCCCGCAGGATGTCGGTGCGCGACACAAAGCCGATGACCGTGCCGCCTTCATCCACCACCGGCAGGCCGGGCAGTCCGGTATCGAGCAGCACCTGGGCGACGCGGCGAATATCGGTGTCGGACGAAACGCTGGCTACCGGCGTCCACATGGTCCCGGACACCGGTTGGGCCATGCGTACCGCCCAGTCGTTGGCGTCCAAGGGCTCTACGGCATCCGGTGTGGATGCGACCACCCGGCCGGGGCGGAACAGATCGGCCCGCAACAGGATCCCCACCAGGCGGGCATTTGCGTCCAGTACCGGCAGCTGGGCAATCCGGTGTTGCGCCATCAGGTCGGCTGCTTCGGCCAGCGAGGTGTCGGCGCGGGTGGTAACGGCCGGCTGGGTCATCAGCAGCCCGACCCGGTCCAGCGGCTGGCGCGGCGTGTCGGGCTGGCTGGTCTGGGCATAGGCGGCGACGGCGGTGCTAGGCAGCAGCGGCATGGGCGCGGACGTGGCCGGCTCTACCGGTGCGTTCGGCAGTTCCGGCAGCAGCTCCATATCGTTGGGTTCGATGCGGCGCATGCGCGCAATCGCATGGACTTTGTCGATGTGCCGCAGCTGTTCCATGGTGCCGGTAAACACCCGACCCGTAACCCCGTAGACCGAAAACATGGACCAAGCCCTCCTGTGCTGGCGCAAATTACCACAACGTCTGTGCAAGGGTTATTAATCGGGTTCCGGCTGGCACTGGGATTGGGCGGCGGCCAGCACCCGGGCGCTCGCATCCTCGACCCAGCCGATGACGCGCAGCCGGGCGGCCTGCGCGCCTTCGGGCACGGCCAGCGGGCGGATTTCCTTCCAGCTGCCCGCGGCAGCGTTCCAATCCAGCACCAGAGTGTTGCGCACCAGGTTACGCTCCACCGGTGTGCCGTCGGTCCCCGCGGCAATGGTTTCCACCAGCGCCAGCCAGGCAGTCAGCGGACCGTGGATAGGCCCCGTGGGCTGCAGTTCGATGGAGGTGCCGATATAGCCGCCCAGTGCTGGGCCGCGGGCCACCCGTAGCAGGGCTTTGCTGGGCTGCTGCGCCGTCTCCGGGCTCTGGGCCTGGCCCAGGGCCTGCAGCCGGTCCAGCCCGTCCTGGCGGGCCGCGGCGGACAAGGGGGCTTCGTCGCCCTGGGCGCCGGGCACGATCCAGTCTAGCGCCACCGTGCCCGCGCCCGGCTGCGCGGCCTGCGGGTCGGACCAGCAGGTTTCGCAGTCGGCGCTGGTAAAGCGTTCCAGCAGGGCGGTGGGCGCGGGCAGGCCGTCGCTGGAGCAGGCCTGCTGGGCCCAGGCGGCAGGACTCAAGGCCAGCAGCAGGGCGGCTTTCCAGAGGGGAGGGGTGGCAGACATGGGGGTTCCTACAATCAGGTGATGTTTTCAGCAAATACTAACTTCGTCGCAGACAACGCTCCGCTCTTACACAACCTGAACCCGGAGCAGCTGGCGGCGGTCACCCTGCCGACCGGGCATGCGCTGATTCTGGCAGGGGCGGGCTCCGGCAAGACCCGCGTGCTCACCACCCGCATTGCCTGGCTGCTGCAGACTGGCCGGGTCACTCCCGGCGGCATCCTGGCTGTGACCTTTACCAACAAGGCCGCCAAGGAAATGGTGGTCCGCCTGGGCACCATGCTGCCGGTGAATGTGCGCGGCATGTGGATAGGCACTTTCCACGGCCTGTGCAATCGCCTGCTGCGCGCCCACTACAAGCTGGCGAACCTGCCATCCACCTTCCAGATTCTGGATACCCAGGACCAGCTCAGCGCCATCAAACGTTTATGCAAGCAATTCAATATAGACGACCAGCAATACCCTGCCAAACAGACCCAGTGGTTCATTGGTAACTGCAAGGAAGAGGGTTTGCGCCCCGACGCGGTGGAGGGGCACGACCCGCAGACTCGCAAGAAGGTCGAAATCTATGCGCTGTACGAAGAGCAGTGCCAGCGCGAAGGCGTGGTCGATTTTGGCGAGCTGATGCTACGCAGTTACGAGCTGTTGCGTGACCACGACTCGGTACGCGAGCACTACCAGCGGCGCTTTCGCCATATCCTGATCGACGAGTTCCAGGACACCAACAAGCTGCAGTACGCCTGGATCAAGATGCTCAGCGGCTACGGCGCCAAGGACCTGGCGGCCGGCACTTCCATTCCCGGCGGCAGCGTGCTGGCGGTGGGCGACGACGACCAGTCGATCTACGCTTTCCGCGGCGCGCGGGTCGGCAATATGGCCGACTTTGTGCGCGAATTCGGCGTCACCCAGCAGATCAAGCTGGAGCAAAACTACCGCAGCTTCAGCAATATACTGGACTCGGCCAACCACCTGATCAGCCACAACAGCAACCGCCTCGGCAAAGACCTGCGCACCGACCAGGGCCCGGGCGAGCCGGTGCGCGTGGTCGAGAGCCCGCGCGACCTGGACGAAGCCCAGTGGATCGTCGACGAGGTCAAGCAACTGGTACGCGACGGAATGGAGCGCAAAGAAATCGCCGTGCTCTACCGCAGCAATGCGCAAAGCCGGGTCATTGAAACCGCGCTGTTCAACGCTGCCATTCCCTACCGCGTTTACGGTGGCCTGCGCTTCTTCGAGCGGGCTGAAATCAAGCACGCGCTGGCCTATCTGCGCCTGCTGGAGAACCCGAACGACGACACCAGCTTCCTGCGCGTGGTCAACTTTCCGCCACGCGGTATCGGTGCGCGCAGCCTGGAGATCTTGCAGGACATGGCCCGCAGCAGCGGCTGCTCGCTGCACGATGCGGTCAGTGCGATCCCTGGCAAGGCCGGCGCCAATTTTGGCGCCTTTGTGGCCAAGCTCGACGTGCTGCGCGAGCAAAGCCAGGGCCTGAGCCTGCGCGAGATCATCGACCTGGTGCTCGACCACAGCGGCCTGCTGGCCCACTTCAAGGCCGACCGCGAAGGCGAAGACCGCGTCGAGAATTTGGAAGAACTGGTCAACGCTGCCGAAAGCTTTGTGTCTCAGCAAGGCTTTGGCCGCGACGCCGTGGCGCTGCCGGTGGACGAGCTGGGCGCGCCCCTGACCCAGTCGCCGGCCAGCCAGGGCCTGGACCCCCATACCCCTGACACCCCGGCTGCCGAGGGCTTTATCGACCAGGACAGCGGCGAAACCTTGTCGCCGTTGGCGGCCTTTCTGACCCATGCCTCGCTGGAAGCCGGCGACAACCAGGCCAAGGCCGGCCAGGATGCCGTGCAGCTGATGACCGTGCACTCGGCCAAGGGCCTGGAGTTCGACGCAGTGTTCGTTGGTGGCATGGAAGAGGGCCTGTTCCCGCACGAAAACTCGCTCAGCGACCGCCAGGGCCTGGAGGAAGAACGTCGCCTGATGTACGTGGCCATCACCCGCGCGCGCCAGCGCCTGTACCTGAGCTTCTCGCAAAGCCGCTTGCTGCACGGCCAGACCCGCTACAACCCGCGCAGCCGCTTCTTCGAGGAGCTGCCCGAGTCGGCGCTGAAGTGGATCACCTCCAAGACCTCGGGTTACGGGTCTTCCAGTTTTACTCCTAAATCTATAGCTGGTGGTGCAGGTGGATACAGCGGTGGAGGCCGATTTAATAAAGAAGATGCACCGTTTGCCAGCCCGCCCGTTCCACCGCAGAAAGAGGCGCCCAGCCACGGCCTGCGCGTGGGCATGAAGGTGTTCCACACCAAGTTCGGCGAAGGCAAGGTGAACCTGCTGGAGGGCAAAGGCGACGATGCGCGCGCGCAGATCAACTTCCCGCGCCACGGCGTGAAGTGGCTGGCGCTGAGTGTGGCGAAATTGACACCGGTGCCGTAACAGCTTTGTCTTCATAGCGTCATACACAGCGTGCAGCATGGTGGGCATCCCATTCAAGGAGCCCGCCATGTCAGACCTGCAAGAATTCCACGTTGGCGACTGTGTTGTGTCGCTGTTCGCCAAACCCATGATCGATGGCACCTGGCTGGCCAAGGTCGGCATCGCCCTGCACTACGGCATGCCCATCCCCAGCGAACGCGTGTTCAGCTTCGACAACCCCTTCACCTCCGAGGATACGGCCCTGGCCCACGCCCGCGAGCAGGGTCTGCGCATGGCGCGCGACCCGGTGGCGTACCTGCAAATGGCGGCTTAAAACTCCACAGCCCATAAAAAAAGCCCGCTGGCATCGCGCCAGCGGGCTTTTTGCTGTGTGCAGTCCCCCGCAGGGGACGCACCCCATCAGGTGCCGATACGGCCGCCGTCGATCTTGGTGATGACGATGGTGGCCGAGCGCGGGCGCTTGCCGGCGCCGTAGCCGGCGTTGGCCGGCCACTGGCTGGTGTACTTGGCCGGGTCGTTCACATCGGCCATCTTGGTGGTTTCGCCCGGGTGCTGGATGTTGATGAACAGCGCGCGGCCGTCCGGCGTTTCGCACAGGCCGGTGATTTCGCAGTCCTTCGGACCGACCAAAAAGCGTTTCAGCGTGGCGGGGGTGGCGGCGCGGCCCACATAGGTGTCGATGCGCTTTTCGCTGCCGTCGGCGCGCTTGTAGGCCAGGGTTTTCTTGCCGCCGTCGCCCACCTTGCCGGGCATGCCAGCCAGCAGCATGCAGTTGGTCTTGTCGGTATAGGCACTGTCGTCGGTCTGGATCCAGCACAGGCCAGTGGCTTCGCTGAAGGCCAGGCCGTCCGGGGCCGACATATCGTTCTCGTCGGTCAGGCCCGAAAGGTTGACCAGGCTCTTGTCGGCATCGGCTTCCGAGGCGAACAGGTACACGTCCCACTTGAACGCCGTAGCGGCTGGCGTGGCCTGGGCGGTGCGGATGATGTGGCCGTTGACGTTGCCCTTGCTTTCCTTGCCGTCCTTCATGTCGCTGTAGCTGCGCGGGTTGGCGGCGTCGGTGGCCATTTCGCCGTCCACCGTGCGGTTGGCGTTGTTGGTCAGGCTCATGTAGAACTCGCCGGTGCGCGGGTTGATGCCACCCCACTCTGGGCGGTCCATCTTGGTGGCGCCGGCGGCGTCGGCCGCCAGGCGGGTGAAGATGGCGATGTCGGCCGCGGTCTTGAATTCGAAGTCGGGGTTGGCGGCGATGAACGGGTTGTTCAGCGACAACTCCAGCCATTCGCCGCTGCCGTCGGCCTTGAACTTGGCAGCAAACAGCGTGCCCTGGTCCAGGTATTTGTCGCCGGCAGCCAGGCGGTCGGCCGGGTTGGCATCGGCCGCATCCCACTTGGCGGCGGAGACGAACTTGTACATGTACTCGCCGCGCGCGTCGTCGCCCATGTAGGCCACCACGGGCTGGCCGGCCACTGGCTTGGCAAAGCTCACGCTTTCGTGGGCAAAGCGGCCCAGGCCGGTGCGCTTGCGCAGGGGCTGCTGGGTGTAGGCGTCGAGCTCGACCACGTAGCCGAAGGTGTTCATCTCGTTGCGGTAGTCGTCGCGGGCACTGGCGCCGCTGGCGCTGTTGTTCCAGCGCACGTATTGGTCGGCCGTGCCGCCGCTTTCCCAGCCGTGGCGGCTGGCGGCGCCGGCATTGCGGCCGTAGCGCTGCAGGCCGGCCACGGATGGGTCTTTCTTGCCGCGCTTGTCGTCGTCCTTGGCATCGCGGAAGAAGTAACCGTACCAGTTCTCTTCGCCCGACACAAAGGTGCCCCAGGGTGTTTTGCCGGTGCCGCAGTTGTTCAGCGTGCCGCGGCAGCGGGTGGCGTCGGGGCTGAACTTGGTGACCAGGTGGGCGCTGCCCCGGGCCGGGCCGTGCACCAGGGCGTCGGTCATGGTGGTGACGCGGCGGTTGAAGGCCGAGCTGGGCTGGTACTTCCACGCGCCACCGGCAGCAGCCACTTCGACCACCGACAGGCCGTGGATCATCAGTTCCTTGTCGACTTCGGCGGCGGGGCGGGGCAGGCTGGTCTTGCCGCCGTTGGCGTGCAGGAAGTGCGAGGACAGCTTTTCGTCGGTGGTGGCTTCATGGTTCATGGCCAGCAGGCCGCGGTTCACCGAATTGCGCGAGGGCTTGCCGCCAGCGTCCAGGCCAAACCATTCCATGCCGTCGTGGTGGTCGCCAGCGCGCTTGTCGAAATCGGTGTCGGTGCCGTCGTTCTTGAAGGCCGCCGCGCCGCCCACGATCGGGTCGCCCAGGGCATAAATGATCTCCACCTTGTAGCCGGCCGGCACCGTCACCACGTCGGCCAGGCCCTTGGGCACGGCATTGAAGGCCAGCAGGCGCTCGTTGCCCGCGCCCATGCTTTGTACGGTGCCATCGGTGGCACAGCCGGTCAAGGCCACGCCGCCCAGCAGGCCGGTGGCCAGCGTGCCGACGCCTCCGCCCAGCAGCTTGCGGCGGCTCAGGCGGGTGTCGAGCACCGCGTCGAAATGCGGGTTGGCCGAGCGGTTGGAGTCTTCGTCGTTGAAGTCGATGCGGGTGTCTGTGGTCATGGTCGTGGGTTGGTATGTAAACCGCGCGATCATCCTTGGCACATGTGACAAAACCGTGAAATACCCGTGACAAAAGTAAACAAATAGGATCGCTGGTTTTTCATTCAATATTTCAATTAAACTTGAAATATGAAATCAAATCCTCTGGACGAAACCTCCGCCGTGCGTTCCCTGGCGGCTCTGGCCCAGGCCCAGCGGCTGCGGGCGTTCCGCGCGCTGGTCGTTGCCGGCACGGAGGGCTTGACCCCCGGCGCAATGGCCGAGCAGCTGGGTGTGGCACCCAGCGCGCTGTCGTTCCACCTGAAGGAGCTGGCCCACGCGGGCATGGTCAGCAGCGAGCCGCGCGGCCGCAACCTGATCTACCGCGCCAATTTCGAGCAGATGACCGCCTTGCTGGGCTACCTGACCGAGCACTGCTGCCAGGGCGAAAGCTGTGCGGTGGAGGTGGTCTGTGCCGACTGCTAAACCCCGGCTTTCCCAGCAGCTGCTGGCCGAGTGCGCGGGCACGGCCGCATTGCTCTGCGCGGTGATCGGCTCTGGCGTAATGGCCGAGCGCCTGGCGGGCGCCAACACCGCGGTGGCGCTGCTGGCCAACACGCTGGCCACGGTGTGGGCGCTGTATGTGCTGATCGAAACACTGGGGCCGGTGAGCGGTGCCCACTTCAACCCGCTGGTAACGCTGGTTATGCGGCCAAAACAGCCGTTGGCGCACAGGCAGTCTGCGCGAGTAGCTACGCTTTTCATAGTATTTCAACTTCTAGGCGCGGTGCTCGGTGCCTGGCTCGCGCATGCCATGTTCGACCTGCCCATCCTGCAAACCAGCGCCAAGCTGCGCACCGGCGCCGGCCAGTGGCTGGCCGAGGCGGTAGCCACGGCCGGTCTGGTGCTGGTCATCCTGCGCGCCCCGGCGGGCAAGGGCAGCGCGCTGGTGGCCAGCTATATCGGCGCGGCCTACTGGTTCACCGCCAGCACCAGCTTCGCCAACCCCGCCGCCGTGCTGGGCCGCATGCTGAGCGACAGTTTTGCCGGCATCGCCCCGGCCAGCGCGCCTGGCTTTGTGCTCGCGCAGTGCGCGGGCGCCCTGGCGGGCCTGGGCTTGGCCCGTCTTTTTGAAACCCCTGTGGAAAGCACTTTATGACCGACACCACCATCTTCCACAACCCGGCCTGCGGTACTTCGCGCAATGTGCTGGCGCTGATCCGCAACTCGGGCGTGGAGCCCACCGTGGTCGAGTACCTGAAAACCCCGCCCGGCCGGGACCGGCTGCTGGCTTTGCTGGCTCAACTGGGCCTGCCGGTGCGCGCCGTGCTGCGCAAAAAGGGCACGCCCTATGAAGAGCTGGGGCTGGACAACCCGGTCCTCAGCGACGACGCCTTGATCGACGCCATCGTGGCCCACCCGATCCTGCTGGAGCGGCCCATCGTCATCACCCCGCTGGGCGCCAAACTGTGCCGGCCGTCCGAGGCGGTGCTGGACATCCTGCCCAACCCGCAGCAGGGCGCTTTTGCCAAGGAAGACGGCGAGAAAGTCGTCAACGCCCAGGGGCAACGCCTTGCTTCCTAATATCGACCCGGCACTGTTTGTAGTTCCCACGCAGGCCGCGCTACAACAGGCCACGCCCAGCGCCCACCCACCGCGCATCCTCCTGCTCTATGGATCGTTGCGCGAACGCTCGTTCAGCCGCCTGTTGAGCGAAGAAGCTGCCCGGCTGTTGACCACCATGGGCGCTGAAACGCGGACCTTCGACCCGCACGGCCTGCCACTGGCCGATGACGCGCCCGAATCGCATCCCAAGGTACAGGAGCTGCGCGAATTGGCGCTGTGGAGCGAGGGCATGGTCTGGTGCAGCCCCGAGCGGCACGGCGCGATGACGGGGATCATGAAGACCCAGATCGACTGGATTCCGCTGAGCCAGGGCGCAGTGCGACCGACCCAGGGCAAGACCCTGGCGGTGATGCAGGTCAGCGGCGGCTCGCAGTCGTTCAATGCGGTGAACCAGCTGCGCGTGCTGGGCCGCTGGATGCGCATGCTGACCATCCCCAACCAGTCGTCGGTGGCCAAGGCGTTTCTGGAATTCGACGAGGCCGGGCGCATGAAGCCCTCGGCCTACTACGACCGGGTGGTGGATGTGATGGAAGAGCTGGTCAAGTTCACCCTGCTGACGCGCGACGCCGCCGGCTATCTGGTGGACCGCTACAGCGAACGCAAGGAAAGCGCCGAAGCGCTGTCCAAGCGCGTCAACCAGAAAAGTATCTAAATTGGCTTCTGGCGCATATACGGTCTGCGCGAGCAGCTATTTATTCGATAGCGATTGGTGCTACTTCTTCCACCGGGTCGGCGGTAAAGCTGTCGCGGAAGGTGAAGTAGATCGAGGTCAGAAACATACTGGTGGTCAGCAGGGTCAGCACCAGAATGCCCATGCCCATCAGCGCTGGCAGGCTCAGCAGCATGGCCAGGATCTGTACCACCAGGCCGCCGACCATCACCAGTGCAAACCAGGTGAAGCCGAACACCATGTAAGCGCCCTTGTTGCGCCAGCAGGCCACCAAGCTGAAGAACACGCTCTTGCCCGGCGTGATGCCATGCCAGTGCACCAGCGCCGGCGCATGCCAGAAGGCCAGCGACAGCGGCAGGTGCAAGGCCATGAAGACCAGCATGCCTTGCTGCAGCTCCAGCGTGCTGTCAGACTGGCTTGCGCTGCCGCCTATGCCCAGGAAGCGGCGCACGAACTCGCCGCCGTCAACCAGTGAGGTAATGCCCAGCAGCAGCACAAAGCCGGCCGCGTACATGGCCCCCAGCACCAGCATGCAGCGCAGGCGCTGCGGGTCGGCGCGGAAGGCTTTGTACAGCACGGTGGGTTGCGGGAAGCGGCCCTGGCTGGCCTCGTGCGTGGCCATCATCAGGCCCAGGGCCATGGTGGGCAGCAGCGCCAGCGCGACGAAATTTCCCAGCAGTGGCACCAGGTTGATGACCGATAGCGCCGCCATGAACAGGAAGAACAGGCCGGTCATGGCCAGGGGCTGCTTGAAATAAGCCTGGATGCCCAGCTTGACCCACAGAAAGCCTGTGCGGGCCGGGACGATTTGGAGTTTCATGGAGTAGGCAGCGGGTGTCAGAGCGTGATGGGATGGGCCACGCGCTCACGCAGCACGCGCTCGAAATGGGTCGGGTCGTGGGCCTTGAGCATGGCCGCTTCGCGCGGCAGGTGGAAGTCCCACAGGCGCGAGATCCAGAAGCGCAGCGCGCCGGCGCGCAGCATGGCCGGCAGCAGCTGGCGCTCGGCGGCGGTCAGCGGGCGCACCGCGCTGTAGGCGGCCAGAAAGGCGTCGCAGCGGGCGGCATCGTTGGCGCCCGTGGCCAGGTCGATGCACCAGTCGTTCAGGCAGACGGCCAGGTCGAACAGCCAGGCATCGGTGCCGGCGAAGTAAAAGTCGAAGAAGCCACTCAGTTTGGGCTGGCCGTCCACCGTTTCGAACATCACGTTGTCGCGGAACAGGTCGGCGTGGATCGCGCCCTGGGGCAGGGCCGCATAGGCGCTGGATTCGGCAATGTGGTTCTGGTAGGCCAGCTCGCTCTGCAGCAGCTGGGCCTGGGCCGGCTCCAGGTGCGGCAGGACTACCGGCGTGGTTTCGTTCCACCAGTCCAGGCCGCGCAGATTGGGCTGCTGCATGTCGAAGTCGCGCCCGGCCAGGTGCATGCGCGCCAGCATGTCGCCCACGGCCGCGCAGTGTGCGACGCCGGGTGCCAGCTCGCTCTTGCCGCGCAGCTTGCTGACCACCGAAGCGGGTTTCTTCTTGACGGTGTGCAGGATGTTGCCGGCCTTGTTGCCCATGGGGTTGGGCACGGGGATGCCGCGCTGGGCCAGGTGCTTCATCAGCTGCAGGTAGAACGGCAGCTGCTCGAAGCTCAGGCGCTCGAACAGGGTGAGCACGTATTCGCCGCTTTCGGTGGTGGCGAAGTAGTTGGTGTTCTCTATGCCGCCTTCGATGCCGCGCAAAGCGGTGGTATCGCCCAGGTCCAACTGGCGCAGCAGCGCTTTCGCCTCTGTCAAAGAGACCTTGGTGTAGACCGCCATCGTCAGAAGCTCAGCAGTTTCCAGACCCGTTGGCCGACGCTGCCGGAGCCGCCGTCGCGCTCGTCCATCGCCCGGCGCGAGCCGTTGGCGGGCACGACCTCGTAGGCGGGCATGCCGTTGCTGGGCTGGACGGTGATGTTCTGGGTTTCGCCACCGACGCGCAGCTCGTTGATGCGGGCGCCGGAGTCTTGCACTTCGATGTGCTGTATGCGCTGGTCAATCGGCGCTGCGGGGGCCGCGGGGGTTTGGGCCCAGGCCGACGACAGGCTGAGGAGCGTAAGAGAGAGGACGGGGGTGAGGATGTAGTGCGCGCGCATGCCCGGATTGTAGGTGTATGGGGCGACACAGGCCTCCCCGTACACCTACAAAGCGTAGGCTACTGTGCGCGCCTTGAAATTCAGGGCTGGCCTACGTATAAAACAATCTTGCCCACCACACGGCCGGTTTCGCTGAGCGCATGGGCCTGGGCCAGGTCTTGCAGCGCGAATTCGGCGCCTATCAGCGGCCGCAGCTTGCCGGCATCGACCTGCCAGGCCAGTTGCTCCAGCACCGGGGCGTTGGGCTCGATGAACACAAAGGCGCTGCGCAGGCCGCGCAGAGTAGCCTGTTCTTCGGGTGGTGGGCTGACGATGGACACCAGGATGCCGCCGGGTTTAAGCACGTCCCACGACGCCTCTTGCACCGCGCCGCCCAGGGTGTCGAACACCACGTCCATGTCGCTCACCACTTTGGCGAAGTCCTGCGTCTGGTAGTCGACCACCTCGTCGGCGCCCAGCGACTGCACCAGGGCCTTGTTTTTGCCTGAGGTAGTGGCCACCACATAGGCGCCATGGGACTTGGCCAGCTGCACGGCCAGCGAGCCCACGCCGCCCGAGGCCGCATGCACCAGCACCCTTTGCCCGGCGGAAAGCTGGGCCGCGTGGAACAGCGACTGCCAGGCGGTAATGCCGGCCAGCGGTAGCGCGGCCGCCTCGATGTGCGAAATGGTCTTGGGCTTGTGCGCGACTTCGTTGGCGCGGATTGCCACGTACTCGGCATACGTGCCGTTGCGCTTGATGTCGGGCCGTGAATACACCGCGTCGCCAACCGCAAAGGACGAGACTTCGGCGCCCACGGCGGCCACCACGCCCGATACGTCCCAGCCCAGGGTCAGGGGCAGCGTGTAGGGGATCATGGACTGCAGATGGCCTTCGCGGATCTTCCAGTCCACCGGGTTTACCGACGCGGCGACTACCCGCACCAGCACTTCGTCGGCGGCGATGGTGGGTAGGGGCGCGTCTTCGTAGGCGAGCACGTTGCGGTCGCCATAACTGTGGATGCGGACGGCTTTCATAGGTTTTCCTTTGCTTGTATCTCGTGCTTATTGGGTTGGCTGGTCGAAGCCGAAGCGGATCAGCTCACCGTTCTCGGGCGGCTGGCTGAAGGTCCAGTCGTTCAGTGCGTCGTGCATCACGCTGTCGGGTGCTGGGGCGTTGGCCACCGCCACGCCTTTGAGGGCATGGCCCATGTAGTCGATCCAGATCGGCAGGGACACACTGCTGCCCGACTCGCGGCCCAGGCTGCGCGGCTTGTCGTAGCCGGTCCAGACCACGGCCGCCACGCTGGGCTGGAAGCCGGCGAACCAGGCATCGAACGCATCGTTGGTGGTGCCGGTCTTGCCGTACAGGTCGGGCCGCTTCAGCGTGGCCTGGGCCTTGGCCGCAGTGCCGCTGCGGGTTACTTCCTGCAGCAGGCTGTTGGTGATGAACACATTGCGTTCGGGCACCACCCGCTCGCTATCGGCCAGGGTCGTGGGCGGCGGCGCTTCGAACAGTACCTTGCCCTGCGCGTCGGTGATGCGCTCTATCACCACGGGTGGCAGCAGGTAGCCGCCATTGGCGAACACCGCGTAGGCCGAGGCCAGCTGCAGCGGCGTGGTGCTACCTGCGCCCAGCGCCAGGGTCAGGTTGTCAGGCTGCTTGTCGATGTCGAAGCCAAAGCGGCCGGCCCAGGTGCGAGCGTTCTGCGCGCCCAGCATCTGCACCAGGCGCACGCTGACCAGGTTGCGCGACTTGGCCAGCGCCTGGCGCAGGCTGATGGCGCCGAGGAACTGGCCGTCGTCGTTCTGTGGCGTCCAGTCGGGTGCACCGGCGGCGCCGGGAATGGTCAGCGGGCCGTCGTTCACCTCGGTGGACGGCATCACGCCTTGGTCCAGTGCGGCCGAGTAGATGAAGGGCTTGAAGCTGGAGCCCGGCTGGCGCCAGCCCTGGGTCACGTGGTTGAACTGCTGCTCCGAGAAGTCGAAGCCGCCAACCAACGCGCGCACCCGGCCGGTGGCAGGGGTCAGCGCCACCAGCGCGCTCTGCACCTCGGGCCATTGGGAGACCGACCAGCTGGGGCCGGTCTTGCTGTCCTGGCGCTGCACCCGGATGATGGCGCCGCGGTGGATGGCCAGCTGCGGGCTGGCCTTGGCGCTCAGCGCGTTCTGCACCCAGCGCAGGCCGTCGCCCTTGATCTGCAGGGTTTCGCCGGTGGCCAGGCGGGCCACGATGGCCTGCGGGCTGGCCAGCAGCACGATGGCCACGCGCAGGTCTTCGTCGTCGTTGTAGTCCTTCAGTGCCAGCGCGGCGGCGGCGTCTTCTTCGGCCGGGTCGCTGGGCAGGTCTTCGGTGTCCTCGGGGCCGCGGTAGGCCTGCTTGCGGTCGTAGGCCAGCACGCCGCGGCGCAGCGCTGCGTAGGCGGCCTGCTGGTCGGCGGCGATCAGCGAGGTGGTCACCTTGATGCCCTGGGAATAGGCCTGCTGGCCATAGCGCTCGAACACTGCCTGGCGTGCCATCTCGGCCACGTACTCGGCATGCACCGGCACCTGCAGCGGCGAGCGTATCGCCAGCTTCTGTGCGGTGGCGGCGTCAAACTCTGCCTGGGTAATCATGTCCAGGCTGCGCATGCGGCCCAACACCAGCTGCTGGCGGCGGCTGGCGCGTTCCAGGTTGGTGATGGGGTTGGCGAAGGCCGGGTTCTGCGGCAGGCCGGCCAGCATGGCGCTTTCGGCCAGCGACAGCGCGGCCAGTGGCTTGCCGAAATAGACCTGGGCGGCGGCGCCAAAACCGTAGGCCCGGTGGCCCAGGTAGATCTGGTTCATGTACAGCTCAAGGATCTCGTCCTTGCTCAAGGAGCGTTCGATCTTCAGCGCCAGCATGGCTTCCTTCAGCTTGCGCTCGGCCGTCTTGCGGTTCGACAGGAAGAAGGTGCGCGCCACCTGCTGGGTGATGGTCGACGCGCCCTGGCGTCGGCCACCGGTGAGGTTGGCCACCATGGCCCGCAGCACGCCGATGGGGTCGATGCCGCTGTGGTCGCGGAAGCGCGCGTCTTCGATGGCCAGCACCGCGTCCTGCATCTGCTGCGGGATCTGCGCAATCGGCAAAAATTCGCGCCGCTCGGAGCCAAACTGGGCGATCTCCACGCCGTCGCTGGTGAACACCTGCAGCGCCTGCTGCGGCTGGTAGCGGGTGACCTTGTCCAGCTCGGGCAGGCCGGGGTAGAGCCAGGCCACGGCGATGCCCAGGGCCAGGGCTCCCGCCAGCGCCATCGCGGCCAGAGTCCACAGCGCCGTGCGCCAGAGGGGGCGGGGTGGGGGGCTGGGGGTGTGGGGGGGAGGGGGTGCTTGTGTCATGTGTATGGTGGCGCGCAGTGCCGGTGTCGGAGACAGGCGGCGGGCACGCGGGTCTGGCGGTGTAGCAGCCCTGCCGCAAGGGCGGGGCTGGGGCATCCGGGAGGGCCGCTGGGCCCCCGGGCTGGGTCGGGCAAATTATGGACCACCCCGGGAGGCGGCGGTTTTGGAGCTTAGCGGCGGCTTGTGAAGGGGTTGTAAAGCGCGGCTGCCGGGATGCGTAACTTTGTGTTTTTGCTATTTAAAGAATAGCTGCTAGCGCTGGTTGGATAAGCGCGGGGTGCCTCCAGAGCAGGTGGCGCGCCATTCGGTACGATCATGGCTTACGCCACATGATCCAACGGGGGACGAAATGCCATTAGTCAACATCCGCCTCGCGCGCCGAGACATCCCTACCACCGCTATGGAAAAGGCGGCGTTGATTGAGGGCGTCACCGATCTCATGCACAGAGTGCTCTCCAAGCGACGAGACAGCGTGGTGGTCATCATCGACGAGGTGGACCCCGAGAACTGGGGTGAAGGCGGCGAGTCGGTCGTCGCGATCCGGCAACGGCGACAAACCACCAGTCCGTGAAAATGCCTGGGAATATGTAGCTTCTGACGCCGATGCAATAAGCGCTAAAGGCCTAGACCCATGCAAATCCGCCCCTTCCACAGCAGCGACTTCCCCGCCATTCTGGAGATCTACGCCCTCTCCAAGCTGGACGAACTCCAGTTTGAAGGCCGGGCGTTCACGCTGGTGCCGTTGGACCAGGACCCGCCACGACTGGCGCGGTTTCGGGAGTCGGATGCCTATGTGTGCGAGATGGACGGCGTCGTCGGCTTTGCCGCCAGTTTGGGCAGCAGCATCCGCCTTCTGTTTGTGCACCCCCAGGCCCGGGGCCGGGGCGTGGGCAAGTGCCTGCTGGAGTTCATGCTGCGCCGGATGCCGGGCACGGTGAGCTTGAACGTGGCTAAGTCGAATAGCCTGGCCAAGCGGCTGTATGCGCAGTATGGATTTCAGGTGGTGGGTGAGTTCCCGGCGACCTATTCCGGCATCGAAGTGCTGGCAAATACCATGCAGCGGGACGGCAGTATTCAAGCCTTTTAGGCCTGCAGCGCAAACAGTACCTGCGCAACCAGCTATGGATTAAATAGCAATTCTTACAACATAGGCCGCAGCGCCTCGGCCACTTCGCGCAGCACTGGCAGCAGCTTGGTGACCAGTTGGTCGTCGGGGTACATCTGGCGCTGGGCGGTGACGCTCAGCGCGTACTGGCAGCGGCCTTTGCGGTCTTTCAGGGCGACGGCCAGGCCGCAGAGGCCGAAGTTCAGGTACTGGTCGGCGTGCCAGTAGCCGAGGGTGCGGGCGGCCACCACGCTGTCGCGGAACTCGACCGGGTCGACCGGGGTGGAGCCGGTGAAGCTGGCGAAATCATGGCTGGCGATCCAGGCGTCCAGCGCCGCGTCGTCGTAGGTCGACAGGATGCTGAAGCCCTGGGCCACCACATGCGCGGGCACGCGGGCGCCGGGGTGGAAGCCGATGGACACCATGCGCGGCGCATTGCTGCGCGCCAGGTAGACCACCTCGTGCCCGTCCAGCGAGCCGACGTTGAGGGTTTCGCCGCACTGCATGGACGCGCGCTGGATGAAGGGCTGGACCAGCCGCGGGATGCGCGCGCCGTCCAGAAACGCCTGGCCCAGACGCAACACGCGCGGCAGCAGCCAGTAGTATTTGCCGTCGGTGGCGGCGTAGCCGTAGTGCACCAGGCTCAGCAGGTAGCGGCGGGCGGCGGTGCGCGTCAGCCCGGTGTGGGCGCCGGCCTCGGTGGCTGTCATGCGCGGCCGGTCGTCGGAGAACGCCTCGATCACCCGCAAGCCCTTGCCCAGGCCTTCTATGAGCAGTTTGCGGTCGATGGTGGGGGCGTCGGTGTCGGTCATAGGTGAGGGCAAGAAGAGTGGCCAAGCCTAGGGCTTACCCGCATTTTGTGTGCATAGTGTACATAGGCGATCAATCATCGATCGCTGGGGCGGGTAAAGTCAGCGGAAATACCCGCGTCCACCACTACATTCGCGCTGCGGCTGCAATAGGCCGTGTTGACGGAACACTTGCGAGCGGAATACGGTGTGACGGCAGCCTTAGCCCTGCCTTTGTCCTGCATGGTCCGCTTGCAGACAAGCGCTTACCCACACAGGAGACATACATGGCCGACACCCCCAATGGTGCGTCCCACCGTAACGAGCAGTCGAAGAAAGCCACCGCCAGTGGCTGGATCGGCTCGGCGCTGGAGTACTACGACTTCTTCATCTACGCCACCGCGGCGGCGTTGATCTTTCCGCAAATCTTCTTCCCCAAGGGCGACCCCAAGACCGCCATCATCGCCTCGCTGGCCACCTACGGCGTGGGCTATGTGGCGCGGCCCATCGGGGCCTTCTTTCTGGGCCACTGGGGCGACACCCAGGGCCGCAAGAAGGTGCTGATCATCTGCATGTTCCTGATGGGCTTTTCGACCGTGGCCGTCGGCCTGCTGCCGACCTATGACCAGATCGGCCTGTGGGCGCCGGCGCTGCTGGTGCTCATGCGCCTGATCCAGGGCTTTGCGGTGGCGGGCGAGATCTCGGGCGCCAGCTCGATGATCCTGGAGCACGCACCGTTCGGGCGGCGCGGCTTTTATGCGAGCTTTACCCTGCAAGGCGTGCAGGCCGGGCAGATTCTGGCGGCGGCGGTGTTCCTGCCGCTGGCGCACTACATGCCCACCGAGCAATTCAACAGTTGGGGCTGGCGCATTCCGTTCCTGCTGAGCTTCTTGGTCATCGTGGCCGGCTACATCATCCGCCGCGAAGTCGACGAAACCCCGGCCTTCACCGAAGAAGGCGCACACGGCACCGTGCCCAAGGCGCCGTTTGTGCAGGCCATCACCGAGAGCTGGCGCGACATGCTGCGCGTGATGTGCTGCTCGCTGATGAACGTGATCCCGGTGGTCACCACCATCTTCGGCGCGGCCTATGCAGTGCAGCCCGGCTACGGCATCGGCTTCGAGAAAGACATCTACCTGTGGATTCCGGTGCTGGGCAATATCGTCGCCGTGCTGGTGATTCCGTTTGTCGGCAACCTGTCGGACAAGATCGGCCGCAAGCCGCCCATCATCGTCGGCGCGATTGCCTCGGGCCTGCTGGCCTACGTCTACCTGTACGCCATCAGCATCCACAGCGTGCCCTTGGCGATCTGCATGTCGATCCTGATGTGGGGCATCGTCTACCAGGGCTATAACGCCGTGTTCCCCAGCTTCTACCCCGAGATGTTCCCCACCCGCACCCGGGTCTCGGGCATGGCGATTTCGCAGAACCTGGGCACCCTGGTCACCGCCATGCTGCCGGCGCTGTTTACCTATGTGGCGCCACCCGGCGCCATGGACATCCCGTTCACCGTGGGTGCCATCACCCTGGCGGTCACGGTGATCGCTGCCATCGCCGCCTTCACCGCGCGCGAAACCTACCGCGTCCACATGGTCGACCTGGGCAACCCGGACGCCGTGCCCGTGCCCAAGAAGGCCTACGACACAGCCCGCGCCCACCTGATGGACCCGGCGGGCGCGGCCAAGGCGTGACCAGCACTGGCTGGCCAGCCTATGACGTCAGAGGAGATCTTTAAGCCAGCGCTCAACAGGCTGTGGATATGGGTTTTGTAAACTCCGCCCATGACGCCGCCGCCCCATCGCTACCAGCTAGCCGCCCAGTGCGGCGTCCTGGCGTTGCTGCTGCTCGGGTTTGCGGTATCGGCGCAGACACGCAGTGTGGCGGGCGAAGTCGCCATCAGCTCCAGCCTCATTGACCGGGGGATGCAGATCGGGCCCCGCCGCCCTATCGCCCAGGTGCAGGTCACGCTGTATGACACATCGGGCTGGTCAACCGGGCTGGCCGTCGGCGTGCAGGCCGGGGCCCCGAATCCCAGCCAGGTGCTGGTGCGCGGCGCCTACGAATGGCTGCTGAGCAACGATTGGCAAATGCAGGCCAATGCGCTGTATTACAGCTACCCCTCCGACTCCGGCTTGAAGCTGTTTGACCGCGTTGAAGCAGGCGTCTCCTGGGGTTACCGCGATATGCTGGCCCTTAGCCTGACCAGCCACCATTTCAGAATCCCGGCGCCGGGCCAGCCCCGCCCGCGCTGGACCGCTGAAATGAGCTTGCGCTGGCCGTTGGCAGAGCACATCGCACTGTCTTCAGGCATAGGACAGGCCCAGTTGGACCGCGATGGCAGCTACGCCTACGGGCAAGTCGGCACCACCTGGAGCCAGGGGCCATGGCGGGCTGAAGTCAGCTACCTGTATACCGATCGGCGGGCAGTCACCTTGTTTGGCAACAATGCAGCACGGCACTGGTCCGTTCTGTTGGCAAGGTCTTTTTAAGGCGATGCCGAATAAGTCGCACCTCGCATAGCCGGACATATTTGGCGTAGCTTTAAGATTTTGACTGGCGCGCAGTAACTTTTTAGGCGCCAAAGTGCACTCACGGGCATCTACATCGACTCTTGCAAACCCATGCCTCCCTCCATATACGCCGACACAGACGCCGAGGACATCCTCCTCGTGCGCCAAGTGGCGGCCGCTGATCGCGCCGCTTTGGCCGATCTGTACCGCAGCTACCACCGGCGCCTCAACCGGTTTTTGTCGCGGTTGACACGGCGCAACGACCTGATTGAAGAAGTCATTAACGACTGTTTCTGGATCGTCTGGCAAAAAGCGGCCGAATTTCGCGGCGACTCGCGCGTGTCTACCTGGATCATGGGTATTGCCTACCGCTGCACTCTCAAGGCCCTGCGCCAGGAGGGCGGGCTGGACACCGTGGATGACGGGGAACCCCGCCTGGCGCAGGAAAGCATGGACCCACAAGCCGAGAGAGAGCTGCACAACTGGCTGGGCAAAGGCCTAGAGCACCTTAACGCGGAGCAGGCTTTGACTTTGGACCTGGCTTATGGCAGCGGCCATTCGCTGGAAGAAATCTCGGCCATCATGCAGTGCCCCGTCAGCACGGTGAAGGCGCGCATGTTCCATGCAAGGGTCAAGCTGCGCAATTTACTACCCACATTAGCTATCCCAAAAGCCGGGCGAACCGCCGACGGAGCCATCGTATGACCCAAGAACCCGTACAAGAACGCAGCCATTTCCTAGCCTGGGACGCTTTGCCTTGGGTGCTGAACGGGCAAGCCACCCGCGAGCAAGAAGAGGCCGTGGCGCAGCACATGCCGCATTGCGAGGACTGCCAGCGCGAGTGGGCGCACCAGCAACAGCTACAGCAAGCCATGGCCCTGGCCCCAGCGACCGCCCCCGATATGGAAGCGGGCCTGCAGCGCCTGCTCAACCGCATCGATCTGGACCAGTTGTGCGACCAACCCAGCCCGGCAGCCGCAGAGCAGCCTGCTGCGGTACCGCGTCGGCGCACTGCCCCCTGGTGGGGGGCCGCCATGGCTGCCGCTGTGCTGCTGCCGGTGTTGGGCTGGGGAGTTATCAGCTCCCCCTGGTCGGCGCACGATGAAAATTACCGCACCCTCAGCCAGACTGTGCCGGCTGCAACTGGCGCTACCGTGCCCACGGCGGTACGCATCCGGGTCGTCCCCGACCCACACACCACACTGGCCCAATGGGGTGAATTGCTGCGCACCGAGCAACTGCAAGTCGTGGATGGCCCGAATGCCGCCGGCGCCTACACGCTGGCTTTGGCCGACAAGCGCAGCAGCGCCGACACCCTGGAGCGACTGCGCAAGCTACCCGGCGTCTTGATGGCCGAGCCGACCGAGGGACGGCCATGAAGCCTGGCGTGTGGCTACGCTGGCTCCTGCTCGCAGGTATGGGGCTGCTGCTGTCTGCCTGTGCAGCGCTGCCCGACCCTGCTGCCGAAGAAGCCCGCATGCGCCGTGACAGCAGCCGCTACATTGTGCTGGCGGTGGCCAATCCGCTGGAAAGCATCTCCAGCCGCGTGGGCACCAGTTTGTCAGGCTATGGCGCACCACCGCGCTACACCGTGGGCAGCAGGGCCGCCCAAACCATGGCCGCACTGGCCCAGGAATACGCGCTCCGCGAGGCTTCTGGCTGGCCGATTCCCTCGCTGGGGCTGCATTGCGTGGTTTTTGAGATACCACCCCATGCCCAGCGCGAAGAGTTGATGGCCGTGTTGTCCCGCGACAAGCGGGTGCGCCTGGTGCAAGCGCTGCAGGATTTTGAAACCCACTCCGAACCGCAGTCGGGTGTGCCTTACAACGATCCCTATGTGTTGTTGCAACGGGGCTTTGTGGAAACCCATGCAGCCCAGGCCCACCAGATAAGCGTGGGTAAGGACATTCGCATTGCCGTTATCGATACCGGCGCCAACACCAAACACCCTGACCTGCAAGGCCGCATCGACTCCAGCACCAACCTGGTGGATAGAAATGAAGCCAGCTTCTTGCAGGACCGGCATGGCACCGAGGTGCTGGGCATCATCGGTGCCGCGGGCAACAACGGGCAAGGCATTGTCGGGATGGCCCCCGCAGCCCGACTCAGGCTGTACAAGGCGTGTTGGTATCCCCCTGCGGGAGCTGGCGCCCGCTGCAACTCATTTACCCTGGCCAAGGCGCTGGTCGAGGTGATGCAGTCCGACGCCAAAATCATCAACATGAGTCTGGGGGGGCCACCCGATGAGTTGCTCAACCAGTTGCTGGCGCAACTCTTGAAACAAGGCCGCTTGGTGGTGACTGCCTTGCCCACCAACCAGCAGTTGAGCGGCTTCCCGTCCGGCGTGGCGGGCGTGGTCGTGGTGGGCATGAACGGCATGAGCGGCGTGAACAGCATGCTGGTACCACCTGCCGACGCCTTGTTCGCGCCAGGGCGCGACATCCTGACACTGGAGCCTGGCGGGCGCTACGACTTTGCCACCGGCTCGTCGATGGCCGCGGCCCATGTCAGTGGCATGGTCGCCCTGCTATGGGCCCAGGCTCCCCAGCTGGAACGCCGCGACATTCTTGACATTCTGGCGCGCAGCAGCACACCCCAGGTCGACGCGGAGCGCGCACTGCTCAGCCTGCGCTCGCGCCAGGCGCAAGCCCTGAACCGTTGAATCTGGATATTGCAGTATTGATTTTTTCTATGGAGATGGGTTTTTTGTAAAACTGCTTCTCCCGCTTGCAACCGGCCGCCGCGCCCATGGCACCTACGGACATGACTACAGCACGACTGAGTCCAACCCTAGGAACGCCACACATGTTGATCAAGAATATCCTCGCTTACCTCCACCTTCTCGCCATGGCCGTGGCCGTCGGAAAAATGCTGGAGTACGACTTTCGGTTCCTCCGCTTCGCGCATCTGTCTCCTACAGCCGAACGCACCGCAGAGCTGCTGCGTACCAAGATCACCATGACCCATGCCTTGCAGTTCCTGTGGCTTACAGGCGTGGGCCTGGTCTATCTGGGCTACGCCAGCAACCCCCAATATCTGGAGAATGAAAAGCTCTGGATGAAGGTCGTCACCGTCAGTGCGCTAACCCTCAATGGCGTGCTGATGCACCGCTTCGCCTTCCCGCATATGCTCCGCACAACCCCCTTTCTGGCCCTGCCTTTTCGTACCATGCTGGGTCTTGGCATATTTGCCAGCATGTCATCGGTTTCGTGGCTGTTTGCCTCGTTCTTGGGCATCGCCCGCTCTTGGAACAACACGGTTTCGTTCCAGTATGTTTTGTCGATCTACCTGGGCCTGATCGCCATCACCGCGGTCGGCAGCGTGGTGTTGCTCAGCGCATTGCGCCAGTACCACTTCAAACGCAGCCTGGTGTCGCCCATGGAATTCAGCGGCGACATATATAAGGTCTGAACTCCGGGCTGCTTTGTAGTTAAATTCATGGCCTTATAAGCCATAGGCGCATATAAAACCTGCGCCATCAGCTATTTTTTATATAGCAAAATGGGTGAATTGAACCATCTTCAACACCCATGCTGAACCGCCCCTTGCCCCTGCTGCTGACCACCGGCAGCCTGCTGGGCCTGAACTTCCCCCTGGGTAAACTGGCCGGGGCGGCGGGTATCTCGCCCCTAGTCTGGTCGCTGCTGATGTCGGCCGGCGCCGGCCTGGTGCTGGCCCTGGCGCTGTGGGCATTGCGCGACCGCCTGCCTTGGGATCGGCAGCACCTGCGCTACTACCTGGTGACGGGGGCGGTGTCCAACGCGCTGCCTAACTTGCTGGTGTTCAGCGCCATGCCTCACCTGGGGGCGGGCTTTACTTCGATCTACCTGGCGTTCTCACCCATCCTGACGCTGCTGCTGCACAGCATGCTGCAAAGGCGGCGGCCGGGTGCGCTGGGCGCGGCGGGTATTGCGCTGGGCTTTGCCGGCGCGCTGGTCATCGTGCTGTCCAGGGGCGGCGTCGACAGCCACGGCAGCGCGCCCGCGCTGTGGCTGGCATTGGCTTTTTTGATCCCGCTGCTGCTGGCCTGCGGCAACGTCTACCGCACCCTGGCCTGGCCGGCCGGCACCAGCGGCCTGGCCCTGGCTGCGGGTACCAACCTGGGCGCGGCTGCGGTGTTGGTCGTGTTGTCCTTGCTGTGGAGCGGCAGCCTGTCCTTGACCGCCGTGCAAGCCGTGCCCGGCCTGTTGCTGGCCCAGATCGCCATCACCGCCGCCATGTTCGCCGTGTTCTTCCGTCTGCAGAGCGTGGGCGGGCCGGTGTATCTGAGCCAGATCGGCTACGTGGCCGCCGCCGTGGGGCTGGGCATGGGGACTTTTGTGCTGGGCGAGCACTATGGGTTGTTGACTTGGCTCGGAGCGGTGGCGGTGGCGGTGGGCGTGTGGATGACGACGCGGGAGCAGCACGCCGCGGGCAAGTAGGTACCATGCTTAGAACTTACAAGGAGTCTGACCATGCATCCAACGGGCACTGTCGATCTGGAGTTCCATCCCGACCGCGATGATCTGGGCACGAACAAAAAGCTGAGAGATGGGCTGTCCGTTGCTCTGCAGATCGGGCGCACCCTGTGGGTTGCCAATGACGAATCGACCAGCCTGGAGCGGCTCTCTCTGGTGGGCGGTAAAGGTCGTAGCGGCAATTACCGGTATGGCCGCGAGCACAGGCAGTTCCCTCTGGGCGATTACCTTCGGCTGCCGGCAGGGCTGCCTGAGGATCCCGCAGACATGGAAGAGGTGGACGTGGAGGGGCTGGACTGCGAAAACGGCTATCTCTGGCTGGTGGGCTCGCACAGCCTGAAGCGTAAAAACCCTGGTTTAGAAGATGACCCCAAAACGGCCTCCAAGCAGTTGGCCCAGGTGCGGGCGGATGGCAACCGCTACCTGCTGGCCCGCATCCCCGTGGTCGACGAGGACGGCATGTGCAGCCTGGCGAAAGAAGCCAAGGAGAAGGGCAAAAAGCGTACCGCCGCCCAACTGGGCGGAAACGCTGAGGGCAACGACCTGATGCAGGCGTTGAAAGGCGACAAGCATCTGGGGCCGTTCCTCTCTATCCCCGGCAAGGACAACGGCTTCGATATCGAGGGCCTGGCCGTGGTGGGCAAGCGCATCTTCCTCGGGCTGCGCGGGCCGGTCTTACGCGGTTGGGCCGTGGTGCTGGAGGTAGAGCTCAAGGAGGATAAAAAGCAGGCATCTACCCTGCGCTTGCGGCCCATTGGACCCAAGCAGCGCCTGTACCGAAAGCACTTCTTGCAGCTGGGCGGTCTGGGCATCCGTGATATGTGCGTGCAGGGCCAGGATCTGCTGATTCTGGGCGGCCCCAGCATGGCCTTGGACGGCCCGACGACCGTCTTCCGGTGGCCAGGTGGTGCGGCGCCCAAGGGCGAGTGTGTGGTGCAGGCGGATGGCTTGGAGCGGGTTTTGGACATCCCCCATGGCAAGGGCGTGGACCATGCCGAAGGCATGACTTTGTTCTCCGCCGAAGGGGAAGCAGCCCGCTCGCTTCTGGTGGTTTACGACTCGGCCTCTGCGGGGCGGCAGTTGGGAGACAGCGCGGTAGCCGCCGATGTCTTTCGTTTACCTTGAGGTGTCGGAAAATATCAAGCCTTTTAGGCCTCTGGCGCAATAGGAGCCTGCGCTAGCAGCTATTTATAAGATAGCAACCGCTGCTCTTCAGCCCTGGCCAGGTTCTACCGGCTATGCCTGGCTGTCGCGCTTCAGCAATTCGGCCTCGAAACCTGCGAGTTCTTCATCCAAGGTCCCGCGGCTGCGGAAATGGCGGTTGGCTTTGCCGTACCAGTATTCGGCATCTTCCAGATCGCCTTCCTGGATGTGCAGGATGCCGTGCAGCCAGGCGGCCAGCGGCGAGTCGTCGGTCTGCACCAGGTTGTGTGCCTCCATCCAGCGGCCTGAGCGCATATCCACCAGGACTTGTTGAAGAACGTTCATCAAAAGCTCCTTGAATGGATTAACGCATCGCGTCCGCAACCAGCAGTGTGTCTGTAAATTGCTCGAATTTAACGACCTTGCCAGACGCGATGCGCCATACGTGCGCGACCCTGGCCTGCATCGGCTTGCCCGTGGCACGGTAGCTGCCGGAGTAAGTGCCGATGCCGACGACCACATCGCCACCGTCCACCAACTGCTCCAGGTCAAAGCGGTAGTTGTCCCAGGTGCTCCCCAGAACCTTGAAGACATTGTCGATCACCGCTTGCGGGCCTAACCACGTGCCAGCGCAGGGGAAGCCGGCCATCTCAGTCCACTCGACTGTGTCGGACACGTTGGCAAACATGCCGGCGAAATCCTGGCGTGCAGACGCCGCGTAATGCTCTTTGACGATGTCGTAGGGGGTGCTCATATCAATTCTCGGTAGTGGGTGAACAGGTCTGTGTCTTCATCAAGGCAGCAGGCTTTTTGCACCTGCGTTGGCGACTGCGCCGTCATCGGCGGGCATGCCACCACTGGCACCAATCGCGCCCACCACCTGGTTGTTGACCACCAGGGGCACTCCGCCCTCTACCGGAAAGGCACCCGGCACTGCGATCAGATTCACCAACTGCTGTTTGACGATCAAGTCTTCGATCAGCTTGGTGGGGGCTTTGATGCCATTGGCCGCCTTGGCTTTGCCGATCGCGGGTTCAATGGTGCCCAGGCCTGCCTGGTTGGACCTTTCCAGGTAGACCAGGTTACCGCCGGAATCGACCACGGCGATGGTCATCTCCAGCTTGTTTTTACGCATTTCGTTGGATGCGGCTTGCGCGGCCTTTTTGGCAACATCTAGACTGATGGGCGCGCCGTAGGGCAGGGCTTGGCTGAATGCGTTGACAGAAATGAACGCAGCAGCCGCAAGGCTCAGTTGGATCAAAGTGGGTTTCATGGCGGGCCTGTGGATGGAATGAAGAACGGTTGAACACCGCCCTGCCAGCAAGCGGGCAGGGCGGTCCATGTCTGAGCCGGGTCATGCGTCTTGCATTACCTCTTGCATTACCACTTCATCTCGCCCTTGTTGACCTTGGCACCGATGTCCAGGGACATGGCGCCGTCGGTCACTTGCGGGTAGGCCTGCTTCATGGCGTTGACCAGCTCTGCACTGTTTTTGCTGGCCGCCAGGTTTTTCTCGAAGGTCTGCAAATAGTTCTTGGTGAAGCTGATGGCGCTGGCATCGACCTGCGTGCCAGTCTTCATGTGGCCGGGTACTACCAACACCGGCTTCAGGGCCGCCATCTCGTCGAGCTGGGCAACCCAGGCAGCACGCTCTTGTGCCGTCTGCGAGTCTGCGGTCCATACATGCATGTTGCCGAACACACCGATGTTGCCCACCACGGCCTGGATGGATGGAATCCAGGCATAGGGGCGGTGCGCCAGCAGGCCGGTTGTGCCACGGATCTCAATGCTCTGGCCTTCCAGCGTCAGGGTGCTGCCCTGCAAGGCGCGTGGTACTACGGGCGTGCGTGGCGCGTTGGCACCCATCTTGGGGCCCCAGAATGCCAGCTTGCCGGACATTTTGGACACGATCTTTTCCAGCACGGCGGGCGTGGTCACCACGTCGGCCTGGGGGAAAATTTCTTTCAGCGTTTCCACGCCAAAGTAGTAGTCAGGGTCGGCTTGGCTGACGTAAATGGTCTTCAGCTGTTTGCCGCTGTCGAGCACATTGGCGGCAATCCGCAGCGCATCGGCGCGGGTGAAGCCGGCGTCGATCACCATGGCTTCTTTTTCGCCATAGACCAGGGTTGAATTGACGTTGAAGCTATTACCGTCGGCGTTGTAGACCTTGACGGTGAGCGGTTGGGCGGCGTGGGCTGCAGTGAAGGCGATAGCCAGGGAGGCGGCGACGATGGTGGTGCGGATCATGGTGAACTCCTGTGGGGTTAAGTAACGCATAGCGGCGTTGGAGTGCACTGTAATTTCTATAATCGCGCAGATAAACCCGTTAATCTGCACATTAATGTTGCTTGAATCGATCAAGTGAAGGGTCGATAGACCTCAGTAGCGGTGCCCGGCAATGGCAGCGCT
The DNA here is from genome assembly GCA_963513025.1 of uncultured Albidiferax sp. Lineage (GTDB taxonomy): Bacteria > Pseudomonadota > Gammaproteobacteria > Burkholderiales > Burkholderiaceae_C > Rhodoferax_B. The sequence continues at coordinate 61,469 of CAUPON010000001.1, forward strand.
ATGGCTTCCCGCCGCAGTTCTCCATCGCAAACCGCAGCAGCGCCGCGCTGCTGTCCAGCCCAAAGCGCTGCCGGATATTTGCCCGGTGCGCGTCCACGGTGCGTGGGTCGATCTCCAGCGCCCGGGCAATCGCCTTGCTGGTAAGACCCTGGGCCACCAGTGCCAGCACCTCGGTCTCGCGGGCGGTCAGGGCGGGCTGCTGCTGGCGGCGGTCGAGTGCGCGCTTTAACCCGGCCGGGTAGTGGGTGGCGCCGCCCCTCACGGCCTCTATCGCTTTCACCAGTTCGCCGGCTTCGGACTCCTTCACCACAAAGCCCTGCGCGCCGGCGTCGAAGGCCTGCAGCATGTGTTCGTCCTGCGTGGATGCCGTGAACACTACGTAGCGGATGGCGGGCTGGCGCTGGCTCAGCTGCTGGATCAGCTGGATGCCGCTGGTGGGCTTCATTTGCAGGTCGGTCAGCACGATGTCGGGCTCGTTCTGCTCGGCTAGCACCAGGGCTTCTTCGGCGCTGCCGGCCGTGGCGACGACCTGCATAGGCGGGCCATAGGCGCCGAGCAGGGCGCTCAGGCTCTGCCGCACGATGGGGTGGTCGTCGACGATCAGCAGGCGGATGGAAGTGGGGGTGGGCATGGTCAGTCCATTTTCAGCACGGCGGCCGGCAGCTGCGCAGTCAGCACGGTGGCACCGGGGGCGGATGCCAGGCTGAATGTGCCGCCCAGCATCTCGATGCGTTCGCGCATATTCGTCAGGCCGAGACCGGAGCGGGCCTGGCGCAGCGTGGCCTGCACGTCGAAGCCAGCGCCATCGTCGCGCAGTCGCAGGCCCAGGCCGGCGGCGCCATAGCTCAGCTGCAGCTGCACATGCTGGGCGCCCGCGTGTTTTTCGATGTTCCCCAGCGCCTCCTGCGCCACGCGGAATATGGCGGTGGCCGCGGCTTCTGGAATCGGCGGCACCTCGGCCACCTGGGTCTCGACCTGGATGCCGCTGCGTTCGCCGAATTCGCGGGCGGTCTGCGCCAGCGCGCTGGCCAGGCCTACATCGTCGAGCAGGGTGGGGCGCAGGTCGTGGGAGATGCGTCGCACGTCGCGCACCAGGCCTTGCAGCAGGCCTATGCCTTGCCTTAGCGTGCCGGCCGCGTCGGCGTTGCCGCGCTCCAGCTGCAGCAGCGCCGATTCAGCGACGAACTTTACTGACACCAGCTGCTGACTGATGCCGTCGTGCAGCTCGCGGGCCACGCGCGAGCGCTCGTCCTCCTGCGAATGCACCACCTTCTGCGCCATGGCGCGCAGCTTGGCGTCGGCGGCGCGCTGCTCGTACCAGTTCAGCGCCAGGCCGCCGGCCGCCACCAGCAGCAGTGCGGCCGAGGCGATCCACAGAATCTGTTGCCGCGTCTTGCGCACCGCGGCCGCGGTGGAGCGGGTGATCAGCGCCTGGGTTTCCTGCAGATGGTCCAGGTACAGACCGGTGCCCATCACCCAGCCCCATTCGGGCACCAGCTCTACGTAGCCGAGCTTGCGTTCGTCGCGCCCGGTGGAGGGGCGGTTCCACATGTAGTCGACAAAGCCACCGCCGGCCTGGGCCTGGCGCACCAGCTGCTGGATGATGGGCGCGCCCGCGCTGTCGCGCAGTGCCCACTGGCTGTGGCCTTCAAGATCGGGCAGGCGCGGGTGCATCAGGCTATTGCCTTGCAGGTCGTATACGAAGAAGTAGTTGTCGTTGCCAAAGTCCATGCGGCGCAGCAGCTCCAGCGCCTGCTGCTGGGCCTGCGCCTGATGGCCGGCCTGCTGCTCGTACAAGTGCGCGACGGCGCGGCGCCCGCTTTGCACAAAGTGCTGCAGCTCGTCCTTGCGCGCCTGCAGCAGGATGGGCTGCATGGCGGCGATCTGCGCCTGCGCCAGTTGGTCGGACTGTTGGCGCACCACCCAGACCACGGCGGCGATGGCCAGCACCAGCGGCACGGCCGCCAGCAGCAGCACCATCGCGCGTAAATGCAGTCTGAAACCGTGTGTGCCCATGGGTGGATTTTGACCCAGGTGTGCCTGGGGAAAACCATTACGTAATCACTCCGCAACTGCACCGCAAGCACACCAATGCGCCGCCGCGCTGGGCGTTCGACACTGTGCTTTCGCACATCCGTTTCACCTAACAAGAGCAAAGAGACAATGGACACCCTCACCAAGCATCCCCTGGCCCGCACAGCGCTCTGGGCGCTGATCGCCCTCTGCGGCGCTGGCGCCCTGGCCACCATCGCGCTGCACCGCGGCGAAACCATCAACGCCCTGTGGGTAGTGGTGGCCGCGCTGGCGGTCTACCTGATCGCCTACCGCTTCTACAGCCAGTTCATCGCCAAGCATGTGCTGTCGCTGGACGCGAATCGCGCCACGCCAGCCATGCGCCACAACGACGGGCTGGACTATGTGCCGACCAACAAGTTCGTGCTGTTTGGCCACCACTTTGCGGCGATTGCCGGTGCCGGACCATTGGTCGGCCCGGTGCTGGCGGCGCAGATGGGCTACCTGCCCGGCATGCTGTGGATACTGGCCGGCGTGGTGTTTGCCGGCGCGGTGCAGGACTTCATCGTGCTGTTCATCTCGACCCGGCGCGACGGCCGCTCGCTGGGCGACCTGATCAAGTCCGAGCTGGGGCCGATTCCTGGCGTCATTGCCTTGTTTGGCACCTTCATGATCATGGTCATCATCCTGGCAGTGCTGGCGCTGATCGTGGTCAAGGCGCTGGCTGACAGCCCCTGGGGCACGTTCACTGTGGCAGCAACGATTCCGCTGGCGCTGTTCATGGGCATCTATACCCGCTACATCCGCCCTGGCAAGATTGGCGAGGTGTCGGTGATCGGTGTGGTGTTCCTGATCCTCGCCATCGTGGTCGGCGGCCAGGTGGCGCAGAGCGAAGTCTGGGCACCGATGTTTACCTTCGACGGAAAGCAACTGACCTGGATGCTGATCGGCTACGGCTTCGTCGCCTCGGTGCTGCCGGTGTGGCTGCTGCTGGCACCGCGCGACTACCTGTCCACCTTCTTGAAGATTGGTGCCATCGTGGCGCTGGCCATCGGCATCGTGATGGTGGCGCCCGATTTGAAGATGCCGTCCACCACGCGCTTCATCGACGGCAGTGGCCCGGTCTGGGCGGGCAGTCTGTTCCCCTTCTTGTTCATCACCATCGCCTGCGGCGCGGTGTCGGGCTTCCATGCGCTGATCTCGTCGGGCACCACGCCCAAGCTGATCGAGAACGAAGCGCATGCCCGCTTCATCGGCTACGGCGCGATGCTGGTCGAATCCTTCGTCGCCATCATGGCGCTGGTGGCCGCGTCCATCATCGAGCCCGGCGTCTACTTTGCCATGAACAGCCCGCTAGCCGTGCTCGGCCCCACGGCCGAAAGCGCCGCGCAGGTGAGTTCGCAATGGGGCTTCGTGGTCACACCCGACATGCTGCTGCAGACCGCCAAGGATGTGGGTGAAACCACCATCATCGCCCGCGCCGGTGGCGCACCCACCCTGGCTGTCGGCATGGCGCAGATCTTCTCGCAGATGCTGGGCGGCAAGGCCATGATGGGCTTCTGGTACCACTTCGCCATCCTGTTCGAAGCCCTGTTCATCCTGACGGCGGTGGACGCGGGCACCCGCGCCGGCCGCTTCATGCTGCAGGACTTGCTGGGTACTTTTGTGCCCTCGCTGAAGAAGACCGACTCGTGGATCAGCAACGGCCTGGCCACCGGCCTGTGCGTTGCCGCCTGGGGCTACTTCTTGTACCAGGGCGTGGTCGATCCGCTGGGCGGCATCAACACGCTGTGGCCGCTGTTCGGTATCTCCAACCAGATGCTGGCCAGCGTGGCGCTGATCCTGGGTACCGTGGTGTTGTTCAAGATGAAGCGCGAGCGCTTTGCCTGGGTGACGCTGCTGCCCACCGCCTGGCTGCTGGCCTGCACCATGACCGCCGGCTGGCAAAAGGTGTTCCACACGAATCCGAGAATCGGTTTCCTGGCCCATGCTGACAAGTACCAGGCGGCTTTGGACAAGGGCGAGCTATTGGCCCCGGCCAAGTCGCTCGCACAGATGCAGCGCGTGGTCTTCAACGACTACCTGGACGCCGGTCTGTGCGTGTTCTTCATGTTCGTGGTGATCAGCGTGCTGGTGTTCGGCATCCGCGCCTGCCTGGTGGCCCGGCGCTCCAGCCGCCCCACGGTGCAGGAGGCCGGCGGCCCCCTGCTGACGGCCTGAGGCGGGCATGCTGAAAGACCTTGCCAGCCTCGGCCAATCGGTGGGCAGCTACCTGGGCCAAACCGCCCGCTTGATGGTCGGCGTGCCCAACTACGACACCTACGTCGCCCACCAGCGCCGCGAGCACCCGGACCAGCCGGTGATGGGCTACGAGGCCTTCTTCCGCGAACGGCAGGAGGCGCGCTACGGTGGCAAGGGGCGCATCGGGCGCTGCTGCTGAGGGAAATCGTGGGCTAGGTGTTGTGTAAATGCAAATAGTTTGTATTTTCATTAGTAAAATTAGGGATTACCCGGTTTTCTACTTTTGGACTTGCACCGCACCATGCCCCGCTCTTTTCCCCTGCGCCATCTGCCTTTTCTTTTGTCTCTTGCCTACGGTAGCCACGCTGCCGTGGCGCAGGACGCCCAGCCCGCCCAGCCCGCCGACGCACCCACGCTGTCTTCCGTCACTGTGCGCGCTGCTACGGCCCAAGGCTTTGTACCGAACACGGTGGAGGCCGGCAGCTTCCGGGGTTCGGACATCATGGATGTGCCGTCCACCGTCAACGTCGTCACCCGCGAAGTGCTGGAGCTGCAGGGCGCAGCCGGCCTGTATGACGCGCTGCGCAACACCGCGGGCGTAACACGCCAGCAGAACGGCGGCGAAACCTGGGACCAGCTGGTGATCCGCGGCATCGGCGTGGAGAACCGCACCAACTACCGGCTCAACGGCTCGGTGCCGGTGCTGAACTTCTCGCAGATCCCGATGGAGAACAAGGAGCGCGTCGAAGTGCTGAAAGGCGCCTCGGCGCTGTACTACGGCTTTACCTCGCCGGCCGGCATCGTCAACCTGGTGACCAAGCGCGCCAGCGCCCAGCCGGTGACTTCGTTAGGCCTGGTGGTCGACCAGTACGGCAAGGCCCTGGCCAGCGTGGACGTGGGCCGGCGCCTGGGCGACGAGCAGCAGTACGGCCTGCGCGTCAACGCCGCCGGCGGTGCGCTGGGCTCGTACCTGGACGGCGCGGGCAACGGCGGGCGCAGCTTTGCATCCGCCGCCTTCGACTGGCGCGTGACCAGCCGCCTGACGCTGAAAGCCGACCTGGACTACGACCACCGCAAGACCACCGAGCAGGTCGGCGTGGCTTTGCGCACCGCGGTCAACGGCGTCATCTCTCTGCCGAACCCGGTCGACGCCAAGAAACTGGTCGGCCCCAACTGGTCGACCTTCGAGGCCGACACCCGTAACGCCCAGCTGCGCGCCGACTACGCGCTGAGCGACAACTGGGCGCTGACCGTGGAGGCCGGCCAGTCGCATGTGGAGCGCGGCCGCCAGCTGGCGATCTTCAGCTTTGCCAACAATGCCGGCGTGGCCTCGGGCGCGGGCAGCATCCGCGGCAATATCCAGAACCTGGAGGCGCAGACCGATCTGCTGCGCGCCGAGCTGTTTGGCAGCTTTGCCACCTTCGGTATCCAGCACGGCCTGACCCTGGGCGCGACCCGCACCCGCTTCAGCCAGAGCCCGATCTACCAGCAGAACTACACCATCGCGTCGCAGAACCTGTACAACCCGCTGCCGATCACCACGGTGACCTTTGGCGCGGTGCCGACCACGGCCACCACCGCTGCGCTGGACACGCAGGACACCGGCCTGTACGCGCTGGACCAGCTGCAGCTGTCCAGCCAGTGGCAGCTGATGCTGGGCCTGCGCCACAGCCGTTACCAAAGCGACCAGGGCAGCGCCCACTACGACGCCAGCAAGACCACGCCGATGGCGGCCCTGGTCTACAAGCTGTCGCCCGCTGTGTCGCTCTACACCTCGTATGCCAACGGCCTGGAGCAGGGCGACACCGCGCCCACCGGCACCGCCAACGTGGGTGAGCGCATGGCACCGGGCGTCAGCAAGCAAAAAGAGCTGGGCATGCGCTGGCGCACGCCGGGCGGCACGTTGCTGTCCACCGCGCTGTTCAACATCAACCGCCCCGGCTACTACACCAACAGCAGCAACGTCTACACCGCCGATGGCGAGCAAAACTACACCGGCGTGGAGCTGTCCACCCAGGGCCAATTGACGCCGCAGCTGTCCTGGCAGACCTCGGCCCAGTGGCTGGACGCCGAGTTCCGCAACATCAACGCCAGCTACAACGGCAAGAGCCCGGAAAACACCGCCAAGCAGACTGGCAGTGTGTTCCTGTCGTATGCGCTGGCCAGCGTGCCCGGCTTGTCGCTCAACGGCGGCGCCTACTACACCGGCCGGCGCCCGGTGAACGACCTGAACCAGGCCTGGCTGGGCGGCGTCACCCTGTACAGCCTGGGCGCGCGCTACGCCACCCGCCTGGCCGGCTACCAGACCACCTGGCAGCTGAACGTGGACAACGTGGCCGACAAGGAGTACTGGGCCGCCGGTGGCACCCGCCTGGCTGCCGGCGCACCGCGCACCGCCAAGCTGACGTTCAAACTGGATTTATAAGAAACAGGCCGCTAGCGCAGGTACTGCCTGCGCTAGCAGCTATAAATTCAGGAGTGGGTCACTCTTCGCTAGTCCACTCCACCTGCGCGCCCAGGCTGCGCAGGTTCTCCACAAAGCCGGGGTGCGCGCGGCGGATCGGCGTGGCGTTGCGGATCTCCGAGCGGCCGTTGACGCTGGCGGCCACCATGAACAACGCAATCGCCACGCGGATGATGTAGGGGCTCTCCACCACCGCCGGCGTCAGCGGGCTGCCGCCAAAGCTGACGATGCGGTGCGGGTCCGACTGGTACACATGGGCGCCAAACTTGGATAGCTCGGTGGTCCAGCCCATGGCGCCGTCGTACACCTTGTTCCAGAACATCGCATTGCCCTGCGCCTTCACGCCCAGCGCGACAAAGATCGGCAGCAGGTCCACCGGAAAGTAGGGCCAGGGCGCGGCCTCCACCTTGGTCAGCACATTGCTGGTGAACGGCGTCTGCACCTTCAATGCGCCCGGGCAGTCTGCACGCGACCAGCCGTTTTCATGCGTGATGTGCACGCCGAACTTGGCAAAGGTGCGGTCGATCAGCGGAAAGTTCTCTGGCGCGCTGTTGCGCACCACCACGTCGCCGCCGGTGATCGCGCCCAGCGCCAAGAAGGTGGTGATCTCGTGGAAGTCTTCGTCAAAGCGGTACTCGCCGCCACCCAGCGTGCCACCGCCGTGCACCGTCACGCGCGAGGTACCCATGCCGTCGATCTTTACGCCGATCATCTGCATGAAGCGGCAGAACTCCTGCACATGCGGCTCGGATGCGGCGTTGGTCAGTGTGGATACACCGCTGGCCGAAGCCGCGCACAGCACAAAGTTCTCGGTGGTAGTGACGGAAGCGTAGTCCAGCCAGTGGTCGGTCGGCGTCAGCGGGCCACGGCAGCGCACCAGCAGCGAGCCTTCGCTGCGCTCCACCAGCCCGCCGAACTGGCGAAACACATCGATGTGCGGATCGATCTCGCGCACGCCCAGCGTGCAGCCCTTGACGTTGTCCTCCAGCCGCGCCACGCCAAAGCGCGCCAGCAGCGGCGGCACCAGCATGATGGACGAGCGCATCTCCTCCGGCAGCCGGTGCCGCGCCGCGTCGAACACCGTTTCGCGGTGGTGCAGCTCCAGCGTGCCGGTGGCGTAGTCCATCTGCACCTCGCTGCCCAGCAGGCGGAAGATGTCCAGGATCTTGCGCACATCGGTGATGTCCGGCACGCCCAGCAGCCGCAGCGGCTCGTAGGTCAGCAACGTGGCGCACAGTACCGGCAGCACGGCGTTCTTGTTGGCAGAAGGGGTGATGCGGCCGCGCAAAGGCGTGCCGCCGTGGACGATGAGGTTGGACATGGGCAGGGGGTCGAGGATGGAGGGTGGAGGCCGGCGAATTATCTATGCGCGGGGGCTTGCCAGCGTAACCAAAGCGTAGCGGGGTGCCAGCGTATGTTCCCGCGATATATGGCTGTGGTGCTTATGGAATCAGCGCAGGTAGCTATTTTTTATGTAGCGGGCGGGGCCACATTTTGTCACTTGCTTGCAGCTGCGACTGAGCCCTTTAAACAAAGTCTAACGCCCAGGTTAACCGGTAAAACCGCGGAGCTTTTTTGTCAGCGTTAAACCGCTAGAGACCTCTTTTAAGAGTCGTTTGACTTTGGCTTTTCACTAAGTTTTCTAATGTCATCAACGAACACTCGCGGTGACCATCCCTTGGTCAAGCCATCAAGAAGGAATTCATCAACCAAGTCGAGCGCAAAATCAACGGCGGGCTCTGCTGCCTTTATTAACGCGGCCCCGGTCACGCTACCAGGTACGCCGGCAATTAATGCACCAATACCAGAACCAATTGAGGCCATCGCGATGGTTTTTGTTAACTTTCCAGTGCGAGTTTGAAAGAAGCCTTTTTGATCAACGATTGCATCGATATACTCTTTTGTGATTTCAGTTTTTGTTTCCGGATCACTTTTTTCATTGAGCCACTCCCTAAACCTCTTGGCATTCCACTTTGATCGAACTTCAAGTATTTTATCGTAAGGTTTATATATTTGAGAGTGCAGGCTTTGCAAATCCGGGAATTGCTCGATGGTTGAAATTTTAGAGAATGCGCCAGTTCGCTCAGATGCCATGGAAATACGCTCTTGACTTAAGATGAAGAACTCATAAAACTCGCTCTTCGAAAAGGACGTTAGTCCTTTTGATAGCATGTACGAGTACTCCAATAGATCATCTGTGCACTTTAGAAGGCGTTCTTTTTCTTCTGTAGTGATTGATTGATATGGAGTCAACGCGTGATTGAAGCCAAATAAATCTAGTCGACCACTTTGATACGCTGATTTTGTTAAATCAACAGCATTCTTCGGTAATTCCGCAGAAGGTAGAACATATAAGTTGCGCAACTTTTTGTTAAGTTCCCGTCTTTTTGCTCTATCCGGCTTCGAGGATAACCAGTTTAGCCCGAGTTCAATTGACTCTTCAGGGTCTGTATGTGCTTTAGAGCTAAGTACTCCGGACGCAATAGGGTCGATGCCATCAATGCTCTCCACCATCTGAACAACTATAGGCGTCCATAGAGTAAATTTTAGAGCATCTTGATCAATTAGTTGATCAATTCCTTTTTCGCCAAGCAAATTCACCAAAAGGGCAAGCGGTATATTTTCACCATAAACTTTAAAGTTTATTTGGTCGAATAGGGCTAAATTTTCGAAGATCTCAGCTTCTATTTTTTTGCGTCTAACGTCAAAGCTGGCTAGATCCTCTTTTGTGAGCGGGGCCCCTTGCACCATGTATTTTCTGCAAAAATCGTTGAGGTTGGAGTAGAAAACGTTCGATGTCATCAATTTCCTTTTTAATGCAATAGGTCCAGCGAGTTATCCGGCGCTGCACGGATTTATCGCGTATCGTCAAAGATTGGAGGAAGTGAGATTAAGCGCTGAGTTAGCCATCCTGCTTTCTCATTTTCCCCATGTCGATAATTGCAATCTGTTTAGAAATTCCTTGCGATATTTCCCGGCACCGCACAAAATTTTTCCTCAGGTCTTCTTCAGTAATTGCCTGGGTATGTCCAAAGGCAAATATCTCGAATTGGCTATCTGGATCTTCGGTCATGGGCTTATCACAATTTATGAAAAATGAGCCATGTGCAATTTTGTTGCGAAAGTCACATAGTTCCTGTGCTTCCACGAGAAGAGTTTTTAATGCAGGTCGCCCTAGCGATAAGTCGTTTTCGGTTATTTTCTGATGCAAGCTTTGCAACCTCTTAGCCAGAGGCGTTTCTATCCACCGCTTTGAAAGTGCCTCTTCGAAAACTTTCATCTTGCACATGTGCGTCAACCAGTCAATTTCATTCATTGAAATTATGACGTTGCCTATATAAATAGCCCAATGAGTTCGGTTCATGGATTGTCGGTGGCTAACGTAGACTGCAAAACATGCGGGATAAAAAAGTCGCTGCTGTGAACACTGGCCATTCAAATCTCCTGAAACTGGCTTTCAGGCTGGATTTCCAGTGGGGTGGCCGGGTAAATATCCAGGTATAAAAATTCCACCAAACCCCGCAGGTCGGGCACGCCCATGTTAGCCGCCGAACGCGTACTGGCCGTATCCCAAACAGATGAAATCAGCGCGATGTTTCGTCGCTGACTTTCACCCGCGCACACGCCCCTCAGGTATCACCAGCGGCGTCCCCGATACCGGGTCTTCGATGATCCGACACGGCAGATCAAACACCTGCTCCACCAGCGCCGCGGTAATGATGTCCTGGGGCGCGCCCTGGGCCACCAGCTGGCCCTGGCGCAGGACGACCAGGTGGTCGGCGTAGCGGCAGGCGTGGTTCAGGTCGTGCAGTACGGCCACCAGGGTGCGGCCCTGCTGCCGGTTCAGGTCGCGGAAGAGTTCCAGCAGGTCGATCTGGTGCGCCAGGTCCAGGTAGGTGGTGGGCTCGTCGAGCAGCAGCAATTGGGTGTCTTGCGCCAGCACCATGGCGACCCAGACGCGCTGGCGCTGGCCGCCGGAGAGTTCGTCCACCAACCTGTCCGCCAGGTCTTCGATAGCGGTGGCGCGCAGGGCCTGGGCGACGATGCGGTCGTCCTCGGCCGTCCAGCCGCCGAACAGGCTTTGGTGCGGATGCCGGCCGCGCGCCACCAGCTCGGCTACGCGTATGCCTTCGGGGGCGATGGCGGTCTGTGGCAGCAGGCCGAGGCGGCGCGCGACTTCGCGCGTGGGGTAGCTGCCGATCAGCGCGCCGTCCAGATACACCTGGCCGGCCTGCGGTGCGCGCAGCCGCGCCAGGGCTTTGAGCAGGGTGGATTTGCCGCAGGCGTTCGGGCCAACGATGACAGTGAACGCGCCGTCGGGAATCGCCACGCTCAGGTGCTCGGCCACGCGGGTGTTGCCGTAGGCCAGGGTCAGGTCTTCGCCCCGGAGGCGCGAAGCACCGACTAGGTTGGACGGGCGGGAGGAAGTGGATATGTACATGGGTTCAGAGGTCGTGGCTTCGCCATTCGCGGGCTAGTAAGTAAGTCAGGTACGCCCCGCCCAGCGCGCTGGTGACCAGGCCGACGGGGATCTGGAACGGCGCCAGCACCAGCCGCGCCAGCAAATCGGCGCTGGCGCACAGCACGGCGCCCATCAGCGCGGCGGCCCACAGGCCGATGCCCGGCGCGCGGCACAGGCGGCGCGCGAGCTGCGGTGCGGCCAGCGCGATGAAGCCGATAGGCCCGGCGCAGGCAATCGCCAGCGCAGTCAGGCCTACGGCCACCAGGGTCAGATAGGTATGGCTGCGGCCCACGTTCAGGCCCAGGCTGGTGGCCAGCTCGTCGCCCATTTCCAGCAGGCGCAGGCGCGGGCTGAGCAGCCAGGCCAGCGGCAGCAGCAGGGCGCAGCCCAGGCCCAGGCGCTGGGCCTGCAGCCAGCCGCTGCCTTGCAGGCTACCGTGCAGCCACATCTTGGCGGTAAGGGCCTGGTCCAGCTCGGCACGGGTCAGCAGGAAGTCGTTGACCGAGGCCAGCATCGCCGCGACCGCCAGGCCGATCAGCACCAGCCGCTGGCCGTGCATGCCCCGCTGCAGGCTGAACAGATAGACCAGCGCCACCGTGGCCAGGCCGCCGACCAGTGCGCCCAGCGGCACGTTGAGCGCCTGGTCGCCCAGCCACAGAATGGTGACAAGTGCACCGGTAGCCGAGCCGGTGGTCAGGCCGATGATGTCCGGGCTGGCCAGCGGGTTGCGCGACAGGCTTTGGAAGATGGCGCCGGCCGTGGCCAGCGCCGCGCCCGCGCCCAGGGCCACCAGCGCGCGCGGCAGGCGCAGGTCGATCAACACCATGCGCCCCATGTCTTCGCCGCCGCCCCATAGGGTGGCGAAGAAGCGATCCCAAGGGAGGTTGTAGCTGCCCAGGCGCAGGCCGAGCAGCGTCACGACCAGGCCGGCGGCCAACAGCACGCTGAGCACGACGCGGGTGCGGCGGTGCGCGAGTTCGGCCCAGATGCCGGTGCTGATATTCAAGTTGATGTGGCTGTGCGTCATACCGCGCTCCCACGCCGGCTGCGCTGTACCAGGGCCAGCAGCACCGGCGCGCCGATGAAGGCGGTGACGATGCCCACCTCGATCTCGCTGGGCACCGCGACCAGCCGGCCAACGATGTCGCTGCCCAGCACCAGTACCGGCCCGGCCAGCAAGCCGTAGGGCAGTATCCAGCGCCAGTGCGGCCCCACCAGCAGGCGCACTGCATGCGGAATCACCAGGCCCACAAAGGCGATGGGACCCGCGGCGGCCGTGGCCGCGCCGCACAGCAGGGCGATGGCGATGAAGCTCCAGATGCGCACCGGCTTCAGCCGCAGGCCCAGCGCCTGGCCGAACTCGTCGCCCAGGGCGATGGCATCCAGCGCGCGCGCCTGCCACAGCGCAATCGTGCAGCCCACCAGCACCAGGGGCAGCATGGGCCACAGCACGTCGGTGCCGCGACCGTCCAGCGCGCCGACCACCCAGAAGCGGTAGGCGTCAAAGGTGTTGCTGTCGAACAGGGTGACGATGCCGGTGCACGAGCCCAGGCTGGCGCTGATGGCCATGCCCGCCAGCAGCAGGCGCACCCGCTGCGCGCTGGGCGCGGCGCCGCTGCTGAGCACATACACGCCCACGGCGGCCAGCATCGCGCCCAGCAGCGCAAAGCCCACATAGCCGATGTAGCTGCCGATGCCCAGCACCGACATGGCCAGCACCACGGCCAGCGCGGCACCGGCATTGATGCCCAGCAGGCCGGGGTCGGCCAGCGGGTTGCGCGTCAGCGCCTGCATCAGGCCACCGGCTACGCCGAGTGCCGCGCCCACGGCCAGGCCGAGCGCGGTGCGCGGCATGCGCATCTGCCAGACGATGGCCGATTCGACGCTGCCGTCTGGCTGCCACAGCAGTTGCCACAAACGGGCCAGCGGAATCGGCCGCGAGCCGAATGAAATGCTGGCCAGCACCAGGCCGACCAGCGCGGCCAGCAGCAACAACAGGCCCAGGCCCCGGGCCGCGCGGCGCGCCGGGGTGGTGGAAGGAAAGACGGTCATGGGGCAGCCAGGGCAGGGGAGCTGGTACGCGCCAGCGCACTCAGTACGGTGCGCGCGGCCAGCGGGCCGGCGTTCAGATAAAACGGGTCCAGCCCCACGCGCACGGCGTGGCCTTGGGCGGCACCGCGCAGGCGCGCCCACAGCGGCGAACCGGTGAGGCCGGGCAGGGACTTGTCGCGCGCGGCGTAGAAGATCCAGTCGGCATCGGCCTGGTCCAGCAGCTCGCCGCTGATGTCCTGCGAATTGCCGGCAAAGCGCTGGCTGGGCGGGCGCTGCAGGCCGGCGTCTTCGGCGATGCTGCCGGCGAACGAGCGCATGCCCATCACGCGGTTGCGCTGCGCGTTGGCCTGCACGAAGGACACGCTGGGGGCTGTATCGGCGGGCCAGTGCTGGGCCAGGGCGCTGGCATCGGCGTGGTACTGCTTGAGCCAGGCGCGGGCCTGTTCGCTGCGGCCCAGGGCGTCGGCCAGCAGCAGGAAGTCGATCTTCCAGTTCACGCCGTTGCCGCGTGTGACCACGGTGGGCGCGATGCGCTGGTACAGGGCGTGCATCTGCGGCGTCAGCATGGCCTTGTTGACCAAGATCAGGTCGGGGCGCAGGGCGGCCAGCACCTCCAGGTCGGGCGCGCTGCGCACGCCCAGGTCGGCGGTGCGGCGCATTTCTGCCTGTTGGCCGGCGAAGCCCTGGGCCAGGTAGTCGGCATACAGCCGGCCCTGGTCGTCGCGGGTCGTGCCTACCGGCACCAGGCCGAGTGTAAGCAGGCCGTCGTTCTGGCCGGTGGACAGCACGGCCACACGCAGCGGTTGCCGGGCCAGCATGGTCTCGCCCTGGTAATGCGCGACGGTGCGTGGGAACACGCCATCGGCCGCGCCGCTGCCCAGGTCGGCGGCCAGCTTTCGCGGGGCGGCGGGCTTGGCCGAGGTCTTGTCGGCTGCGCCAGCGCTGGCGGCCAGCCCGCAGAGCAGCAAAGCCAGGATGCTGCGGCGGCAGCGGATAAAGAGCATGCTGGAGTTCTTAAATACAAATGGTAATAAGAATTGATTGTAATTAAGGTTTATGGAGAGGCCGCCGCAGCGTTTGCATATCTTTTATGCCGCTGGAGCAGGTAAGGTCTGCGCTGACAGCTATGGTTTGGATAGCATGCATGGCGGCGGGCTTTACCTGCCTGCAAGCCCGTGCCCCCCGCAGGCAAAATGCCCCCATGACGAACAAGAAAACCCTGCTGCTGGTCGATGGCTCCAGCTACCTGTACCGCGCATTCCACGCCATGCCCGACCTGCGCGCCGTGCCCGGCGACCCGACCAGCGCTGCCACCGGCGCCATCCGTGGCATGGTCAACATGATGACCAGCCTGCGCAAAGAGGTGCCTGCCGACTACGCGGTGTGCATCTTTGACGCCAAGGGCCCGACCTTTCGCGACGAGTGGTACCCCGCCTATAAAGCCACACGCAGTCCCATGCCAGACGACCTGCGCAGCCAGATCGAGCCGGTGCACGAAGTGGTGCGCCTGCTGGGCTGGAAAGTGGTGGCCGTGCCGGGCGTGGAGGCCGATGACGTGATCGGCACGCTGGCTGTGGTGGCGGGCCAGCAGGGCATTGAGGTGATCGTCTCTAGCGGCGACAAGGACTTGAGCCAGCTGGTAAACGAGCATGTGACCATCATCGACACCATGAATGGCAAGCGCCGCGACGTGGCCGGCGTGACCAGCGAGTTCGGTGTGCCGCCCAGCCTGATGGTCGACTACCAGACCCTGGTGGGCGACACCGTGGACAACGTGCCCGGCGTGGCCAAGGTGGGGCCTAAGACAGCCGCCAAGTGGCTCATGGAATACGGCTCTCTGGACGCGCTGATGGCACGTGCTACCGAGATCAAAGGCGTGGCCGGCGAGAACCTGCGCGCCGCCGTGGACTGGCTGCCGCAGGGCCGCCGCCTGGTGACCATCAAGACCGACTGCGACTTGGTAGAGCACATCGACGGCCTGCCTGCTCTCGATTTGCTAGCGTACACCGCACAGAATACGGGCGCGCTGAAGGCTTTTTATGAGCAATACGGTTTCAAGGGTCTGGCCAGCAAGCTGGATGGTGCAGCCGCCGAGCCTGCCCCGGCCAAGCCTGCCAAAACACCAAAGGCCGCCGCACCGGCCGAGCCTGGCTTGTTCGATGAACCGGCTGAACCCGCCGCAGCGCGTGGTCGCACGCAGGGTTTTGAGAATGTGCTGACCTGGGATGCTTTTGACGCCTGGCTGGCCAAGCTGGAGGCTGCCGAACTGGTGGCGCTGGACACCGAAACCAATTCGCTGGACGAAATGGTGGCAGAGATTGTTGGCATCAGCTTCAGCGTCGAACCCGGCAAAGCCGCCTACGTACCGGTGGCGCACAACTACCCCGACGCACCTACCCAGCTGCCGCGCGACGAAGTGCTGGCCAAACTCAAGCCCTGGCTGGAAAACCCAGCCAAGCTGAAGCTTGGCCAGCACATCAAGTACGACCGCCACGTGTTCGCCAACCACGGCATTGAGGTGCAGGGCTATGCCCACGACACCATGCTGCAAAGCTATGTGCTGGAAGTGCACAAGCCGCACGGCCTGAGCAGCCTGGCCGAGCGCCACTTGGGCCGCAGCGGCATCACGTTTGAGGACCTGTGCGGCAAGGGCGTGCACCAGCTCACCATCAACCAGGTGGACGTGGAAAAGACTTCTGAGTACGCCTGCGAAGACGCGGACATGACGCTGGACGTGCACCGCTTCCTGTGGCCGCAGCTGGAAGCCGACGCCAAGCTGCGCGGCATCTACGAGTTGGAGATTGCCTCCAGCGAAGCCCTGTACCGCATAGAGCGCAACGGCGTGCTGATCGACGCGCCCACGCTGGCCAAGCAGAGCGGTGAACTGGGCGCGCGCATCCTGCAGCTGGAGGCCGAAGCCCATGTGCTGGCCGACCAGCCGTTCAACCTCAGCAGCCCGAAGCAGATCGGTGAAATCTTCTTCACCAAGCTCGGCCTGCCGGTGGTCAAGAAGACCGCCACGGGCGCGCCCAGTACCGACGAAGAAGTGCTGGAAAAGCTGGCCGAAGACTACCCGCTGCCGGCCAAGATCCTGGAGCACCGGGGTTTGAGCAAGCTCAAGGGCACCTACACCGACAAGTTGGCCCTGCTGGCGAACCCGCGCAGCGGCCGGGTGCATACGCACTACGCCCAGGCCGTGGCCGTGACCGGGCGCCTCAGTAGCAACGACCCGAACTTGCAGAACATCCCCATCCGCACACCCGAAGGCCGGCGCGTGCGCGAGGCCTTTGTGGCGCCCGCTGGCAGCGTGATTGCCAGTGCCGATTACTCGCAGATCGAGCTGCGCATCATGGCCCACATCAGCGGCGATGCGTCGCTGTTGCGCGCCTTCCATGAAGGCATAGACGTGCACCGCGCCACCGCCGCCGAGGTGTTTGGCGTGGAGGTGGCGCAGGTCAGCAGCGAGCAGCGCCGGTACGCCAAGGTGATCAACTTCGGTTTGATCTACGGCATGAGTGCCTACGGCCTGGCGCGCAACCTGGGCATCGACAACACGGCGGCCAAGAACTACATCGACCGCTACTTCCAGCGTTACCCCGGCGTCAAAACCTATATGGACGAGACCAAGGCGCTGGCCAAGGAGCAGGGCTATGTGGAAACCGTGCTGGGCCGCCGCCTGTACCTGCCCGAGATCAACTCACCCAACGGCCCGCGCCGCGCCGGTGCCGAGCGTGCCGCCATCAACGCGCCCATGCAGGGCACGGCTGCCGACCTGATCAAGCTCAGCATGGTGGCGGTTCAGAAGGCGCTGGACGACGAGAAGCGCGGCACCAAGATGGTCATGCAGGTGCACGATGAACTGGTATTTGAAGTGCCCGAGGGCGAGGTCGATTGGCTGCGCACCGAGATCCCGCGCCTGATGGCCGGTGTGGCCGACTTGAAGGTGCCGCTGCTGGCCGAGGTGGGTGTGGGGCCGAACTGGGACAAGGCGCACTAGTTGCTATTTAGTTGATAGCTGCTGGCGCATATTAAATAAGCGCCAGCGGCCTAAAAAGCCTAAACCCGGCTCACCTCAAACTGTTGCCGCCCGCTGTTCTTGGCGCGGTATAAGGCCGTGTCGGCGGCGTCCACCAGCGTCTCTGGCAGGCGCTCGGGCTGGGGCACGGTGTAGGCGATGCCTATGCTCAGCGTCACATGGCCGGCGGTGGGCGAGCGCGGGTGCGGAATCCGCTCCTGCGCCAGCGCCTCCATGCAATGCTGGGCCACCAGGCGGGCTGCTTCGCGGTCGGTGTTCGGCAGTAGCATCACGAACTCTTCGCCGCCATAGCGGGCCACCAGTTCGCCGGCACGGCGCACGCAGCCGGCCAACAGCTCGGCCACGCGGCGCAGGCAGGCATCGCCGGCGAGGTGCCCGTAGTGGTCGTTGTAGAGCTTGAAGTGGTCGATATCGATCAGCAGCAGCGCCAGCGTTTCATGCTGGCGCGCGCAGCGCAGCCATTCGGTGGCCAGCACTTCGTCGAAATGCCGGCGGTTGGCGATGCCGGTCAGCCCGTCGGTGGCCGACAGCAGGGCCAGCCGCTGGTTGGCCAGCTCCAGGGCCTGGCGCTGCTGCACCAGCTCGGTGATGTCCAGCCGCACGGCTACGATGTGGCCGGAAGGCGTGCGGGTCTCGTAGGCGTGCATCCATAGGCCGTTGGGGTAGCCGCGCACCTCGGGCGTGCTGTACTTGCCACGCCGGGCTAAATGCTGGGCCAGCCAGGCTTCCTCGTTGCCCATGGCGTCGGGCGGAAAGCCTTGCCGCAGGCCGATGCGCAGCAGTGCCTCATAGGTCTGGCCGCGGCCTTCGTCCAGCGAAAACCAGGGCCGCAGCTGGCCCATCTTGTGGTTGAAGTAGACCAGCCGGTCGTGCTCGTCGAACAGCTCCATGCCGATGGGCATGGCCTCCAGTGCCTCGTACAGCTGGGACTGGGCGCGCTGGGTTTGCAGCCGGGCCTGCTCCAGCGCTCGTTCCTTGCGTATCGCATCGGTGATGTCGGCACGCAGCACCACGGTGCTGCCGTCCGACAGGCGGCGCTGGCTGAACCTGACCCAGCGGTCATCGGGTAGCTCCACGGTGTAGGGTGTGCTGGATGTGCGGTAGGCCGTCAGCCGGTTCTGGACCCAGCTTTCTGCGTCGCCAGACCCGGGTACTTCGCCCACCTCGATGTTGCGGCGCAGCAGCGTTTCGAAAGAGATGCCGGGCTGCATGAACGTAGCCGTTCTCGGGAACAAGCTGCGGCAGCGTTGGTTGACCAGGACCAGCCGGTCTTTGGGATCGAACAGGGCAAAAGTGCTTTCATCGGGCAGGATGTCCAGCGCCTCGCTCAGCTGGGTGCCTATGCTTTGTTGCTGGCGCTGCAGCCGGGCCGCGTCGCGCTGCGCCAGCCACCAGGCGAGTGCGATGGCGGCCAGGGCGGCCTGCAGCAGCACGAGCAACCAACCCATCGGCTGGCTGGCGAAGAGCCCGATCAGCGCTGCCTCGGCGGCGACCAGGGCGCCGACGGCCAGCTGGGTGGCCCCTGTGCGGAGAGTTCTGGGTAGTTCCATCAGGTAAACCCATCCTGTGTAAAGGCAGCGAGGCCCCGTTTGCGGCGGGTTATGCAGCAAAGTCTAGCAGTGCGAGCAGGCGCCGTACTCAGTTCCGCAGGATTTCTGCCCTTCGGTGAAGGGTGCAGCGTTGTGGGCGACAAAGGTTTGCGAATACAGAAACCCATGGGCATCTTGACCACGAGGCCCATGGTTGCTGCATACTTATTGGCGAAATAAGCTCTCGGCGCATACTCGATAAGCCCAGCGTGCTAATTTTTTTATAGCGCAAATGCTGCATACGCAGTGCGTCGACAGCGTATGGCGTGCTGCCGACCCATGCTTCAGTGTGCTGGCCCATCACAACCGCCCAGCGTGGGGCCAGGCCAATGCGTGCATGCCGGCGGCAGGCCCTGCCGTTGGGCGCTACTTGAACTTGAAGAACGCGATATCGTTGGCCAGGCGTTGCGCCTGCTCGGCCAGGCTACCGGCCGCCGATGCCGTCTGTTCGACCAGCGCAGCGTTCTGCTGAGTGGACTGGTCCAGGTCGTGTACTGCGGTGGCAACTTCAGCTACGCCCTGGGTTTGCTCCCGCGTGGCGGTGGAAATTTCACCCATGAGGGTGTCGATCCTGCCGGCGTTGGCTACGATTTCGCCAATAGTCGTGCCGGCTTCTGCTACCACCCGCGTGCCCACTTCCACTTGCTCGATGCTGGCCGAGATCAGGGTCTTTATTTCCTTGGCTGCTGCTGCAGACCGGCCGGCCAGCGACCGCACCTCTGATGCGACCACCGCAAAGCCTCTGCCTTGCTCTCCGGCACGCGCTGCTTCTACCGCCGCGTTCAGTGCCAGGATGTTGGTCTGGAACGCGATGCCGTCGATCACCCCGATGATTTCGCCGATCTGGTTGGACGAGGTACGAATGCCTTCCATTGTCTTCACCACCTGGCTGATCACCTGGCCACCGCGGGTGGCCGCAGCCGCGTTTTCACGCACGATGCTGGTGGCGCCTTGCACCGAGTCGGCTGTGTGTTTAACGGTAGCGGTGATCTGCTCCATGCTGGCTGCCGTTTTTTCCAGGCTGGCCGCGTTGGACTCGGTGCGTTGCGACAGGTCGTGTGACGCGGATGCAATCTCGTCGCTGGCGGTCTGCACGCTGCCCGCGCCATCCCGCACGCTGGAGGCGATTTTGCGCAAGCTGGCCTGCATTGCACCCATGGTCAGCATCAGCTGAGCCACCTCGTCCGAACCCCAGGGCTTGGGGGCAGTGGTGAGGTTGCCCTGTGTGATCTCGGTCAAATGCCCGGACACTTCCTGTAGGCCACCCATCATGACTTTGTAGAACGCCAGCATCAGGTAGACGGCTAGGGCGATGAAGAAAATGCAGATGGCTAGCTCACTGTAGAACGCGGTCTGCAGGCGGCTCATGCGCGCATCCAGCAGGCCGTTTAAGCGTTCGCGCAGTTGCTTGTCAATGGCGCGCTGCTTGTCCAATGCGGCGGTTGCCATTGCTAAAAATGCAGCTGGATCGCCTTGAATGGACTCGCCCAGAATGTCTTTTTCGACCGTCTTGAGTAGCAGTTCTCTGGAGTCGTCCACGCCTTTCATGTCGAACTTCTTGGCGACTTCGGGAAAGTCCTCCACGCCCAACCGGTAGGAGTTTTCAACCTGTTCGTCAATGAACTCAATCAAAGCCAGGGATTCATGCAGGAGCTCAGCAGACTTGGGGGGCAAAGGTTCCTTGCTTACCAAAGCCGCGTAGCTGAGGCCGCGCAAGCGGGCCAACTGTTCTGAATATTTGGGACCAAGCAACACGCCCACGTTCATTACGTGGTAGCTCTCCAGTTCTGGGTCCAGCGAGAGTTGCGAGTCGTCTGCGATGTTACTGATGAGCTTGAGCGCTTCGTGGATGAGGGCCGAGTGGGCTGCAAACGTGTCTGCAGGCGTGGCCGCTACGGGCGACTGCGCGATCGCGCTGTGCGCCTTGCTGAGCACTTGGTACTGTTTTCGGGTGCCGGGAGCCAATCCTGCGAACAGCTTTTCTTGTGCTGTAACTTTGTCGAACGCGGCATTGGCTTTGGTTTGCAGCTCTGCCATGTCGGGCGATTTGGCGGTGGCCACGCGGCGCAGGTTTTGGGCCGCAGAGATGTATTCGGTGACGGGCGTTACGAATGCGATACCGCCTTGTTCGTCCAGGGTGACGCCGATCTGGTCACGGGTCTGCTGCCAGTACAGCCAGACCAGCAATGCCAGCGGTATCACCAGCATGAAGGAGATCCAGGCAGCCTTTGCCGGGAAGCTGATGGAGCGAAAGAGCTTGACGCCAGGTGCGAGCCAGCCGTGGTATTTGAAAAAGGACCCAAAGCCAACATCCCCACCGCTGTGCGCATTAGCCATCAGGCACTCCTAGGTATTTATCTATTGCAGAACGAAACGCTTGTTGCACATGGTAGCAAATAGGTGCCTAAAGGGCGCGTTGGCAGGTTCATGGATGCACAGTATTTGTACGGCCTGGCCTGGCGAGGGCTTGTTAAGATGCCTGACTTCCAGATTGTTCCGTTTTTAGTGTGCATTGCAGCATGTACAGGCTTGACGGTAGCGCGGTGTGCCCATGGCGCACCTTTTGATGTGATAACCGTTCAGTCCATATTGCATATGCGCAAGATACTATGATTTTGATAGCGATATTGATTGGCACCCTGTGTGCCGGAATCGGCAGCGTGTGGCTTGCTGCCGTGTTGAGTTTCGGTGTGCTGGCCCGCTACACCCAGCACATGCTGAGCCTGGCCGCCGGTGCTTTGCTGGCTACGGCCTTCATGCATCTGCTACCCGAAGCCTTTGAAAGCCAGGCGGGGGCTCAGGAGTTGTTCGGCACGCTGCTGGTCGGCTTGGTGTTCTTCTTTTTGCTGGACAAGGCCGAGCTTTGGCACCATGGCCACGAGCACCACCAGGGCCCGCATGGCCATGCCGCGCATGACCACCACCACGGCCATGCCCATGCGCATACCCATGCGCCGCGCCAAGGCGGTAGCTGGGCGGTGCTAACCGGCGACAGCGTGCATGCCTTTGGCGACGGCATTCTGATTGCTTCGGCCTTTATGGCCGATATGCGGCTGGGCTGGGTGGCAGCGTTGGCGGTGCTGGTGCATGAGGTGCCGCACCATATGGGTGATCTGGTGGTGCTGCGCGGCAGCTCAAGCAACCGCCGGGCGGCGCTGGTCAAGGTGTCGCTGGCTGGCGCGGTGACGGCACTGGGCGGCGTGGTGGGCTTCGCCCTGCTCGACATGCTGCACGACTGGCTGCCGTACTTTTTGGTGGTGGCCAGCAGTAGCTTCATCTATGTGGCGCTGGCGGACTTGATTCCCCAGCTGCAAAAGCGCTTGAGCGCGCGTGAAACCGCCGCGCAGATTGCCTGGCTGCTGCTGGGAATTGGCTTGGTCACTCTGGTCAGCGGCTTGGCCCACGGGCATTGAGTCGGCGTTAACCTGAAACAACTTTCATGGATGGGGAATGCCATCTATCGGGCATTCTTCGGTGCCCAGCATGGGGCGGGTGATGGCCTCTACCGCCTGGCGCGTGCCCTGCGGGTCGGTGACCCAGCGGGTGTAGAAATCAAACGGGCAGGTGGCCACGCCTTTGTCGCCATCGCCTGAATTCAGGATGCCGGTGTAGCCACGGTGCAGCAGCTTGAACAGGTGGTTTTCCGACTGGCCGTTTTTGCGGAAGTCTCGGATCAGGCGGGTGGACAGCGCGGCGTACTGCACGCCATATTCTTCCTCGCCGCATTCACCCAGTGTGCGGCCATCAAAGCCGATCAGCGCCGAGTGGCCAAAGTAGCTGTAGACCCCGTCAAAGCCTGCCGCGTTGGCTACGGCCACATAGGTGTTGTTGGCAAAGGCCATCGCCTTGCTGATGAGGATTTGCTGCTCTTTGGCCGGGTACATATAGCCTTGGCAGCGCACGATCAATTCCGCGCCTTTCATGGCGCAGTCGCGCCAGATCTCGGGGTAGTTGCCGTCGTCGCAGATGATCAGGCTGATCTTCAGGCCCTTGGGGCCCTCGCTCACAAAGGTGGTGTTGCCGGGGTACCAGCCTTCGATCGGTGTCCAGGGCATGATCTTGCGGTACTTCTGCACAATCTCGCCCTGGTCGTTTACCAGGATGAGCGTGTTGTAGGGCACCTTGTGCGGGTGCTCTTCGTGCCGCTCGCCAGTGAGCGAGAACACGCCCCAGACCTTGGCCTGGCGGCAGGCTTCGGCAAAGATGGCCGTCTCGGCACCGGGGATGGTGACGGCGGTGTCCATCATCTCTTGGTTGTCGTACATGATGCCGTGGGTGCTGTACTCGGGGAATACCACCAGGTCCATGCCGGGCAAACCCTTTTTCATGCCCACCAGCATGGCGGCAATCTTGCGCGCGTTGTCCAGCACCTCAGCGGTACTGTGCAGGCGCGGCATCTTGTAGTTGACGACGGCCACGCCGACCGTGTCGTGGCTACTGGATATATCTCCGTGGACCATGCATAACTCCTCTTTAGTGGCTGATCATCCAGGGGCGCTTGCTGGGGAAGGCTTTGGCGCCGTTGGCTGCGGTGACGGTGCTGCCGCGCTTCTTGCTGGTGCCACAACAGCCGCAACCTGTTGGGTGACCCAGGCGGCCATAGCTGCCTGGGCCATCGCGTGACGAGCGCGGTGCATGCTGTGCTCGCTCATTGGTGTCGAACGCGCGGCGCTGCTCCGGGGTGGTGCAGGCCAGGCGCGGCGCGTGGGCAAATACGCGGGGGGCGGCGCTGCCGCATTCCGGGCAGGCGCAGGGTTCGTTGCGGTCGGCCAGGCTGCGGATCGCATCGAAGCCGCCACAAGCGCTACAGGCATAGTCGTAGGTGGGCATGGCGGCTACTTGTCTTGCGAGATGGGCATGTCGATGCTGCCGTCGAGCATCTTGATCGGACCTGCGGCCGTGGGGTTGATGTCGAAGTCGAAAATCTCCGTGGGCAGCCACAGCGTGGCGCAGGCATTGGGCACGTCCACCACGCCGCTGATATGGCCTTGCACCGGTGCGGTGCCCAGGATGGAGTAAGCCTGTGCGCCGCTGTAGCCAAACTTTTTCAGGTACTCGATGGCATTCAGGCAGGCCTGGCGGTAGGCGACGGTCACGTCCAGGTAATGCTGTTTGCCAGCCTCGTCCACCGAGATGCCCTCAAAAATCAGGTAGTCCTTGTAGTTGGGGGTGATGGGGCTGGGTTTGAATATCGGGTTTTTGATGCCGTACTTGGCCATGCCGCCCTTGATCAGGCTGACCTTCATATGCACCCAACCGGCCATCTCGATGGCACCGCAGAAGGTGATTTCACCGTCGCCCTGGCTGAAGTGCAGGTCGCCCACCGACAAGCCCGCGCCTTCCACATACACCGGGAAGTAGACCTTGGAGCCACGTGACAGGTCTTTGATGTCGCAGTTGCCGCCGTGTTCGCGCGGGGGCACGGTGCGCGCGCCTTCGGCCGCCGCCTTGGCCCGGGCTTCGCCTTGCAATTTGCCCATGTGGGCGGTGCCGGGTGAGGGCGGATTGGCCAGGCCGGGAACCCGCAGCGGGTCGGTGGCGATGAGCTCGGCCTCGCGGGCGTTCCAGGCGTCCAGCATCTTCTGGTCGGGCAGGCAGCCGATCAGGCCAGGGTGGATCAGGCCCGCGAAGTTCACGCCCGGGATGTGGCGGCTGTTGGTGAACATGCCGTGGAAGTCCCAGATCGACTTTTGCGCCAACGGGTAGTGCTCGGTCAGGAAGCCGCCGCCGTTCTTCTTGGAGAAGAAGCCGTTGAAGCCCCACAGGCTGTCGTCGCGGGCGCCGATGTCGAGCAGGTCCACCACCAGCAGGTCGCCGGGTTCGGCACCTTTCACGCCAATGGGGCCGGACAAGAAGTGCACCGTGGACAAGTCCACATCGCGCACGTCGTCGGCGCTGTCGTTGTTCTGGATGGCGCCGCCGGTCCAGTCGTAGGTTTCCAGTTTGAATTCGGCACCGGGTTCGACCCATACGGCCATCGGAATGTCCGGGTGCCAGCGGTTGTGCATGTGCGGGTTGTCGTAGGGGGACTGGTTCAGATCAACTTTGATGAGGGTATCGGCCATGGCGTGCTCCTGGGTTTTGGGTGGATAGCAGGGGGGACTTAAACGGAAGAATCAAACGGAAGAATCAAACTGACAAATAGGCTTTGATGCGCTGCTGGTCGGTGTCGGCGCGGGCGGTTGCGTGTACCAGTTGGCCGCCTTCGATGACGAACAGCCGGTCGGCCACGTCCATGGCAAAAGACAGCACCTGCTCCGACACGATGATGGTGATCTTGCGCATCTTGCGGATCTCGTTCAGGGCCTTGGCGATGTCTTTGATGATGGACGGCTGGATGCCTTCGGTGGGCTCGTCGAGCAGCAGCACCTTGGGGTCGGTGACCAGCGCGCGGGCGATTGCCAACTGCTGCTGTTGCCCACCAGACAGGTTGCCGCCCTTGCGCCGGCGCATGTCCCACAGCACCGGGAACAGCGCGTAAATTTCATCGGGAATGCGTTTGTGCTCGGCATTCTCCAGGCCGGTCTGGATGTTTTCTTCGACCGTCAGCGTGGGAAATACCATGCGGCCCTGGGGCACGTAGGCAATGCCTTTGGCCACCCGCACGTAGCTTTCGTCTTTGGAAATATCCTGCCCGGCCACGCTGATGCTGCCGCTCTTCAGTGGCAGGATGCCCATCAGGCTTTTGAACAGCGTGGTCTTGCCCATGCCGTTGCGGCCCATGATGGCTACCGTTTCGTTGGTCCGGCCCTCGAACGAGATGCCGTGCAGCGCTTCGCTTTGCCCGTAGGCGACAAACAGGTCTTTGACTTGCAGCATGGTGTTCTTTCAGTGGCCTAGGTAAACGTCGATGACCTTCGGGTCGGCCTGGACCTGCTCCATCGGCCCTTCGGCCAGGATCTTTCCTTGGTGCATGACGGTGACTTTGTGGGCGATGCGCTTGACGAACTCCATGTCGTGTTCGATCACGATTACCGCGCGATTGGCGCAGATACGTTGCAGCAGCTCGGCGGTCAGTTCGCGCTCGCGGGCGCTCATGCCGGCGATGGGCTCGTCGAGCAGCAGCAGCTCGGGCTCCTGCATCAGCAGCATGCCGATTTCCAGCCATTGCTTCTGGCCGTGGCTGAGCAGGCCCGCCTCGGTGTCGAGGCGGTCGGCCAGATGGATGTCGGTGGCCACCTCTTGCACTCTGGCCTTGACCTCGTCCGTGCATTGGAAGGCCAGTGCACCGAACACCGAGCGGCCAGCGGGAAACGACACCTCCAGGTTCTGGAACACCGACAGGTTTTCGTAGATCGACGGTGTCTGGAACTTGCGACCAATGCCCAGCCGCACGCGCTTGTGTTCGGCCAGCCGGGTGAGCTCGGTGTTCTTGAATTTGATGCTGCCCGCGCTGGCCTGGGTTTTGCCGCAGATCAGGTCCAGCAGTGTGGTCTTGCCCGCACCGTTGGGGCCGATGATCACGCGCAGCTCCTTTTTGTCCACATACAGGGTCAGCGCGTCGATCGCTTTGAAGCCGTCAAAGGAGACGGTCAGGTCTTCCACTGCCAGGGCGAAGTCGGTATTGCTCATGGTGTTGCTTTCTTGGCCTTAGACGTTTTGGCCGCGTACGCCATCGGGCAGTACCGGATCTACCGCCGCAGTGGCGGCTGCGTCTGCCGGGCGCTTGGCCGGCACGGCGGCACGGCGTAGCGCCTCGCGGCGGCCCGTCCACCAGGGCACGATATGGCTCTCCCACAGGCCGGCCAACCCCATCGGGAAGGCCATGGTCACGCCGATGAACAGCCCGGCCATCAGGAACAGCCAGAGGTCGGGAAAACTCTCTGAGAAAAAGGTCTTGCCTGCATTCACCAGCAAGGTGCCGTAGACCGCACCCACCAGGCTCATGCGCCCGCCGACGGCGGCATAGATCACCATCTCGATAGACGGCACGATGCCGACAAAGCTGGGCGACATGAAACCCACTTGCAGTGAGAACAGCGCGCCGCCTATGCCCGACAGGCCTGCCGCCAGGCAGAAGGTGAATATCTTGAAGTTGGCTACGTCATAGCCCGAGAAGCGCACCCGGTCTTCCTTGTCGCGCATGGCCAGCAGCAGGGTGCCCAGCTTGCTGGTCTGCACCCAGCGGCACAGCACAATTCCGGCTACCAACAAGGCCACGCAGACGTAGTAGAGGATGTATTTGGCGCTGTCGGTGCGGGTGTCCCAGCCCAGCACGGTTTTCAGGTCGGTCATGCCGTTGACGCCGCCGGTGTAGCCCTGCTGGCCAATGATCAGCACGGTCAGAATCAGGGCAACAGCCTGGGTGATGATGGCAAAGTAGACCCCGCCGACTCGCCGCTTGAACATCGCAAAACTCACAACCCAGGCCAGCAGCATCGGCACCAGCACGACGGCCGCCAGTGCAAAGGGCAGGCTTTTGAACGGCACCCAGAACGCGGGCAGTGCGGTGATCTGGTTCCAGTCCATGAAGTCGGGAATGCCCGGGGTGGACTGGATCTTGGTGCTGATCGGGTCAGATGCTTCGAGCTTGAGGAACATGGCCATGGCATAGCCGCCCAGGCCAAAGAACACGCCTTGCCCGAGGCTCAGCACACCGCCGTAGCCCCAGACCATGACCAGGCCGATGGCCACAAAGGCATAGGTGAGGTACTTGCCCACCAGGTTGAGGCGGAAGATGTCGAGCGTCAGCGGCAATACCACCGCAAGCAGCACGACCAGCAGCACCAGGCTGGCAAGCTGGTAGCGCAGGATCCAGGCTTTAAAGGCATTCATGGGAAGTTTCTCCGGGGGTGGGGTCAGCGGCGGACTTTGCTGGCGAACAGGCCTTGTGGGCGCACCATCAAAATCAATACGATGAGCGATAGCGTGATGACCTTGGCCATAGACCCGGCCAGGAAGAACTCGGTGATCGACTGGGTCTGGGCAATGCTGAAGGCCGACACCACGGTGCCCAGCAGGCTGGCGGCACCGCCAAAGGTCACGACCAGGAATGCATCCACGATGTAGAGCGAACCCGAGGTAGGCCCGGTGGAGCCGATGGTGGTGAATGCCGCACCCGCCACCCCGGCGATGCCGCAGCCGATGGCGAAGGTCAGGCGGTCGGTCTTCTGGGTATTGATGCCGATGGCGTTGGCCATGGTGCGGTTGCTGACGGTGGCCCGTACCCGTAAACCCCAGCGGCTTTTGTGCAGGGCTAGTAGCACGCCGCCGGTCATCACGGCGGTAAGTCCGAGTACGAACAGACCATTGATGGGAATGTCCAGCCCCACCGATGGCGCCCAGGAGCCCAGCAGCCAGTCGGGCAGGGTGGGGCTGACTTCTTTGGGGCCAATGAATGTGCGGAACATCTGTTGTAGCGCCAGGCTGACGCCCCAGGTGGCCAGCAGAGTGTCGAGCGGGCGCTTGTAGAGGTGGCGGATCAGCGACCATTCCACCAACCAGCCCGCTATAAAGGCAAAGCCGAAGGCGGCGATGATGGCCAGTGGAAAGTAGTAAGCCAGCAGTTGCGGGGCGTGGGTCGCCGCCAACTCGGAGCCCAGGTAGATGGTGTACGCCCCGATGGTCATGAACTCGCCATGCGCCATGTTGATGACACCCATCTGGCCAAAGATGATGGCCAGGCCCAGGCCCATCAGGAGCAACACGGCAAACAAGCTCAGGCCTGCAAAGCCCTGCATCAGGCCGATGTTCAGCAGGTCAGAAAAAGACATAGGGGTACTCCAGAACAAGCAAAAATCAATGCAAGGGGCGTAATGCCCCCTGGCGGCAATCCAGGGAGGCACTTGCAGTTACTGGTAGCCCTTGGGGAATGGATCGGGTTTGATCAGCTCGGGGGACTCGGATACCACCTTGAAGCTGGCATCCGGCATGCCCATGGCAATGCGCGATTTGCTCCACAGGTGGTGGTTGGCGTCCAGCTTCACATAGCCTTCGGGTGCGTTTTTTAGCTCAATGCCAGGGGATGCTGCGACGACCTTGTCCACGTCAAAGCTCTTGGCTTTTTCAACCGCAGCCTTCCACAGCCAGGGGCCGAGGTAGCCCGCTTGTGTAACGTCGCCAATCACCGAGTTGGGGCCATACTTGGCTTTGAAGGCGGCAACAAACTTCTTGTTGTTCTCGTTGTCGAGCGACTGGAAGTACTTCATCGAGGAGTAGAAACCAGCGAAGTTCTCGCCACCCACGCCGGTCATTTCGTCCTCGGTAACCGCCAGTGTGACCAGCAGTTGCTTGTCACCGGTGATGCCTGCGGCCTTGAGTGCTTTGTAGAAAGCGACGTTCGAGCCGCCCACCACAGCGGCAAAAATGCAGTCGGGCTTTTGCAGCTTGATTTTGTTCATCAACGAACCGAAGTTGGTGCTGCCCAAGGGGTAGTACTCCTCGCCGACGATCTTGCCCTTCTGGAAGGCTTCCACGTGCTTGCGTGCGATCTTCATCGAGGTACGTGGCCAGATGTAGTCAGAGCCGATCAGGAAGAAGGTCTTGGCTTTCTTCTCATTTTTCGCCCAATCCAGGCTGTACAGAATTTGCTGGGTGGCTTCCTGGCCGGTGTAAATGACGTTCTTTGACTGCTCCAGGCCTTCGTAGAAGGTGGGGTAGTAGAGCAAGCCGTTTTCTTTCTCGAATACGGGTAGCACGGCTTTGCGCGAGGCCGAAGTCCAGCAGCCGAACACGGCGGCACAGTGGTCATTGATCAGCAGCTTCTTGGACTTTTCGGCGAAGGTGGGCCAATCGGATGCGCCGTCTTCCTTGATTACCTTGATCTTGCGGCCCAGGATGCCGCCCACGGCGTTGATCTGGTCGATCGCGAGCTGTTCGGCCTGGATAGAGCCGGTTTCCGAAATCGCCATGGTGCCGGTGGCCGAGTGCAGCTGGCCCACCGTCACTTCGGTATCGGTCACCGCCAGCTTGGTGGTGTTGACCGAGGCTGTCGGTTGGGCCATGGCCCAGCCGGGCACACCGGCGATGGATGCAGCGCCCAGCGCTTGCAGCATGCGGCGGCGGCCTGCGTCTGTAGTGGGAAGAGTAGGGACGTTGGCGTCGGAATGGTGCTTCATGAAGGCGCTCCTTGCAGCAGACGGGTTGAGGGTGATCGGTGTTAGTTCAGTACAGGCCGGACTTACGCAAGTCCCCCTGTGCGCCCAAAGGGCGACACAGGAGGCGCTGCGTAAGTCCTAACAGGTGAAGGCCTGTACCGCGCTGAAACGAATCCTAGGGACAACCCTTGCTTCGTCCCATACGTCAATTAACGTAGGTAGGCCTAGAACGTTTCTTGCATGCGTCTATGGCATGTCGTCCATCCCCCCTCCCAGTCCACAGCTTGCGCAGCAAACGATTTTTCGCTTTCGCCGCGAGTACAACGCCTGGGTGGCCGATGAGACGATGGAGGATTACGCGCTGCGCTACACGCCCAAAAGCTTTCGGCGCTGGAGTGAGTTCCGCGTGGCCAATACCGCGTGTGGCTCGCTGTCTTTCTTGGCGCTGGAGGCGATTGGCGGAGCCATCGCGCTGAACTACGGCTTCAGCAATGCCATGTGGGCCATTCTTACCGTGGGCCTGGTGATATTTCTCACCGGGCTGCCGATTGCCTATTACGCTGCCCGTTATGGCCTGGATATGGATTTGCTGACACGCGGTGCGGGTTTTGGCTATCTGGGCTCGACCATCACATCGCTGATTTACGCGGTGTTTACCTTCATCTTCTTCGCGCTGGAGGCCGCCATCATGGCGCTGGCCTTGCAAATGGTGGTCGATTGGCCGCTGGAGTGGTGCTACGTGTTATCGGCCCTGGTGGTATTGCCGCTGGCCATGCGCGGCATCACTTTGATTTCTAAGCTACAGGCCTGGACCCAGCCCTTGTGGCTGTTTTTACTGCTGCTGCCTTTTGTGTGGATCGCGATTTCCAAGCCCCAGCTGTACCGCGACTTTTCGGGGCTGTCGGGCTTGAGCAGTGGCAGCAATAGTTTCAATCCCTTGATGTTCGGTGCTGCCGCCGCAGTGATTTTTTCGCTGGTGGTGCAGATCGGCGAGCAGGTAGATTTTTTGCGATTCCTGCCCGAGCGGACTCCGGCCAATCGGCTGCGCTGGTGGGGTGCTGTGCTGGTGGCTGGCCCGGGCTGGATCGTCATGGGCATGCTGAAGATGGCGGGCGGTGCGTTTTTGGCTTTTGCCGCACTCCAGTTTGAGGTCGGTGTGCAGCGCGCTGCCGAACCCACCCAGATGTTCCTGGCCGGCTTTACCCAGGCTGTGGGCCAGCCTAGCCTGGCGGTCGCCATGACGGTGGTCTTCGTCGTGGTGTCACAGATCAAGATCAACATCACCAATGCCTATGCCGGATCGCTAGCCTGGTCCAACTTTTTTGCGCGGGTTACGCGCAGCCACCCGGGCCGGGTGGTGTGGCTGGTATTCAACGTCGGTATCGCCTTGCTGCTGATGACGCTGGGCGTTTTTGGTGCATTGGAGAAAGTACTGGCGGTCTACAGCAATGTGGCGATTGCCTGGGTTGGGGCGCTGGTGGCCGACCTGGTGATCAACAAGCCGCTAGGCCTGAGCCCACCCGGCATTGAATTCCGGCGTGCCCATCTATACGACTTCAATCCCGTAGGCCTGGGCGCCATGCTGCTGGCGGCCGCAGTGGCGTGCTGCGCCTATGCGGGCCTGCTGGGCGAGACGGCAGCGGCATTCTCGCCCTTCATCGCGCTGGTGGTGTCGATGGCGCTGGCACCGCTGCTGGCTTGGGCCACGGGCGGGCGCTACTACCTGGCGCGTTCGCCGGATACCGATTGGGAGCCTGGCGAAAGCGTGCGCTGCACGGTGTGCGAGAACCAGTTTGAATCGGAGGATATGGCCCGTTGTCCGGCCTACGGTGCCCCTATTTGCTCGCTGTGCTGTTCACTGGAATCGCGCTGCCACGACCGCTGCAAGACCGGCTCGCGTGCGTCTGAGCAACTGCATGCCTTGGCTGCGCGCTTGCTACCGCCGCAGTGGGCGCTCAAGGTGAACTTCCGTCTTGGCCAGTATTTGGTGGTGATGGTCTCGCTGTGTGCCGCCATGGCTTTTCTGGTGGGGGTGGTGTATGTGCAGGAGAGTCTGGCCACACCCGCGCAGTTTTTGCGGATGCCTTTCTTCAAGGTGTTTGCACTGCTGGCCTTGATGGCTGCGGTGTGCTCTTGGTGGGTGGTGTTGAGTACCGACAGCCGCCGCATGGCGCAAGACGAGTCCGAGCGGCAAACCCAGTTGCTACTTCAGGAAATCGATGCCCACCGCCGGACCGATGCCGAGCTACAGGCAGCCAAGGACCAGGCCGAGTCGGCCAGCCTGGCCAAGACCCGTTACGTGGCCGGTATGACGCATGAGCTGCGTTCGCCGCTCAACAGCATCCTGGGCTACACCCAGATTCTGCTGAAAAACCCACAAACCGATGGCTGGATGCGCGAGACCCTGGCCACCATGCAGCACAGCGGCCAGCACATGCATGCGCTGATTGACGGTTCACTGGAGCTGGCCCGCATTGAGGCCGGTCGTTTGCGGCTGGACCCGGCACCCCTGCCGTTGGCCGAGTTGCTGGCCGATGTAGAAGGCATGCTGCGTCCGCAAGCCGAGGCCAAAGGCCTGCGCTTTACCGTGCAGGTCGAGGGTCCGGCACCGGAGTGGATTCGGGCCGATGCCAAGCGCCTGCGGCAAATTTTGATCAATCTGTTGGCTAACGCGGTACGTTTTACCAACCAGGGCGAGGTGCAACTGCGCATTGACTTTCGCCATCATGTTTCGCGCATCGAGGTGATAGACACCGGCATTGGTATTGCACCGCAAGACCAGGAGCGCATCTTTCTGCCGTTTGAGCGCGGCAGTGCGGGGCGCCGTGCCAGCGAGACGGGTACCGGCTTGGGTTTGACCATCACCCATTTGCTGACCCAATTGATGGGCGGCGAACTCACACTAACCAGTACACCCGGTCAAGGCAGCATATTTACCGTGCGGCTTTACCTGCCAGGTATTGCACACGACCCGACGCGTCCACCTCTGCGCGCCGTGGCATTGCGCGCGGTGATTGGCTACATCGCTCCACGCCGCACGCTGCTGGTGGTGGACGACCAGCCGCTACAGCGCCAACTGCTGGCCGGCCTGCTGGTGCCCATGGGGTTCACCGTGCGTGAGGCCGCCAGTGGCCGTGAATGTCTGGAGATTGTGCAAAACGATCCGCCGGATTTGGTGTTGCTGGACATCACCATGGACGACCTGGATGGTTGGCAGACGGCCGAGATGCTGCGCGCATTGCTGCCCGCCGCAAGACTGCCGATTGTTTTCGTTTCCGCTAATTTATTTGACCAGAACCCTGCACGGCTGGCGGCATTGGAATGCCAGGGCTTTGTAGGTAAACCCGTTATTGAGTCTGAGCTGCTGGATGCGCTGGAGCGGGCTCTGCAACTGGAATGGGTGCGTGACAACACGCCCTTGTCGTTACTGAACTCGACACTGCTGCGCAGTACCGACAGCAGCGCGCTCACGGTGCTGCCCGAACCGCTGCGCGAAGATCTTGCCCGCCTGGCCCACCAGGGACAGGCGAGCGCTTTGCGGAATCTGCTGCGGCAGGCCCATATGGAGTGGCCCGCGCATGCGGCTACTTTGCATCTGCTGCAAGGCTGTGCCGACCGCTTTGACTTCCAGGCTCTGGCCCACCATCTCCGAGAACCCGAAAATGACCCAGTCCCCTGAACCCACAGCATTGCCTGCGCGCCGGGTGATTCTGGTTGTGGACGATGCGCTCGACACCCTGCGCATGCTGTGCGACGCACTGGCTGCAGAGGGCTATGCGGTGCTGGTGGCGCGCGACGCGGAAGAAGCGCTGCAACGCTTCGAGATCGCCGTGCCAGACGGCGTGCTACTCGATGCGGTGATGCCGGGCATGGACGGCTTTGCGTTATGTCTACAGCTGAAGGCCACGCCACCCTGGTCGCATGTGCCGGTGGTATTCATGACCGGCTTGTCAGAAACCGAGCAGATATTGCAGGGGTTTGCCAGTGGCGGCGTGGATTACGTGGTCAAGCCACTGCGCATTCCCGAGGTACTGGCGCGCCTGGCAACCCATGTGCGCAACGCCCAGGCCACACGGCTGGCGCGTGAGGCTGTGGATGTAGCCGGTATGGGCGCTGTGGTGCTGGATGGACAGGGCCGCGTCGCTTGGCGCTCACCGCAGGCTACGCGCTGGCTCGACAGTGTGTTTGGTACCGATGCGGCCGAGCAGGGCTCCGCCTGGTTGCAGTCCACCCAGGGGCGGGGCGAGGTATTTGCAGCGCTGACCGGCGGTAGCCGTTTGGTGGCGCGCCACATGGGGCAAAGTGGTTTCTCTGAAACCATGCTGCTATTGCGTGTGGTGCCGGCAGATAACGTATCGCGCCAGCCGGATGTGCCACTTACTCCGCGTGAAACTGAGGTGCTGTCGTGGCTGGCCAAAGGTAAAACCAACCGTGATATTGCCGACATCCTGGGCATGAGTCCACGTACGGTGAACAAACACCTGGAGCATATTTTTGAGAAGCTGGGGGTGGAAACCCGTTCTGCAGCAACCGCGATTGCCGGGCAGCTTCTAACGCAGGTTTAACGCTGGATCAACAGCAAGCGCAGCCCGAGCGGTGGCTCAGCCGCTTGTAGTTGCTTTCCACACTTTGCGCATGGGCGCTGGCGGTCCGGCGGGGCTCGGCGCTGCTGAGGGTCATGAGCCGGACCGCAGCCAGGCCACAGCCGGGGCAGTTCAGTGGCTCGTTGCGCTGGCCCAGGCTGCGAAAGGCTTCAAAGCTGCCGCAGGCAGCGCAGTCGTAATCGTAGGTGGGCATGGGTAGAGAGTATCAGGGTGTGCCGTTGCGTCCATGCAGGCGTAAGCCCGGACGCAGGCTCAGGCGGTCGTAATAGGCGTGTACCGCGGGCAGCTCGGGCCGGGATATCGGCGCCATGCACCAGCGGTGGGTAGACAGGCCGAGCACGATGTCGGCCAGCGTGAACTCGGCTCCGGTTGCGTAGGCACCGGTTTTCTGCAGCTGCGCTTCGAGTATCTGCATATGCCGGTTCCAGCTCTGGGTGCTGGCGGCAATCGCTGCCGGGTCGGTATGGGCCGGGCTGTGCCGCACCAAGGCCATGAACGCATAGCGCCAGGCGTTGTTCAGCTCGCTGGCCTGCCAATCCATCCACTGCTCAACCAAGGCGCGCTGCTGCGGCGCGGTCGGCAGCAGGTCGGTGCGTCCGTGCTTTGCGGCCAGGTAGCGGCAAATGGCGTTCGACTCCCACAGCACAAAGTCGCCATCGCGGATCACGGGCACCATGGCGTTCGGGTTCAGCGCGCGGAACTCGGGCGTATCGGTGGACTGGAAGCTCGTGCCCCATTCCTGCTGCGCGTACGGTAGCTCCATCTCAGCGCACAGCCACAGCACTTTGCGGACGTTGATGGAGGGCGATTTGCCCAGTAGCTGCAGCATGGTGGTGGGCAGCTGTTTAGCGTGGTGCGTAGCCGATCACCCGCCATTTGCCATCGGCTTCACGCACGGTGGTGACGAGTTCTTCCACGCCTTTTTTCTCGGTGAAGTCGGTCTGGAAAATGGCCGTCACGTACTCGCCATCGGGCCGACCGGGCAGCGTGGTTTTGTAGACCACGTCGGAGGCGGTGCGGCTTTGGTAGCCGCCGAAGGGCTTGCGCACGCCGGGGATGCTGTCCATCCACTGGCCGATCTGCACCATGTTGCGGAAGATCTGGCTGGAGGCTTCGTAGGCGCCCCCCCAGTTGCCCTGGTCCAGCATGGTCAGCCAGGCGGCTGCGGCGAGCTGGCCTTCGGCCTTTTTGGCGGTGATTTCCGGGGTGGCTGCGGCCGGAGCTGCCGTTTGGGCGCCAGCGGTGGCAGAAAACAGCAGGGAGGATGCGGCCAGGCACACGGCGATGGGCGTGAGTTTCAACAAATTCATGGGTGTGTTCCGGTGGCAGTAAGTCGAAAGAGTGTAGGCGCTGCCAAGCTGCGGGCCGCACAGCGCTGGGCTGTGCAACGCCTGCCCGCTGGGGCATGCCGACCAGTTTTACATTTATTTGCGTGGCGGGGCCAGGCAATCAGCCAGGCGCCGGGATTTTTTGCCCGGTGGAGGAGCCTGTCAAACTCTGTGCGGGCCGGCGCAGGCTGGCATCGAAGGGGTGGATCTTGGGGCTGATGCTGGCGGCTTCGCGTTTTAGCAGCTCGACCACGGTGGGCATGCGGTCGGCGTTCAGGCGGTCGGCAATCGTGCCCACGCTCAGAGCGGCCACGGCCCGGCCCTCGCGGTCGCAGATCGGCACGGCCACGCCGGCCATGCCTTCGAGCAAGCCGGTATTGCGCCCCGCATAGCCGAGCTGGCGTACGCGCTCGATCTCGGTGCGCAAATACACCTCGTCGTACACGCCGTACTCGCGCACCCGCGACAAGTTGAAGCGGATCACCTCTTCGCGCTCGGCTTCGGGCAGAAACGCCAGTATGGCCAGCGCGCCCTGGCCCACGCCCAGGGCGATGCGGCCACCCACATCGCCGGTGAACGAGCGGATTGGGAACGGGCCTTCGCTGCGGTCCAGGCAGACTGCGTCAAATCCGCTGCGGGCCAGCAGGAAGATGCTGTCGCCCAGGCTGGCACACAGGCGAAGTAGCACCGGGCGGCACAAAGTTCGCAGATCGCCGGGGTTGCCGGCATGTGCGGCCAGGGCAAAGAAGTCGATGCTGAGGCGGTACAGCTTGCTGCGTTCATCTTGTTCGACGATGCCCTCTGTCACCAGCGACTGCAGCAAACGGTGCGTGGTGGCCTGCGTCAGGCCGACGGCGCGCGCCAATTGGGTGACGCGCCCACCTTCGGCCTGCACTGCCGTCAGCGCCCGGATGACGGCAAAGACCCGCGGTACCCCGCCGGTGGCGGTTGAAGGGGTTTCCATAGCACTCTCCTGCGGAATAGTTTTCTGTGAGCTTATCCTAAAGATTCCACTAAATGGAATAAATTGAAGAAAAATTCTGATTAATGGAATACCCGCTGAAAGTTGGTTTGCTTATTGCAATAGAGTGAATTGATATTGCCAAACAATCCGAAGCGGATGGCTGGTCGCACCACCCGGGTGCACCCGTCCGCAGATCTGGCGTTCAGCGGGGCTCCGCAAGGCCCCGGCTCCTTGTGAACCGAGAAGAAAGGCCCGCGTATGTCATTCCTTCAACTCAGCAACGTAACCAAGTTCTACGGCAGCACCTGTGCGGTGTCGGCCATGGACCTCACGGTGGAAAAGGGCGAGTTCGTGTCACTGCTCGGCCCTTCGGGCTGCGGCAAGACCACCACCTTGCAAATGGTCGCGGGCTTTGAAGCCGTGAGCAATGGGCACATCGAGCTGGACGGGCGTGACATCACCCATGCCAAAGCCAATACCCGCGGCCTGGGCATCGTGTTCCAGACTTACGCACTGTTTCCGCACATGACGGTGGCCGACAACGTGAGCTTCGGCCTGGAGATGCGCAAGATGCCCAAGGCCGAGCGCAGCGAACGTGTCAAGGAGGCGCTGGCCCTGGTGCACCTTGAAGCCCACGCCGGCCGCTACCCGCGTGAGCTGTCGGGCGGCCAGCGCCAGCGTGTGGCCCTGGCCCGGGCACTGGTGATCGAGCCGCCGGTGCTGCTGCTGGACGAACCCCTATCGAATCTGGACGCCAAGCTGCGCGAAGAAATGCAGTTCGAGCTGCGCAAGATCCAGCGCAAGGTGGGCACCACCACTGTGATGGTCACCCACGACCAGAGCGAGGCCATGTCCATCAGCGACCGCGTGGTGGTGATGGAGGGGGGCCGCGCCACCCAAATCGACCACCCGCACCGCGTTTACGAGCATCCCAGCACCCGCTTCATCTCGACCTTTGTCGGTAAGGCCAATCTGTTGACCGGGCGCATGGTGGCTGGCGGCGCACAGGCCCGCGTGGATCTGGGGCCGATCACGGTGGATGTGGACGATGTGGGCTTCCGCCCCGGCGTGGCCGTGCTGCTCAGCGTGCGGCCGGAGAAGCTGCAATTGGTGGACGCCGGCCGCGGCCGGCTGGACGGCACGGTGCGCGAGCGCTTCTTCCTGGGCAGCCAGTGGCTGTATGCGCTGACCACGGCCGTGGGTGAGCTGATGGTGCTCAGCCCCAACGACGGTCGCCCGGCACTGGACGAAGGCCATGCCACTGGCATCAACTGGCCTATGCACTGCACCCGCTTGTTGCCTGCCGACGAGGCAGCGCCGTCGTCCATGGTGGCCGCATGAACAAGGCCACGCCCTGGTGGCTGTCCGGCCCCGCCATCGTCCTGTTTGCCGTGCTGCTGCTGGTGCCACTGGCGCTGACCGCGGTGCTGTCCTTCAATGCCTATGACCCGGTCACCGGCGTGAAGGCCGGCGAGTTCACGCTGGAGCACTACGCCCATGTGTTCAGCGACGACTATTACTACGGCATCTTTTGGCGCACCTTCTGGATCTCCGGCTTGGTCACGCTGATCTGCGTGGCCGTGGGAGCGCCCGAGGCCTACATCCTGAGCCGCATGGGCAACCCCTGGCGCTCGGTGCTGTTGCTGGTGGTGCTGGCACCCCTGCTGGTCTCGGTGGTGGTCCGGGCCTTTGGCTGGAGCATGCTGCTAGGCCCTGAGGGTCTGGTCAATGGCACGCTGAAGCTGCTGGGCCTGGGGCCGATCAAGATGCTGTACACCGAGATCGCGGTGGTGGTCGCCCTGGTGCATGTGATGCTACCCTTCATGGTGATCCCGGTATGGACCTCGCTGCAGAAACTGGACCCGGGCGTGGAAAACGCCGCGCTGTCGTTGCAGGCCACGCCCTTCACCACTTTGCGCCGCATCGTGCTGCCGCAGGTCATGCCCGGCATCTTGTCGGGCAGTTTGATCGTCTTCGGTCTGGCGGCCAGCTCGTTTGCCATCCCCGGCCTGCTGGGCGGGCGGCGGCTGAAGATGGTGGCCACCGTGGTCTACGACGAGTACCTGCACGAGCTGAACTGGCCGCTGGGTGCGGCCATCGCCCTCATCCTGCTGGTGGCCAATCTCGTGGTCATGCTGAGCTACAACCGGCTGGTTGAAGGCCGCTATAAGAAGTCACTGGGGTAAGCACCATGCGTAAAAACGGCCCTCTCGCGCTGGCGTTCAACGCCCTGGTCATCCTTTTCATGCTGGCGCCCTTGCTGGTGGTCTGCGTGGTGGCTTTCACGCCTGAGAACACGCTGACCCTGCCCACCACCGAGTTCTCGCTGCGCTGGTTCCGTGCGGTGTTTGCCCACCCCGACTTCATGCAGTCGTTCTGGAACAGCCTGTGGCTGGCCTTGGCGTCGGCCACGCTGGCCACCCTGTTGGCCGTACCTGCAGGCATGGCGATCACGCGCTACAACTTTCCGGGGCGCGGTTTTCTGAATGGTCTGTTCCTGTCGCCGCTGATCATTCCGCACCTGGTGCTTGGCGTGGCCTTGCTGCGCCTGTTTGCCTTGGTCGGCGGTGGCGGTAGCTTTGGTTGGCTGGTGTTCGCCCATGCACTGATCGTTACGCCCTATACCTTGCGGCTGGTGGTGGCCGCGCTGGTGGGCTTTGACCGCAGTGCCGAGCAGGCCGCACTGTCGCTGGGCGCGAGCCAAGCCCAGGTGTTTGGTCGCATCACTTTGCCGATGATTCTGCCGGGGGTTACCGGGGGCTGGCTATTGGCTTTCATCAACAGCTTTGACGAAGTCACCATGTCAATTTTTGTGACTTCGCCGAGTACCGTGACCCTACCGGTGCGCATGTATATGTATGCCACCGAGTCGATCGATCCGCTGATGGCGGCGGTATCGGCGCTGATGGTGGCCGTCACGGCCTGCGCGATGATTGTTCTGGACCGTGTCTACGGCCTGGACCGCGTTCTGGTGGGGCGCTGAACATGAGCGCATGGCAGCCCCTGTTGCACCGCGTCGCGGAATCTGACCGCGCCGCCGTTGCATTCACTTTGGATGGAAAGCCCGCCAGCGCCCTGGAAGGCGATACTGTGTTGACCGCCGTATTGACCCACTGTGGGCAGTTGCGCCGCAACGAATTCAGCGGTGAAGCGCGCGCCGGTTTCTGCATGATGGGCGCTTG
This sequence comes from uncultured Albidiferax sp., assembly GCA_963513025.1. Classification (GTDB taxonomy): domain Bacteria; phylum Pseudomonadota; class Gammaproteobacteria; order Burkholderiales; family Burkholderiaceae_C; genus Rhodoferax_B. The sequence goes on from CAUPON010000001.1 coordinate 101,440, forward strand.
CCAAGACTGTTGGATCCGAACGGTGAGCGGTGAAAGGTTCCGCGCCTGCTCCACCTTTGTGGCACCTGGCATGGATTTGGAAACGGGTGGAGCAGCCGTATGACGCAAAGCCTGTTACAGCCCGTGATCGTCGGTGCCGGGCCAGCCGGTATAAGGGCGGCGCAGACATTGGTGGCGCATGGCGTGCGCCCGGTGGTGCTGGACGAGGCGCCGCGTGCCGGTGGCCAGATCTACCGTCGGCCGCCCGCTCACTTCCACCGCACTGCACAAACCCTGTATGCCTTTGAAGCTCCGCGCGCCCAGGCCGTGCACGGTACATTCGATGGCTTGCATGGACAGATTGACTACCGCCCTGACAGCTTGGTGTGGAACGCCCAGGGCGGCCTGCTGGATGTGCTGCACTGCCCAACCCAGACCACCCAAAGCCTACCTTACCAGCAACTAATCGTGGCTACCGGTGCGACAGACCGCGTGCTGCCGATTCCCGGCTGGACTCTGCCCGGTGTCTACGCGCTGGGCGGTGCGCAGGTGGCACTGAAGTTCCAGGGCTGTGCGATTGGCCAGCGCGTGGTCTTTATGGGCACCGGTCCCTTGCTCTACTTGGTGGCCTACCAGTATGCGAAGGCTGGCGTGAAGGTGGCTGCAGTGCTGGACACGGCTCGTTTCAGCGACCAGCTCGCCGCAATGCCTGCCATGCTGACACAACCGACGGTGCTGGCCAAAGGCCTGTACTTCGTGGCCTGGTTGCGCGCCCATGGTGTGGCCTTGCACAGCGGCGTGCGACCGGTGCGGGTGCTTGGCCAGGGCCGGGTGCAGGCAGTGGTGTGGCATAACGGCCAGCAGGAGCGCCGCCTGGACTGCGACGCCATCGGCTTCGGCTACGCGCTGCGTTCCGAGACCCAGTTGGCCGACCTGTTGGGCTGCCGTTTCGCCTTCGCTCCGCAGCAGCGCGCCCACTTGCCCGAGCGCGATGCGGCTGGCCGCTCTAGCGTCGCTGGCGTGTACCTGGCGGGCGATGGCGCGGGCATCATGGGTGCAGATGCGGCCGAATGGGCTGGCGAGCGTGCGGCACTGGCCGTGCTTGCCGACTATGGTGTGCCGGTGGATACCGCCCGAGCCGACCTGCTGGAACAGAAGCTCCAGCGCTTGCAGACATTCCGTTCCGGCCTGGAGCGGGCTTTCCCATTCCCGGTCGGTTGGGCCGCCCAGGCGCCCGACGAACTGGTTGTGTGCCGCTGCGAACACATCACCGCAGGTGAGCTGCGCCGCACTGTGCAGGCGACTGGTGCCGATGAAATGAACCGACTCAAGGCTTTGTCCCGGGTGGGCATGGGCCGCTGCCAGGGCCGCAGCTGCGGTGTGGCCGCGGCCGAAATCCTGGCCCATGCCACGGGCAAGACGGTAGAGCAGGTGGGCCGCTTGCGCGGCCAGGCGCCGATAAAGCCCATCCCAATCCACCTGGTGCACGCTTCGGTGGAGGTATCGCCGTGACGGCGCAACGCATCCAGGCCGATGTGGCCATCATGGGCGGCGGCATCGTCGGATCTTCCGCGGCGCTGGCTTTGCGGCGCATGGGCTTGCAGGTTGCGCTGCTGGAGCGCGATCTGTGTGGCTCCCGCTCCAGCGGGGTGAACTACGGTGGCGTGCGGCGCCAGGGCCGGCCACTCAGCCAGTTGCCGCTGGCCCAGCGCGCACACCGCATCTGGGCCAATTTACCGAATCTGATCGGTACCGACGGCGAGTACCAGCGCAGCGGCCACTTCAAGATTGCGCGCAGCGAGGCCGACCTGGCTGCGCTGGAGAACTACCGCACGCTGAGCCAAGACTTTGATCTGGGCATCGAGCTGCTGAGCGGGCCGCGCCTGCGCGCCCACTGCCCCTGGCTGGGTGGCAAGGCCGTGGGCGGTTCGCTGTGTGCCGAAGACGGCCAGGCCAATCCGCGCCTAGTGTCGCCGGCCTTTGCCCAGGCCGCCCGCCGTGCCGGTGCGCAGATTTTTGAGCGCAGCCCGGTAGACGAGGTGGCGCACGATGGCCGGCAGTTCACACTGCGCTCCGGCAATGCGTTGGAGGTCAAGGCACCGGTGTTCTTGAACTGCGCAGGCGCCTGGGCTGGCAAGCTGGCCGCCCAGTTTGGCGAGGCTGTGCCCTTGCAGTCCGGCCACCCTGCGATGGCGGTGACCGAGCCCTTGCCATTCTTCATGGATTGGAGCCTGGGCGTGGAGGGTGGTGGCATCTATTGCCGCCAGGTGGCGCGGGGCAATTTGGTGCTGGGTGGCGGCGCCGGTGTGGCGCTGGATGCGGACCGGGCCCGCTCCGAACGTGCGGCCATTGCCGCCTTGTCGTTGCAGGCTGTAGAGCTATTGCCTGCGCTGCGCCATGCCCATTTCATCCGCACCTGGAGCGGTACCGAGGGCTATTTGCCAGACCGCCAGCCTGTGCTGGGCCTGAGCCAGACCACGCCCGGCCTTATCCATGGCTTCGGCTTTGCCGGTGCCGGTTTCCAGATCGGCCCTGCCGTGGGCGAGGTGCTGGCCGAGTTGGCCCGCGACGGTCGTAGCAGCACGCCGATAGACGCTTTTTCCATCCAACGGTTTTCTTCCGCACCCACCACCCCCTGAAAGGAATCACCATGTCCCACGCATCCCATTCACACACTTTACGCCGTGGCTTGTCGGCCCTAGCGGCAGCGGCAACCTTGGCAGCGAGCGGCGTTGCAAGCGCTGAAACCAAGACCCTCTACATCGGCATGAATGGCGGCACCATGGAGAAGGCGTACACGCAGTACGTGTTCCCGGCCTTCGAGAAGCTGCATAACGTCAAGGTGGTGGTGGTGCCCGGTACTTCGTCCGACATCCTGGCCAAGGCCCAGGCCAACAAGGACAAGCCGCAGATGCATGTGATGTTCTTGGACGACGGCATCATGGTGCGTGCCATCGGCATGGGCTTGTGCCAGAAGCAGCGCCCCAACCCCTCGCTGGCCGAAATCTACCCCGCTGCCCATTTCAAGGACGATATGGCCAGCGGCGTCAGCCTGGGTATGACCGGCCTGGCTTACAACGCCAAGATGTTCAAGGAAAAGGGCTGGGCTGCGCCCACCTCATGGATGGACCTGGCCGACCCTAAGTTCAAGGGCAAGGTGGTGTTCCAGTCGGTATCGTCTTCGTCCTTTGGCCTGCACGGCTTCTTGATGTTCAACCGCATCCAGGGCGGCAACGACAAAAACGTGGAGCCCGGCTTCAAGGCCTGGCCCACCATGATTGGCCCGAACGTGCTGGAGTACATCCCCAGTTCGGCCAAGCTGTCGGAAATGGTGCAGACCGGCGAGGCGGCCATCTTCCCGCTGACCCCCACCACAGTGGCATCCATGAAAACCAAAGGCATTCCTGTGGAATACGCGCAGCCCAAAGAAGGCTCGGTGGTGCTGATGGTCGGCCAGTGCGTGATTGCCAATAACAGCGAGCCCGAACTGTCGCAGAAGCTGGCTGAATTCTTATTGAGCCCGCTGGCCCAAGCGAATGTGTTGCAGTTCGGCGCACAGATCCCCACCAACCCCAAGGCGCCGGCTGTGGGCGAGGGTGCGACCCAGGTGGCTGACATCACCAAGTGGATGAAGAACGCCGTTACCCTGGACTGGGACAGCGTGAACGCGAACCGCCCGGCCTGGAACGCGCGCTGGAACAAGACTATTGAGCGTTAAGCACGGCCCCGGATGCAAAAGGGCCACTCTTGATCTTGAGAGTGGCCTTTTAGCTTGTGGATCAGATAGCTGTGGTTAGTCTCACCTGCAGGGATTCCAAACGGTCAACTCGAAATCGGCAGTATCAGCTGTTAGGCGACGGTAGCTCTTACGTCATGCGTCATGGACCTGGGTTCCCTTGGCGCGGGCTATCGGCGAGGCGAAAATTGCAGCCTGCACGCGCTTAATAAGAAACTAAAACAGTTCGTTTAGTGTGTGTAAGAGAGAACAGCACACTAATGATGGATTGAAGTTTCATGAACCTCCTGCTTGTAGAAGATGACCAAATGCTGAGCGAGACCATCTGCGATGGCGCTCGCCAAAGCGGATGGAACATCGAGCGTGTATACGATGCGCAAGCAGCACGCGTTGCCTTGCTCGATCACACCTACGCTGCGGTGCTGCTCGACATTGGTCTCCCTGGTGACTCAGGACTGACGGTATTGCGTTTCATGCGAGGCCGCTATGACTCCACGCCCGTGCTGATCCTGACGGCACGAGGACAGCTCAGTGAACGGATATCCGGCCTGGACGCGGGTGCTGACGACTATCTGGTGAAGCCGTTTCAGTTCGATGAACTTTGGGCTCGTGTGCGTTCGGTCATACGCCGCAGCCAGGGGCGTGTGGTTGCTGTGTTCACTCACGGGGATGTCCGGATCGATCGTAGCCGTCGTGTCGTTACGAAGGCGAACGTCGAGGTTGTCCTGAGCGCCCATGAATACCGTACGCTACTGGCGCTGGTGGAGCGCCCTGGCCATGTGGTTACGCGTGACCATTTACACGACATCGTCTACGGCACGGTCAGCAGCGTGGAGAGCAATACCATTGCCGTCTTCATCCACCAACTGCGCCGCAAACTGGGCGACGATCTGATCCGGACCGTTCACGGGCTCGGCTATGTCGTTGGGCAACCGACCGCATGAATTCGCGATCCTTCAACGCGCAGTTGATCCTGGTAATTGTCGGGGTCATCGCCCTCTGTTGGACGGTCGTGCTCGTGATCGTTCTCACCCAGCTCTCGCTCAACCGCACCAGTACCTGGGACGAGAAGCTCGCGGCGATTGCCACCCAACTACTGGTCACAATTCCGGCCGACAGCCATTTCGACGGGCGAGCGAGGCCAGGCCTGCAGTTACGGGACTCGCTAGGTGCCGAACGCGCGCCACTGGCCTTTCAGATATGGGTTGATCGCAGCAGGTTGGTGGCCCGCACGCCTGGTGCGTCCGAGTCCCCGCTCCAACCGAGCTTCTCTGAGGGCTCAGCCTCCACCATCGTCCAAGGGGAGAAGTGGCGCGTGTACTCCGTCTCGGACAGTACAGGGCGGGTAACCGTTCAGGTCGGCAATCTGCAAAGCGTCGTGGATGCGGACATGCGTCACGAAGCGGCGCATGCGCTCATCCTGGCGACCGTGCTACTTGTGATCGCGGGCTTCGTCATGTGGTTTGTGACTCTTGGCGCGCTCAGGCCCGTGCGCGCCCTGGGTCTGGCCATGCGCCGTCGACGCAGCTTCGATTTCACTGTCCTGCCGCTGGACCGACTACCGCGAGAGTTGCATCCGCTGGTCGAATCGTTTAACCACGTGCTGCGACAGTTGGATGAAGCCATCGAAGGCGAGCGCCGATTCATAGGCGACGCGGCCCATGAACTCCGCACACCGCTGTCGGCCTTGCAGGCTCAGGCCGAAATTGCTCTGCGCGCGACAGATCCTCAAGACAAGGAAGTCGCTCTCAAGAAGCTGCTGGTGGTGGCCATGCGCATTACCCGACTGTCCGAACAATTGCTGGATCTGGCGCGCATCAATGCCGGTGCCAAGGCACCCTTGCGTACGCAGGCCGACCTGAGCAAGCTCGTGCAACATGTCGCGCAGGAGTTCGAGATGTACGCCAGCCAACACCAGCGATCGCTGTTTCTGGATGTGCTTCCCTGCACGATCCAGTGCGACATCGACGAAATCGGCATTTTGCTGCGCAACCTGATACACAACGCCATGCGGTACACCGCGGAAGGCGGGAACGTGCTTGTGCGCTGCGGCTACCAGTCTCATGCACAAACCGCAGCAGTGCCTTCGGTGTATCTGGAGGTTGTCGACGATGGCCCAGGCGTTCCGGACGCCGAGCGTGAAGCCATCTTTAAGCGGTTTCATAGGGTCGCGGGTACACCGGTTCGAGGCAGTGGCATAGGCCTGTCCTTGGTCGCGGGCATTGCCGAGTCGCATAACGCCACCGTCGAAACCGACGCCGGTCTCGATGGGCGGGGGGGACTCACGGTGCGTGTCGTATTCCCCGGCATTGCCTTGCTTAGGCGCCCGGACTGATCCAGACCCATACCGCCATCGGATGGGCAAGAGGAGTCGCACGGGGTTTGATGCCCTTTACTGGTCGATTTTTTGCACCAGAGTTGATTCCTTAAAGAAATCCTAAGAACTCTAAAAATCGGCTAAATCCGCTTGGGCAGTATCCAGTCTCATAGGTGTGTCGTTTCGACGCGCCACGAGAACGGAAAGTTTAATGCTGGATCGCGAACCCAACCTGGGCACACCGCTGCCGCTGATCTGCTTTCGGCGTGCCAAGCGTTCGGGGTGTATGGGCCGCACAGTCATATGGCTGGGGGCGGAGCATCGCCTCGCCCAGGCGATTGCCCGGGTGGAAGAGGCCAGCGCCTTGCTCGACGCCATCGCAGAACAGCGCACACCGTTAGCGGACATTGCTGGACGGCTGTTGTCGCCGTGTTCGCCATTCTCGATGGTCGCCCGTCTTACCACGCCGGTCATGGCGGCCAAGCTGGTTGGCTGCACAACAACGATTTCCCCCAATGTGTCATAGAAAGGACCAACCCGTGTCTCAACATAAATTTCCCCGTCATTCGAGGGCTCCTGCCAAACTAGGCCTCTTCGCGGCCATGGTGATCTCTGTAGCGTGGACACCGTCGGCGTTTTCGCAGACTACCGACTCTAAGGACGGTGGCGGCCGATGGTCACTGGGCCTGGGCGCCGCGGTCGTCGACAAGGCTTACCGCGACTTCGATCGCGAGGTCAAGCTTCTGCCGGTCGTGTCGTACGAGAACAAATGGGTTAGCGCCTCCATCCCTACCTTCGATGTCAAGCTGTACTCGAACGACACTATTTCGTTCCGTCTGCGTGCGCGCTGGGCAGGTGATGGCTACGAAGCGAAGGATTCCCCCGCTCTGGCCAACATGGATGAACGCAAGTCCAGCATTTGGGTCGGCGGCGCGGTCATTTGGAAGACCGATTTCGCGAACATCTCCGGCGAAATGCTTTCCGATGCAATGGGCAACAGCAAGGGCATGCGCGCCAAGGCGCAAATAGACCGACGCTTCGCCGCCGGCAAATTCGGCTTCACGCCACGGCTGGCCGCGGAATGGAGCGACGACAAGTATGTCGATTACTACTACGGCGTGAGGCAGTCGGAGGTCCAGGCCGGCCGTGCCTCGTATGAAGGCAAGGCCACCACGAACATGCAGGTCGGCCTGCGCACGGATTACACCTTGGCGCGCAATCAAACGGTGTTCCTCGATGTCGGGGCCACGCGCTTTGGTAGCGCCGTCAAAGACAGCCCGTTGGTCAACAAGGCCAACCAGACCTCGATCGCACTCGGTTACGTCTATCGCTTCTGACGTCACCATCCATCCAATCCGTCATAGGTACTGAATGCCTATGGCGTAGGAGATATCCGAATGAAAACTATCCAATCCCTTGTTCTCGCTGCCATCGTGCTCGGCACCAGCGCGTGCGCTAGCAATGCCGCCAAGCATCCGCCCGCGGCTGCGTTGACCGGCGCATCGACCCCGGCGTCGATTGCACGAAGCGATGCAATCGCCGGGGCTTCCGTCGACGCTAATGCTTCTCTTGCTGACACATCCGTCCATGAGCTGGCGTCTAGCGGCACCATGTCCGAGTTGGCTGCACCGACTTCGCGGCCGCCCGTATCCGATCCTTGGGAAGGCTTCAATCGCAAAATGCACGGCTTCAACAACGTGCTAGACCGGTTCGTGCTTCGCCCCGTGGCCACGGCCTATGACAAAGTCGTTCCAGACCCGGTGCAATCAGGTGTGACGCGCTTCTTTGTCAACCTGCGTCTGCCGGTCACCGCCGTCAACCAGGCGCTGCAAGGGCGGCCCACCCAAGCAGGGCAGTCGCTCGGCCGGTTCGCCGTTAACACCACGGTGGGCATCGCCGGCGTGTTTGACCCGGCAACCAGCCTAGGCGTGCCCAAATGGGATGGAGAGGACTTAGGGCAGACGCTCGCAACCTGGGGCTGGCAGGATTCGCGCTACTTGGTGCTGCCCTTGCTCGGGCCGCGCACGGTACGAGACGCCGTCGCCATCGTGGGCGACATGCCACTTTCGCCCATCGGCAAAATCGACAGCGCCAGCGTGGCCGACAAGCTACAGATACTGCAGATGGTCGATGGCCGTGCACAAATGCTGCCCATGGACCGGTTCCGCAAGGACGCGCTTGACGACTACCTGTTTGTACGTGATGCCTGGGCACAAAGGCGAAACCGTCAGATTGAACAAGATCTGACAGGCAGTGCTGGGACCAGTGCTGACGACGGCGGATTGACCCGGTAGTTAACGGGCGGCGATGGCTGCGGTACGGATGCTCTGCAGCGTGCTGCTCGGCGTGATGGCCTCTGGGTCCAACAGGCAGTGCAGTATGGCGGGCTTGCCGCTGGCGCGGGCGCGCGCCAGGGCCGGGGCGAACTCGTCGGTGGTCGTGACCTTTTCACCGTGGCCGCCAAACACCTGTGCGTAGGCGCAGAAGTCGGGGTTCTTCAGTTGGGTGGCGCTGACGCGGCCCGGGTAGTGGCGTTCCTGGTGCATGCGGATGGTGCCGTACATGGCGTTGTCCAGCAGCACCACGAGGATGGGCAGGCCGTATTGCACGGCGGTTGCAAATTCTTGGCCGTGCATCATGAAGTCACCGTCGCCCGCAAACACCACCACTTCGCGTTGCGGCCACAGGCGCTTAGCACCCACACCCGCAGGCAGGCCGTAGCCCATGGAGCCGCTGGTGGGCGCCAGCTGGCTTGCATAGGTGGTGAACGGCCAGAAGCGGTGCACCCAGGTGGCGAAATTGCCAGCGCCGTTGCAGAAGATGGTGTTGGCGGGCAACGTGGCGCGCAGATGCTGCATCACCTCGCCCATTTGCAGCGGGCCGGGGATGCGAATCGGGGCAGGGTCGCTCCAGCGCAGATAGTCGGCGCGGGCCGCAACGGTGGTGTCTACCCAGGCGACCGGTTGGGTTGGGCGCAGCGTGGACACGGCTTGCGCAAAGGCTTGCGGTGTGGCGTGGATGGATAGCGCGGCGCGGTATAGCTTGCCCAGCTCATCGGCATCGGCATGCACATGCACCAGGGACTGTTGCGGTGTGGGTATGCCCAGCAACTCATAGCCCTGCGACGGCACCTCAGACAGCCGACCACCCACCAGCAGCACCAGGTCAGACTGGCGAATGCGCTCCAGCATGCGCGGGTTGGCGCCCAGGCCCAGGTCGCCGGCGTAGTTGGCATGGTGCGCGCTGAACAGCATTTGGCGGCGGAACGAGCAGTACACCGGCAGCGCGTAGGCTTCTGCAAACGCGGTGAACTCCTGCACCGCCGCGTCCGACCAGCGGCTGCCGCCCAGGATGGCGACAGGGCGCTGGGCTGCTGCCAGGCGTTGCTGCAATTCGGCCAACTGGCCGGGGCCAGGGTAGGTTTCGGTCACCGCATAGGGCAATGCGTCGGCCACCGCAGCGGCTTCGGTCAGCATGTCTTCGGGCAAGGCGATCACCACGGGACCGGGCCGGCCCGAGGTGGCGATATGGAAGGCGCGCGACACCAACTCGGGCAGGCGCTTGGGGTCGTCGATCTGCACTACCCATTTGGCCATGGTGCCGAACACCGCGCCGTAGTCGAGTTCCTGGAAGGCTTCGCGGCCCAGCGCTTCACGGGCGACCTGGCCGACGAACAGCAGCATCGGCGTGGAGTCTTGGTGTGCGATGTGCACGCCCGCCGCCGCATTGGTGGCGCCGGGGCCGCGCGTCACAAAGCACACGCCGGGCTTTCCTGTCAGCTTGCCCTGGGCTTCGGCCATCATGGCCGCGCCGCCTTCCTGGCGGCAGACGGACACAGCAATCGATGCGTCGTGCAGCGCATCCAGCACCGCCAGAAAGCTTTCGCCGGGTACACAGAACAGCTGCTGCACGCCGTGCAGAATGAGTTGGTCGACCAGAATCTGGCCGCCGGTGCGAGAGGTTGTCATATGCGTAGGTCCCAAGCAAATGGTTTAACGAAGCGCCACACAGGCGGCATGGATACGGGCGCAGGCCTCTTCCAGCTGCGCCATCGAGGTGGCGTACGAGATGCGGAAATACGGTGCCAGCCCGAACACGCTGCCCGGCACCACGGCCACGTCGTAGTCTTGCAGCAGGTAGTGGCAGAAGTCGGTGTCGGTCTGCAACAGCTTGCCGCTCGCGGTGTGGCGGCCCAGCACCCCAGCGCAGCTAGCGAAGGTGTAGAACGCGCCCTCGGGCATGCGGCAGCGCAGGCCAGGCGCGCGGTTCAATGCGGCCACCACAAAGTCGCGCCGCGCCTGGAACGACTGGCAGCGTTCGGCCACGATGTCTTGCGGCCCGGTCAGCGCTTCGATGGCGGCCGCCTGGCTGATCGACGAGGGGCAGGAGGTGGACTGGCTCTGCACCACGGCCATGGCTGCGATCAAGTCCTTCGGCCCCGCACCATAGCCAATGCGCCAGCCGGTCATGGCATAGGCCTTGGACACGCCGTTCACCGTCAGCGTGCGTTCGCGCAAGCCCGGCTCTACCGCCACCGGTGTGGCAAATGCCCGGCCGTCGTACAGGATGTGCTCGTAGATGTCGTCTGCCAGCACCCAAACCTGCGGGTGCCTTAGCAGCATCTCGGTGATCGGCTTCAGCTGTTCTGCGCTGTAGGCCGCACCGCTGGGGTTGGACGGCGAGTTGAGGAACAGCCAGCGCGTGCGTGGCGTGATGGCCGCTTCCAATTGCTCCGCCGTCAGTCGGAAGCCCTGCGCCTCGCTGCAAGGCAATAGCACTGGCGCGCCGCCGCAGATCTGCACCATGTCGGCATACGAAGTCCAGAAGGGCGTGGGCAGGATCACCTCGTCGCCCGGGTCCAGGCTGGCCATCAGCGCGTTGAAGATGACTTGCTTGGCCCCGGCGCTGACGCTGATCTGGTTCAACGCAAATTCCAACGCGTTGTCGCGCTGGAACTTGTGCTGCACGGCCGTTTTCATGGCTGGGCTGCCGTCCAACACCGTATAGCGGGTGTCACCACGCGCCAGTGCGCGGGCTGCTGCCTGGCAGATGTTGTCGGGGGTGTCGAAGTCGGGTTCACCTGCACCCAGCACGATCACCGGCCGGCCATCGCGCTTGAGCGCGTTCGCATGGTCGGTGATGCGCAGGATTTCGGACACGCCGATGGCGCGCACCCTGTGCGCGGCTTGAAAGGCGGACATGTGGTTTAGCCCCCGATATCGAAGGTGACGCCTTGTGCCAAGGGCAGGGCTGTGGAGTAGTTGATGGTGTTGGTGGCGCGGCGCATATAGGCCTTCCAGCTGTCCGAGCCCGATTCGCGGCCGCCGCCGGTTTCCTTTTCGCCGCCAAAGGCGCCGCCAATTTCCGCGCCGCTAGGGCCGATGTTGACGTTGGCAATGCCGCAGTCAGACCCGTTGCTGGCCATGAAGCGTTCGGCTTCGCGCATGTTCAGCGTGAAGATGGATGACGACAGGCCCGCGCCTACCGCGTTGTGCCAGTCAATCGCCTGGTCCAGCGACTGGTAGCGCACCACATACAGGATGGGCGCAAAGGTTTCGCGCAGCACGGGGCCGGCGTGCGCGTTCAGCTCGACCAGCGCTGGGCGTACGTAGAAGGCTTCGTTACCGGCAATGTCTTCTACGCGCGCACCGCCGTGCACTGTGGCGCCCAGAGCGCGGCTTTCTTCCAGGGCTTTCTGCATGCCGTCATAGGCGGTGCGGTCGATCAGCGGGCCGACCAGGGTGCCGGCGCTGCGCGGGTCACCGACCTGCACCTTGCTGTAGACCTTGGCCAGTTGCGGCACCAGGCTGTCGTACACACTGTCGTGCACGAACAGGCGGCGCAAGGTGGTGCATCGTTGGCCGGCCGTGCCCATGGCGGCAAAGGCGATACCGCGCAGCGCCAGGTCCAAATCGGCCGAGGGGGTGACGATGGCCGCGTTGTTGCCGCCCAGTTCCAGGATGGCGCGTGCAAAGCGGCCCGCCAGGCGGGGTGCGACGGCCTTGCCCATGGCGGTGGAGCCAGTGGCGGACAGCACCTTTACGCGCTCGTCGTCCACCAGCACTTCGCCGATGTCACGTTGGCCGATCAGCAGCTCCAGCAGGCCTTCCGGGGCATCGCCGAAGCGGGCCAGCGCGCGCTGGGCAATCGCCATGGTGGCCAGGGCGGTGAGGGGGGTCTTCTCGGATGGCTTCCACACCACGGAGTCGCCGCAGACCAGGGCCAGTGCAGCGTTCCAGCACCATACGGCAACAGGGAAGTTGAAGGCTGAAATGACGCCCACCACGCCCATCGGGTGCCACGTTTCCATCATGCGGTGTTCGGCGCGCTCGGTGGCGATGGTCAGGCCGTATAGCTGGCGCGACAGGCCCACGGCGAAGTCGCAGATGTCGATCATCTCCTGCACCTCGCCCGCGCCTTCGCTAGGTACCTTGCCGACTTCCAGCGTCACCAACAGGCCCAGGTCGGCCTTGGCGGCGCGTAGCTCCTCGCCCAGCAGGCGCACCAGTTCGCCGCGGCGCGGCGCGGGCACGTTGCGCCAGGCCTGGTAGGCCGTTTGCGCGCGGCCAATGGCAGCCGTCGCGTCAGCTGCTGAGGTTTGCGGCAGGTTGGCAATCGTGTCGCCCGAGATGGGCGAACGCACGGCCAGCGTACCGCCGGTATAGGCTGCGCGCCGCACGCCGAGGCGTTGCAGCAGCTGGTCGACTTCGGAGGGGAGGGAGGTAATGGCTTGGGACATGGTGCGGTGGACGAATGTGGAAAAAGTGCGCCCAATATCCCCCAATCCGCACTGCATGCATAGCGACAAATTCGAAGGACTTGATGCGAAAATGGAATCAAGTTCTGGCAAAGATGCTAGCTGTTTGCGCTTGTTAAATCTGAGCTAGGCCCCTAAACTGCTTAAACAACGCAGCCATGCTTCATTCCCAAGGTGCATAACCATGTTTCGTAAGACTTTTCTGCCGCAAGTGTCGGACTTGCTGGCGTTTGAAGCTGCGGCGCGCCACACAAGCATCTCCCGCGCCGCTGAAGAGTTGCACCTTACCCAGAGTGCGGTATCTCGGCAGATCCGCCAGCTAGAGCTGCAACTGGGCATGGCCTTGTTCCACCGTGTGCGCCAGCGCGTGGTCCTCACCGATGCAGGTCGGGTCTATGCGGCCGACGTGCGGGCGACGCTGCAGCAGCTGTCTGGCGCGACGCAGAAAGTCATGGCCTATTCGGATGGCGGAGGCCTGCTGAACCTGGCTGTGCTGCCCACCTTCGGCACCCGCTGGCTTATCCCCCGGCTGGGCGATTTTGCAGCGCGCCACCCGGAGGTAACCGTCAACATCGCGGCCCGCAGCGAGCCCTTTGACTTTGCCCAGGAGCCATTGGACGCTGCCATCCACTTCGGCGCGCCCCTTTGGGCCGGCGCGGTGTGCGAGTACCTGATGCACGAGCAGGTCGTGCCCGTGTGCAGCCCCACCTACCAGCGCCAGCATGGCATCGTGCAGGTGGAAGATTTGTCCCAGGTGGTGTTGCTGCAGCAAACCACCCGCCCCACCCAGTGGGCCGACTGGTTCGAGCAGATCGGCGGCAATGGAGTGCACGCCCTGCGTGGCCCGCGCTACGAGCAGTTTGCGATGATTGCCCAGGCCGCCGTGTCGGGCCTGGGGGCCGCGCTGCTGCCGCGCTTTCTGGTCGAGGCCGAGATCGCCTCTGGTGTGCTGGTTCAGTTGTTTCCGCAGGCGCTGAACAGCAGCGATGCCTACTACCTGGTCTACCCCGAGTCCCGCGCACAGGCGCCGCTGGTCAAGGCGTTTCGGGACTGGATTCGGGCTGCGGCCTGCTAGGCGTTCTTTTGATGCCTCAAAAAGGTCGCAGATGCATTTTGGGTGGGTTCATGCAGAGGCTGGAATTAACTCCAGCGGATGTGCCGGAACTAACTCTGTGCAAGCGCCTTTACTTTTAATTCGAGCGAAATATGCGCTGAACCATGGCTTCAATGCTAGACCGAATTCGGGGGAGGCGAGTTGCGTTCTTCAATCGTCTAGCGAAATTCATCACTTCGCCTTGCGCAGGTGATCCTACAGGCGGAATCCAGCGTGGCTCGAAGTAGGCTTTATCACCCTTGCTAAAACCAGGCCTCCAGTACTTTGAGTTGCCGAAATAGTAATGCGTGACTTGCGATAGACGCGAGAGCGATTTGTCGGTTTGAGGTGCGCCGCCGTGCAATACGTTTGCCGCCCACACAATGGCTTGCCCCTTCTTGATAGTCCCGAAACGTGGAGTGAAACGATGCTCTTTTATCTTGGCGGCAATGCCATCTTCGTACTGCTTATATTTTTCGTAACTCGGTTCAAGTCCTAAGTCCTCAAAGTTTATTTCGGGCAACTTGTGGCTACCAGGGTAGTAGATCAACGGACCTTGGTCGGTGCCGATATCTTCCAGAGCCAGCCATACGCCGCACATATTCCCAAATGGTTCGCTGTTGAAATGGATGCTGTCGGCATGCGGAGCCTGCTCGGTTCCCCATGGGAAATTCAAGGTTTGAAAGGGACGCGCTTCTTCACCGTAGAGCTGCTGTAGGCGTTGAATGATGGACCTGTCCGCTGCGGCCGCATGGACGTTGGGGCATCGCACCCAGGCGTCTGCCGCACGTCCTGCTTGGTATTGTTCTAGAAATTTTCCTGGCATCTCTGCAAGATCCGATGAAATGCCGTCGATAACCTGCTGCGACAAGCCGCTTTCAATAACCAGAATGCCGTCTTTGTGAAACGTATCAATCTCTGCTTGGGTGAGTTGTATGTTCATGTTTTTAATAATGTGTGTGTCCAGCTTTCTACGCTTCTACGGGGTGGGCTGGATGCACTGCGGCAGCTCGGTATGTACGCCGCCTGAGTTCAAGAAAAATAGAGCCGAAAGTAGATGCCCAAGCGACGGCCGCCGATTGGCGAGCGATTTTATCGAGTGGCTGCGCGCGCGCCATGCCGAACTTGCGCTGTCGCCATATCTGTTCGAATGTGCACCGTGCTGGTTCCAATGTTCTTTTGGGCCTTGGCTCTACCCACGGTCCTAGCTCACGCGTACCCTCAGCAGTCTTACCTTGGAGTTAACTTATGAAGATCCGAATGGCCCAGCCCGCCGACCATGCGCAGTGGTTGCCCCTGTGGAAGGGCTACCAGGTTTTTTACAAGGTCGATATCACAGAGGCGGTGACCGAGCGCACCTGGGCGCGCTTTCTGGACCCTAGCGAGCCCATGCATTGCGCAGTGGCGGAGATCGAAGGCGTGCTGGTGGGCATGGTGCACTACATCTTTCACCGCAGCTGCTGGACGGAGGGCGACTATGTCTATCTGCAAGACCTGTTCACCCAACCCGGCTTGCGTGGCAAGGGCGTGGGTCGGGCGCTGATCGAGCACGTCTACGCCAGCGCCGAGCATGACCATGCGTCCCGCGTCTGGTGGCTGACCCATGAGAGCAATTTGCAGGCGATGCAGCTCTACGACCGGATTGCCGACAAAAGCGGTTTTGTGCAGTACCGCAAGTTATTGGGATAAGCCGTACCGGGTTGTTTAGACGGTTTGTCCTGCCGGTCTGAGCTGTTGTGCCCGATGGAAGGCCCCCACGGCGGTGATGACGCCCACCAGCAACAGCACAATGCCGATGGCCTCGGACCACGCGGGTGCGCGCTGGTGGGCAATCAGGCCGAAGCTGGTCGCAAAAACGGTCTCTGTGGCTATGAGTTGGCCTGCCAGTCCTATGGGCAAGCGCCGTGTGGCGATAGACCACGCCCACGAACCGCCGATGGCGCCCAGCAACGCGAGTGCCGTGGACGAAAGGAACAGCGGCCCCGCTACGTTCCAGTTGAGCCCTAGCACTGGGGTGTGGAACAGGTCCAGATGCAAGCCCACAGGGATGAATGCCAGCACTTCAACGGCACCACCCAACATCATCAGCGCCGTCCAGGTCAGCGCGTGGATGCCTTCGCGTTGGCGCAGCGCACGCTGGTTGCTGATGCCAAATACGGTCCAGAGCGCAACGGCGGCAAGGGAGAAGCCTATGCCCAGCAAGGTGTTGCCCGGCAGGGTGTCGTTGGTGCCAGCCAAGCCTGTCGCATTCACCATGAGCAGGCCGGCCAAGGTCAGCGCTAGCGGCAACGCCAGTCCGCGCCAGGAGATGCGGTCCGGCCCGAAGTTGCCGATAACCGCCAGCACCACCGGCACGGTAGCCACAAATGCGGGAGGAATAATGGGCCCGGCATAGACCACGGCGGCCGCGATGATCAAAAAATATCCCACATAGCCGATCAAACCTAGCCAGGCGGCCACGACCCAGTCCACGGCACGCAGGCCGCGCAGCTGGCCCGGCCTCGCCAGCAGGATGGCGAGTGCAAAAATACCGGACAACACAAACCGGCAGACAGCCAGGTCGTAAATGGAGTATGGGCCAATCACATAGGGCGCAATAAAACCGAGCGACCAGGCGAACGCTGCGAACACCGCCGCAGCGATGCCCAGTATCAGTTGCCTTTCCATCCCATGTGCCTCCGTGTGCTTCACAAAGGCCCAGCTTATGCAATCCCCTTTTGGGTACTTTTAAGCCAGCGCTGCTAACTTGTATTTGGGCGACATATGCTCACACCAGCCCTATGTCCTTGGCTTTGACACCTGCAAACACCTGGTCCAGCTGTTTACTGTTCAAGCCAAACTGCCGCGTAAACAAGCCACCCATCACCGCACGGTATTCGTTGAGCACCGGGTAGTCGCGGTTCTGGAACAGGCTGGCTTGTTCCACCTTTTGCTGTTCGCCAGCGATCTGGCCTCCGCTCAGTCCACCACCCAACACCCAGTAGACCGAGCCGTGGCCGTGGTCGGTTCCGCGGTTGCCGTTCTGCCGGAAGGTGCGGCCGAACTCGCTGGCCACCACCACCGTGGTGTTGCGCCAAGCCGGGCCCATCTCCTGCGCAAAAGTGGCCAGGCCGCGGCCCAGCTCTTCCAGGCGCGAGGCCAGGTAGCCGCTGGCGCCGCCCTGGTTCACATGCGTGTCCCAGCCACCCACGTCGACAAAGCCCAGGTTGTAGCGCTCCTTCATCAGGCGGGCGATGCGCTGGGCCTCCAGCTCGAAGCCCTTGGCGTTGATGGCGCCGCGGCTGGCGGCCATCATTTCCGTGCTGAGTTCACGGGCCACCTCGTCGCGCACCGCAAAGCCGTCGGTCACGCGGCCAGACAGCTCGGTGCCTTTGTACATGGCGGCGATGATGGCTGTCTGGCGCGGGTCTACCGCGGGCTTGGCCAGCGACTTGAGGGCGGTGTTGGGCACCTGCACGCTGCCCTGCATCACCAGCGGCAGGCTGTCGGTAAAGGCCATGGGCTCGGCGCCGTTGATCACCGACGCCAGCCGGTTCATAAAGCCAGAGCGGTAGTTCTTTGGGCCGGTGAGCGGCTGGCCGAGCTCGATGCTGTCCTGCGTTTCGAAGTGGCTGCGCGAAACGTCGTCGGTGCCGGCAAAAGGGATGAAGCTGGCCTCGCCCTTCTGGAACAGCGGATACACCGTGTCGCGCAGCGCCGGGTGCAGGCCCCAGTCGGCGTTCAGGGCGATGGCGCTGTTCAGGTCGGCGCCCGGGCGGGGCACGGCGATGTCGGGGCGGGAGGCGTAATAGAAGTCGCTGGAGGTCGGCACCAGCAGGTTTGCTGCGTCGTAGGCGCCGCGCAAGAAGACAAACAGCACGCGTGACTGGGCGGCGGGCGCGGCAAACAGCTGCCCGGCATTCAGCAAGGGCAGGGCGGTGAGCGACTGGAGTAGGTGGCGGCGTTGCATGGGGTCTCCTTTACCTGTGCATCAACTCAGGGGATGACAGCAGGAAGCTGTTCCACTCCTGCGGCGAGGTGGCCTGGGCCAGCGCGGTCTGGGTGTTTGGCCCCAGGGTTTGGGCTACGGCGCGGTAGTAGAGTGCGGTGGCCAGCTGCGGGAACGCTGGCTGCTCCAGTGGCTGCGGGCCCTCGGTCTTGAACAGGCCAGCGGTGCCCGAGCCTATGGCCTTGGCAATCTCGAAGCGGGTGGCCATCTGGCCGGGGCTGGACCAGGCGGCGGTGTCCAGCGCATAGCCGTCGGGCGTTTGCCGGCCGTACAGAGGCTGGCCCATGCGGTTCAGCCAGCTGAGCATGGGGCCGACATTGAGGATAGGCTTGTCGTCATACGCCAGCCGCACGGCTGACACCACGTAATGGATCGGGTCCTTAAACTTCTGCCCCGCGCCCTGCGCGTATTCACTTGAGCCCAGCAAGGTTTGCAGGGTCACGGCGATATCGCCGTCGCTGCGCAGAAAGCTCTGCGCCATGCGCTCCACCAGTTCAGGCGGCGGCGTATCGCTTAGCCAGTACTGCGCGAGCTTGCGGCTGATGAAGTGGGCGGTGGCGGGGTGGCGGGCCAGGCGGTCCAGCGCCTCGTCCAGCTCGGCCAGGCCACGGGCCTTGATCGGCTGGCCGAGCAGGGTCTTGGCTCCGTAGTCGTGCCGGTTCGGGTTGAACTCGAACAGGCCCTTGCGCACATAGTCGGCCTGCAGCTCCTTACGGACCTTGGGGGTCTCGCTGCCCAGGTTCACGCCCACGCCAGTGAGTATGCGGGCCATTTCCTGCACGTCCTGCTGGGTGTAGCCGGCGCCCACGCCCAGGGTGTGCAACTCCATCAGCTCGCGCGCGTAGTTTTCGTTGATGCGGTTCGCTGCGTTTTGTTCGTTGTCCAGGTAGCGCAGCATGGCCGGGTGGTGGGCCACGGCGCCCAGCAGGTCGCGGAACTTGCCCAAGGCGTAGGGGCGCAGGGCGGTGTCCTCATAGTCGCCGACCATCGCGCGCAGGTTGGACTTGTACATGTGCACGTTGAAGTGGTTCAGCCAGAACCAGGTCATTTGCTCCTGCACCTGGTTGGGCGAGTACAGCGCGCGCAGCAGGTGCCGGGTGGCGGACTCGCGGGCCAGGCGGTTCATTTCCTGCTGGTAGGCCTGCTGGGCGGCTTTTTTGTCTTCGTCTTTGTCGAAGGTGGCGTTGGCCGCCTTGTTGCGCAGCTCCATGTCGGGTGCCAGCTGGTCCAGCGGGCGCTGGCTGATGGTCATGGCGGCGATTTGCTGCTGTACCGCCGGCGGCAGGATGGCGGCTTGGGGGTGCAGCTGTTGGGCCAGGTAGCTGGGCAAGCCGCGGGATTCGGCCTGGTCCACCGCCGCCAGGTTGGCGCCCCAGGTCAGGCGGTTGGTGAGCTTGTAGGCTTCCACCGGGGCCGGGCGTGCGCTGCTGCTGGCGACTGGCTTGGTGGGCCCGGGGTTGGCGCAGGCACCCAGCAGCAGGCTGAGCACGATTGCGGGCGGGGCCCAACGGATTGGCGGATTTCCCATGGCGAGACTCCTGTTGTGTGGCACACAGAGTGTGCAACGCCTGCCCCGCCTCTGCCGATGACCGGCTTTACTTTACTTAGCCTTTCGCCACGGGCCGCGACGGGTCGCTGCACCAGTCGCTCCAGCTGCCCGCGTACAGGCCGGTGGTGCCGAGGCCGGCGATTTCCATGGCGATCAGGTTCGGGTTGGCGCTGACGCCGCTGCCGCAGTGGTGGACCACGCTGGCCGGGTCGCGGTTGCCCAGCAGGGCGTCGAATTCGGCGCGCAGCTGGGCCGCGGGTTTGAATTTGCCGTCCGGGCCCAGGTTCTGGCTGAACGGGCGGTTCAGCGCGCCGGGGATGTGGCCGGCCACCGGGTCCAGCGGCTCGACCTCGCCCTTGAAGCGCGGGGTGGCGCGGGCGTCGATGATGGTCTGGATGGGGCGGCCCAGGTTGCTTGCTACGGTTTCTGTAGCTACCAGGGCAGCCAGGGATTGCGCTGGAACGAAGTTTGTTGTGAATTTTGAGGGCTCGGTGCCCGTGCTACCTGCGCCGCCGGCAGCCTGCCAGGCCTGCAGCCCACCGTCGAGTACCGCCACGGCGGCATGGCCGGCCCACTTCAGCATCCACCAGAGGCGGCCGGCGTAGTTGACCCCGTTGCGGTCGTACACCACGGCCTGCATGTCGTTGGAAAAGCCCACGCTGGACAACCAGGTGGCAAAGGCTTCCATCAGCGGCAACGGGTGGCGGCCACCGGATTCGGCCGCGCCCCCGTGCAACGCGCTGAGATGGTCGTTCAAATGCGCGTACACCGCACCGGGGATGTGGGCGGCGCGGTATTGCTGCTCGCCCGCATCGGGCTGCACCAGGTCAAAGCTGCAGTCGAACACCATGTAGGGCTTGCCGCTGTGTTCCAGCGCCTGCAGTTGCTCTACCGAAATGAGGGTGGTGTACATAGTCGTCCTTTCAGTGTTCTTCAGCCGGGGCGTTGGGGGCGGCGCGTGAGCGCAGCACGGTGGCGGCAATGCCACTGGCCGTGATCAGCGCCATGCCGGCCCAGCCCATGGAGGTGATGCGGTCGCCAAACAGCACTAGGCTGTAGATGGCTGCAAATACGATACCCGAATACTGCAGGCTGGCCACGGTGAGCATCGCGCCCTCGGTCTTGGCGCCCGAGTAGGCTCGGGTCATGAACAGCTGGCCCAGGGCGGCCAGCAGGCCGATGGGCAGCAGCCAGGCCGCGGCGGCCCAGTCCCAGCTGGACTGCAGGCCGACGACCAGCATGCCGACACCCCCCGCCACGGCCGAACCCACGGCAAAGTAGAACACCGTGCGGGCTTCGGGCTCGCCGATGCGCGACAGCGCCATCACCTGCATATAGGCAAAGGCCGCGCCCAGGCCAGATAGCAGCCCGATCAGGCCGGCGAACATCTCGTTCTGGTCCAGGCTGGGGCGCAGCACCATGATCACGCCGACAAAGCCGGCCATCACCGTCAGTACCAGCGGGCCTTGCTGCAGCGGGGTGGCACCGCTGCCCGGGCGCCAGGCCAGCAGCGCGCCGCCGACTAAGAAGGCTGCGATCCACACGCTGCTCATGTAATTCAGCGTCATGGCCGTGGCCAGCGGCAGGTGGGCGATCGCATAGAACCAGGCGCCCAGCGATGCCACGCCTATGGTGCTGCGCCAGGCGTGCATGCCGGGGTAGCTTGTCTTCAGGCTGACGCCCTGGGCCCGCGCCAGGATGGCCAGAAATGCCATGCCAATCAGACCCCGGTAGAACACCAGCTCGGCGGAGTTGAAGTCGGCGGAGGCGATCTTCACGCAGACCCCCATGCTGGCAAACACAAAGGCCGCTAACACCATCCAAAGTGCCTGCATGGGCGCGCTTTCTAGAAATTTATAAAAAATAGGCCGCCAGCGCAGGCACTAACTGCATAAGCAGCTATGGAAGTTATAGCGTAGAGCCGTCCATCGCGCGCCGATACCACTCGTGGAAGTGCTGCATGCCGTCTTCCATCGGGCTTTGGTAGGGGCCGACCTCGTTGTCACCGCGCTGCAGCAAAGCCTTGCGGCCGGCATCCATGCGCAGGGCGATCTCGTCGTCTTCCACGCAGGTTTCCATGTAGGCGGCCTGCTGGGCCTCGACGAAGTCGCGCTCGAAGGCGGCGATTTCCTCGGGGTAGTAGAACTCCACCATGTTCAGCGTCTTGTTCGGGCTGATGGGGTGCAGCGTGGACACGGTGAGCACGTGCGGATACCACTCGACCATCACGTTCGGGTAGTAGGTCAGCCAGATGGCGCCGTGCTTGGGGGCAGCGCCCTGGTTGTACTGCTTGAGCGCATCCTGCCAGCGCTGGTAGGCCGGGCTGCCGGCCGCGCCCAGGCGCTGGGCCAGGCCGACGGTCTGCACCGAATACTGGTCCTTGAACTCCCACTGCAGGTCGTCGCAGGTGACGAAGCCACCCAGGCCGGGGTGGAAGGGGCCGACGTGGTAGTCCTCCAGATAGACCTCGATGAATGTCTTCCAGTTGTAGTCGCACTCGTGCAGCTCCACGTGGTCGAGCACGTGGCCGCTGAAGTCGAGGTCGGCAATCGGCCCCATGCCCGCCAGGTCGGCTTTGACATCTCTCGTGCCTTCAAACAGCAGGCCGTTCCACTCTTGCAGCGGGTACTGGTTCAGGTTCAGGCAGGGATCTTGGGCAAAGTGCGGCGCGCCCAGCAGGGTGCCGGTGGGCGAGCCATTGCCGCCGCTGTAAGTCCATCGGTGCAACGGGCAGACGATGTTGCCGCCCGCGCTACCTTGCTGGGTGGTGTTTAGCGAACCCCGGCCCTTGAGCATCACCGCCTGGCGATGCCGGCAGACGTTGGACACCAGCTCCACGCCGCGCGGCGTACGGGTCAGCACCCGGCCTTCGCCCTCCTGCGGCAGGGCGTAATAGTCGCCCAGCTCGGGTACGGCCAGTGTGTGTCCGACATAGCGTGGCCCCCGCTGGAAAATAGTAGCGACCTCGCGCTGGAACAGCGCGTCATCAAAATAGCTTGAAACTGGTAGTTGGCTTGCGGCCTGCTGCAGTTGAAGACTTAAATCAGACATGGTTGTCCTGACCTAGAGACTCCCCCTATGAAGGGGCAGGTTAGACGCGAGAAACTCGCGCGGGAAAAGGCTTCGTCAGGGATGGATGGGCTCACCAACCGTTGACGAAAAGAGGGGTGATTGTAACTGCCGGGGGGGGGGGCTTGAGTCCGCGCTTTACTCCGGCAAACTGACTGCTGCGACGATTCCCTCGGCCAAGGCTCGCTCGCGGAGTTGCCGTGCAAATGCCGGCGCTAATGTCTTCAATTGCTGATACGGTTTGGCAGCGGCTTCGGTATTGCCTTCCATGAGGTACGACATGGTGAGTAAGCCCAGCCCGGGCGTGAAGTTGGCTTGTTGTTCCAACAGCTTCTCTGTTTGTTCCCGTGATTTGGCTGTCATGCGGGCGCTGAGGTAGCCTTGGGCCAAGTACATCCTGGCATCCATGGCGGTCGGGGCCAAGGTGATCGCTTTCTCCAACGCCTGGATGGCGCGGCCCAGGTTGCGGTTGCGCATTTGGGCTTCGCCCAGGTTGATCCAGGAATTGGCCAGTGCCGGGTCCAGACGTACGGCGGTTTCCAGCGCTTCGGCTGCTTGGGGAAACTTGCCTAATTTCGTGAGTGCATAGCCTTTGCTGCTCCAAGCAGTCGGGTCGACGGGATTGACTGCCAACGCGCGCTCAAGGTAGCCCAGTGCTCCGGTCACATCACCTTTGGCTCCCAGTAGTTTTGCCATGGACTGGAGCATTAAGGACAGTTGGGCGTCGAGGGCCTCGGATTTCTGTAGTTGGGCGAGGGCCGCTTCCAGATTGCCTGTGCCGATCAGGCTGTCACCCCAGGCGGCTAATTGTTCCGCCGTGAGCGACTTCAAGGCGGCGGCTTTTTCATATGCGGCGCTGGCCGCAGCGTAGATCTTCCTTTCCCGTTGGATGCTCGCGGATACCAACCAGGCACCCGCATTCTGGGGTTCCAGTTCGGTGGCACGTTGGGCATCGGCGAGTGCAAGTTCCAGCTTGCCCCCGTTGCGGCGATTTTCTGCCCGGTTCGTCAGGTACAAGGCCGCAGTAGGCATGAGCGCGATGGCCTGGGTGAAGGCTTCGTCCGCCTCGGGCCTGCGATGGCTGGTGCGTAAGATTTCGCCCAACAGGTTCCACGCATCGTCGGACCGAGGGTTGAGCGCTAGAGCTTTGCGTAGCGCGTCTTCGGCGGGGCCCATGCGCCCTTGGTTGACTTCGCTGCGGCCGATTGCGACGAGCGCGTAACTTGCCTGGCTGTCGGGCACGTTTTTAGAAGTCTCGGGGCGCGGGGCAACATCGTTGTTGCCGGTCTGTGCGGACAGGGCTGCCAAGCGGCGCTTGACGTCGTCATCGGCACTGCCCAGCCGCAGGGCTGTGGCCAAGGCGCGCTTGGCTGCGGGGTTGTGCTTTAGATCGTCTTCGATTTTGCCCAATAGCGCCCAGGTGTAGCTGCGCGACGGACTAAGACGCAGTGCTTCCTGTACCTCTACCAGTGCTTCAGCGTGCTTGCCTTGCTGTTGCAGCCACTCGGCACGCCGTTCACTGGGCATGGAGTAGGACGGGTCTTTGCTATGCGCTTGCTGGAGTGCCAGTTCAGCTTGCTCTGGCTGCCCCAGGGTACGCAATACATCGGCCAGATTGAGCCAGGCGAAGGCCAGGTTGTTGTCTTGTGCCAGCGCTTGGCGCAGCGTGGCCAGCGCTTCTTCGTCCCGCTTCAGTACCTTCTGCGCCATTCCCAAAAAGGTTAACGGCATGGCTGCACCAGGTTGGGCCTGGCTCCAGGCTTGGCTGTGCTTCTCTAGCCCCACCCAGTCCCCGGATTCTTGTAGTTCGGTTGCGATGTCGTTCCAACGTTTTTCAGGGGTGGGGGGCGCCTTGGTCGGGGTGCTGGCGATGCCATGGGACAGCAGCGCTGCTGCTGCATCTGCTACCAGAATCAGGTTCAGGTTCTGCCCGGTACCCATGATGGCCGTGGTGATGCCGAGCAATTGGCCCTGGCTGTCGAAAAGACCACCGCCGCTGGAGCCGTGGGAGACGGGGGCGGTTGCCAATACCAGCGGGAAAGGTTCTTGTGCCTTCACCATGGTTATCAGCCCGGCGCTGGCGGCCAAACCAAAGCCCAGAGGGTTTCCCACTGCAAACACGGGTTCGCCCACAGTCAAGGTCTTGCTGGGACGAAGCTTCAAGGGTTTGGCCGTGAGTTTGGCGACGGTGAGCAGGCAAAGGTCGAGTGAAGGCAACTGGCGTGACCATTCCGCAGGGAGTTCGCCCTGGGATGAGCGTACCCGGATACTTGCTGCTTCCTGCACCACATGGCAGTTGGTGGCGACCAGCCCTTCGCCGACGACCACGCCGCTGCCTTGCATCTCTGGCCGGCCTTTGCCGTCCGAAGTGTTAATGGTGACTACCGAGGGAGAAACCTGGGCAAATACGCGTTGTGCCTCATCGGTGTTGCTGTCGGCCCGGCTGGAAGATGTTTGCAGTGCGATGGCGATGGCAGCGAATAGAACGAGTCGGTTCATGGGGTTTCACCATCAAAAGGGAGAATGAAGGCTCGGTAGCTGGACGCTGCTGCCGTGGCGTTCAGTGCGCGCAGTTTTTGGTACGCGTCCCGGGCGGGTTGATGCCGGCCGAGGCTTTGGTTCATGTGTTCCAGCAACTCCCATTGACTGATGTGCTGAGGATTCAGCTGCAACGAACGTTCGATCGGGGGCAATGCCTCCAGTGGCCGGTTCAGCCTGGCGAGGGTGCGGCCCCGTAGCCGCCAGTACCAAGAGGAGCCAGGCACTTTCTCGGTCAAGGCCACGGCGATGGGCAGGGCCTCATCAGCGCGGCCACCGTCTTTAAGGTAAACGCCCAATTGGTACTGCCACGTATCGTTGGCGGGGTTGGCTTGGCGTGCCGACTCCATGGCGCGAATGGCTTCGGGGTAGCGCTTCATTTCTGCCATGGCCTCGCCTATACCGGCCCAGGCCCAGTCTGCGTTGTCAAATTGAAGTTCCAAGCTGCTGC
Source organism: uncultured Albidiferax sp. (assembly GCA_963513025.1). Classification (GTDB taxonomy): domain Bacteria; phylum Pseudomonadota; class Gammaproteobacteria; order Burkholderiales; family Burkholderiaceae_C; genus Rhodoferax_B. The sequence goes on from CAUPON010000001.1 coordinate 126,917, forward strand.
GGTAGGCTTGTACCGCTGCTTCAGGGCAGTCCAGCCGCATAAGCACCACGCCACGCCAATACCAGGCGGTGGCCGTGTTACGGCTCGCTTCGGGTAATTTATCCAGCGTGGAATACGCCTTGGCGGCCTGATTCCCCGCCAGATAAGCTTGTATGAGGCCAATGCGTGGCTGCAGCGCATCCGGGTACAGGCCTGATAGACGTGTCCAGATGCCGATGGCCGTGGCGGTATCGCCGCGTGCCTGGGCCAGCTCGGCCAGTCCTTGGTAGGCGCTCGTAAGCCAGGGGTCCAAGGTCAGCGCTTGTTGGTAAGAGGCTTCCGCCGCCAGATTGGAGCCAGAGGCACGTTGCGCGCGTGCCATCAGCCAGTGGGCCTGGGCGGATTCCTGGTGGGACGCCAGCAACTGTTGAGCGTGGGCCAAGGCTTCCTTTGTAAGGCCTTGGGCGAGCAGAACCTCACCCAAACGGATGCCGATGGTCAACACATCGGGGCTGATGCGGTAGCGCTGTTTCCAGGCGTTCAGCTCTGAATTGGGATTCTTGAGTCCCCAGGCTGCGCTGGCTGCAAAACGCCAGGCATCGGCATTGTCCGGCTGGCTGTTTCGCCAATTTAGCGACAAGGCTTCCAGTTCTGCCCACTTTTCCTGTTGCAGCAGGGCGTTGGCGGCATCGAAGCGTTGCAGCTGTGCGGTCTGTTCGCCCGCACGGGCTTCAATTTCTCCGGCCCATGCTGCCGGCGAGGCAAAGTTGACGTTTTGGCCGTTGCGTTGGCGGTAATCGATTATGCCAAGTAACTGCCCTTGGGCGTCGACCAGTGCTCCGCCTTCTGAGCCGGGAGAGATTGGGGATGTGAACTGGATGTAGTTGCCTGCTGGGAAGCGGCGTAAACCAGAGACTATGCCTTCGGAGATACCAACCCCCAGGCCGAGGGCGTTGGAAACAGCAAATACCTTGCTGCCGATGGTTGGGGTACCGGCTGTTACGGAGAAAGCCGAGGAGAGCGCTGCGTCTACGTCTAACAAGCACAGGTTGCGCTCGCGATCCCTGGCGCTGATACGGGCCGGGATGGGTGCCGATAGCCCGTTCAATTGCAGGCTGTGGGCTTGCTCCATGACATCGCATACCGCTACAAAGTGCTTTGCGCCGATCTGCGTTGCGCTGTAAATGCCAATGGTCTTACCTGCGGCATCCCTGAGTTCCAGCGCTGCCACCCGGGGGGCGGCTGACGTAAAAACCTCTTGCGGCGATAGGGACCAGCCGGTAAGCGGTTGGATAAGCAAGGCATAGCCGACACATCTCAACCATGCGGGCAAAGATCGGCCGTGGCGGTGGGGTTTATGTATGCACATACGGGCTTTCTTGGGATGGCCTGGCCAAATGCGACAAGGGCGAGAGAGCAGAAATGGGGCGGGCAAAATCGTGTGCCCATCAACGGCGCTGGGGACATAAAACTGTGCACGATCAATTGAAAAAATTATGTCTGCTTTGGCCTGTCACGGTTTGTGACGTATGACCCAGATGGTTACAAATGGATGCATTTGAGAGCACTCGGAGGCTATCTGGCGTAGCCCGTAAAATCGTTCCTCCTATAAGTTCACTCTTGCTATACATGCCCAAGGCCGCTCCCAAATCTGCTCCTTCTTCCCCGGTGCCTTTACCCACCAGCTACGAAGCCGCCCAGATCGAGCTGGAACAGCTGGTCGGCCAGCTTGAATCGGGCCAGCTGCCACTGGAGCAGTTGCTCAGCGGCTACCAGCGCGGCGCCCAGCTGCTGCAGTTTTGCCGGGACAAGCTGGAGGCGGTGGAACAGCAGATCAAAGTGCTGGACCAAGGCGTGCTCAAACCCTGGACTCAAGAATGACTGCCGCGGTATTTGATTTGTCGCGCTGGAGCGCGATGGAACTGGCCCGGGTCGAACAGGCGCTGAGCGACTGGGTTGCTGCCGGTGGCGTCGTCGATGCCGAACACCCGGCCCCGGCCGCCCTGCGCGAAGGCATGCGCTACGCGGTGCTGGATGGCGGTAAGCGCCTGCGCCCGCTGCTGGTACTGGCTGCCCGCGAAGCCGTAGCCACTGGCGAGCCGGCTGCCGCAACAGCGGGGCTGAACGATGCCGCGCTGCGCGCCGCCTGCGCGGTCGAGCTGATCCATGCCTATTCCCTGGTCCACGACGATATGCCGTGCATGGATAACGATATCCTGCGTCGCGGCAAGCCCACGGTGCATGTGCAGTTTGGCGAAGCCCAGGCCCTGCTGGCCGGCGACGCCCTGCAGGCACTGGCCTTCGAACTGTTAACCCCGGCCGACAGCGAAGCCCCGGCCAGCGTGCAGGCCACGCTGTGCCGCCTGCTGGCCCAGGCCGCGGGCTACCAGGGTATGGCCGGCGGCCAGGCCATCGACCTGGCCAGCATCGGCCTGGCGCTGACCGAAGACGAGCTGCGCTGCATGCACCGCCTGAAGACCGGCGCCCTGCTGCAGGGCAGCGTGATGATGGGCGCGGTCTGCACGGCTCGTACTTTGCCCCAGGCCACCCACACTGCGTTGCAAATTTATGGCGCGGCGCTGGGCCTGGCCTTCCAGGTGGTGGACGACATCCTGGACGTGACTGCCGACTCCGCTACCCTGGGAAAAACCGCCGGCAAAGATGCCGCCCAAGACAAACCTACCTACGTTTCGCTGCTCGGCCTCGACCGTTCGCTGGCTTACGCCCAGGAGCTGCTGGCCCAGGCGCTGCATGCGCTGGACGCCAGTGACTTACCCAACACCCAGGCGCTGCGCGCGCTGGCAGATATGGTGGTCAACCGGTCTAGCTAGACGGTGGCTGCCTGAAGAAAAAACTATGAACGCTGCGTCTTACCCACTGCTGGAAACCATCAACGATCCGGCCGATCTGCGCCGCCTGCCGCGCGCCGAGCTGAAGCCGCTGGCCGACGAGTTGCGCGCCTTCGTGATCGACAGCGTCTCCAAAACCGGCGGCCACCTGAGCTCGAACCTGGGCACGGTGGAGCTGACGGTGGCGCTGCACTACGTGTTCAACACGCCTGACGACCGGCTGGTCTGGGACGTGGGCCATCAGACCTATCCGCACAAGATACTCACCGGCCGGCGCGAGCGCATGGCTTCGCTGCGCCAGCTGGGCGGTTTGTCGGGCTTCCCGACGCGGTCAGAAAGCCCGTTCGACGCGTTCGGCACCGCGCATTCCAGCACCTCCATCTCCGCCGCCCTGGGCATGGCCATGGCGGCCAAGCAAAAGGGCGACAAGCGCCACAGCGTGGCCATCATTGGCGACGGAGCGATGAGCGCCGGCATGGCCTTCGAGGCATTGAACAACGCCGGCGTGTGTGACTGCAATCTGCTGGTGATCCTGAACGACAACGACATGAGCATTAGCCCACCAGTGGGCGCGCTGAACCGCTACCTGGCGCAGCTGATGAGCGGGCAGTTCTATGCCGCGGCCAAGAACGTCGGCAAGCAGGTGCTGAAGGGCGCACCGCCGCTGTTCGAGCTGGCCCGGCGCCTGGAGCAGCACGCCAAGGGTATGGTGGTGCCTGCCACCCTGTTCGAGCAGTTTGGCTTCAACTACATCGGGCCTATCGACGGTCACGACCTGGAGTCGCTGATCCCGACGCTGGAAAACATCAAGCACCTGACCGGCCCGCAGTTCCTGCATGTGGTCACCAAAAAGGGCCAGGGCTACAAGCTGGCCGAGGCCGACCCCGTGGCCTACCACGGTCCCGGAAAATTCGATCCGGCAGTTGGCTTGCAAAAGGCCAGCGGCGCCAGCAAGCCCACGTTCACCCAGGTGTTCGGCAACTGGCTTTGCGATATGGCGGCGCAAGACCAACGCCTGGTCGGCATCACGCCGGCGATGCGCGAGGGCTCGGGCTTGGTGGAATTTGAAAAGCGCTACCCCCAGCGTTACTACGACGTCGGCATTGCCGAGCAGCACGCGGTGACCTTCGCCGCCGGTATGGCCTGCGAAGGCCTGAAGCCGGTGGTGGCGATCTACTCCACCTTTTTGCAGCGCGCTTACGACCAGTTGATCCACGACGTGGCATTGCAGAACCTGCCGGTGGTGTTCGCACTCGACCGCGCCGGCCTGGTCGGCGCCGACGGAGCCACCCATGCCGGAGCGTACGACATCCCGTTCCTGCGCTGCATCCCGAACATGGGCGTAGCCTGCCCGGCCGACGAGAACGAATGCCGGCGCCTGTTGAGCAGCGCGTTTGCGCAGGACAACCCGGTCGCCGTGCGCTACCCGCGTGGCGCCGGGGCCGGCGCGGCCATGGAAGCCGGTCTGCAGCCACTGCCTTACGGCAAGGGCGAAATCCGCCGCCACAGCAAACAGGCTTCGGGCATCGCTATCCTGGCTTTCGGCACCCTGCTGTACCCGGCGCTCGCCGTGGCTGAAAAGCTGGACGCGACCGTGGTGAACATGCGCTGGGCCAAGCCGCTGGATGTGGACTTGCTGCTGCAAGTCGCTGCCAGTCACGCGGCCTTAGTGACGGTGGAAGACGGAGCCGTCATGGGCGGCGCCGGTAGCGCCGTGCTGGAAGCGCTGCAGGCCGCTGGCATTACCGTGCCGGTGCTGCAGCTGGGCCTGTCCGATACCTTCATCGAGCACGGCGACCCGGTCAAGCTGATGGCCATGCAAGGCCTGGACGCCGCTGGCATCGAGGCTTCTATAGAAAAACGCTTTCCCGCGCAGGTAAGTACTGCGAAGTCTGCTCTTAAATTGGCAGCATGAAGGGTTTCCACGAAAACGATATCCGGATCCAGCGCTTGTTTGCGACGCCGCTGGCCAGCATCGCTGTACCCGAGGCGAGTACCCTGAACGCCCAGCTATCCCATACCATCCTGGAGCGGGCGCGGAGCCATCCATCGCACCACCACAGCAACCTGGGTGGCTGGCAATCCGCCGATGATTTTTTCTCTTGGGATACTCCTGCAGCCCAATCGCTCAAGGATTTTGCGGTGAAGATGGCCAACTCGTTGACGGCGGTCAGCTCGCCGCAGGGCCTGCTGGAGTCCAATGTGGAATGGCGTGTGAATGCTTGGGCGAATGTGAATTATCCTGGCAGCGCCAATGCTCTGCATGGTCACCCAGGAGCTTTCTGGTCCGGCATTTACTGGGTAGATGATGGCGGGCGCAACAGTGATCCGACAGTCGAAGGCGATCTGGAGTTCATGGACCCGCGGGGATTGCTGCCGTCGGTGTACGCGCCCAGTTTACGTTTCAAGATCGAAGGCTGTTTGAGCGCTGGCTACAGCGAAACCATCGCCCCTGCCAGCGGCACGCTGGTGATGTTTCCGGCCTGGCTGCTGCATGCGGTACGGGTCTTCAAAGGGCAACGGCCTCGCATTTCTGTGGCATTCAACTTTGCGCACTGATCCCGCCAGCTTTTCGCCGCATCCATCACGCTTCTAGCGCTGCATGCCCCAGCGGCGCACGGTGAAGCGCTCCAGGGTCTGGAACACCAGGCTTTCCACCAGCAGACCGATCACGATGACCATTACCAGGCCGGCGAATACGCGGTCGGTGAATAGCTCGTTGCGATTCTGGAAGATGAACCAGCCCAGGCCGCCCTTGCCCGAGGATGCGCCGAATACGAGCTCGGCCGCGATCAAGGTGCGCCAGGCGAAGGCCCAGCTGATCTTCAGCCCGGCCAGGATGGACGGCAGCGCGGCCGGCACCAGGATATGCAGCACATAGCCCAAGCCCTTCAAGCCGTAGTTGCGGCCGGCCATGCGTAGCGTTTCCGGCACGGCCTGGAAGCCGGCGTAGGTGTTCAAGGCCAGCGGCCACAGCACCGAATGGATCAGCACGAACACCAGGCTGCCCTGGCCCAGGCCGAACCACAGCAGGGCCAGCGGCAGCAGTGCGATGGCGGGTAGCGGGTTCAGCATGGCTGTCAGTGTTGCCAGCAAATCTCGCCCGAGTTGGGTCGATACCGCCAGCGTCGTCAGCACAAAGGCGGCGATGACACCGCCGATATAACCTTGCAGCAGCAGGCTTAGCGAGATGCGTGTCTTGGTGATGAGCTCGCCACTGGCCAGGCCGTCGACCAGCGCGTGGGCGGTCTGCAGCGCGGTGGGCAGCAACAGGTCGTTGTTTTGGATGCGGGCCACAATTTCCCAGAGGACGAGCAGCGCCACCAGGATCAGGCCGCGGCGCAACCAAGCCTGTTCCCAGACGCGGGCCGTCCACGGCAGCAGGCGCTCCACATGGGTGTCGGGCAGGGCCTCCAACACGCGTTCGTATTCGGCCCGGATGGGCGGGTTCAGGGTGCTCATGCAATCTTTCGGGGCAATTCGTTGGCAGGTGTGGGGCTGCCGTCAGATTCTTCGTTGAACAGCAGGCGGTGGATGCGCTGCGCAGCGGCCTGGAACTCGGCACCGCCCTGGCTGTGCATGCCGAAGTCGTGGCTGTTGATCTCGGCGCGGACCCGGCCCGGATGCGGCGACAGCAGGCCGATGCGGTTCCCAACGACCAGCGCTTCCTCGATCGAGTGGGTGACGAAGACCAGGGTGAAGCGCACCTCGTCCCACAGCGCCAGTAGTTCTTCCTGCATCTTGCGGCGGGTCAGCGCATCCAGCGCGGCAAAGGGCTCGTCCATTAGCAAGACCTTGGGTTGCATCGCTAGCGCGCGGGCAATCGCCACGCGCTGCTTCATGCCGCCCGACAAGGTGTTCGGGTAGGCCTTGGCGAAGGCCGAGAGACCCACCTTGTCCAGGTAGTGCAGTGCGCGTTCATGCGCTTCCTTCTTGCCCAGGGTGCGGGATGCCAGCAGCGGAAACGCTACGTTGTCGAGCACGGTTTTCCACGGCGGCAGCTGGTCGAACTCCTGGAACACGACGATGCGGTCCGGCCCGGGCTGGGTCACCTTGCGGCCGGCGATGCGGATCTCCCCTTCCACCGGCGCGATGAAGCCGGCCATGGCTTTGAGCAGGGTGGATTTGCCGCAGCCGGAGGCTCCCAGCAGCACGAAGCGGTCGGCCTCGAATACGTTCAGGCTGACCTGGTGGGTGGCGCGCACAACGCGGGCTGGCGTGCGGTATTCCAGGCTGACGCCGTCGACCTCCAGCAGTGGCGAGTCAGGCGCGGATTTCAAAGCGGTCACGGTTGCCATGGGGTGCTCAGCTACCCGGCTGGGCGTAGGCTTCTTCGAAGAAATAGTCTTTCCACGAAGCGGCGCGGTTCTTCAGCACGCCCAGCTTGTTCAGTTCATCGGCGTAGACATAGGTGCGGAATGGCGAGATGGTGAAGTCGTTCTCCGGGTCTTCGACGATCTTGCGCACAAAGTCCAGCGGCAGCTTGGACTTCTGCACGCGGATGAAGGTCTCGGCCGCCTTGGCTTTGTTGGCCTTGATGAACTGCGATGCCTCGACCAGCGCGGCGTAGAAGGCCTTGTAGGTCTTCGGGTTTTCGTCGTGGAATTTCTGCGTGGTGTACAGCACGTTGAACGTGGCTGGGCCGCCCAGAATGTCGTAGGAGCTGATGACCTTGTGCACGGCCTTGTTCTCCAGCGCCTGGTAGTAGAACGGCGCGCTGGAGAAGTGCGTGTTGATCTCCGAGCCGCCTGCGATCAGCGCGGCGGTGGCGTCGGGATGCGCCAGGCTCACCGAGATGTTGTCGAATCGTTTGAAGTCGTCCTTGCCGTAGAGCTTCGCGGTTTCGATCTCCAAGGTGCGCGACTGGAAGCCGGTGCCAGCGGCAGGCACGGCAATGCGGTCCTTGTCGCTTAGGTCTTTGATGGTTTTAACTTTTGGGTTGTTGCTGATCAGGTAGTTGGGCAGCGAGCCGAGGGCAGCCACGGCCTTCACGTTCTGACGGCCCTTGGTGCGGTCCCACAGCGTCAGCATGGGCGGCACGCCGGCAGACACCACGTCTAGCGCGTTGGCCAGCAGGGCTTCGTTCATCGCGGTGGCGCCGGAGATCTGGCTCCAGTCGACATCGATGTCCAGGCCCTGGGCCTTGCCGTGTTTTTCGATCAATTTCTGGTCTTGCACCACGTCCAGCACCAGGTAGCCGATGCCGAATTGCTGGGCTATGCTGATGCGGCCATCGGCCTGGGCGAGCAGGGTGGCGCTGGCGAGAGCCAGGCCGGCGACGAGGCGGGTGAGAGTGAATGGCATGGGAATCCTGAGAGTCAAATATTAGAAAGGCGCGTTGCCTTCGATGGTGGTGCGGTAGAGCTTGCGGCGCAGGTGGTCCGGCGTGCCTGCGGCCAAATGGGTGACAGAGCGGTTGTCCCAGAACACCATGTCGTGCGGCTGCCAGACGTGGCGGTAGACCAGCTCGGCACGGGACGTATGGGCAAATAGCTCGTCCAGCAGGGCGCGGCTTTCGTCTTCGGGGATGCCGACGATGCGGGTGGTGAAATGCTCGCTGACGAACAGCGCCTTGCGGCCGTTCTCCGGGTGAGTGCGCACAACGGGATGGACGGCGGGCTGCACCTCGTCGAGCTGGGCCTGCGTCAACTTGGGCCGCCAGGGGTTGCGGGCGCGCAGCTCTTCGTATTTGGCCAGGTAGGAATGCTCGGCGTGCAAGCCGGCCACGGCGTATTGCAGCGCGGCGGGCAAGGTGTCCCAGGCGGTGTGCTGGTTGGCAAACAAGGTGTCGCCGCCCTCGCTGGGCAGCTCTTGCGCGTGCAGCAGCGAGCCCAGACTGGGTTTCTCTTTGTACGACAGGTCGGAATGCCAGTAGGCACCGGCGTCGCCCAGGCCGATGGGCTGGCCGTTTTCCTTGATGTTGGAGACGATCAGGATTTCTGGGTGGTTTTGCAGCTGAAAGCCCTTCAGCACATGGATCTGCAACGGGCCGAAGCGGGCGCTGAAGTCCACCTGCTGCGGCGGCGTGATGCGCTGGTCGCGGAACACCAGCACGTGGTGCGCCAGGTGGGCGCGGTGGATGCGCGCAAAGTCGTCGGCCGCTAGCGGGCGCGACAGGTCCAGGCCCAGCACCTCGGCGCCCAGCGGAGCTTCGAAGGGGCGGATTTCCAGTGCCTGCACTGCGCTGGGGGCCTCTGCATCAAATAAAGTCGTCATGTTTTTACTTTCGGGCGGCCCTGGCGCTGCATCGCGATCGGGCAAGTCGGCGAATGTAGAGGGGGTGTCGCGCAAAGGGAACGATTGATTCGGAGTTTGCTAACTACGAACAAATATGAAGCCCATGGACAGGCGCTGTTGCAGGCGGCCGGATTTAAGAAAAAGAGCCGTTCTGCGCAAGCAGGACAAGCGCAGAAAGCTATTCAATTTGTAGCGTTGATGTCGCATGGGCGCAGGGGAAAACCCGCAGGAAATTGGCAATTGCGACTTCTTACAATCGGCGCTGACTTGCAGTCTCCGCCGTTCCTTCTGAATGGTGGTTTTCAATCTATCTACGGGAGATATATCTAATGGACCGTCGTTCCCTTATCAAGCACTCAGGCATCGCAGGCGTGCTCGCCGCGGGCATTGCGCCCGCAGTGCATGCCCAAGCCGCCATCCGCTGGCGCCTGGCCTCCAGCTTCCCCAAGTCGCTGGACACGATCTATGGTGGAGCCGACGTGTTCTCCAAGGCGGTCAAAGCCATGTCGGGCGGAAAATTCGAAATCTCGGTGCATGCCGGTGGCGAGCTGATGCCTCCGTTCGGCGTGGTCGATGGCGTGCAAAACGGCACGGTCGAGATGTGCCACACCGTGCCCTACTATTTCTACGGCAAGAACCAGGCTTTCGCGCTGGGTTCGGCCATTCCGTTTGGCCTGAATGCCCGCCAGATGACTGCCTGGATGCTGCACGGCAATGGCCGCAAGCTGATGAACGAGTTCTACGCTACTTACAACATGGTCAGCTTTGCGGGTGGCAACACTGGCACCCAAATGGGCGGCTGGTTCCGCAAGGAAATCAAGTCCAGTGCTGACTTCAAGGGTCTGAAGATGCGCCTGGGCGGCGGCTTGGTGGGCGAGGTTATGACCAAGATGGGCGCCGTGCCACAGAGCATCCCTGGCGGCGAAATCTACCAGGGCCTGGAAAAAGGCACCATCGATGCGGCCGAGTGGGTGGGCCCGTACGACGACCAGAAGCTTGGCTTCAACAAGGTCGCGCCGTTCTACTACTATCCCGGCTGGTGGGAAGGCGGCCCCGAGGTGGACTTTTTCATCAACCAAAAAGCTCTGGACGCGTTGTCGCCCGAGAACAAGGCTATCGTCGAAGCTGCCACCATGGTTGCCCATACCGACATGCTGGCCAAGTACGACGCCTTGAATCCTACGGCTCTGAAGCAGCTGGTAGCTGCCAAGACCAAGGTGCTGCCGTTTCCGCAAGAAGTGCTGCAGGCCTCGTTCAAGGCTTCGATGCAGGTGTTTGAAGAGAACAGCACCAAGAGCCCCGAGTGGAAGAAGATCTACGCTGATCTGCGCACCTTCCAGCGCGATCAGGTGCTGTGGTTCCGCTTTGCGGAGTCGCGTTTCGACCAGTTCATGCAAGCCCAGAAACTGTAAGCAACGCATCCTGCGGGATGTGCGCTCCAGCCCCGCTTTGCGGGGCTTTTTTATGGGCGTAAAAAAGCCCCGGGTGTGGTGGCCGGGGCTTTTTGCCTGGAGTGCGGTGAAGGCTTACTTCTTGTCCTTTTCCATGGACTCCTGCATGGCCTTCATCGGATCGTTGTCCTCCGCAGGGGCTGCTCCTTCGGGCGCAGACGCATCGGCTCCTGGCATGCCGGCGGTCGGGTCTGCTGTCGGCTCGGCTTGCGGCATGTTGGCTTCCATCTCCTGTGTGGTTTTTTCCAGGTCGTACACCGCGGCCTTGTCCAAACCACTGGAGACGATGCCCGGGAACGCAATGATCAGGCCGACCATGATGATCTGGATCAGCACGAACGGCACCGCACCCCAGTAGATCTGCATGGTAGTGACCGGAGGAATCTTCTTCTTGGTGATCTTGTCGGTGTACTCCTTGTCGGGCGCCACACTGCGCAGGTAGAACAGTGCAAAACCGAACGGCGGGTGCATGAACGAGGTCTGCATGTTCACGCCCAGCAGCACGCCAAACCAGATCAGGTCGATGCCCAGTTTGGCCGCCACGGGTGCCAGCAGAGGCACCACGATGAAGGACAGCTCAAAGAAGTCCAGAAAGAACGCCAGGAAGAAGATCAGCAGGTTGACCACGATCAAGAAGCCGATCTGGCCGCCAGGCAGGCCGGTCAGCAAGTGTTCAACCCAGACGGGGCCGTCCACACCCTGAAACACCAGGCTGAACATGGTGGAGCCGATCAGAATGAACACCACAAAGCAGGACAGCTTGGTGGTGGTGTTCAGCGCCTGCTTCAGCAGCGACACGCTGAGTCGGCCGCGCACCATGGCCATGATGAAGGCGCCCAGTGCCCCCATGGCACCGCCTTCGGTCGGCGTGGCAATGCCCAGGAAGATGGTGCCCAGCACCAAAAAGATCAGCAGCAGCGGCGGAATCAGTACAAAGGTCACGCGCTCAGCCATGCGCGACAGCAGGCCCAGGCGGGTGACCTTGTTGATCAGGGCTAGCACCAGGGCCAGCATCACGCCGGCGCACAGCGACACCACGATGGTCTCGTCGGTAGCCACCTTCTCAACCAGTTCGCCCTTGTACCAGCTCAATGCCTGGGCATAGTGCTCGCCAAAGTACACGGCGGTGGCGGTGCACAGAATGGTCAGTATCAGTAGCGACAGCAGGCCGGTCTTGCCATTGTCTTCACGTATGGTGCGTGCCTCAGGGGGCAGGGCTGGCACCCAGGCAGGTTTGATGAAGGCCAGCAGCACCACGTAGCCGATGTACATGCCGGTCAGCATGAAACCGGGGATGAACGCACCCTTGTACATCTCGCCCACACTGCGGCCCAGTTGGTCGGCCAGAATGATCAGCACCAGCGACGGCGGAATGATCTGGGCCAGCGTGCCAGACGCTGCAATCACCCCCGATGCCACCCGCCGGTCATAGCCGTAGCGCAGCATGATGGGCAGCGAGATCAGGCCCATGGAGATCACCGATGCCGCCACAACGCCAGTGGTGGCTGCCAGCAGGGCGCCGACAAAAATCACCGCCAGCGCCAACCCGCCGCGTAGCGGGCCAAACAGCTGGCCAATCGTTTCCAGCAGGTCTTCGGCCATGCCGCTGCGTTCCAGTATCAGCCCCATCAGGGTGAAAAACGGGATCGCCAGCAGCGTATCGTTCTGCATGATGCCGAATACCCGCAGCGGCAGCGCCTGCATCAGGGCCTCGGGCAGCACGCCCAGTTCGATACCGATAAAGCCAAAAAACAGTCCGCAGGCACCGAGGCTAAACGCCACCGGAAAACCAAACAGCAAAAAGCACATCAGCCCCAGGAACATGATGGGGGCGAGGTTGTGGGTTAGAAATTCCATGGTGTGGGTTCCCTGGTTCAGCCAGCGGTTTTCTTGGATTCGGCCAGGCGGCGGATCGCCTCGGCCAGCTCTTCTTCGGCCGTTTTTTCAGCCTTCTTGGCGGTCGGGTCCTCGATCAGACCCTGCAGGAACGCCAGGCGCTTGATCAGTTCCGACCAGCCTTGCAGCAGAAGCAGCGAGAAGCCCAGCGGGATCATGGCGTATACCGGCCAACGGATAAGGCCGCCCGCGTTATTGGACATCTCACCCGAGTGGTAGCCCTTGAGGAAGAACGGAATGCCATACCAAAGAACCGCCAGGCATACCGGCGTGAGAAAGAAGACAAAGCCAAACACGTCCATCCACATCTGGGTGCGCTTGGACAGGCGGCTGGACACCACGTCGATCTTCACATGCTCGCCGCACAGCAGCGTGTAGCCTGCGGCCAGCAGGAAAGCTGCGGCAAACAGATACCACTGCACCTCCAGATAGGCGTTGGAGCTCACGTTGAAAACCTTGCGCACAACCGCATTGACGCCGCTGACCACGGTTGAGGCCAGGATCAGCCAGACCACGTACTTGCCGATCAGGCCGTTCAGCCAGTCGATGGCGTTTGAAAACTTCAGCAAGGCGCGCATGCTGTCTCCTTCTATTCTGGGGTTGCAATCCGGGCGGGCCGGGCTCTTGAGGCCCGCCATTATCAACGCCGGTTGCTGCGCCCACTATGGATAAACCCGAAAGCGCAGCAATAATGTCCCATGCCGTCCCGCTCTCCAAATGTGCTGCCTCTGCACCTGGATTCGCCCGCCATGCGCCAGGCCGGCCGCGACCTGCTGTCGCTGGCGCTGATGGATGCGCGCAACCATACGCTGCATCTGCTGGACCAGTTCGAGTCGGCGCCGCCGATTGCCCAGGGCGGGCTGCAGCCGCGCTGGCTGGCTGGTCATATCGGCTGGATGGCCGAGGCCTGGCTGGGCCGCAACACCCAGCGTAGCCGCGGCACGGCCTGCGCGTTCCAGCCGACCCGGCTGGCCTCCATCGAGCCGCACGCCGACCAATGGTGGAACGCCGAGCACATGCAGCGCCGGGTGGCCTTGGCCGGCCCCGATCTGGCCACCACCAAGCACTTTCTGCTCAACACCTTGGAGAGCACGCTGGAGCTGCTGGAGAAGACCCCGGAAACCGACGAGGCCCTGTACTTCTACCGCCTGGCGCTGTTCCACGAAGACCTGCGCGGCGAACAGCTGATCACCCTGGCGCAGATCCACGGCATCCCGCTGCATCTGCCCCTGCCGGGCAGCATGCAGCTGCGCCCACCCTTGTCGCTGCCGGCCTGCGAGTGGCAGCTGGGCTCGGAGCCCGGCGGCTTTGTGTTCGACAACGAAAAATGGGCGCACCCGGTGGCGGTTCCGGACTTTGAGATCGATGCCCAGCCGGTGAGCTGGGCCCAGTTCGTCGAGTTTGTTGACGATGGCGGCTACGACAACGCAGATTGGTGGCATCCGGCCGGCTGGGCCTGGCTGCAAACCTTGGCCGAGGGGGAAGGGCGGCGTGGCCCGCGCTATGTGGACCAGATCGGCGTGGCCAGCGGCGCTGTGTTACAGACCCGGTTTGGCGCGCGCACGCGGCTCGCCGGCCAGCAGCCGGCCATGCACATGGCCTGGTGGGAGGCCGACGCCTGGTGCCGTTGGGCAGGCCGGCGCCTGCCCAGCGAGCAGGAATGGGAGCGGGCGGCGCTGGGGGCTGCCAGCCAGGGCTTCCGCTGGGGCGATGTGCATGAGTGGACGGCCAGCAGCCTGGTGCCCTGGCCTGGCTTCAGCGCCGACCCCTGGATGGGCTATTCCGTGCCCTGGTTTGGACGGGCCCGGGTGCTGCGCGGCGCTTCGTTTGCCACCCGTGCCCGCATGAAGCACCCCAAGTTCCGCGGCTTCGCCTTGCCGGGCGACGACGTAAGGTTTGTCGGCTTTCGTTCGTGTGCCACCTAGTTGCTATATTTAGCGTAGCTACTAGCGCAGTATCTATAAGCGTTCGCAGCATATTTGATTGATAACATTTTGTTGCAAAAAATGTAGCTATTCCGGGTGGTAATTTGGCTTCCACCTCCAAGTAACATGCACCTCCGGCACGTGGCGCCGTGTGCGCTTTCGCACATAGCCTGCGTGCGATGTGCTGGCACAGTCCAGCCGTCATTTCAAAACCACGGCTTGCACCCGGGTGACACCGGCCGTCGGCCCTTCACCCCGGCCCACAGCGAGCTTTCAAAAGGACCATAAACATGCAATTCCACCACTCCAAAGCACTCACTTTCGGGATGGAACTCGAGCTGCAGATCGTGGACGATGCCACCGGCTCACTCTCACCGTCGAGTGGCGAGCTGTGGAGCGAATTGGAGAAGCTGCCCGAGATCGAGCGCTATGCGCTGGAGGCCACGCTCTCCACCATCGAGGTCACGTCCTCCATCCACGAAGATTCCGACGAGATGGAAGTCGAGTCGCGCAAGTTGGTCAGTACATTGAAGGACATCGCCCGGGCCAAGGGCCTGAACCTGCGCGGCGGCGGCACCCACATCCTGCAGTTCTGGAACGAGCGCGAATTCACCTCTACCGACCGGGCCCAGGAGCTGGAGTCCAAATACGGCTTCCTGCCCAAGCGCTTCTCCACCTACGGCATGCATGTGCACGTCGGTATGCCGGGCAAGGCCGAGGCGATCCAGGTGGCGAATGTGCTGCAGAGCCTGACCCCGCTGTTTATCGCGCTGTCGGCCGCGTCGCCGTTCCAGCAGGGGGTGGACACCGGCTTCTGCTCGGCACGGCCGTTGGAGCCGCTGGTCTATCCTTACGGCGGCCCCATGCCCAAGGTGGCAGACTGGACCGAGTTCGAGCGCGTCACCAACGAGATTTTTGACTCAGGCCTGGCCAAGTCGCTGAAGGACATTTACTGGGACGTACGGCCCAAGCCCGAGTTCGGCACCGTCGAAGTGCGCGTCTTCGACACCCCGCTGCGCATGCAAAAAGGCGTGTCGCTGGCTGCGCTGACCCGCGGCTGCGCGGCCCTGGCGTTGAGCGGCAAGCTGCAGCTGCCGACCATCCATATCCCCTACAACACCGACCGCGTCAGCCGCTTCCTGGCTTGTCGCGACGGCATGGCCGCGCGCCTGTACAACCCCATGGCCGGCGAATGGATGCCGGCCCACCAATGGCTGGACCTGCTGGTCGATCTGATCGAGCAGAACCCACTGGGTGTTGCCGACTTGCGCCGCGTGCGCGAGCTGCAAGGCATGGCCGACGGAGAGCAGGACTGCGACATCATGCGTTCCACCTGGAGCCGCCTCGTCGGCGCCAGCGACGCCGCTGAAGCCAATGCGCCGGGCTCTGCGGCCTATGCCGCCAACACCCGCGAGCATTGCGACCGGCTGCTGTCCTGAGCCCGTCGTACGTCTGCTCTGCTATGTAAAAAGTAGCAGGAGGCGTCGGTGATACCTGCGCCAGAGGGCGATTTCTTATAAATTTCACGCCGCTGGCGCGGATGTCCCGGTTACGGCTGGGGATATGCGCTGTATGGATTAGGATGGCTCCATCCTCCGCCCACAGCCGCCCCACACCATGACCGAACCCACGCTCCATTTCGTCCCATGCCCGGGCGTTGCCGCCACCACCAATGCCCCCGACCAGACTGGCCACCGCATGGCCTACTGGCAGTGGGGCGACCCGGCCAACCCCCACGTGGTGCTGTGCGTGCATGGCCTGACCCGCCAGGGCCGAGACTTCGATGTGCTAGCCCAGGCGCTGAGCCGTTTTGCCCGCGTTATCTGCCCCGACGTGGTGGGCCGCGGCCACAGCGACTGGCTGCGCGATCCGCTGGCCTACCAGATGGCCACCTATGGCGGCGACATGCTGGCTCTGCTGGCCCAGCTGCACGCCCAGGCGCCGATCCAGACCCTGGACTGGCTGGGTACCAGCATGGGTGGGCTGATCGGCATGGGGGTGTTGGGCACGCCCGGCCTGCCCTTGCCGGTACCGGTGCGCCGCCTGGTGCTGAACGATGTAGGCCCGGCGCTGGAGTGGGCGGCGCTGCAGCGCATTGCCACCTACCTGGGCAATACCGGCCGGTTCGAGTCATTGCAGCAGGCGGCCGATGCAATGTGGGCCATCTCGTCCAGCTTCGGGCCGCACACGCCGGCCCAGTGGCTGGAGCTGTCGCGCCACATGGTCAAGCCCTTGGTGCCGGGCGAGCCGGCGCTGACCCTGCACTACGACCCGGCGCTGGCCGAGTCGTTTCGCGGCTTTAGCGCTGCCTCTGCTACCGAAGGCGAGGCCGCGCTGTGGCAGCTGTATGACCGGATCACGGCACAGACCTTGCTGCTGCGGGGCGCCGAGTCCGACTTGCTGTCGGCGCAGACCGCCCAGGCCATGACCCAACGCGGCCCCAAGGCGCAGCTGGTCGAATTTGCCGGCGTAGGCCATGCGCCGACCCTGATTGCCGGCCCGCAGGTGGCCGAAGTCGTGGGTTTTTTACAGCCCTGAGAAAGACTGTTGGATGAAAAGTTTGCAGACCGCCCAACCCTTGGCGGCCCCCTTGGAAGAGCGGCTCCCGGATGTGGTGGCCGCCACCGCGCACCAGACCGTGCCCGAGCAAATCAACGCGCTGGCGCGTGCCCGGGCCTTTGCCGAGCCGCTGATCGCCGACGAGATGCTGGATACCGGCGAGAACACCCTGGTCCACGCAGATGCCGTGGCCGCCATCCTGCGCTCGGTGGGCGGCTCCGAGGCCATGCAGGCGGCCAGCTACCTGGTCCACGCCTGCGTGCACCTGAACAAGCCGCAGGAGGTGATCGCCAAGGCCTTTGGCGCCAACTTTGCCGCGCTGGCGGTGGAGACCACCCAGCTGATGCGGGTGCAGCGCCTGTCGCGCGGTGCCCAAGGTTCAGCGCACGCGGTCGATGACTCGGCGGCGCAGACCGAGAACGTGCGCAAGATGCTGCTGGCCTTCTCGCGCGACCTGCGGGTGGTGATGCTGCGCCTGGCCTCGCGCCTGCAGACCTTGCGCTTCTGCGCGGCCAGCAAGACCCCGGTCGAGCCCCGGCTGGCACGCGAATCGCTGCAGGTATTTGCTCCGCTGGCGAACCGCCTCGGCATCTGGCAGATCAAGTGGGAGATGGAAGACCTGTCGTTCCGCTTCATCGAGCCCGACACCTACAAGCAGGTTGCCAAGCTGCTGGACGAGAAGCGGGTCGAGCGTGAAGCCAATATGGAGCAGCTGCGCGCCAGCCTGGAGGTCGAGCTGAACGCCCAGGGCATCCAGGCCGTTGTGCAGGGCCGGCCCAAGCACATCTACAGCATCGTCAAGAAAATGCGCGGCAAATCGCTTGGCTTCGACCAGCTATTCGACATCCGCGCGCTGCGGGTGGTGGTGCCTAGCGTGCCGGACTGCTATGCGGTGCTGGGCTGGGTGCATTCGCGCTTTGTGCCCATGGCCGAGGAGTTCGACGACTACATCGCCAAGCCCAAGGGCAATGGCTACCAGTCGCTGCACACCGTAGTTCAGCAAATGGTCGACGGCGTGGCCTGCCTGCCGATCGAAATCCAGATCCGCACCCAAGCCATGCACGACCATGCCGAGTACGGCGTGGCCGCCCACTGGGCTTACAAGGAGGCCGGCACCAAGGGCTATGCGGGCGTATCGGCCAGCGGCGAGTACGACGCCAAGATCGCTGTGCTGCGCCAGCTGCTGGCCTGGGAGCGCGATATGTCGGGCGCTGCACCGCAGAACGGCCCGGTGGACGTGCTCAGCGACCGTATCTATGTGCTGACCCCGGATGCCGCCGTGGTCGAGCTGCCTGCGGGCGCTACCGCGGTGGACTTTGCCTACAGCTTGCACACCAGCCTGGGGCACCGCTGCCGGGGCGCCAAGGTGGACGGCGTGCAGGTGCCATTGAACACCCCGCTGCAAAACGGCCAGACGGTGGAGATCACTGCCGCCAAGGAAGGCGGGCCGTCGCGCGACTGGCTGAATACCGAGCTCGGCTACCTGGTCAGCCACCGCGCGCGCGCCAAGGCCCGCGCCTGGTTCAACGCCATGGCGGTGCACACCACGGTGGCGCGTGGCCGCGAGGCGGTGGAAAAGCTGCTGCAGCGCGAGGGCAAGACCGCTATGAAGCTCGACGACCTGGCCGCCCGGCTGGGCTTCAAGTCGGCCGATGATTTGTTCGAAGTGGTGGGCAAGGACGAGTTTTCGCTGCGTACCATTGAAACCCTGCTGCGCCCGCCCGAGCCGGTGCTGGCGCCCGACGATTTGGTGCTGCTGAAGAAATCCCGCAATACTGAAAAGTCGTCACCCGGCGGGGTACTGGTGGTGGGGGTGGATTCGCTGATGACGCAGCTGGCCAAGTGCTGCAAACCGGCACCGCCGGATGCGATTCTGGGCTTTGTCACGCGCGGCAAGGGCGTCAGCATCCACCGCGCCGACTGCAGCAATTTCCGCGAAATGTCGGTGCGCAATGGCGAGCGGGTGATCCCGGTGGAGTGGGGCAACGGCAAGAAGGAATCCGCGGCCGTGTACCCGGTGGATGTGGCGGTGCAGGCCGCCGACCGCCAGGGCCTGCTGCGCGACATTTCCGAAGTCTTTACCAAGGAAAAGATGAACGTGATCGGCGTGCAGACCCAGTCGGTCAAAGGCACGGCGTGGATGACGTTTACCGTGGAGGTGGTGGATGCCGCACGGCTGAATAAGGTGCTGGGCGTGGTGTCCGAAGTGGCCGGTGTGCGCTCGGCTCGGCGCAGATAGACGCAAGATTTCAAAAACGCCAAAAACCCATGCTATACTCGTGGTCTCGAATGCATCCTTAGGCGCGTAGCTCAGCTGGTTAGAGCACCACCTTGACATGGTGGGGGTCGTTGGTTCGAGTCCAATCGCGCCTACCAAACATTGCAAGCTAAACCAGGGCTTGCAGCAGAAGTGCCCGCTAACAAGCGGGCATTTTTGTTTGCCCATACGGAAAAAGTACGGAAACTAAAGTGGCCCCGAAAGGGGCTATTTTTTTGTCTGAATGCCTGCCAGCGTAAGTTGACTGCATATCTCTTGGCGAGTCCGGGTTGCTTTGCAGGCGTACCAAGCGCTATCGCCGTCGCGGTAGTTCTTCCAGCGTGCGCACTTCTTTGAGCGAGTGGTGGGCTTCGGTCTTGGGACTGCCAAATCGTCTGCGCACTTCGCGTTCCAACTCGTGCGCCATACCGCGCGCTTCCCTTTCCCCGCGCAGTGCCCGCAGCCGCCATTTTTGGGCTTGGGCAATCAGTTCTTCGTCTTGCAATTCTTGTACTTCCATGGCAAGTGTCATTGTGCCTAGGCGGAGAGCAAGTGACTCTCATATGGCTATGGCCCCATGTCGTGGGGAGCCGGCTGCATGGTCTGTGCGTCTCTGGCCGATCGCGCTGTCGTGCTTGCGCATTGAGCCACCTGCGGCGTCTCGCCCCCTAGGGGCTTCTATCCTTCCCTCGCTCTGCTCGGCTGACGCCTTCGACCCGGCTCGCTGACCCGGGCCTGCGCGCTGCGCTTGCCTCCAGGGGATCGGCTTGCAGCCCATCCCCGCCGCGCTGGGCTTGGCGCCCCTGGGATACCGCCGAACCGGCTGTGCCGGATCGGCCTTCGCGCCTGCGGCGCTGCGCGCTTCGCTTGCGTGGGGTCGGCGTGAAGAGCGGGCTGCTGCCTGTCCAGCCATCTTTCCTGAATCCATCACCTTGCTCGCGACTGTAGCCCGCGGCCGGGTGCCGTCAAGGCGCGCAGGGCCGTGTCCTCGGCTGCGCCTGCGGGCCGCACCCACCCTGCGCTTGTCTCCTTGACGGCACCCGGCCGCGCGCTCCTGACCGTCGCGGGCGATGAACTCAGGAAAGACGGTGGCAACGAGGCCAACCGGGTTCTTCGTGCCGACCCCACCGGAAGCCCGAAGAGGGCTCTGAATCTAGGAATCCGGTGAGGCTTTTTCAACAGCCAACTTCGTCAGGAGAAATCACCATGCAACTCGCATCCCGTTTATCCAGCTTCGCGCCGCAATCGCCGGTGCTTCGCTCGGAACATCCCTTGTCGGATGACCAGATCAGGGCGGTGGCCCCGTCCATCTTCGCGCAGGCCCCACATGGCAGCCGTTCCGAGCGCTACAGCTACATCCCCACGGCCACCGTGCTGCAGGAGCTGAGAGGAGAAGGCTTCCAGCCTTTCATGGTCTGCCAGACCCGTGTGCGCCAGGAGGGGCGGCGCGACTTCACCAAACACATGATCCGCCTGCGCCATGCCAGCCAGATCAATGGCCGCGAGGCCAACGAAATCATCCTGCTCAACTCGCATGACGGCACGAGCAGCTATCAGATGCTGGCGGGCATGTTCCGCTTCGTCTGCCAGAACGGATTGGTGTGCGGCGACACCGTGGCCGATGTGCGCGTGCCCCACAAGGGCGATGTGGCTGGGCAGGTTATCGAGGGCGCGTATGAGGTCCTGAATGGCTTCGGGCAGGCCCAGCAGTCCCGTGAGTCCATGCAGGCGATCACCTTGGACGCAGGGGAATCGGAGGTGTTCGCCCGCGCCGCGCTGACCCTCAAGTACGACGACCCCGCCAAGCCCGCACCCATCACGGAAACCCAAATCCTGATGCCCCGCCGCACGGACGATGACCGACGGGACCTGTGGAGCGTGTTCAACCGCACCCAAGAAAACCTCATCAAGGGCGGCCTGCGCGCCCGCGCCGCCAACGGACGCCGCCAGAGCACGCGGCCCGTGCAGAGCATCGACCAGAACCTGCGCCTGAACCGCGCCCTTTGGCTGCTGGCTGATGGGATGCGCCAGCTCAAGGGCTGAGTTTCACCCCGGAGGGGCGCTGCCCCCTCCTGCCATTCCTTTTTTGTCTCGCTTCCCTTTTTCCCCCTTCTCTTTCTTTGACCGATAGGAGCTTCACCATGAACACCGCTACCTTTCAAGAAACCAACGCCATCGCCACGGGCAGTACCGCCGCCGCCATGGCGGCTTCGCAGGAACTGCTGCTGATCCCGCTGTCCAAGCTGCGGCCCTCCAGCCGCAACGTGCGCAAGAGTGGCGGCACGTCGATTCCCGAACTCGCATCGAGCATTGCCCGCGTGGGCCTGCTGCAAAACCTCACCGTGGTGGCCGCGCCCGATGGCGAGCACTACGAGGTGGTGGCCGGACGACGGCGCCTCGCAGCACTCAAACTGCTGGTCAAGCGCCGCAAGCTGGTGAAGGACCATGAGGTCTATTGCCTGCTGGTGCAGGACGATGCAGCGCGTACCGTGAGCCTGACGGAGAACATTCAGCGCGAGTCCATGTCGCCCATTGAAGAGCTGTTTGCCTGGAAAGACCTTGTGGCCGAAGGCCGCCCAGTGGAGGACATTGCTGCAGATTTCGGTGTGACGCCGTTGGTAGTGCAACGGCGCCTGAAACTTGCCAACGTCTCGCCCCGCTTGCTGGCAGACTTCGGGACGCAGGCCGTGACGCTGGAGCAGTTGATGGCGCTGGCCATCACCGACGACCATGCGGCGCAGGAGGCTGCGTTCTACGACGCGCCGCAGTGGCAGCGCAGCCCGGACGCGCTGCGCGATCACCTGACCAGTGAAGAGATCGACGCGAGCCGTGATGCGGTGGCGCGCTTTGTTGGGCTGGAGGCCTACGAACAGGCGGGCGGCGGTGTTCGGCGTGATCTGTTCGCGGATGAGCAGAACGGCATCTTTCTGACCGATGGTGCACTACTGGACTCCCTGGCGCGGGACAAGCTCGCCCCTGTGGCTGAGCAGGTGCGCGCCGAAGGCTGGGCCTGGGTGGATGCCGCTCCGCGTGCCTCGGCATCTGACCTCTATCAGTTCCAGAGGGCGCGCAGCACACGCCGGGAACCCACCAAGACCGAGGCCAAGCGCATAGCCAAGCTGGAAGACCAGCAGGTGAAGCTGCAGGAGCAGTTGGACGACGAGAATGAGGACGTGACCGACGAGCAGGCGCAGGCGCTGCACGACGCCATGGACGCACTGGGCAATGAACTGGAGGCCATGGAGCGCCAGCTGGTGGAGTATCCGCCCGCCGTGGTGGCGCTGGCCGGTGCCATCGTGTCGGTCGACCACATGGGCGGGGTCCTGGTGCATCGTGGCCTGCTGCGGGAGGAACAGGCCAAGGCCCTGCGGGATCAGGCGCGGCAGGAGGAGGGCGGGTCGGGCGGCAACTCGGATGCCGACACCGACGAGTCCGCCAAGTCCGGAATCTCGGAGAAGCTGGCGAAGCGCCTCAGTGCACATCGCACGGTGGCTCTGCAGGCCGAGGTGGCGCGACATCCCCACGTTGCGCTGGTGGTCCTGGTGCATCGCCTTGCGCTGCGGGTGATCGTGGAGAGCTACGGGGCGGGAGACTCGGCAGTCAACATTTCTGCGACACCCCAGGATGGGCTTGGACTGCATGCGCCCGACATGGCCGATGCCCCCGCAGCCGTGGGCATGCGCAAGGTGCGGGACGTCTGGGCCCAGCGCCTGCCCAGCGACTCGGATGGGCTGTTCGCGGAACTGCTGGTTTTCCCGCAGCAGGAGCTGCTGTCATTGTTGGCGGTGTGCGTGGCCTGCACAGTCAGCGCCTTGGCGTCGCAGGAAGGAGAAATCCCCGCCACCGCGCTGGCGCAGGCCGTGAACTTCGACATGCACGACTGGTGGACACCGACCGCCGCAGGCTACTTCGAGCATGTCTCGAAAGCCAAGGCGCTGGAAGCGGTGCAAGTGTTTGCGCCTGATCAGGTGAACCGGCTGGGCAAGCTCAGGAAGGCCGAGCTTGCGAGCGAGGCCGAACGGCTGGCTGTGGGGACAGGGTGGCTACCGGTGATGTTCAGGGGCCAGGAAGCGGCTGTCGAAGTCGAAGCGAAAACCGGGCGGGAAAGCGAGACTGATGCCGATGCCAGCGTCGATACCAGCGGCAACGCCGTTTCGGAGGTCCACGCGGATGCACACGCTGCGGCGTGAGTATGAAGCCCCGGCCGTTGGGTCGGGGCTTTTTTGAATGGGCGCGACGCGCGCGGCAGGTCTGCCACGCGCGTTGGGACTTCCGGGGCACCAAGTCCGCTGCAACCCGAGCGGCGCGCTACGCCAGAACTCGCTGCGGCGGGTGGAAGGATTCTGCGTGACACGGGAGCATCGAGCTGCACCGATCACCCGCAATCCTGCGCTGATCTGGCTTGTGACAACGCACCCCGAATACCCATGAACCACCAAGGCGTCAGCGAGATATTCTTTGAAGAGTCCTATACCGTACCGGCGGACCAGACGGCGAAGTCGCTCTTTGCCCGGCTGCCTCACGGCAGCGGGTATGCAGAGCGGCTGATTGGATGCCTTGCCACCGGCTACCTGGTGGCGGTGATCGAATCCATCTGCATCCGGGAGATGCAGCAGCATGTCGATGAAGCTGAAGTGGTGGTGGGCCGAACGATCCGCATCGACCACCGAGGCCCGAGCCCGCCAGGGTCTTCTCTGAGGCTGCGCGGATGGCTTGAACGGATGGGGGAGCGGAGCGCGACGTTCCGTGTGCAGGCCTGCGACACGGGCGAAGTCGTGTGTGAGGCCGCTGTCACGCTGGTGGCGGTGCAGCGGACGACTATGGAGACGCGCATTGCGGCCAAGCTCGAGGCGCTGCAGCGTGGACACCAGCCCATGGGAATGGCGCGATAGCCCGTGGATGCGAGCATGCGTCCGTACTACCAGGACGACTTCGTGACCTTCTCCCGCGGCCGTGCGCAGGATTTGCGCCGTACCTGCCGCAACGTGAATTGTCTGATGCTTGAGCGTCGGTGACGGCTGGCATGAGTCGCTTCGGGCGCTGTGCCGCAAGCGCTGCGCGACGGTGAGGCGGACAGGCGCCGGTGGCCATGAGCCCTTTCTGTACAGGATCACACCCGCAGCAGCCTTGTTTTGCCGTGAATCCTGGCTCGGGCACGGCGGTGCTGCACTTCATTTGCGTCGCCTCGGGCTTCTTCGCCGCAACCGTCCAGCCCGACAAATTTCCCCTCCGCTGCGCGGATTCCTCGCGCGGCAAATTTCTCGGGCCTACCGGTCCTTCGCTGCGCTGCGGCCCCTGTGCTTCGCTGCGGGATGCGGCGCGCCCGACCCTCGCCCATCGGATCACGCCAAGGCCGCGATGGGCGCGACCTGGACAACCTCGAAAGGACTTCATCATGGCCAACATCGGCACCTTCACCACACAGAACGGCAGCTACACCGGCACGGTTCGCACCCTGACGCTCAACGTCAAGGTCCGGCTCGTGCCCAGCGACAAGGCAAGCGAGAACGCGCCGGACTACCGTGTCGTCGCCGGCAACGGGCTGGAGATCGGCGCGGCGTGGAAGAAGCTCAGCAAGGCGGAGCGCCCCTACCTGTCCGTGACCCTGGATGACCCGTCGTTCCCTGCCACCCTCTATGCCCGCCTGGTCGAAGGCGAGGACGGCGCACACAACCTGATCTGGTCGCGCAGCAAGGGCGACTGACGTCGCCCTCGGCGCCCCGCTTCGGCGGGGCGCTTTTGTCTCATTGCTTCGGTGGGAAGCGACGATCGTGAGCTGTTCCGCCCTGCGGTAGTAGGGAAATACGAGAAAGCGTTCATCCGTGTGTGCGGATTGGCGCATTGTTGGATCTGTGGATTTGCTGCTTTGCGGGTTTCCGTAGATCCGTCGTGATGGGTTTACGGAACTGGCGTTTTGCGTCAATGTGTCTTTGTGGCTTTACGGATGTGTGCGTCTCCGGCTTTGCCGGATCGCGCTGGCGTGCTGTGCACCGAGCCACCGGTGGCGTCTCGTCCCTACGGGCTTTCATCGCTGACGCCTTCGCCCCTGCGGTGCTGCGCGCTGTGCTTGCCTCCTGGGGATCGACCTGAGGCCCATCCCCGCCGCGCTGTGCTTGGCGTCCCCTTCGATACGGCCGAACCGGCTTGCCGGATCGACAGGGAGGGCTGTGTCTCCGAGGACCGACTTGCGTGGTGGACGGGCTGGCTTGCTGTTTCCCTCACCGTATCACGCCGTTCTCGCCGTCAAGGTCTGCGCGTGCGGCGCACGCTGGCGTCCTGGCGGCCGTCTTCGAACCCTGACGGCTGCGCTGCGCCGTGCTGCTTCCGGTCTCGGGCAATCCCGCCCTGATTCCTTCCAAGGAGAAGACCATGACGAAGCTCATTACGGACGAACAACGCGCGCAACTGCTGGCCAACCGCCGGCAGTCTCTTGAACAAGAAAACTTCGACCCCACTCCGGTGGTCAGGCTGTTCACCCCGGATGCCGGTGGGACCTGGCTGCTGACCGAGATGGATCCGGACGATCACGACCATGTGTTTGGGCTGTGCGACCTGGGTCTGGGCTATCCCGAGTTGGGTTGGGTCAGCCTGGCAGAACTTGCGACCGTGCGCGGTCGGCTGAGGCTTACAGTGGAACGCGACCTGCACTTCACTCCGCAGAAGCGGCTGAGTGCCTACGCGCGTGAGGCGCGTCTTGCGGGGAGGATTGTGGCGTAGCCGCAGTGCGTTGGCCGTCGGTATGTATCGACGGCCAACATAGCGTCATTCCTCGCTCTTGGGCAACCGGGCCTCGGTTTCCAGCATCAGTTCGCTGGCGCTGCGACCCAATGCCCGTGCGATCTTCAGGATCAATGCCAGCGTCGGCATGTGCTCTCCGCGTTCGATCTTGCCCATGTGCGAGCGCTCGACACCGGCCAGGTGCGCCAGCGTTTCTTGGGCAACGCCGTCCAGTGTGCGCAGGTGGCGCACGGCGTCGCCGAAGGCCCGTGCGGGACCTGCGTCAAACGTCGTTGTGCCGGTCGGGCGCCCGCGCTGTACTCCTGGCTTTTGCATGCCCAGGAGCGTTGCGTTTCACCACAATTAAAACCACGTTATCTTTAACTCTTAGAATCAACTTTGGGTGTTCACCCAACGGCCCATTGCCTTGGCGGTTTTCCGACTTGTGCGATTCAGGGGCCGAAGTAGTATTCAGTCTCCCGGATACCTCCAATGACATTTCTTACCAATGAGCAGCAACGCTTGATGCGAATCAACGGCGCAGCGCGTGCGCGCGGTGAGTCATTGGATCCTCTGCCGGTCGTCAAGCTCTACACATTGGATGCAGGGGCCGTGTGGTTGCTGACGGAGCTGGATGCCGATGGAGACCGGGCGTTCGGGCTGTGCGATGCGGGCACTGGGAGTCCCGAGTTGGGGCATGTCAGCCTCTCCGCCCTTGAGAAGGTGCGGGGCCCACGCGGCATGCGCATCGTGGCCGATCCGCATTTCAAGCCGCGCCAGACGCTCTCGGGCTACCTGGCCGACGCGCAGCGCGACGGCTCGATTAACGACTGACTGACACATCCGTTTCAGGATCGCCCGGTGCGCGAGGTGGCCTCGCCGTAAAAGCGACTCTGTAACTCTCCCTGTGTGGCAGGTTCCTCCTTTTGCAGGAGGATTCCGTGATCCCATCCAACCCCGAAGACCTTCCCCACGCCCCGTGGGCAGTGTCCGCCGCCTATCTCTACGTGCTGGACCTCGACGAGCAGGCTCTTGCCTGGGAGTATCTGCGCCGCCATCCGGGCTACCGCTCGGATTGGAATCGTCGCAAGCGCGTGGTGTCTTTTGCCCGCTGGGGGTTGCGATGTCGCCGAAGATCCAGGGTTGGATGGACGGGTTGCACACCCGTTGTGGCTGTCGCCCTCTGACGGGCTGCTGCACGTGCGCGCCGTGCATGCGCACGGTGCTGCGACCCGCCGGTTCGATCTGTGGCGTATCCCCGGCCGCAAGCGCCTGGTGATGGGCGGCCACGACCTAGCGCTCACCGCAGATCTCAGCGCGCTGCGCATGCGCTTGTCGCTCTCGGGCACGCTGGAGGACGGTGATGCCTATGTGGGCGCCGTGCCATTGATTCCGGGGCTTCGCGGTCAGCTCGACGGGTACCGCGAACAGGCACAGGCCCTGGAAGGCCAGGCGAATCGGATCCCGCCCGTTCGGGCGGCCACCCGTGCCGCTTTGCTGCACCTGCGCGCCCTGCAGGCGCTTGATGCTTCGCAAGCGGGCGCATCCCATCGCGACATCGCCCAGGCCCTGTTCGGCCTCGAAGCCGTCGTCCTGCGCTGGCACGAGGATGGCGAGTTACGCGCACAGGTGCGCCATCTGCTGCGCCGTGCCCAGGCGTTCATGAACGGCGGTTACCTGGCCTTGGCAGGTGTGCTGAATCCCGCTGCAAAGCCCCCCGGAGACGAACCGGTGCGCTGAATCTCTCCCTGTCTGGATCGGGCCCGATTCCCGAGACTGCCTCCATCGGGCCGCGAATGGTTTGCGGCCCATCGACAGCGATGGAGTCCGTCATGGCCGTTGGCAGTTCTTTCCCGTCCCGTACCGTTGCAGTGGTTGCGCCGCATTCCTCTGCGGCGACTGTCCCCGCAGCTTCTGCAAATCCTGAGTTCCTGACCACCGAGGAAGCGGGTGCCTTCCTGCGGCTTTCGCCGCGTACCTTGGAGAAGCAGCGTGTGCTGGGCGGCGGGCCGCGGTTTCGGAAGTTTGGTGCGCGGGTGGTCTATGCGGCCACCGACCTGCGCGCCTGGGCCGATGGTCGTGCCTACGGCATGACTTCGGACCCCGGCTACGTGCAGCGCGACTCCGTGCGTTGATCGGCTCAAACGAGGGATCACCACCGATGTCGAAGCGCCCGAACGAACGCGAGCAGCTTTCGCTGTTCCGCGCGCTGCCGGGCAGCGACATGGCGCTGCGCGATGCGCAGGACCTGATGGCCTATCCGTTCTTCTCGCTCGCCAAGTCGCCGCGCATTGTGCCGATCCGATTTGAAGCAGGGGGCATTTCTCTCACGGTGGAGGGGGTGCCCGAGCACGGCATCGCCACCATCTGGGACGCCGACGTGCTGATCTGGGCTGCGAGCCAGATCATCCAGGCCAAGAAGGAAGGCATTGCGCCTTCGCGTCTGATGGTGGCCACGCCCTACGAGATCCTGCGCTTTGCGCAGCGTGGCACCGGCCGCAGCGACTACCTGGCGCTGCGCGCAGCGTTGGACCGGCTGCAGTCCACCACCGTCGCCACGACGCTGCGCCAGCGCGAGCGCCCGAACGGCGGCAGGCGGGTGCATCGCTTCTCCTGGATCAACGAGTGGAAGGAGTATGTCCAGCCCGGGGGGCGTTCCGACGGCATTGAGCTCATTCTGGCCGACTGGTTCTTTACCGGCGTGATGGACGAAGGGCTGGTGCTCACGCTCGATCCGACGTACTTCCGGCTTTCCGGGGGCATTGAGCGCTGGCTGTACCGGCTCGTGCGCAAGCACGGCGGTCGGCAACAGGCGGGATGGCGCTTCGACATGCGCCACCTGCACCTGAAGTCGGGAAGCCTGCAGCGCCCATCCGACTTTGCGCTGCAGGTACGCCACCTGGCGCGGCGCCAGGCGCTGCCGGGTTATTGGCTATCCATCGAGCGCAGTGGCGGTATCGAGTGGTTGGCCTTCTTGCCCGATCCGGACAACCGACCCCGGAGCGACTTGTCCACAAATTCTGTTGAAGAACCTGTGGATGGCTTGGGGATGGGCTCGGTGGATCGCCCGCACGACCCTCGGGGGATCACCCGCAGAAGTATCGGTGGATCGCCCGCACCAATCGACCGGAAACCTACGCCCAGCAACGGTTTTGGCGCTCCCTAAACATCTAAAGGGATACATAAATGGAAGTCACGCGCGCGCGAGCAGAATCTGCTCAAAATTTGGGCAATGGTTCTGCGACTCAAAATCAAGCGAGTCCAGAACCCCAGAGCCTTTTGCCAGGAAAGCAGGGCACCCGCCCTGGCAAGGTCATCGCACTACTCAACCAGAAGGGCGGGGCAGGGAAGACCACCCTTGCCACGCACCTGGCGGGCGAGCTGGCCCTGCAAGGCAGCCGCGTCACGCTGCTCGATGCCGACCCGCAGGGGTCAGCTCTCGACTGGGCCCAACGACGGCTCCAGAGCGGCCAGGAACGGCTGTACGGGGTGTTCGGGCTGGCGCGGGACTCCTTGCACCAGGAGGCGCCGCAGATCGCCCTGCAGGCGGATTTTGTGGTCATTGACGGGCCGCCAAGGGTCGCGGCGCTTGCGCGCTCCGCGCTGCTGGCGGCAGACCTGGTGCTGATCCCGGTGCAGCCGAGTGCCTACGACGTGTGGGCCAGCCATGAGATGGTGCAGCTCATCACAGAGGCCCGGGTGTTCCGGCCGCAGCTGCGCGCGGCCTTTGTGATCAACCGGCGCGTGGTCGGAACGGTGATCGGGCGCGAAGCGCGTGCAGCGCTCGCGGACCAGCCGTTCGCCGCACTGGAGACTGAGGTCTCCCAGCGCATCGTGTTCGCCGACAGCGTGGCTGCAGGGCGGCTGGCATGCGAAGTGGCGCCGCTGTGTCTGGCCGCGCGCGAGGTCGCGGCGCTGGCGCAGGCCGTGCGGGAGCTCTTGCGATGACAAAACCCCAGCCCTCTCTGAGCCCGCGCCGCACTTCCATCGGCCGTCGGCCTG
This sequence comes from uncultured Albidiferax sp., assembly GCA_963513025.1. GTDB lineage: Bacteria > Pseudomonadota > Gammaproteobacteria > Burkholderiales > Burkholderiaceae_C > Rhodoferax_B. The sequence goes on from CAUPON010000001.1 coordinate 156,789, forward strand.
GCGCAGATCCGGCATCGGCCTGGGTGCGGCAGGCGGATGCGCCCGAGATGCCGGCCAAGGCATCCATCTACACCGCGCGGCTCACCATCGATGTGACGCCGGTGCTGCGCGGGCGCATCAAGGTTGTCGCATTCCGCAACGGAGTGACAGCAGCGGACATGCTGCGCGAGCTGCTGGAGCGCGAGTATCCGGAGGACATGGCATGACGGCGCCGGCATCTCATTTGGCGTCGGCCATCCAGGGGACTGCGCTGCAGGCGATGGTGCCGCAGCGCCCCACCCGCATGCGGGTGTCGCTTGCATTCGTCGAGGATCGGGTGAACATCTGGCTGCGGTTTGGCCAGCCAACGGCGGAGATCGTGCTGGACCGCTGGCGGCGCGTTGCGATGTTCGTGCCTGGCACCATCTGCTGCCGCGTGAAGTGGATCGGCAATGTCTATGGCACGGTGCTCTGGCAGCTCCTGGTGTTGCAGGCACCGACACCCTTCGAGGACACACAGCGCGTGGCGGGTGTGCTACCGGGCGCACGCATATTGCTGCGAGCCGATGGCGAGATTCAGGTCAAGGCGGTGCTTGCGGCCATCGATGCCATCGAGGCGCTGGGCATCAATCCATGCACCGTTGCCGCCACCTACTGGCGCACGATGAGCAACCGGTTGGCTGCGCGGCAGCCGCTGCCGGTCTATACGGCCGAGCGGCACGCGGCGTACCTTGCGCGTGAGGCGCTGCGATGAACCGCTGCATGCTCATTGCTTGCATGGGTGCCTGTGTTGCCGCGCTGCTGGTGCCAGCCGTGGTGCAGTTGCCGATGCGACTGGTCTACAACCCCAGCGACAGTGTGGCGCGTGGCTGGTACCGCATTGGCTCGCCCGATGTGCTGCACGTCGGTGGCATCGTGCTGGTCCGGCTTCCGGCTGGAGTGGCGGTCCTCGCGGCACAGCGCGGATACCTGCCTGCGGGCGTTCCTTTGCTCAAGCGGATCGGTGCTGTGGCTCCGCAGTCGGTGTGCTTGGGGGAGGGGACCGTGCGTATCGATGGTGTGGCCGTAGCGGCGGTGCTGGCGGTGGATGGTGTGGGCCGGCCGCTGTCGCCTTGGGCGCAGTGCAGGTCGCTTGTCGATGGCGAACTTTTCCTGCTCAGCTACGGCCACCGGGCGTCGTTTGACAGCCGGTATTTCGGTCCTGTCGATGCGTCAGCGGTGATCGGCAGCGCGCACCCACTGTGGACCTGGAGCACACCATGAGCGCTACAGCTTCTCGCTTCTGCAAAGAGTGTGTGGTGCGCTTCTGCGAACTGCAGGCCAGCGTTCAGCATGAGCTGCTGGCGTGCTCAGTGGTGCGCTGCCGATGCTGCCGAAATGCGCTCACCTGTGCGCGCGGACAGCCTTCCGCTGTGCAGACATCCTGCCGCCAGCGTGCAGCGCCTGCTGCACCTACGCGGCCTTTCAGGTGGCACTGCGCACTCGGTGCGTGGCTGGTGGCGGGGCGGAGCCGGGAGTGGATGCGGGAGGCGAAGACGGAGGGCCAGATAAAGGGGGCGGCACGTCGCGCCCCTCAAAGCCAGTCTGCACGTGGGTTTGCGGCGGCACCGCAAAGGGTCTCGCGCGTGCCGCGCAGAGACTGGGGGCCGCATGGCAGTGGCCTCTGCCGCGTGCCGCCTCCGATGCGCTGCGCCACGGTGCGCCGGAGTCGGCATGGCTCGCAATGACGAGGACGGCTTTCGGGCCAAGCCTGCGGCGCCGAAGTCGCGCGGTCGGGCGCGCTCGCCGAGATTCGTGTCGCAGGTTATCAAGCAGGTGTCGAAGGCGGGAACGAAGCCCTCTGGCAAGAACCTTGGCAGACCTGCCAATACCTTCGGGCGCGGTCGCGTCGCGGCCTCCATGGCTGGGCAGCGCCTGGGGCCGAACGCGCGGCGTGTGGTCATCAAGTCCCGCTTCGTCGTGCTCCGGCGGGCCAGTCCGAACTCTGCGGCCTTGCACCTGCGCTATATCGAGCGCGACGGCGTCACACGCGATGGGCAGAAGGGGAAGGCTTACGGTGCTGGCACCGACAAGGCGGATCTCCATGCGTTTCAGGAGCGCGGACAGGGTGACCGGCATCAGTTCCGCTTCATCGTCTCGGCCGAGGATGGGCTGGAACTGGAAGACCTCAGAGGCTTCACCCGCCAGCTCATGCGCCGCATGGCAATCGATCTCGAGACTCAACTGGACTGGGTGGCCGTAGACCACTGGGACACTGACAACCCCCACACCCACATCGTGCTGAATGGGCGTACCAGCAGCAAGGAGGACCTGGTGATCTCTCCGGATTACATGGCCCACGGCATGCGCATGCGGGCCAGCGAAATCGTGACCGAGATGCTGGGGCCGCGCACCGAGGCGGAGATCAGGCAAAGTTTGCTGCGTGAGGTGGATCAGCAACGGCTGACAAGCCTGGACCGTTCCCTGATACGGCAAGCCGATGCGGGCAACATCGATCTGACGGGCAAGCCATCAGACCGGCAGCGTCAGAACGTGCTGCGGGCCAGGTTGCAGCAGCTCGAGAAGATGGGACTGGCCGAGGGGATGGATGCGAATCGCTGGAAGCTCCAGCCCAGCATGGCGGCGGCCCTTGGCTCCATGGGCGAGCGCGAAGACACGCTGGCGATCATTCGCAGAGCCATGAAAGGGCTACCAAGGGAGTATGTCATCGACGAGCGGCCCACCGTGCCCGTGATCGGCCGCATCGCGGGCAAGGGACTGGTCGACGAACTGCGAGACCAGGGGTATTTGGTGGTCGATGGCGTTGACGGTCGGGCGCACTACCTGAAGCTTCCGGCTGGTGCTGACCTGACGGCGTTGCCCATCAACGGAATCGTTGAGGCCAGACCATCCGGACAGGAGAAGGCGGTGGACAAGAGCATTGCGGCCGTCACCAGAGAGGGGGTGTACCGGACGGAGGAGCATCTGGTGCGCCTCAAAGCGATGAACCACCGCACCCCGGAGGCCACCGTCGATGTTCACGTACGCAGGCTTGAGGCATTGCGCCGCGTTGGTATCGTTGAGCGCATCACAGATGGCGTCTGGCAGGTTCCGCCGGATCTGATGGAGAAAGCCAGGCAGCGTGATGCGCGGAAGACGCCTGGTCAAGCCCTCGAACTGCGGTCGCATCTTCCTATCGAGCAGCAGGTACGCACCATCGGCGCGACCTGGCTTGACAGGCAACTGGTGGGTGAGAGCCGTGGATTGGCTGGGCAGGGCTTTGGCGCTGAAGTACGAGGCGGGATGCAAAGTCGCGTGGAATTTCTCACAGAACAGGGCTTGGCGGAGCGACAGGGACAGCGCGTGATCCTTGCTCGCAACCTGCTTGTGAGTTTGCGCGACCGCGAACTGGCATCTGTGGGTAAGAGTTTGCAGGATCAGACTGGCCAGGTCTATCGGGCGCTGAAAGATGGACAACAGACCAGCGGTGTCTACCGCCACAGTATTCAACTTGCGAGCGGGCGCTTCGCAATGCTAGATGACGGGATGGGGTTCAGTCTGGTGCCGTGGAGGCCAGTGATCGAATCGCGGTTAGGGAAGATGTTGACTGCTACGGTGCGAGGCGGCTCAGTGTCTTGGGATTTGGGCCCGCAGCGGGGTGTGGGTAGAAGCTGAATGGAGCGAAACGCGCCTCCCCTTCAATCTCCAAGTATTTAGGCCGTTGTGGCCCTTAACCAATCAGTGATCGTGTACGAAGCCATGAGGAAGGTAAGTGGAGCTCAGATCAAGCTGAACTTTCAATCGGGGGATTCTGAGCGAAAGAGTCCCTGAAACGCGTCTCAGCGACACTGTGACAAGTTCTTGATTTTGATTTCCGACACAGTTGCAATTCGCCGTACTGGTGTGGTTTACACCGAATCAACACTTCAGCAACACTGCTGCCGAGCCACCGAGCTCATCCATATTGATCAGACTTCGACTTCCCGCGCTATTCGCGATCCAGAGGATTAGTGGAGCTTGCAGCAGGTGTCTATTGAGCATCGAAGGCGCGCACTTTCCTGGCAATGGTGTGGACACTGGGCGCTTCCTTCGATTGAGTTTTCCGCAAATTGTGAGATACCCCAAATCGGCTAGCGCCCATGCGTCGCGATGACCGACGAGCGGCGTTGAGCACTCCAGGTTTTGCTTCTGCTCCGTGACGTTGACTTCGTTGAGATCGGCCGGCAAAGTTGGCTAACGCATACTGACAAGGCTAAGCTCCAGTAGCAAAAATCGTGCACTGCGAAATCGGTGGAATCCAGGGAATTGCACGTGAGCTTGCTGTGGTCTCCGAACGTATATAGACGGGCCATTTCCGCCTCCACCGATTCTTTGTGGATCGTCGTATGAAACGACTAGCCTATCGAGCGGCCCCTGAAAAGGGTACTACCAGCCTTGATGCCGTCCAGCAGTTCTATCTGCAAGCGTTGCTCGTCCCGTTCTCGGATAATCCGACTGATCTTCGCGATCTCAGCTGTGTCGACGCCCAACTTTCCAAGTGCGGACGTTCCGAGCAGCACCGCCGTCTCGAAGGTCTCGCGCACCTGCACGTCGGCGCCTGCCCGTATAAGCGCCAAGCTGTGTATCCGATCGCGAGCTCGTGCCAGCACGGTGAGCTGCGGAAACTCTGCCTTGAGTAGCTCGGTGATCCTGGTGCAGTCATCGGGCCGGTCGACGCAGACCAGCACCACTCTGGCCTGGGCAGCGCCTGCCGCGTGGAGAATATCCAGGCGGGTGCCGTCTCCGTAGTACACGTCGAATTCGAGCTGGCGCGCTACTTTGATCATCTCGACGTCGGTGTCGATGATGCTGATTTCGTAGTCCTGGGCGAGCAGGAACTGGCTGGCGATCTGGCCGACGCGGCCGAAACCGATCACCAGTGCAACGCCCTTGCGCCCGTCGGGGCCCTCGAATCCCTCCGTGGATGCGCCGCGCTGTTTACCGGCATATTTCAGGCACGCCGTGGCCAAGGGGGTGATGGCCATCGAGACAATGATGATGGCAGTCAGCATGGCGTTCTGCTCGGCATCGATGATGCCAGCGCTGGCCGCTGCGGCGTACAGAACAAAGGCGAACTCCCCGCCTTGTGCCATGAAGACGGCGCGGTTGACCGCTTCAAGGTGGGGGGAGCGAAATAGCCGGGCTATGGCATAGATCACCAATGCCTTGACTACCATGTAGGCCGCGACATGGGCCAGGATGCTGCGCCAGCTTGTCGCTACGACAGAGAAGTCCAGCGACATTCCGACCGCCAGAAAAAATAGTCCCAGGAGAATGCCGCGGAACGGCTCGATGTCGACCTCCAGCTGATGCCGATAGCTGGACTCCGACAGCAGCACGCCGGCAAGAAAGGCGCCCATGGCCATGGACATGCCGCCGATTTCCATCACCTGCGCTGCTCCTAGTACCACCAGCAGCGCGGCCGCCGTCATGACTTCACGCGCCTTTGCATTGGCGAGCAGGCCGAACAGGGGGTTGAGCAGATAGCGCCCCACGACGATCAGCGCGGCGATTGCGGCGATCCCCATGGCGATTGCTGCGAAGTCGATCCCGGCAGCAGGTGCCGTCGCGCCAGGGACGACGGGGGCGAGGAAAGCGACCATTGCCAGCAACGGCACGATCATCAGGTCTTCAAGCAGCAACACGGAGACGATGCGCTGGCCTCCGGTTGTGGCCATCTCGCCCCGCTCTTCCAGCAGTTGCATGACGATGGCCGTCGAGGTCAGCACAAAGCCCGCCCCCGCGACAAAGGACTGCGCGGTTGGCAGGCCGGCTGCCAGGCCGACCATCGTCAGCAGCCCTGCGCAGACGACCACCTGGGCCAGACCCAAGCCGAAGATCTGTCGCCGCATACCCCACAGCCGCAAAGGCCGCATCTCCAGTCCCACCAGGAACAGGAAGAGGACCACGCCCAGCTCGGCCACCTGCAAGATCGCGCCCGGGTCGGTGAACAGGCGCAAGCCAAACGGGCCAATGACCATGCCGCCGGCCAGATAGCCGAGCACAGAGCCCAGTCCCAGACGCTTGAACAAAGGCGCGGCAATGACCCCCGAGGCCAGCAACGTGATGAGGGGTAGCAGGTCGAGGCCGTGGTGTTCATTGACCATGGGTAGGCTCCTTTCGGGGGGAAGAGACCCCGGTTTCTCATTGCAGGCGCGAGGCCGTTTCGATTGACTCCACGTCCCACCGCCGTGAGCAGGTCGGCTATCCGGTCGCGCAGCCCGGTGCAGTGCAGAACAACTCTCAAGGCAAGGCGGCCTTCTCCGATTCCAAGTGGACTGCCGTGGTGGGGCGCCGGACGATGCAGACCAGCGCGACGACCAGGGCCAAGGCCAGCATGACCGCGCCGGCCCACATCACAGAGTCGATGCGATGTGCCAGCTCTGCATGGACGTCGAGACCGGAGGGGCCAGCGGCGGCGAAGACCACCACCAGCAGGCCCAGGCCGAGTGAGCCGCCGAGTTGGTGCGCCACATTGACCAGGCCCGAAGCCGACCCGGCATCTTCAACCGGTACGCCGGACACTCCGGCGATGGTGAGTGGGGCCAGTGATGCCCCCTGACCAGCGCCAATCAGCAACATTGGCAAGGCCACACCCAGCAGGTAGGAAGTGTCAGCTCCCACCTGGCTCAACCAGGCCATGCCCAGTGCCGAGATCGCCAGCCCGCCCGCCAGCAGCCGGGCATTGCCGACGCGCTTTGTCAGCCACGGCACAGCCAGGGCTACCGCGAAGTTGACCAGCGTAGCGGGCAGGAACGCCATGCCGGCCTGCAGCGGGCGCATTCCCAGCACACCCTGCAGATACTGCGTCGTGTAGAACCAGAAGCCGATCATCCCTCCCAGGAACAGTACGCGAGCTGCATAGGCGCCCGTGCGTTCGCGGCTGGCAAACAGCCGCAGCGGCAAGATGGGCTGAGGGGCGCGGGACTCATGCATCAGAAAAAGCGCCAGCAGTACGACGCTGGCCACCAGCGGCCCTCCGGTTCCCCAATGCAACCAGCTTTCTTCGGCCGCATGTACCAGGCCATAGACCAAGGCGACCATGCCGGCAGTGGACAGAAGCGCGCCGAGGAGGTCAAAGCGCCCTGTGCTTCGAGGCGTTTCGGCGATGTAGCGCTGCGCGCCCCAGATGAGGAGCAGGCCGAGCGGGACATTGATGAAGAACCCCATTCGCCATGAGAACAGGTCCGCCAGAATGCCGCCCAGCACCAATCCGACACTTGCAGCAACGCCGGCCACGGCACCGTACAAGCCCAATGCACGGGTGCGCTCAGGTCCTTCGGCAAAATTGGTTGACAGCAAGGCCAGTGTTGAAGGCGCAAGAACGGCCGCACCCACGCCCTGCACTGCTCGGGCCACGACCAGCCACGTCGGGGACCCTGCCAGGCCTATGGCCAACGATGCTGCCGTGAACAGGGCAAGACCGACGACGAACATTCGGCGCCGGCCCATCAAGTCGCCAGCGCGAGCTCCGAGCAGCAGCAGGCCGCCAAAGGCCAGCGTATAGGCGCTGTGTACCCAGGAAAGGCCGGTGGGGGAGAAGCCCAGGCTCTCACGGATCTTGGGCAGACCGGTGATGACGATCGAAATGTCGAGCACGATCATCGCGTAGCTCGCCAGGACGATCGCGAGGAGGATGTTGCGGCGTTTGCTGTCCATTACTTTGCCTTGTGAATGCCGAGGCTGCTGCGCAGCCCAAGACCCGGCGTGGTGGCCAGCTTGACCACCAGATCGGCCACGCTCTTGCGAGAAACGGTGTCGGCAGAGGCCCTGAACGGCTCTCCCTTCTGGGTGGTGCCGTAGGCGACTTCATCCTGGTTGCTGAGCCATGCGGGCCTTATGAGCGTGTAGTCGAGATCTGACGCCTCGATGACTACTGCCGCGCGACGGTAGGGATCCAGAATGCTGCCGTGGCGCTCGCCCGGGATCTCGTCGTAGATACCCATCGAGCTGATGAAGATGAGTCGCTTGACGCCGGCCGCATTCATCGCCTTCACGATGGCCTGCGCTTGCTGCTCCAACGGACCGGCGAGGTTGGCATAGACGACGTCCTGGCCCGCCATCGCCTCTTGCAGCGCGCGCATGTCCAGAACATCGCCTTCCACCACACGCACCCGGTCTGCAGGGCCTGCGAGCTTGAGCCGATTGGCACGGCGCAGATAGAGCGTGAGGTGCGCGTCCGTTCTCTGCAGAAACAACTCGGTTGCCACGCGGGCTATCTGGCCGTGGGCACCGAGGATGAGGATATTCGCCATTCGGGGCTTTCTGTCGTTGAAGAAGGCTTGGCAATCAACCGCCGTGTCCGGCCCTGCTGGCGGCGTGGTACTTGATCGCTCCGGGACTTCAAGGCAACTCGCTGGCTGCTACATGCCTACCACTTGCTTGTCACGCCAGGCGAAATGTGACGTCCGTTTCGAGATCAGCCATTGGCCGCCTTGGCGGACGTACTCGTCGCGGTAGTGAACGCCGTTGGTATTTCTGATCTTCTGGCCGTTCTCTGCGCTGACCAGTACCACCAGGCAATAGTGAATAGCCGTCGCGCGGTCGCCATCGATTTCAGCGGTGTGCTGGCCGTTGATGTGATAGGACGTCTCGAAGTTGGCCATGAAGCCTGCAAAGGTCTCTTCGATCTGCTTGCGTCCTTTGAGCGACGCGAAAAGCTGCCCTTCGAAATAGGTGTCCACGATCGCGTCTTCGGTGAACAGCAACGACTGGGTGGCCAGATCATTCTGGTCCGCAAGGTTGGAGAACGCGTCGACGATTGCTTTCAGGGAGACCTTGTCTTCCAGTTTCTGGATTCGCTGCTCTAGGGTTTCTGTCTGCATGGTTTTTTTCCTGGTGTGTCTGAAGAGGTGCGGAACTGACCGGGAGTGCATTTGACCGTCTGAGTTGCCCTTCGACGGCGACGGCTTGTTTGTTGAAGATCCGAGGCCAATTTCGACCTTCTGCGTGGATGCGAAATGCCGTTGCGTTGGTGGAATCACTTGCCTTGCACGGACCCCGTCACATCGCCCATTGATGGTAGGAGTACCGGACCTTTTGATTAAGGGCATGAATCCGCATACGTTCTTGAGCGGAACTCATTAATGGATCCGGCTTTGCCTGGTGCGGTGGCTTTCTCCCGCGCGATCGGATAGCGGTCTGCCGGCGAGGTGAGCTAACCGGCCCGTCTTGAGGTGGGCGAATTCTGGTGGTCCGAGAACGGGCGCGGCACCGCGCTTGAACGGCTCCCTGACCCAACGGGGCGACGACTCAGTGGCTCAGAAGCACCAGGCGTTGAGCACGGCCTACTTGCTTTCCGATGCGTTCCCCGGCCAGGCTTGATCACAGGCATGTTCGAGCTCGGGCAAGCGGTAGGTTTGGCATGCAGTACGGTAGAAGAGTGCCTGGCGATCTAATGGGGATAGCGCGCGAGTGGCCAGCTTGAAGGCGTTCCACAATTGAACGTAGCCACCGGATTGCTTGTCCACTGGGAAGTTGCTTTCCAGCATGCATCGCCTCGGGCCGAATGCATCGATGCAGACATCCATCAAGGGCTTCCATGCCTGCGCGAGAGCCTGGGAGTCAGCGGGCTTCTCCCCCGCCTCGAATCCGAATCCGAAAATGGGCATGCCCAAGCCCCCGACCTTTACGCGCACGTTGGGCCTGGCGGCAAGCAAGCGCATGTCGCGTTCCCACTCGCGCCGAACGCTGGCTTGCTGAGACTGGAATCCGAGTACACCCACCGGCATGCCTACATGGTTCAGCACGATGGGGGTGCGGGGAAACGCGTCTGCCAACGAAGCCAGTTCCCGCAGTTGCGTGTGATAGATCAGTGCATCGAAGCTGAGGCCGTAGTGGTCCAGCAAGGCGAAGCCACGGCGGAAGTTGACGTCGCCCATGATGTTGGGCTGGGCATTGGGAATGAATTTCTTGAGGTCGCTGTCGTGGTGGGTCGCATAAAAGCGTGCTCCCCGCAATCTGCCTTTGCCTGCTTCCACATGCGCCCGCAGCACCTCGTCCACCGCAACCCCCAGTGCCAGGTCCACGTCCGAGACGATGCCCGCTGCCAGGCGGCAAGGACCCTGGGGTGTGTTGAGCGGCTCCGCGCTCAAGGCGACGATGCGCTCGACCTCTCCGAGCGAGCGCATTGCTGGCGGTCCGTCGGTGCGCCAGCCAGCGCCGTAGGCAGCGATGTACACCGTGCCAACGATCTTGTGACCCGATGCCAGGTCGCTCTCCATGTCCTCGCGGCGGTAGTAGAGCCTGTCGGCACTGGTGCCAAAGAGGTGGTGGTGGGGGTCCACGATGGGAAGCCCGGGTTCGAGTGCTGTCTCTCGTGTGCCCCGGCCATGCCATTCCAGCAGATCCTGTGTGGGGCGGTGTTGGTTCCCACGATAGGTCGTAGGCGCCGGGCTGCCTTGGGCCAGTGCTGAACTGCAAAGCCCTGCATCGCCGAGGGCGAGCGCTGCGGTGGAAAGAAACACCCGCCGACTGGGGCGGCCAAAGGAATGGGGCATGGAAGTCTCCGCTCGTTGTAGGGCGAGCGTGCCACTCGCGCACACGCCCATTTGCGGCCCAGTCTAGGAGTCGGATTTGCCGCTCGTCCATGGCGATGTTCGGGAGCCGAGGTCCGCGTTTTCCGAACGCGGGATCACGCAGTTGCCCTGTTTTTCGGTGAGCGGCTTTTGCGGATGCCGGCTGCACAAAAACCGCATTGACCCTTCCTCTCCAAGATCCTACAGTTCCATATCGCAATTACGACCATGAGTTCGCATATATGAACAACAAAGAGGCAACTGACGCCGGCATCAGCAAAGAGCTGGCCCTGGGCAAGTTCACCGACAAGATGCTCGATGACATGCGAGCCCTGATCGGGACGGAGCTGCGCACCGAGTCCTGCCTGAACAACGAGTACGCCACGCGCTTGGCGATCATGCGTTTCTGCGAGGGCATTGGCGACGACAACCCGTTGTGGACAGACGCCAGCTACGCGAAGGACGGCCCCTACAGCACGCTGGTCGCGCCCCCCAGCTTCATCTTTGCCTGCCTGGGTTCGGTGCAGGTGGGTTGGCCCGGCCTGGGCGGATTCCATGCCGAAACGAAGATGACCTTCAACGAGCCGATCCGCGTGGGCGAGAAGATCACGGCCAAGGTGACCTTCGACGGCTTCGATGGACCGATCGACGACAGCAACTTCGGTGGCCGGCGCATCAAGGATTACCTGCGCCAGGAATACCGCAACGACGAGGGCGAGCTCAAGGCCACCTTCATCTGTTCGCGCATGCGCTTCGAGCGTGGCGAGATGCAAAAGCGCCGCGAGAGCCGCGCCATCGAGGTGCCTCATCCCTGGAAGGACGAAGAGATCGCCGAAATCGAGACGCAGATCCTGGCCGAGCGGCCGCGTGGTGCCGAGACGCGCTACTGGGACGACGTGCAGGTCGGCGATGAGATGGATGTCATCACCAAGGGGCCACTGGGCCTGACCGACTTCATCGCCTTCATTGCCGCCGGTGCGGCCCCCATCCCGCGTGTGGCAGCGCATGCGGTCGCGCTCAAGCGCTACCACAAGCACCCCAAATGGGCTTTCCGCGATCCCCGGACCCACGCGCTGGAGCCCGTCTACTCCGTTCACTACAACGACTATGCCGCGCAACTGCAGGGCGCGCAGATCGCCTACGACGTGGGCATCCAGCGCACCTGCTGGCAAATCCACTCTCTGACCAACTGGATGGGTGACGCGGGACAACTGCGTGCGATCACTGGCCAGTACCGCGCCCACGTCTATTTGGGCGACGTCGTGCGATTGGGTGGCCGTGTCGAAGCCAAGGAGATCGACACCAATGGCGAATGCGTGGTGAAGCTCATCACCTGGGCCACGAACCAGCGCGGCCAGCAGGTGATGCCCGGAACCGCGATCGTTGCGCTGCCCAAGCGGCCGGCCGCTTGAACCATCGGCTCCTCGTACGAATCCAGCCAGAACCGAGAAGACCATGACCACTGCCAGCGACACTTGGATCGCGAAAGCGAAGGGTGAGGAACGCCGTTCGACGGCGTCTGCTGAATCGGCGCACGACGATGGCGTGCGAGCACCTGGGGACGACTCGCTGCCGCTCAGCGGGGTGCGTGTCCTTGACCTGACGCGCTACCTCTCGGGGCCCTATGCGACCTTGCTGCTCGCCGAGATGGGGGCCGAGGTCATCAAGGTGGAAGTGCCAGAGGCCGGCGATGACACCCGCCACATCGCGCCGCTGCAAGGCGACGTGAGTTTCTATCACTCCACCATCAACCGCAGCAAGGCTTCGGTGGAAGTCGATCTGAAGTCCGAAGAGGGACGAAAGCTCGTTCACGCGATGGTTGCGGACTGCGACGTCTTCATTCAGAACTTCCGTACCGGCGTTGCCGAGCGCCTGGGCTTTGGCTATGACGTCGTCTCCAAACTCAACCCCAAGCTTGTCTACTGCTCGATTTCGGGGTTTGGAGGCACGGGGCCTGAGAGCCGTCGCGCCGCCTTCGACCTGATCGTGCAGGCGGAGTCGGGCGTGATGAGCCTGAATGGCGAAAGCGACAGCCCCCCCAGCAAGCTGGGCCTTCCCGTGGCCGATCTGTCCTCGGGCATGTTCGCGGTGCACGGCATCCTCGCTGCCCTGCACCGGCGTTCGCGCACCGGAAAGGGTGGACTCGTCGAGGTCAGCATGATGAGCTCGCTGCTGTCGCTCTCGGTCTACAACGCCACCCGCTACTTCGTGACCGGCGAAACGCCCAAGCGGATGGGATCGCGCCACCCTGGCGTGGTGCCCTATGGCCAGTATGCAGCTTCGGATGGAAAGGTCTTGCTCTCCACCTTCAGCGACAACTCGTGGAAGAAGATCGTCGAGGCCATGGACCGCGCCGAGCTTGCGGAAGATCCACGGTTCGTCACTGCGGCCTCGCGGGTCGTGCACCGGGATGCGTGCGACGGGCTGCTCAGCGAGGTGTTCGCTGGGTTCACCTCGGAGGACATCGTCAAGCGGCTGCACAAGGCAGGCATCCCCTGCGGCGTGGTCCGCAGCCTGGGGGAGGCGCTGGAAATGGAGGCCGCCAGCGGCTCGGGCTCGATTGCCGATGTGGAGTACCCGGGGACGGTTGGCACGATTCGCAGCGTGCGGATACCGATCAAGTTCGACGGCCAGTGGTGCCCCGCCAAGCCTGCGCCGGCGCTCGGCCAGGACAACGCGATCCTCAATCAATACAAAGAAATCTGAACGTGCAGTGAGAGGGCGCGAACTTTTGCGCCGGTCGCACTGAATTGGAGACATCGATGTCAGTAGCAGCAACGCCATGGGGCAAAGAGATTGCGACAGAGGCCGTCGCAGGGGTCCCCTTCCGCATGTACACGGATCGCCCACGCCGGGTCGAGCAGGTGCTCAAATTCGCGCGCCGCTGGGGCGTACGGCCCCACCTCATTCAGGGTGAGCGCGTCCTGACGTTCCAGGATCTGCACCAGGGAGCGCAGGCCAAAGCCAGCCAACTCGCCGAAATGGGCATTCAACGGGGTGATCGCATCTTCATCCTGGGCTGGAACAGCCCCGAGTGGGTGATGAACTTCTGGGCCTGCTTCCTCGCAGGCGCCGTGCCCGTGCTCGCAAACGCCTGGTGGAGCGAAGCAGAAGTCGGCAATGGCCTTGCTTTGCTGCAACCCGCAATGACGCTGGCCGACGACCGTTGCGCACAGCGGGTGCCTGAGGGCGCGCGCAAAGGGCCCTGGGCCACCGACGCCAAATGGTGGAACGGTGACGAGGCCATCGCGGATGCGGATGCTGCGCGTGGCGAGGAAGAGACCGCGCTCATCATCTTCACCTCGGGCACCTCGGGCCAGCCCAAAGCGGTGGTGCTCTCGCACCGCGCCCTGCTGGCACGCCTGCAAATGACCCTGCACATCACGCGCAAGCTGCCCCACCAGGTCGACGAGACGGCCCGTGATGTGACCCTCATCACCGGCCCCCTATTCCATGTAGGAGGCATGCAGACCCTCATGCGGGCCGTTATCGTCGGCGATACGCTGGTGCTCTCGGAAGGCCGATATGACCCTGCCGAGGTGCTGGCGTCCATCGAGCGCAACAAGGTCAATCGGTGGAATGCCGTGCCGACGATGGTTTCGCGTCTGCTGGACCACCCGGACGTACCACGCAGGGATTTGAGCAGCCTGAAGTCCATCAGCATTGGCGGCGCACCGGTGCATGCAGAGCTGATGCAGCGCATCCGTACCCAGCTTCCGAGCGTCAGTCCAAGAATCCCGACGGGCTACGGCCTGACGGAGAACGGGGGTCAAGCCACCGCTGCGGCAGGCTCGGAAGCCATCGAGGAACTGGGCTCCACCGGCAAGCCACTGCCATGTGTCGAGATCCGCTTCCTCCCCCATGCCGGCCTGCCAGACGGGGAGATCCTGCTGCGCTCTCCGACGCAGATGTCCGGTTTCTTCGGATTGGAGGAATCGCCCATCGATGCGGATGGCTGGCTGCACACCGGGGATCTGGGCAAGCTCGACGACAAGGGCAATCTCTGGATCACGGGCCGCTGCAAGGACATGATCATCCGTGGCGGCGAGAACATCGCTCCCGCCGCGATCGAGCGGGCGCTGCTGAACATCCCCGGCGTGACCGAGACCGTGGTGTTCGGCGTGCCCCACCGCGACCTGGGCGAGGAGGTGATGGCGGCCGTCGTGACCGACACCGATCTCACGCCCCAGCAGCTGCAGGACCAGCTGCGCGGGCAGATCGCCTCGTTTGCAGTGCCCAGCCGCTGGAAGATCCAGCGCGAGCCGCTGGCGACCAATCACACCGGCAAGGTGGACAAAGCCGCCATCAGCGCCCAGCTCCGCGCCGAACTCCAGAACGAAGGTTGACATGGCCATGCAGAACTTCCAACACGTCACGCCGCCATTGCGGCTGTTCCATGGCCCTGAAAGCCTCTCCCACCTGGCGCGCGAACTCGACCGCATCAAGAGCCGGCGTGCCATCGTCGTCTGCGGCGACTGGCTGGCCAAGGGGCCTCTGCTCGAGCGTGTTCGTGCTGCTCTGGGCGAGCGCTGTGCGGGCGTCTACGGTGAGGTACTGGGACACAGCCCCGTCGCCTCCGTTGAAGACGCTGCCCAATTGCTGCGCCGCCTTGAAGCCGATGCCGTGATCGCCGTCGGCGGTGGCTCGGCCATCGTGACGGCGCGTGCGGCCAGCATCCTGGCGGCCGAAGGCAAGCCGGTGTCCGAGCTCTGCACCGTCACCGAGGCCGACGGCAGTCTTCGCAGCCCCAAGCTGTCGGCCCCCAAGCTGCCGCAGTTCATCGTGCCGACCACGCCCACCACTGCCACCGTGAAGGCCGGCAGCGCGGTGTTCGATCCGGCCAGCGGCCAGCGGTTGGCGATGTTCGATCCCAAGACGCGCGCGCAGTCGGTGTTCATCGATCCCGAGATGATCCTGTCGGCACCCCGCGGCCTGGTTGCCAGCGCCAGCATCAACACCTTGTCGATGGCGATCGAGGGGTTGACCTCGCGCTCGCAGGACGCACTCGCCCACGGCGCGCTGATGCAGGCGCTGCGGCTTCTGGGCCGGTATCTGCCGCAGGCCGCGCATGCCGACGACGCAGCGGTTCGGGGCCAACTGGTGCTGGCCGCCATCCTGTGCGGACAGGGGACGGACCATACGGCCGCCGGCATCACCACGGTGCTGGGCCACGCCATCGGCGCCCGGCACGACATTGAGAACGGCACGGTCAACGCCATCGTGCTGCCGCATGTGTTGCGCTTCAACGCCGAGGCCGCGGTCGCCGGCATGGCGGACGTGGCGGCCGCGCTCGATCTGCCGCGCTCGCCGGAGCAAGGAGATCTGCCACGGGCCATCGAGAAAGTCGCATCGCTGTTTAACGACCTTGGCGTGCCGCAGCGCCTGCGCGACGTGAAGGTGCCGCGGGAGGCCCTGCCCGGTATCGCCGAGCACGCCATGGGCGACTGGTTCTTGCGAGGCAACCCGCGGCCGGTGCGCAGCGCCACCGAACTGCAACAGATTCTGGAAGAAGCATGGTGAAGAAGATGATTGAACGCAACAAGATCTATATCGATGGCGAGTGGGTCGTCTCGGCGGGCCGAGAAGTCCTGACCGTCATCAACCCCGGGACGGAGGAAGTCATCGCGACGGTGCCGCGTGGCACAGCGCAAGACGTGGACTTTGCAGTGCAGGCGGCGGTGCGGGCATTCCCGGCTTGGTCGCAGTCGCAGGTGCAGGATCGCATCGCTATCTTCAGCAAACTGGCGCGCCTGACAGAGGCGCGCTCCGAAGAAATCACGCAGGTGCTGGTGAGTGAGTTGGGCTACCCCATCACTGCGCTGCGCAGAACACAGACCCTGGGGGCCGTGGAGGAACTCGACATCATCGCCGAGTCGCTGTCCCAGATCGAATGGGTGGAGACCGTAGGCAACACCAGCGTGCGGCGCGAGCCGTCCGGCGTGGTGGGGGCCATCACCGCATGGAATGCGCCCCTGCGCTCCGTCATCTCGAAGGCGGGCGCGGCCATTGCAGCGGGCTGCACCGTGGTCCTCAAGCCATCGGAAGTCGCGCCCCTCACCGCCTTCATGTTCGCCGAGCTGTGCGCCGAGGCCGGGTTGCCGCGTGGCGTGTTCAATCTGGTGTGTGGCACCGGACCCGAGGTGGGCGAGGCGATTGCGGCGCACCCGTTGGTGGACATGGTGTCCGTGACCGGCTCGGTCCGATCCGGACGCCGGGTGATGCAAGTGGCGTCCGAGTCGATCAAGCGCGTCCACCTGGAATTGGGAGGCAAGTCGCCCAACATCATCTTGGCGGATTCGGACTTCGAGCGCGCGGTTGCGGACGGTATCCAGGACGCCCTGCGCAACACGGGCCAGGTGTGCGGCGGCTTGACCCGCATGCTGGTTCCGCGGGAGCGCCTCCAGGAGGCCGAGCAACTGGCGGTGCAAAAGGCGCAGAGCTATGTGGTGGGCGATCCCTTGAACGAATCCACCACGCTCGGCCCGGTCTCCACCTCGGCCGCGCGTGACCGCGTGCGCGATTTCATCCGCTCGGCGCAGGAGGACGGCGTGCGGATGCTGACCGGCGGCCCCGAAGCGCCGGCCGACCTGCCGCGCGGCTGGTATGTGCGCCCGACCATCTTCTCGGGCGACAACAACAGCCGCATCGCGCGCGAAGAGATCTTCGGCCCGGTCGTCGTGATCATCCCTTTCGACGACGAGGAGGATGCGATCCGCATTGCCAACGACTCCCAGTACGGCCTGGCAGGCGGGGTCTGGTGCAACGACGTCGCACACGCGCATCGCATCGCGGCCCGCCTGCGGGTCGGGCGTGTCCGCATCAATGGTGCGCCGCTCGACAAGCGCGGCACCCATGGCGGGTTCAAGCTTTCAGGCGTCGGCCGCGAATGGGGGCGTTTTGGCATCGAGGAATTCATGGAATACAAGTCGATCCTTGGGTGAGCGCACCGACCGGTGGGCGCAGAAATACAAATAGACGGAGACAAGAAAATGGAAAAACGTGACTTTATCAAGGCGCTGGGCTTGGCGCTGGCGCTTCCTGCCGATCTGGCACGGTCCCAGGCAACGCAGCGTGGCGTGCGTGTGGTTGTCCCGCTGCCGGCAGGCAGTTCGAACGACTACGCGACGCGCGTGCTCATGCCCATGGTCGGTGCGATCAATGGGCAGAACTACTACATCGACAACAAGCCCGGTGGCAATGGAAGCATCGGCACCATGGATGTGCTGCGCTCCGCCCCGGACGGCAATACGCTGCTGTGCGGCTCGAACTCGCCGCTGGCGGCCAATGTGGCTTTCGTGAAAAGCATGGGCTACGACCCGCGCAAGGATCTGACGCCGATTGCCGGTGTCAGCCTGACGAACCATGTCCTGATGGTCAAGACCGATTCTCCCATTCGCAGCTTTGCGGAGTTCATTGTCTACGCCAAGACACGGCCTGGAAAAGTCGGCGTCGGCTACTCGACCACCGCCGTGCAGACGCAGATTGCGACGATCAACAAACTTGCCGGTATCGAGTTGCTGCCGGTTCCCTACCGGGGCAGCCCTGCCACCATCACCGACGTGATCGGTGGCGTCCTGGATGCCACGCTGACCGATCCTGGCAACGCGCAATCACAAGTCAAGGCGGGCCAATTGCGCGCGCTGGCGGTCACCTCGCTCAAGCGCAATCCGACCACGCCCGATTGGCCTGCCATCTCGGAGATCTTGCCCGGATTCGACTTCCCCTCCTGGAATGCCTTGATTGGCCCGCCAGGCATGTCGCGCGAACTGGTCCTGCGCGTCAGCAGTGCAGTCATGCAAGCGCAGAAGCAGCAGGAACTGGTTGAGAAGTATTCGACCCATGGGACTACCCCGCTGATCCTGGGGCCCGACGAGCTCAAGGCCTTCATCGAGGCCGAGACCACACGGTGGGTTAAGCTGGCGCAGGCCGCAAAGATCCAGCCCGAGTGATGCGCCGCCACCCAGTTGATCGTTTGCTCGTGGGGAGCCTCTCATGATTGCTTCAAGGGCTTGCTGCATCCATGGACCGCAGGAACCGTTCGTTCGCACGACCATCGAGCGCAGAGACCCCGGACCACGCGATGTCCTGATCGATATCGCCTACGCGGGAATCTGCCACTCGGACGTCGAGCATGCGCGCAGCCTGCGCGGCAAGACCACCTATCCCATCGTGCCTGGCCATGAAATCGCCGGCACCGTGTCAGCGGTGGGAGCGGAGGTCACTCGGATGAAGGTCGGTGACCGCGTCGGGGTGGGCAACATGGTCGATGCCTGCGGGAAGTGCGAGAACTGCCTGGCGGGTCTGGAGCAGTATTGCAGTGGCGGCCGCACATTGACCTACAACTCCATCGGCCGCGATGGAAAGCGGACCGATGGCGGGTACAGCCAGCACATCGTGGTCGATGAACGGTTCGTCGTACGCATCCCGCAGAGCGTGGCGCTTGCAAACGCCGCACCGCTGCTGTGTGCAGGCATCACCATGTACTCTCCCCTTCGCCACTGGAGAGCAGGGCCAGGTAGTGAAGTGGCCATCATCGGATTTGGGGGCCTGGGCCATGTGGGGGTACAGATGGCGCGGGCCATGGGCGCACGCACGACGGTGCTGGATCTCTCGCCCGAAAAACGTGATGACGCACTGCGTCTTGGTGCCGACGACTACCGCCTGGGCACCGAGCCGGAAACCTTCACGGCCCTGGACAGCGCCTTTGACCTCATCATCTCCACCGTGCCGATTCACGCCGACCTGGATCGGTACCTGGGCCTGCTGGCCCGCGACGGCGTCTACGTCAATCTGGCGGTGCCCGCCCTGCCTTTGAGCATTTCGGCCACGGCCTTGCTCACCAACCGCCGGTCCATCGCTGGTACGCGCAGCGGGGGCATCGCCGAAACGCAGGAGATGCTGGACTTCTGCGCGGAGCATGGCATTGCCGCCGAGGTGGAAGTCATCCACGCGGACGGTATCGACGACGCGTATCGGCGGCTGCTCGCGGGCAACGTGCGGTTCCGCTTCGTGATCGACAACACCACACTTTGAGACCACCTATGTCCGATTTTCTGATCTACGAACAAGATGGCGCCGTTGTCACCTTGACGATGAACCAGCCCGAGCAACGCAATCCGTTGACGGGCAACACGGCGATCCCGGAGTTCCTGGCCGCGATCGACCGCATCCATGACGACCGCAGCGTCCGCTGCGTGATTCTCACCGGAAACGGCCCGTCGTTCTGCGCTGGCGGGAACATCAACGACATGAAGCGCCAGGCCTTGCCCGAGGTGAGCGAGATGGACATCCGCCAGGACTATCGGCGCGGCATCCAGCGCCTCGCGCTCTCGCTGTTCAATCTCGAAGTCCCCGTGATCGCCGCAGTGAACGGGCATGCCATTGGCGCGGGCCTGGATCTGGCCTGCATGTGCGACATCCGCATCGCCTCCGAAAAGGCCAAGTTCGCCGAGAGTTTCGTCAAGCTGGGCATCATCCCGGGCGACGGCGGCGCTTGGCTGCTGCCGCGTATCGTGGGCATGTCCCGGGCGGCGGAGATGTCATTCACCGGTGACACCATAGGAGCCCAGCAAGCACTGGAGTGGAACCTTGTCTCGCGCCTGGTTGCGCCCGAAGAGCTGCTGCCGGCGGCCCGGGAAATGGCCGGCCGCATCGCCGCCAATGCGGCCCACAGCATCCGCTTGACCAAGCGCCTGATGCGCGAGGCCATCCATTCCCGGCTGGATACGGTGCTTGAGCTCTCGGCTGTGTTCCAGGCGGTCTGCCACAAGACCCCTGATCACAGCGAGGCCGTCAACGCATTCCTGGAGAAGCGGGCGCCACGGTTCAGCTAACGGAGATGCCTCCCATGATCGACCCCCATGCGACCCACGAGGAAGAGCTGCACTTTCGCCGCATCGACATGCGCAGCTGGAGGCGCAGCGACGGGCTGTTCGAGCTGGAAGGTCGGGTGACCGACCGCAAGCCGCATGATTTTGTGCCCTGGCGCGGCGGCAAGCAGGTGGCCGCCTGCGAGCCCATCCACGACATGGGCGTGCGCCTGGTGTTCGATCTGGAGCTGTGCATCCACGCGGTGGAGACTTTCACCAAGGCCGCTCCCTATGGGCAATGTCCCGAAGGCGGCCGCGCTTTGCAATCCCTGGTCGGCCTGCGCATGACCAGCGGCTGGAGCAAGGAGGTGCGCAGCCGGTTGGGCGGCGCGCGCAGTTGTACCCATCTGATGGAGCTGTTGATACCCATGGCCACCACAGCCTTCCAATCATTGAGCCAGGCGAACAGAGGGCGAGCCGAGCGCGTCGATGCCATGGGAAAGCCCCTTAAGATCAATAGCTGCTACGCCTACGGCGAAGAACGTGAGTTGGTGCGCGGGCACTGGCCCCAGTTCTACCGGCCGCCGCCTGAATCTTGATGCGCAGCGGAGACACTGCTGGGGAACCATGATGATGATCGACCTTGTACAGTTGCGCACTTTCGTCGCCGTGGCGGAGGAGCAGCATCTCACCCGGGCGGCTGAACGGCTCCACGTTAGTCAGTCGGCGGCGAGCGCGCATGTGCGCGCGATCGAAGACAACCTGGACATGCAGTTGTTCGTGCGGACCAACCGCAGCCTGGAGCTGACGCGCGCAGGAGAGATGCTCCTGCGCCAGGCCAAGGTGCTGCTCAACGGCGCTGCGGAGTTCACGTCGTTCGCAAGGGACCTGCGGGGCAAGACCGAGGGCAACCTGATCGTTGGCGCCAGCAGCGATCCTTTGTCCAGCCGCATCGGACACGTAGTGTCGGGCCTGCGTGCGCGGCATCCCCTGATCACGGTCGATGTCTGTGCGCGGGCTTCTGCGGGGACTCGCCAGGCCCTCAAGACCGGTGAGTTCGACATTGGGATGCTGCTGGGTCGGCCCATGGATCCAGACCTCACCTACTACCAGTTGACCACGATCAATTTCCTGGTAGCTGGGCCGGTCGCCTGGAAGGACAAGATCGAGAATGCCGACTGGGAAGAGCTGGCCGCTCTGCCGTGGATCACACCCAGCGACACGAATCGCGCCTATGCCTACATGCTCGACCGGCTGTTCGGCGAGCGCGGCCTGGAGCTCAATAGCGTGGTCCGCTTCGACAACTCGGCCCTGGGCCGGGCCTTGGTGCAGGCGGGAGTGGGCATGCTCCTGATGCGCGAGGAGTACGCCCTGCAGGGCGTGCAGGAGGGCGACCTCGCACTGTCGCCCATCGCGCGCACCGAGTACCCTCAGTTCATTGCGCACCTGGCGGGGCGCGAAAACGACCCGCTCATCCGCACCTTCATCGATGCGGCCAGCGAAGTGTGGCCAGACATGAAGCGCAAGGCCTCTCCCGCACGCAAGTGAGCATGCAAGCGTGACCCGGCACGCTTGCGTCTGATCCTGGGCTTCCATGACAGGGGCCATCGTCTACAGCATCTCGGCGGTGACCCGCTCAACGGTGCTCCCGCCTCCCATGAGGGCCGCCGCCAGC
The DNA here is from genome assembly GCA_963513025.1 of uncultured Albidiferax sp. Classification (GTDB taxonomy): domain Bacteria; phylum Pseudomonadota; class Gammaproteobacteria; order Burkholderiales; family Burkholderiaceae_C; genus Rhodoferax_B. Next base: position 178,787 of record CAUPON010000001.1, read on the forward strand.
GCTTGCGATTGGGGCAGCAGCGTTTCAGCATAGAACAACGCTGTGGCGACTTTCGATGCGCAGAACCCCGGGTCTTCGCTTTCATAGGAGAGGGCTGCCAGCATCGAGCGGGCCATTTGCCACCCGCAGAGCACGATGCCGGCGAGCCGCAGGTAGTGCACGGCGCCGGCATAGACAGTGGCCGGCCGGGTGCCGCCTTCGCTCACCACGAATTCGATCGTGGCCTCAAAGGCGCGCCGTCCAGCCTGCAGGGCGAGGCGCATGCGCTGGCAGTCTTCATGGGGGTGCACGGCCAGTTCTCGCTCGGTGGCGGCGATGCGCGTGCACACGGCGATTGCAAAGACGCCACCGTCGCGCATGGTCTTGCGCCCCACGAAGTCATTGGCCTGGATCGCCGTGGTGCCTTCGTAGATCGGGAGAATGCGCGCATCGCGGTAGTGCTGGGCCGCGCCGGTCTCTTCGATGAACCCCATGCCCCCATGAACCTGCACACCGAGGCTGGCAATCTCCACCGACATCTCCGTGCAATGGCCTTTGATCACGGGGACCAGGAACTCATACAGGGATTGGCTTTCAAGCCGCTCGGATTCGTCGGCCGAGTGGTGCGCAAGATCGCTGGCTGCTGCCGCGACATAGGCCAGTGCACGGCCACCCTCCGTTACCGCCTTCATGGTCAGCAGCATGCGCTTGACGTCGGGATGCTGGACGATGGCCACCGGCTCGCCTGTGCCGGACAGGTCACGCCCCTGCACGCGCTCGCGGGCGAATGCCAGCGCCTGCTGGTAGGCGCGGTCTGCCACCCCGATACCCTGCAGGCCGACGGCGAACCGCGCCGCATTCATCATGATGAACATGTACTTCAGGCCTTGGTGCGCCTCGCCGACAAGCTCTCCCACCGCACCCTCGCCAGTGCCGAACTGCAGCACGGCCGTCGGGCTGGCCTTGATGCCCAGCTTGTGCTCGATGCTGATGCACCGGACATCGTTGCGCTCGCCCAGCGTCCCGTCCTCGCGGACGAGAAACTTGGGTACGACGAAAAGGCTGATGCCCTTCACCCCTGGCGGCGCATCGGGCAAACGGGCCAGCACCAGGTGCACGATGTTCTCTACCATGTCGTGCTCGCCCCAGGTGATGAAGATCTTGGTCCCGAACACCCGGTAGCTCCCGTCCGCGTGCGGTTCTGCGCGCGTGCGCACAGCGGCCAGGTCCGAGCCGGCCTGTGGCTCGGTCAGGTTCATCGTGCCGGTCCATTGGCCCGCGATCAGTTTCGGTGCGTACTTCTGGCGCAACGGTGGACTGGCTGCGGTGATCAGCGCCTCGATGGCTCCGTCCGTCAGCATCGGGCACAAGCCGAACGAGACGTTGGCAGCCTGCAGCATTTCGGAGCATGCGCTGGCTACCAGCTTGGGCAGCCCCTGGCCGCCTGACGGCTGTGGATGCCCGAGGCCCTGCCATCCGCCTTCAGCGAAGAGCGTGAATGCCCGTTTGAACCCGGGAGTGGCGACCACCCTCCCATCGTTCCATTGAGCAGGGTCTCGATCACCGATTGCGTTCAACGGCGCAATCTCCTGCTCGCACAGCTTTGCGGACTCGTCCAGTACCGCTTCAATGGTCTCCAGGTCGAACTCTGCAAAGGCTGGCAGCGATGCCACACGGCGAAAGTCGGCGAGATGCTGAATCGCAAACAGCATGTCCTTGATGGGGGCGCGGTAGCTCATCGGATGGGCGATTGGGGCAGGGCCGTGGCGGCAGATGACTTGCGGGGGGTATCTGTTTTTTGTGGCATGGGTCTACAGGATTCGGTATGGCTGGCCAGGTGTCTGCAAGTGCTTTGGCGGCGCATGCGTGGCTCGCAAAGTATCCCGACCAGGTGCGTGCTTCGTCCATGGCTGATTTCGGTACGCCACGTCCCGGATTTCGAATGGATGTCCCAGCGCTGGCACACCTATCATCGCGTTGTCGCGAGGTTTCCTTCGGGCCGACCTCCAGGTTGGCATGCCCTAAACTGGCGTGCGTCCCAACAATTGGCACGACGAACATACAAGCCGATGGATAGAGAAAACCCAACAGAGCGCCCCCTGTCCAAAACGGCCGCGACTTCGCAAAAAGTCCCGGCTGCGCGTGCGGTTGCGGATCCACAGAACCATCGCACGGTGGATCGGGTGACGCAGATCCTGGAAGAAGTGGTCTATCGGCCGGGCATGACCTTTGCCGAACTCGTCCGCGCCCTGGGTGCCGCCAAGAGCTCGGTTCACGGCTTCATCCGTGGTCTGTTGGCCAAGGGCTGGCTCTATGAAGACCAGCATCGCTTCTACCTGGGGCCGGCCGTCTATGGGCTCGCGCTGGCCAGCGGCCATATCCGGGCGGGATCGGTAACGCACCAAGACCTGCTTGCACTCCACGAGGAGACCGGCCTGGCTGTCTTCCTGGGGGTTCAGGCGGGTGATCATCTGATCTACATTGCCGAAGCCGGAAGTGATCCGGTCGCGGGGTTTGAAGCGCGCTCCAATATCCGCCGTACCCTTCTGTCAACCGCCGGCGGCAAGGCATTGCTGGCAGCAAAGTCGCCGACCGAGCGGGAGTTGTATCTGAGGCGGCGGCCGCGTGAAGAGGCTGAATTGGTGGATACATTTCTCGGCGAACTCGATGGCATCACGAAGGCCCAGGTTGCGGGGAACCTGAATCCGGCACGGACGCGTTGCGGCCTGGCGACCGCAGTACGAAGCCGGGCGGGTGATGTCGTGGCCTCCGTGACGGTGGTCGGGCCCATTGCGGACATGGAGCCGCGCTTTGCCACGCTGTCGGAGGCCTTGATCAAGCATGCCAGTGCCTGGTCACGGCTTTCTACCGTCCCTCGCGAAGTCATTTGATGCACTGAGCTCCACGCTCGGACATTCAGCCTTGGCTGCGCCGAACGGGGCGCAAGCACTGCCCCAGGTACTTCTTCAGTCGCCGCTATGCGCGTGCGGCTGTACCGCTTTTCTCCCTGTGTCTGATCGTCCCGCCGCAGTTGCCGGCGTGGTCGCTGCGTGCTTTCGGCAACCATGCATGGCCTTCTCAAAAGCGGGACGCGGTGTTCTGAATATCGCCATGGACGGCAGCATGCCCTGTTCGCTATTCTGAACAGCAGACAGGTAGCACGGGCGGGCCATGCAAGCGCAGAACAAGCAGCCCACACAGCCATCATCTGCGCTGCCATCGAGCCCATAAGAAGTATCTGGAGACACTGTTGACCAAGCGAACCTTTCTGATTTCCGTCGCCCTGGCGCTGGCTGCTCCGGGGGCCCTGGCTCAGTCATCGGGCGATGCGATCCGCATCATCATTCCGCTCAGCCCCGGCACGCCGAGCGACTCGGTCACGCGGGTTGTGGCGACCGCCATGGCCGAGCATCTGAAGCGGCCTGTCATCGTAGACAACAAGCCCGGTGCCAACGGCATCCTCGCGGTTCAGGACCTCATGCGGTCCAAACCCGACGGCAACACGCTGATGCTGGGGGGCATTTCTCCGGTGGCGTTGAATCCGGCAGTCATCAAGAACCTGCCCTACGATCCGCGGCGCGACTTCACTCTCATCGGGGGCATGTACAACACCTTCCAGGGGTACATGGTCAGCAATTCGCTGCCCGTGAAGGACTTTCCCGAGTTCATCGCCTATGCAAAGGCCAACCCGGGCAAGGTGTCCGTAGCCGAATATTCGGCACTGACCAAGCTTCAGTTCGCTGCGCTCGGCAAGCTCGCCGACGTCAAGCTGTTGACGGTTCCCTACAAGATCACCACCACCGCCTACACGGACGTCATGGCCGGCACGGTGGACGCCACCCTGGCAGACATCGCGTCTGCACTGAACTATGCAAAGGGCGGCAAGCTCAAGGTGCTCGCTATCAACCTGCCCGAGCGCAATGCATTGGCGCCCGGCCTTCCCACTGCTTCCGAGACGGTACCTGGGTTGGCCGTTCCTGTCTGGTCGGGCCTGATCGGGCCTGCGGGCATGCCCCCCGACGTGGTCGTGAAACTCAACGCCACCCTCAATGCGGTGCTGGGCCAGAAGGACGTTGTGGCAAAGATCGCTGCAGGCGCATCGGTCGTGTGGCCCACCACCCCTGACGAGTTCGGCAAGCACATCGACAAGGAAATCACCCGTTGGATCAAGCTGGCCCGAGACGCCGGAGTCCAGCCCGAATAACGCTTTGGCAAAGGAAGCATCAGTGACGACTACCAACCCACCACAGCCGGAGTTCCTGGCCAATCCGGTCCAGCGGCACTTCATCGATGGCCAGTGGCGCGCCTCCCTGTCGGGGGAGTCCATCGAGACCTTCAATCCCGCGACAGGCTTGGCGATCACGCGCCTGGCACGCGGGCGCCAGGAGGACGTCGATCTGGCGGTTGCGGCGGCGCGCCGCGCCTTCAACGGCCCATGGAGCCGCTTCACACCAGCGCAGAGGCAGAAGTTGCTGGTGAAGATCCACGACGTGGTCGCCCAGCGGTGGGACGAGCTGGCACTGCTGGAGACCCTGGACATGGGCGCTCCGCTGGTGCGCATGCAGAAGATGAAGGAGCGCATGCTGCAGACCATCATGTTCTTCTCCAGCCAGACCATGAACTGCGCGGGCCAGACCGTCCCGAACTCCCATCCGGGCAAGTACACGACGATGATTCTCAAGGCCCCTGTGGGGGTCGTGGGCGGCATCATTCCGTGGAACGGGCCGCTGATCAGCCAGTGGTGGATCCTCGGTGGTGCGTTGGCGACCGGCTGCACCGTGGTGATGAAGCCAGCCGAGGATGCCTCGCTGTCCGTGTTGAAGATGGCCGAGATACTGACCGAAGCAGGTGTGCCAGAGGGTGTGATCAATGTGGTCACCGGGCTGGGGGGCGAGGCGGGCGCTGCCCTTGCCGCGCACCCCGACGTGGACCGCATCGCGTTCACGGGATCGACCGTGACCGGGCGGGAGATCATCAAGGCGTCCGCCGTCAACATGAAGCGCCTGGCGCTGGAGCTCGGGGGCAAGTCGCCGGACATCATCTTTGGGGATGCCGACCTCGACCAGGCGATTCCTGGTGCCGCCATGGGCGTGTTCAACAACAGTGGCCAGACCTGCTATTCGGGCACCCGGGTGTTTGTCGAACGCAAGATCCAGGAGGAAGTCACCGAGCGCCTGGCCGCCTTCAGCAAGACCCTGAAGGTGGGTGATCCACTGGACCCGAGCGTTGCGCTCGGCCCCATCGTCTCGAAGCGGCAGATGGAGCGCGTGCTCGACTACGTCACGATCGGGAGCGACGAAGGCGCCCAGTTGCGCAGCGGTGGCCAGCGGCTCCAAGGGGCGCTCGCCGGTGGCTATTTCGTGGAGCCCACGGTGTTCGGCAATGTCAACAACGGCATGAGGATTGCCCGGGAGGAGATCTTCGGCCCGGTGATTTCGGTCATCCCCTTTGACACCGCTGACGAAGCGCTCAGGCTTGCCAACGACACGGAGTACGGCCTCGGAGGTGCGGTCTGGACCTCCAGCCTGAAGACCGCTACCCGCTTCATCCATGGCATCCAGGCTGGCCAGGTCTGGGTCAACTGCTATGGGCTGGTGGACCCCGGTGTGGGTTTTGGTGGGTACAAGCAGAGCGGCTATGGCTGGAAGGGCGGCACCCAGCACGTGGATGGATTTCTGTACCAGAAGGCGGTCACGATCAATGAGAACTGACAGAACGAAGGAGCTCTCTCCATGCGCATGATTGCCGCCGTGATGTACGAACAGGGGTTGCCTGCCCCCTATGCGGAGAGCCTGCCGCTGAAGATCGAGGAAGTGGAGATCGACGGCCCGGGCGAGGGCGAGGTGCTTGTCGAGGTCCGCGCGGCCGGGCTCTGCCATTCGGACCTTTCACAGGTCGCAGGGCTGCGAAAGCGCACCGTGCCCGTCGTCATGGGCCATGAGGGCGCCGGCTTCGTACGCGAAGTCGGCAGGGGCGTGACTGCACTCGCTCCAGGCGACCACGTCGTCATGACCGTTGGCTCGGGCTGTGGGCACTGCCGATACTGCATCGGTCGCCGGCCCGTGCTCTGCGATGCGGTGGGCGCGTCGAGAGCGAAGGGCTTGCTGCTCAATGGGCGGCGCGCGCTGAGCCGGGGCGGCCTGCCATTGTTTCACCACAGTGGCGTGTCGTCCTTCGCACAGTACGCGGTCACCGTGCCTGGCTCGCTGGTGAAGATCGATCCGTCGATTCCGCTGGATGTCGCTGCGCTGTTCGGCTGTGCCGTGGTCACGGGGGCCGGCTGCGTCTTCAACGCGGCCCGGGTGCACGCTGGCCACACCGTCGCCGTGATCGGCCTTGGCGGTGTGGGCCTGTGTTCGGTCATGGCTGCCAAGGTGGCCGGTGCCTCGGTGATCATCGGGATCGACATCAACGAAAGCAAGTTTCCGCTGGCGCGGGAGTTGGGATGTACCCACACCCTCTCGGCCCGTGATCCCGACCTGGTGCAGCAGGTGAAGGATCTCACGCGTGGAGGCGTTGACTTCGCGTTCGAAATCTCTGGAAGCAAGCCCGCCATGGCAACGGCCATTGCCATCACCTGCAAAGGGGGCGAAGTGGTCGGGGTGGGCATGGGCTCTTCCAGCGAGCTCTATGAGTACGCCCACACCACCCTGATTGCAGAAGAGAAGGTGTTCCGCGGCTCATTGATGGGCAGTTGCGTGCCAGAGCGGGATATTCCCCAGTACCTGGCGTACTACCAGCAAGGCCGGATGCCCGTGGACCGACTTCAAAGCGGCACCATGGGCTTCGATGACCTCAATCTGAGCCTGGATCGGCTGGAGCAGGGGGCAGTACTCCGCCAATTGCTATTGCCCCACGGATGATCGGAGCAACGTGCGTTCCGCATGCTGCGATCCAGTGTCAACCTTCTGTTGATACTGGATCAATCGTCAGCCCTGTTGTGCCGGGCAGGAGCGCCTCATAGACTGCTTCATCGGTAAGCCGCCAAGCTGACGGTGGTATTTCGACGGTAGCTGAGAAAACAAGGAAATGACCATGATGAAGTCGCCTCTCGCACTAGCCCTTGCCATGGCGTTGTCTGCCGGGCCGGGTTTTGCACAAGCCAGCCAGGCACTGGCCCAGCGCAAGAACTGCATGACCTGTCATGCCGCCGCCGCCCGGATCGTTGGACCATCGTTCAAGGAAATCGCGGCCAAGTACGCCGCTCAGGATTCTGCGCAGTCGGCAGTTGCCGAACGCATCATCAAAGGCAGCTCCGGGTTGTGGGGTGCGGTCCCCATGCCGGCCAACGCGCTCGTATCCTCCGACGAGGCACAAACACTCGCCAAATGGATTCTTGATCAAAAGTAATTCGGTCGCGTTGCCGCCTTGAGATCACTGGGGCCGCCCACCCGGCTATCAGGGCTCTTCGAACAACCGATCATTCGACTGGCATGCACGGCGCTATGTTTGCCGTGTGTGCAGCCCCTACACATGACGACCAGGAGCGAGCAATGGCGCAACTCAATATCAATGGACAGACGGCCAGGGGTGACGCCCCGGACGACACTCCGCTTCTGTGGTTCATCCGCGAGGAACTCGGGCTTACCGGCACGAAGTACGGGTGTGGCGTCATCCAATGTGGCGCATGCACCGTACATCTGGACGGCAATGCAGTGCGCTCTTGCGCTGTGCCCTTGAGCGCGGTTCCCGCCTCGTCCAAGATCGTGACCATCGAAGGACTCAAGGACACCCGGCTCAAGGTGGTGCAACAGGTCTGGGCAGAACTGGATGTCGCCCAGTGCGGCTATTGCCAGCCAGGGATGATCATGGCCGCTTCCGCCTTGCTCGCGCAGAATGCCGCGCCGTCTGACGACGACATCCGCAGCGGCATCACCAACATCTGCCGCTGTGGAACGTATCCACGCGTGCTTGCCGCCGTGAAGCTTGCCGCAACGCGGCTGGGCAAGGAGAAAGCATGATCACCGATCTGGAAAACACCTCGCTCTCCGTAGCAACGTCCCGCCGTGGCTTTCTCAAGAGCTCCGGCGCCATCGCTGGTGCGTTCTCATTGGGATTCTCTTTCCCATTGACCAGCGGCGCAGCCGTCGGAATGGAGCCTACGGAAGTCAACGCCTGGGTGGTGGTCCGGCCCGACGAGAAAGTCATCATCCGGATTGCGCGCGCCGAGATGGGACAGGGAACGCTGACCGGCCTCGCCCAGCTCGTAGCCGAAGAACTCGAGTGCGACTGGGAAAAGGTCGGCTACGAGCTGGTCAAACCGGGTGCCAACCGTGCCCGCGACCGCGTCTGGCGCGACATGGGGACCGGCGGGTCGCGCGGAATTCGGGGATCGCATGACTACGTGCGCATGGGCGGTGCACTGGCGCGCACCATGCTGGTTCAGGCGGCTGCGCAAAGCTGGGGCGCCAGTCCCGCCGACTGCACGGTGGACAAAGGCACCATCACCCATGTGCCAACCCGGCGCACAACGACATACGGCCGCATGGCCGCAGCGGCGAACAAGCTGCCGGTGCCCGGCGATGTGGCTCTGAAGAACCCCAAGGACTGGAAGATCGCCGGCAAGCCGCTCAAGCGCCTGGACACGCTCGACAAGCTCGATGGATCGCTCGTCTATGGCATGGACTTCAAGATGCCTGGCATGCTGGTGGCATTGCCGCGCGCCTGCCCCGTGCATGGTGGAAAGCTCGTCAGCTTCGATGGAAAGGCGGTCGCGGGCATGCCGGGTGTGCGCCAGATCTTGCGCGTGGACGACGAAACCGTGGCCGTGGTCGCCGACAGGTTCTGGCAGGCCAAGAAGGCGCTGGATGCTCTGCCGATTGTCTGGAACGAAGGTCCCAACGCCAAGGTGTCGAGCGCCAGCATCGCAGCCATGGTGCGCGAGGGACTGTCAGGGGACACGCCCTTCGTCGGCAACGAGGCCGGCGACGCACAGGGCGTGTTGGCCAAGGCCAGCCGTGTTATCGAGGCCGAGTACAGCATGCCATTCCAGAACCATGCTCCGATGGAGCCGCTGTCGGCGACGGTGCGGTGGACCGCAGAGCGCTGCGACGTCTGGGCGCCTACGCAGGTTGCAGAGGCGGCGCTCAATACCGTCGCTGGTGCAGCTGGTTTGCCTGCGACTTCGTGCGAGGTGCACCCCATGCGCATCGGCGGCAGCTTCGGGCGGCGCCTGGCGACCGATTACCTGGCGATGGCCGTGCGCATAGCCCGCCAGATCCCCGGAACACCGGTGAAGATGATGTGGACGCGCGAGGAGGACATGGCGCAGGGGCGTTTCCATCCCGTGACGCATTGCCGCCTGCGGGCCACGCTGGACGGCAGCGGAAACATGGAGGCGCTGCACATGCGCATCGCGGGGCAGTCCATCACGGCCTACGTCAACCCTGCGGCCATGACCGCCAATGGCGATCCCTTCATCTTCCAGGGGCTGCTGCCCAGCGCGGCCGAAGGCAACCTGGCCTACAAAGTGCCCAACCTGCTGATCGACTTCGCGATGCGCAACCCCCATATTCGCCCAGGTTACTGGCGGGGGGTCAACACCAACCAGAACGCGATCTACAGCGAGTGCTTCATCGACGAGGTGGCGCACGCGGCAGGCAAGGATCCGTTCGAATTCCGCCGCAGCCACATGAAGGGCAGCCCCCGGCACCTTGCGGTACTGGAGGCCGTGGCCGAGCGCTCGGGCTGGAGCAAGCCCGCAGCTAAGGGCGTGTTCCGCGGAATCGCCCAGTTCATGGGGTTCGGGAGCTACACCGCTGCAGTGGCGGAAGTCACGATGACCGATGGAATGCTTCGGGTGCTGCGCATTGTTGCCGCGACCGATCCAGGCCATGTGGTCAATCCCCAGCAGGTCGAGGCACAGGTGGCTGGCTCTTTCTCCTACGGATTGTCCGCAGCGCTGTTCGGCGAATGCACCGTCAAGGACGGTCGCATCGAACAGGCCAATTTCGACACCTACAACGTCGTGCGGCTGGCCGACATGCCTGCGGTAGAGGTCATCGTGATGCCGTCGGGGGGGTTTTGGGGCGGCGTGGGAGAGCCGACCATTGCGGTGGCGGCTCCTGCCGTGCTCAACGCGGTTTTCGCTGCGACGGGGAAACGGGTGCGCCAGCTTCCATTGAGGAACACCGACCTGGGCGCAGCATGAGGCCATCAGGAGATCGCTGTGGTGCGAGGCGGCTCTTCGCAGCCCCTCTGCGGCGGCCCGCCTGTGATTGACGAAAGCAGCAGTCCTGCAGAACCTGCGCTGGCGCCAACTCACCGTGCCCGCAGCGGGTCGTCATGTCGCCGCCTCTGGGTTGAAGCACCACCAAGCGCCGTCTGGCGAATCACTGGGCCGTGTACGCCGCGTGCTTGATGGTAGGTACCTCTCGCAGGCGCGAGAGCGAGAGTCTGAAAGCAAGCCTCCAGGGCCGATGCGTTCCCTGGATGGTGGCATCGAAGACACCCCGGCCTTCGATGGAAATGGCTTTCCCGTCGCCATCTCTGGCGACGCGAAGCGAGTCAGGGTCCACCGAGATCCGGTGATAGTCGAACTGCCGCGTGCGGACTACTTCAAACCACTCGGTCCTGGGCTGGACATATCCGGTGATGTGCTCCAGCGTGAAGTCCGGATCAACCAGCCGGCCCAGAGCCTGGGTATCCCCCGCGACCATGGCCTCGTGGTAGTCGGACAGCAGCTTCCAGGCGATGGCGTCATCGATGGCTCCGGCTTCTGGGGCCACTGTCAATCGGGTCATGGTCATTTCCTTGGCGTGCTGATGCACCGAATGTTATGCGTGCGCCATCGATGGGGGTTGATCGACCAGATTCCGGCGCATCACCTTCCCCGCAGCGCCTTGCGCCCCTGGGCTTCGGCCGCTGCAAGCTCCTTGCCGCTCAACTCATACACGGCCGTATCCGCAAGCCGCTCGACGGCCAGGTCGATGAACGACCGGACCCGGACCGGCTGCGCCGTGCGGCTCCCATAGTAGACGTGCACGCTCATGTGATCCGTAGCGTGGGCCGCCAACAAGGGCACCAGCCGCCCGGACCGGATGTGCGCTGCAGCGGACAGGTTCGATAGTGAGCCGATCACATGCCCCGAGAGAACGGCCTCCGCTTCCAGCTCCGTGTCGTTGGTGGACAGCGCAGGGGGAAGGTCCCGGCTGACGAGTTCCTCTCCAACTTTGAAATACCAGGGCAGCACGCGCCCCGTACTGGGATGCCGGAACATGCTGCAGCGGTGCGATGCGAGTTCATCGAGCGAATCGGGCGCGCCATGCGCGGCAAGGTAGGCCGGTGCGGCGCAGACGATGAGTTGCACCGTGAAAAGGCGCCGGGCGATGAGGCCTTCCTCAGGCGGCGCGCCGATCCGAAATCCCACGTCGGCTCGGTCCTGCACCCAGTTTCCGATGCGGTCGTCGAGATTGATTTCTGGCTGCACCTCGGCGTAGCGTTGGCAGAACGCGTCGATGACGGGCCAGAGAACCGGCAGGAATGAGGACTTCGGGGCCATGATGCGCAGAGGCCCTGCCACCTCGTCCTTCGAAGCGCGCACGCGCTGCGTTGCGCGTTCCAGCGCTGCCAGCGCTGGCTGCGTGGCTTCAAGGAACTGGCGCCCTTCGTCGGTCAGCGCGATGTCACGCGTCGTTCGATGCAAAAGCCTTACGCCCAAATGCAGCTCCAACTGCGCCAGTGCCTGGCTTGCCGCCTGTGGGCTGACGCCCTGCGCAGTAGCAGCACGCCGAAGGCTTCCGAGCTCGACGGCCTTGGCGAACATTTCGATGGCGCGTAACTCGTTGATGGGCATGGAGCAGCGTTCCTTTGTGCGCCGGATTATCAATTATTGGTTGCTACTCGTGCAAGGTATGGGCCACTAGCTGTTTGATAAAGCACGACCTACAGTGCGTTCTAGCCCAAAGCGGCAAGAGATGCCTCAGGCCCATGAGGGGGCCGCTTAACCCCCCGCTTCCTCATTGCCTACCTGGAGAACGAGACCATGACTATCCCCGTCCGCGCCTACGCCGCACACAACCCAACTGGCCGGCTGGGTCTCTTCGACTTTGACCGCCGCAGCCCGCGCGTGGACGACGTCACCATCGAAATCCTGTACTGCGGTGTTTGCCACTCCGACGTGCATAACGTTCGCAATGATTGGGGCAACGCGACATACCCCATGGTTCCGGGCCACGAAATCGTCGGCCGCGTAGTCGAAGTCGGTCCGCAGGTAACGCGCTTCAAGACGGGTGATCGGGTTGGCGTGGGCTGCCTCGTCGATTCCTGCAGGCACTGCAGCGCCTGTGGCAAGGGCTGGGAGCAGTATTGCGAGAACAGTCGTGTTGACACCTACAACAGTGTTGACCGCCACGATGGCCAGCCTACGCAAGGTGGCTACTCCGAGACAATCGTCGTCTCCGATGCCTTCGTGCTGAAGGTGCCCGACAGCCTGGACCTGGCTGGCGCCGCGCCGTTGCTGTGTGCGGGTATCACCACCTACTCGCCGTTGCGCCACTGGGGCGTGGGGCCCGGCAGCAAGGTGGCCGTGGTCGGTCTGGGCGGCCTGGGGCACATGGCCCTGAAACTGGCTCGGGCCATGGGCGCCGAGGTGACCTTGTTCACGCGCTCGGCGGACAAGCAAGACGACGCTCGACGCCTGGGTGCCAGCCACATCGTGCTGTCGACCGACGACGCGCAGATGGCCAGTGTGGCGGGTCGCTTCGATCTGATCATCGACACCGTTCCCTACGTACATGACGTCAACCCGTACGTTCCGACGCTTGCTACGGGGGGCACGCTGACCCTCGTGGGTTACCTCGGCCCGTTGGAGCCGACGCTCAATTCCGCGCCACTGGTGTTGAGCCGCAAGGCGTTGGCCGGTTCGCTGATCGGTGGTATCGCCGAGACCCAGGAGATGCTGGACTTCTGTGGCCAGCATGGAATCACATCGGACATCGAGACCATCGCCATTCAGAACATCAATGAGGCCTATGAGCGCATGCTCAAGAGCGACGTGAAGTATCGCTTTGTCATCGACATGGCCTCGCTCAGGGCGCAGGCAGACGCATGAGCTCAGGCCCCCTCAAGATCCTGGTCGTCGGTGCCAGCGGAAGCATCGGACGCTTGGTTGTCTCTGTGGCCCTGGGTCAAGGGCATGCAGTACGCGCGCTGGTGCGTGACCCAGAGCGTGCCACCGCATTGCCTGTCCAGGCCGAATTCGCAGTGGGTGATCTCACCAAGATGGAAACCCTGAAGGCGGCCATTGTCGGTATGGACGCCATCGTGTTCACCCATGGTTCCACCGGCGGCGGCAAGGCCGGCGCCGAGCAAGTCGACTACGGCGGCATTCGCAACGTGCTGGCTGCGCTGGGCGATCGCCAGGTGCGCATCGCGCTGATGACGGCGATTGGTGTGACCGATCGGACCGGGGACTACAACCGGACGACCGAAGCCCATGACTGGAAGCGCCGCGGTGAACGGCTGGTGCGCGCGAGCGGCCTTCCCTACACCATCGTGCGTCCGGGCTGGTTCGACTACAACGCACCAGACCAGCGCAGGCTTGTCGCGCGACAAGGCGACAACCGCCACGCGGGCAACCCCAGCGATGGCGTGGTGTCACGCCATCAGATTGCCCAGGTGCTGGTGCGCAGCCTGTGTTCGGACGGCGCCCTGCACAAGACCTTTGAACTGGTGGCAGAGCAAGGCCTTGCCACCACCGATTTCGAAACCATGTTTCTTGCGCTGGACGCGGATGCCCGCGGAGCGTTGGACGCTGTGCGCGATGCCCACAACATGCCGCTGGATAGGGAGCCAGCCCATGTCGTCGAAGACCTGGGCCGCCTCTGCCCGATAGGGCAGCACCCTTCCTGGCCACAGCACCGGTCCCCTGCGCGCCACTCCATCTCACCATCAAGAAGCCGACCATGAAATTCATCGCTGCCGCCGCCATGGCCTTGTCCCTGCTGGAGCCCGCTGGCGCCGCCGAACCCGAGTTCCAGATCCGGCGCGCGGGTTCGCGTCCCGTGAACACCGCACCCGCTGCCAACTTCACCGGCACGGTCAAGGTCGAGATGCTGTACGCACCCGCGGGCGAGGAGCGCGCGTCCGCTGGCAGCGTGAGCTTTTCGCCAGGGGCACGGACCGCTTGGCATTCCCATCCCATGGGGCAGACATTGGTCGTCACGTCCGGCGTGGGTCGCGTTCAGCGCTGGGGCGCGCAGGTGGAAGAAATCCGCACAGGTGATGTCGTGCACATTCCAGCGAACGTCAAGCACTGGCATGGGTCTGCCCCAGACAGTGCGATGACGCACACAGCGATCACAGAAGTGGTCGGGGGCAAGTCCGCTGAATGGATGGAGCATGTCGCGGATGCGGAGTACCAGGCGCAACCGGCAAAGGTCGCTGCCGCTGCTCCTCCCTCCCAGGGCCAGAAGCTGTTCGGTGACATCGCACCCAAGTTCGCGCAACTGACCGATGAGATGCTGTTCGGCGACGTCTGGGCTCGGCCGAGTCTGTCCCCGCGTGACCGCAGTCTCATCACGGTCAGCGCCCTGATCGCCATGAACCGACCCGACCAACTGCGCGGCCACATGGCCCGAGCCCGCCAAAACGGCGTCTCGGACGCGGAGCTGATCGAGGCCACCACCCACCTGGCCTTCTATGCCGGCTGGCCCAGCGCGGTGACCGCCATTGGCGTCGCCCGCGAAGTCATGGCCATTCCCAGCAAGCCCTGACGCGCCAATGCACCACCCCACCGAGACCACCCCATGCTGATCGGAGCTGTCCGCGTTGCCCTGCAGCGCCCTTACACCTTCGTCGTAATGGCGCTGCTGCTGCTCATCGTCGGTCCGCTCGTCGCGCTGCGCACGCCCACCGACATCTTTCCGGAGATCCGCATCCCGGTGATCGCGGTGGCATGGCAGTACACGGGTCTGCCGCCGGATCAGATGGCCGGCCGCATCTCGTCGCCATTCCAGCGCATTTTGACCACGGCAGTCAACGACATCGAGCACATGGAAGCCAGCACTTACGCTGGCGTCAGCGTCGTCAAGATCTTCTTTCAGCCCGGTGTGAACGTGGCGACCGCGAACGCGCAGGTGACGGCAGCTTCGCAAGTGGCCTTGCGCCAGATGCCATCCGGCACCCAGCCACCCGTGATCCTGAACTACAACGCGGCGACGGTGCCCATCCTGCAGTTGGCGCTGTCCGGCGAGGGCTTGTCGGAACAGCAACTTTTCGACCTCGGGATGAACACCGTGCGCACCCCACTGGTCACGGTGCCTGGAGCGGCCATCCCGCTGCCATACGGCGGCAAGCAACGCCAGGTGCAATTGGATCTGGACCCTGCCGCGCTGCAGGCTCGTGGCCTGTCGGCACAGGACGTGGCGATGGCACTGGCTGCACAAAACGTACTGGTGCCTATCGGTACCCAGAAGATCGGCAGCCTTGAATACACGCTGCAGCTCAACAGTGCGCCTTCGGCCATCGAGGAGCTCGGGCGCATTCCGGTCAAGGTCGTCAGCGGCAACACGATCCTGATGCGCGACGTGGCGCAGGTGCGCGATGGCAGCGCGCCGCAGACCAACATCGTCCACGTCGACGGCGGGCGGTCGGTGCTGATGTCGGTTCTCAAGAACGGTTCCGCGTCGACTCTGGCCATCGTGGACGGCGTGCGCGCCAAGCTCGATGAGATGGCAGCATCGTTGCCCGCATCGTTGAAAGTGCTGCCGATCAACGACCAGTCCCTGTTCGTGCGCGCGGCGGTGAAGGGCGTGGCGCTGGAGGGGGCGATCGCAGCGGTACTCACCAGCCTGATGATCCTGCTGTTCCTGGGCAGCTGGCGGCCTACGCTGATCATCGCCGTGTCCATTCCGTTGTCCATTTTGGGCGCATTGGTGTCGCTTGCCATTCTGGGCCAGACGCTGAACCTCATGACCCTGGGCGGCTTGGCACTGGCCGTGGGCATCCTGGTGGACGATGCAACCGTCACCATCGAGAACATCAACTGGCACCTGGAGCAAGGCAAGGACGTGGAGACGGCGATCCTCGATGGCGCGCACCAGATCGTCGGTCCGGCATTCGTGTCGTTGCTGTGCATCTGCATCGTGCTTGTGCCCATGTTCTTCCTCGACGGCATATCGCGCTTCCTCTTCGTTCCCATGGCACTGTCCGTGATGCTGGCCATGGTCTGCTCGTTCATCCTCTCGCGCACGCTGGTGCCGACCATGGCCAAGTACCTGCTGAAGGCACACCGCCCCATGGATGCGGTAGAGCCATCGCGCAACCCGCTGGTGCGCTCCCAGAAGCGCTTCGAAGCGAGTTTCGAGCGCCTGCGCATGGGCTACCGTGGTGTCCTGCAGGGAGCGCTCGCGAATAGCGGACGCTTTCTGCTCGGGTTCGTCACGGTGGTGCTGGCTTCGTTTGCGCTGTTGCCATTCATTGGAAGCAACTTCTTTCCGTCGGTCGATTCCGGCCAGATCCTGATGCATGCGCGCGTGCCGGTGGGTACCCGGGTGGAGGAAACGGCCAATCGTTTCGCCGCCATCGAACGTGCGATCCGCCGCGTGATTCCGTCGGAGGAGATCGAGACCCTGGTGGACAACATCGGCCTGCCGCCAAGCAGTATCAACCTGACGTACAACAACACGGGCGTGTCGGGTTCGCACGACGGTGATTTTCAGATAGCCCTGCGCAAGGGCCATCTGCCCACTGCGGACTACGTGAAAAAGCTGCGGGAGGTGTTGCCTCAGGAGTTTCCCGACACGGGATTCTGGTTCCCGCCCGCCGACATCGTCAGTCAGATCCTGAACTTCGGCGCCCCCGCTCCTATCGACATTCAGATCCGGGGCCGCGACATGGACGCCAATTTTGCCTATGCGCAGCGACTGGTCGGCCGCCTGCGGGCGATATCGGGAGTGGTGGACGTTCGCATCCAGCAATCGGCAAAAGCCCCCGTGTTCAAGATAGACATTGACCGCACGCAGGCACAGCAGCTGGGTTTGAGCGCGCGCGATGTGACCAACAGCCTTGTGGTCAACCTTGCTGGCAGCAGCCAGGTCGCCCCCACTTTCTGGCTTAACCCGGCCAACGGCATCAGCTATCCGATCGTGATGCAGACGCCGCAGTATGAGCTGGACTCAATGGCCGCCTTGGAAAACCTGCCTGTGGGCAACGGTGCCACCGCCGGCACCGCGACCCTGGGTGGCATCGCTACCTTCGAAAGAGGTACCGGCAGCGCGCTCATCAGCCAATACGACGTGCAGCCCATGGTTCAGATCCACGCAGCTGCTCAAGGCCGTGATCTAGGGGCTGTGGCAACGGACATCCGCAAGGTACTCGCCGAGGCGCAAGCCGACGTGCCCAAAGGGTCGGCCGTGCACTTGATGGGGCAGGTGCAAACCATGGACCGCGCGTTCTCGGGCCTGTTCGTGGGGCTGCTGGGGGCCGTGGTGCTGATCTACCTGCTGATCGTCGTCAATTTCCAGTCCTGGCGCGATCCTGCGGTGATCGTTTCCGCGCTGCCTGCCGCATTGGCAGGCATCGTCTGGATGCTGTTCGTGACGCAGACCACGCTCTCCGTGCCGGCGCTCACGGGGGCGATCATGTGCATGGGCGTGGCCACGGCCAACAGCGTGCTCGTGATCAGCTTTGCACGTGAACGTCTGGCTGAGCTGGGTGATCCAACCGCTGCAGCGCTGGAGGCCGGCTATGACCGCTTCCGCCCGGTTCTGATGACGGCACTGGCCATGGTGATTGGAATGCTGCCGATGGCACTTGGCCTGGGTGAGGGTGGCGAGCAGAACGCGCCGCTCGGCCGTGCCGTCATCGGCGGGCTGATCACTGCCACCATCGCCACCCTGGTTTTCGTGCCGGTGCTGTTCAGCCTGGTGCATCGCCGCGACGCTCGTGCAGCGTCAATCCAAGCAATCCCACCCAACGCTGCGAGCATTCATGCCTAAAGACACTTTTCTATCTCGTCGACGTGTCGTCACCGCTGCAGCGCTCAGTGTGGTGGTGGCCGTGGTCGCCATCGGTCTGGTGAGCCGCCGCACACAGGCCCAGCAATTGCAAGCAAATGCGGCAGCGCAAGTCATTCCCGTCGTGAAACTGGTCGATCCCGTGGCGCTGCCCGCTGGTGCTCTCGAGCTGCCCGCACGGCTTGAGGCCTGGGCCCGCGCGCCCATTCACGCGCGCGCCAACGGTTATCTCAAGCGCTGGACGGTCGACATCGGTGGTCCGGTCAAGGCGGGCCAGTTGCTGGGCGAGATCGAAACACCGGAACTCGACGAGCAACTGATGCAAGCACGTGCAGAGCTCGCGACGGCCCAGAGCAACTCGGAGCTGGCGGGCAGTACCGCGCGGCGCTGGAAGTCGCTGCTGGCCACTGATTCGGTGTCGCGCCAGGAGGCCGACGAGAAGGCTGGGGATCTGGCGGCAAAGCAATCGGTGGTGAACGCGCTGCAAGCCAATGTGGACCGGGTGCAAGCGATGAAGCAGTACGCAAGACTGGTCGCGCCTTTCGACGGCGTGGTCACTGCGCGGAACACGGACGTGGGGGCCTTGATCGGCACTGGGGGTGCCCCTGGGTCCGAACTCTTCGTGGTATCGGATGTCCGGCGCCTGCGGGTCTACGTCAACGTGCCCCAGCGCCAGGTGGCATCCGTTCGCATAGGAAGCAAAGCCCAGCTCCTGGTACCCGAAAGGCCGGCACAAACGTATGACGCCACGGTGCAGTCCCTGGCACGGGCCATTCAGACTGGAGCTGGGGGCATGGTGGTGCAACTGTCCGTAGACAACGCATCGGGCGAACTCCTGCCCGGAGCGTTTGCGACGGTGCGCCTGGATGCCAGCACGGGGGGCAACCGGTTCGGCGTGCCTCCGGGCGCTTTGATTCTTGGGAAAAGCGGGGTCCAGGTCGCGACCGTACAAACAGATGGCCGTGTTCTGCTCAAGCCGGTCACGATCGCGCGCGACCACGGCTCGGTGATCGAGCTGGCTGGCGGTCTGGAGCCAGGCGAGCGGGTGGTGGACAGCCCGCCGGACGGAATCGTCAGTGGAGATCGCGTGCGCATCGCCATCGCATCCGGGAAGGCTGCGACATGAGCCCGGCGCGACCGCTCACAATAAGGTCGGCTTTGGTGGTCGCCTTGTTGGCCAGCGCGGGCTGCGCACAGATCGAGCCCGTTGTGCTGCCTACGGTGCAAGGCGCTCCAGCGTTCAAGGAAGCGGCCGGAGCCTGGGTCAGCACCGATGCAGAAGCGCAAACGGTCAACCCGTCGTGGTGGACGCTCTACGATGACCCCGAGTTGAACCAGTTGCAGCAACGCCTGTTGGACAACAGTCCTGACATCGCAAGCGCGTTGGCTCGTTACCAGCAAGCACGTGCGGCCAGCGACGTTCTGCGTGCTGCACAGATGCCAACGGTCAACGTGTCGGCCGGCGCACAGCGCAACCGCCAGTCAGAACGGCGACCGCTGCGAGTGCTGGGTCCCACCTCGCCTGATGAGTACAGCAGCGCCGCATTGGGCCTGGAGCTTTCGTATGAGCTGGATCTGTGGGGGCGCGTGCGTCAGCGCGTGGAAGCAGGCGCCGCTGAAGCGAACGCGGCAAAGGCAGATCTGGCTGCCGCCCGGCTTGCGCTGCAGGCGCAATTGGCCGACACGCTGATTGCGCTGCGTGGGCAGGACGCCGAAGCAACCCTGCTGCGAGAAACGGAGGCGAGCTATGCGCGCGCAGAGCAACTGATCCGCCATCGACAGGAGGGCGGCATTGCGTCCGGCCTTGACCTGGCACGCGCGCAGGCGCAGCTGGATGGCACACGCTCGCAGCTGCACCAGGCACTGGCACGGCGTGCGCAGCTGGAACACTCCATCGCCGCACTGGTGGGCGAGAGCGCATCCCGCTTTGCCGTGGAGCCGCGCGCTGTCCCTGGCGCCCTACCCGCGATTCCCCTGGGCTTGCCTTCCACACTGTTGCAACGCCGGGCCGACATCGCTGCGGCACAGCAGCGCGTCATGGCCGCCAACGCCACTGTAGGGGTGGCACGCACTGCTTTCTTCCCGTCGTTGAGCTTTTCTGCGCAAGGAGGACTGCAAAGCAGTGATCTGGGCCGCTTCATTGATGCACCCAATCTCTTCTGGGTGATCGGGCCCGCCCTGATCTCCACCGTGTTCGATGGCGGCCGGCGCAAGGCGGACGTGGCGCGCGCTCAGGCGTCTCTTGAAGAGGCCGGGCAGCGCTACCGTGCTGTAGTGCTCTCGGCTTTTCAGCAGGTCGAAGACCAATTGGCTCTGCTGGCCCACTATGGCGAGGCCGCCGCCGATGAACGCTCCGCGATGGACGCCGCGCGCCGCGCACTGGACCTGGCTACCAATCGCTACCGCGAAGGCGCCTCCAGCTATCTCGACGTGACTACCGCTCAGACCGTCTACCTGCAAGCCCGCAGAAGCGCTCTCGATCTGGATACGCGCCAGCGCCGCGCTACCGTGCAACTCGTGCGAGCGCTCGGTGGCGGGTGGTCTGCAAATGACGCTTGATCTTGAGCCAGCAAGGGCGTATGAAACTCTCTGGCGACATGCTGGCGTTGGTGCCGTCGGATCACTTTATCGGGCCGCCGAGTGACGGCCCACCAACCAAGGAGAAATGAAATGGCAAACGATGTTGTGGTGGTGATCGGTGCTGGTGGAATCGGTCTTGCGATTGCCCGTCGGCAGGGTTTCGGAAAAACCGTCCTGCTCGCGGATTTCAATGAGAAAACGCTCAATTCGGCAGCAGATGGCTTGAGGGACGCAAGTTACGCGGTTTCGACGCACCTTGTCGATGTCTCGTCGCGCGAATCCGTCCGATCGCTGGTTGACGCAGCGGCAGCACTGGGCAGCGTGGTCCAGGTCATCAACACGGCGGGCCTGTCGCCCAACATGGCACCGCCTGATCGCGTACTGGCTGTAGATCTCTACGGATCTGCCGTGGTCTTCGAAGAATTCGAGCGGGTGATTGCGCCAGGTGGTGCGGGACTCATCATCTCCAGCATGGCTGGGCACATGTTGCCCGCACTACCACCAGAGCAGGACCACGCACTGGCATTCACGCCGGCCGACGAACTGCTCGACTTGCCTTTCGTGAAATCGATCCCCAACTCCATGGTCGCCTACATGATGGCCAAGCGTGCGAACAATCTGCGCGTGCAGGCGGCTGCGATTACGTGGGGGGCCCGTGGCGCCCGTGTCAATTCGATCAGCCCGGGCATCATCGCCACTCCGTTGGCCCAGCACGAACTGAACTCTCCCATTGGCGACGGCTACCGGGCCATGATCGCCGCGTCGCCTTCCAAGCGAATGGCCCCACCGGAGGAGATCGCGGTAGCGGCCGGCTACTTGCTGGGCCCGGATGCCGGCTTTATCACCGGCACCGATCTGCTGATCGACGGAGGTGTGATCGCAGCAATGCGCGCGGGTAAGCTGCCCACACCGGGCTAGAAGCCCGAAACGCGAAGACACCTGGCAACGCCGGCTCGCCGGCACGCCAGAGACATGCCGCTGCACAAACGCGAAGCAAGACGCAAGCCTGTCTCTTGCCACAGCAGGAAAGGAAACCCAGTGAAAACCCATCAACCTGCAACTGCGCTCGGGTTACGACTGCCGGTCGCCCTTCGCATTTTTGGCTTGCTGGCGGTGGCATGGGCGTTGGTTTCACCGCAGGTGCTGTGGGCAGCCCCTCTCGCCACCGCGAACAACGGTCTGGGTATGGCCTTTGTTCTTGTGCCTGCCGGCAGCTTCATGATGGGCTCCGCCGTTGGCGAGCCCGACGCGAAGGCGAATGAAAATCCCCGTCATCGGGTGCACATCAGCCGGCCGTTCTACATGGCCACGCACGAGGTAACCCAGGCGCAGTGGCAGACGGTAACGGGCAGCAGTCCCTACGATCATGAGCGCTCGAATCCGTTCCTGGGATTGCCTGGCATGGCCGAGCGCATACGCCAACCCCAAAACCCCGCAACGGTGTCCTGGAACGACGCACAGGCGTTCATCAGCCAGCTCAACCAACGTGAAGGTCACACGCGCTATCGGTTGCCCACCGAGGCGGAATGGGAGTACGCGGCACGTGCCGGCACCACCACGGCGTACTCATTCGGCAACGACATCGCACAGCTGGGGCGGTACGCCTGGTACGGCGAGGATTTCCAGACAGGCTCCAGCCACCCGGTCGGCCGCAAACTGCCCAACCCATGGGGCCTGTACGACGTGCATGGCAACGTGTGGGAATGGGTGCAGGACTGGTATGCACCAGGCTATGGCACCAGTGATCCGACCTCCGATCCCCGTGGGCCCGCTGCTGGCACCGAGCGCGTCGTACGGGGCGGCAGTTGGCACGTCACCGCAGATGGGTGGCGCTCGGCCTTCAGAAAGCCCTATGCGCCGGACTACCGCGGCATCAGCATCGGCTTTCGGCTGGTGATGGACGCGGCGCAATGAGCCACGGTCCTGCCAGTCGGCGCGGGGGTGAGGACAACGGTCCCTGGCCGTCCCCCGCGTCACGACGCCAGCCACCGATGCCCGCCAAAGATTCCTGAGTGGAGTGGGTGCCTCGGAGTGGACTTCGTGCGCCGTTGGGCGCGCTCCTTTTCGCACCGGGTGACAGTGCGCATCGACCCTTCAGGGCAGAATTTCAGACAGGCGTCAAGCCAGACTCTTTCGCCCAGCGTTCCCACAGTCGGATCTGATCTTGGACATAGGTTTGGAGCTGCTCCGGCGTCGAAGCCAGCGCAATGATCCCTGCAGAGGCCGCGAACTTCTCCATGGCGGGATCGGTCATCACCTGCGTGAAGACTTGATGAAGTTTGCGAGTGACCTCGGGGGGCAACCCTGCTGGAGCAAACATGGCAGACCAGGATGCATATTCGTAGGAGGGCAGCCCCTGCTCTGCGATGGTAGGGACGTTCGGGAACAGGGGGATGCGCTGCCTCGATGTCATGCCCAGCGCACGAAGCTGCCCGCTCTTGATGAAGGGTGCGGCTACCACGGGGTCATTCATGATGAAGTCAATGCGTCCAGCCAACAGGTCGGTGGTCGCAGGGGCCGCACCGGGATAGTTCACTCCCATCGCGTCGATGCCCGCCTGGGTTGTCAGGAGTTTCGCCGCGACCAGCATTCCCGAATTTCCGGTGGCGTAGTTCAGCTTGCCCGGGCGTTCCTTGGCGTAGCTCACGAACTCCTGCAGGGTCCGCACGGGAAGCTCGGCATTGACCACCAGCATCAAAGGGTTGAGGCTCAGCTGCGTGATCGGCGTGAAGTCCTTCAGCGGGTCATAGCCTGGATTCCTCAGCGTATGCACATTGGCTGCGTGCGAGGAATTGCCGCCCATGATCAGCGTGTACCCATCATTGGGCGCCTTCGCGACGATTCGGGCTGCAATAGCAGCTTGTGCGCCTGGCTTGTTGTCAACGATCATGGGTTGCCCAATCAGCTTGCCTGCCGCCTCGGCGATCTTGCGCAGCAGGGTATCTGCTGCAGCGCCCGCCGTGAACGGCGCCACAATCTTGATGGGTCGATTGGGATAGGCGCTTTGGGCCAGCGCCTGCCCCAGGGTGGTTAGGGAAGCGGATGCGATCATCAGTGATCTGCGAGTGACGTTCATGAACTTGTCTCCTTCTGTATTTTTTGGAATGCGGCAAGCGGTCCGTTCGCCCCGTCCTTATGAGAGCGACTCGGTTGCGTGACCCGTGCATGCTGTCTGTCATTGGTGCGAGAACATCTCGAATCCATCGGCGAAACCGCCGGCTTTGAAAATCATGGCCCCACCGCCGCCGACCTCATCCCTGGAGACGATGAACAGTTCGCGTGACCCAGGCGCCAATGCCAGGCTCGTGCACCTAAGGAAGTGATTCTTCTCGCGGCCAGGCAAGAGAATTTGCCCGATGGGGATACCGTAGGGGCTGAAAATCAGGACCCGCCCTTGCCGGTTCATCGCTACATAGACGTTTCCTTCTGAGTCCGTGCGCATGGAGTCCGCTCCTGGTCCTGTGAACTGGTAGGGAATGGACGTACCCGTATGGGGGACCGTGGCCGGCGCACTCAGATCCGCCCGATGAAGCCTGCACGCGCTGAATTCCGTCGCCCATAGAACCTTGTCGTCGGGACTCAGTGCCACCCCATTGGCACCGCACATGTTTGGCAACACGGGCTTGATCGTGCTGAAATCCGACGGCACGTAGTACACGCCGCCGAGTGGCTGCGTCGACGAGCCTCGAAAATCGGTGAAGTAGAAGCCCCCTTGGCGATCAAAGACCAAGTCGTTGGCTACATAGCCTGCTGTTGGCGGAACAATCGTTTGTTGCCGGCTCCCATCCGGGTTGAGCGCGAAAACACTGCCAGCGTCAAACATGCCCTGATGATTTCTCGGCCCTACTGCCGCCACGAATATCCGCCCATCCTTGTGAATGGCTATACCCGAGACGTGCTGGCCCGGTTCGGTGCACACCGTGGTGAGCTGCTGATCCGGCGAAAGGCTGAGCACCCGGCTACCGTAGATGTCCACGAAAAGGAGGTTGCCCTCGCGATCCAATGCGGGCCCCTCCAGAGGGAGCGGTTCATCTGCGACTTTGTAGAAGGGCTCTGCCGTCACCGACAGGAGATCACGCTCAGATGGTGGGATCGGCGCAAATCCGCGAGTAGCGCTGGTGTGACCAAGCGTGTTCATGGAGGTGTGGGGTGTGTGCCCTGGTCGCTCAACTCAGGTCGGTCGCGTGGGACCTAGTCGATGAGGTCGCGTTTTTTCAAGATCTCTTCAGCCGCCTTGAATGCTTCACCAGCAGCCGGCAGTCCGCAGTACACGGCAGTGTGCAAAAGGATTTCACGCAACTCGTTGACCGTGACCCCGTTGTTGAGCGCTCCTTCAATGTGGTGGCGCAACTGCACGGGGCGATTCATCGCGGTCAGCATCGCGATGTTGAGAATGGATCGGAGCTTGCGATCGATCCCTTCGCGTGCCCAGACCCTGCCGAAGCACACCTCCTCTGAATACTCATTGAGGGCCGAGGTGAACGAGTTGGCCTTCCTGTCCTTGCCTTCTACATAGCCTTCCCCCATCAGTTCGTTCATGATCTTGCGGCCAATTTCTTTGGGGCTATCGTGCATTGTTCATTCCATTTCGGCGTGGTCTAAATCGGAGGTGGTTGCGCGTGAATGAAAATGCCCAGTTAACCAACCTCCGCTTGGGCTTCGCTGACATCCCACCAGGAATCTGCTGCGTTGCCTACGGAGGCTGGAGAGCCGGGGTTAGAAGTTGTGGCGCAGGCCCAGGTCGAAACCGGTCGCGCTTCGGTTGGCCGCTGTCGTTGCACCGGTGAAGGTGAAACTCGCCCCGCCACTGTTGCGAATGGAGGCAACCGTGGTGTACAGCGCCGTGCGCTTCGACAGGTTGTAGACAACGCCAAGGGCCAGCTTCTTCCCTTCCGGCTCGCCGGGCAGGTTGGAGCGAATGGTGGAATAGCTTGCGCGCAGCTGGGTCACACCCACTGGAGCGGTGACCCCGACCATCCAACCATCTTGCTTCAGCGATCCCTGCTGGTCACTGTTGACGTTGACCGAGAGTCTTGCCAAGCCGAAGTCATAGGCACTCCCTACTACCCGGTAGATGGCGTCGCCCGCTGCATACTTGGTGCGCATGAGAACCGCAGCAGCACTGAACGGTCCGTTGTCATAGCTTAACCGTGCACCGCTGCCAGTTCCGTCACCAGAGGTGGTCGTACCGCTGACGTTCTCGCCGCGCCAGTGCTGCGCATTCAGGCTGAAGCCCCCCAGAACGGTTGGAGAAAGATAGGCAATGGCGTTTGACGCCCGAATTTGGTTGGGATTGATGCCACCGCCATAGTTCAATGCCAGGCCGGCGCCCAGCGCAAACGGGTCGAATTTGCTTGTGTACATCACATAGGTCGGCGACCATTCGCGCCCGAGATGGACCGCGCCCCAGGTCCCGCCGAGGCCGACGATTGAACGCCGATTGAAAGTGAGGCCACCAGTCGCGGAAGTCGCACCGCTGGGTTGGTTGTTGGTGTTGGTGGCCTGAAAGACGCCGCTGTCAGCGTTCAGGCCAGACTCCAGCCAGAACATGGCATACATACCGTTGCCAAGGTCTTCCTGGCCACGGAAGGCTAGTTTGCTGGTGGTGTTTCCACCGCTCATCATCTGTGTGCGGCTTGCTTCAGAACCAGTGGCGTAGTTCACACCAACGTCGACGGTCCCCGAGAGAGTGACTGACGACTGTGCGTGCGCGACAGTAGCTGTGCCCGCCAAGGCGAGCAGCAGTGGCAACTTATTCATGAATTCTTGTCTCCGGCTTGTTGTGTCAGAAAAGCGGCAGGCTTCTCTGTGCTGTTTTGAAGATCGCCTTCGCGGCAATATCCAGGTTTCACTGGCCTTTGTTTGTGGGTCCTATTGCTCTGTGCGGCTTGTGTCCTGATCGAACAAATTGAGCCAGAGCAGCCGCAGAGGTGATGCCTAACGCGTAAGACGAAGTCTAGAAATGAGGGCGCAGGCAGTCCATCGCGATTTCCAAAACGCGAGTTGCTGGTTTCGTGGTTGATCGCAGAGCTCAAACTGGAATCGAAAGGCCGACGGACAGCTCTCCTTTGAGGAGTCCGATCGATGCGTCCTGGAGAAGTACCTTGCCAACGGATTCCGCTCTGGCGGAGAGGGTTGAATCGGTCGATTCGTGACGCATGCCCCTTCATTTCCAATGGGCCAAGACATCTCGTTTGTCCGGGGGCGGACGATGGACCGCTTCAACCGTTTGGTGCGGAACGGGATTCTGGCTGGACGTCTTTTCATCAAGACAAAGCGTTCTCGAATCGCGAACGTGGAGTCCCGAAAAAGGCCATGGACCGGGAGGGCTCGGTCTTCCTAAACTCCAGCGAGATCAACCGTTGAGAGCAGACATGTCCGCACTTTCTTTGCCCAGCACATCCTCCGCGATCCATGTTGACCTTGTGCAAGAGCTTGCGCACTTCGCAGCTACCATCGACACATCGATGCTTGACCATGCGGTGGTGGAGTCAGTCAAGAGGAATATCCTTGACACGCTTTCCTGCGCGCTTGCGGGTTCGTCTGCCAACGCCATAGCGGAGGTGTCAGGGCTCGTGCAGGAATGGGGAGGGACTCCGCAGGCTGATCTGTTTGTCCTCGGCGGCAAGTTTCCCGCGCATCACGCGGCGTGGGTCAATGGCGGCATGTCCCATGCTCGTGACTACGACGACACCCATGATGCCGCCATATTGCACGCAGGCGTCACCAGTGTTCCGGCAGCCATCGCGGCGGGGCAGCTTACCGGCAAGCTCAGCGGGAAGGACCTGATTGCCGCTGTGGCTGCAGGCCTGGAAGTGACTTGCCGGCTTGGTGTTGCCATTCAGGTAGACATCATTGAAAGCGGCTTCATCTATACCTCCCTGCTTGGCTACTTCGGCGCAACGGCGGCCGCGGGCCGGGCTCTGGGCCTGACGCCGGACCAGATGGTTAACGCCTTCGGTATCGTGTACAGCTCCGTGGCTGGCAATCATCAAGTCACGCGAGACGCATCGCTCATGAAACGCCTTCAGCCTGGCCTTGCTGCTCAGGCCGCTGTCGTTGCTGTGCAGCTTGCCAAGCGCGGCATCCGTGGCGCTCAGAACGTGTTTGAGGGGGACGACGGCTTCTTTCGCGTCTACATGCACAACCGGGTGGATGTTGACGTGGTGCGCAAGGATCTTGGCAAGCGCTTCGAGCTATTGAACTTGAGCTACAAGCCATATCCCTGCTGCCGCGACACGCATGCGGCAATCGATGCAGTGCTGCAATTGCGTGCCCAGACTGGAAGGCTGGCCAGCGATATCGAATCCATCCGTGTCGGAGTCACGGCGCCGGGGTACCAGATGGTCTGCGTGCCAGAGCAGGTGCGGCTGGCGCCGAGTACTGTGGTGGAAGCGCAGTTCAGCATTCCATACACCGCCGCAGCCGCCTGGATTGACGGCGGACTGGGCATAAGTCACTTTTCTGAAGAAGGCCTCAAGCGCCAAGACGTACTAGACCTCGCCTCGCGGGTGCAGCCATACGTTCACGAGGAGATCGAGCGTGACTGGAGCCGCTTCGTTACGCCTGCCGCGGTGACCGTGCGCTTTCGTGACGGAACGACCTTGGAGGCCAGGGTTGACTACCCGAAGGGCCACCCCAAGAACATGATGACAGAGGATGAGTTCGCCGCCAAGACTCACGACTGTGCCGCTTTCGCGGCCAGGCCACTCGCATCCGATACCGCAGCCAAGCTCATCACAACCCTCGGCAGGCTTGACTCGATTGAAGACATATCGGAACTGTTGCGCGTCATCACCTGACCGCTGCCGAGCTCAGAGGTTCGGCCCATACCGCCGGCGCAGATCGGCAAACCGGAGACAAAATGTTAAACGCCCAATTCCGTCGCACGGCCCGTCTTGCTGTCGTCGTTTGTACTGCAGCTGGTTCACTGCTGCCCGTTCCAGGGCATGCGCAGAGCGAATGGCCCAGCCGTCCGCTCAAGATCATTGTGCCGTTCGCACCAGGGGGCAGCAACGACAACATCGCTCGCATGCTGGGTTCCAAGCTTGCGGTCCGTCTCGGGCAACCAGTGATCATCGAAAACAAGGGCGGCGCTGGCGGCACCATCGGCACGGACTTCGTGGCCAAGGCGCCTGCGGATGGCTATACGCTCTTGCTTGCATCGACGTCGCTCACAACGAATGCGGCGATCGGCAAGAAACTGCCGTATGACCCTGTCAAAGATCTGCAGCCGATTGGCGAAATCGCCGCAAGCCCCTTTGTGATCGTCGTAACGAACGACCTGAAGGTCAACACGCTGCGCGAGTTGATCGAACTGGCACGCACGAAGCCCAAGACGCTCAGCTATGGATCAGCAGGCCCGGGCGGTACGAATCACCTGGGCACGGAGTTGTTCGCTTCCGCCGCCAAAGTGCAATTGCTGCACGTTCCATACAAAGGAATTTCGCTGGCCTTCACCGACCTGATGGGGGGTACTCTGCAGATGCTGTTGCCCAGCCTTGCGTCGGCAACCCAGCACATTCAGGGCGGCAAGATGCGTGGCCTCGCGGTCACGGGTGCACAGCGCTCACCCCTTGCGCCTGATCTGCCGACCGCTGCCGAAGTCGGTCTGCCCGGATTCGAGCTGGAAGTGTGGTTCGGCCTGCTTGCGCCCGCCAAGTTGCCTGCAAACATTACCAAGCGTCTGAACCAGGAAATGAATGCAGTCCTGGCCATGCCTGACATCAAGGATGTGCTCGCGCGAGAAGGTGCTACGCCGCGCCCTGGGACGCCGGAGCAATTCGGCAAGCTCATCCGTACAGAACTCGTGCGCTGGAATCAGCTGATCAAAGAGCGTGATATCCAGATCGAATGAGCTGCCAGCCATGGTGAGACAGGAGGCGCCACATCCCTCATGTGTGGTCGCCCCTGATCAAAGCGTTTTTGCGTAGAACGCTGTCAGCTTGCCCATGGCGATGTCCACGTACTTGGGCACCCAGTAGGTTTCAATGTGCGTGGCGCCCTCGATCTTGAACAGCTCCTTGTCCTTGGTGCCCGCAGCCCTGACGAACGCGTCCTCGCTCATGTACAGGCTGTCGGCCTTGCTGCCCGCGATCATCAGGAGCGGCCTGTTGATCAGTTCGATCTGGTGGGTGGCGTCAAAGCGCATCAAGTCCAGCAAACTGCTCGTGGTGTACTTGAAGGTCGAGCCGGGGTGAGCGTGCGTCTTCCAGTAGTACTCGTAGCCCTGCCGGTACATCTCAAACGGCAATGCGGCAATCTGCGCATCCGTCATATCGGCATCCCCTGAATAGAGCACTGCCCCACCGGCCACTTCCTGGGCCCGGGCCGCCGAGGCCTGTTGCAGTCGCTCCTGAATGGTGTTGAGCTGCGAGTCGGCAAAACCGTTGCGGCGAACCCGTCCGGAATTGAACATACTCAAGGTGGCGATCGACTTGAAGCGTTTGTCGCTTTGCGCCGCTGCCAAGGTATATCCGCCGCCGCCGCAGAGCCCGAGCACGCCCAGGCGATCCTTGTCCACGCCCGCATACTGGGTGATGAAGTCCGCCATGCCGTGGATGTCCTCGATGCGGCTCGCCGGCTTGTCGACATTGCGGGGCTGACCGCCGCTGCCACCCTGGTACGCGGCATCAGCGGTAATCGTGATGTAGCCCGTTTCCGCCAGGCGCTGGGCATACAGGCCGGCCACCTGCTCCTTCACACCACCGTTCGGATGCGCCACGACGATCGTGGGGTATTTTTTCTTCGGATCGAAGTTCGCCGGCGTGTAGACATTGGCGGCAATGTCCAGGCCGTTGAGTTGGTACCTGACCGGATGGATGTTGACCTTACCCGGTTCGTTCTTCGTGATCGCGTCTTCGTAGGTCAGGGTGAACGGGTTCTTTTTGTAGTCCGCTGCGAGGGCCTCGCCGCCCGACGCCCCGACCATTGCCGCCATGAGGGTGGCCTTCAGTATTGTGCGTTTCATGTGATTGCTGCTTGAGTTCAATGGCGTTAGTCCAGTTTCTTCTCGGCGAGAAACTGCGACACCAGGTCGGCGATCTGGACGTTGTTCAGGTCCGACATGGGGAAGTGTGTGTTGCCCTTGACTCCAATCTCTGGCAGGTGGATAACCTTCACGTCACCGCCGTGCTTGTTGACGGTGTCTCTCCATGCCCGCGCCATCGTGAGCCGGGCTCGCCAGCTGTCCTGGGCGGGCAGGTCGATGGCCTGGTCCGGAATGTTGTCACCATAGACGACGAGGATCGGAACCCGCGTCAGTGCCATGAACTGCGGCATTGGCACCGCCGCACCCTGGACGGTGTCGAACGCGCTGGGAATCGGCGCCGGCACTTCGCCCTCCGGGAAGATGAAGCTGCTGCCCGGCTCGAAGGCCACAATCGCCTTGACCTTGCCGTTCTTGATGGCGGTCAGCCACCCCGGTCCTCCCCCCTGCGAATGGGTGAACAGGATGCCGGGACCGATCCTGTCGAATACCGCTGATACGCCGTCGGAGACGACGTTCATGTCGAACGGGCCGGTGTTCGGGGTCATGGACCTGAAGAACTGGTTGAGCGTCTCGGGGCTGCGGTCGAACTGAACGCCATTGAAGTGGTTCGGCCAGAGACCTAGGCGAAACTGGTTGAACCAGAGCTGTTCGTCCGGGGTCGGCTTGAGGGTCGCCTCCACCATGCTGCGTCCGGCATCGCCGCGTCGCGGCTGATCGATCAGGTAGACGCCGAATCGGCGGCGCAGGAAGATGTTCTGGAAGCCTTCTCGGCCATCGGCCGTGGTCTCCCAGGACTTGGAGAACTGGCCAGCGCCGTGCCACATGACGATGGGCAGCTTTCGGGCATGTACCGGGATTTGGTAGAAGGCATAGGCATGGTCGCCATGGTAGGTCTGTCCATCTGGCACCATGGGTTTGCGCGGATCGAACGTACCCGGCGCGGTGGTCATCGTGCCACCAGCGGCGAAGCTGCCTTGCTCCTGAATCTGCAAGGGACCGGTTGAACTACCGGGACCGCCGGGGTGGGCTGCACAGGCGGTGAGCAACGACACCAGGGCTAAGGTCAGCAGAGTTTTGGTGGTTTTCATATTCAGTTTCCAGCAGCGGCGGCAAGCGCCTGTGTCAGTGCTTCGCTTGCGCGTTTGGCCGCTTGGTCGTCTCCCCGGTCGGTCAGTACCTTGGCGACCTGGCGCAACTGCGCTGCGCTGAGGCCCACGCGCATGCTGGCGCGCATGTGGGAGCGCAACTGCGGCTCCACGCCCGGGGTCGCGGCCAGCGCACCGACCGTGGCCAGCTCACGGCTTTGCCAGTCGAGGTTGTCTCGCTCGAAGATGTCGCCAAACAGGTGGGCCTGCAGAAACTGATTGATGACGGGCGCGAACTCGAACACAGGGCCTTTGACAGGGGCGCCAGAAATACGGGTCTGATTGGCCGTGCCCGCAGCCAGCAACGCCTCGCCAGTGGGCACGGCGCGACGGGGTTCGAGCCCCGGTGCATCCTGGATGCCGCGCTTTTTACGTTCGTCCACCACCTTCATCAGCTCCCCGAGCGCGTTGAGGCTCTTCGGAAAGCCGACGTATGCGTAGAGCTGCACCAGGACTTCCTTCGCCTCACTGATGGTGAGGCCTGCGTCCAGTCCCTGGCTCAGGGCCGCCGTGAGTTTCGGCATATCACTCGTGGCCATGAAGGCCGCTATCACGGGAATAGCCTGCTGCTTGGCAGACAGCGTATCGGAGGTGGGTTGTGTGCTGCTCATGGCTTGAGGGTTCCCGTTGTTTTGGGTCGCGTGGCTCGGCGCCAGCGCCAACCCCAGGCTCAGGGCCAACGCGGCGGCCAGTGCACCGGTCTTGCGATGGTTGTTGGGCGGTCTATTGGTCATCGGTCACTTGCTCCGTTGATTGCGTACTCTTGCCTGCACTCCATTGGCCGCAGTCAGGTGAAGTGGCACGCTGTAGAAAAAGATCCGCAGGTGCCGAAGGACGGCTTGCCTTGGTCCTTCCTTTTCAGGAGATGAAATCCTACGGAAGGTGCGCAGTTCGAGTAAGCCCATGATTGCGCATGCACTGCTGAGCTGAATTCATGAATAGACCGACCGTTGTGAGGCGCGGTAGTGGTGCGCTACGGAGATTGAGCTGAACGGGCAGGGCGGCCTCGCCTGAGGCATGCGCAGTGCACCAGCTTTGACAGGCAAGCGTGACTGAAGGTCTCACCAAGGCCAAGCGGGAGAACTACTCGCGGTGCCGCAAGGCCTCGACGATGACGGCCAGAGCCCGCGACGACTGGCGTCGGCTGGGGTAGTAGAGGTGATAGCCCGGGTATGGTTTGCACCAGTCTTCCAGCACTCGCACCAGCCTTCCTGCGGCAATGTGCTCTGCCACCATGTCCTCGGGAACGAAGGCCAGGCCATAGTCGGCCAGAGCGGCCCGGACAATGGGCGAACTGCTGTTGAACACCCATTGGCCGGTCACACGGAACTTGATCTCCTGGCCGTCCTTGTCAAAGTCCCATGGCAGGAAGCTTCCATGCGTTGGTAGTCGCAGGTTGATGCAGTTGTGCTGTGCAAGTTCATGCGGTGAACTGGGTTGAGGCCGGGTGGCGAAATACCCTGGCGACCCCACGACTGCGATGCACATGTCCGGGCTGATGCGCACGGCGATCATGTCCTTGGCGACCTGATCGCCTATGCGAACGCCAGCGTCGTACCGCATGGCGACGATGTCTGACATTGCGTAGTCCACGTTCAGTTCGACGTTGATATCGGGGTAAGCGTGCAGTACTTTGGAGAGTTTGGGCCAGAGAACGCTGTTCGCTGCGTGCTCAGCCGAAGTGATGCGAATGGTTCCGGCAGGTTTGTCGCGCAGTTCTTCCACGGCCGCGATTTCGGCATCGATCTCGTCGAATCGCGGTGCTACGCTGACGTAGAGCCGCTCGCCCGCCTCCGTGGTGGCAATACTGCGTGTGGTGCGTGTCAGCAGCCGGACGCCAAGCCGTGCCTCAAGTCCACTGACGGCATGGCTCACTGCAGACGGCGATACGCCGAGCAGCGCGGCTGCCCGGGTAAAGCTGCCTTCGCGCACGACATGGACGAAGGCAACGACGTCGTTGAAGCTCTCTATGGCCATTCGTGGGTCTGGTTCATGGGTTGTTGCGACCTGTCTCGCTCACCGGATGGCGCAGCGCTTCGATCAGCACCGCCATGGCGCGAGACAACTGCCGGCGACTCGGGTAGTAGAGGTGGTATCCCGGAAACGCAGGGCACCAGTCCTCAAGGACCGGTGTGAGCCGCCCCTTTGCAATGTGGGGCTGGGCCATATCCTGCGGCAAATACCCGAGGCCGAAGCCAGCCAGCGCGGCATGCAGGATTTGCCTTGTCCCGTTGAAGACGAGTTGGCCCTCGACCCGCACGTTGACTTGCTGCTTGCCCTTGTGGAGTTCCCAGGCGTAAAGGTCACCATGGCTCATCAGGCGCAGATTGATGCACTCATGACGGGCCAGGTCCTGCGGTACTTTGGGCACCAGGCGTTTCGCCAGATAGGCCGGTGAGCCCACGATCACGACGCGCATGTCAGGGCTGATGCGCACGGCGGTCATGTCCCGGGCCAGATCGTCACCGAGGCGCACGCCCATGTCGAATCGCTCCGTCACGATGTCTGTGAAGCGCGCCTGTACCGAGAGCTCGACTTTAATCTGGGGGTACTTGGGAAGCAGATTCGCAAGCTTGGGCCACAGGACGGTTTCGGCCGCATTTTCGCTGGTGGTGATGCGGATGGTGCCTGCCGGTACGTCCCGCAGTTCTCCCACTGCCAGCAGCTCCGCCTCGATCTCCTGGAAACGAGGAGCGACGTTCTGCATCAGCCGTTCTCCTGCCTCTGTCGGAGAAACGCTGCGTGTGGTCCGGGTCAGCAACCGGACCCCCATCTTGGCCTCCAGAGCGCGGATCGTGTGACTCAAGGCGGATTGAGAAACGCCAAGTCGCGCGGCCGCGCGCGTGAAGCTTTGCTCGCGCGCTACGGCAATGAACGCCAGCAGGTCGTTATAGCTCTCTCTCGGCATTTATGAGGTTGATTCACAAGTATTTGCTTATTCTGCCATCTAGTCGCGCAGGGGTGTGATCGATACATTGCCTTTTGAAGCGCTCTAGGGACGAAATCGCAGGTCTTATGGAGCCTCTGTGATCCTTCGTACATCGTCCCGTTGCCGCGTTGTGCAAGGCGATCCGGGCCGCTTTGGATTCGACCAGCACCACGCTGTTGCAGTGCACCTTGCTCGCGGTGCATGGGCACGGCTTCACCGGGATAACCTCACATGCATCAGCGAAAACTTGGAAAAACGCCTGTGGAGCTCTCGTCCATCGATCTCGGCAGCACGGGTCATGGGCTTCGGCCACTGGCCAGCTGCGGAAACTCGCCGGGCCATTCCTATGACCAGGGTTCAACGTGGCTGGTCCTGCGCCGCGTTATCGGTGCACGAAGGGCGATGCGCCCGGGGTGCCGGTGATGGCTTCATCGCACGATTCGGTCCGGCGGGCCGTGACGACAGCTCTCGCTGGGCTTGCGCTGGGAGGCTCGGCGACAGCCAATGCCCAGGGCGGCGAGGTGCAGCGCCGTGCAGCCAAGGGGGCACGGACATTGGTGGCGTATTTCTCCAGGTCGGGCAACACGCGTGTTGTCGCCGGTCTGATCTGCCGCGCACGCGGCACCGATTTGTTTGAGATCAGGCCCACCAACCCCTATCCCGAAGACTATTTGGAGACGGTCGCCCAGGCCCGCAAGGAAAGCGACACCGGTCATGAGCCCGCCTTGCAGGCCAAAGTGTCCCGCTTGGCGGACTACGACACCGTGTTCCTCGGGTTTCCGGTCTGGGGAGAAACCACGCCACCGCCGATCCGGTCCTTCCTGTCCGCGCACGACCTGTCTGGAAAGACCCTGATCCCTTTTATCACCCACGGCGGCTATGGGCTGGGGAACAGCCAGGCCGTTCTCGCCCGCCATGCGCCGAAGGCGCGACTGCTCAATGGCTTTGCCATGGAGGCAGACCAGGAGCGCAAAACGATGGAGCGCGTGACGAGCTGGCTGGGCGGCGTCACGGTCTACTGAAACACGCAGTGGTGCTTGCTGTGCAGGCATTGCCGTCACCCTTGCCCACCATTTCCCGTCAACGGAGTAAATAACCATGAAACATCGCCAACTTGGAAAGCACCTGCAGGTTTCGGCGCTGGGCCTGGGCTGCATGAGCATGAGTGCCCTTTACGGCCCGCCCGCCGACAAGCAGGAGATGGTCAAGCTCATCCGTGCTGCCCACGATCGCGGCGTCACGCTGTTCGATACAGCAGAATCCTATGGGCCCTTCGTCAATGAAGAGTTGCTTGGCGAAGCGCTCCAGCCCATCCGTGAACAGGTGGTTATCGCGACCAAGTTCGGGTTTGACATCGACCTGATCAGCGGCGAACGCCGAGGCGGTACCAACAGCCGGCCCGAGCACATCAAGGCCGCGACGGAGGCCTGCCTCAAGCGCCTGCGCACCGACCGCATCGACCTGCTGTACCAGCATCGCGTAGACCCCCAAGTGCCGATTGAAGACGTAGCCGGGGCGGTCAAGGACTTGATCGCAGAGGGGAAGGTCAAGCATTTCGGCCTGTCGGAAGCGGGCGTGCAGACGGTCCGCCGCGCCCATGCCGTGCAGCCCTTGGCGGCCGTGCAGAGCGAGTATTCGCTGTTTTGGCGTGGCCCTGAAATTGAGCTTCTGCCAGTACTGGAGGAACTGGGAATCGGCTTCGTACCGTTCAGTCCATTGGGTGCGGGCTTCCTGACCGGCAAGATCGACGAGAACACCCAGTTCGATCCGACGGACTTTCGCAATCAGGTACCCCGCTTCTCGCCCGAGGCGCGCAAGGCCAACCTGGCTTTGGTCAATGTCGTGAAAGCCGTCGCTGTGCGCAAGAACGCCACGCCAGCGCAAGTGGCACTTGCCTGGCTGCTGGCGCAAAAGCCCTGGATCGTGCCCATCCCCGGCACCACGAAGCTGCATCGCCTGGAGGAGAACCTGGGCGCAGTGGATCTCGACCTGACCGCGGGCGATCTTGGTCAGATCGCCGAGGAGGTGTCGAAGATCCAGGTTCAGGGCGAACGCCTTCCCGGGGCTGCGCTGGAGATGACTGGACGATGAAGGGCCGAGGACGCGCTATGACTGATCGTGTGGTTTCGCAGTCGCGTGCATCGGGTATCGATGCCAGCAGGTGACGCCATGAATAAAGCATCTTGGCGCACCCATGGGCGCAAGTTGGTTGGCGGGATGCTCCTTGCGTCGTCCTGCAGCGAGGCCAATGAGGTGGTACCCGCATCGGCGGACAAGACGGCAGTTCAGGCATCCCATGGGGTGCAACTCCAACCCCAGTATCCCCATCTGCGTCCGGGCGCTCGCCTGGGCGAGCTGTTGAACCATCCTGCCTTCCAGGGCTTCAGCCACCAGATGCTTCCGTGGGATGGTCGAACCTATGACGACTCAATGCCGCTGGGGGAGATAGGGCAACTCTTGCCCTATCACAGCCATGTGGATCCCGCAGCTGTAGCCGCCTCGCTCAATCGCTTGGTGGACGAGGTAAATGCGGGGAGAACCGTCTTCTACGACTTCCATACGGAGGACGAGAAGCGAGTGACCCCGACGTTGAAATACACCGGCCTGTTCTTCTTTCGGGGCCGGCCTGGCGCCCCTTTTGCCGTTGTCGCGCCAGGCGGCGGATTTTCCTATGTGGGCTCCGTGCATGAAGGTTTCCCGTATGCGGAAGAGATCATCAGGGGAGGGCTCAATGCCTTCGTATTGAAGTACCGGGCAGGTCTGGGAGGCGAGGTGGCGACCGAGGATCTGGCCGCAGCGGTTTCGTACATTTTCAAGAACGCGGGCACGCTGCAGGTGGGCACCGATGCCTACTCGCTCTGGGGCAGTTCCGCTGGTGCGCGGATGGCCGCAGCAATTGGATCGCATGGCACGGCCTACTTTGGCGGTGCGCCGCTGCCCAAGCCTTCGGTCGTGGTGATGGCCTACACCCGCCATTCGGAAGTCACCGCATCCGAGCCATCCACTTTCGTTGTCGTGGGCGACCGCGACGGCATTGCACCGCCTGCCGCAATGCAAGCGCGGGTTGCCGCGCTCCGGCGCATCGGAACCCGGGTCGAGTACCGCCAGTATCCGAATCTGGGCCACGGATTCGGAACTGGCCAAGGTACCCCTGCGCAGGGCTGGATCGGCGACGCTGTCCAGTTCTGGCTCGACGAAATCAAGAAACAACGATGAATCAATCCAAGAAAAAATCTGCACGCATCAGCGCGCTGGCGTCGTTGGCCATCGGTGCTGTTGCTGTGGTGGCCTGGCAGGCGCATGCCGAAGCCAACCGCGTCACGTTCCCCAAACTCGACGAGTTGGTCCACTACACCACGGTCCGGCGCGGCAATGTGACTGAGCACATCTCAACTACGCGCGCAGCCGTCGAGGCGATCCAGAAGGGGCAGCCCGTGCCGAACGGCACGCATTTCGTGCTCGCGGACTATCGGGACGAGAAAATTTACCGCTACTTCGTCATGGAGAAAGGCCCTGGTTGGGGCGCGGACTTCGAAGAGCGCCGCCGCACCGGCGACTGGCAGTTCCAGTGGTACTGGCCTGATCGCAAGATCAACCTGCAGGAGAACACGGCGCGCTGCATGTCCTGCCATTCATCGCAAAAAGGTGGCGACTACCTGTTCACTGCCAGGCGCATCCCGGAATTTCGCGGCAAACCCGTCGAATAGCCACGATCACAGAGGAGCTTTGGTTGAACTCTGTTTTTCTTTTGAGACTGGTGCTGGATGGCATCGCTGCCGGGCTGCTGCTGTTTGCCTTCTCCTATTTCTGGCAGGGCAACCCATCGCATGAATGGGCAGGCATCGGCATGTTCCTGCTGCTCATCCTCCACAACGTCTTCCATCGCCGTTGGTTCGCCGCGCTGGCCCAGAAGCCGCGAGCAAGGCGCGGCAAGTTCAACACTGCTCTGACCTTTGTGGTACTGGCCGGAATGCTGGCGCTGCTGGGCACCAGCGTGGTGATATCCGAGACGCTGTTTGCCGGTCTGCGCCTGGACGACGATTTCACGGTGAGGCAAATCCATGCGGGCATTGCCTATTGGCTGCTGGTCATCGTGGCCATTCACCTTGGCCTGCGCTGGCCCTTGCTCATGGCGGTCGCCAGCAGGCTCTTCGGCATCGAAGAGAAGAATGCGATCCGCACGTGCATTCTTCGCTTGGCTGCGGCCGGCATTGCCGTGCAAGGTGTGTTCAGCGTGCTCGCGCTGAATCTGCCATCCAGGCTCCTGTTCCAACTGTCACTCGACTGGTGGAACTTTGAGGAATCGGTCGCCGGATTCTTCTTGCACTGCATGGCCATCGCAGGCCTTTGCATGTTTCTCACCTACTACACGATGCGCTGGCTACAGCGTCGCAACCGCGCGGCTGCACCAACTACCTGGCGCGACGCACCCTCACCCAAGTCACGGGCCAACTCAAAGAGCTGAAACCACCATTGATACCCACGAAGGGATCATAGAAAGGATGAATATGAAACTACCCGCAGCCACTGCCATTGCCCTGTCTCTCGGGCTGTCAACCGCCTCTGCTACCGAACAGGCACCAATCAGAGTCACGCCGGTAGGTACCCAGCCCTCCAGTGCTGGTGGAGAGCAGAACTTTACCGGTTCTGTTCGCGTGGACTCGCGCTTCCAGGCTGCTGCTCCGGCCCGTGTGGGGGGCGGCATCGTGACCTTCGAGCCCGCGGCCCGTACCGCGTGGCACACGCACCCGCTTGGACAGACCCTGATCGTCACGGCAGGCGTGGGTCGAGTGCAAAAGTGGGGTGATGCCGTTCAGGAGATCCGCCCCGGCGACGTCGTGTGGATTCCGCCGGGGGTTAAGCATTGGCACGGCGCCAGTCCCACCGTGGGCATGAGCCATGTCGCGATCTCTGAGTCCCTGGATGGCAAATCAGTAGAGTGGCTGGAGAAAGTTAGCAAGGAACAGTACGGGCAGTGAAGCATTCATTCGCTACGAACCCATATCAGGCAGCATCTCGTGAGACCACAGGTCGCGGAGCAGCGTAGAGCTGAAACAGCGCGCTGCAATATCTTCCTGCGAGAGGGCAGAATTGGCACGCCTATCTACAGTGTCTCTGCCCCGAACTCGAAGCTTTAGCGTCTCGTGGGGCGCTGTATCTTGTATCTACGCCTAGACTGTCAGATTTCTTGGCCACGCTCTGTGGTGCCATGAGCTGACAGGGTTCCCGCAGCTAGGCATTTGCAACAGTTGCATCACGGGCAAGATGCCGTATAGATCGACTTTGCGCTGATCAACGCTTGCGCGAGCGCGCGACCTTGTGCAGCAATTCCAGCAGCATGTGCTGCTCGCCCTGGCTGAGGTGGGACAGGATGCCTCGGTCGGCCTCCAGCAAGCGCCCGATCGCCAGGGTCACGAGTTCGGTGCCCTGGGGGGTGATGCGCACGTTCTGTGTACGGCGATCGGTTTCATTGCGTTCACGCTGAATCAACCCCCGCGCTTCCAGCCGATCCAGCCACATCGTGACGGCCGGGGAGGTGATGGCCAGGGCCTTGGCCAGCTTCGTTGCGGTCACCAGCGAATTTTCATGCACCAGCTGCAGCACGGTGAACTCGACCGTGCGCAGGCCGAGGGGCTTGCCGACCACGTCGGTGAAAGCCTCCGAGGTCAGGATAGCGGCCTGGGCCAGCTGGTAGCCCAGCAGACCATGAATACCACCCTCCTGAAGGCCGCCCCGGGGGGTGAGATCTTTTTCCGAACCTGTTGCACGCGTCATGGGCTGCATTATCCATTGCTCCCATTTTTGACAAGATGCATCAATAAATTATCTTGTCAAACAAAAGAAGCTAGGGATAACTCCATGATGTTCTCAAAACTACTTCATTAAATTAACTAACTAGGTGAAACAAATCGGCGTAACAAGCGCTTCGATGCTTCATCGGCTGGAGGACCGGGCCGGCAAGGCCTGCCACCAGAAGAACAACCCACACCCTGTTGCGGAGACTTCCTTGAAACACCCTGCTTTGGATACCTCACCGTCCGCACGGCTTGCCCGGCGGTCCGCGCTGCCTGCAGCCCTGGTCACGGCCGTCCTGTCTGCCTGCGGCGGCGGCAGCGACGGCCCCGCGATTCCCCAGCTGACGGCCGCGCAGCCGGGCACGCTGGCCCAATGCGCCTCGCTGACCGGGTACACCTACGCCGGCATGGCCATCACATCGGCCACGCCCATGGCGGCCGGCGCGGTCACATCGACTGCCGACGGCGTGACCCTGACCCTGCCGGC
Organism: uncultured Albidiferax sp.; assembly: GCA_963513025.1. Classification (GTDB taxonomy): domain Bacteria; phylum Pseudomonadota; class Gammaproteobacteria; order Burkholderiales; family Burkholderiaceae_C; genus Rhodoferax_B. Next base: position 219,650 of record CAUPON010000001.1, read on the forward strand.
GCATTGCGTGGTACTGGGCAAGATGAATCCCCGCACCGGTATCGACGGCAAGCCGTATGCCATCAACTTCGAGATGCGCCTGCCCAACAACTGGAACGGGCGCTTCTTTCACCAGGTCAATGGCGGCAACGATGGTGCGATCAATTCCGACACCACCCGCGCTTTTGGTCGCAAGACGGGCGGCAGCCCCACGAGCAACGGGCTGATCGAGGGCTTTGCAGTGCTGTCTTCCGACGCGGGCCATGCACCAGACACCAGTTACGCAAACGATCCGGCCACCGGCATGGGCATCTCGGGCCAGGTCTTCGGACTCGACCCCCAGGCGCGCAAGGACTATGGCTACGCCGCCGTGGGCACCCTGACCCCCATGGCCAAGGGCCTGATCAATGCGGCCTACGGCCGTGGACCCGACCGCTCGTACATGGTGGGCTGCTCCAACGGTGGACGCCACAGCATGGTGGCCGCAGCGCGCTATGCGGCCGACTACGACGGCATCGTCGCCGGCAACCCGGGCTTCAACCTGCCGCGGGCGCGCATCGCCGAAGAGTGGGACTCGCAGGCGCTGATGGCCGCGGCACAGTCCACCGACGCGGTCACAGGGCGCCCCGCGATCTGGAGCGCGCTCAGCGCGGCGGACATGACCTACGTCAACAATCAGATCCTGGCCAAGTGCGACGCGCTGGACGGCGCCTCCGACGGCATGGTCAGCGACGTGAAGGCCTGCCAAGGTGCGTTCTCCCTGGCCAACGATGTGGCCACCTGCGCGGCGGGCACGGCCCCCAACGGCATTTGCCTGACGCAGGTGCAAAAGAACACCCTGGCCAAGATTTTCGCGGGCCCCAAGGACTCTGCGGGCAAAGCGCTCTATGCGGACTGGCCGTTTGCGAACGGCATTGGCGCCAGTGGCTGGCGCCTGTGGAAGATGGGCGTGAGCAACGGCACGGGCAATGGCATTCCCAAGTACGGCCTCAACCAGGTGTTCGCGGGGTCGGGTGTCTTCATCTTCTCGACGCCACCGGCCGACCCCACGGTGGTCACCGGCCTGGGCGCCACGCTCATCGACTGGACCGCGGCCTATGAATTCAACAAGGCCGAGTCGCTGATCAATGGCACGACCCCGGTCTTCACCGAATCCTCGATGTCGTTCATGACACCGCCCAACCCCACGGACTTGAGCAGGCTGCGCAATCGCGGCGCCAAGCTGATGGTCTACCACGGCACTGCCGATCCCGTGTTCTCGTACAACGACACGACGTCCTGGTATACGGGCCTGACGAACGCCAACAACGGCGACGCGACGAACTTCGCCCGCGTGTTCGGCGTGCCCGGCATGAACCATTGCTCTGGCGGGCCCGCCACCGACCAGTTCGACATGCTTACGCCGCTGGTGGCCTGGGTGGAGCAGGGCCAGGCCCCCGACAGCGTTATCGCCAAGGCGCGCACAGCGGCGCAGAACGCCGATCTGGCGGCAGTGGCCCCGGGGCGCACGCGTCCGCTGTGCGCCTACCCCAAGGTGGCCAGGTACAAGGGCAGCGGCAGCCTGGAAGACGCCGCGAACTTCGCCTGCCAGTAGGTTTGTTCGATGAAGCCGATTTCACGGGCCGCCGCAGTGGTGGCCTTTTTTTGCGCCACCGCCGCGCTGGCTCCGGCCGCGGCGCAGGAGGATGCCGCGATCCGAAAGAACCTGGCGGCCCATGTGCCGCAGTTCCAGAAGATCGACGAGGTAAGGAAGACGCCCATGCCCGGGCTGTACGAAGTGCGCACGGGCACGGACCTCTACTACACCGACGCCAATGGCAGTTTCTTGATCGAAGGGAGGCTGTTTGACGTCCAGCGCAAACGCGACCTGACCAAGGAGCGGCAGGACAAGCTGCTGGCGATCGACTTTGACGCACTGCCTCTCAAGGACGCCTTTGTCATCGTGCGGGGCAACGGCAAGCGCAAGCTTGCCGTGTTCGAGGACCCGAACTGCTCGTATTGCAAGCGTTTCGAGCGCGACCTGCAGAAGGTGGGCGACATCACCATCTACCTCTTCCTGTACCCCATTCTCGGCGCGGACTCGGTGCAGAAGTCCCGCAATCTCTGGTGTGCGCCAGACAAGGCCAAGGCGTGGCAGGACTGGATGGTGAAGGACCATGCCAGCCCGGCGCCCGACTGCGATGCCGCCGCCCTGGCGCGCAACGTGGCGTTCGGCAAGAAGTACAAGATCACCGGCACGCCGACTTTGCTTTTGCACGACGGCACCCGCGTGCCGGGCGCCATCGGCGTGCCGCAACTGGAAAGCTTGCTGGCCAAGGCGCAACCGTGAACGGGAGCTGGGGCGTACCCCAATGGTCCCCTCGACCTGTCGGAGGGACATTGCAGGAAATCAGTGAGGCCCCTGGCTTGGCGAGTGGGTGGCCTTGCCACCGTTAAGCCGCCCAGGCGATGGCAGACGTGTTGGCGGTGGATGCCTTGTAGCCGGGGAAAAGGTCAATGTGAGCCTCGCCGATCCGTCGGCCCGTGCCAGGTGAGCAGCCTCTAACCTATTCCCCTAAGGCGCGACCAAGAATCAAGTCGCTAGCCCGCTCCGCAATCATGACCACCGATGCATGCGTATTCGCGCCGGGCACCGTGGGCATGACGGATGCGTCGACCACTCGCAATCCCACGACGCCGTTGACTTGGAGTTGCGAATCGACCACCGCGTCGGCATCGCTGCCCATGCGGCAGGTGCCGACCGGGTGCTGGCACACCACGCAGCCATTGCGGATGTACTGGTCCAGTGCGTCATCGCTGTCCGCGCCGCTGCCAGGAAGCAACTCGGCGCCGGTCAACTCGCCCTGTGCGCCGGCGCGGTAGATGCGCCGCGCCTCTCGAATGCCGCGGCGCAACGTCGCGAAATCGCGCTCATCGGCCAGCAGGTTCAGCGCCACTCTGGGCTTGTCGGCGGGATCGGCAGAGCGCAGGCTCACCCTGCCACGGCTGTGCGGGCGCAACTGGCAGATGCCGACCGAGAACACGTGGGTCTTCATCTTCGAGAAACCCGGCCACCACACATTGGCATCGAAGCGCACCGGGTTGCACATGATCTGCACGTCCGGCCGGTCGGCTTCGGGGTCTGTGCGCGCGACGATGTTGCAGCTGTTGATCTGAGTGGCGAACGCGCCGCCCGCGCCCACCGCCCACTGAACGGCCCACCGCAGGGCACGGTCGGCGCGCAGTTCGCGCAGGAAGGTCACCGGCTTGGCGGCCTCGAACTCCATCATCACCGTTGGGTGTTCCGAGAGATTGCCGCCGACACCCGGCCGGTCGACTTCGACGCGGATGTCGAACGCACGCAATTCGTCGGCCGGGCCAATACCGGAGAGCATCAGCAACTGCGGCGAGTTGTAGGCGCCGCCGCTCAATATGACCTCACGCGCGGCCCGCGCTTGCTGCAGCCGCCCCTCGCGCAGGAGCTCGACACCTGCGGCACGGCCGTTTTCGATCAAGACACGCTGCGTCTGGGCATGGGTCCAGACCGTGAGATTGGGGCGATGCAGCACCGGCTTCAGGTACGCGGTTGCTGAACTCACGCGCCGCCCTCTGCGATCGATGGTGGTTTCGCCGCGAGAAAAACCCTCCGGCTGTGCACCACCGATGTCGTCCGTAACGAATTCGCCCAGCGCACGGGCCGCATCGACCAGCGGTGCATGCAGCACCTGGGGTGCCGTGATCGGGCTCACGTGCATGGGCCCCGCGTCGCCATGCCACGCATTGGCGCCGCGCCAGCTGGTTTCGGAGCGTTTGAAGTACGGCAGCACCTCCTGGTAGCTCCAGCCTTCACAGCCCAGCGACGCCCATTCGTCGTAGTCGCCCGGGTGGCCGCGCATGTAGAACATGCCGTTGATCGAAGACGAGCCGCCCAGCACGCGCCCACGCGGCAACCACAGCGGGCGGTTGTTCAGGTGCGGTTCGGGCTCGCTCATATAGCCCCAGGTGAACTCGGGCTTGAACATCGCTTTCAGGAAAGCGACCGGCATCTTCAGGTAGGGATGCTTGTCAGGGCCACCGGCTTCCAGCAGCAGCACCTTGCAGGCCGGATCGGCGCTCAGGCGGTTGGCCAGCACACAGCCGGCCGATCCGGCGCCGACAATGATGTAGTCGTAGGTAGGGTTCATGAATGGCTCATTGCGCAGGCGGCTCGAAGACGGCGCAGCGGATTGCCTTCACCTTTCCTGCACGGCTTTCGTAGGTGATGAAGAAGTCGAGTTCCACGCTCATGCCGGCGGGCACCGGCGTCATCTTTGCGTAGCCGCGTCGCGCCAGTTCTTGCGCCGTCAGTTCCCTGATGCCTTCAAAGCGGATCGCGACATGGGCGAAGTCCGTTCCCTGCCCTTCGATGAAGCGGCGAAGCATGACCGTTTCGCGCACATAGTCGTGGAAGAAGCCGTAGAAGTCGCTGATGCCCTGCTTGCCCTGCATCTCATGGCCGTTGACCTGCAGCGACACGTCGTCGGCAAAGAAGTCGTGCAGCCCTGCGTAGTCGCGCGCGTTGAAGCAAGCGATGTAGCGGCCATAGTCGGATGTGTTCATGCCCTACAACCCGATCGTGACCGTCTTGGTCTCGGTATAGGACTCGACGCCTTCGCGGCCATTCTCACGGCCCAGGCCGGACTGCTTGAAACCGCCGAAGGGCAGGTCGAACATCATGGGGGGTGCGCAGTTGATCTCCACCAGGCCCGACTGGATGCGCCGCGCGAGCTTGTGTGCCGTGGAGAGGTCGCGCGTCCAGACGCTGGCGGCCAGGCCATAGATCGAGTCGTTGGCCATCGCGGCCACTTGCTCCAGGTCTTCGTCGCCAAAGGGCAGGGCGCACAGCACGGGGCCGAAGATCTCCTCCTGCATCACGGTCATGTCGGGGCGCACGCCGGCGAGCAGCGTGGGCTCGACAAAGTAGCCCGGGCCGCCCGCGTTGCCGCCGCCGAACACGACCTCTGCCCCTTGCTCCCGCCCGGAGCGCACGTAGCTACCGATCTTGTCCATCTGCTCTTTCGACACCACCGGTCCCAGCACGCTGTCGGGTGCCAGGTTCGGGCCGACCTTCAAGTGCTTGACATGGGCTGCCACGCCGGCGATGACCTGGTCGTATACCTTCTTGTGGACGAACATGCGCGAGCGCGCCACACAGACCTGCCCGGTGTTGAAGAACACGCCCATGCTGGCGGCCTCGATCGCCTTGTCCAGGTCGGCGTCAGCGAAGATGATGTTGGGGCTCTTGCCGCCCAGCTCCAGCGTCACGCTCTTGAGCGTGTTGGCGGCGGTGGCCAGAATGTGCTTGCCAGTGGCGGTGGAGCCGGTGAAGGAAATTTTGTCCACGCCAGGGTGTTCCACCAGCGCCTGGCCGGCCTGTTTTCCCAATCCGCTGACGATATTGACCACGCCTTCGGGGAAGCCGGCGTGCGCGATGAGCTCGCCCAGGCGCAGCGCGGAGAGCGTGGTCTGTTCCGCCGGCTTGAGCACCACGGTGCAGCCTGCGGCCAAGGCTGGCGCGATCTTGCCGACGGCCATCGCCAGCGGGAAGTTCCAGGCCACGATCTGACCGACAACGCCCACCGGCTGGCGGATGGTGTAGCAGTGCCACTCACCGGGCACACTGGGCTGCGGCGAATCGCCGCGCAGCTTGTCGGCCCAGCCTGCGAAGTAGCGCAGTGCCTGCACCGCCATGGGCATGTCTACGAAGAGGGCCATGCCGAAGGGCTTGCCGTTGTCCATCGATTCCAGCAGAGCCAGGTTGACGGCATTGGCCTCGATCAGGTCGGCCAGTTTCCAAAGCAGCTTGGTGCGCTCGCCGCCCGGCAGCTTGGACCAAGGGCCTTCCAGGGCCCTGCGTGCGGCCTTGACTGCGCGGTCAACGTCTTCGTCGCCACCGGAGGCGATCTTCGCCAGCAGTTCGCCGGTGGACGGGTTGAAGGAGTCGAAGGTCTGGCCCGATGCGGACGCCACGGCCCGGCCGCCGATCCACATCTTTTGCGGGCCGTCTGCCAGACTGCGGGTGAGTGCTTCAACGTCGGCGGGCGTGAAGGGGGGATGCATGGGAGCGTTCATGGGGTTCTCCAGGTTCAAACGGAAGTGAGATAAAGCAGTGGCAGCGTCGCTGTCGCGCTTGCGATGAGATCGTTTTCGTCGTCGGCGCGCACCAGATCGGCAGCCGCGAACGCCAGCATGCCGCCGCGCCGGCGCACGCGCGCGTGGGCAACAAAACGCCCGGCCTTGGCGGCGCGCATGAATTGCAGGTTGAGCTCTGCCGTCACGGCGGAGCGGTCGGGCGGCAGCTGCAGCAGCACCGCGAAGGCAGTGGCGAAATCGAGCATGGCGGCGACGATCCCGCCCTGCACGGCTCCGTTCCCCTGCACGAAGCGTGCATCGGGCACGAAGCCCAGGGTCAGGGTGCCGGTCTTGGCATCCGCCGCGACAAGCGTGGCGCCCAGGTCCATCGCCAGCGGATTGGTGGTGATGGCCACCGGTGCATCCGGCTGCTGCCGTGCGAAATCCAGCAACAGGGCGTGGTCTGGGTTCATGGCCAGGCCTCGGCCGCTTGCAGAAGCCGGTGTTGTTGATGGGTTCATCGCGCGGCCCCGTCGAGGCGAAGTACCGTGCCGTTGAAATACGTGTTGTGGGCCAGGGACGCGATCGCTGCGGCAAACTCCGCCGGATCGCCGCAGCGCTGCGGAAACGGCACACTCGCGGCCAGGCCGGCCTTCACCTCAGGGGGCAGCGACGCGAGCATGGGTGTTTCGAAAAGGCCAGGCGCCACCGCGTTGACACGAATGCCGTGGCGCGCCAGGTCATAGGCCATCGGACGGGTCAGTGCTGCAACTGCGGCTTTGCTCGCGCTGTAAGCCGCAGCCCCTTCCAGAGGCTGAAAGGCCGAGATTGAGCTCACATTGACGATCAGGCCGCGCTCATTGGATTCGCCTTCGGGGCGGTTGTGCAGCATGCGTGCCGCGGCCAGCCGCGCCACGTTGAAGGTTCCGAACAGGTTGACTTCGAAGATGCGCCGGACCTCGGCCATGGGCACCGGTCCGTCAGGCGTCGCCGTGGCCCCGAAGCCACCTACACCAGCGGCGTTGACGCACAGGCGCAGTTCGCCGAAGCGGGCAATCGAGGCGTCGAGGAAGCGCGACACGGCGGACTCGTCCGACACGTCGACGGCGGCCGTGGTCAGACGTTCAGGTGCGAGCTCTTGCACCGCTTGCAAGCGGGCAGCGTCCTGGTCGATGATGGCAACGAAGGCATTCTCCGCCAGCAACCAGCGCACGGTGGCCTCACCCAGACCGGAGGCGCCGCCGGTTACCAGCGCCAGGCATTGAGCGATCTTCATTGCGGCAGCGCGGCGCGGATGGCACCGGCATGCTGCTCGAAGACCTGACGCAGCGTGCGCGGCTTGCGGCCCGTGAGGCGCTCCACATCGTTGCTGATGATTTCGAAGTGGCCTTCACGAATCGCACGCTCGAAGCTCACCATTTCTTCACTGGGCCACGGGATGGGGCCAGCGATGGGTTCGTCGCCGACGATCTGGCGCGGCACACCCAGTGCGTCGAAGAAAGCAAGCTTTTCTTCATCGCTGCACACTTGGTAGGCCACGGGCCTGCCTCCGATTTCCTGGGCCAGGGTGGCGCAATCGCGAAAGCTCAACAGCTCCGGACCGGTGATGTTATAGACCTTGTTCTCATGGCCCTCGCTGGTCATTACCGCCACCGCGCATGCAATGCAGTCTTCTCGCGACACCAAGCCAAGTTTTCCCTCAGCGGCAGCGGACAGCCATTGGCCGCTGATCAGCGCGCCAGGGGCCGCGAACAAGGCCATCGCTTCACTGTACTGGCTGTCGCGCAAAAAGGTGAAGGTCATTCCGCTCTCGCGCAGCATGGCTTCCGTGGCGACGTGCTCGATGGCACTGATGGCCGGGTTCTCCGGAACGGCACCCACGAACGACGTGTAGACCACGTGTTTCACACCGGCTTTGCAGGCCGCATCGGTGGCCGCGCGGTGCTGCTTGAGCCGCTTGCCGCCCACGCTGTCGGTGCTGATCATCAGCATACGCTGCGCGCCGGTCAGTGCTACGGCCAGTGTATCGGGCCGATCAAAGTCGCCCTCGCGGACTTGTGCACCGCACGCAGCGAAGTTCGCAAGGCTTTCCGGTTTGCGCGTCACCAGGATCATGTCCCGGGGATTGATGCGCTCCATCAGCAGTTCGACAGCGCGGCGGCCGAACTGGCCGGAGGCGCCGGTGATGACGATATTCATAGGTTTGTTTCCTTGTAGATTTCGGTACCAATCACGTTCATGTCAGTGCCGCCTTCACGTGGTCAGCGGCCTTTTCGCCGATCATCACTACCGTAGCGTTGATGTTTCCCGCGGGAAGTGTCGGAATGACCGAGGCGTCGGCAACCCACAGCCCCTGCACACCGCGCAAGCGCAGACCCGGATCGACCACCGCCATTGCATCAACCCCCATGCGGCAAGTACCGGCAGGGTGGTACATGCACATCGATGCGGCGCGGGCGAACTCCCGCAGCTCTTCGTGGGTCTTCAGATGTGGGAACGGCGGGCGTTCGTGAATCACATGACCGGCCAGTGGCGCCTGTTCGGCGATGCGGCGCGCTAGTGCCAGGCCCTCGGCCAATTGCTCCAGGTCATCTTCGTCACCCAGCAGCGAATGCTGGATCACGGGCGGGTCGCTGGGGCGGGTTGAGCGCAGGGTGATCGTGCCGCGGCTCTTGGGCCGGTTGACGGCCACCATCTGGCTGATCGCCGGTTCGTCGCAGAGCTTGATCTTGCCGTTGCTGTCCAGTTCAAACGCCAGCGGCGCCATGATCAGTTGCAAATTGGGCGCTGGCAGATTGGGACGCGTGCGCACAAAAGCCTGTGCATGGCCGATCGGCGTGCTCATCGGACCGCGGCCGCGTGCGACGAAATTGACGGCATGCATGAACATGCGCAGCGGATGGCGATCGCTGTTCATGGTGCGCTGGTCCACTGCTACGGCATAGTGCGTGCCCACATGATCCTGCAGGTTGCGGCCCACGCCTGGCAGATCTACCTTCACCTCGATGCCGAGTTCGCGCAGGTGATTTCCGGGGCCAATGCCAGAGTGCATCAGCAGCTTAGGGCTGCCCATGGCTCCGGCCGACACCACTACGCCGCGGCGGGCGCGCGCTGTCCTTCGCTCACCGCTTTGCTCGAACTCGACGCCGCAGGCTCTGCCCTCTTCAATCAGGATGCGGTGCACCTGGGCATTCAGCTCCATCTTCAAGTTGGAGCGTTTTGCCGCCGTTGGCCACAGGTATTCGGCAGCGGTCGAGCCGCGCCAGCCATTGCGCTGCGACACTTGCACCGTATCGACACCTTCAGCGTCCTCGCCGTTCAGATCAGCGCAGTGCGGCACGCCTGCATTGCGTGCCGCAGCCATCCAAGCCTGTGTTAGTGGGTGCGAAATGCGGACTTCGTCCACGGATAAGGGGCCTTGTCCGCCGCGCCACTGGGACTCGCCGCGCGAACTGGTTTCCAAGCGTCGGAAGTAAGGCAAAACCGAGGCGTGGTCCCACCCGGCGCAGCCATGGTCGTGTGCCCAACTGTCGTAGTCGCTCCGGTGACCGCGGATGAACATCATGCCGTTGATCGCGCTGCCACCGCCCAGCACTTTGCCGGCGGCCCAATGATCGATGCGGCCACCGCGCGAAGGGTCGGGCTCGGTCTTGTAGCACCAGTCGAAGCCGGGATTTTGTACCGCCGCGATGTTCAGCGCAGGAATGCGCGTAAACGGGTGTTTATCAGAGCGACCGGCTTCCAGGAGCAGTACGCTAAAGCGGCCGTCTTCACTTAGGCGATTGGCGAGCACCGCGCCGGCAGAGCCACCACCGATGACGATAAGGTCGAACTCCTGCATATCGTTTTTCATGTCAGTCCAGTTTCAATTGCATGTTGCGTAGAGCATCGCCATGCCACAGGCGTACCAATCGCTCTTCGAACAGCCAATGCCCATCCTGGCGCACAAGCCGGTCGTCGCTGCGTCCAGCAAAGCGCAATTGGTAGGGAGGCGTTCCGCGGCTGTCTGTCGTGAAAACGAAGCTGCGTACGCGGCAGTGGTCGCCACCACCCTCGACCACCATCTGGCCGCCAAAGTGCTGGCAACCGGGGAACCGGTCCCACACACGTAGGCTTTCGGCCAGGTCGATGAGACCGACGCGACCCTGATAGCGGGTTGTCAGCGTCATGATGTGCAATTCGGCCGAACCTTCTTCCACGAATGTGTCGGCAAAGCCTTCCACGTCGGCCGTGTCCAGCGCCCAGTAGTAGGTTGCGAACAGATCTTCGATCGCGAAGTGGTCGCAAGCGCTAAGAGGGGGCTGGCTCATGGCTTCTTCACCAATCTGATCTCGGCCGGACGTTTGCGTGGGACGAAGGCGCCGTGGCTTGGGAAGCGTTCGAGCACTTCTCCGTCCCATAGGCGGACGACCCGTTTGGCAAAGAACCACAGGCCCTCCAGACGCACGATCTCGTCGTCGTAGTAGCCACAAAAGCGCAGTTGGTATGGAGGCTCGCCATGGCACTCTGTCACCAGTGCGAACGAGCGGACCTGGGCATGGTCCTCCCCAGTGGGCGTGACCAGGATGTTGTCAGCGTAGTGCTGCCGCCCCGGAAAGTTGACGATGCCACGGTAGTGTTCCGCCAAGCGCCGGATGCCATCGCGACCGGCCCACACATCGGGGTTCTCGAACACTTCCTCGATCATCACTCCGTCCGGTGCGAAGCAGCCGACGAAGGCCTCGACATCACCTGTGTCCAGCGCCCAGTTGTAGCGGGAAAGCAGATCCTTGATGGCGAAGCGGTCCTCAGGGCTTAGGGCTTTTTGCATGACCTGAACCTTACGGAAATGCTCAGTCGGTGGCAGTCCTCCGCGGATACGACAGGGCAAACCCTTGTCGGTGTTGCGTACGACAGCGCCCTTGCCATGTGCTGCCCACAATTCGCCGCATTGAACCAAATGCCCGGAGTACGACATGAGAGAAGTTTTTGTGATCGGTGTCGGCATGACGCCCTTTAACCGCCATCTCGACAAAACCTGTGCCGATTTGGCGCGCGCCGCGGTGCAAGCCGCATTGGCAGACGCGCGGCTGGCCATGGCTGATGTGCAGTCAGTGTTCTACGCCAATACCGCCCTCGGCGCGATTGAGGGTCAGATGGGAATCAAGGCACAGCATGCGCTGCGCCCGATGGGCTTTGACGGTATTCCGATGGTCAATGTAGAGGACGCCTGTAGTGGCTCAGCTGTTGCGCTCAACCTGGCGATCACGCAGGTGCAGGCTGGAAATTGCGACGTCGCGCTGGCTGTCGGTGCAGAAAAACTCAACACCAAGGACTCGGCACGGCGCACCTCCGCGTTCAGCCAGCCCGAGGACGTGGCCTCTGTAAGGGCGTTCGTCGAACAGTACATGCCTTTGGCTGAGGCTACCCCGGTGCCGCCCGAAGTCGTGGTCGACCCCGCAATGCGCAGCATTTTCATGGACGCTTACGCCATCAATGCTCGACTGCACATGGCCAAGTATGGAAGCACCTGGCGTCAGATGGCCGCAGTTTCGAGCAAGAACCACGGTCATTCCACCATGAATCCGCTTGCCCAGTTCCAAAGTGCGATGAGTGTCGAAGAGATCATGGCAGCCCGTGTGATCTCTTGGCCGCTCACGCTGCCGATGTGTTCGCCGATCAGCGACGGCGCTTCTGCCGTCTTGGTATGTTCGAGTGAAGCGCTGAGGCGTGTGGCTGCGGCCCGGCCGGTAAGGGTATTGGCCTCGGTTGTGCGCGGCGGAAGCAATCGCGCCATTGATGACACGAACAACGCAGCGGTGCGGCTGACGGCGTTGACGGCATACGAGCGGGCAGGTATTGGCCCACAGGACGTGTCGGTCGCCGAAGTGCATGACGCCAGCGCGTATGCCGAGATAGCTCACACCGAATTCCTCGGTCTGTGCGACACGGGAACGGGTGGTTTCGCCGCCGAGCGCGGCGAAACCACCCTGGGTGGCCGGATCCCGGTCAATGTGTCTGGTGGCCTGCAGTCGCGGGGCCACCCGGTGGCGGCGACCGGCCTGGCCCAGATCCACGAGCTTGTGACGCAACTGCGCGGTGAGGCCGGAAAGCGCCAGGTGGAAGGTGCGAGCATCGGTATCGCCAGCAATGGTGGCGGCTTCATCGGCGTCGAGGACGCGGTGTGTTGCGTGACCATCCTGGGCAAGTAGGCGGCCCCATGCGATTGATCGAACATTTTGACAAGGCGGCAGCGCGTTGGCCCGAGCGCCCCTTCCTGATCGACGACCTGGGCGAGCGCAGCTATCTCCAGGTGCAGCAGCAGTCGTATCGTATTGCGCAGGCGCTTCGGCGGGATGGCTTCGTGCCCGGCAGTCGGGTGGCGGTGTACGCAGCCAATGCCGCACGGCCATTCGATTGCGTGATTGGAGCCCTGCGTGCGGGCTGTGTCTGGGTACCGGTGAGTTCGCGCAATCATGTCGAAGACACCGTCCATACGCTCACGCAGACGCAGACCTCGGTGTTGTTCTACGGCGTGGAATACGCTGAACAGGTGCAGGAACTGCGGGAGCGCTGCCCAACGCTGCGGCGCGCGATCGCTCTCGATGGTGAATTCGAGAATTGGATGGGCTCGCCCGATGGCAGTTCGTTTGGTGACGTGTCGGATGGTCCGGATGATGTCGTCACTCTGTTCAGTTCCGGCGGGACCACTGGCCGGCCCAAAGGCGTAATGATGACCCATGCCGCCTGGGAAGCGATGATTGCCGGCACCTTGGCGCTGCAGCCGCACCTGGCACCCGTGCATTTGGTTGCAGCGCCAATGACACACGCGGCAGGCGGCTCGGCCCTGGCCATGCTGCCGATGGGGGCGACGCATGTGCTGCTGCCCGGTTTTGAGCCAGAACGGGTGATGAGGGCCATCGAGCAGTATCGCGTTACCCACGTGTTTCTGCCACCTACCGCCATCTACAAGCTGCTGGCGGATCCACAGGTGCGCTCCCACGACTACTCTTCGCTGCGCTATTTCAACTACGCGTCGGCACCGATGGCTCCCGAACGCATTGAAGAAGCTATATCTGTCTTTGGCCCTGTGATGATGACCGCGTTCGGACAGACCGAGACCGGACTGAATGTCACCTGTTTTTCGCCTCAAGACCATGCCGACGCGCTCGCGCAAGGGCGGCGCGATCGTTTACTTAGCTGCGGACGTGCATCGCCATTCTTTCGCATTGCAATCATGGATGAAGACGGCCGGTTGCTGGCGAACGGGGAGCGCGGCGAAGTCGTCGTGCGCGGCGCTTCGGTCATGAAGGGCTACCTGGACAACCCCGAAGAAACCGCGCGCGTATCGGCGCAAGGCTGGCATCACACCGGCGACGTCGGCTACTTGGATGAAGGCGGCTGGCTCTATCTGGTGGATCGCAAGCGCGACATGGTGGTGTCGGGCGGCTTCAACATTTTCCCCAGCGAGATCGAGAAGGTGTTGCACGCCCATCCGGGGGTACAGGACTGCGCCGTCATCGGCGTGCCCGATCCGCTGTGGGGCGAGGCAGTGAAAGCACTGGTGGAGATGCGGCCTGGCGTGATGTTCGACGAAGAAGGGCTGCGTGCCTTGTGCCGCCAGCGCTTGGCCAGTCACCAAGTTCCCAAGTCGATTGAGGCCTGTATGCAGTTGCCCCGCTCTCCAGTGGGCAAGGTGCTCAAGCGTGAGTTGCGCGAACGCTATTGGTTGGGCGAACAACGAAGGGTTTGAAGCGGTGATGCGCCGGCTAGGGTCCCGCTGGCACGTTCTAGAAGATACGGATGGGACGTATGAAAAATACACAGGAGACATTGATGAAAATCAAGACAGAAACCTCGCGCCAGCAGACCAGGAGAGTCAGCGTTGTCGGGCTCACGATGCTGGCGATGGGTAGTGCCGGCGCGGTGGAACTGGTCAACGACGAGCAAAAGACGATTCGCTGGGATAACTCGGTGAAATACACGATTGGGGCGCGCACTACGGACCCTTCGGCCAGCTATCTAGGAAACCTCAATACAAATGACGGTGATGGCGCGTTCGCTAAAAGGGGTCGGTTGATCACCAACCGGATCGACGTGCTGTCGGAGTTCGATTTGACTTTGAAGGATGCACACAGCTCCGGTCTGCGCCTAAGTGCAGCTGCCTGGTATGACAACGTCTACAGACGCAGCCATGACGCCATCGAACCGCTGGCCTACAACCCGGTTTCGGTCTCCAACACTCAATTTACCGAGTACGCACGTAAATGGGCCGGCGCCAATGCTGAACTCTACGACGCCTTCGTGCATAGCGGTGCCAGTCTTGGTGGTCACAACCTATCCTGGCGCCTGGGTCGCCACACCGTTATGTGGGGCGAGAGCCTCTTTCTGGCGACCAACGGCATCGCTGCGGGCCAAGCCCCGGCCGATGTGACTAAGGCGCTCACGGTGCCCGGCATTCAGACCAAAGACTTTCTGATGCCGGTCAATCAACTGTCGGGGGCACTGACGTTGAACGATAACTGGTCGCTGCAGAGCTATTACCAGTTGGAGTTTCGCCCCACACGTATCGCCGCGCCCGGCACTTTTTTTAGCCCGGCCGACGTGGTCTTCAATGGCTCAGAGCGCATCCTGTTTGCTCCGGGAATGGGGTTCCCGCGCGATGCCTCGCAGAATCCGCCCGAGCGTTCGGGTCAGTGGGGTATCGCCACGCTGTACCGCAATCCCCAGACCAGTTGGGACTTTGGCGTCTATTACCTGCGCTACACCGACAAGACGCCTCAGGTCTACACCCGTCTCGCGGGTATTCCAGTTGCGCCGTTTTTCGTGCCGGGCAGCTACCAGTTCGTCTATCCTGAAAAGATTGATGTGCTGGGCTTCAGCACCTCTACCAGCGTTGGGAGCGCTAACGTGGCCGGCGAAGTATCGGTGCGCAACAACATGCCGCTGGTCAGCAACAGCATGGCACTGTCCGCAATGCCAGGGATGGTCGCTGATGGCCGCAACAACCCGCTGCACGCCATAGGCCGCACTCTGCATTTTCAGACGTCCACCATCTGGGTCCCATCGCGCAGCTCCCTGTGGGAGGCGGCCGAGCTCGTGGCCGAAGTAGGGGGCAACCATCTGCTAAAGGTGACCCGCAACGAGACGGCGCGCGACACCAACACTTCGCGTACAACTTTCGGCGCTGCGGTCCAGTTCACTCCGACCTGGTACCAGGTGCTCCCCGACCTGGATATCTCGCTTCCCCTCAATCTGGCCTACAACTTCAACAGCAAGCCGTCTGCCGTCGATCCCGGCTTCAATGGTACGGGCGCAGCCAAGGGCGGTCGCATGTCCGTGGGCGTGAAATTCAACTATGCAAACGGCATCAAAGGCGGGGTGTACTACACCCGCTATCTCGGTCAGGACTCTCGCAACTCTTTGGGCGACCGTGACTTCGTAACCATGAACCTGAACTACTCGTTCTAGAAGAAGGAGACAACAGATGAAACACAATCACTCCCTGATCCTCACGGTCGCTGCGCTGACTTTCGCTGCGCTGCCGTTGCGCGCTGAAGTGAGCGCCCAGGAGGCGGAACAGCTGAAGACTACGCTTACTCCGTTCGGAGCGGAGAGGGCAGGAAACAAGGACGGCACCATCCCCGCCTACACAGGCGGCCTCACTGGCGCGATGACATCGCCCCGTGCGGGCCTTCCGCCCTTGCTGTTCCCCGATGAGAAGCCACTGCTGCAGATCAGGGCCGAAAATGCCGATGCGTATGGCGACAAACTGAGCGATGGTTTCAGATACCTACTTAAGAATTACCCGGGTTTTCGCATCGACGTCTACCCCAGTCACCGCACGTTCGCCGCGCCCCAGCTCTTCATGGAGAACAGCCTGCACAACGCGACCCATACCAAGCTGGTCAAGGATGCGGCCGTTGGCAACAAGGGTGGCATTCCCTTTCCAATTCCGAAGACTGGGCTGGAGGTAATCCTCAATTCGCAGTGGAACTGGCGCGCGCCCGACCGCCAACTCAACGGCGAGACCTGGTTCATTTCGGCCAACGGCAAGCGCTCGCTTGCCACCGGCAATATCCTGACAGAGTCCTTTCCTTACTTCTACCAGGGAAGGAAAGATCCATGGGACGGTAAATTGCGTGGCGCAGTGCTCGTGGAGACCACGGCGCCTGCATACTCCGCCGGGGAGAAAACGCTGATTCTGGGACCGAGCGACCCGAACAACGATGAAACCAACGGCTGGACTTACCTCACCGGCCAGCGCCGATTGCGCAAGATACCCACCGTGCAGTACGACGTGCCCTTCCCCTTCACTTCGGGCAATACCAATTACGACGATGCATATGGCTTCAACGGCGCCACTGATCGCTACGATTGGAAGTTGGTCGGCAAGAAGGAGATGTACATCCCCTACAACAACAACAACGCGACCCATGTAGACGACCTGGACAAGCTGATGGGCCCCCAGTACGTCAATCCTGACTACGTGCGGTTCGAGCCGCATCGCGTCTGGATAGTTGAAGCAACGCTCAAGCAGAACGCGCGCCACACTGTGCCCAAGCGCCGCTTCTACGTCGACGAGGACAGTTGGAACATCATTACCACTGATCAATGGGACGCCAAGGGCCAGTTTTGGAAGAGCATCAGCTTGATGAGCTGGGTCTACCCCGAGGTGCCCGTGCAGGCCGTTTTTTCACACATGATTTACAACGTGCAGGCCAAAGCCTATGCACTACAGAACACGATCAACCGTGCGCCTGGTGGTGTGACTTTCAAGGCGATGCCGCAGGACTTTTACACCACCCAGTCGCTTGAGCGCTCCGGCGTTCGTTGATGTCATGGAGTTCTTTCTCTCCAATTTCTTTGGTGCGGCGGCAACCGGGGCCATGACGCTGGCAATCGCTGCGGCGATGGCTACGGTGCCGGGCGACAAGCCTGCTCCATCCGGCGTGGAGGCCGTGCTGCATATCCATGCGGCACCGGCGGCTCAGCCCCAACGTGCGTTGCTGCTGTCCATTGCACGAGCCGGAGACCGGCTGGTGGCGGTGGGCGAGCATGGCACTATCGCGCTGTCGGATGACAACGGCGCCACTTGGCGGAACGCCGCAGCCGTGCCGGTTGACGCCACATTGACGGCTGTGCGCTTTGCCGACGCGCGTAGCGGCTGGGCCATCGGGCATCTGGGTGTCGTACTACGCACTGACGATGCGGGTGAGCATTGGGCCCGGCAACTCGACGGCATCGCCATCGGCAAGCTGGCGCAGGCGCAGGCACAGTCCGCTCCAGAAACCATGGGTGCAGAGGACGCAAAACGCCTGATGGGCGAAGGCCCTGACAAGCCGTTGCTGGACTTGCTGGTGGAGGACGCGCAACACGTAACAGTGGTCGGTGCTTACAACCTTGCGCTGGCCACATCTGACGGCGGCAAGACCTGGCGCGTTGTATCGCACCTGTTCGACAACCCGCATCACATGCATTTGTACGGCATCGCGAGAGCTGGTGGCAGCGTGATGGCGGTCGGGGAGCAGTCTCTTGTGCTCAAGCGTTCTGGCGATCGCTACGTGCAATTGAAGTCGCCCTATGAAGGAAGTTTGTTCGGCGTGGTTCCTGCGGGTGAGCGATTGCTGGTGGTGTTCGGCCTGCGTGGACATGTTTACATGTCCCTGAACGGAGGCGCTGCTTGGCAGCCAGCCAAGCTACCGGGCACCGGCGCGTCGATCAACGGCGCGCTCCGGTTGGCCCATGGCCGCGTGGTGTTGTATGACCAGGCCGGTGGCGTTTTCGCCAGCGCCGACGGCGGCAGCAACTTCGCACGCGTACCTTTTGATTGGGGAGCACCGCTCACCGGCATGGTGGAGGCGGCTAACGGGAACTTGGTCGCCACCAGTGTCGTGGGCATCACCCACATTCCCAAGGCCGCCCTGGCCTTGCCGATGGAGGTGCCCGGCACCGCTGGAGTTGTACGATGAAAATTTCTGATCGAACCAAGGGCGCGCAGCTTGACAACTTCGATACCGAATCGGGCAGCTGGCTAGAGCGCTTGCTGTTCAACCGCCGCGCTCTGGTGTTATTGCTGGCCGTGCTGGTGACGCTGGGCCTGGGATCGCAACTGCCGAAGCTGCAGCTCAATGCGAGTTTTGAACGCATGATCCCCCACGCGCATCCGTTCATCAATACATTCAAGCAGCATCAGGTCGATCTGGCCGGACAGGGAAACGTACTGCGCATCGTCATCGAGAACGGCAAGGGCTCGATTCTGGACCAGGCATACATTGATCAGCTTCGCGAAATAAGCGACGAGGTCTATCTCGTCGGGGGCGTCGATCGACCTTACATGGTGTCTCTGTGGACGCCGACTATGCGCTGGGTTGGTATCACGGAAGCAGGTATCGATGAAGGCCAGGTCATCGATTCAAAGTATGACGGTTCACCCGAAGCGCTGGAGCGTCTAAGGCTGAACATTGAACGCTCTGGCGAGATTGGCCGCATCGTCGCGCCAGACTTCCGCTCCAGCATGCTGCTGGTGCCTCTACTGGACTTCGACACCGAAACTGGTAAACCGCTAGATTACGCGGAGTTCTCGCGCAAGATCGAGGACATCCGCTCCAAGTACCAGACCGATGCCATGAAGATCCGGGTCATCGGTTTTGCCAAGGTCGCGGGCGACCTGATTGACGGCGTGGCCCAGGTGTTGGCGTTCTTTGCTTTCGCTATTGCCATCGCCACGGCCATCGTGTTCTGGTACACCCGCTGCGTGCGTAGCACGACCATCGTCATGGCATGTTCTTTGGTAGCCGTGTTGTGGCTACTGGGCGCGCTGCCGTTGATGGGCTTTGAGCTGGACCCGTACACTGTGCTAGTGCCTTTCTTGGTGTTCGCCATTGGCATGAGCCATGGTGCGCAGAAGATGAACGGCGTGATGCAGGACATCGGGCGTGGTATCCACAAGTTGGCCGCTGCGCGCTTCACGTTCCGGCGCTTGTTCATGGCCGGCTTGCTGGCGCTGGTATGCGACGCTGTGGGATTTGCCGTGCTGTTGCTGATCAAGATCGCGGTGATCCAGCAATTGGCGTTGACGGCTAGCATTGGCGTGGCCTTCCTGGTGTTCACCAACCTGATCCTGCTGCCCATCCTCCTGAGTTATACGGGCGTAAGTGCGAAGGCGGCAGAGCGTTCCCTGCGCGACGAACAGCCGGTTGCGGCGAACATGAAGCAGCCTTGGCTGTGGCGCGCTCTGGACCGTTTTACGCAGCGGCGCACCGCCTTTGCGGCGCTCGTCGTCGCCTCGGTGCTAGGAGGCTTTGGCTGGCACTATAGCCAAGGCTTGGAAATTGGTGACCGCGACCCAGGTGCACCTGAGCTGCGCACCAACTCGCGCTACAACAAGGACAATGCTTACATCGCCGCGCACTATGCGAATGCCAGCGACGTGTTCATCGTGATGGTGACGTCGCCAGAGCAGCAGTGCATGGACTACGCGCTACTGCAGCGCGTAGACACACTTGAGTGGAAGCTGCGCCAGTTGCCAGGGGTGGCATCGACCGATTCGTTCGCATCCTTTACCAAGATATTGACCAGCCACTTCAGTGAGGGTAATCCTAAGTGGACGGCATTGGTGCCCAACCAAGCAGCAATAAATAACTTGGTGAAATTCGTGCCCCGAACGCTGGTCAACCTGCCGTGCAGCCTGTCCATGCTTCGGGTTTTCCTGAAGGACCACAAGGCCGGAACCCTGGATGAAGTCGTGCGTGAGGTCGCCAACTTCAATGCGTTGCATGGGACCAAGGAGATCCAATTCCAACTCGCCGCGGGTAATGCCGGCGTGGAAGCAGCAACCAATATCGTGGTGCGCGAAGCCAATCGAGAAATGCTGCTGTGGGTGTATGGCGCGGTGATCTTGCTGTGCCTGTTGGCCTTTCGCTCCTGGCGCGCGGTGATTTGCGCAGTTCTTCCGCTGGTTCTCACCTCTGTGCTGGCCGAGGCCCTGATGGTCAAGCTGGGCATCGGTGTCAAGGTGGCCACGTTGCCAGTGATCGCGCTGGGGGTGGGCATCGGCGTGGACTACGCGCTATACGTAATGAGCATCATGCTGGTGCACCTGCGCGCCGGGGAGAGCCTGTCGCGGGCATACCACCAGGCATTGCAATTCACGGGGCGTGTGGTGCTCCTTACCGGACTAACGCTGGCCGTGGGAGTAGCGACCTGGGCGTTCTCGCCCATCAAGTTTCAAGCCGACATGGGAATTCTGCTGGCGTTCTGTTTCCTGTTCAACATGATTGGTGCGCTGGTGCTGCTGCCGGCGCTGGCCGTCTTCCTGCTCAAGCCCCAAGAGCAAGACGTCTTGCTTCCGCGCCCCTCTGGACAGGTGGGAGGTGCTACGTGAGCGATCTCTTTCACCGCATCATGCCGGTCTTAACCGGTGCGCAGGGAGGAAAGCCATGAGCAAGTATTGCAAGCCCGAAGCCCTGCAGGTCAACAGCAACGATATCCCTTGGGTCGACACCTGGATGGGCGTGCCTGCGTTGCCCTTCCAGTTGCTGGCGGCCGACGTGGAGAGCGCGACATTCACCGTGCGCATCCAGTTCCTCTAGGCTTGCAGTTGCCGCCGCGCCATCACATGGGCGCCGTGCGCACATGGGCGATGAGCGGTGAATGGGATTACCTTCAGCATCCCAACGCCGCAAGCCGGCCCGGCTCCTACCTTTACGAACCGCCGGGCACGGCCCACACCCTGAAGGTCGTGGATCACAACACCGGGCACACTGACGTCGTGTTCACCATTCACGGCGCGATGCTCGTATTGGACGCAAGAGGCAAGGTGGATGCAGTGCTCGACGCGGCCAGCCATATCCGCGATTCGGCGCAGGCGCTACGGCTACGCGAAGGGTGCAAAGCGGTGCCGCGCATTATTGTCGGAGTAACGCCGGTGTACGGGAGATCCAAGGACAACCCTCGCCGATGTCCAGCGCCGCTTGCAGAAATTTGAAGAGCGCTTGGCGCGGTCCGATGACTGGCAGGACATCAAACGCCTGCAATGCGTCTATGGCTTTTACAACGACAACTGCATGTGGGATGAGCTGGCGCAGCTGTTCTGTGAACGCGAGCCGTCGATCGAGAGTTGCTATGTTGGCAAGTTGCGCGTGCGTCAATCAGCTGCGGTTCCACTACCGGCTCTGCTGGGCGCCAATAGAGTTGCTGATGTACTACAACCGCTGCTGCATGCACCGCCGCGATAATTTCCTCTGGACGCCCAGCGCAAACTGGTGGCTGCCGTCGTGGACACCTCCGACTTTCTGTGAGTCCACCGCAGGGAGGGAAAGACCGGATGAAGATCGAGGGGGATCGGGGTCTGCGAAGACGGCGCTGTGCAAGCGCTGGTATCGCCACGGAGTGGACCTGCGGGAGCTCATACCAGTGTCTCGCAATAGCTTCTGGCCCGACGCAAGGGACCGGACTTTGCAGTCTTTCGTATCTCGGGATATGGATGGTCAGCCATTCAGCCGTCTCGTTCGGTGGCTACCCTAGCGCGTTTTACCGGATCTGCCTTTCCCGTCAACACGATGGGCGGCGCTGAGTTTGCGACCGGACGCTCCTCCCACCTTTTGCTGAAGAGGGCCGTCGGCGGACAGACTTCGCCTTGGCAGTCAGGCATTTCTCATCAATTGAACTGGAGCTTGGCCATACCGGCTTGCTGCTACGGCTGGCATAAGTCGCCCATAGAGAGTGCCTCGTCCAGCGCTTGCTCCCTGTCCTTGGCACTACCAAATCAAATGAAATTTCACGATCCCGCGCGTTCATGTTGGCGCGAGTTTCTGGAGAGGAGTGACGACCCGCCTCGCGGATCGGTCCTGCGCGCACGGCGCATCGACCGATAGTGGTTCATCAGGCTCAGTTTTTTATGACCAGTTGTGGCGGCCGTTTGCGTGCCACTTTCTCACCATGCCCTGGAAATCGCTTCAGCACCGGGCCGTCCCACAATCGGATCAGGCGTTCACTGAAGAGCCATAGTCCGTCGACCTTGACCAGTTGATCTTCGTAGTAGCCGGCGAAGCGGGTCACATAAGGCGGCTCGCCACGGCACTCGGTCACGTAGGCAAACGAGCGCGCGGAGCGCCGATCACCGGAGCCGTCGACCAGCAACTGGCTTACATGGTGCTGGCGGCCCGGGAAGTTCGCAACAGCGCGGTAGTGCTCACCAAGGCGCCGCAGTCCATCAAGACCCTGCCAGCGATCAGCTTCCTCGAAGACGTCCTCGATCACCACGGCGTCTGGCACAAAGCACGCTATCAGCGAATCGACGTCACCGGTATCCAGTGCCCACGCATAGCGGGCCACCAAGTCTTGTATCGCAAACCGGTCTTCCAATTGGGAAAGACGCTCCTGCGCCGGAACGGGATGTATGTTGCTCATGCTCGAATGTCTCCTGAATGTCTGAATGAAGCCTGGTCAATGTAGGGTCGATCGATTCTCCGCGCCGTCCTACTCGAAGATGACATCGCATCTTGTTGTCTACCGCTACTGTCGAGCCTGCGTTTGAAACGCAATCTTTGGAGACAACATGCTTTACATGATCTATAGCGCGGACGACCTCGATCAAGTGGTGGAGGAGGACATGATCGATCAGCACAGGCGCTACATCGAGTCGTTCAGACACCACATCAGAGTAGGCGGCCCGTTACTGGAGGAAGCCTCCGGCAGGCCAAAAGGCCGCGTAATCCTTATCGACCTCGAGTCCCACGCGGACGCCGAGCGCTTTCTCTTTAACGATCCATTCTTCAAGACAGGCCGGATCAAGAATTTTTTGATCGAGAGGATGTCAATTGTTTAAATCCAATTTCAATCCCGGTCCAACCAGTGGTCAGGTGACAGACGTCGAAACCCTGATCGACGAACGGCCGATGACACGTGTGCAGGTGGTCGTCGCCCTGTTGTGCGCACTCGCTGTGTTTTTCGATGGCTACGACATCCAGGTCATGGCGCTGGCCGTACCGGCTTTGGCGCTGGAATGGGGGCTGGCACCATCGCGCTTTGGCATGGCGCTGGCTGCTGTTGTGGTAGGACTCACGCTGGGCGCAGCGCTGCTGTCACCGCTGGGCGACCGCTTCGGCAGGCGAGCCATCGTCATCCTCTCGCTGCTGTTGGTTGGGGTCACAACGGCGGGCACAGCACTGGCCAACAGCCCAGAACAATTCGCGGCGTGGCGCTTCCTGACCGGCATAGGCTTGGGCATGTGCCTGCCCAATTGCAATGCATGGACTTCCGAATATGCACCTCTGCGCCGGCGTGCGCTGGTAGTCGTCTTGATGAACAGTGCGATTGGGATCGGCGCTTTCAGCGCCGGTTTCCTGGCACCTCCGCTAATCGACATGTGGAGTTGGCGTGCGGCCTTTGTATTGGGCGGCGTGGCGCCCCTGTTGATCGCGTTCGTACTATTCGCTTGTGCACCCGAATCGCTCAAGTTCCTTGTTGCAAGGCGTCGCGGAGATCCGCGCATCGCGGCGATCCTGCTGCGTATCGCCCCCGGAGTCGATGCTTCGCTGATCCGATCTGCGGCAACATCCGGGGCAGCGCCGCGCAGCTCGGTACTGGCGTTGCTGACGCCCGCCTACCGTGCCCGCACGCTGGTGCTGTGGGGTGTTCTGTGCCTGAACCTGTTCACCCTCTACGTGCTCATCAGCTGGCTGCCGACCCTGCTGCAATCGGCGGGTTGGTCTTTGCCTGACGCATTGCGCGGCGCAGTGATGGTCCAGGGCGGTGGCGTGCTGGGCGGCATCACGCTCGCGCTGTTTCTCGACAGCGGCAAAGCAGTGCCTGCCTTGCGTGCGGCCTTCTCGCTTGCAGCAATTTGCCTGGGGCTGTTCCTGCTGGTGCCGTCCGGCGCGGCCTGGACGCTCATGCTGCTGTTGATCGGCGGCGGCGTTGCAGGCACGCAGCTGTCGCTCAACGCGCTGTCCACCGCCTACTATCCGCCGGCCATCAAGGCGACCGGTACTGGTTGGGCTGCCGTGATCGGCAATCTGGGGGCCATGGGCGCTCCTTTGGCGGGGGCGTGGATCATCGACTATGGCGTGCCGTCGGTGAGCATTCTCGCCATGCTGGGTGTTCCGGTGCTGCTGTGTGCTGCCGGGGTGACGCTGATGCGGCGCGAATGGCAGGCGCACTGACTAAATCATCAATTCCCATTGATCACAAGGAGACAGCCATGACGACAAACAGAGGCGTTGTATACGTCAAGCAAGGCACGGTGGAGGTGCAGAGCATTGACTATCCCAAACTGCTTAACCCCAGGGGGCGTACCGCCAACCATGGCGTGATCCTCAAAGTTCTCACCACCAACATCTGTGGTTCGGACCAGCATATGGTGCGCGGCCGTACCACCGCACCCCCAGGTTTGGTGCTCGGCCATGAAATCACGGGAGAGGTCATTGAAGCCGGAAGAGACGTGGAAACCCTGTCTGTGGGCGATATCGTCTCCGTCCCGTTCAACGTTGCCTGTGGCCGCTGCCGCCTGTGCAAGGACCGGCAAACCGGCGTCTGCCTAACCGTCAACGAGTCACGTCCGGGCGGTGCTTATGGTTATGTGGATATGGGCGGCTGGGTTGGTGGTCAAGCCGAATACGTCATGGTTCCGTATGCTGACTTCAACCTGCTGAAGTTTCCTGATCGCGACCAGGCGATTGCAAAAATTCGCGATTTAACCTGCCTGCCTGACATCCTGCCTGACATCCTGCCTACCGGCTACCACGGTGCCGTGACCGCTGGTGTGGGGCCCGGCAGCACGGTGTATGTCGCCGGTGCTGGGCCGGTCGGTTTAGCTGCCGCCGCATCTGCAAGATTGTTGGGCGCAGCCGTCGTCATCGTTGGCGATATCAACCCCGCCCGCCTTCAGCACGCCAAAAGCGCCGGTTTTGAAACCGCGGATCTGTCCACCGACGAGCCACTCGCCGACCAAATCGCCGCCATCCTGGGGGGGCCCGAAGTGGACAGCGCCATCGATGCCGTTGGCTTTGAAGCACGTGGTCATGGGCATGAAGGCGCGCAGCACGAAGCACCGGCCACCGTGCTCAATTCGCTGATGGAAGTCACCCGGGCCGCCGGCAGGATCGGCATCCCTGGCCTCTACGTGACGGAAGACCCTAGAGGCGTGGACAAGGCCGCGAAGACAGGATCCCTCAGTATCCGCCTCGGCCTGGGCTGGGCCAAGTCACACAGCTTCATGACCGGCCAGACTCCCGTGATGCAGTACAACCGCGCGCTGATGCAAGCCATCTTGTGGGACCGTATCAAGATTGCCGATGTCGTCGGCGTCAAGGTCATCTCGCTCGACGAAGCACCCAGCGGCTATGCTCAGTTCGATGCCGGCGCGCCAGTGAAGTTCGTGATTGACCCTCACGGTCAATTGTCAAACTGAACATCGCCGCAAGGCGGTCGTTCATCTGCGCCTGACAAGAGGGCTGCCGCTATTGGTCCCAGGCCACCAGCCTCTCCATCACCCATCTCCCAGCCGGCCCTGGCGGCGCATCCACTCTATGCAGCAGCGTATAGCTGCTGGAGCCCCCGGGCCTAATCGCCAGGGGTATCTTGACCAAGCTACCGCGGGCGAGGTCGACTTCGACCTGGTGCCTGGGGATGTAGCCCCAGCCGACGCCGGCGCGCAACAGGGCCAGCTTCATGCCTACATCGGTGACGCGCCAGGTGCGCACGCCGGTCACGAAATAGTCCACGTCCTTGGTCAGACTACCGGGGTCGCGAAGGATCAGCTGCACGTACTCGCGTGACAGCGAAGTGGGTGGTGCTTCTTTGAAAGCTGCCAGGGGATGTGTGGGCGCAGCCACCGGCATAAACTCAACAGAACCGAATTCGCGTGGCTCGATCTGGTCGGGCCAATCGATGGTGAGAATGCTGATGCCGATACAGCATTCGCGGCGTAGCACCAAGTCCAGCACGCCGCCCAGCGGCTCGCTGCGCACCAGCACCACCACCGAGGGATGGCGCTGCGACAGTTCTTGCAGCAGTGCCGCCAGACGTTCCACGGGGAAGAACAGGTCTACCGCCAGCGTCAACTCGTTTTCCATGCCCTGGCGCAGGTTCTCGGCGCTGGCGGCCAACTCGTCGCCCAGCAGGCAAAGCCGCCGTGCGTGGGCCAGGATGGCGGCACCGTGCTCGGTCAGGACCGGTTTGCGTTTGCCGCGCTCGAACAGGGAAAATCCCAGCTGCGCCTCCAGCGTCGTCACCATGTAGCTCACCACGGGCTGCGAGCGCCCCAGGCGCTTTGCCGCACCCGAAAAGCTGCCCGCATCGGCAACGGCCGTGAGCACTCGCAGCTGCTCCAGCGTGGGAGTCGGGTGGGCGGGCGGAGCGGTCGGGGCCGTGGACATATTCAAGTTTTGGATTGTATGAATAGCGTTGCAGGGGGTGCTGCAAATGGTGTACGCCTTCTATCCTTAATCCAGCACAAAGACAAGGGCCGACTCGGATAAACCCCGAAGTGCGAGCCGACTGGAGACAAAGACATGCAGCACTGGACAGTCAGTTCGGGAGAATCGCAGATCGAGGTCGGGGTCGCAAGCGTTTCGCGCCTCGTCGCAGCCATCGGCTCCAAGGATCGCACGGCGTTGGCATCCGCCGTTTTGATGCTGGTGCGAGCCCAGGTTCAGGCGCATCACTGTTCTGTGCTCGGCTTTGAGGGTGAGCGCAGCCCTCGCATCATTTCCGGGGCCAGTCTGCAGCACCAATGGCATGTGTTCAACATCGCCTCTGCCTATGCCCGGGACTTCTTCCGCAAGGACAGCCTGCAGCGCCTGATCGGCTGCTACCCGGCCAGTTTCGAGGCGCCGCCCGTGGTGGTTCAGCGCCAGAGTCTCCAGGATATCGACGACCCCGAGTACCGCCAGCAATGCTACGAATGCATCGGCATCGGAGACCGTGCTTCGGTGTTGGTGCGGGTGGGGCGGGCCCAGTCACTGGTGGTGAATCTTTACCGCGACAGCAGCGCGGGCGACTACAGTGCGGACGACATCGAATGTTTGATCGGTTTGGCGCCGTTGATCGCCGGCTGTGTTTCACGCCACTATGCGCTGGATGTCGACGGCGAGTCCAGCTTCCGCGGGGCGGTGACCGACCAATTGGCTGAAATCTGCCCGCAACTGACGTTGCGCGAGCGCGAGGTATTACAGCGGATCTTGGATGGCATGACCACCGAGCGGATCGCAGACGACCTGCATATACGGCCGACTACCGTCATAACGTACCGCACACGCGCATACGAGAAGATGAACGTGACCACGCGGCGCGAGCTGTTTGCGGTCGTGCTACGGCGGGGGCAGGGGGTGGATCAAGAAGTCGACATCGATACCTTGAGCCAAGCCCAGGCCTGTGTGGCCTGAGCCCTCGCTGTCCCTCTTTCAGACGACAGCGCGCCGCGTCCGCAATCGGAACAATGGAAAGCATCCGTTTTCACTGTTCCAACGATGCCTTACCAAAATCTCCTGATCGAACACCGGGGCCAGGTCTCCTGGCTCTATCTCAACCGCCCCCAAGCGCTTAATGCGATTTCCTTTGAATGCATGAAGGAGCTGCGCCTCGCTTGGATGACCCTGCGTGAACGCTCTGACACGCGCGTGGTCGTGGTTTCGGGGAAAGGCCGGGGATTCTGTGCAGGCGCGGATCTGACCGATGCGCCGGCGCTCAATTCCGAGCCTAGTTCCGAACCTGGGTTCCTGCAGATTGCTGCCATGATGGAAGAGGCGCTGTTGGGCTGCGAGAAGCCCGTCATAGCTGCAGTTAACGGCACCTGCTGCGGCGGCGGATTGGAGCTGGCACTGATGTGCGACTTCATCGTAGCCAGCGAGTCCGCCAAGATCGGCGACGCCCACGCCAACTTCGGCGCCCTTCCCGGCGGTGGCGCCAGCGTACGGTTGCCGCGTGCCGTCGGCTTGCCGATGGCGCGCTTCATGATGTACACGGGCGACTTGTTCCTGGCTTCCCAGCTAGTCGAGTGCGGCTTGGTCACACGTACCTTTCCCGCCGATGCGCTGGAAGCCGAGGTGCAAGCTATCGCCGAGAAGATTGCGGCCAAAAGTCCTGTCGGGCTCGCACGCATGAAGTTCCTGCTGAACGACGGCTGGAGCCAGCCTGACGTGTTGGCGGCCAAGACAGAGAAGTTGGTAGCGGCCGAACACATGCGTTCCTGGGACGCTGGAGAGGGTGGCCGTGCGTTTGCCGAAAAACGCAAGCCAGCTTTCCGTGGCTACTGATTTACCTTTACTTCAACACACATCATGCAAATCAAGGATAACGTTGCCATCGTCACTGGTGGTGCCTCGGGGTTGGGCGAAGCCGTCGTGCGCCGGATGGTGCAGGGCGGGGGCAAAGCCGCCATCTTCGATATGAATACGGACCGCGGTACACAGCTGGCGGAAGAGCTAGGGGGCAATGCGATTTTCTGCAAGGTGGACGTGACCGGCGAAGAATCCGTCGCGGCTGGCCTTTCAGCCACGCGTGAAGTCTTCGGTTCCATCCATGCCTGCGTCAACTGCGCCGGTATTCCCGGTCTTTTAGGGCGCACCGTCAGCAAGAAGGGGCCGTACCCGTTGACCGAGTTCGCCAAAGTGGTGACGATCAACCTGGTCGGGACTTTCAACGTCGCTCGCCTGGCCGCCGCCGAGATGATGAAAAATGATCCTCAGGGCGCCAGCGGCGAACGTGGCGTGATCATCAATACTTCTTCGCTGGCCGGCATCGAAGGGCAGATGGGACAGGTGGCCTATGCGGCCAGCAAGGCTGGCGTGATCGGTCTCACTCTGCCGATGGTGCGCGATCTGGCGCAATTCAATGTGCGTGTGTTGGCAATTGCACCGGGTTTGTTCGAGACCCCGATGGGTGCCGGGGCTCCGCCGGAGGTCAAGGCCAAGTTGATCGAGACGCTGGAGTTTCCCAAGCGTATGGGTGAACCGGCCGAGTTTGCGTCGCTGGTGGCGTTCTTGATAGAGAACTCCTACGTCAATGGCGAGCTGATCCGTCTCGATGCCGGCACCCGGCCCCCACCAAGGTGAGCCATGCAACGACGCGACTTCATGTTGGGAGCTGCGGCGCTGGGTTCGACCGGGTTGGCCCGCGCGGCCTATCCCGAACGGCCGGTGAAGCTGGTGCTGGGTTTTCCACCGGGCACAAGTGTGGACTTGGTGGCACGCACCTGGGGGCAAAAGCTCGGCGAGCTGCTGGGTCAGGGCGTGGTGGTTGACAACCGCACTGGCGCTGGCGGCCAGATCGCCGCCCAGGCGGTCGCCAAGAGCCTGCCCGATGGCTACACTTTGCTCCTGGGCGAGGTGGGAGCCATCTCCATCGCGCCGGCAGTGTCTGCCAAGCTGCCTTATGACCCGGCGCGCGAGCTGGTGGGTCTGTGCCACGTGGTGAGCTCCGATTTCGTATTCGTTGCGCCGGCGTCACTGGCCTCCACCCTGGGAGAGTATGTGGCGTGGGCCAGGGCCCGCGACGACAGGGTCAACTTCGTGACCCTGGGAGCCGGTTCACCGGTCCATTTCGGTGGTGATCTGTTCGCACGCGCAGCCGATTTCCAGGTGGAGTCGGTTCATTTTCGCACCGCCAACGACGCGGTCGCCTCGCTCTCCAGCGGCGATGTGCACGGCGGCTTTGCCTCTACCACGGTGGCCAAGTCGCTGGTGGCCTCAGGGCGCATCAGGGCGCTGGCCACCGCCGCAGCGCAACGCGCGCCCTCGTTCCCACAGTTGCCTACGTTTGCCGAGAGCGGATTTCCACGGGTCGTTTTTACCTCGTGGTTCACACTTTTCGCGCCGTCGGCGATGCCCGAGACGTTGCGTGAGTCGTTGTCGCGCGCGGCGATCACGGCTTTGGCCGTTCCGGAGATCCGGGCCAGGCTGCAGGACGCGGGTTTCACCGTCGTCGGAGCCGACGCCGTCCAGACGCAGCAGATGCTCAAGTCGGAAGCCGAGCGCTGGGCTCAGGCGGTTAAGGCCAGCGGGTTTAAGGGGGACTGAATTGACGGACACAGCCGTCGCTGCCTGCTTGCGCATGGCTATGCTCGAGGGCGCTCCGCCGTTGGGCAGCTGCCAGTGCAGGTGGTGCGCGATGGTGCAGCCGCGCAAATCGCGGCATCGTGGCTTCCAAGGCGCACCGGCATGGTCTGGTTCCGCAGCCAGTATCTGTGCGATGCCGGGGACGCACTGCGTCCCTGGGCTTCGCCGAGGCTCGCGCCCGACCAGGACTGCCTGCTGGTCACTGCGCAGTTCGATCCGTTGCACGACGAGGGAGCAGCGCTGGGAGATGCCATGGTTGTGGCCGGCGTTGACGTTGATGGCCGCTGTATTGCCGGCATGCCGAACGGATTTATGAACCTCGGCATGGCGCCGGCCGCTCGCCGCGCCATCGAAGGGGTCTGTGCTGCCCTGGCCGTATGGCTGGACAAGGACACCGGATGGGATGGGAAGGAGTGAACATGCGGTTCAAGGACAAGGTAGCCGTTGTCATTGGCGTGCAGCCCATGGCTTCGCTGCCGAGGGCGCACACGTTGCGATTACGGGCCGCGACCCGGTCACGCTGGCGTTGCGAGCGGATGTCGCCGACCTCGCTGCCACTGATAGCGTCATGCAGGCGGTGCATGAGCACTATGGCCGCATCGACGCGCTGCTGATCAACGCCGGGGTCGGCACCTTCGCGCCCTTGCTTGATGTCACTGAGGCGCTGAGGGACCAGGTGCTCGGCATCAACCTCAAAGGCCACTTTTTCGCCGCCCAGAAAGCCCTGCCGCTTATGGGCCATGGAAGCGCGATCGTGTTCACCGGTTCGATTGGATCGGGACTAGGGCAACCCTGAACAAGTGCCGCAAAAGCGACCCCAATCTGCACGGATGGAGAAAAATCGTCGAAACCCCGAGCAGTAGAACTCGGGCTGCTCCCTTTGGGGTTGTTTCAGGGGGTGATTGACCCTGTTGTACCCTTCATGGATGCACCTGTGCCATCAGCCATTGGCGACTGAGATAGATGTTGGCCAGTGCCAGAGCAGTAAATGCCCGTGTCGCATTCTTTTGCAGTCCCCGGTAACGCACCTTTCCAAAGCCCCACAGTCGCTTGACCACAGCAAGCACATGCTCCACGCGTGATCGGATTTTGGATTTGTTGCGGT
Organism: uncultured Albidiferax sp.; assembly: GCA_963513025.1. Taxonomy (GTDB): domain Bacteria; phylum Pseudomonadota; class Gammaproteobacteria; order Burkholderiales; family Burkholderiaceae_C; genus Rhodoferax_B. Next base: position 250,862 of record CAUPON010000001.1, read on the forward strand.
TCTTGAAACGATTGGTTTCATCGACCACACCTGCGCGGCGACTGTACTGATTGGTGAAGTCTTTGGCCTTGGGGGCTGCACTGTGGATCATGTCCTTCTGGTTGGCGTAAGCACTGTCGCCATTGACGCGTTGCTCCTTGCCATGCAACAAACTGGGCAGTGGGTGTTTTTCATGCACGTCGGCTGCTGTGACCACCGCGTGGTGGGTCAGCCCACTTTGACTGTCCACACCAATGTGCAGCTTCATGACAAAGTACCATGCATGGACGCCCCCGATTTGCCAAGCTTTCAGTTCACAACGGTTCGCAGGTATCGATTGCAGCCATGCATCCGGACTTCGTGTGCAGGCGAAGCCTGCGGTCCCTGATGGAACTCGCTGGTAGGATTCCCATCACTGATGTGCACTCAAGGTGCGGGGTACTTCTCGGGTTTGACCAACCACGGTCTGACCTGTCTTGTCATCATGTCGTGATTGCCTGAGCAATCGGTGGTTCAGCTTCTCCTCAAGGTTCCTGGATTGGTGTTTTTTTTCTGAGCCTTATGCGCCGGCAGCCATCGGGGCGGGCTCGACGCGATAAGTTCGGTCTTTCGCAAGCAAGGCCCGTACGACACGGGCGTTTTTGTTGGCAAGCGCTACCGCGGCGGCGTTGGGATTTCGTCCCAGCAGCAGTTTCCCCAACCAGTTGTCTTCCTTCGTCGCTTTGCGCTGGGCGGCCAGATTTGATGACCGCGCACCATGATCAGAAGCGTTCGAAGGTAGGTATCGCCGCGCTTGCTGATGCCCAGCAGCTTTGCCTTGTCGCCGGTTGAATGCTGGCGAGGCACGAGCCCTATCAACGCTGCGAGCTGACTGCCGCTCCCAAAGGCCTTTGCGTCACCGATGGTTGCCACCATCGCACTGACCGTGACAGGCCCGACCCCTGGAATCTGCTCAAGCCTTCGGCTGAGCTCGCTCTCCCGATGCCAGGCTTTGATCTTCGCCTCCAGATCCATAACATGCGTATCCAGCACCTTCAAGTGGTCGACAAGCCGATCGACAAGCATTCGAAACGATCCAGGCAGCTCATTACTCGCATCCTTAATGAGCTCGGGGACGCGACTTGCGATATGGCCGATGCCCTGCAGCACGATGAGCCCAAACTCCGCGAGCAGGCCTCGAATCTGGTTGCCTGTGCCGTGCGTGCTTTGATGAACCCCTGACGCACGCGGTGTAGTGCCAGCACAGCTTGTTGCTCAACGTTTTTCACAGGTACCAAGCGCATGTTCGGCTGACCGACCGCCTCGCATATCGCCTCTGCGTCAGCGGCATCGTTTTTGTTGGTCTTGACGTAGGGCTTGACGAACTGCGGCGCAACCAGGCGTACCGTGTGACCCAATGACTGCAGCTGCGGGCCCAGTGATGTGCTGCGCTTCTTCACGCCTCCATGCCAATCAAACACTTCAGAAAGTTGGCAAAGAACAGTGCCATCTGCTCGCGCTTGAGCTGCTTTTCAGCGCGGTCCTCCCATGCTCATCAACTCCGTGGACCTGGAACACGTTCTTGGCCAAGTCGATACCAGCGGTAGTAACCTTCATGGTAGACGTCCCTTCCGTTTCAAGTGGTTGATCAACGCCTCCACTTTGGCACATTGATGCCGATCAGGGTGGGGCGTCCATCCCATTACTGTCGGCCCTTGCGGGTTTGGTGCATGTCTGGGTCACGGGCTTTATTCGCATTCCTGGTGGAACTGGGTGCGTCAATGATGGTGGCGTCCACAATGGTGCCGGTGCCTACCTTCAGCCCTCGCGCTTGCAACGCTTGGCCGACCTTGGCAAACAGTGACTCGCCCAGCTTGTGCGTCTCCAGCAGACGGTGAAACTTCAGCAGTGTCGTGCCGTCGGGCACCCGCTCATACCCCAGGTCGATGCCCACGAAGCGCCTGAGTGCGCTGCTGTCCAGCAGTGCTTCCTCGCAAGCCTCATCGGCCAAGTTGAACCAGTGCTGCACGAAGTACATGCGTTGCATGCGCTCCAGCCCAACGGGTGGGCGCCCATTGCCCGCTTTCGGGTAGTGCGGCTCAATGACACAACACAGTTCTTGTCAAGGAAAGATCTCTTGTATGGTCGCCAAGAACGTGTTGAGCCTTGTGGCCTTGCGGTACTGCTCGAATACGTCGCCTTTGTCGGCTGCCATCGCAAGGGTTGCTGTTTCAGCGTCATTCTTCTGTCTGCTGTTGTTTGCTTGCATGCAAAACGCAGGTCAGGAGGGACTTGTTCAGCGTTGCCTTAGCTCGCGCAGAGGCCGCAGCCGCCGACAATTCCTTCGTGGTCCGCACGTAAGTCGGCGTCTTATGCAGGCGCTCAATCGCCAGATCGATAAATGAACGCACCCGCCTCGGCTGCGCCGCGCGACTGCCGTAGTAGAGGCGCGCGTAAATATGGCTGCTCATGTGCTTGAGAAGCAACGGAACCAGACGGCCCGCCCGAATGTGTTCAGCAACCGACAGATTCGCAAGCTGACCAATTGCCTGTCCTGCTGGGGCGGCCTGAACTTCAAGCTCCGTGTCGTTGGTGGCGAATGTGGGCGATACTTGCCGGTGCACGATTTCGCCATCAACGGTGAGATACCACGGAAGCACCTGACCCGTAGCTGGATGACGGAAATCGCTGCACCGATGCGCCGCCAAGTCGTCCAAAGACTTCGGCGCACCGCGACGTTCCAAGTAGGACGGCGAGGACAGATCATGAGCAGGCCGGGAAAGATCCAGCGCGCTATCACACCTTCATCCGGCGACTGGCCGATCCTGAACCCGACGTCTACCCGTTCCGCGACCCAATTGCTCTTCCCGCCGTCCAACTGCACATCGGGCTGCACGTCTGGATGGGATCTGCAGAACTCGTCGATGGCCGGTATCAGGATTGGCGCGAACGGGGACTTCGGCCCCACGATCCGAAGTGGCCCTGCGATTTCGTCCTTCGACGCACGCGCTTGGCTCAGGGCTCGGTCGAGCGCCGCCAGCGCGGGCTGCGTAGTCTCCAGGAGGCGTTGACCTTCATCCGTCAGTGACAGGCTCCGCGTCGTCCGGTGCAACAGCCGAACGTCCAGATGGCCCTCCAGTTGCGCGAGCGCCTGGCTTGTCGCTTGCGGTGATACGTTCTGGGCAATGGTCGCCAGTCAGATGCTGCCAAGCTCGATAGCCTTGGCGAACGTGGCGATGGCCCGCAACTCGTTGGTCGGCATGAATATCCCCCGTTTTTTTCACAGAATATCAATAAAAAATTGATTGTGGAGCAAGTTTTTACAACCTAGTGGATTGACAGACAACGGCCTACAGTGATGCAAGTCGAAGAGGGCACTGCGTCGCCATTGCCCTCTTCTTGCATCGGCTTGCGCACGCGCCACCGTCGCCGTTGGTACTGACACCAAACGCTCGCATCAAAGGAGATGAACATGAAGCACCGCCAACTCGGCCTCAGCGGCCTGGAAGTGTCAGGACTCGGCTTCGGGTGCATGGGCTTGAGCTACGGCTACGGCCCCGCAGTGGATCGGTCCACGGGCGTCCAGCTCACTCGTCAAGCCTTCGACCGTGGCGTGACTTTCTTCGACACCGCCGAAGCCTGCTGCGCGTCCAACGAGGAAATGGTCGGCGAGGCGCTCGCGCCCATACGTGACCGGGTGGTCATTGCCATCAAGTTCGGTTTCAAGGAGGGCGACCGACAGCCGGCCGGAGCGCATCCGCACCGTCGTGGATGCCTCACTGCAGCATTTGCGTACCGATTACATCGATCTGCTGTATCAGCACCGCGTCGATCCACAGGTTCCGGTAGAGGATGTGGCGGGGACGGTCAAGGCATTGATAGCCGAAGGCAAGGTTCGCCACTTCGGTATGTCGGAGGCCGGTGTCGAGTCGATCCGACGCGCCCATGCAGTGCAGCCGGTGGTGGCACTGCAGAGCGAATATTCTCTGTGGTGGCGGGAACCCGAACAGGTCATTCTGCCGACGCTGGAAGAATTGGGCATCGGCTTCGTGCCTTTCAGCCCGCTGGGCAAAGGTTTCCTGACTGGCGCAATCATGGCCGAAACGCAGTTCTCGAAAGACGACTTCCGCAACGTCGTGCCGCGCTTCTCAGCCGAGGCACGTCAGGCCAACCAGGCACTGGTCGATGCAGTCAGCGCGATCGCACGAGCCAAGGGTGTCACGCCAGCCCAGGTTGCCCTGGCCTGGCTGCTGGCGCAGGGGGCCTGGATCGTTCCGATTCCCGGCACCACCAAGCTCCACCGTCTCGAAGAGAACCTCGGTGCCGCGGCCGTCGAATTGTCGGACGACGAACTGCGAGGCATCGCAGACGTTCTAGCCAACTTCACTATTGAAGGTGCACGCTCTCCCGCGCAGTTGGTTGGCCTCGTAGGTCGCTGACGGTGGCCGAACCTATGCATCGACTATCGAAATAACCCTCACCATGACATATCACGTCAAGAGCTACGCCGCGCAATCGCCCAACGGCCGGCTGGGCCTGTTCGAGTTCGATCGCCGCAGTCCGCGGCCCGACGACGTCGTCATCGAGATACTCTACTGCGGCGTCTGCCAATCCGACGTGCACAATGTGCGCAACGACTGGGGCAATGCGCAGTATTCGATGGTGTCCGGCCACGAGATCGTCGGCCGCGTGCTCGAAGTCGGTCCCGAGGTCACTCGCTTCAGGGCAGGGGATCGCGTCGGTGTCGGCTGCCTCGTCGAGTCGTGCCACTACTGCAAGGCCTGCGGCAAAGGCTGGGAGCAGTATTGCGAGAATGGCGCTACCTACACCTACAGCAGCACCGACCCGATCGACGGCAAGCTGACCCAGAGCGGCTACAGCGAGAAGATCGTCGTCGCCGAGCACTTCGTGCTGAAGGTACCAGACGCGCTGGACCTGGCCGGCGCCGCGCCGCTGTTGTGCGCTGACATCACAACCTACTCGCCGCTGCGGCACTGGCAGGTTGGCCCAGGCAGCAAAGTGGCCATCGTCGGTCTCGGTGGCCTGGGCCACATGGGCCTGAAGCTGGCAAAGGCAATGGGTGCCGAGGTTACGTTGTTCAGCCGCTCGCCGGGCAAGGAGGCCGACGCACTACGACTTGGCGCCGACCACATCGCAATCTCCACCGTTCCTGCCCAGATGGACGCGGTTGCGGGCCGATTCGACCTGGTCATCGACACGGTGCCCTATCAGCACGATGTCAACCCGTATGCGCCGACTTTGGCCACCAACGGCACCATCGTGATGGCGGGCTACCTCGACCCGCTGGAGCCGCCCTTCAACTCAGGGCCGCTGGTGTTCAACCGCAAGTCCCTCGCGGGCTCTCTGATCGGCGGTGTCGGGGAGACGCAGGAGATGCTGGACTTCTGCGGCGAGCACGGCATCCATTCGGACATCGAAGTCGTCCGTATCCAGGACATCAACGAAGCCTATGAGCGAATGCTCAAGGCCGACGTGAGACACCGCTTCGTGATCGACATGGCCTCGCTGAAGCAAGAGGCCGCTGCATGAGTCGGCGCCACGAAGGGCACGGCGACGCCGAACGCTCGGGAGATCTCTGTCGTCTCCGTAGGACTCGACAGTCCTTAGCCCGGCCGCCGGGATTTTTTCAACCACCATAGAGGAAAGAGAAGACCATGAAATACATCAAACTTGGAAACACAGGCATCGACGTCTCGAAGATCTGCCTGGGGATGATGAGTTTCGGCAAGCCGGGCAGTGAACACGGCCTGTTCCCGTGGGCTGTGGACTTTGAAGAGGCCAAGCCGATCTTCAAGAAGGCGATCGAGCTGGGCATCAACTACTTCGATACGGCCAACGTGTACCAACTCGGCACCAGCGAGGAAGTCACGGGCAAGCTCATCAAGGAATTCAATCTCGACCGGGACGACATCGTTGTCGCCACCAAGGTACGCATGGAGATGCGCCCCGGCAAGCCGAACGGCAGTGGTTTGTCGCGCAAGGCCATCCTCAGCGAAATCGACAAGAGCCTGAAGCGGCTGGGTCTGGACTACGTCGACCTCTACACCATCCATCGCCTGGACCCGCTAACCCCCATGGAAGAAATCATGGAGGCGTTGCACGATGTCGTGAAGAGCGGCAAGGTCCGGTACATCGGCGCTTCGACCATGTATGCCTGGGAGTTCGAGAGACTGCAAAACATCGCGGAGAAGAACGGCTGGACCAAGTTCGTCGCGATGCAGAACCACTACAACCTCATCTACCGCGAGGAGGAGCGCGAGATGATCCCGCTGTGCCGCGACAGCAAGATCGCACTGACGCCGTGGAGCCCGCTGGCTGGTGGCCGTTTGTCCCACCCTTGGGGAACAGTGACGCCCCGCGTGAAGATCGACGAGGTGTCCAAATGGGTCTGGGACGGCACCAACGACCTGGACAAGATCGTCATCGACAACGTGCAGTCTCTGGCCCAGGCGCGTGGCATCCCGATGGCCCAGATGTCACTGGCGTGGATGCTGAGCAAGCCCTACATCACCGCACCCATTGTCGGAACGACTGCGATCAAGCACGTTGAGGAGGCAGTTGCTGCGCTGGATATTCAACTCTCGGATGAGGAAATCAAAGCGCTTGAAATGCCATATGTCCCGCATCCCGTGCTGGGAATGATGTGAAGACCATCGACGACTCATCACAACCGATCATCGCCCGATGATCGGATAACGCAAGTGCTTACATGAACCAAAGAAACCTAAAATCAATGACTAAAGAATTCGCTAGAAATATCACCCCCTCGGTGGCCGTTGTTGCTGCCAGCCTACTTGGGGCGATACCTGTGCACGCGCAAATGCCGACGGTGCCTCAGCAGGGAGTCGAAGCAATCACCTTCCACGTGGACCAAGCCTACCCAGAGAGCGTTGCGTGGTCGTTTCGGCAGAAGACGTTCTTCGTTGGGTCGCTTCGGAATGGAACCGTTGGCAAGGTCACGCCCACAGGCAAGTACAAACCCTTCGCCTCTGACAAGCTGATGTTCGGCTCGGCTGGAGTCAAGTACGACACAAGGCGCAATTGGGTGTGGGCGGCGTTGTGCGATATCGGTCTGTCGGCCCGGAGTTCGCCAAGTACGCAAGGAAAAATCGCAGCGATCATCGCATTCGATGCCACGACGGGCAGAAAGAGGAAGCACATCGACTTGGCTCCACTGGCTGAAGGTGCTCACTGCGCCAATGATCTCGCCTTCGATCCCGACGGAAACATCTTTGTGACCGACAGCTTCTCACCAGTCGTCTACATCATCGATCGCAAGTTCAAGGCGCGTGTGCTCGTTCGCAGCGATAAGTTCCAAGGCGACAACTTCAACCTCAACGGAATCGCCTATCACCCGGACGGCTATCTACTGGTGGGCAAACACAACTCGGGCGAGTTCTTCCGAATCACGCTGAAACCGCAAGTTGATGTTCAGCCCATTGCTCTGTCTAGCAACCTGCCGGGTGCAGACGGCATCGAGCTGGTCGGCAAGAACTCGCTGATGGTTGCGCAGAACGCTGGTCTTGATCGCGCTGTTCAATTGACGACAGCAGATGGCTGGAAGTCGGCGCAAGTACAGGAGATGGGCAAGAGTACGGTTTCGTTCCCCACTGCGGTCACCTCTAAGGGGGCGGACGTGTACATGCTGAGCACCCGACTTGACACACTTATCGACGCTTCGGCGCAGAAGGTCAGCGACTATGTCCTGCAGCACGTACCGGTTAGCGGCGGTAAATGATTGGGCCTCAAACCGTGCAGTCTGCGCAAGTCAATGAGTCAGCAGGAATAGGCCGTGGAAACCTTTGAATGGATCATCGCGCTCCTGATCGCAGCGGCATCGATAGCTGAACTGGCTCGAAGATTGGGAGTCCCGTACCCCACGCTACTCGCGGTCGGCGGCGTTGGCTTGGCGTTCTTGCCGGCTGCCCCCCAGTGGACGCTTGATCCACAGTTGGCGCTGACCTTGTTCGTGGCACCTGTGCTATTGGACGCGGCCTATGACACGTCTCTTCGGGATCTTCGCGCGAATTGGCGGCCCGTCGCGGGGCTCGTGATTGCCGCTGTCGGTACTACGGTGGTTGGCGTGGCATTGGTCTGTCACTGGCTAGTGCCAGACATTCCGTGGTCTGTCGCAATCGCTCTAGGTGCCATCGTGGCCCCACCGGATGCGGCGGCAGCGACCGCCGTGATGCGCCAAGTCGGACTGCCACATCGGGTGCTGAGTATCCTGGAGGGCGAGAGCCTGCTGAATGACGCCAGCGCGCTGTTTGTGTACCGCTTGGCTTTGATGGCCGTGATTGCAGGGCCTCTCGGGTTCCACGACTACCTACCGGTGTTCTTGCTCACGGTGTTCGGAAGCATCGTGGCCGGGATTGGGCTGGCATTTGTCCTGCGGCCAGTGATGAGTGGTCTCTGCCACGTACCCACGTCACTGATCGTGCAGTTTTCCGTTACGTTTGGCGTCTGGATACTCGCCGAGAAGATTGGCTTGTCCGGCATCCTGACCATGGTGGCCTTTGCCATGACCATGGCCCGTGGAGGAGGCCCGCGCATCCCGGCGCGAATGCGTGTACCGATCTTCGCTGTCTGGGAGACGGTGGTCTTCGTGTTGAACGCGCTCGCCTTCGTACTGATCGGCATGCAGTTGCGACCGATCTGGGAGCGCTTGGGCAGTGGTGGTACCCGCGTCGATGCCGTCGTGGTAGCTGCTGTCGTGCTTGGCGTGGCCATCGTAACGCGGTTCTTGTGGGTAATGGGTTACAGCGCGCTCGTGATGCACCACAACAAAAAAATTGAGCCAGCGAGGCGCCCGAAGCGATCATGGGGAGGCGGGCTCGTGGTCTCCTGGGCAGGCATGCGAGGCATCGTGACCCTTGCTGCAGCCTTCGCGGTTCCCGAGACGCTACCGGATGGTTCGCCGTTTCCTTTCCGCGACCTCATCCTCCTGTGCGCGTTCACCGTCGTGTTCGGCACCTTGGTCATCCAGGGACTGACAATGAAGACGATTATTGGCTGGTTGAAGCTGTCCGACGACAATCCGGTCGCCGTGGAAGTGCGGGCCGGCCGGTCGCTGATATACAGGGCGCTTCTTGATGCGATCGACTCCGACGAATCTCCGCACGCAAGTCTGCTAAGGAAGGAGTACCTGGCAGTCGTCGAACTGAACGCAAGCGAGGATCGGGCGCGGGCGCTGAACGAAGTTCCCGGTGGTCCCTTGCGGAGACTGGCCATCCACGCCGCACGGCACAAAGCGGTCGAGCTTCGCAACCAGGAAGTCATCGGCGAGCAGGCTTACCGCGCACTGGTGCAAGAACTCGACTGGGCTGAGCTGGCCGCTGGTGGAAATGCATCCGAATAGGCTTACCGGAAAATGCCAGGGAGTCTCGCCTGTCGAGTTTTCGTTCATTTTTCGATGATGAGTCGGATTCGAAATCTTCGTAGGCCTATTCTCTAATGGAGCTTCGCCATCTTCGATGCTTCCTGGCCGTTGCCGAAGAGCTTCATTTCGCCCGCGCGGCTGAGAAGTTGCATATCGAGCAGTCACCGCTTTCACGTGCCATCAGGGAACTCGAAGAAGAGTTGGGTACTAAGAGCGGCTAACAAAACCATGTCATCGTCAATCGCAGTGCGTGCGTTTGACGTGGCATGGGAAGAAACAAGAACAAAGAAATCAGCGCTGCACTGTTCGAGAAGATCAAGCCACTGCTGCCTGTGGTGCAGTCTTCGCCCAAAGGCGGAAGGCCTCGGCTGGATGACGCACTGGCGCTCAATGGCATCCTCTTTGTGCTGCGCACAGCGATCCCCTGGGAGGAACTCCCCCAGGAACTTGGCTTTGGCAGCGGCATGACCTGCTGGCGTAGGCTGCGCGATTGGCAAGCGGCAGGTGTGTGGCATCGTATGCACCAGCTCTTGCTGGCTGAGCTGCGTGGTGCCGGCCAACTCGACCTGAGCCGCGTCAGCCTGGATGGAGCCAGCGTGCCCAGCCCCCGGGGGGTCTGCACACGGGCCCCAACCCCACGGACCGGGGCAAACTCGGCAGCAAGCGCCACCTCATCACGGACCGCCAGGGCGTCCCGCTGAGCCGCGCCGGATCTCGACGCGAATATCCGAAGTGGGACTGCCCGCCGCGTGAACAGGTGCAGCGTCCTCAACCTCGGGCGCAGAGAGGTTCAGAGGGATGAACGGATTGATGGGTTTGGGAGCGGGTGGCGCAGCGTGCTCGCGCAGCCAGCGATGGACGATGTTGGCGTTGATGCCATGGGCCAGGGCCACAGCCGCAATCGACGCTCCATCCGCCCGGCACTGCATCACGACCTGGGCCTTGAGTTCTGGACTGTAAAAGTGCCGCTTGGGATTGGGGCCGATCGCCTCGCTCGACATAGTGTGCATGATCTCCATCGTGCACACCATGCCTGCTCGAAGGGGCTATCTCAAGATGGGTTCACCGCGCGCATACGATCAGGTGCACCACCCGCTCGTCGTCGATCGTGCGCGCCGGGCCAGGTCGAAGGTCGTCGTACAGGCCGGCGATACGACGCTCCATGAAGCGCGTGCGCCACTTGCCCACCGTCTGCTTGGCCAGCCCCAGTCGCGTGGCGATTGCGTTGTTGGCCTCGCCTTCGGCGCTGGCCAGCACAAGGCGTGCGCGGTTGCTCAATGCCGCCGAGAGCGAGCGACTGCGCGCGAAAGACTGAAGCTGCAAACGCTCTTCGTCTGTCAGCACCAAATCGGCCTTGGGTCTGCCTGTTCTCATTGCGGTATCTCCGTTGCAAGATACCGAAAAGGCATGCACGACTAATGCCAGCTATCAGCGGGACAGCACACTAGGGCTACCCGGAAATAGTATCTATGCGGCCGCCAAGGCGGGTTAGCGCGCGGTGGCCCGTATCTTGGCTGCGGAGTTGGTGGGCTAGGGCATCCGTGTCAACGTAGTCAGCCTGGGTGCCACTGAAACACCGATCCTGCGCCGCAACGTGGGCATAAGTCCGGAGACCGAGCACTCACTGCCCGAGCAGATAATTGCCAACACGCCCATGAAGCGCATGGGCGAGCCGCAAGAGATCGCGAAGGCCATGCTGTTCCTGGCGTCTAGCGATGCTGCCTTCATTACCGGAGTGAATCTGTTTGTGGATGGCGGGGTGGTGGAGCTCTGACAGTGGATTGCGGATCAAGCACGCAATGACACTTTTTGGTCGATCGCGCCGAAAACGGAGCGGCCTTTGTCCAGTACGTCTATGCGCACGCGGTCGCCATCCTTCAAGTAAGGATGCAAGTTGGTCTCTGGCACGCCCGACAGCATCTGGCGCATACGAGCCTCTGTAATGCAGGCGTTGCCGCTAGCTGGGTTTGCGTTGCTGATCGTTCCGGCGCCGACGATGCTGCCGGCGCAAAGGGACCGGGTCTTTGCCAAATGCGCGAGGATCTGACCGAAGTGGAACACCGTCTCCTCGCCTGCGTTGGGTGAGCCGAACCACGCCCCATTCAGCGAAATTTGTACGGGAAGTTGCAGCATAGCGTTGCGCCAAGCTGGGCCCAGTGCCGCAGGCGTCACCGCCACTGGCGCGAAACTGGTCGCTGGCTTGCTCTGGTAGAAGCCAAAGCCGCGCGCCAGTTCCGAGGGGATCAACCCGCGCAGCGAGACGTCGTTGAGCAGCACCACCAGCGCGATGCAGTCGAGCGCCTGTTCCGGCGTCGCGCCCATGGGAACGTCTGTGGTGATTACCGCGATTTCGGCTTCCAGGTCGATGCCGTGTGCTTCGTCGCGAGCGACGATGGTTTCGTGGCCCGCCAACATCACGTCCGAGCCGCCTTGGTAGACCAGAGGTTCATCCTCGTACCGCGGCGGGATCGGCTCCTTGCGCCATTGGTAGATCAGCCGGGCGTGGTTGCGATAGACCGAGGCGTCAGCCCATTGGTAGGCGCGCGGAAGAGGTGCCAAGCATTGGTGGGCTGAGAAGGCTGCGGCGTGCTCCCAGCCATTGGCCTGCAACTCGGCGCGGCGTGCCGCCAGTCGTGGTGCGGACACCACCCAGTCGTCCAAGGCGTCTTGCAGGGTCTGTGCGATTTGTGAAGCTGGGACGCAGCGCGTATTCGTGTCATCCACCAGCACCAGTTCGCCATCACGTGTGCCGTTGATGCGCGTGGCCAGGCGCAGAGAAACGTTTAGATCATGTAGGGGCATGGCGTGTCGCTTTTTCTTGGGTCCAAGAGGTCAGATCCGCGTGGGCCGAGGCGGCAAAGCCTTCCACAACCTGCGGCTCGGCGACTTCTACCGTCAGCTCCATGCGGATGCCGTTGGGGTCGAAGAAATAGATGGAATGGATATAGCCATCGTGATCAACTACGCCAATCACATCGACACCATGTTCGCGCAGGCGGGCGTGCATTGCATCCAGCTCTTCAAGGGTGGCCAACCTAAGGGCAATGTGGTTGACCCATGCAGGGGTGTTGGGGCTGGGTGCGGCAGAGATGCCGTCGCCCAGGTCGAAGAAAGCTATGTGCGATCCGTCGGTCATGCGAAAGAAGATGTGCACGTAGGGGCAGTATTCGCCAGTGCTGGGCACGTGATCATTTTTGATGACGTGCACCAAAGGCATGCCAAGCAGGTCTTCATAGAAGATGCGCGTTTGCTCCGCGTCGCGGCAGCGCCAAGCGAAATGATGCAGGCCAAGCACCGTGCATGGATGGGGTATAGGGATAAGCATGGGCGAATTATTTGCGGGCCTGCTGGTGGAGTCTGTCCTCTGTCAGCAGGACAGACTTATGAACGGGGGCGTTCTAAGCTTGCGCTCCATGAATCCAAATATCGCCGACAGCGCTTACGTACTTCCAGAATACGCTTTCGTGCGGCCGCCTGATCTCAATGCAACACAGGTTCGCCGTTATCCGGTAGTCATCGTTGGTGCCGGCTTAGCAGGACTTACTCTCGCCGCTGACTTGTCGCTGCGTGGTGTAGCCTGCGTTGTGGTGGACGAGGATTGCACCGTGGGCGTACGTGGCGCATCCAGCCGAGGGATCGTCTATGTACAGCGGACGCTGGAGATCATGCAGCGCCTGGGAATCTTTGATCGCATTTGCACCAAAGGCGTCACTTGGTCCTCGGGCAAGATACTTGCTGGCGAAGATGTGCTTTATGAATACGACTTCCAGCCCTCCAGCGTGTCGCAGCAACCGCCTTTCATCAACCTCCAGCAGTTCTACCTGGAGTGGTTCCTGGTAGACCGCGTGCTGGAGCTTGGCTGCGCCGACTTGCGATGGAAGAGCCGAGTGACAGGCGTCGAAAATCACGGAGACCATGTCCGCCTGACCGTCGATACGCCTGAGGGCCCCTACACGCTGGAGGCAGATTGGGTGATTGCCGCCGATGGAGTCCACAGCACGGTGCGTAACCTGCTTGCCTTGCCCGAGAAAACCGAGCGCGGACAGGACCGTTGGTGCATTACCGACGTGCGCTTCTCGCGCCCGCATCTGAACGAGCGATGGACGTGGGTCGAGGCGCCCTTCAACGAGAACCGAGCCGTGTGGCAGCATTTGATGGCCGACGACGTGTGGCGACTGGACTTCCAAATGGCTCCTGATGCTGACCCGGCTCACGTGAGTCGGGAGGATGTGGCTCGCGAACGCGTCGCTCGGATGTTGGGCTCGGATACAGAGTTTGATCTGGTCTGGGTAGGTCCTTACTCCTACCGCACCATGCTGATGGAATCCTTTCGCCACGGACGTCTTTTCTTCATCGGCGATGCGGCGCATGCCAAGAGCCCCTTCGGCGCCCGCGGGGGTAACTCCGGCATCATGGACGCGGACAATCTTGGTTGGCGCTTGGCGCTGGTACTGGCGGGCCGCGCGAGAGAGCCCTTGTTGGATCACTTTCATATTGAGCGACATCGCGCGGCGCAGGAGAACATCCGTGTTACTGGCCGATCGGGCCGCTTCCTGCAACCACGCGTGCGCAACGAATTCCGCCTGCGCCGTGCTGTGCTGAACCTAGCCCGACACCACGCTTTCGCTCGCACCTTTCTGAATACTGGGCGCCTGTGCGCTCCCCACCACTATGGCGGGCTGTCCTCCGTGGGCACGCGACCGCAGGACGGAAAAGCCGTGCCCAACGTCATGCTGGAATCAGCCACCGGCCCCATACACCTTATCGATGTGCTCCAGCAGGTGGGAGACGAGTTGGTGGCTTTCGTGTTTGGCCCCGGCAAGGCGGAACTGATCAGAGTTCTGGCCAGTTCGGACCTGCCGGTCCAAGTGCGTTCCGAGGGCGAGGATTTCCGTGACCCGCTGGGTTTGTTGGCTACGCAGACCGACACACCGCCTGGGGGAATAGCGCTCATTCGCCCCGACAGTCACCTCGCTGCGAGTCTGCCTACCACTGATCCGCTCGCACTGATGACCGCTGCCCGCCAATCACTCGCCTGGAGCGACGCATGATCTATCTCGACATCTCATCACCGCGATTGGCCGATGCCGATGGCTTCTACGAGGCGTTGCTGCGCATCCACGAAGGCCTGCAGGATGAAGACAGTGCTTTGCTAAACACTCAGTTGGTTCTCTTGCTGGCTAACCAAGTGGGTGATGCGGCATGGCTCGATGCCTGCCTCAATGCAGCCCGCGCAGCCCTTTCCTCTGAACTGAAAACACCATGAATCCCATCTCTTTTGCCTCCGCGGCCGACGAGCGCGAACAGACTGCGCGCTTGGTCGAGCTTGCACCCCATGTCTACGGCTTTGTCAGCGACTACGACCCCAACTGCGGCTTCGTCGTAGGCAAGGAGAGTGTGCTGGTGATCGATACCCGCGCAACGCCACGTCTTGCGCGCGAGCTGATCGCTGCGATCCGCAGCGTCACCGACAAGCCGGTGAGTCAGATATTTTTGACCCACTATCACGCGGTGCGTGTCATGGGAACGGCAGCTTTCCAGCCGCGCCCCACCATCGTCGCCAGTGAGGGTACGCGCCGATGGATAGAGGAGCGTGGCCAAGCCGACTACGACAGCGAGTTCGGACGTTTCCCGCGTCTGTTCAAGGACCATCATGAAATCCCGGGGCTGACACGGCCGGATATGAGTTTCAGCGATAGCCTTTCGGTGTGGATGGGGGATTTCGAAGTCAAATTGATGCACGTGGGGCGCGGTCACTCGCAAGGAGACTCTGTGGCTTGGCTGCCGAAGCAGGGCGTGCTGTTCGCTGGCGACCTGGTGGAGAATCGATGCGCTGTCTATGCTGGTGACGGGTACCTGCAGGAATGGTCGCAAACGCTGTCGGTACTGGAAGACCTAGAGCCGAAAGTCCTGTTGCCGGGCCGTGGTGCGCCCTTGTTCGACGCCGCGTCGGCGCGCGAAGCGATCGCAAGCACTCGTGGGTTCCTCGATGCGATCTGGAACAACGTGCAGGAGGCCAGCGGACGTGGTCTGGCCAGGCGGGAGATCTATGAGGCGACGCTGGCCGCTATGGCCCCCCTCTATGGTGATTGGCCCGTGTTTAAACACGTGTTGCCGTTCGATGTTTGCCGTGCCCTTGAAGAGCTGAAGGGCGGAGGAGAACCCAGCGTATGGACCGGAGCGCGTGACCGAGCGCTGTGGGAGGAGTTGCACGGTTGATCTGTCAATCGTGGATATTCTTGAAGAAGTGCCATGGACCTTCGTCATCTGCGATACTTCATTGCCGTAGCCGAAGAACTGAACTTCCGCCGCGCCGCAGAGCGCATCCACATCGATCAGACCCCTCTCTCACGCGCAATCCGAGATTTGGAGGAGCGGCTCGGCGTAGCGCTCTTTCTCCGCAGGCCACGCAATTTGCAGCTCACGCCCGCTGGCACCAAACTGCTAGGCCATGCGCACAAAATTCTCATCCGCGTAGAGCGCACGAAGCGAGTAGTGCGCGAAACCGACGCGCGGCACCGGGAGCCATTGCGCGTCGGTGTGGATGAAAGCATTGCGCAGCCGAAGCTGGCTGAGTGCTTGGTCCGCTGGCGGACGATTTCTCCAGGCGTTCCTTTGGAGATTACGGAGATGCGTACTGCTGAGTTGTTGGCCGCTCTACGCAGCGAGGAAGTGGATGTGGGGTTTTCGTTCGGTCTGCCGAACGACGATACGGTAGTTCAGCAGCCCGCTTGGGAAAGCCCTGCTGTGGCAATTCTGTCGCCGACACATGAGCTTGCGCGACGCGAAGTGCTTTCTCTCTCGGAGCTTCTGAGTTTTCCCGTAGTTGCTTGTCATGCGGCCTACTACCCAGGGCTATGTCAGCAGGTGAATGAAATTCTTCGGCGGTATTCTCTTTCTCCCACCCCAGTGGCCGAGGCTCGTACGTTGACCGGCTACCTGACCCGTGTGGCTATCGGCCTAGGTGTCGGGGTTGCCGACGAAGATCACATGCGAACACTGAAGCGCACAGATATCGTTGTGGTTCGACTTGCTGAGCAGATCCATTTCACAACTTACCTGTTGCACAAGCGCCAGAGCGGCGGCTCGCAGCCAACTCTGCAACAGTTCATTACTCACGCTACCTCTTTGCAATGAGAGTTACTGCGTAGGGCTCGCCCAGTCCGTCACCCCGCGCCAATAGCTTTGGACGCAGCACGCGTCTACTGCGAAGCTCTGTCCGCTTGGCGGTTCGTGCTTAGAGTCGTATAGCGTCGCGAACCAGCTATCCCCGCCAGCGTACGCTGCCCCTCGCCTCCATAGGTGTGAGTCGCGGCAGTTCGATTCCAGACTTGATGCCTGCGTGCCGTATTGGCACGTGCGTGCTGGAACTTATACGCGAAGGAGGTGGCCCTTATGCCAACGGCAGCGACTGGCATCCTGTTCGGACAGATTTTCGTGGTGCTCGGCGTAGCCTTGGGCGGCGTGTGGGCGGCCACGCAATGGACGGCGCATGCTTTGGGCTATCAGCCACGGCTCGGGCTTGCCTGGTTCGACCTCTCCGGAATGCCGGTCTACGAGCCGTGGAAGCTGTTCGAGTGGTGGTACTTCTACGATGCCTACGCGCCCCAGGTCTTTGAACGCGGGGGAGTCATCGCCGCATCGAGCGGGCTGCTGGCGACCGGCGCGGCCATCGCGATGGCAGTCTGGCGCGCGCGCCTGGCCAAGCGTGTTACCACCTATGGCTCTGCACGCTGGGCTGAACCCGAGGAGATCGCGAAGGCGGGCCTGACGAAGCTCCATGGGGTCCTCCTGGGGAGGACCACTTCCAAGAATGGCGAATACCTGCGGCATGAGGGCCCAGAGCATGTGATGGCTTTCGCGCCCACGCGCTCGGGCAAAGGTGTTGGTCTTGTGGTGCCCACGCTGTTGTCTTGGCCTGGCTCCGCCGTCATCCACGACATCAAGGGCGAGAACTGGTTGCTCACGGCAGGCTGGCGCGCTCGTTCCTCCCACTGCCTCTTATTCAATCCGACCGATGCGCGATCGGCCGCCTACAACCCCTTGCTCGAAGTGCGCCGCGGCGCCCATGAAGTTCGCGACGTCCAGAACATCGCCGACATCCTGGTGGATCCCGAAGGCGCACTGGAGCGGCGTAACCACTGGGAGAAGACCAGCCACGCACTGTTGGTCGGCGCGATTCTCCATGTGCTCTACGCGGGCGAAGACAAAACCCTGCGGGGCGTGGCCAACTTTCTCTCGGATCCGGCCTGTCCCTTCGAGCTGACGTTGCATCGAATGATGACCACGGCCCATGTGGGTGCAGGTCCCCATCCCGTGGTTGCCTCAGCCGCGCGCGAAGTCCTCAACAAGAGCGAAAACGAACGCTCGGGCGTGCTGTCCACGGCCATGAGTTTCCTGGGCCTGTACCGTGATCCGACGGTGGCGGAGGTTACCTCGCGCTGTGACTGGCGCATTGCTGATCTCATTTCCGCGGAGTACCCGGTATCGCTGTACCTGGTCGTGCCGCCCTCGGACATCAGCCGCACGAAGCCGCTGATCCGCCTGATCCTCAACCAGATCGGTCGGCGGCTGACCGAGTCGCTTGACGGATCGGACGGTATCGAGCGCCGCCACAAACTGCTCCTAATGCTCGACGAGTTCCCGGCCTTGGGGCGCCTCGATTTCTTCGAATCGGCGCTGGCCTTTATGGCGGGCTACGGCCTGCGTGCTTTCCTGATCGCGCAGTCGCTCAACCAGATCGACAAGGCCTATGGCCCCAATCACTCAATCCTAGACAACTGCCATGTCCGCATCGCCTTTGCCACCAACGACGAGCGCACGGCCAAGCGGATCTCCGAAGCCCTGGGCACCGCGACAGAATTGCGCGCCCAGCGCAACTACGCGGGCCACCGGCTGGCCCCTTGGCTGGGCCACCTGATGGTCTCACGCCAGGAGACGGCGCGGCCCCTGCTCACACCGGGCGAGGTGATGCAGTTGCCACCGGACGATGCGGTGGTGATGGTCTCTGGGCATCCCCCGATCCGGGCCAAGAAGCTGCGCTACTACCTGGACCGCAACTTCACGCGGCGCGTGCACAAGGCGCCGGCGTTGGCTGTCGGTGTCTACGCGGATCGCCCTGCGGTGCGACCTGACGACTGGAGTGGGCTTGTGCCGCTGGTGTCGCCAGGAGCCGCCTCGGTCGGTGGCGCTGACGGCTTCGCCGATGAAGGCGGACACCAGCTCAAGCCGGAACTCGATGTGGCTCCTGCCGAAGCGCCAGCTCTGGATACGGATGGTCTTCTGGTGCTCGACGACGAGGACGACGCGCCGCTGCGGCCGCAGGATGTGGACCGCCAGTTGATGCGCACTGCGCGGCTGGCGGTGCTGGATCCGGACGATGGGATTGCGCTATGAGCCGGACCCGCCTCAACATCTTCATCGAGCCGGAGCATGCCAAGCGCCTGGACCAATTGGCCGTGCACAAAGGTGTATCGAAGTCCGCGATCATCGCTGCGGCGCTGGCGTCGTTCCTCTCGCCCGACGGCGGCGACCAACGCGAAGCGGCCATGGCCAAGCGGCTGGACAGGTTGTCGCGCCAGTTCGACCGACTGGAGCGTGACCAGAACATCCTGATCGAGACGGTGGCACTCTACGTCCGCTATTTCCTCACGGTGTCGATCCCGGTGCCCGAGGGGCACCAGGATGCGGCCCGGGCCCAGGGCAGGGCCCGTTTCGCCCAGTTCATCGAACAGCTCGCCCGGCATCTGCAGCGCGGGCGCAGCCTGGTGCGGGAAGTCCATGAGAATCTGGGTGCAGGGAGTTTTGCGGAGGCTTCTGCATCTGCGGCGGCCGCGTCGCCTGCATCATCGGCGGCGCCAGCTGCCGAATTCGGGGAGGCTGACGTTGAGTCCGAAGCCTGAAGCCACATCAGCCGACACCTCGCTCGCCCGGCGCATCCGCATGCTGCGCACGGCCATGGGGTCGGAGATTGCTGCTGCGCTCGAAGACCCGGAGGTGGTTGAGGTGCTGCTGAACCCGGATGGGTCGCTCTGGGTGGACCGGCTGGGCACGGGCCGGGAACCCACCGGCGCCGCGCTGCCTTCGGCGGTGGCTGAACGCGTCATCCGGCTGGTGGCGGCCCATGTGCGTGCCGAGGTACATGCGGGTCAGCCGATTCTCTCGGCCGAGCTGCCCGAGACGGGTGAGCGTTTCCTGGGCGTGCTGCCGCCCGTGGTGCGCGCGCCCTCGTTTGCGATCCGGAAGCGGGCGTTGCGCATCATGACGCTCGCGCAGTATGTGGACGACGGCATCCTGACCGAGGAACAGGCGGCCTACCTTCGTTCTGCCGTGCGCGAACGCCTGAACATCGTCGTGGCAGGCGGCACCAGCACTGGCAAGACCACACTGGCCAATGCGCTGCTCGACGAGATCGCCGACACCGGCGACCGCGTGCTGATTCTCGAAGACACGGTCGAGCTGCAGTGCCGCAGCGACGACCACGTGGGCATGCGCTCCGAGCCGGGCGTAACCACCATGGCCGACCTGGTGCGTGCCACCTTGCGCCTGCGGCCCGACCGCATCGTGGTCGGCGAAGTGCGTGGCGCCGAAGCGCTGGACCTGCTCAAGGCCTGGGGTACCGGGCATCCGGGTGGCATTGCCACGGTGCACGCGGGTTCGGCCAGGGGCGCGCTCACCCGCCTGGAGCAATTGGTGCAGGAGGTCTCCGTG
Source organism: uncultured Albidiferax sp. (assembly GCA_963513025.1). Classification (GTDB taxonomy): domain Bacteria; phylum Pseudomonadota; class Gammaproteobacteria; order Burkholderiales; family Burkholderiaceae_C; genus Rhodoferax_B. The sequence continues at coordinate 270,930 of CAUPON010000001.1, forward strand.
ACCGTCCCACGCGCCCTGATCGCGGAAGCGGTCAACGTCATCGTCTTCATCGCTGGCCGGGGCCGCACACGCCGGGTGCGCGAGATCGCGCGCGTCACCGGCTGCGACCAGCACGGATACCAGCTCGACACCACGCTTGGGCCGTTGCCTTGGACCTCTTCTTCGCGTTCCTCTTCCCATCCACCTTCATCCACTTCAGGAGAACCGTCATGAGGCATTCCCGTCTTTCCGTAAAACCGATTCTGTGCGGCGCTGTGGCCGCAGCACTGCTGCTCGCCATTGCAATGCCCGCGCAGGCCGCAGGCTCCAACATGCCGTGGGAGGCGCCGCTGCAGTCCATCCTGGAGTCCATTCAGGGGCCCGTAGCGCGCATCGTTGCGGTGATCATCATCATCGCCACAGGGCTGACGCTGGCCTTTGGCGATACTTCGGGCGGGTTCCGCAAGCTGGTGCAGATCGTCTTTGGCCTGTCGATTGCCTTTGCGGCATCCAGCTTTTTCCTGTCGTTTTTCTCGTTCTCGGGTGGGGCGGTGCTGGCATGACCATGACCGATACATCTGTTTCCAGCGGGTTCGAGGTGCCGCTGCACCGCTCGCTGACGGAGCCCATCCTGCTCGGTGGTGCGCCCCGCACGGTTGCGATCACCAACGGCACGTTGTCTGCGGCGGTCGGGCTCGGGCTGCAGCTCTGGATTCCGGGTGTGCTGCTGTGGATCGTGGGCCACTCGCTCGCGGTCTGGGGCGCGCGCATGGACCCACAGTTCATGCAGGTGTTCGCGCGGCACATCAAGCAGCGGCAGCTGCTGGACGTCTGAGGGCCTCGCCATGATGTCCCTCATGGAGTATCGGCAGCGGCCGGCCCTGCTGGCTGACTGGCTGCCGTGGGCAGGGCTGGTCGCCCCCGGCGTGGCGCTGAACAAGGATGGATCGTTCCAGCGCACGGCCAAGTTTCGGGGGCCGGACCTGGACAGTGCCACGCGGGGCGAGCTGGTTGCCACATCGGCGCGGCTCAACAACGCACTGCGGCGCCTGGGTTCGGGTTGGGCGCTGTTCGTGGAGGCTGAGCGGCGTGAGGCGGCGGACTATCCCGAGTCGGTGTTTCCCGAACCGCTGTCCTGGCTGGTCGATGAGGAGCGCCGCGCAGCGTTCGAGGAAGATTCCAGCCACTTCGAGAGCAGCTACCACTTGACGCTGCTCTACCTTCCGCCAGAGGAGACCCGGGCGCAGGCCTCCCGGCTGCTGTACGAGAACCGGGACACCGAAGGGGTGGATTGGCGGGAGCGGCTGGAGGCCTTTGTGGCCGAGTCCGAGCGATTTTTGGGGCTGCTCGACGGGGTGATGCCGGAGGTGGGTTGGCTGGACGATGGCCAGACGCTGACCTACCTGCATGCCTGTGTGTCCACGCGCCGGCATCCGGTGGCGGTGCCCGAGGTGCCCATGCACCTGGATGCGCTGCTGGCCGATGAGCCGCTCGTGGGTGGGCTCGTGCCGATGCTGGGCAAGCGGCATTTGCGTGTGCTCACGGTGCGGGGTTTTCCGACGTCGACCTGGCCGGGGATCCTGGACGATCTGAATCGCCTGGGCTTTGCCTACCGCTGGAGCACCCGCTTTCTCTGCCTGGACAAGGCTGAGGCGGAGAAAGAGCTGGTCCGGCTGCGGCGCCAGTGGTTCGCCAAGCGCAAGAACATCGTGGCGCTGCTGCGCGAGACCATCTTCCAGCACGAAAGCCCGCTGGTGGATTCGGACGCATCCAACAAGGCCGCCGATGCCGATGCCGCCTTGCAGGAACTGGGCAGCGACCAGGTGGCCTTCGGCTACGTGACCGCCACGGTGACCGTGTTCGATACCGATGCGACCGCAGCCGACGAGAAGCTGCGGGCGGTAGAGCGGACCATCCAGGGGCGGGGCTTTGTGACGATCCCCGAGACCCTGAACGCGGTCGAAGCCTGGCTGTCTTCGATTCCTGGCCATGCCTATGCCAACGTGCGCCAGCCCATCATTTCGACGCTGAACCTGGCGCACATGATGCCGTTATCTGCCGTGTGGGCAGGGCAGGATCGCAATGCCCACTTGGACGGCCCGCCCCTGATCGTGACGCGCACCGATGGCGCGACGCCGTTCCGGCTCGTCACGCACATCGGCGACGTGGGCCACACCCTGGTAGCGGGACCCACGGGCATGGGCAAGTCCGTATTGCTCGCCACCCTGGCGCTGCAGTTCCGGCGCTACCCGGGTTCGCGCATCCTGGCCTTCGACATGGGGCGCTCCATCCGCGCCACCATTCTCGGACTGGGCGGCGAGCACTACGACCTGGGCAAGAGCGGGGAGGAGGGCGGGGAGATCGCCTTCCAGCCGTTGGCCCGGATTGACCAGGAGGGCTACCGCGCCTGGGCGTCAGAGTGGATCGAAGGCCGGCTCCGACACGAAGGCGTGGCCGTCGGACCGCCAGAGAAGGATGCGGTGTGGTCTGCGCTCAACAGCCTGGCCAGTGCGCCGGTGGAGCAGCGCACGATGACGGGCTTGTCGGTCCTGCTGCAGAGCAATGCGCTGCGCCAGGCCCTGCAACCCTATGTGCTGGGCGGACCGCACGGCCGTTTGCTCGATGCTGACCATGACCGGCTGGGCTCGGCGGACGCGCAGGGCTTTGAGATGGAAGAGCTGATGCACAGCAAGGCGGCCACCCAGGCCGTGCTGTCCTACCTGTTCGCGCGCTTTGACGAGCGTTTTGATGGTGCGCCAACCCTGCTGATCCTGGACGAGGCCTGGCTGTTCCTCGATGACCCGGTGTTCGCCGCGCGTATCCGCCAGTGGCTCAAGACGCTGCGCAAGAAGAACGTCTCGGTGATCTTCGCGACGCAGAGCCTGGCAGACATCAAGGACTCGACCATCGCGCCCGCCATCGTGGAGAGCTGCGCGAGCCGCATCTTCCTGCCCAACCCCCAGGCGACCGAGCCGCAGATCCGCTTGATCTACGAGGGCTTTGGGCTCAACAGCCGGCAGATCGACATCGTCGCCACCGCGCAGCCCAAGCGCGACTACTACTACCAGTCGCGGCTGGGCAATCGGGTCTTTGACCTGGGGCTGGGGCCTGTCGCGTTGGCCTTTGCGGGGGTTTCGTCGCCCGAGGACCAGCGGGCCATGGATTCCGTCTCTGCCGCAGTTCCGTCGGCCGACTTCGCGGCTGCGTGGCTGCGCCACCGTGGCCTGGATTGGGCGGCCGATCTCGTTCCTACGTTTCCACCGTTCTCTTCCCACTGAAGGAGGCTTTCATGAATCTCAAGATGGTGTTTCAAACCCAGCGTGCTGTGCTGGTGGCCGCTGCTGCGCTGGCCCTCAGCGTGGCCGCTCCTGCCCATGCCCAGAAGATCGTCTTCGATCCCTCGAACTTCTCGCAGAACATCCTGACGGCTGCGCGCACGCTGGAGCAGATCAACAACCAGATCAAGCAGTTGCAGAACGACGCCAGGAACTTGACGAGCCTGAACTTCAGTTCCCTGGGGGAGTTGCGAGCTGCCCTGGCTGCGACCAACACGCTGATCCGCCAGGCACAGGGACTGGCCTTTGACGTGGCGCGCATGGAGTCCGAGTTCAAGCGGCTGTACCCGCAGGCCTATACCGCGTCGATCTCGGGCAACCAGATGGCGCTGGATGCGCGGCAGCGCTGGCAGAACTCGCTGGAGGCACTGCGCACCGCTACGCAGGTGCAGTCCCAGGCGGTGCAGAACTTCGCCACGGACGAGCGGGCGCTGACCGATCTGGTGAACCGCAGCCAGTCGGCCGTGGGTGCCCTGCAGGCGATGCAGGCCACGAACCAGTTGCTGGCCCTGCAGTCGCGCCAGGCCATGCAGGCGCAGCAGTTGCAGATCACCCAGGACCGGGCCACCGCGCTGGAGCAGGCGCGGCAGGTGGCGGTGCAGGAACGGGCGCGAGAGGTACGCCGGCGGTTCCAGGGTACCGGGACGCCTTACACGGCCACCGCCGTGAGCTTCTACGGCAACTGATGGGGGTGACCATGACGAAGATGTTTTGGATTGGCATGGTTGCGCTGGCGTTGGTGGCCTGCGATGGGACGCCATCGATCGAATCCGTGGATTCGCTGGTGGCGAACCCTGAGAGGCTCAAGGAACTGCGTGCACTCTGCAAGGCCGACCATGCCAAGGTGGGGGATGCCCAGTGCAATGCGGTGGCCGAGGCGACGCGGCAGCGTTTCATGGGCGGAGGGACGCCGTACACGTCGTCGGCCCAGCCGCCAACTGCATCTGCTGCATCGGCGGCCTCCGAGAGCGCTCCTTCCCCCGCAAAGGATGGAGCTTCGGCGCCATGAACGATGTCGCGGTCATTGACCGCTTCCTGGACGTGTTCTCACGCTACATCGACTCGGGGTTTGGCCTGCTGGGTGGCGAGGTGCGGTTTCTCACGGCCACGCTGGTCGTGATCGACGTGACGTTGGCGGGCCTGTTTTGGGCCATGAGCCACGCCAGCGGGAACGGCGATGACGTGATCGCGAGGCTGGTCAAGAAGGTGCTGTATGTGGGTGCGTTTGCTTTCATCCTCGGCAACTTCAACCAACTGGCGGGCATCCTGTTCCGGTCCTTTGCCGGGCTGGGGCTGACGGCTTCGGGTTCGGGCATGACACAGGCGCAGCTGCTGCAGCCGGGCAAGCTTGCCAAGGTCGGTATTGATGCAGGGCGGCCCATCATGGCGCAGATCAGCGAGCTGGTGGGGTTTCCCGATGTATTCGCCAACCTGGACACCATCGTCGTGCTGTTTCTGGCCTGGCTGGTGTTGATCGTGGCCTTTTTTGTGCTGGCGGTGCAGCTTTTTGTGACGCTGCTGGAATTCAAGCTGACCACGCTCGCTGGCTTCGTGCTGGTGCCGTTTGCGCTCTGGAACAAGACCAGCTTTCTGGCAGAGAAGGTGCTGGGCAATGTGGTGTCTTCGGGCATCAAGGTGTTGGTGCTGGCCGTGATCGTGGGGATTGGATCGGGGCTGTTCTCCGAATTCACGACGGCGCCGGGCACGGAGCCTTCCATTGACCATGCACTGACCATCATGCTGGCGGCGTTGGCGATGCTGGGGTTGGGCATCTTTGGCCCGGGGATCGCGACCGGGCTGGTGTCTGGAGCACCGCAACTGGGGGCGGGAGCTGCTGCCGGTACTGCAGTGGGTGCTGCGGGCCTGGCCGTGGCTGGCGGGGCGGTCGCGGTGGGCGCCGGATCAGCGGTGGCCGCAGGTGCGCGCATGGCGCCTGGCGCGGCGCGTGCAGCCATCGGTGGCGGCGCCAGCGCTACCCGCTCGGCCAGTGCCATGTCCGCCGGTGCGAAGGCGGCCTACCAGGCCGGTGCTTCCGCGTCAGGAACCAGCGGCGTCCGCGCCGCCGGTGCGGGTTTGGCCAATGTCGCGAAGACGGGGGCGAGCGCCGTGGGCCAGCGGGTCGCGTTAGGCGCTAAGGCGGTGAAGGAGCGCATGGCGGGTTTTGTGTCCGAGGCGGCGGCACCTGCAGGGCCATCGTCTCCAGCGGATGCTGGCGATGCTGGCCCACCACCTGCAGAGCCTGCATGGGTCCAGCGCATGCGCCGCCGGCAGCAGGCCAGCCATGCGGCCACGACGGCAATCCACACCTTGCGCTCGGGCGACCACGGCGGCAGCGGGTCGGGCCCGAGCCTGCGCGACAGCTCGAATTCCTGAAGGAGAAGTTTCCATGCGATTCAAACGACCCCTGGTGCGGTATTCGGACACGCCGGAGCCTGCCACCCCCTACCAGGCCGCAGCGCAGGTCTGGGATGAGCGCATCGGCTCGGCCCGCGTGCAGGCGAAGAACTGGCGGCTGATGGCCTTTGGCTGCCTGGGCCTGGCCTTGCTCATGGCGGGTGGCCTGGTCTGGCGCTCGGCACAGTCCATCGTGACGCCCTACGTCATTGAGGTGGACCAGGCCGGACAGGTGCGCGCGGTGGGGGAGGCGGCCACGCCGTACCAGCCCAGCGATGCGCAGATCGCCTTCCACCTGGCGCGCTTCGTCACGGACGTGCGCGCGCTGTCCATCGATCCCATCGTGGTACGGCAGAACTGGCTGGAGGCCTATGACTACACCACGGACAAGGGGGCGGCCACGCTCAACGACTATGCCCGTGTCGCTGACCCGTTCTCGCGCATCGGTCAGCAGTCGGTCGCCGTGCAGGTCCACAGCGTGGTGCGCGCCAGTGACGCGTCGTTCCAGGTGCGTTGGACCGAGCGGCGCTACGTGAACGGCGAAGCGGCTGGATTGGAGCGCTGGACCGCCGTGTTGTCCATTGTGCTGCAGGCACCGCGCAGCGAGGAGCGGCTGCGCAAGAACCCATTGGGCATCTACGTCAACGGTCTGTCGTGGAGCCGGGAACTCGATAGCAGCGAAGGAGTGAAGAAACCATGAATGCACGAATCCCCTACCGCGCCCTGCCGCTGGTCCTGCTGACCGTCCTGGCCACGGGCTGCGGAACCCAGGGCAAGCCTCCCCCATCGATCGCGCTCGATGAGCCCATCCAGGCACAGGCCTTGCCCGAGCCGCCCAAGCCCATCGAGGTCGTGGCCGTGCCCGAGGTGCTGCCTATGCCTGCGCAGATGAAACCATTGCCCAAGCGTGGCGAGGCCCAATCCACCCCCGAGCCCAACGACGAAAAGGCCCGCGTGGCGCGTGCCAACGCCGAGGCTCGCGTGGCACCCACGCGCGAGGGCTACGTGAATGCGATCCAGGTCTGGCCCTACACCGACGGGGCGCTGTACCAAGTCTATGCGGCCCCTGGCCGGGTGACTGCCATCGCGCTGCAGCCCGGTGAGGAACTGGTGACGGTCGCGGCCGGCGACACCGTGCGCTGGATCGTGGGCGACACTGCCAGCGGGACTGGCGAGACGCTGCGCGTGAAGGTGCTGGTCAAGCCGATCCGATCCGGGCTCAAGACCAACCTGGTCATCACCACGAGCCGGCGCACCTACCTGGTTGAGCTGACCTCCACCGAGAAGGCCTGGATGGCCTCGGTGTCCTGGGAGTACCCGAAGGACAAAATGCTGGCCCTGCAGCGTCAGGCGCAGGCGGCCCAGGCCGCAGCCCCCATCGAGAGCGGCTTGGCGCTGGAGAAGCTGCGCTTCCGCTATGCCATCGGTGGTGGCAACCCGGCCTGGAAGCCGCTGCGCGCCTTCGATGATGGCGAGAAGGTCTACATCCAGTTCCCGGCGGGCATTGCGCAGGGCGAGCTCCCGCCGCTCTTCGTGATCGGGGCGCAGGGGGACGGGCAGCTGGTGAACTACCGATTCCGGCCGCCGTACTACATCGTGGACCGGTTGTTCGGCGCGGCCGAGTTGCGCCTGGGTGGCGGCGGGGGCCGGGATGGTGATGTGGTGCGCATCGAGCGCACGGACAGTGTGGGTGGGCGGCTTTGACCATGGACAGCCGCGACTCTTCCAACGCCGCTACCCCGCCGCAACCGGCCAAGGTCTCACCCGAATCGGTGGCGCTGCGCGCCGCGCCGCGACCCGTGACGCGGCTGAACCGGCGCATGCTGGCAGTTCTCGTGGGTTCCCTGGCTGCGGCCGTACTGGGCGCCACCATCTGGTCGCTGCAGGGCAGCCACCGGCGTGGCGCGAATCCCTCGGAGCTTTACAACGTCGATCGGGTGTCCAAGTCCGAAGGGCTGGACCGGCTGCCGACCGACTACGGCGGACTGCGATCACCAGAAGTACCCCGACTGGGGCCGCCGTTGCCGGGGGACTTGGGGCCGGCCATCGTGAAAGCGCAGGGGCCGGTGGAGCCGGGCTATGCGCCACCAGGCCATGATCCGGCGGATGCGCTGCGCAAGGAGGCCGAAGCGGCAGCAGGCTCGCCGGTGTTTTTCCGCACGGGGGGAGCGCAGGCGGGGCAGGGTGCGGCGCAGTCCGTGGCAACGGCACCAGCCGCATCGGGGCTGGCGGGGTTCGATCCATTGGCGGCGGGGCCTGCCTCGACGGCGGCCCAGCCTGCGGACCCCACGGCTGTTCAGAACCGGCAGGAGCAGAAGGAGACCTTCCTTAAAGGCGGTTCCACGGAAACCCGGAATTCAGGAAACCTGCAGATGCCTGCCTCTCCCTACCAGGTGATGGCCGGTACGGTGATTCCGGCAGCGCTGGTGACGGGGATCCAGTCGGACCTGCCGGGCGACGTGATCGCCACCGTGACCGAGCCGGTCTACGACACGGCAACTGGGAGGCACCTGCTGATCCCGCAGGGCTCACGCATCCTGGGGCGCTACAACAGCCAGGTGAGCTATGGGCAGAGCCGGTTGCAGATGGTGTGGAACCGCATCATCCTGCCAGACACTTCGTCGCTCACGCTCGACAACCTCGTGGGCACCGATCCGGCGGGGCGAGCGGGGCTGGAGGATTCGGTGGACTGGCACTGGGGGCGGGTTGTGGCGGGGGCTGCGTTGACGACCTCGATTGGGGTGGGCGCTGAGCTGGCCGCCCCCGATAACCGGCAGAACGGCAACCGAGTGGTGATTGCGGGGCGCGATGGGCTGCAGGACAGTGTGAACCAGGTGGGGCAGGAGATGACGCGCCGTAACTTGAACCTGCAGCCCACGCTGACCGCGCGGCCGGGGCTGGCGGTGCGGGTGATCGTGAACCGGGATCTGGTGCTGCGGCCTTACCAGCCGTTGTTTGTCAGCGGTGGCAGGGGAGGGGCGCGATGAGCACACCGAGGAAATTGCGGCTGGGGCCACTGCCCAGGACGGAAAGCGTCAAGCTGACCTTCACGTGCACGGCAAGCCTGAAGGCGGAACTGGACCGGTATGCGGCGCTGCATGCGCAGATCTATGGGGAGGCGGTGGATGCTATGGCACTCGTTCCGCACATGCTGGAGGCGTTCATGGTGCGGGACCGGGGTTTTCGCAGAGTTGGTCCGTCCGGCACAATGACTTCTAAGAAGAAGCCGCCAGATGGACTGGGGCAGGAGCGGTGCGGCCTGGGTGTGTAAAGCAGTGCTCGATTCGTGACGGTCCAGCAATCGTTTCGGCCGATAGCAAACTGTCATCGAACTCGAAACGCCCTCACAAATACTGAATCACGGGCCTTGCATTTCAAAGAGTAGCTCCGATCTGCGTCGCTGCAGTCGTCGTGGCTGTTTGAGAGGAGAAAGAAGAATGACCTATCACATCAAGCCCGGCCCTAAGCCGAAAAAGGAAGATGGTACCGATGACCGCCGTCGCCATGTCGATCTGCCGAACGCGCCAAAGCACCCGACTTTGCCAATACACAGGCATCCGCCGAAGAAGTAAGCGGCAGGCCTGAGTGCCTTCACCTCCACAGATCTCGTCGGCATGCCGGCGAGTTTTTCTTTGTGCGGAGCCAGATTCACTGGCAAGTTCCTCGCTATGTCCCGCGCGCGGACAGGGGCGCCTTCGTGCCGCACAACTGCGCGGGGAAGACCGTGGCCTGTACCGCAGTCTCCAGGGCCAATGGCAGCTTGGCCCCTATCAACGTGACCTCACCCGGAGGGGGCGATTGACTGCTACAGCGGCCAACCGGCCGTTCAGCACGAGTTTATTGGGGCTCAATGCGCAGTGGCATAGCCAAGCTGACACGCCGCCCTACACCGGTCAGCCAGTTCTGTCGTGGGTATTGCCCATGGTGGCGCCTCCCTGCAGCCCTAGAACCGCACCTTCTGTGCGCCCGTCAATGCCGCAAAGCTATCTCCCAACGGCCTCCGAACACCTCTGTGTGGGCATCAATCCCTCTTCGCTCCCACTTTGCCCGTATACGGGTTCACGTTGCCTTTGTGGCTCCAGTTGTTGGTCTTGGAACTGTCAGGGTTAATGGCGTGGTGGGGCGGAACATAGGTGCCTTTCTTGGTGGTGTGTCCGCTGACGGGATGGCTGCCACCCCTGGCCATGACGGGCATGGCGAATACGGACAAGGTCAGGGCACTGACAAGCAATCGAGACTTCGTGGGTTCTCAGGTCTGCACTTTACCTATGACCGCCCACATAGCGGCCACCCTTGCCGCTGCGGCCCTTGCCACCAACGCGCTTGCTGCCAGTACGGCCCTTGGTTTCAAAGACGGCCGATGCGCCCGAACCGGCTGATAAAGACAGGTCCGAGCTCGCCAGAGGCTGAATCGGTCCTGCGCTGGCCATGGTGGATGCGCCCAGGATGAGCGCGAACAATGCTGCCTTCATATGTCTCCTTGGTTGGTTGTATCGGCATGGTACGCAGAACACGTCACTTGTTCCAAGGCAAAAGTGCCTGAGCTTGTCCTGTGTCAAGGCTGGTGGACACCGTGATGACCACGCCGGCCAATGAGGCCGATGTCGAGCACGTGGCCGACCTGCGGCATGGCAAGGAGGAGCATGTCTGGGCTGACTCGGGCTTCTCATGGTGGTGGCATGCCGCATCCGTAGGGTGCTATTGCTATGGGGTGTGCTTTGAACGCCCCCTCGCTGACGACCGGCCAGCAGACTAGGCTCCCATGGGGAAGTTTTTTTGTTTGGAGGAGTCGAATCGGTAAGCCGCTGTAAATCCCTGCAGGTTCTGCGAGTTCGGTCCGGAGAGCGATGCTGAACAGTGCTTCAATCGGGCCCCTTTTGTTTGCTCTGACTCCCCCTCGTGAATCGTTTGTTTTCCTGGTCAGGCTGCGCGCGCCTGGCCACCGTATTGGCCCTGTCCCTGGCTGGTGCCAGCCTCCCGAATCTTTCCTGGGCCCGCTCCCCTCATATCGACCGTGCGACCCTGCTCACACCGGAGCCCACCAGCTTTGCGCAGTGCCCGCAGTTCTTTGCCCACGGCGTCCCACCGGCTATCACCCCACGTCCCCAGCTTCGCGAGCTTTGCTACGAGGCCTTTGCGGTGCTGCACAGTGGAACGACCCGCACGCCCGTCTATGTGGCCCAGCGGCTCAATCGCCAGACCATCGAAGGTGCCGACGAGAAGCGGGCTAAGCGGTTCTTTGCAGATGCGCGGCTTCCGAGTGGTGAGCGGGCCGAATTGGCGGACTACAAGGGCTCCGGCTATTCCCGCGGGCACATGGCCCCGGCGGGGGATATGTCCACACCGACGGCCATGGCCCAGAGCTTCAGCCTGGCCAACATGGTTCCGCAGAATGCCCAGCACAACGGCGGAGCCTGGGCCAAGATCGAGCAGGACACGCGGCACTATGTGCTCCGGGCCAAGGGGGATGTGTTTGTAATCACCGGGCCGGTATTCACCGACGCGGGGCCTCGCATTGGCGCCAACGGGGTGAAGGTGCCGACCTATCTGTACAAGCTCGTGTACGACGCCACGAGCAACAAAGCCTGGGCGCATTGGCAGGAGAACCGGGAGGGGGAGACGGTCAGTCGGCCCATCAGCTACCAGGAGCTGGTCAAGAGGACGGGGGTGGAGTTCTTGCCAAGAATCGCACAGCTGCACTGAGTGGCGACAAGGCCGGCATCCGCGGTCGCGTTATAAATCGTCCTTCGCCACCTTTTTTACACAGTGAAACTCCATGAACCGCGCAGAACTCGTTGAAATCCTGGCTTCCAAGAATGACCTGTCCAAGACCGCAGCCAATGCGGTTTTGGAAACCCTGATCGACACCATCCAGACAGCCGTCAAGAAGGGCGATGCCGTGCAGTTGGTGGGGTTTGGCACCTTCAAGTCCGCCAAACGTGCAGCCCGCACGGGCAAGAACCCATCGACGGGTGCTGCGCTGAAGATCCCTGCGAGCACGGTGCCCAAGTTTGTGGCGGGTGCCAAGTTCAAGGCCGTTGTCGATCCCAAGGCTGCCAAGCGCAAGGCGGAGAAGGCTGGGAAGTAAGCACAGCGCTCTCGGTCGCCACTGAAGCAAACCGCCATAGGCCCTAGCCCCTGGCGGTTTTGTTTTTGAGACCCTGGTCGATGGCCTGCCGATTGATGAGGCGCAGATGGAGCGCAACAGCTATCAGACGATCTTCCACCCCATCGCTCGGCTGAGCTGCACGGCAGCAGCCTTGGTAGGCACTGCATCCATCCAGAACGAGGGATCATCCAGTACGCGGATCACCCATTGCGGCTCACCAGACTCGGTGGTGTGATCGATGATCACCTCCAGCTTGTTCTCCAGGGCATAGCGGATGGCAGTGGCATAGCTGACAGGAGCTTCCTTCTTGAACTCCTTCGCCCAGGGCGTTTGTTCGAGGGCTTCCTGTGTCCAGGTGGGCTTGGTTGGCATAGTGTGGGATCTTACGGGCTGGGCCGTCGTTTGGATGTTCTGGTTGGCGGGAGTTGGTATCTCGTACCATTGCGCTTATGAACACGTTTTCCAATGCCTTTCGAGCAGAAGTCATCCGCATGGCCCGCAAGGAGCTCAAGCCTGAGCTGCAGGGCATGCGCAAGGCCATCACCGGCCATCGCTCTGAAATCGCGGCATTGAAGCGTGAGGTGAAGGCGCTGACCTCACAACTGAAGGCCACTCAGCGCCAGGTCAAGGTAGCGGATACGCCCAAGGCCCAGGCGGTGGCCGAAGAAGTCACTTCCGAGAAATCAAGGCAGATCCACTTCAACGCACAGGCGCTGGTCGAGAAGCGTGCAGCACTTGGCGTCACACAGAAACAGATGGCCCAGCTGTTGGGCGCTTCCTCATTGTCGGTCTACAAGTGGGAGTCCGGCCAAGTGCATCCACGGGCCGCGCAACTGGAACGCATCGCTGAGGTGCTCAAACTGGGCAAGCGCAACGCGCTGGCACTGCTCCAATTGCAGTGAGCCGGCTGGGGCGAATTGCCCCCACCATGCCCTCACCGGCGAGGGTAAGGATCTCCAGGTGAAGAGTCATTGTGCTGGTCCGCCAGTTCAAGTAGGCACTGCATTTAGGGCTGCCCACACATCCAAGTTGAGCGGGTGTTGTCGTGACCAGTTTTGGTTGCTCGGTCGTCCACAGTGGACTGGCTTGTCAATGTGGTGACATCTTCAAAAACGACCGCATTTTTTGATAGTGCGATGCCTGATATCGCCAAGCGGCAGGCTCTTGGCGATTCAGTCAGACGGTTTTCGCTGAGCTGCGCTAGGGCGGGTTTGAGTTGCCGGACTTCTTGGGCACTCTGTGGAGCATGCGGCTTGGCGCCGCGTGGTTTGGAGGAGTGCGGCATGCAGACTGGAATCTACGGTGAAAATCGGCACCGACCGGGGAAGACGAATGACACTGCGCAGGATCGTGCAGTGCAGCTCTTGCAGGAAGCGCTGTCATTGCTGCTGGATGGAGAGCCTGGTTTGCAGCCGGTGCTCTCCGGGGCGGAGGATCGGCTGATACGGTTGCCAGAGGTTCTCCGCCTGACCGGCATGTGCCGCTCGGCGCTATATGACCAAATGGCACGTGGGCAGTTTCCGCGATCCATCAAGATTGGTCAGCGTGCAGCTTCTTGGTCTGCCAGAGCGGTTCACGAATGGATCGCTCGCCGGGTGGACGAATCAGGTTCATTGTGATCAACCCTTGTCGGCACGATCGGGGCGTATCGGAAGCCACTGCCCCGTCGTTTTGAAAACAGTTGCGCCTTTGGTTCTCGATCAGTAATTGTTCAGCACGCAAACCGTATAGGTTGCCTTCCGTAGCTGCGCATGCAGAGGTCTGCTCTATGCACGTGGAAGTTGGATCGTTGGTGTATGGCCGAAATCCTTCGCCCGACAGATGACAATCTGTTACCGTAACGCACTCTTTTGGGTCAGCGCAGATGCGCCTTTCAAGTGCGAGGGAACGGGATGGCGGAAAAGAAAAAGACAAGTAGCGGCGTTATAGCGGCCATAGTCGCATTGGTTCTTTGTATCGTTTTCCCCCGGAGCACTTGGGGCTACATTATTTTCATCGTCGGCGGTATTTGGGCCTATCGAATGCTGTTCTCCAGCGCGTCGAAGCAGCCTACATCTGCAACGCCTTCTCGAGCCAAGACGACCACCGCAACGAAGACGCTGGAGGCCTCGGCCCGAGCAACCTCGCGAACTGAGACGGTTCAAGTGTCAGAGTCCAGCTCACTGCCCGCCCCAGTTGTTGCAACCTCTAGGTTCGTCCCAGATGACCACCCTGTGTCATTAGCTCAGAAGGCACCTCTGTCGACAGCTGCCGTGCCATCGCACCCAGCACCTCCTACTGGCCCCCGGCGATTCGTGGATGATGATGCTCCGGTTTCTGTCGTCGCTAAGGAGCCTTCAAAGCCAGCGCACTATGCGATACCTCCTGCGCCAACTCAACCTCAGACCTACACAGGGCCTGGGCGCTGGATACCTCCGGGAGAAGACGTCGTCATTGGCGGTAGCCACATCAGCGGGGGGATGATCTATGTGGGCAGGGACCTGAAAGCCCTCTCGGGCTCAACCGACCCGTGTCTTATCAATCCCGCGCTGTCCGTCGCTGCGCACGCCAACATCAGCGAACGTGAGTTTGGCTATTGGCCGTCCTACTCTGAAATCACGCCTCGCGCTCGCAGGGCCTACCTGAGCTGGCTGGCAGAAGGGCGGCGCGACCCCGAAGCCGATATCGGATACGTGTTTCTCTTCTTCTATGGCCTGGAGCGCAGGGCTATTGCAGAGGGATTGAAGGACGCGCAGGCGCAGAAAGATTGGCCCCTGATTGCTCAGGAGGTCCGCAGACTCCTTGAGATATACGGCGAAAAATCTTTCTCTTTCAAGCGCTATGCCAGCGAGCTTTTGAGTTGGCTGGAGGTATCCCATTACTCCAAGACGCTCTACAACGAACCCGTTCCGTCTTTCCCGACGACCTTCGAGGTGCCGCTCTACATTCGCCTTGCACTTGGCCTCGCCGCAGTGGATGGAGTGCCAGTGCCGCCCCATCTCGCGTTGGCTTGGGCACGCCTGGACCCGGCCAGCTATTTGCGAACTTCTGCGACCAGGTGCGCAGAGCAGTTCGACAAACTTTTCCAGCAGCGCTACGCGGAAACTTTCAAGCCGGGCATTGTTCTTCCCCGCAATAAGACCAAATTGAAGCTGGTGTACCAACCAGCATCTGCTGGTTTCAGGGGCGTCAACGAAATCAAGCTGACTTTCGGTGACACGCCGGACGTGACGGTTCTGACGGCTCCACAAAAGCAGCTGAAAAAGATCGTAGACGCCGTCACTGACCAGTTGGATCCCTACAGCCGATATCTCGGCCGTAACCCAGACAGTCCCAATGCGCTGGAAGGCCTGCTGTTCCTGCCGCCAACAGTCTGGCCTGATGCGGCGGGGGATGCCTTAAAGGCTCTGCGGGACAGGGTCTCGGAAGGCTTCGTTGTTATGAAGCTTCAGGAGCTGCTTGATCTTTTCCAGGCGAAGACTGCTTTGAACAAGGAGCGCGCCGTAACGCTGGCCAAGACTCTGGAGTCCGTTGGCATTGGCATGGAACCCGATGTACTGGGCGGAGCACGAACACCAAAGGGCGAAGATCACGTGGTGCTTTACTCGGCAGCGGAGTCAAATAGCGCATCGGTTCGAACGGCCGCCTATCAGGCTGCGGCACTCACACTCCAGTTGGCGTCCGCCGTTGCCGGGGCCGACGGAGAGTTCAGTGAACATGAGATGACTCACCTGAGTGACCAAGTTCAATCTTGGTCGCATCTGACTGATGGCGAGTCAGCCAGGCTGCTGGCACATCTACGCCTGTTGGCAGTAGAACCCGTCTCGCTCACTTCCTTGAAGAAAAAGCTGGATCCGCTGGACGCGAAGTCCAAGGAGACGATCGCTACCTTCATGGCGACCGTGGCCCAGGCCGATGGTACGGTGACGCCAGCAGAAGTGAAGATGCTGGAGAAAGTCTACAAAACGCTGGGACTTGATACCAAGAGGGTCTTTACAGACGTGCATGCTGTTGCGGCCGGAACAAGCCCTCAGCCAAGCATCTCTGCGCAGCCTGCGGCCAAGGGTTTTCAGCTGGACACGGCAAAGATTGCTGCACTGCAGAAGGATTCCGAGCGCGTGTCCGCATTGCTGGCCGATATCTTCAAGGAAGAATCTTCGCAGCCGACCGTCATAGCAGCCGTTCCCGAGGCGGCACCCCCTCTGGACGCCGAGGCAGCAGTGGCTACGGGTTTGTTCGGTCTGGACGAGGCACATTCGGCTTTTGCACGCATGCTGTTGTCGCGGCCACAATGGACTCGCGAAGAACTCTTGGATGTCTCCTCAGACTTGGACCTGATGTTGGATGGTGCCCTGGAGCATATCAATGAAGTGTCGTTTGACACTCATGACATACCGTTCACTGAGGGCGACGATCCTATCGATGTGAACCCTGAAATTCTGGAGAAGCTGGAAGCATGAACGCACCTATTCGGCCCAAAGAGCGTGACGCAGTTGTTCAATCCTTGCGTGCAGGCGTCGTCCCTCGAGCAGGACAGCACCTCATCCAGGTAGGGCGTATCCGTGAGATTGAGACCTTGGTGAGCGACATGGTCCGCGTGGCCGATGGCGGTTCGTCGTTTCGCCTGGTCATCGGCGAATATGGCGCGGGTAAGACGTTTTTCCTGAATCTGGTCCGCTCCATCGCGATGGAGAAGAAGCTGGTCGTGGCCAGCGCCGATCTGAATCCTGACCGCCGACTGCACGCGAGCGGTGGGCAGGCCCGATCTCTCTATGCTGAGTTGATGCGCAACCTGGCAACTCGGACCAAGCCCGAAGGCGGGGCTCTGGGAGGCATTGTCGAGAAGTTCATTGCCACGGCCAAGTCAGAGGCCAAGGAGGCAGGCAGGTCGACCGAAGATGTCATTCGCCACAAACTGGAGCACCTGACGGAGCTGGTCAATGGGTATGACTTTGCAGATGTCATTGCTGCCTATTACCGCGGCTTCGAAGAAGGCAATGAGCAGCTGAAGTCCGACGCTGTGCGCTGGTTGCGCGGTGAGTTCACGACCAAGACCGATGCGAAAGCAGCTCTTGGCGTGCGCACCTATGTGGACGACGCCGCAGTCTATGACCAGCTCAAATTGATGGCCAGGTTCGTGCGGCTTGCGGGCTTCAGCGGCCTTCTGGTCAGCCTTGATGAGCTGGTCAATCTCTACAAGCTTGCCAATGCGCAGGCGCGCAACTCCAACTACGAACAGATCCTGCGTATCCTGAATGACTCGCTGCAAGGTACGGCAGTTGGACTGGGTTTCACGCTTGGTGGAACACCCGAGTTCCTTCTGGACACCCGGCGCGGTCTCTACAGCTACCCCGCACTTCAAAGCCGTCTGGCCCAGAACACGTTTGCCAGCAGTGAACTCGTCGACTTCAGCGGCCCGACGGTTCGGCTTTCGAGCCTGAGTCCCGAGGACTTCTACGTACTCCTCCAGAAACTGCGCCACGTCTATGCGGCAGGGGATACAGCGAAGTACCTGTTGCCAGACCAAGGCATTGCGAGTTTCATGGAGCACTGCTCCAAGCGCATCGGTGAGACCTACTTCCGCACGCCTCGCACCACCATTACTTCCTTCATCAACCTTCTTGCGGTCTTGGAGCAAAACCCAGG
Organism: uncultured Albidiferax sp.; assembly: GCA_963513025.1. Classification (GTDB taxonomy): domain Bacteria; phylum Pseudomonadota; class Gammaproteobacteria; order Burkholderiales; family Burkholderiaceae_C; genus Rhodoferax_B. The sequence continues at coordinate 288,372 of CAUPON010000001.1, forward strand.
CACTGAATGGCAAACGCTGCTTGGCGGCCTGGAGGTGGCGGCTGATACAGGCGCAACAGGAGATCTGGCTGTGGAAGTCGAGGAAGGTGACGAGTTTGCATCCTTCAAGCTCTGAACGCTGAGCACTGCATGTCCGGGGCGAGTTCGTCTTTTCACCTTCTTGATGAGCGTATTCAGCGATTCATTTGGGCGGAGGGCTGGGAGTCTCTGCGGGACGCCCAGGAGCAATCCATTCCATTGCTCATCCATGCCGACCGCGATGTCATCGTGGCAGCTGCAACGGCAGCAGGCAAAACCGAGGCGGCGTTTCTGCCAGCGCTCACGCATCTATTGCAGAGCGAAGAACCTCGGCTCATCGTCTACATCAGCCCGCTGAAGGCCCTCATCAACGACCAGTTTGGTCGACTCGACAAGCTTTGCGAACAACTGGATATCCCTGTTTGGCCTTGGCATGGTGATATTGGTGCAACGTCCAAGACCAAATTCTTGAAGCAGCGGCACGGAGTCCTGCTCATTACTCCAGAGTCCCTCGAGGCATTGCTGTGCAATCGAGGGACATCCATCGCGGCTGTGTTTCAGATGACCGCCTTTTTTGTGGTCGATGAGCTGCATGCGTTTATTGGATCTGAGCGAGGAAAGCAGCTTCAATCCTTAATGCACCGCATCGAGAATGTCCTGCGCCGCAAAGTACCTAGAGTGGGCCTCTCGGCCACCCTGGGCGATATGGGACTTGCCGCTGAATTTCTTCGGCCGGGACATGGAGCTGGCGTTAGCATGGTCGTTTCCGCCTCTGGGGGAAACGAACTCAAGATACTCGTAAAGGGGTATGAGGAGCCTTTGGTTGTGCGGCAGGGTGGTGAGGAAGAGGCGCCCGAGCCTGCAACGCCCGGACTCATCGCGGCGCACATGTACAAGGCGCTTCGAAGTTCCAACAACCTTGTGTTCCCAAACTCCCGGCGCGAGGTTGAGCGCTACACCAATCTGCTGAACGGCCTTTGCGAGAGCAACAAAGTGCCTCAGGAGTTTTGGCCGCACCACGGTAGCCTATCCAAGGAGATCCGGGCAGAGACCGAGGCCGCCCTCAAGCAGAAGGAAGTGCCTGCCACTGCCATCTGTACCAATACCCTGGAGCTGGGGATCGACATCGGAGCTGTCAAGAGCGTTGTGCAGATTGGACCACCGCCCTCAGTCGCCAGTTTGCGTCAACGACTGGGAAGGTCTGGGCGGCGAAAGGGCGAACCCGCCATTCTGAGAGGCTACTGCATCGAGGACGCGATTGATGTGCACTCGGGCTTTGGCACGAGATTGCGCCTGGGACTGGTGCAGACCGTTGCCATGATTTCTCTCTTGCTTGAGGGCTGGTTTGAGCCGCCTGTCACGCAGGGCGCCCATCTCTCCACGCTGGTGCAGCAGATGTTATCCGCCATAGCCCAGAACGGTGGCGCCACGATTGGTCAGTTGTACGCGCTGCTGTGCGCTACGGGAACACCGTTCGAGGGAACGACCAAAGAAGACTTCATGTCGCTGGTACGTCACCTGGGAACAAAAGAGCTTTTGGTTCAGGACTCATCTGGGTTGCTGCTGCACGGCCCTCTCGGTGAGAAGTTCGTCAACCACTACACCTTCTATGCGGCCTTTGCGTCGGACGAGGAGTTTCGATTGGTCGCCGGGACTCGGACCCTTGGGACGCTGCCGGTTTCTCAGATGCTGTCTATAGGGCAGCGGATCCTCTTTGCGGGCAAGACCTGGATTGTGGAAATGGTGGATGAGGCGCAGAAGGTCATTTTCGTGAAACGCGCCACCGGCGGTGCTCCGCCTTTGTTTTCAGGAGGCTCTGGACGAGTTCACACGAAGGTGAGGCAGAGGATGCGTGAGCTGCTGGAGTCGACCGATAGGATCGTGTTTGTCGATGAGGTAGCTCAGCGCTTCCTGGAGGAGGCTCGGTCCATCTTTCGAGCGCTGAATTTGACATCAGAGTGCCTGGTTGACCAGGGACACGAACTCCTCGTCGTCACATGGCTCGGGGATTCCGCCAACGAGGCGTTGGCTTGCTTCATGAATCAGCGAGGCTTCTCCGCAGCCCCTTCTGGCCCGGGTATTGAGGTGGTGAAAGGCAGTCACACCATTGACAACATACTTGATGCCCTCCTCGACGCTGCGCTCGTAGAGCAGCCATCCGTGAGCGAACTGCTTGAGGGCGCGAAAAATCTTGAACGCGAAAAGTGGGATTGGGCACTACCTCCAGAACTGCTCAAGAAAGCGTACGCCAGTCTCAACTTAGACGTTGAGGAAGCCAAGAAGTGGGTGACTTTGAATTTCTCTGTTACTTGAACGTACTACCCTTACTTCAGCCCTGAAGATGAAGGAGACCAGCGTCCACTCTGTAGCGGTTGCAGCCGGTCGCCGCGAAGCCATGAACGTAAGATCTCGAACCGCGAGCGGTAGCTCAGCAGAGCTAGCTAGACTTGTCCGCACTCACGCTCCCCCAGCAGGCACCATCAAAGCATCATACTTGCTCGTTAGTCGCTGTGATTCCCGAGCCAGCAGGTCGTCTACCATCGCGCAATACGGCTGGTCCGGCTCCGCGAACGCATAAAGGGACAAGAATTCCTCGAAGATTTCGGTCAGTTCTTCAGAGGAATACGGCTCCGGCATCATCATGGCCCTGTCGATTCGCCGCTCGATCAACACCACACGCGCCTGAATCTCCCGCAGCCGTGCGGTGCGAACCTCCACCAAACCCTGCCTGTTGAGCCCGAACACACGCGCAGTATGTTCGCCGTAGCGGTCAATAACGCCGAGGTGCGCGCGAGGCCCTAGCAGACACCAATCGCCTTCTTCTCGCCAAGCCAAGTGGGCACTCGGATCCCGGCGCGTGGGATCAATCAGCGCGGCGTCTTCGGCCTCGTGATCATCCCCCTCAGCCCGAGCGTATTGCGGACCTAGAATTGGAAACATGTCACCTTTGCCCAGGGTTACCTGGCCATTGACCCCTTGGCCTCCGGGAACCTGACCCGCTTCACAGACATCGTGGTGGCGGCGGCGATTGCAGTCGATGCAACTAGCCAAGAGGTTGTCCCAGGCGGCCGCAAGCCACCAGTAGCCGGGATGATCAGCGCATTCGGAAACGCGCCCTTTGGGACGGAAATGCTCGATGTCCGTCGGCTCAACGGCCTTGATGCTCGACTCGCAGTACGCACACTTCCCCAAAAACAGCGTATTGAGGGCGTCAACGACATCCTGCTGCTTGTAGACGCTAAAGGTGAACGCTTCATCGGGGGTGTTCAGGAAATGCTGCGCCGCGCGAAGACGCTCGCGCGCCGCAGGACTGTGAGGACCGTCCAAGGAGGCTGGTACCGGCACCCGCGTTCTGTCCACTCGCCTCATGCCTGGGGCCCTGCGCGCAGCGCTCGCAGCCGGGCGAGCACGCTCGTGACCGCTGCCTCCCTAAGTTGCCCCCGGTCCAGCTGTGATCCTGCACCCTCCTCGATAAACCGGCGCAGTGCTTCATTGACGATCTGCTCTACCGGTGTGTCACCGAGCCACTTAAAGGCCTGTAGTGCGCCGCGATTCCCATCGCGTGACTGCGATCGGATGCCAGCGGGCAATGCCAGGTGCTCTAACGCGCTCTCTACGTCGGGATCCGCCGTACTGGCGAGGCCGAAGTAGTCGGACGTCAAGAGCTGCTCGGCACGCAACCCACGAACGTCAGGCAAGCCGCTCAGAACTTCGATCCTGTGCGCCTCGTCTCGCACGAACACCTGCACTTCATCCGCACGCATGCCCCTGAGACACAACGGATCGTGCGTAGTGGCAACAAACTGCACATTGGGCATAGCCCTGCGAAGTGCCGAGACCACGCGCAACTTCCATCGCGGATGCAGATGCGTTTCGATCTCGTCAATCAGTACCAAACCGCGCGCGTTTTCCAGATCACCCCACGCCTTGAGCATGTCACGCATGATGTCCAGAACCATTGCGATCAAAGAGCGGTAACCATCGCTCAGTCGCTCCAATGGCGTGTCGCGCCCGTGCGCATGAACGAATAAGCGTCCCTCCTCGTCTCGCCCAATGCGGTCTTGTGGTTGGAGCACTAGCACCTCGCGCAACGCTCGTGCGAGCGCGTCAAAGACGTCAGGAGCGAGCTGTTGGAGCCATCGGCCCGGATGCTGGAGCTTGGCAAAGGGGTCGAACAAGGAGCGCAGCGTTGCGGCGGGTTGCCGACGAACACCCTCCTTGCCAAAGAAGCGGCGGGAGCCGAACGACATCAGCGTCATGGTCGGTTGCTCATCCCCGATGAAGCGCTTGGTCAGCGGGTCGATCTGCAGGCGCACAGGTTCACCGGTGTCGAAATCCAGGATGACCTCTGGAGTGACGGTGTCATCCAGTTGCCAACCGGAAACTTCACGAGGAAGAAAGTCCTCAGGCGACACCCCCATGCGCGCACGCATGGACGCCCCCATCATTGCCAACGCAATGGCTTGCAATGTGGTGCTTTTCCCTGTTGAGTTTTCTCCGAGCAGCATCATACAAGGCGCCCCAGTCTCTTCTGGATCGGCTTGTGGAATTCCTAGATCGAGTTCAGCCACACCTTTGAAATTGCGGATACGAACTCGGCGTAACTGCGATGTCCGGGGCTCCCAAAGAAGGCGAGGTATGAGCAGCTCCTCACGCACGACACCATACGAAATTCGATCCCGAAGCAGTGCGCCAGACTCCGCATGGTCGACAAGCGCTCGCCACTTTTCATCGCTGGCAACCTTCGCAGCCTGGATGGCGTCGTCAACAATGGTTCGAAACGATGGCTTCGGGAGGTTCGCTGACGGGTTGAAGTCGGAGAGCAGCTCGAAAAATATGATGCGCATGGCGCCGCAAAAGGGGGCTTCGTCGAGCAGCGCCCGTCGGAATCTATCTAAGCACTCATCGTCGGTTCGTCCTTGGCCGAGCCAGTCAAGACATTCCCTGAACGTTCGCGCCCTAGCCTGCATCAAATCGGATCGATTGAGATCTAAGACGTTTACCGTGACGTGCCCCACCTCATCAGCTCCGCCAACGGTGCCATCGGTGCCAAAACGCATGTGCTTGCGCGGCTCAACACGGCAGGGGTTGATCAGAAGTGCGTCTTCATTGGTTTCGGCCTCAGTCCAGCTGGAACGCAAGCGCGCGCGCGGGCCGTGGACGGGAAAAAAGTTGCGCTTTGCCCGATTGCAGGCCATGCATGAGAGAAATATGTTCTCCCATTCATAGGCAAACCAGCTGTAGTGGTCGGTACTGGCTATGTCGGATTGGTCCCGAAACCCGACCGCATTGCCTGGCGGCCGGTGATGCGAGATGTCGCCGACATTGGAGCGATCTAGCGGGGTCTCGCAATAGGCGCACTTGGACAAGAAAACCCCCGTCACCTGCTGCCGCACCGTTGCCGCCAGCCAGATTTTCGAGTTTAGCGGTGGTCTCCTGCGTGCACGCTCCAGCGAATCGAGCCGATAGTGATCGGCCAACGCGGCCTTGGCTTCACGCACCTCATCTCCATGCAGGATTGCAGGCAACGTAGCTCCTCCACGGTTCACCTTCCTCATGCATTCCCTCCTCGTTCTGATGCGCCAGTCTAGCGGGATGTTGTTGACGCTGGCTTTCCTAGTCGCTCGGACGAAGATGGATCGCGTATTCGACGACCTGCTTAGGTCCACGCTTGCCCTGAGCCTTGTAGCTATGGTCCATGCGGAAGACGTCGACAGTTTTCGCATGACCCTCTAGGCGTGCAAGCGTCCCGTTGATTGAAGCCACGCCCGAGTTTGAGTAGCTCCACAAGCAATTCCAGCCTTGGGCCAAACAAGTCTGGATAGCTCTGGCAATCTCGGCCTCCATCAAATCAGCGCGTCGTCCGCTGAACTTTGAAGCGAATCTACCTTCAGAGCCTCGCTTGGGAAGCCTGCCTTTTCCCGAGACTGCCTGCGGCTGGTAGCGAACTAATGCCTCGAGGACATGGTAGTAGCGGCTGTACTCGTCCCGGGTGTATGGCGGGTCGATGTAGACGCAAACCGGGCTCTTGCCAGTGGTGCGTGCGACAGTTGGAATTGCTGCTTCCCAGGGGCCTGCGATAACTGAGACGGCATGTTCAACGTTCTCGCTTTCCAAGGCTAAGCTCGTTAATCGCGTGAAGAACTCGTGGGTGATGGACAGCGAGCGCTGTTTGAGCGCTTCATAGATATCCCCTCGGGCTTTGCCGGAGTCGGATATATCCAGCTTCGGCTGTGCAAAGTGGCCGCCATAGGTGTACGCGCAAGCGCTGGCGGCACAGACCAATGCGCCCAGAGCCCACCTCCGCTCGGTCTCGTCTGAGATATCCGATATTGACTGTCGAAGGCAATCAAGTTCGGCCGCCTGGCGATCGCCGAAGAAAACGCCTCCATAGAGATGACCAAGAAGCCTGCCGGAACGGTATGCTGCGCTTACTGCGTCGAGGCTGCCAAAGTTGCTTTTGTCCCATATCGTCAAACGCTCGCGCATCTGTTGAAAGAGAGACTCGGGGTCTCCGACAGAGAGCTCTGAGTTGACGAGTTGAGTCTCCACATCTATGGAGCGGCGCACCTCGTCGCTTAGCTCATTGAAACGGCGGCGCGCACCGTCAATCACCTGTTGAGCGACCGCTTCTCCTCGAGCGAGGGTCATGCCGCCCCCTTGAACCAGTCCGAGTAGACGGCAAAACTCTTGAGCGTCGGACGCGATCGTAGGGAACTGCCTGGCAAATGCGGCGGCCATGACGCCCGATCCGCACATGAGATCGACCATCGTCGTATCCACGGCTTCGGTTGCATCGACGATATCAAGAAGCTGGCTTGAAAGTACCGCCTTGGAGCCCATGTAGTTTGCCGACCGCGCAAACAAGGCGCTACGGCTCGCCGCAAGGCTTTTATGCCGCTCGACGCTCTTGGCTGCGATCGCATTGAGCGCCACGTTCAACGAGTAAGCGCGATAGCCGTCGATGTCAATCTCATTCCATCTCGAGCTCAGTGCGAGGTGGCCACCGTCCGAGCGAGCGGACAGCCACACCGGCAGCAGTTGTGCCCACAATGGAGATGCGGGTGATGAATGCGAGCCGGCGCCCTGCGTCAAACACGAGAACGCGCCGAGTTCAGCGGCGATAGTTGGTGCAAACAGATCATCCGGAAGGTGAGGGCCCACGTTCCAGTCGAACTTGGTAAGCGTAAGCTCGACTAGCCGGTCGTACTGTGACGAGGCTATCCAGTTCTCGCCCTCTCGCCCAGCTACAGATGGAAGAAGGCCGCAAGACTCCCAGAGCGCTTGCCGCGAGTCGGAAACGTCGAAGCGACGGAGAAGAGAAGTCAGATCGCTCATCGATAGGGCTTTGTCACAGTCGCGATTGAACCGTAGGTGGATGTGCAGACTTGCGTCGTGAGCTCGAGCGTTGTGGAGTCCAGGCGGTCGAGGAAGGACTCGAGTCCGATGTCCTTGTGGAAATTTAGGGCCCAGACCCCGCCGGGTTTCAGGCTGCACTGCACCCCTGCCAGCGTTTCGTCTAGGTCGCACGCATAGTGCATGGTAAACGCGCTCAATGCGACGTCGAATCGAGCCGGTCCATCTAGAAACTGCTCACGGGACATGACAGCCATGCCTTTAGAGGCGGCCGTCTTCGCTACAACGTCGCTAATGTCAAAGCCGACCAATACCTGCGCAGTGCGAGCAACCTGCGAATGCAAGATTGTTCCTGGCCCGCAGCCGACGTCCAAGACGGCTTTTGCGCCAGCTGGACCACGCAGTTTGCTGGCGATGTCGTAGAGCTCTTCGTAGCAAGCGACGTTTCTGGAAGACTCGATCTCATAGCTATATCGATCTGCAAGCCAGTCGAAGAACGCACCGACCAAGACTGCTTGCGCCTTGTCCTCGCCGGTGCTGGCCAAGTAGTACTCCTCGAAGACACGTGTCCAACTGGTGCTGCCAATCCGCAAGCCTTCGGTTAGCCGTCGGTCAGAACTCTCGAGCACACATACATTGTCCGCTCTGTATACGAGCGCAGCTCGATTATCGGATAGCAGAGTTTCGATCAGTGCGTCTGAGGGGGGCAGGATGAGCCTGCTTGCTTTACTCACTCGATTCATCCACGATACGTTTGGCGATGCGGCGATGAACCCCATCCGAACGCATGTGCAGGCTGAGCGCGATATACGTAAGTTCGCCCAATCGAAAAGGAGTTGATGTGCCCTTTGGAAGTCCCTCATTGAGTTGCGACAAGAGGGATTGCGCGAACTTAATAGACCCGTAGAGGCTGTAGGGGAGCCCAATGAAAGCCTCAACTGTACGCCAGACGAATACCCAGTCGACGGTGCGTTCAGTCGAGTCAACCATACGCGGAGAAGCCCAAACGGAGACTAAGCCTTCCGGCGACGGATTGCCATCGGATGTAGGTACGTGAGGCACGACCAAGCAAGCTCGTCGCGTCGACCGTGGAACCTCTCCCGCGGCGAAGCAGGCAAACAATTCCTTCTTGAATGCCTTCACCTGCTTTTTCGAATCTAGACCCTTCCGAATTCGACCAGACTCACTCAGGAGCACACTATCCGCGTACCGAGCCATATCAGCTTCTTGATTGCGTAGGTATGTCGGCACTGTGAATAGAGATGGTGTCTCGAGGGTAAGCTTGAAAGCGACCAACTCTCTAAGCGGCTGGTGTGCGTCGTCCGAAGAGGGGCGAGTTTGTGACTTGCGCAGCGTGTCGATGATGATCGGATATGCCTGAGCTGCAGTGCGGCAGCGTAGGCCATCCGTCGGCTGCAAGGGCTGCACTTGCAGCATGGCTCTTTGCGGCGAATCGTTGTCCGTAGGCTCGGGAGGTAACCCGGACTTGGACGCAGGATGCATCACTGGCGCAATCGCGTAGAGAGAGTTAACGACGGTAGCGGCGTCGACAACCAACTGGGTGTTTGAGCGAAGTTGCGGCTGCAGACTCCGCACCTTCTTTGAAGCGATATCTGCCAAGTACGCGATCTCATCGTCCGGCCAATCGGCAGAGCCGCACAGTCGAAGTACTGTTTCGCTGTTGCAGCTTGTCTTGCCCCAGGCAAACACGTGGACGAGATCCGGACCTACGCTGGCGATTGAGCAGACCTGCGCGAGTGCGGCTTGCCAGAAATCTGGCAGGCCACCGCCTGAGTTTGGTCTGTCGTCGACTACGACCACGTGCGTGAAGAGCTCACTGGGAAGGGGGTTGCCGCCGGCCAGCTTGAGCTGGTCCTGTAGACCCACCTGGACGCCTACGAGAACACAGGGTTGGCGACCTGAGCCAGGGGCGTCGATCTCTACCTCGTGAACGCTCGCGACGCCCGAAGGAAGCTGATCGCCCACGACTATCTTGCCCCCCTCGATCACGCTCACCCGATTGCCGTCCTCCGAGAAACGAATGCGCAGGTCCACAGGTTTTGTGCCGCCTGCATCAGCGCGAGCTTGAAGCATTCCGCTTGCGATTGCCACTGCCAGCGCAATCTTGGGTACTGCCTTCGGTGCTGTGTCCAAGAGCAGGCTTTCGATCGTACAGGACGCAGCCGGCTCAATGTCGAGCCAGTTGAGAACGCTATGGAGATGCTCTTGGAACGCCTGCTTCGAGTTGGGCTGAAAGCTACGGATAGCGCTTTGAATCATGCCGAGGCGCGGATCGCGAAAGACGGCCGGCGCCGTTAGTGCGTTGCGACGTGCCATCAGCGCGGCAAGCTTGCCGAATTCCTCCGCACCGATAGATGTGGCCGCAGCTCTACTTGTGCCCGAAATTGACAGCTTTCCTCGGCGTTTTAGCTTCTCTGACTTCAGGGTGTACTTGGTCGCTGCCTCGGCCTCGACAAGTGCGCGTTTCAGATTTTCGACGCTAAGTGAACCGTATAAAAACTTAAGGCCCAGCGTGAGGCCCACCTTGTGTTCTATTCCTTTGTCATGGCGGATTCAAAACTGAAGTGCAACACCTGTCACCCTGTAAGGTCCGCAGATGCACAACCCCTCCCGTTCCAGCCACTACAGCCAACTGCAGCCCGAAGACCGCGTCACCATTGCCAGCCTGAAGCAGCAGAACTTCAGCGTACGGGCCATCGCAAGGCAACTGCTGCGCTCACCGGCAACGATCAGCCGGGAGCTGGTGCGTAACGGTCATCCATCGGGCCATCCATCGGACTATGGCAGCGTCAAGGCGCAGAGCCTTTGCCTGCAGCGCAGGCGCGCTGGTAGGCCCGCAGTCAAGCTGCACGCTGACTCCATCCTGTGGGCCCTGGTGGGCCATTTGCTGCGGCTTCACTGGTCGCCCGAGCAGATTGCCCTGACACTGGCACGCTTGCATCCCCAAGGCCATGAGCACCGCGTGTCACACGAGACCATCTACAACTGCATCTATGCCATGCCCGTGGGGGAACTGCGCAAAGAACTGATCGCCACCTTGCGGCACGCCCACAACAAGCGCGTGCCGCGCAGCAAGGGCAAGGACCGCAGGGGCCAGATCCCGGACATGCTGAGCATCCATGTGCGTCCTCCAGAGATCGAAGACCGCCAGTTCCCCGGGCACTGGGAAGGCGACTTGATCAAGGGCGAAGGCAATGCCAGTGCAGTAGGGACGTTGGTGGAACGCACCAGCCGATTGGTCATGCTGGTCAAGCTCCCTGAGTTCAAGCCGGCCAGTGCTGCCAACGTCTTGCAGGGCTTCACGGACAAGCTGCTGGGCATTGCCCAGCCGATGCGCCTGAGCATGACGTACGACCAAGGCAGGGAGATGAGCATGCACAAGAAGCTCAGCGAGCAAACCGGCATAGCGGTGTACTTCTGCGACCCGCACAGCCCCTGGCAAAGGGGCTCCAACGAGAACATGAATGGCCTGGTGCGCCAGTACCTGCCCAAGGGGACGGACCTGAGCATCTACAGCCAGCAGCAACTTGATGCGATAGCCGATGAGATCAATAACCGCCCAAGAAAGGGTCTGGGGGTACGATCACCCTTGGCTGTGTACCGCGAGTTGCTGATCAACAACCCGCAGCACTCCACCCTTGTTCATTGAAATCCAGGGTGTTGCGCTTCGCTTTTGAATCCGCCCATCCTTAAACGGTTGGGCTTCGATTCGCTGCTTGAGACCGAAGAGAGCCTGCATCATTGGCAACAGGCCGCGGTCGGGAAGGATCAAATAGAACTCGTCACCACTCGGATGGAACGGCAGGCCGCCGTGGCGAAGACAAAGATCATGTAGCTCACGATTCACTAGTTGGATGGCTTCATCTCCGCGCTCGTGCCCGGCCTGATCGTTCAGCGTCTTGAAGTTGTCCAGATCGCCGAATAGCACGGCGATCGCTGCGGTGCTGTTCGATTCGCCTCGCAGGCGTTCGGCGGACGGCGCCAGTCTAGATTGCACCGCTTCAGGTTTCCAGTTGGGACCGCCCATGGACCGGATGTCGTTGCCCCACAGTGTCTTGGCAAGCTCCAAGAACTTTGGAAGAAACCGTTGTTCGGGACCGGTCACTGCGTGCTTGTCGCCACGCACCTCGAAATCCACGGTGGAACTGAGAGAGCCCTTGCGCAAGATCGTAGTTGGTGCTGCGTCGTCGAGCACTCCCCACCGATACTTCTGTCCATGCTGCACGATCTCGACGAGCAGCCGCTTCGCAAAGAGTTTGCTCGCGATGGCGTTGAGGCGCTCGCTCACCTCGCGAGGTGACAGGAGTAGCGCGCTCGCGTCATTGATCAAACTCTCCAGCAGCTCAATTTCCTGGGTCAGCTCGGTTTCCATGTCGCGGGTGTCTCCCTATCCAAAGTCTTCTTGCTCGTGTCACGAGATCCAGAGCTTCTATGGCGCCCGACGAAGAAGGATACGTCGTCTTGAATCGGCTCACAGCTTGAGCGCTCGCCGAAGCGTTGGCCACGCAAATGCTGATGCCGACCGCGGCAAGCAACTCGACATCGTTGTCGTTGTCGCCAATCGCCATTACCTGCGAAGGTTCGATCTTCAGATTGTGAAGAAGTGCTGCTAGTCCAAGAGCCTTGGTCGACCCTGCAGGCCGGACTTCAATGAATCTGGAACCGCTCGCAGTCACCGACAATCCCTCAATTTCGCAGACGGCTTCATGTAGTCGGGCCCGAACGTCGCCATCTTCCGCCCAGAGCAATGCTGCGACGCAGCTAGCACCGGGCGGGACTTGATCGGGGGACACCACAATGAGGCCGTTGAACTCGCGCTCAGGAGCCGAGCCATGACCAGTAAAAACAGGCCACTCGCCATCGAGTTGGCCGGAGAAATCGGCACGCAACCAGTAGGTAAGTGCACTGCCTCCGGTTCGCTTAACGGCCTCGGTAAGGTTGCGGATCGCATCGTTTTCAATCGCGGTGTGGGCGATGAGTGTCCCATCGCCAGTAATAACCGCGCTGCCGTTGTACAGGATGAATGGCGTCGTCTTCTGCGGTGAGACGATCTCGGCCAAGCGGCGAGCGCCACCGTACGCTCGTCCGGTCGCAATTGTGAGCGGCACACGGTAGTAATTCAGGCTGGCAAAGAGACTGGCTCTACGCTTCCACCCTTCAGTAGCTGGTGAATCGTTCGGATGGCTGATCAGCGTGCCGTCTAGATCCAGAACGATTAGCTTGGCGAGCGCGAAGGGCTCTAGTTCAAATATGTCTGCAAGTGCCCCCGGGAGTGGAGCGGGTTGGCCTGTCGACGTTGGGAGCATGTTGTCGAAGCGGTCGTAGGCAGTGAGAGAGGAGATAGCGCGAAGCGAAAACAGTGAGTGGCTCCATGTTACCTTGCCTTAACCTCGCATCCGCGTCCGGATCGATGGGCTGGGGAGAACTCAACTTGGTCGAGCAGCGGAAGGATTTCGGCGTCCAGGCGCACGCGGCTTGACTCGTGCTTGGTCGACAATGAAAACGTGGTGCTTGTGCTGACGCGCTCCCGCGGATGTGGTGTAGCCAAGGGCGGGAAGTACAAACTCTTTAAGAATACCAGTCCGGCCAAGCATTTTACGAAGCTCAGCCATCGGGATCTCGGACCCCTCGCAGTACTGTACGACCAACCGACGCCACTCAACTGATGAGATTAGCTCTTGAAGGTAGCTCGCTTCTGCGGACTTTCGAATCAGCGGCGAGGCATCGAGCATCTTCATTGGCACGCCCGATGCGCTCTCTGGGTTGGTATCTGGCCGCTTAAGGGACGCCAGTGACTCCGGCAGGTGGTAGTAGCGCGAGTAGTCGCGGCGGTTGTACGGAGGATCGAGGTACAGAAGATCAAACCTCTTGCCTTTCAACACTTCGAGTGCGTCTCCCACCAGCGCTTGACCTGCAGCCACTCCGGCTTGGACGGGGAGCCATTTCATCTGAAAGGGCTTGAGTGCTTTGCGGTGCCAATGCTTCAGGTGCGCGTAATAGGTGCCAGCAGTGTTGGCGCAGGGGTCCATGCTGTTGAGAAACGATGCCAGCAGATACTTGCGTTCGGACTCGCTCAAGAGGAGGCCCTCGTCCCAGCGCCTAATCGCGTTCCATGCTCCTGCAATGCGGGCTGCGTTGTCGTGAGTGAAGAACTGACGTTGGGTGGAGAACTCGGAGACCAACCATGATCTCTCTGCGCGACGCGTGTCGAGGTAGTCGAGGATGTCTTGGCTGGTTTTCAGACCGGTGGCTGCACGGAGCCGAGAAAACCGAGGACGCGTTTGGCAGACAATGCGGGCGTGCTGAAATGCGTTAGGCAGGTTCAAGACATCGCATGTCGTTACCTTAAAACCGTTGCCTTTGAGGACGGCGCCGATGGTCCCGAGGCCACCGAACGCATCGGCGGCGGTCGTCCCTGAAAAGCCTTGAGTCGCGAGCTGCGCGACTTGTGCTGCACTCGAATGTTTTGATCCAAAGTATCGAAACATGTCAGCGGTCCCCGCTTGGTGCGTCAGATGCCTTGGACATTGTGCGAATTGGCATATGTGGGGAAGACCGCTCTGAACCGGAGAAGAAGCAGATGCCGCTCGACGGAGCGAGGGGAGCCTACCGAATTAGGACTTTCGCGTTTAGCGCTTTGCTGACCCAAACTTGCGTCGTCCATCCTCATCATTGATTCACGCAGCTTTATCTATAGGTATGCCTTGAGCGCCAGTCGGAGTGCTTCTGATCTGATGGAAATAGTTCAGAACGACCCGCATAGTTGTACGCGCTTCTCGGCGATTGCTCGCTCGAATGCCTCACTGACACTGAGCGGGCTTCGGCTCATGACAGCAGAGACACCATTTCGATGGTCATCGCGCATCACTAGCCATGTAGTGCCCCTCAATTTAGTATACGCCAAGCTTGTCTGACAATACGTCCACATCAAGAAATCTGAATACGCGTCTATCGCCCATTTGGTTCGGCGCGCCGGGTGCGCCAGAACACTACTACGTACGTGCTTTGAAGAAACCCGGGAGCTTAAGTCGACAACGACGATGTGGGTCGACTGAAGGGGCTTACCGAGCCACGAGGATCCGATGCCAAAGCAGCAGTTGGGGGGTGAGCAATGAAGCGCTCGCTCACATTGAACAGTGCTGATTTCTTCGCGCTGAGGCGGTTTATCGACTATGGGCGGGGAGGATGGAGGCGGGTGTCTAGGGCGAACGGGGCTTGCGAGTGCTGGCGGTAGCGGCCCTTGGCGATGCTCGGTTCGATCACAAGGTTCCAGCTGAATCGGGATACAGCGCTGGGGAAAAGCACGATGCCGTGCTGCGCGAGCAGTTGGCTACCGAAAGCCTGTTGGCCTGCGCTGGGCGTGCCGGGGATCAGCCAGGCGGGGTTGGGCACGTCCTCTGGCTGCACCATGTGAATAGGGTCTTTCGTGATTTCTACGCAGGTGAGTACATGCGGCTGGGTATCCAGTACCGGAAAACCTGCATGGACTGCAACTTCCAGGATAGCGGTGCTTGGGTCGACCGCGCAATACACGGCGCGCTGTCCTTTGGCGTTCCAGCGGCCACCCAGCTTCTCGGCGCCAATGCCGCTGTCCCAGGTGGAGGCGTAGTGCTGCCGATCCAGGCGCCACGCGAGCATAGGATCGCCCGCCCCAAGCTTTGGGACAGGCATCATCGGGTGCTCACGCTTCAAGCGTAGACCCCGTACTCGATGCGATCCAGAAGTTCTTCGACAAGCTGAGTGCCTACGGGTGTCGCCAGCAGGTCGATTGGCTTTTGCTGATCCAAGCCTATCGCTGGCGATGTCAGCCATTGCACAGCAGTTTCTCGACTGCCGAGGACTACCGTGGCCTTGGCGACCACTTCCGCAAATTTGAAGGCACGCCCACCTTGCGCCACGCTGAGTGTGTCGCTTTGGGCGCCCTTCTTGCGATGAAGTGTGCGCAGGCTGATGCCGAGCGCTTCACTCAGCGTATTGGAGGGAAGGGGCTCAATTGCCTGCGCCAGGTGGGTGATCGACGCACTGGGAATACCGTGCGAGACCCAGAGGTGGACGTCCAGCAGGTTTTCGGGGCGGCGAGAGAAAACTTCGTCCCCACCCAGCATTTCGAGTGCGATGACCACGTGCGTGCCGTTGGCGTCGATCAGCGCGCTGTAACGCTTTCTCAGCTCTGCTGATATGTGAGGTTGATGGTCATGGGCCAGCACCCAGGATCCCGTGGTTTCTGGGCTGCGCGAGTGGGACTGTTTGGTCTTCATGGAAACACCTGTTATGCCATTTGGCACTTGT
Source organism: uncultured Albidiferax sp. (assembly GCA_963513025.1). Lineage (GTDB taxonomy): Bacteria > Pseudomonadota > Gammaproteobacteria > Burkholderiales > Burkholderiaceae_C > Rhodoferax_B. The sequence continues at coordinate 304,056 of CAUPON010000001.1, forward strand.
AGTGTGCCATAAGGCAATGTTCCGTGGTGCTTTCCTGCAATGAGGGGGGAGGGCATGAGGGGCTTTCGTCAGAGCGCGAGTGCGGCCAAGGCGTTTTTGGCGTGCTCGCGGGTCAGGTGGCCGTAGTAAAGCTCGATCATTCGAACGGAAGTGCCCGAGATCTGGGCTACGGTCAGGGTGTCCAGCCCGGTTTGCACGAGGTCGGTGATGGTGCTGTGGCGCAAGGTGTACATGGTGGTACCTGCGGGCAGGTCTGCGGCGGTCACGGCATCGCTGACCGGGTGTTTCCAGGCGTCCTTATTCCAAGCGTTGCCATCGGCTCGACGGAAAATCGGCGCTGTTCCTGGCTGGTCCCTGCAGAGCTCTTCGAAGAGCTTGGCTGTTGTTTGCGGCAAGGCGATGCGCCTACCCTGGCCGGCTTTGTCGCTGCCGACGGAGAGGGTTTGAAGGCGCGGGTCGTATTGAGCGACCTGCAATTTCGCCAGGGCACCCGGCCGCAAGGGCGCCAGGGACATGCCCCGGAGAAACTGAGCAAGATCATCAGCCGCGTGCGCAATGAAGGTGCGGCGCTGCTCGATGTTGAGATACAGCTCGCGCCGGCGGTCCACACCCTTTAGGGGTTTGAGCTTGCTACGCCATGCGAAGTTGGTGGTGACGAAGCCATCTTCCAGGGCGAGGTTGAGTGCAGCCCGGAAACATGTCATGTCCCGATTGAAGGAACTGTTCGAGCGGGGTTTGCCGTTCTTCTTGGGCTTGTCCTGCAGCGCTTTGCGCCACGCTGCGATGTGGCTGGGCGTTAGCTTGGCCAAATCCATCGCTGCCAGCTTGGGATCATTCAGGACGTAGTTTTTGAAGCGCTGTTCCGCGTCATGTGCGGCTTTCTCTGAGCGCATGCGGCGCTGGTGGGTCACGTAATGGTCGCAAGCGTCCTTGACCGTAGTGACGGTGGTCAGGCCGCCTCTGGATATGTGCTCAAACCACTGCGCAGCAGCGCGGGTTGCTAAGTCGTAGCGCTGGTGATCTGGCTGCAGTGAGAAGTCGCCGAGGGCCTTGTAGGTCTTCTTGCGCGTTCCCTCGTCGTAGTAGCGTGCGACCCAGGTGCCTGCGCCGTCCGACATCTTGCGGTAGCCCACGTGGCGCCCCTTGCTGAGAGGGGCCCAGTAAGGTTCTCGTCGAGGTGCGAGACGAGCGCGCTGAGTGACTTGGTGGATGTGCTGCATGACCCATCTCCTGATTCGGGCAGACCTCCATGAAGTACGGAGACCGTGCGGAAATTGTACGGAAAAAATGGGCGGAAATGATTGGAGATTGTCGGATGGAAAATCAAAATTTGTTAATAAAATCAAGTCCTTAGATGTCCGTGGATGTCCTTGATTTTTGCGTTGACATGGTGGGGGTCGTTGGTTCGAGTCCAATCGCGCCTACCAAATTCAAGCCCTGTAAATCTTAGATTTACAGGGCTTTTGGTTTTGTGGCGAGCCGTTTTGTATGTGTTTTCAGGGTATTCCTTGAAACACTGTTCGTGCTGGTTTTTTACAATTTGCTGCAGTGCAGTAAAGTGCAACCCATTCCACCAAGGACAGCAGTGCCCAGTAATTTCACCGATAGTGCGAACACGGCGCACCGCGTCATCAAGAAGTACCCGAACCGCCGGCTGTACGACACGGACACCTCGACCTACATTACGCTGGCCGAGGTCAAAAAACTGGTCATGGTGCGCGAGCCCGTGCGGGTGGTGGATGCCAAGACCGGCGAGGATCTGACCCGGGCCATCCTGCTGCAGATCATTCTGGAGGAAGAGGCTGGCGGCGCGCCCTTGTTCACCGAGCAGGCGTTGGCCAATATGATCCGCTTCTACGGCAATACGATGCAGAGCTTTCTGGGTCCGTATCTGGAAAAGAACGTGCAGACCTTCGTGGATCTCCAGTCCACCATGGGCGAGCAGTCTAAGGGGATGACACCCGAAGCCTGGGCGCAAATGCTGAAAATGCAGTCGCCGGCGATGCAGGGCATGATGGGCAGCTACGTCGAGCAGTCCAAAAATATCTTCGTGCAAATGCAGGAGCAAATGCAGAAACAGACGGCGCAAATGCTGGGTACCTTCGGGCTGAAACCCTGAATTTGCCCAGGGCGGCGACAATATGGGGATGATCGAAGCACTATCCCCCACATCAGTCCCCAATAAAACACCGAAAGTCGGGTTCGTCAGCCTGGGTTGCCCCAAGGCCTTGACGGACTCAGAGCTTATTCTCACGCAGCTCAGCGCCGAAGGCTACCAGACCTCCAAAACCTTCGAAGGCGCCGATCTGGTAATCGTCAACACCTGTGGTTTCATCGATGACGCGGTCAAGGAAAGCCTGGACACCATCGGCGAGGCCTTGGCTGCCAACGGCCGCGTCATCGTCACCGGCTGCCTGGGTGCAAAAGCCGGCGATGCCGGCGGTAACCTGGTGCGGCAAATGCACCCCAGTGTGCTGGCCGTCACCGGTCCGCATGCCACCCAGGAGGTGATGGATGCGGTGCATGCAAATCTGCCCAAGCCCCACGATCCGTTTCTGGATCTGATCCCCAACGCGTTTGGCAGTGCCGGCATCAAGCTCACGCCGCGACATTACGCGTATTTGAAAATCAGCGAAGGCTGTAACCACCGCTGCACTTTCTGCATCATCCCATCGATGCGCGGCGACCTGGTATCGCGCTCGATTGGCGATGTTTTGAGTGATGCTAAAGCCTTGTTTGAAGGCGGCGTGAAAGAGTTGCTGGTGATCAGCCAAGATACTTCGGCCTATGGTGTGGACGTGAAGTACCGCACCGGTTTCTGGGACGGCAAGCCGGTCAAGACCCGCATGCTGGAGCTGGTGCAGACCTTGGCCGACATCGCCGAGCCTTATGGCGCCTGGGTGCGTCTGCACTATGTGTACCCCTATCCGAGCGTGGACGAGATCATCCCGTTCATGGCTACCGGCCGCGTGTTGCCGTATCTGGATGTGCCCTTGCAGCACAGCCATCCCGATGTGCTCAAGCGCATGAAGCGCCCGGCCAGTGGCGAGAAAAACCTGGAGCGCATCCATCGCTGGCGCGAAGCTTGCCCGGAGTTGGTGATTCGCAGCACCTTTATTGCTGGCTTTCCAGGCGAAACCGAAGAGGAATTTGCACACCTGCTGGACTTCATGCGCGAAGCCCAGATTGACCGTGCGGGTTGCTTTGCCTACAGCCCGGTAGATGGCGCTGCCGCCAATGATATTCCGGGCATGTTGCCGCTGGAATTGCGCGAAGAGCGCCGCGCGCGCTTCATGGCCGTGGCCGAAGAGGTGTCGGCGAACAAGCTGCTCAAGCGCGTCGGTGGCACCATGCAGGTGCTGGTGGACTCTGCGCCAGGCCTGGGCAAAAAGGGCGGTGTGGGCCGCAGCTATGCGGATGCGCCGGAGATCGACGGCATCGTGCGCCTGTTACCGCCCGAGAAAATCAGCAAGACCTTGAAGGTTGGCGAATTCACCAAGGCGCGTATCGTTGGCACCCAAGGCCACGATCTGGTGGCCTTGCCCATCTAAATCGGATTTCCTCGCATTGCGTATGCAGTGCGGGGAAAATTGGGCAAAAAAAAGCCGCTAAGTTCTTAGCGGCTTTTTCTCGAGTAAATTGTGGTGCCCAGAACTGGACTCGAACCAGCACGCCTTGCAGCGCTGCGACCTGAACACAGTGCGTCTACCAATTTCGCCATCTGGGCCCACGAAACTCTTGCGATCTGCAATTGGTATTTTGCAGATTTTTAACCAGAAAAAAACCGCTAACTACTTAGCGGTTTTTTTCAAGATAAGGTGTGGTGCCCAGAACTGGACTCGAACCAGCACGCCTTGCGGCGCTGCGACCTGAACACAGTGCGTCTACCAATTTCGCCATCTGGGCCCACGAGTTAAAGTATAACATGGGAAAAACAGCGTTTTGGACTCGTAGGCCTAAGGCTTGCTCAAAACCGCTGTTTTCCCGAGCTACGCCGTGCTCTGCTACCCTTTGGGCAAACCAGAAAGAGAGAAAGCTTATCAAAACGACCAGTCATACCAGCGGCTTGCTGGACGAGATCGAAGGCACCATCCAGGGTCACCGTGATGGACATGGGTTTGTACTGCGGGACGACGGAGAGTCCGATATCTACCTGCCGTCCAATGAAATGCGTGCCGTGCTACACAAGGACCGGGTCAAAGTCCGTATCGTGCGCAGCGATCGCAAAGGTCGCCCCGAAGGCCGGGTTGTCGAAATCGTGGAACGTCCCTTGCAGCCCATCATTGGCCGCCTGCTGCAAGAAAGCGGTATCTGGCTGGTTGCCCCTGAAGACAAGCGCTACGGCCAGGACGTATTGATACCCAAGGCCGCCATCGGCAGCGCCAAGGCCGGCCAGGTAGTGGTGGTCGAGCTGACCGAGCCGCCCGCACTGTTTGGTCAACCGGTGGGCCGGGTCAAGGAAGTGCTGGGCGAGGTCGATGACCCCGGTATGGAAATCGAAATCGCGGTGCGCAAATACGACGTGCCGCACGTGTTCTCCGACGCCTGCATTGCGCTGGCCCGCACCTTGCCCGACAAAGTGCGCCCCCAGGACAAGAAAAACCGCGTCGATCTGACCGACGTGCCGCTGGTCACCATCGACGGCGAGGACGCGCGCGACTTCGACGATGCGGTCTACTGCGAACCCGCCAAGGTCGGACGCAGCAAGGGCTGGCGTCTGCTGGTGGCGATTGCCGATGTCAGCGCTTATGTGGAAACCGGCTCGGCCATCGACGTCGATGCCTACGACCGCGCCACCAGCGTGTATTTCCCGCGCCGGGTGATCCCCATGCTGCCCGAGAAACTGTCCAACGGCCTGTGCTCGCTGAACCCGGATGTGGAGCGCCTGTGCATGGTCTGCGACATGCTGGTCACCTCCAAGGGCGATGTGCACGCCTACCAGTTCTACCCGGCGGTGATGTACAGCCATGCGCGCTTCACCTATACCGAAGTGGCGGCGATTTTGGGCAACACCCGCGGCCCCGAGGCTGTGCGCCGCAAAGACCGCGTTACCGATCTGTTGAACCTGCATGACGTCTACCAGGCCCTGCTGGTGGCGCGCAAAGTGCGCGGTGCGGTGGACTTTGAAACCACCGAGACACAAATCGTTTGTGACGAGTCTGGCCGCATCGAAAAAATCGTGCCGCGCACCCGTAACGAAGCCCATAAGCTGATCGAAGAAGCCATGCTGGCCGCCAACGTCTGCAGCGCCGATTTCATCGCCCAGGGCAAGCACCCGGGCTTGTTCCGCGTGCACGAGGGTCCGACGCCCGAGAAGATCGAAATCCTGCGCAACTACCTGAAAGCCACCGGCGTCGGCATGTCGATCAGCGACGATCCCAAGCCGGGCGAATTCCAGGCGATTGCCGCGGCCACCAAAGACCGGCCCGACGCCCAGCAAATCCATTCGATGCTGCTGCGGTCGATGCAGCAAGCCATCTACACGCCGGCCAATGGCGGGCACTTCGGGCTGGCGTTCGACGCTTACACCCATTTCACCAGCCCGATCCGGCGCTACCCGGATCTGCTGGTGCACCGCGTCATCAAGGCCATTCTGGCGCACCGCAAATACCAGCTGCCGACCCTGCCCACGCCGGGTGAGGCCCATGCCAAGCTGGCCAAGCGCCTGAGCAAGGGCGCCGCCTCCAAGCTGCAAGGCAAGGTCGGCGAGCCCGACATGAAGATCAAGAAGGTCAGCCCCGAAACCCTGGCCTGGCAGGCGGCGGGTCTGCATTGCAGCGCCAACGAACGGCGTGCCGACGAGGCCAGCCGCGATGTCGAGGCCTGGCTGAAGTGCAAATACATGCGGGAGCATCTGGGCGAGGAATACGGCGGCGTGGTCACCGCGGCCACCGGCTTCGGCATCTTCGTAACGCTGGACGCGATGTACGTCGAAGGCCTGGTCCACATCACCGAACTGGGCGGCGAGTACTTCAAGTTCGACGAAGCCCGGCAAGAGTTGCGTGGTGAGCGCACCGGCATCCGTTACGCGATCGGCACGCGGGTCCAGGTGCAGGTCAGCCGCGTCGACCTGGATGGGCGCAAGATCGATTTCCGGCTGATCCGCGAAGGCGATGAGTTGGTGAACCGGGCCATGAAGGATAAGGGCGTGCAGCGCGACGGGCCGAACCGCTCGAACACCGAATCGGCGCCGTCCAAGCGCTCCGGCCGCAAGGATTCGCCAGCGCGCGACCGGGCGCCGCGTTCGCCGATCCAGTCGGTGAAATCTGCTGCCAAGGCGCCGGCCAAGAACGGCGCCGCCAAGAAGAAAACCCGCACCCGCCGCTAACCGGAAGACCGAGCATGGACAAGCATTCCAAAACTGCCATCGTGACCGGCGCAGGCACTGGCATTGGCCGGGCCGTGGCCATGGCCTTGCTGGCCGATGGCTACCGGGTGGCTCTGGCCGGGCGCCGGGCCGAGCCGCTGCAAGCCGTGGCGGCCGAATCCGGTGCAGGCGAGCGGGCGCTGGCCGTGCCCACCGATGTGGCTGACCCGGCCGCCGTCAAGGCCTTGTTTGATGCGACTCTGGCCGCGTTTGGCCGTGTCGACCTGCTGTTCAACAACGCCGGTACCAGTGCACCCGGTGTGCTGCTCGAAGACATGGCGCTGGAGCAGTGGCAGAGCGTGGTGAATGTCAATTTCACCGGCATGTTCCTGTGCATCCAGCAGGCGTTCCGGGTGATGAAGGCGCAGAGCCCGCAAGGCGGTCGCATCATCAATAACGGGTCGATCTCCAGCACCACCCCACGGCCCAATTCGATTGCCTATACCGCCACCAAGCATGGCGTGCGCGGCATGACCAAGGCGGCGGCACTGGATGGCCGCAAGTACGACATTGCCGTCGGCCAGATCGACATCGGCAACGCCGCTACCAATATGACCAAGCGCATGACCACCGGCATCCTGCAAGCCCATGGCGAGATGGTGGTGGAGCCGGTGATGGACGTAGCCATCGTCGGCAAATCCGTGCTCTACATGGACAGCCTGCCGCTGGAGGCCAACGTGCTGTTCCATACGGTAATGGCCACCAAGATGCCCTTCGTGGGGCGTGGCTAGCTTTTTGCCAACGCGCTGGCGGTGAGCGGCTGGCCTGCGGGCCAGCGGTCGGCCGCCAGGCCGTGCCGGTAGACGGCTTCGCAGGCGGCGCGCATCGCGTACTGACCGGCAGCCAAACCCGCGCCCACCATGCCGGCCAGTACATCGCCGGTGCCTGCGGTGGCCAGCTGGGCGTTGCCCGTCAGGTTGATGGCCAGCGTCTGGTGCGGCGCGGCGACTACCGTACCCGACCCCTTGAGTACCACCACGCAGACGAAGCGGTCGGCCAGTTGCTGGGCGGCGTCCAGCCGGTCGGCCTGGATCTGCTGCGTGCTGCAGCCCAGCAGGCGCGCGGCTTCCAACGGGTGCGGCGTCAGCACCGTCGGCAGACTCTGGGCGGCGCGGTAGCGCAGCAGGGCCTGCAGGGCGGTATCGGTGGCGATTGCGTTCAGCGCGTCGGCGTCCAGCACCAAGTGGGCCGCCTCGCCGAGCACGCGTGGCAACAGGGCGCGTACAGCCTCGCCGCCGCCACAGCCGCAGACCACGGCCAGCGCATGCAGCTTCAGCGCGCCCGGCGCCCGGAACATCAGCTCGGGCTGCTGTGGGTGCAGGCCCAGGCTGCCGCCGTCCAGCAGGCCGACGAACACCCGTCCGGCCCCGCTGTGCAGGGCGGCCGAGGCCGCCAGCAGCGCCGCACCCGCCATGCCCGGCGCACCACCGATGACCGCCACGTCGCCATAGCTGCCCTTGTGGCTGGCGTGCGTGCGCGCGGCTGGCGGCGGCGGCCCTACCAGCTGGGCGCTGGCGGGGGCTGGGCTTGCGACACCCAGGTCGTCCAGCCAGACCTGGCCGGCCGCGTCTCGGCCGTGGCCGGTGAACAGGCCAGGCTTGAGGGTCAGAAGTGATAGCGTATTTTGCGCATGAATAATGCCGCTGACGCTTTCTTTGCCTGCGCTAGCAGCTATTGAATGCATAGCAAAACTACCGGTGTCGGCCTGCAGGCCGGTGGGCAGGTCGACCGCCAGCGTGGGCGCGGGGCTGGCATTCATGGCGCTGATCCAGGCGGCCATGCTACCGCTGGGCGCACGGCTCTGGCCCAGGCCGAGCAGGGCGTCTATGCACAGGTCGTGCGCTGTGAGGTCGGTGGGCGGTGTGTCCGTGAACGCCACGCCGGCAGCCCGGGCGCGGGCCAGGGCGGCCAGGCTGTCCGCCGGGGCGCTGGCTTCCTGGCCGAGCCAGGTCACCACCACTTGTTTGCCGCGCTGCTGTAGCTGGGCAGCGGCTTCCAGTCCGTCGCCGCCGTTGTTGCCCGGGCCGCATGCCACCCACACGCAGCGCGCATGCGGTGCCAGTGCCAGGGCCAGTCGGGCTACGGCCAGGCCGGCGCGCTGCATCAAGGTATTCGGCGGCAGACCGGCCATCGCCGCCTGTTCGATCTGGCGCGTGGCGGCGGTCGTGTAAAGCGGGTGACTATGTTCTGCCGTGATGCGTTGCATGGGGCAGATTGTGGCGCTTATCCCAGGTTTCCTGGGGTTTCTGGGTTTATCGGCGCAGGCGTTCCAGCCCTAGGCCTTCCAGATCCAGTTCCGGCGTACGGCCGGCCAGCAGGTCGGCGCTGGCGCGGGCGCTGCCGCAGGCCAGGGCCCAGCCGTGGTCGCCATGGCCCAGGTTCAGCCAGATGCCGGGCAGGCCGCTGGGGCCGACCAGGGGCGGGCCGTCGGGCAGCATGGGGCGCGCGCCCTTCCATATCTGTACATTGCTTGCCAGCTGGGCCGCGCCGGGGAACCAGTCGTACAGCACTTTGTAAAGAGTTGCGATGGCGGCCGGGTTCTTGGCATCGGCGCGGCCGCCGATCTCGGCGCCGCCCGCCACCCGCACGCGTAGGCCCATGCGGGTGATGGCGACTTGGTGGTGTGCGTCCACGACCGCGCTGACCGGGGCATTCAGGGGTTCGCGGATATTCGCCGATAGCGAGTAGCCGTAGACCGCGGCCAGCGGGATCTGCACGCCCAGCGGCTTGAGCAGCGCCGCCGAGGCCAGGCCGGCGCAGACCAGCACCGCGTCGAAACGCCGTGGTGTGTCTTCATTTGCTATCAATAGCGTAGCTGCTGGCGCAGGTGTTATATGCGCTACCGTGCAATTGAACTCAAATTTCACGCCCAGCTGCTGGGCCGCTGTCTTGAGCAGCATGGTGAACTGGCGGCAGTTGCCGACCTCGTCGTCGGGCAGCTGGATGGCGCTGTGCAGCGCAGTCTCGGGGCTGAGCGCGGGCTCGATCTTGCGGGCGTCGTCGCCAGCGATGTGCCGGAACAGGATGCCGGCCTCGGTCAGCGCCGGCAGCTGGGCTTCTGCCCGCTTGGCATCGCGCTCGGTGCGCAGCAGCAGCAGGCAGCCGTCGCTGCGGTCGTACTCCAGGTGGAGCTGCTGGGTCAGGCTGTGCAGGCGTTCGCGGCTGTACAGGGCCAGGCGCTGCAGGCGTGCGCGGTTGGTCTGGTAGCTGTCGGGCTTGCAGGCGCGGCGCCATTTCCACAGCCAGGCGAGTTCGCTGCCGCTCAGGCTGCCGCCTAGCTTGAGCGGTGCCTTGCCGCTGAACAGGCCTCGAAACGCCTTGCCGGGCTGGCCGGGGCCGGCCAGCGGGGCTTGCAGACCGGGGGCGAGGATGCCGGTGCCGGCAAAGCTGGCTTCCTCGGCGGCGGCGCTGCGGCGCTCGAAGACGGTGACTTCGTGGCCGTCGGCGGCCAATTCATATGCGGTGCTCACGCCGACCACGCCGGCGCCAATAACGGCAACTTTCATGCGGCAAACACCCGCATCTTCACACTCAACATGGAAACCTTGTTTTTATATAAGAAAAAGACCGCTAGCGCAGATTTAAACTGCTCAGGCTGCTATCAGAACTGTAGTGCTTTTTCGGCTTGCATTGCGATGTTCAGCAGGCTGTCGTCGTGCAGCGCAGCGTGCCAAAGCATCAGGCCTACGGGCAGTTCGTCGGCCGTGTGGCAGGGTAGGGAGATGGCGCAGCCGTCCAGCATGTTGACCACGCTGGGGTTGCGTAGCAGCAGGCCGTTGGCGTGGAAGAACGCGTCGTCGCGGGCCACACCGGGTGCCACGTTGGCGATGGGCGGGGCGACGATGGGCACGGTGGGCGAGACCACGGCGTCAAAGCCTTGCAGCGCCAGCTCCATCTTGGCTATCCAGGCGCGGCGGGCTTCGACCAGCTCCATGTATTCAAAAGCCCGCATTTGCGCGCCCCGCTCGATGCGCGCCAGTACCCGCGGGTCGTAGGTCGATCGGATGCTGGGCCCGCGCGCCAGCATGGGCCGGTGCCAGGCATAGGCCTCGACGGCCGAAAAGCCGCCAGTGGCCTGGATGGTCGTCAGCTCGCGCACCTCGGCCAGCGGCAGATTGACCAGGGTGGCGCCTGCATCACGGAGGCGCTGCAGCGCGCGCTCGAAGGCCTTGGCGACGGTGCTGTCCAGGTTGTCGAGAAAACCACTTTGGGCCACGGCGATGCGGTACTCGGACAGCGGTGACTCGTTGCGCAGCACGTTGCGCTGGGCCAGGATTTCATGCGCCAGCACCGCGTCGCGCACGCTGCGGGTCATGGCGCAAACGGTGTCCAGCGTGCTGGAGAGTGGAATCGCGCCCACGGTGGGCACCAGCCGGGCCGTGCTTTTGAAGCCGACGATGCCGTTCAGCGCGGCCGGGATGCGGATCGAGCCGCCGGTGTCCGAGCCCAGGCCGATGAAGGCCGCGCCGGTGGCCACCGACACCGCGGCGCCGGATGACGACCCCCCCGGCACCCGCGGCACCGGCCCGTAGATGCGGGCGCCGGCGACCTGGTCGTAGCGGCCGTCCCAAGCGGCAGGCGTGTCGAAATGCGGGTTTACGCCCACGCCCGAGAAGGCGAACTCCACCATATGGGTGCGGCCTATCAGCGCGCCGCCTGCGGCCCGCAGCCGGGATACCGCCGGGCAATCGGCGCGGGCCGGGGCGTGGTCGGCCAGCAGCGTGGAGCCGGCCTTGCTGACCTGGCCTTCGACGTCGAACAGGTCTTTCACCGACACACTCAGGCCCGCCAGCGGCGTGTCGACCACGCCCGGATGCGCGGCGGTGGCCCGGGCGGCGTCGAACGTGGGTTGTAGAAACGCAGCGCGGCAGGCATCCGACTGGGCTACAGCGATGCAGTGGTCGATCTCGGTGACGAGATGGCTCTGTTGGGACAACAGGCTTTGGCGGGTGCTAATCAGGTCAGGGCGCATGGTGTCCAGGCGGGGTGGGAAGGAGCGTGCTACACTCCTTGGGTTTTGCTGATCGGTCAGACACGTATTGACTGTTGCAGGAAAACAAATCGCAAACCAGTCCATTCAAGGTGTTGCTCTGTAGCGAGGTACTCAAGGTACTCGACTTCAGCGGCAAATCGGACTGAATTTTAGACGCAACCTTAAGGAAAACTCCATGTCCGTCAACATGCGCGAAATGCTCGAAGCCGGTGTCCATTTTGGCCACCAAACCCGTTTCTGGAATCCCAAGATGGCTCCGTTCATCTTCGGTCACCGCAACAAAATCCACATCATCAACCTGGAAAAATCGCTGCCGATGTTCCAGGACGCGGCCAAGTTTGCCAAGCAATTGACCGCGAACCGTGGCACCATCCTGATGGTGGGTACCAAGCGCCAAGCCCGCGAAATCGTCGCCAGTGAAGCCCAACGTGCTGGCGTGCCTTACGTCGACCAACGCTGGCTCGGCGGCATGCTCACCAACTTCAAGACCGTCAAGACCTCTATCAAGCGTCTGAAGGACATGAAGATCCAGCAAGAAGCCGGTTTGGACGCAATGAGCAAGAAAGAACAGCTGATGTTCGCTCGCGAAATGGTAAAGCTGGAAAAAGACATCGGCGGCATCCAAGACATGACCGCTCTGCCTGACGCGATTTTCGTGATCGACGTGGGCTTCCACAAGATCGCCATCCTGGAAGCCCGCAAGCTGGGCATCCCGCTGATCGGCGTGGTCGATACCAACCACTCGCCCGAAGGTATTGACTACGTGATCCCCGGCAACGATGACTCCTCTAAGGCTGTCACTTTGTACGCCCGTGGCATCGCCGACGCGATCATCGAAGGCCGCAACAGTGCTGGCAACGACGTGGTCAAGGCCGTGGCGGCTGAGAGCGCTGACGAATTCGTGGAAGTGAACGAGGCTGCTGCAGCCTAAGCGCTCCCATGGAGCGGCGTACTGCTGCGATCAAAGAGGGGCGCAAGCCCCCTTTTTTTTACACATTTTTGATTATTGAAGACGGAGAAATATATGGCTGCAATTACCGCAAGCATGGTCGCTGAACTGCGTGGCAAGACCGACGCCCCCATGATGGAATGCAAGAAGGCCCTGACCGAAGCCGAAGGCGATATGGGCAAGGCCGAAGAACTGCTGCGCGTCAAGCTCGGCAGCAAGGCTGGCAAGGCCGCTTCGCGTATCACTGCCGAAGGCGTGGTCACCAGCTACTTTGATGCTGGCGTTGGCGCTCTGCTCGAAGTGAACTGCGAAACCGACTTCGTGACCAAGAACGACAGCTTCCTGGCACTGGCCCAGGGCGCGGTTGAACTGATCGCTAAGCACAACCCTGCCGACGTGGCCGCACTGGGCGCGTTGAGCTACTCGCAAGACGGTTTCGGCCCGACCCTGGAAGACGTGCGCAAGGGCCTGATCGGCAAGATCGGCGAAAACATGACCTTCCGCCGCTTCAAGCAATTCTCTGGCTCCAAGCTGGCCGGCTACCTGCACGGCACGCGCATTGGCGTGGTCGTCGAGTTTGAAGGCGACGAAGTGGCTGCCAAGGACGTGGCCATGCACATTGCCGCCATGAAGCCAGTGGCCCTGACCAGCGCAGACGTGCCTGCTGATCTGATCGCCAAAGAGCGCTCGGTGGCTGCCGCCAAGGCTGCTGAAGATGCTGCCGTGGCCGTAGCCGCCGGCAAGCCTGTGCAGTCCGACGAAATCGTTACGAAGCGCATCGAAGGCGGCGTGCAGAAGTACCTGAAGGAAGTCTCGTTGTTCAACCAGTCTTTCGTCAAGAACGACAAGCAAACCGTCGAGCAAATGCTCAAGGCCACCGGCACCACCGTGAAGGCGTTCACCATGTTTGTGGTGGGCGAAGGCATCGAGAAGAAGGTTGACGACTTCGCAGCCGAAGTGGCTGCCCAAGTGGCCGCGGCTAAAACCGCTGCTTAACCGCGCAGACGCACTACCGACACTGTAGCGACCTGTTTTGCCCCTACCATTCCCCACTTTCATCCATCTATTCGAGGAACTCCCATGACCCAATCCCAACCAGCCTACAAGCGGATCTTGCTCAAGCTGTCGGGGGAGGCGTTAATGGGGGATGACCAATTCGGCATCAACCGTGACACTATCGTGCGCATGGTGGAAGAGGTGGCCGAGGTCACCCGGCTGGGGGTGGAAGTGGCGGTGGTGATCGGCGGCGGCAACATCTTCCGCGGTGTCGCTGGCGGTTCTGTCGGTATGGACCGCGCCACTGCCGATTACATGGGTATGCTGGCCACGGTGATGAATGCACTGGCGCTGGCCGACGCGATGAACAAGGCGGGCCTGACCGCACGCGTGATGTCGGCCATTGCCATCGACCAGGTGGTCGAGCCCTATGTGCGTCCCAAGGCCTTGCAGTATCTGGAAGAGGGTAAGGTCGTGGTATTCGCGGCCGGCACCGGCAACCCTTTTTTCACCACCGATACGGCGGCAGCCTTGCGCGGCGCCGAAATCGGCGCGCAGGTGGTGCTCAAGGCCACAAAGGTCGACGGCGTCTATACCGCCGATCCAAAGAAGGACCCCACGGCCACCCGCTACGCCAGCCTGTCGTTTGACGAGGCCATGTCGCAAAATCTGGGCATCATGGACGCCACGGCTTTCGCGCTGTGTCGCGACCAGAAGCTACCGATCAAGGTGTTCTCGATCTTCAAGCACGGCGCGCTGAAACGCGTGGTCATGGGTGAAGACGAAGGAACCCTGGTACACGCCTGATCCGGTCCTTGAGGAGAAAAATATGACCATCGCCGACGTTAAAACCAATCTACAAGCCAGGATGGACCAGTCCATCGTGGCCTTCAAAAACAACCTGACCAAGATCCGTACCGGCCGCGCCAATCCGGCTTTGCTGGATACCGTGCAGGTCGACTACTACGGCTCCATGGTGCCCATCAGCCAGGTGGCCAATGTGTCGCTGATCGACTCGCGCACGATTGGCGTCCAGCCCTGGGAAAAGAGTATGGCCGCCAAGGTGGAAAAAGCCATCCGCGACAGCCATCTGGGCCTGAACCCTGCATCCATGGGCGACCTGATCCGCGTGCCCATGCCGGCCATGAGCGAAGAGCGCCGCAAGGAGCTGACCAAGCTGGCCCGCACCGAAGGCGAGAACGCCAAAATCGTCGTACGCAATGTGCGCCGCGACGCCAACGAAGCCGTGAAAAAACTGGTCAAGGACAAGCTGGCCTCGGAAGACGACCAGAAGCGCGCCGAAGCCGACGTGCAGAAGATCACCGACCGCCATATTGCCGAAATCGACCAACTGGTAGTCGCCAAAGAAGCCGACATCATGGCCGTTTGAGGCTGTTGTCCTGACGGCCCTAATGGCTGCTCTCCCCAACGCTGTTCCGCACCACATCGCCATCGTCATGGATGGCAACGGCCGCTGGGCGAACCGGCGCTTCATGCCGCGTCTGGCCGGCCACCACCAGGGCGTGGATGCTCTGCGGCGATGCGTCCAGGCCTGCCTGGACCGCGGCGTCGGCGTGTTGACGGTGTTCGCGTTCTCGTCGGAGAACTGGGACCGTCCGGCCGAGGAAGTATCTGGCCTGATGTCGCTGATGGTCAGCGTGCTGGCCAAGGAAGTCGTCAAGCTGAAGGCGAACGGCGCGCAGCTGCACTTTGTGGGCAACCTGTCGGCGCTGTCGGACAAGGTTCGCAACGGCCTGCTGGAAGCCGAGAAAGAAACCGCCGGTAATAGCAAGCTGGTGTTGAATATCTGCTTCAACTATGGCGGCCGCTGGGACATCGCCCAGGCAGCGCAAAAGCTGGCTGCTGCGGGGGAGCCGATTACCGAAAAAAGCATGGACCGGGCCATGGCCTTGGCCCATTCGCCCGATCCCGATCTGCTGATCCGCACCGGCGGCGAGTTCCGCATCAGCAACTTCCTGCTCTGGCAGGTTGCCTATTCCGAGCTGGTATTCAGCGACAAACTCTGGCCCGAATTCGACGAGGCCGCGCTGGACGAGGCGATTGCCGTCTACAACCGCCGCGAACGCCGCTTTGGCAAAACCTCGGAGCAGGTCACCTCGGCTGCTTCGGCTACCTGAGCAGCCTTACATGCTGAAGCAACGTGTCATCACGGCCATCGTTTTGCTGGCCATTCTTCTGCCTGCGTTGTTCTATCCGGCTCCCGAACCGCTGTGCCTGCTGGCGGTGCTGGCCATCGCCGCAGCCGCCTGGGAATGGGGCAAGATGAATGGCCTGTCGCAGCCCAAGGCACTGGGCCTGGCGATGTTGATGGTTCTGGCCTGCGCTCTGTCCTGGATCATGGGCTTGCTGACTGCACACACGCCGACCCTGTGGACCGTGGTCGGCGCCGCCTGGGTGTTGGTCGGTGCCTGGCTGCTGCGCCGCGGCGTGGACGGCTGGGCCCGGATTTCTGGCGCCTTGCGTGGCTTGGTGGGCTTTATCGCCCTGTGGGCCGCCTGGCTGGCGATCTGCCAGGCCCGCGTGGTTGGCACCAATTTCCTGCTGTCGGTGCTGCTGCTGGTCTGGGTGGCCGACATCGGTGCCTACTTTGCCGGCCGCGCGTTTGGCACCAAATTTTTCAAGAACAAGCTGGCCCCCGCCATCAGCCCCGGCAAAAGCTGGGAAGGCGTGTGCGGCGGCATGCTGGGTGTAGTCGTACTGGCCATGGTGTGGGTGTGGGCCGACGGTGCCTGGCAAGCGCAAGTGCCTAGCCTGTACACCCGTCTCGCGCACCAGAGCGGCCTGCTGCTGTTGCTGGCCGCCTTGTTCATGGCGGCGATGAGCGTGGTCGGCGATCTGGTCGAGTCGCTTATCAAGCGCAGCGCCGGCGTCAAGGACAGCAGCGGCCTGCTGCCCGGCCACGGCGGCGTGCTGGACCGGGTAGACGCGCTTTTGCCCACGCTGCCGTTGGCCATGATGCTGGCATCCATCGTAGGCTGAAGACGGTATGAAACAGGTTTTGACGATTTTGGGCTCCACCGGTTCGGTGGGCACCAGTACTCTGGACGTGGTGGCACGCCACCCGGGGCGGTTCGAAATTTTCGCGCTGACGGCGGCCACCCAGGTGGACCTGATGTTGCAGCAGTGCCTGCAGTTCAAACCCCGGTTCGCTGTGATGGCAAGTGCACCGCATGCGGCGTTGCTGGCTGAAAAAATTAAGCAAAATAGCCTTCCAACGCAGGTACTGTCTGCGGCAGATGCTATTGAAATGGTAGCGTCGCATGACGATGTGGATGCGGTGATGGCGGCCATCGTCGGCGCCGCCGGCCTGGCCCCATGCTTGGCTGCGGCCCGCGCCGGCAAGCGCCTGCTGCTGGCGAACAAGGAAGCGCTGGTGGTCGGTGGCGAGGTCTTCCTGGCGGCCGTCAAACAGGGCGGGGCGCTGCTGCTGCCGATCGACAGCGAGCATTCGGCGGTTTTCCAGTCGCTGCCCGAAGACCCGGCGGTCTGGCCGCGGCGCATCGAAAAGATCATGCTGACCTCGTCAGGCGGCCCCTTCCGCACCCGCGACCCGGCCACCCTGCGCGACGTTACTCCCGAGCAGGCGTGTGCGCACCCTAATTTCGCCATGGGCCGCAAGATTTCCGTGGATTCGGCGACGATGATGAACAAGGCCTTGGAGGTTATCGAGGCCAAGTACCTGTTCGGCGTCACGCCCGAGCAGATCGAGGTGGTGATCCACCCGCAACAAATCATCCATTCGATGGTGCAGTTCCACGACGCCTCGGTGATGGCCCAGCTGGGCACGCCGGACATGCGCGTGCCGATTGCCTACGGACTGTCCTGGCCCGAGCGGATTGAGAGCGGCACGGCGCGGCTGGATTTCTCGCAGATGGCGGCCATGACCTTTGAAGTGCCGGATATGCAGCGTTTCCCCTGCCTGCAGCTGGCCTGGGAGAGCCTGCGCGCGCCGTCGGGCACTTGCGCGGTGCTGAACGCTGCCAACGAGGTGGCGGTGGCAGCCTTTCTGGACCGGCGCATCCGCTTCGACCAGATCCACCAGATCAATCTTGCAACTTTAGAGGCGATCAGCCCCTCCAAGCCGCAGACGCTGGAGGATTTGCTGGCGTTGGACGCGCAGTCGCGCGCCGCAGCGCTGCAGGCCATGGCGGGTCTGCACGCTTAACCGCTTGCACGCTGAATAAAGGATTGCCATGCTGACCATTGTGGCTTTTGTCGTAGCGCTGGGATTGCTGATCGCCGTGCATGAATACGGCCACTACCGGGTGGCGGTGGCCTGCGGCGTCAAGGTGTTGCGCTTCTCGGTCGGCTTTGGCCGCCCGCTGCTGCGCTGGCAGCCCAAGGGCTCGCCTACCGAGTTCGTGCTGGGTGCATTTCCGCTCGGCGGCTACGTCAAGATGCTGGACGAGCGCGAAGCGCCGGTGGCTGCGGAAGAGCGGCATCTGGCCTTCAACACCCAAACTTTACCCAAGCGCACCGCGATTGTGGCGGCCGGCCCGCTGGCCAATCTGCTGCTGGCCGTGCTGCTGTACGCCATCGTCAACTGGAGCGGGGTGGAGGAGCCCAAGGCCATTCTGGCCAGCCCCAGCATTGGTTCTATCGCTGAAAAAGCTGGCGTGCAGGGTGGGGAAATCGTCACCCGCGCGGGCTGGGACGGCGAGGCCATGGACGAGGTGATGTCGTTCGACGACCTGCGCTGGCTGCTGACCCGCGGTGCGCTGGATGGCCGCGATGTGCGGCTGGAGCTGGCGACCTCCGAGCAGGGTGCGCGCCGCGAAGTGCTGATGCCGCTGGCTACGCTGCAGGCGGCAGAGGCCGATGCCCAGTTGTTTCGCACCATCGGCGTGCTCGGCCCCTGGACCCGCCCGGTGATTGGCGATCTGGTAGCCGATGGCGCGGGCGCCCGGTCGGGCCTGCAGCGCGGTGACGTGGTGCAGCAGGTGGGTGCGGTGCGCATCGTCGATGGCCAGCAGCTGCGGGAAACCATCCGTGGGTCGCTGATCGACGGCCAGCCTGTGGCCCAGGTCTGGCGCATCGAGCGCGACAGCCGCATGCTGGACCTGAGCGTGACGCCAGATGCCAAACCCGAAGGCCTGCAGTCGGTAGGCCGCATCGGCGCTTACGTGGGGGCGCCGCCAGACATGCTGACCATCCGCTACGGTGCGTGGGATGGCATTTGGCGCGGTGTCGAACGCACCTGGGAGGTGTCGGGCCTGACCCTGCGCATGATGGGCCGCATGCTGGTCGGCGAAGCCTCGATCAAGAATTTGAGCGGCCCCTTGTCGGTGGCCGAGTACGCGGGCAAGTCGGCGAGTTTGGGCTTTACACAGTACCTGGTGTTTCTGGCACTGATCAGCGTTAGTCTGGGCGTGTTGAACCTGCTGCCCGTGCCTATGCTCGATGGTGGGCACCTGTTGTATTATCTTTGGGAGGCCGTCACAGGCAAATCCGTATCCGACGCCTGGATGGAGCGCCTGCAACGCGGAGGTGGTGCGGTGCTTCTGGTCATGATGTCCATTGCGCTGTTTAACGATGTCAACCGCCTCTTTGGCTAACACTCAAACGCCGGGCTGCTCTGCCAGCCCAGCAACACCCTAATTCATGAAAAATCACTTTACTTGCTTTCGCTTACGCACCTTGTCTGCGGCCGTGGCGCTGGTTTTTGCGGCCAACACCGCCTGGGCCGTCACTCCCTTCGCGGTACGCGACATCCGTATCGAAGGCCTGCAACGGGTCGAGCCGGGTACTGTTTTTGCCTCCTTGCCGTTCCGTGTGGGTGATACTTATAACGACGACCAGGGCTCGGCGGCCATCCGCACGCTGTTTGCTCTGGGCTTGTTCAAGGACGTGCGCCTGGAGGTCAGTGGCGACGTGCTGGTGGTGGTGGTCGAAGAGCGACCGACGATTGCCGAGGTGGAATTCGTCGGCTCCAAGGAATTCGACAAGGACGTGCTGAAGAAGTCTATGCGCGATGTAGGGCTGGCCGATGGCCGGCCTTTCGACAAGGCTCTGGCCGACCGTGCCGAGCAGGAACTGAAGCGCCAGTACATCAACAAGAGTCTGTACGCCGCCGATGTGGTGACCACCGTGACCCCGGTGGAGCGCAACCGCGTGAACCTGACGTTTACCATCACCGAAGGCGAGCCTGCCAAGATCAAGGACATCCACATCGTGGGTGCCAAGGCTTTCAGCGAATCCACGCTGCGCAACCTGTTCGAGCTGGATACCGGCGGCTGGCTCAGCTGGTACACCAAGTCGGACCGCTATACCCGCGCCAAGCTGAATGCCGACATCGAGACGCTGCGCTCGTACTACCTGTCGCGCGGCTATCTGGAGTTCAAGGTCGATTCCACCCAGGTGGCGATTTCTCCGGACAAGCAAAGCATCTCCATCACCTTGAACGTCACTGAAGGCGAGCGTTTCGTGGTGTCTGCGGTGCGCTTGGAAGGCAACTTCCTGGGCAAGGAAGACGAGTTCAAGTCGCTGGTCAGCATCAAACCGGGTGAGGCTTACAACGCCGACCTGGTGGCCAAGACCACCAAGGCTTTCAAAGATAATTTCGGCAGCTTCGGATTTGCTTTCGCCCAGGTAGAGGCCCGTCCCGAGATCGACCGTTCGACCAACCGCGTGGTGCTGGTGATGCAGGCCGAGCCCTCGCGCCGCGCCTATGTGCGCAAGGTGAATGTGGCCGGCAATAGCCGCACCCGCGACGAAGTGATCCGCCGCGAGTTCCGCCAGTTCGAATCGTCCTGGTACGACGGCGACAAGATCAAGCTGTCGCGCGACCGGGTCGACCGGCTCGGCTACTTCAAGGAAGTCGGCGTGGAAACCCAGGACGTGGCGGGCTCGCCCGACCAGGTCGACGTGCAGATCAATGTCGAAGAAAAGTCTTCCGGCAGCATCCAGCTGGGCGCTGGCTTCTCCAGTGCCGAAAAGGTTTCGCTGTCGTTCAGCATCAAGCAGGAAAACGCCTTCGGCTCGGGTAACTACCTAGGCCTGGAAGTCAACACCAGCAAGTACAACCAGGCGGTCGTGGTCAGCACGGTCGATCCGTACTTCACCACCGGAGGTATTTCGCGCTCCATCGACGTCTACCACCGCGCCACCAAGCCGTACAACGACCAAGGTGGTAATTACCAGCTGGTCACCCAGGGTGCGGGCCTGAAGTTCGGCGTGCCCTTCAGCGAGTTGGACACCGTGTATTTCGGCGCCGCCCTGGAGCGCACCACCATCAAGCCCGGTACCAATATCCCGGCGGCCTACTTGGCGTATGCAGCCGAATTCGGCTACACCAGTACCGCCGCGCCTTTGTCGATTGGCTGGTCGCGCGATGACCGCGACAGCACGCTGGCGCCCAGCAGCGGTGTCTACCAGCGCCTGAACAGCGAACTCGGTTTGTTCGGTGATGCGCACTACACCCGTACCAATTACCAGTACCAGCAGTACGTGCCACTGACCAAGCAGTTCACCCTGGCCTTCAACGGCGAAGCCGGCTGGGGCAAGGGGCTGGGCAACCGTCCGTTCCCCGTGTTCAAGAACTTCTACGGCGGTGGCCTGGGTTCGGTCCGTGGCTTCGAGCAAGGTACGCTAGGCCCGCGCGATGTCACCGGCTCGGTGATTGGCGGTCCCAAGAAGTTCACCCTGAACACCGAAATCCAGTCGCCGTTCCCCGGCGCCGGCAACGATCGCACTTTGCGCTTGTTCGCCTTCGCGGACGTGGGCAATGTCTACGGCGATACCGAAAAAGTACGCCTCAACGAAACGCGGGCTTCGGTCGGCGTGGGTTTGAGCTGGATATCTCCCGTCGGCCCGCTGCGTTTGGCTTATGCCAAACCCGTGCGTAAATTCGCTGGCGATAGAATCCAACCCTTGCAATTCCAAATAGGTACGTCTTTCTAATGAAGAATTTTCTACGCAACTGGGGCTCCGGCATTGTGCTGGGAGCCATGCTTCTGTCGGCACATGCGCAGGCAGACGAGTTCCGCGTTGGATTTGTCAACACGGACCGCATCTTCCGCGAGTCGGCGGCGGCCAAGACAGCCCAGGCCAAGCTGGAGCAAGAATTTGCCAAGCGCGAGAAAGAGCTCAGCGATGCTGGCGCCGTCTTGAAAGCAGCTTCCGACAAGTTCGAACGTGAAGCTACGACCTTGGCTGAAAGCCAACGCGCGTCACGCCAGAAACAGCTGGTCGAGCAAGACCGCGATTTCCAGCGTAAGCGCCGCGAGTTCCAGGAAGACCTGAACTCCCGCAAGAATGAAGAGCTGCAACAAGTGCTGGAAAAGGCCAACAAGGTCATCAAGCAGGTTGCCGAGACTGAAAAATACGATGCCGTGCTGCAAGAGGCCGTGTACATCAACCCCAAGTACGACATCACGGACAAGGTCATCAAGGCTTTGAACGGCGTCGGCGCCAAGTAATTCGCCAAGAGGGGGCTCCAACATGGCGCTGCGTCTAGGCGCAATCGTGGAAGCCCTGGGGGGCGAGCTGCACGGCGACGCGGCACTGGTCATCGACGGCATCGCGCCGTTGGAATCAGCCGGACCGTCGCAGCTGGCCTTTCTCAGCAATCCCAAGTACCAGCAGCAGCTGGCCAGCTCCCAGGCGGGCTGCGTGATCGTCGGTCCGGCCCAGCGCGATCTGGCCCTGGCACGTGGCGCCTGCATCGTGGCCGATGCCCCGTATCTCTACTTTGCCAAACTCACCCAGCTGTGGAAGCGCCAACGCGCAGCCGTGGCCGGCCCGGCCATCCACCCCAGCGCGGTAATCGACCCCAGCGCGGTGATCGACCCCAGCGCCCGCATCGGCCCGCTGTGCGTAGTCGAGCGCGGTGCCCGCATCGGCGCCGATACGGTGCTCAAGTCCAGGGTTACGTTGGGGGAAGACTGCAGCATCGGTGCGCGCTGCCTGCTGCATGCGGGTGTGGTGATTGGCGCCGACGGCTTTGGCTTTGCGCCGAATGCCGGCGCCTGGGAAAAGATCGAACAGCTGGGCGCGGTGCGCATCGGCGACGACGTGGAAATCGGCGCCAATACCTGCATAGACCGCGGTGCGCTTGACGACACCGTGATAGCTAACGGCGTCAAGCTCGACAATCTGATCCAGATCGGCCACAACGTGCAGATCGGCGAACACACTGCCATGGCTGGCTGCGTCGGCGTGGCCGGCAGCGCCCACATTGGCGCGCATTGCACCGTAGGCGGCGGGGCCATCGTGCTGGGCCATCTGACGCTGGCCGACCGTGTCAACATCTCTGCCGCCACGGTGGTGACGCGGTCGATCTCGCAGCCAGGCCACTACACCGGCATGTTTCCGATTGACGAAAACAGCAAGTGGGAAAAGAACGCTGCCTCCTTGAAACAGCTGCACAGTTTGCGTGACCGCTTGAAGGCGGTCGAAAAATCACTAGAACAACATTTGAAGAGCCTAGAAACACCATGATGGACATCCACCAAATCCTTAAGCAGCTGCCCCACCGTTACCCCTTTCTGATGGTGGACCGGGTGCTGAGCATCGAAAAATCCAAGTCCATCCGCGCGTTCAAGAACGTCACCATCAACGAGCCGTTTTTCCAGGGCCATTTTCCGCGCCGCCCGGTCATGCCCGGCGTGCTGATGCTGGAGGCGTTGGCCCAGGCCGCCGCCCTGTTGGCTTTCGATGCCCTGAACAAATCGCCCGACGACGACACGGTCTACTACTTTGCCGCCATCGACAACGCGCGCTTCAAGCGCCCGGTCGAACCTGGCGACCAGCTGATGCTGGACGTGGAGCTGGTGCGCATGAAGTCCGGCATCTTCAAGTTCAAAGGCAAGGGCACCGTGGGTGACGAGCTGGCGGTCGAAGCCGAACTGACCTGCGCGATGCGCACCATTGCCTAAGGACTGCGTGTGACCGCTATCCACGCTACTGCCCTGGTGGACCCGTCGGCCCAGCTGGACGACTCGGTCAGCGTCGGCCCTTACACCGTGATCGGCCCGCATGTGAAGATCGGCGCCGGCACCACGGTCGGTCCGCACTGCGTCATCGAAGGCCACACCACGATTGGCTGCGACAACCGGATCTTCCAGTTCAACTCGCTGGGCGCGGTGCCACAGGACAAGAAGTACGCCGGCGAGCCCACCGAACTGGTAATTGGCGACCGCAACATCATCCGCGAGTTCTGCACCTTCAACCTCGGCACAGTACAGGACGCCGGCGCGACCCGTATCGGCGACGACAACTGGATCATGGCTTACGTGCACATCGCGCACGACTGCCAGCTGGGCAACCAGATCACCATGGCCAACAACACCACGCTGGCTGGCCATGTGCAGGTTGGCGACTGGGCGACCATCGGCGGACTCACCGGCGTGCTGCAGCGCATGCGCATCGGCGCCCATACCATGGTTGGCTTTGCCAGCCATGTGAACAAGGATGTACCGCCCTTCATGGTGGTGGATGGCCATCCGCTGGAGGTACGCGCAGTCAATCTGGTGGGCCTGAAGCGGCGTGATTTTTCGGATGCGAGCCTGAAGGCCATCCGCGAGATGCACAAGCTGATCTACCGCCAGGGCAAGACCCTGGACGAGGCCCGTGCCGCGATCCAGGCCCTGGCGGCCCAGATGCCCGAAGCCGCGGCAGACATCGCGCTGATGGACGACTTCCTCGGCTCTTCCGTCAGCGGTATCGCCCGCTGATGTCCGCTCCCCGTATCGCCATGGTGGCCGGCGAGGCCTCTGGCGACTTGCTGGCGGGCCTGGTGCTGGACGGCTTGCGCGCGCACTGGCCCGACCTGCAATCCACCGGCATCGGCGGTCCGCAGATGGCCAAGCGTGGCTTCCAGGCGGCCTGGCCCAGCGACAAGCTGGCCGTGCACGGCTACAACATGGACGTTTTTCTGCGTCTGTACGAGCTCATCAACATCCGCAAGCAGCTGCGCGAACGCCTGCTGCAAGAGCGCCCGGCGGTGTTTATTGGCGTGGATGCGCCCGATTTCAACCTGGGCCTGGAAGCCGCGCTGAAGGCCCAGGGCGTGCCGACCGTGCATTTCGTCTGCCCGTCGATCTGGGCCTGGCGTGCCGAGCGGGTCGAGAAGATCTGCCGCGCGGCCGACCATGTGCTGTGCATCTTCCCGTTCGAGCCGGCACTGCTGGCCGAGCACGGCATTGCCGCCACCTATGTAGGTCACCCGCTGGCCAGCGTCATCCCGCTCAACCCCGACCGCGCCGCCGCGAGACAGAAGCTGGGCTTGGGCGATGCAGACGACGTGGTCGCCATCTTGCCCGGCAGCCGCCAGTCTGAAATCAAATACCTGGCCTTGCGGTTCTTTCAGGCTGCAGCGCAGATACTGCTTGCGCGACCAGCTATTAAATTTGTAGTGCCAGCGATCCCTTCGCTGAAAGAGCGGATCGAAGCCATCGTCGCCCAGGCCGGCCTGGCCGGGCGCGTGCAGATCGTTGCCGGCCAGTCGCACACCGTGCTGGCCGCCTGCGACGTGACCCTGATCGCCAGTGGTACGGCCACGCTGGAGGCCGCGCTGTTCAAGCGGCCGATGGTGATCGCCTACAACATGCACTGGCTGTCCTGGAAGCTGATGCAGCGCAAGCAGCTGCAGCCCTGGGTCGGCCTGCCAAACATCCTGTGCGCCGACTTCGTGGTGCCCGAGCTGCTGCAGGATGCCGCCACGCCCAAGGCTCTGGCCGAGGCCACGCTGCAGTGGCTGGACGCCAAGGGCTCTGCGAAAATCGCCGCCCTTGAAGAAAAATTTACCGCGCTGCACCACACGCTGCAGCGCGATACCGCCCAGCTTGCCACCGATGCCATCGAAAAAATTATCAACGCCTGAACAGGTTCCGCTCGCCTGGAGCCCGCGTGGCTTGGTTGCCGGCGTGGACGAGGCCGGGCGCGGGCCGCTGGCCGGGCCGGTGGTGGCCGCGGCGGTGATCCTGGACGATTTACGCCCCATCCGTGGCCTGGCCGATTCCAAGAAGCTGACCGCCAAGCGGCGCGAGCAGCTGTTCGACGAAATCCTGGCCAAGGCCTTGTGCTGCTCGATTGCCGAAGCCAGCGTGGAAGAAATCGAGCGCCTCAACATCCTGCAGGCCACCATGCTGGCCATGCAGCGCGCCGTCACCCGCCTGCGCCTCAAACCCGGCCATGTGCTGGTCGACGGCAACCGCCTGCCCACGCTGAGCATGACCAGCGACGCCATCGTCAAAGGCGACTCCCTGGTGCCGGCGATCTCGGCGGCCTCCATCCTGGCCAAGGTGACGCGCGACCGCTGGTGCGCCCAGGTCCACCTGGACTACCCGCAGTACGGCTTTGCCGGCCACAAGGGCTATGGCACGGCCGAACACCTGGCGGCTCTGCAGACCCACGGCGCCTGCCCGCTGCACCGTAAAACCTTTTCACCCGTCACCCAGGTGATCACCCGCATGTCTATCGCGGTTCTGCCATGAGTTCTGATCCCATCACCCACATCCAGTCGCGCGACAACCCGTTGCTGAAAGAGCTGCGCCGCTTGTCGCAGGACAGCACGGCCTACCGCAAGCAGGGCCGGGTCTGGCTGGAGGGCGACCATCTGTGCCGGGCTGCGCTGGCCCGCGGCTGGAAGCCGGCGCTGGCGGTGTTTTCAGAGTCTTTTTGGCCTCAGGCGCAAGCGCAATATGCGCAGGCAGCTATTAAAACCATAGTAATGGCAGACAAACTGCTGGCCGACCTGAGCAGCCTGGAATCCCCCGCGCCCATGGGTTTTGTCATCAACCTGCCCAGCGCCACCGCGCTGGACCCGGCGGCCGCCAGCGTCATCCTCGACCGGGTGCAAGACGCCGGCAATGTCGGCTCCATCCTGCGCAGCGCAGGTGCCTTCGGCTTCAAGCAGATCATCGCGCTCAAGGGCACGGCGGCGCTGTGGAGCCCCAAGGTGCTGCGTGCCGGCATGGGCGCGCATTTCGGCCTGAAGCTGATCGAAGGCCTGGAGCCCGAGGCGCTGGAGGCGCTGGCCGTGCCCCTGGTGGTTACCAGCTCGCACCAGGGGGCGTTGCTGCAGGACCAGAAGCTGCCCTTTCCCTGCGCCTGGGCCATGGGCCACGAAGGGCAGGGCGTGGGCCCGGCCTTGCAGGCCCGCGCCCAGATCGCGGTGCGCATCGGCCAGCCGGGCGGTGAGGAATCGCTGAACGTGGCGGCGGCGGCGGCGATCTGCCTGCATGCCTCGGCCATAGGCCAGCGCTAAATTCCGTTTTTGCTACTGTTATCGTAGCTGCCCGCGCAGGATCTACCTGCGCCAGAGCCACTTTTTACTTATAAACGGTGGACGCCGGGTAGCTGCGCACCGCAGCCGTTGCACCGGCCTTCACCCGCGCCCGCCGCTTCTTCAGCCAGATGTAGACCCCGGTCACGCTGAGCATGGCCACCACCAGGCCCATCAGCGAGATCAGGATACGCCCGGGCAAGCCCAGAATGCGGCCCGAATGCAGCGGGAACTGGGCCTGGACGAAGATGTCGGCGGCCGTGCCCTTCCAGGGCTCGCGCTCGCCCAGGATGTGCCCGTCCTGGCCGTCCAGGTACAGGGTGCGGTGGCCAACACCGCCCGCGCCGTGGTCGTCCTCCGGCTGGAAGAAGGCCACGCCGTAGATGCCGAAGCTGCGCGCGTAGAACACAGAACCGGTGGGCTCGGCCCAGCCGCGCTGGCTGGCCTCCTGGCGCGCCGCGTCCAGCGCCTGGGCGTAGCCGAGCTGGGCGACCAGCGGCTGGTTTTCGGCGCGCGGCTGGCGCGTGTCAAAAGGCGAGGGCGTGACATTGGACACCAGCGACATCACCGGGAAGAACACCTCGCGGTACAGGTTCAGCGAGAACGCGGTAAAGGCCACGATGAACAACAGCGCCCAGGTCCACAGGCTGCCGGCGCGGTGCAGGTCGAAGTTCAGCTTGTAGGCGCCGTTCTTCCAGCGGACCTTCCAGGCCAGCTTCCAGCGCTGCCACCAGGATTTGCGCGGCGCGGCCGGTCCGGTCTTGGGTGGCGGCAGCGTCAGGTAGAAGCCGGTGAAGCAATCCACCGTCCAGACCAGGGCCACCACGCCCAGCAGCCACACGCCCCAGCGGTCTATGCCCCAGAAGGCCGGCATGTGCAGGCTGTAGTGCAGCACGTAGAGGAAGGAGATGAAGTTGTCCTTCTGGATCGGCCAGACCGCGCCCCATTCGCGCCGGCCCAGCTCGGCGCCCGATACCGGGTCGACAAACACCTGGTTGAAACCCGGCCGGAACAGTTCACCGGTGGCCGGGTCGACGCGGGGTTCGACGCCGAAGGCCAGCGAATGGCCGGGCTCTACCGCCAGCGGCACAAAGCCGACCTGCACCGTCGGGTGGCGGGCCTCGATCTGGCGCGCCAGCTCCAGCGGCGGCAGCGCCGGGCCGACGCTGTGGGCCTCGGTGAGGTGGGGGTTCAGCCACCCGTCGAGCTCGTGGTCCCAGGAGATCACCGCGCCGGTCAGGCCCGAGATGAACAGGAAGCCGGCAATGAACAGCCCGGACCAACGGTGGACGAGAACGAGTAACGAACGCATGCGGTAGTACCTTGTCAGAAGTCGAAGCGGGCGCTCAGGCTGAGGCTGCGCGGGTCCGCGGGTTTGATCCAGTTGGCGTACTGGTATTCCCAGAAGCGGGCATCGGCCGCGTTGTTGACGCTGGCCCGCAGGGTGGTGGCGTAGCCGCCGAGGTTCAGGCTGTAGCTGGCGCCCAGGTTGAGCACGGTGTGGCCGCCGACCTGCACGCTGTTGGCGGCATTCAGCATCACATTGCCGGTGAACTTGGCATCCGCCGTCAGGTCCAGCCCGGGTACCTGAGCCACCTTGTAGGCGAGGCGGGCGGTGGCCATCCATTCGGGGGCACCGGCCACGCGCTTGCCGATGTTGGCAATGCCCTTGTTGTAGGCGGTGTCCAGCAGCATCAGGTTGCCGCCCAGCTGCCATTGCGCGCCGACACGGGCGCTGGCGCCCAGCTCCAGGCCCTGGTAGCGGGATTCGCCGTCCTGCACCAGCACATTGCTGGCATTCGCATACTCGCTGGGCCGCTCGATGCGGAACAGTGCGGCGGTGGCGCTCCAGCGCTCCTGCTCGGACTTGACGCCGATCTCGTACTGCTTGCTGGTCAGCGGGTCCAGCAGCCGATTTGCATTTGCATAGGTGCTGCCGACGGTCTTGCCCGGCTCCAGCGACTGCATGTAGCTGGTGTAGACCATGGTGTGGGCCTGCGGTTTGAACATCAGTGCCAGGGTCGGGGTGGTCACGCTGTCGGCGTAGCGGCTCAGGCTGCTGCCGTCGAGGTTGTAGTCGTTTTGCGCATAGCGGGTGTGGCGCAGGCCGGCCAGCACCGACCAGCGCTCGGACAGGCTCAGCGTGTCGCTGGCGAACACGGCTTTCTGGCTGATGTCGCCCGCGCGGTACAGGTTCAGGTTGCCCAGGCTGGTGTAGTTGTTGGTGTTGGCGGCGAAGATATTGCCCGTGCCCAGCGTGGCCCAGACGCCGTTGCTGCTGTAGTCGTTCAGCTGCTTTTGCCAGGCGGCGCCAAACACCAGCTGGTGTGCCAGCATGCCGGTGCGGGCCTTGCCTTCCAGCATCAGCTGCCACTGGTCGAAGCGGTGGCCTTCGCGGGTGTCGGAGCGGTTTTCGTTGTAGTTGCCGGCCGCGTCCTGCAGGTACAGGATGCTTTCGTTGCGGCTGCGCTTGGAGGTGCTGTAGCTGTAGTGGGTGCTGGCCGTCCAGTCGGGGGCGATCTGGTACTTCAGGCCGGTGGAGGTGAACAGGAAATCGGTGTCGAGAAACTGCCCGTCGCTCAGCAGCTGCTGGCTGTCGCCCAGCACGCTGTTCGGCAGGCTGCTGCCGCTGAGCTGCGCGGCCGAGATGGACGGGCCTTGGCCCTCGGTCTTGCGCTTTTGGTACAGCGAATCGAAGCTCCACACCAGGTTGGGGGTGAGCCGCGCGTCGAGTGCCAGCGACAGCGACTGCCGGTCTACGTTGCCGTCGTTGAAGGTCTTGCCGTTTTCATTGACGGCGTTCAGGCGGTAGCCGAACTGCTTGTCGTTGCCGAAGCGGCCGCCCAGATCGACGCTCTGGCTCCAGATGCTGTTGGTCTTGTAGCCGAGCTCGATGCTGCGCAGCGGCTCATCGGTGGGCTGCTTGCTCACGTAGTTGATCAGCCCGCCGGGCGAGCCAAAGCCGTACAGAAAGCCCGAAGAGCCCTTGAGCAGCTCGATCTGCTCGAAGTGCTCGTAGGGCAGGGTGATGGCGTAGCTGAGAAAGGGCTTGCCGTCGATGCGGTAGGCGTTTTGCCAGTCCAGGTCCAGGCCGCGCACCGTCACATAGGTGGCCCAGCTGCTGTAGGCGCCGCTGTTGTCGGTCACGCCGGCGTCCAGGGCAAATACATCGCCGAGCTTGGAGATTTGCCGCTGTGACAGTTCCTCTCGCGTCACCACCGTGGTGGACAGCGGTGTTTCCAGCTGGCTGCGCGTGCCCAGGGCGCCGGCGCTGAGCCGGGCCTGCAGGCCTGGCGCCTCATTGGTTGCCGCGGCGGTGACGGTGACCGCCGGCAGCGTGGCCGCCGGACCTGGGGTTGCCTGGGGTGCCGGTAACAGCAGATAGCCGGCCGCGGTCTTGCCCAGTGCATAGCCGCTGCCGCGCAGCAGCAGGCCAAAGCCTTCTTCCACGCCGTAGCTGCCGCGCAGGCCGGGGGTTTGCAGTCCCTTGAGCTTGTCGGCCTCGATGGCGATGGCCACGCCCGACTGCTGGGCGAAGCGGCTCAGCGCATCGACCAGGCTGCTGGCCGGGATGTCGTAGGCGGTGGCGGCTGGCGGCGTGGCGGTTTGGGCGTGCACGCCCGTGGCCAGGGTGGCGGCCAGGGCCAGTTGGATGGCCAGGGCCAGGGGGCGGCGGGCAGTGTTCAGGGTCAGGGGCTGCATGGGTGAGAGGTCCTCGTTGTGGCCGTTTTGTAGAAAAAACGAAACCGGGAACCAGCTAACGCATGTGCCTGGAGGGTGATGGTGTGCATCCAGGCGGCCTGGCGGTCCGTTTTTCGTCGCGTACCCCTGCCTTGACGCACGAGACGCGGAAACACGAACCTGTTGCTGAAAATATTGGGGGCAGCGGGTCTGCATGGCTGCTGGAGCTCAGGGCTGGGCCGGTGCATCGACCAGCACCAGATACGGCGTCAGGCGGCGCACGCGCAGCGCGGGCAGGCTGTCGGTCAGCAGTTGCAGTGCGCGGTCGGTGTCGTCCAGCGGCAGCACGGCGAGCATGCGGATGTCTTGCAGCTGTGCGCGGTTGTAGACGATGCGGCCCGGCCGGTGCCGACCCAAAACGTCCAGCACCTCGGGCAGCGGCTGGTCGCGGGCCACCAGCTGGTGGAACTTCCAGGCGTCCTGCACGCTGCGCACATCCACCGCCTCGACCGGGCCCAGGCCGTCGGAGCGGATGCGCACCCGCTGGCCGGCCTGGATGGCGGTGCCATCGCTGCCGGTCTGTGCTGCGGTTTGCACCCAGACGCTGGACTCCAGCATGGTCAGCAGCGTGCTGCCCGGCTTGGTGTCCACGCTGAAGCGCGTGCCCAGCGCGCGGATGCGGCCCTGCGCGGTTTCGACCACAAACGGGCGCTGCGCATCGTGGGCCACATCGACCAGGATGTCGCCCTGTAGCAGCACCAGGGTGCGGCGCTGCGGGTCAAAGTGAAGGTCAACGGCGCTGCCGCTGCCCAGGGTGATGCGGCTGCCGTCGGCCAGGGTGCGGGTTTGCCACTGGCCGGTGCCGGTGCGCAGGTCGGCCGCGATATAGCTGGGCGGGTAGGCCTGCCATACCAATACCAGCCAGCCCGGTAGCACCAGTGCCATGACCAGGGCCAGCATGGCTGCCATGCGCTTGGGGCGGCGGTTGGTGGGAGGGTTTTTGGCCGGGTTGAAGGCCGCCTGGAAGGCGGCGCGCGCCGGGCCGGGGTGGCCGCCGCTGGCGCTGCGCACACTGGCCATGCGGTCCATCACGCTCTGCATGCGCTGGGCGGCGGCTGCGTGCAAGGGGTCTTGCTGCTGCCAGGCCGCAAAGCCGGCGCGAGCGTTGTCGCGCTCCAGCGGGTCGGCGGCGCTCAGGCGTACCGTCCAGTCGGCGGCCTGGGCGGCAATGGCATCGGGGATGGACAGGCTAGCCATGGTCCAGCACCTGGTGGCAGCGCAGCAGGCCTTGGGCCAGGTATTTCTGCACCATGCGCACCGAGACGCCGAGCTGTGCCGCAATTACCGGCTGGCTGGCGTCTTCCAGGTAGTGCAGCAAAAACGCTTCACGGCCCTTGGCCGGCAGGCTTTGCAGCGCGGCGCTCAGCTGCTCCAGTGCCTGCAGGGCGATCAGCACGGCCTCGGGCGAGGGCGCGCCGTCCAGCGTGCCGGCCATGGCCGCCAGGCCGGCCAGATACGACTGCTCGATGCGCTGGTGCCGCGCCCGGTCGACCAGCAGGCGCTGGGCCGTGGTGGTGAGGTAGGCGCGCGGTGCGTCCAGGCGGGCCAGGCCCTGGGCCGGTGCGCGGGCGTTCAGGATGCGCACAAAGGTGTCGTGCGCCAGGTCGGCTGCTTGCTCGGAGCAGCCCAGCTTGCGCCGCAGCCACGCGTTCAGCCAGCTGTGGTGCTGGCGGTAGAGCGCGGCAATGTCCTGGAAATGGGTTTCGGCGGCAAGCATGGTGCGGCCCGCAGGAGGGCAGGAAATCCAGTTTAAGTAATGCGAATAATTCGTAATTGTATTTGCATGCAAGATGGCTGGACGAAACTGCGGTGGCGGGGCACCGTGTTTGCTCTGCTATTGATAGCTGCTTGCGCTGTATTCATATGCGCTAGAGGCTGATTTCGTTTAAATTTTTGCGATTTGTGGCTGGACCGGCGTTATGGATCAAGCCCGCGGCATCCGCACCCGGCAGATTCACCGCCCGCCCAGCAGATGTAAAACCTGGCGGCTGGGCCATGGGAAAGTACGGTAGCTTGGTCGGAGCCCTGGCCGGCGGCGATATAATCGTGGGCTTTCCCGCATCCACGTACGCCTAGCGCCGGTCCTACCGAACCCCCTTCCAGAGCATTTGCAAGAGTTTTCTCTTGGACCGCTTGGGCGTACCCGTAACTATTTCGGAGAACCCAGTGCTTTTGTCTCTTCAGGGAACCTTCCCATCCGCCATCCTGGCGCTCGCAGACGGCACGGTCTTTGTTGGCAATTCCATTGGAGCCGCAGGCTCCACCGTGGGCGAGGTGGTGTTCAACACCGCCATGACCGGCTACCAGGAAATCCTCACCGACCCCAGCTACTGCCAGCAGATCGTCACCCTGACGTACCCCCACATCGGCAACTACGGTGTCAATGTGGAAGACGTTGAAGCTGCTGGAGTGCATGCTGCCGGCCTGGTCATCAAAGACCTGCCGCTGGTCGCCTCCAACTTCCGCAGCCACATGGGCTTGTCGGACTACCTGGTCCAGCAAAACACCGTCGCCATCGCCAACCTCGACACCCGCATGCTGACCCGCCATCTGCGTACCCACGGTGCGCAGAATGGTTGCATCCTGGGCTTGCCTGCTGGCCATGACGTCACGCCCGAGGCGATTGCCCAAGCCGTGGCTGCCGCCAAGATTGCGCCCAGCATGGCCGGCCTGGACCTGGCCAAGGTGGTGTCGGCCAAAGCGTCCTATGCCTGGACCCAGACCGAATGGCAACTGCACCAAGGCTATGGCGAGCAGACCGAGCCACGCTTCCATGTGGTGGCGTACGACTTTGGCGTCAAGTTCAACATCCTGCGCATGCTGGCCAGCCGCGGCTGCCGCATCACCGTGGTTCCGGCCCAGACCAGCGCCAAAGGCGTGCTGGCGTTGCAGCCCGACGGCGTGTTCCTGTCCAACGGCCCTGGCGATCCTGAGCCTTGCGACTACGCGATTGCAGCGGCTCGTGAATTGATTGAGTCTGGAATCCCCACCTTCGGCATCTGCCTGGGCCACCAGATCATGGCCCTGGCCAGCGGCGCCAAGACCTTCAAGATGAAGTTTGGCCACCACGGCGCGAACCACCCGGTGAAAGACCTGGACGATGGCCGCGTCAGCATTACCAGCCAGAACCACGGTTTTGCTGTGGACCAGGCCAGCCTGCCCGCCAATCTGCGCGCCACCCATGTATCCCTGTTCGACGGCACGCTGCAAGGCCTGGCCCGTACCGACAAGCCGGCGTTCTGCTTCCAGGGTCACCCTGAAGCGTCGCCTGGCCCACACGATATCTCGTACCTGTTTGACCGCTTTACCGCACTGATGGAGAAAACAAAAAATGCCTAAGCGGACCGACCTTAAATCCATTCTCATCATTGGCGCTGGCCCGATCATCATCGGCCAGGCCTGCGAGTTCGACTACTCCGGCGTGCAAGCCTGCAAGGCGCTTCGCGAAGAGGGCTACAAAGTCATTCTGATCAACAGCAACCCGGCAACGATCATGACCGACCCGGCCACAGCCGACGTTACCTACATCGAGCCCATCACCTGGCAAACCGTCGAGAAGATCATTGCCAAGGAGCGCCCCGATGCGATCCTGCCGACCATGGGTGGCCAGACCGCGCTGAACTGCGCGCTGGACCTGTGGCACAACGGCGTGCTGGAAAAGTACAAGGTTGAGCTGATCGGCGCCAAGCCCGAAGCCATCGACAAGGCCGAAGACCGCCTGAAGTTCAAGGACGCGATGACCAAGATCGGCCTGGGCTCGGCCCGTTCCGGCATCGCCCACAGCATGCAGGAAGCCTGGGACGTGCAGAAGACCCTGGGCTTCCCCACGGTCATCCGCCCCAGCTTCACCCTGGGCGGCACCGGCGGCGGCATCGCCTACAACGCCGAAGAGTTCGAAACGATTTGCAAGCGCGGCCTGGAAGCCTCGCCTACCAACGAGCTGCTGATCGAAGAATCGCTGCTGGGTTGGAAAGAGTACGAGATGGAAGTGGTGCGCGACACCGCCGACAACTGCATCATCGTCTGCTCGATCGAAAACCTGGACCCGATGGGCGTGCACACCGGTGACTCGATCACCGTGGCACCCGCCCAGACCCTGACCGACAAGGAATACCAGCTGCTGCGCAATGCCAGCCTGGCCGTGCTGCGCGAAATCGGCGTGGACACCGGCGGCTCCAACGTGCAGTTCTCCATCAACCCGAAAGACGGGCGCATGGTGGTGATTGAGATGAATCCGCGGGTCTCGCGTTCCTCGGCACTGGCTTCCAAGGCCACCGGCTTCCCCATCGCCAAGGTGGCGGCCAAGTTGGCTGTCGGCTACACGTTGGACGAGCTACGCAACGACATCACGGGCGGCGCTACGCCCGCCAGCTTCGAGCCCAGCATCGACTACGTGGTCACCAAGATCCCACGTTTCGCCTTCGAAAAATTCCCCACCGCCGATGCTCGCCTGACTACGCAGATGAAGTCGGTCGGTGAAGTCATGGCCATGGGCCGGACCTTCCAGGAATCCTTCCAGAAAGCCCTGCGCGGCCTGGAAGTTGGTGTGGACGGCATGAACGAGAAAACCCAGGACCGCGAAGTTCTGGAAAAAGAGCTGGGCGAGCCTGGCCCCGAGCGCATCTGGTACGTGGGCGACGCGTTTGCCCAGGGCCTGAGCGTGGACGAAGTGTTTGCGCTGACCAAGATCGACCCCTGGTTCCTGGTGCAGATAGAGCAGATCGTGAAGATCGAGCTGGAGCTGGAAACCAAGTCGCTGGAAGATATCGACGCCGCCACGCTGCGCGCCCTGAAGCAAAAAGGCTTCTCGGACCGCCGCCTGGCCAAGCAGTTGAAGACCACCGACACCGCGGTGCGCAACGCCCGCCGTGCGCTGGGTGTACGTCCGGTCTACAAGCGCGTGGACACCTGCGCGGCCGAGTTCGCTACCGACACCGCCTACCTGTACTCGACCTACGAAGCCGAAGGTGGCGAGTGCGAAGCCGCACCGACCGACAAGAAGAAGATCATGGTGCTGGGCGGCGGACCGAACCGCATCGGCCAGGGCATCGAGTTCGATTACTGCTGCGTGCACGCCGCGCTGGCCATGCGCGAAGACGGGTACGAGACCATCATGGTCAACTGCAACCCCGAAACCGTGTCCACCGACTACGACACCAGCGACCGCCTGTATTTCGAGCCGCTGACCCTGGAAGACGTGCTGGAAATCGTCGACAAGGAAAAGCCTTTCGGCGTGATCGTGCAGTACGGCGGCCAAACGCCCTTGAAGCTGGCGCTGGACTTGGAGGCCAACGGCGTGCCCATCATCGGCACCAGTCCCGACATGATCGACGCGGCCGAAGACCGTGAGCGCTTCCAAAAGCTGCTGCATGCGCTGGACCTGCGCCAGCCACCGAACGCCACGGCCCGCACCGAGCCCGAAGCGCTGGAAAAAGCTGCTGCCCTGGGCTACCCGCTGGTGGTGCGCCCCAGCTATGTGCTGGGCGGTCGTGCCATGGAAATCGTGCACGAGCAGCGTGACTTGGAGCGCTACATGCGCGAGGCCGTCAAGGTTAGCCATGACTCTCCTGTGCTGCTGGACCGCTTCCTGAACGACGCCATCGAATGCGATGTGGACGCGATCTGCGATGGCCAGCGCGTGTTCATCGGCGGTGTGATGGAGCATATCGAGCAAGCTGGCGTGCACAGCGGTGACTCGGCCTGCTCGCTGCCACCTTACTACCTGTCGGCCGAGACCGTTAGCGAAATTAAGCGCCAGACCACCGCCATGGCGCATGCGCTGAAGGTCGTCGGCCTGATGAACGTGCAGTTCGCCATCCAGAACGTGGACGGCAAGGACGTAATCTATGTACTGGAAGTGAACCCGCGTGCATCTCGTACCGTGCCCTTCGTCAGCAAGGCCACCGGGATCCAGCTGGCCAAGGTGGCCGCGCGCTGCATGGTCGGCCAGTCGCTGGACGCGCAAGGCATCCACAAAGAAGTCACGCCGCCGTATTTCAGCGTCAAGGAAGCCGTGTTCCCCTTCGTCAAGTTCCCCGGTGTGGACACGATTCTCGGCCCCGAGATGAAGTCCACCGGCGAAGTGATGGGTGTGGGCAAGACCTTCGGCGAAGCCTTTGTGAAGTCGCAAATCGGCGCGGGCACCAAGCTGCCGCGTTCGGGCAAGGCTTTTGTGTCGGTGAAAAACAACGATAAGGCGCGTGCCGTGGAAGTCGCGCGCGGCTTGGCGGCGCTGGGCTTTGATTTGATCGCTACCAAGGGTACGTCAGCGGCTTTCCAGGCTGCGGGCATTGCCTGCACCACGGTCAACAAGGTGACCGAAGGCCGCCCGAACATTGTGGACATGATCAAGAACAACGAGATTGCTCTGGTCATCAACACCGTGGAAGAGCGCCGCAACGCGATCGCCGATTCCCGCCACATCCGCACCTCCGCCTTGCTGGCCCGCGTCACGACCTTCACCACCATTTTTGGTGCCGAAGCGGCGGTGGAAGGCATGCAGTACCTGGATGATCTGGATGTGATCTCGGTCCAGGAAATGCACGCTCAGCTAGCCGCCTAAAGTAAAGATACAGGTTCACTATGTCCACTCTCCCTATTACAAAGCGCGGCGCTGAGACACTCAAGGCCGAGTTGCACAAGCTCAAGACGGTTGACCGTCCGTGGGTTATCAACGCCATTTCAGAAGCCCGTGCCCAAGGTGACCTGAGCGAGAACGCGGAATACGAAGCCGCGAAAGACCGCCAGGGCTTTATCGAAGGCCGCATCCAGGAAGTGGAGGGCAAGCTCTCTGTCGCCCAGATCATCGACCCCGCCGCGCTCGACGCAGGTGGTCGTGTCGTGTTCGGTGCCACGGTGGATCTGGAAGATGAAGATTCCGGCCAGGCCGTGCAGTACCAGATCGTTGGCGAAGACGAGGCAGACCTCAAGCTGGGCCGCGTGAACGTCTCCAGCCCGATTGCCCGTGCCCTGATCGGCAAAGAAGTGGGAGATACCGCCGAGGTGAATGCGCCCGGCGGGATCAAGCGCTATGAAGTGATGGCGGTCAGCTACATCTAAGCCATGCGCCAACGTTTGCCCATCGGTCTGGCCGCCCTGTGGTGGGGCAGTCTGACCACGCTGGGTTTCATGGTGGTGCCGCTGCTGTTCATGGTGCTGCCGACCCCGGCCCAGGCCGGCAGTGCGGCGGCTAAGCTGTTTACGGCGCAAACCTGGCTGTCAATGGCCTGCACTTTGTTGTTGCTGTTGATTTCTAGATCAAAACAGGCTCTGGCGCAGGTGGAGCATGCGCCAGTAGCTACTATTTTTATAGCTTTTGGCTTGTTTGCTGCGGTGCTGGTGGAGTTTGCCGTGTCCCCGCACATCGTGGCGCGGGAAAACCTAAAGCTCTGGCACGGCCTGGGCACGGGCCTGTACCTGCTGCAATGGCTGGCGGCCGGCGCGACACTGTGGAAGGTGTCGACGCCGCGCAGCTGAATCAGGTCTGGCTGCGTTTTTTCAGGCTGGTCTTGGGCTTGGGCTTAGCGCGTTTCACATTGCCGCCGGCCGTCAGGCGCTGGTTGCCGAGTACCCGCAAGGTCTTGACCTCGGGGCGCTGACCACCGCGCGTGCTATGTTTGAGCACCTTGAAGTCGCGAGGACCGGGCATGCGGTCTTCGTCGATTTTGCGCTCTTTGGTGATTTCGGGCTGGGGGCGCCACAGTACCAGCAGCTTGCCGATGTGCTGGATAGGCGCTGCACTGAGCTCGTCGGCCAATTGCTGGTACATGGTTTCCCGGGCGACGCGGTCGTCCGAAAAAATCCGCACCTTGATCAGGCCGTGGGAGTTCAACGCCAGGTTGACTTCTTTGATGACAGCGGGGGTGAGGCCATCGCTGCCGACCATGACAACCGGGTTTAAATGGTGGGCATCGGCGCGGTGAACCTTGCGCTGGGCAGGGGTAAGTTGTATTTGAGACATGTGCGTATTATCAAGGCCAAGATGAAAGTTAAAACACAAAGTAAAAAAGTCAACAAGGCGTGGCTCAACGACCACGTCAACGACCCCTATGTCGTGTTGGCTAAACGCGAGGGCTATCGGGCCCGGGCAGCCTACAAGTTAAAGGAAATTGACGAAAGCTTCCATCTGATCAAACCCGGCCATCTGGTGGTGGATTTGGGGTCGACACCTGGCGCCTGGAGCCAGTATGTGCGGCGCAAGCTGTCGCCCAAGACCGCCTCCGGTGGTGGCGCGGCCGTGGGAGCGCTGAATGGCGGCATCATCGCCATCGATCTGTTGCCTATGGAGCCCATCGAAGGGGTTGCGTTCCTGCAGGGGGACTTCTGCGAACCTGAGATGCTGGGCAGGCTCTCCGAGGCCATGGCAGGACGTTTGGCCGATGTGGTGATCTCCGACATGGCGCCTAATTTGTCGGGTATCCATGCGGCCGACGCGGCGCGGGTGGAAAACCTGGTGGAATTGGCCGTGGATTTTTGCCAGACGCATTTGAAGCCCCAGGGGGCCTTGGTGGCCAAATTGTTCCACGGTGGCGCCTACGATCCGCTGGTCAAACTGTTCCGGCAGTCGTTCCATACCGTCAAACCGGTCAAGCCCAAGGCCTCCAGGGACAAGTCCACCGAGACGTTTTTGGTCGGCATAGGCCTCAAGGTCGCGCCCAAGGCAGCTCAGCCAGATCCCGAAAACGGTTAGTTTTTGGGCTAAACCCTTGTTGCTCCTATGGCTGCGATAGCCAAGATAAGCAGGGCGGGCTCTTGAAACGCCTAAAATAGTACGCACTTACGTTGAAGTCTTTATACCGGAGCCTTGCTTGAAAAATCCGTGGTTTTCCAAAATTGCCGTTTGGCTCGTCATCGCGATGGTGCTGTTCACTGTGTTTAAACAGTTCGACACCCGCGCCGGCGTGAGTTCTGGTTATCTCGGTTACTCTGAGTTCCTGGATGAAGTTCGCAGCAAACACATCAAAACTGCCACCATCCAAGAAGGCCAGGGCGGTACCGAGATCGTGGCCATCACCAACGATGACCGCCGCATCCGTACCAATGCCACCTACCTCGACCGTGGTCTGGTAGGCGACCTGATTGCCAATAACGTCAAGTTTGACGTCAAGCCCCGCGAAGAAGGCTCCCTGCTCATGACCCTGCTGGTCAGCTGGGGCCCCATGCTGCTGTTGATTGGCGTTTGGGTTTACTTCATGCGCCAGATGCAAGGCGGCGGCAAGGGCGGGGCCTTCAGCTTCGGCAAGAGCAAAGCCCGCATGATGGACGAAAACAACAATGTGGTGACTTTCGCCGACGTAGCCGGCTGCGATGAGGCGAAGGAAGAAGTCAAGGAAGTCGTGGACTTCCTGAAAGACCCGCAAAAATTCCAGAAACTGGGTGGCCGCATTCCCCGTGGCCTGTTGCTGGTCGGCCCGCCGGGCACCGGCAAGACGCTGCTGGCCAAGAGTATTGCCGGCGAGGCCAAGGTACCTTTCTTCTCGATCTCCGGTTCGGATTTCGTGGAAATGTTCGTCGGCGTGGGCGCTGCCCGGGTCCGCGACATGTTCGAGAACGCCAAGAAGAACGCGCCTTGCATCATTTTCATCGATGAAATCGACGCCGTCGGTCGCCAGCGTGGCGCCGGCCTGGGCGGTGGTAACGACGAACGCGAGCAAACCCTGAACCAGATGCTGGTCGAGATGGATGGCTTTGAAACCAACCTCGGTGTGATCGTGGTCGCGGCCACCAACCGCCCGGACATTCTGGATGCGGCCTTGCTGCGCCCAGGTCGCTTCGACCGCCAGGTCTACGTGACCTTGCCCGATATCCGTGGCCGCGAGCAGATCCTGACTGTGCATATGCGCAAGATCCCGGTCAGCCAGGACGTAAACGCCAATGTGATTGCCCGCGGGACCCCTGGTATGTCGGGCGCCGACCTGGCCAATCTGTGCAACGAAGCCGCATTGATGGCCGCCCGCCGCAGTGCCCGCGTTGTGGAAATGCAGGATTTCGAAAAGGCCAAGGACAAGATCCTGATGGGCCCGGAACGCAAGAGCATGGTCATGCCCGAGGAAGAGCGCCGCAACACGGCCTACCACGAGTCTGGCCACGCCCTTATCGGCAAGCTGTTGCCCAAGTGCGATCCGGTGCACAAGGTTACCGTGATCCCCCGTGGTCGAGCCCTGGGTGTGACCATGAGCCTGCCGGCCCAAGATCGCTACAGCTACGACAGCGAATACATGCTGAGCCAGATCAGCATGTTGTTCGGTGGCCGTATCGCCGAAGAAGTGTTCATGCACCAGATGACCACCGGCGCCAGCAACGACTTTGAGCGCGCCACCTCCATCGCCCGCGATATGGTGACCCGTTACGGCATGACCGATGCACTGGGCCCGATGGTGTACGCTGAAAACGAAGGCGAAGTGTTTCTGGGCCGCTCGGTGACTAAGACCACCAATATGAGCGAACAGACGATGCAGAAGGTGGACAGTGAAGTCCGCCGCATCATCGACCAGCAATACTCGTTGGCTCGCAAGTTGATTGAAGACAACGCCGACAAAATGCACGCAATGGCCAAGGCCTTGCTTGAATGGGAAACTATCGATATCGAGCAGATTGACGACATCATGGCCGGCCGTGAGCCCCGTCCACCGAAGGACTGGACGCCGCGCACCCCCACGGGCGGTGGCAGCAACGGCGGCAATGGTGGTGCACCTGCGGTGACCACCGAACCCGCACCCACAGCCGCCTAAGCTGCTGTGATATCGACTACGGGGCCTTCACAGGCCCCGTTTTCATTTCCGGCTTTTATCACTCCATCACTTTCTCTACGCGCATGTTCTGGCAAACGACCCGCTTCCGCATTGATCTGGCCCAGCCCCAGGTGATGGGCATAGTCAACGTGACACCCGATTCCTTCTCCGACGGTGGCCAGCATGCCCACACCGCCGCAGCGCTCGCGCACTGCGAACAGCTGCTGCGCGACGGCGCGCAGATGCTGGATATCGGCGCGGAATCCACCCGCCCCGGTGCCCAGCCGGTGCCGGTGGAGCAGGAGCTGGCCCGCTTGCTGCCGGTGTTGCAGGCTGCGGTGACTTTGGGTGTGCCGATCTCGGTCGATACCTATAAGCCCCAAGTCATGCAGGCGGCGCTGGATGTGGGCGTGGACATCATCAACGACATCTGGGCTCTGCGTTGGGCCGACCCCGCGCATCCGCTGGCGGGATCGACCGTGGTGGCGCAGCACCCCGCCTGCGGTGTGTGTCTAATGCACATGCACCGTGAGCCGCAAACTATGCAGGCTGTGCCCATGCAGGGCGATGCCGTGGCCCAGGTGCTACTTTTTCTAGAGCACTCTGCGCAGGATTTGCATGCTCTAGGGGTCGAAAAGACCCGTATTGCGCTCGATCCCGGTGTGGGTTTTGGCAAGACCGTGCCGCAGAACTTTGCACTGCTGGCCCGCCAGTCCGAGTTGTTGGCGCTGGGCTATCCGCTGCTGGTCGGCTGGTCGCGTAAATCTTCGCTGGCCGGCATGGCGGCGGGCGCCGGTGCGCTGGATGCTCAGCAGCGTCTGGTCCCCAGCGTGGCGGCCGCGCTGCTGGCGATCGAGCGCGGCGCCCACATCGTGCGCGTGCACGACGTGTTGCAGACCGCCCAGGCCGTCAAGGTCTGGGAGGCGGCGCAGGCCTAACGCGGGCCTCAGCTTCTTTGTCACAATGGCGCCCATCTAGCGCCGACAATGCGCCGCACAATTCCACCAAGAGGATACATACATGACCCGACACTACTTCGGCACCGACGGCATCCGCGGTACCGTAGGCCAGGCGCCCATCACTCCTGATTTCGTATTGCGCCTGGCGCATGCCGTGGGCCGGGTGCTGAAGCAGACCGAAGCCCGTCCGACGGTGCTGATCGGTAAAGACACCCGCATCTCCGGCTACATGCTGGAGAGCGCGCTGGAATCCGGCTTCAACTCTGCTGGCGTGGACGTGGTGCTGCTGGGCCCCCTGCCGACGCCGGGCGTGGCTTATTTGACGAGGGCCCAGCGGGCCAGCCTGGGCGTGGTGATCAGCGCCAGCCACAATCCGTTTGCGGATAACGGCATCAAGTTCTTCAGTGCGCAGGGCGCCAAGCTGCCCGACGCCTGGGAGCTGGCGGTCGAAGCCGCACTGGACACCCCGCCGGTATGGGCCGATTCCGCCTCGCTGGGTAAGACCCGCCGGCTCGACGACGCTGCCGGCCGCTACATCGAATTCTGCAAAAGCACCTTTCCCAACCAGCTGACCCTCAAAGGCATCAAGATCGTTGTCGATGGTGCCCATGGTGCGGCCTACCACATTGCTCCCAAGGTATTCCACGAGCTGGGTGCCGAAGTGGTTGCGATTGGCTGCGCGCCCGATGGTCTGAACATCAACGACAAAGTGGGCGCCACCCATCCGCAGGCGCTGGTCGAGGCCGTCAAAGCGCACCAGGCCGATTACGGCGTGGCGCTGGACGGCGACGCCGACCGCTTGCAGATGGTCGATGCCGATGGTCGCTTGTTCAATGGCGATGAGATCCTGTACCTGATGGTCAAGGAGCGTCTTTCGCGCGGTGGCAAAGTCACGAGCAAACGTGCTGGCGATGCCGTGCCGGGCGTGGTGGGTACCTTGATGACCAATATGGCGGTCGAGTTGGCCTTGCGCGAAAAAGGCGTTGAGCTGGTGCGC
Organism: uncultured Albidiferax sp.; assembly: GCA_963513025.1. Taxonomy (GTDB): domain Bacteria; phylum Pseudomonadota; class Gammaproteobacteria; order Burkholderiales; family Burkholderiaceae_C; genus Rhodoferax_B. Next base: position 347,034 of record CAUPON010000001.1, read on the forward strand.
GCCAAGGTCGGCGACCGCTATGTGCTCGAGGAGCTGGAAAAGCGCGGCTGGCTGCTGGGCGGCGAGGGCTCCGGCCATCTGCTGGCGCTGGACAAGCACACTACCGGCGACGGCCTGGTCAGTGCCTTGCAGGTGCTGCAGGCCTGCGTGCGCACCGGCCAGACGCTGGCTGAGCTGCTGTCCGACCTGACCCTGTTCCCGCAAACGCTGATCAATGTGCGCCTGCAGCCTGGCCAGGATTGGAAGTCCAACACCCAACTGCCGCTAGCCACCCAGGCCGCCGAAGCCGAGCTGGGCAGCAACGGTCGGGTGCTGATCCGCGCCAGTGGTACCGAGCCGCTGGTCCGCGTGATGGTCGAGGCCCGGGATGCGGCCCAGGCCCAGGCCTGTGCGGAGCGCATCGCCGCGACCCTGCGCTAGACGCCTTCGAGCCCGCATTTTGCGGATTTGTAGGCAGATATTTGGGCTGCAGTGTTTCTATACAAAGTTCCCAAAATCAAGCTGGTATGCACTAATATGGACTCCTGAATCGCATACCGTTTGAGGACAAATTTTGTCTATCACCGCTTGCCATATCTGTAGGAAACCTGTGTGGAAACCAAACGCCTGAGCCACCTCGTGGACCACGCCCTACTGGTGGGAGACGGGGCTGCACGTCAGCGGGCGGTGGTGGATAGCGTGGTGGACCTAGTGGCGAATGCCGGCGTATCGCCGCAGATCCTGGCGGTGCTCGACAGCCTGCCGGTACTGGTCAGCGCTATCGACTTGCGCCACCGGCAAGTCATCACCTACTGGAACCGCGAGTGCGAGGCCGTATCCGGCTATGCGAGCGAAGAGCTGGTCGACCACCCGGAAGCCCTGCAATGGCTGTATCCCGAACCTCTGTACCTGGCGCGTAAGACTGCTGATTTCCAGGAGCTGGGCCCGCATTTCCGGGACTTGGAGTGGACGCTGACCACCAAGTCCGGCGAGAAGCGGCGCATCGCCTGGTCGACGATAGACGGGCTGCAGTCTGGCGCAGGCCAGCATGCGGTGTGGTGCGTCGGACTGGATGTGACTGCACGCTCTGAGTCTGACCGCTTGCTGCGCGACCGCGACAAGCTGCTGGGTTCGGTGTTCCGCCATTTACCCGATATGGTCTACCTCAAGGACGGCGAAGGCCGCTGGCTGCTGACCAACCCCGCGGCCCGGGCCGTGCTGGGCCTGAGCGAGCAGGAGGCCTACGGCTATACCAATCTGGAGATTGCCGACCGCAACCATCCGCAGGGCGAGAGCCTGCGCCAGAGTGCCTTGACCGATGAAGCCACCTGGCAGTCGGGCCGGGCCTCGCACATGCAGGAAGTCGCCGACGACGGCCAGGGCAATCAGCGCTGGCTGGACGTGATCCGTGTGCCGACCTTTGGCCGTCGCGGCCAGCGCCTGCATTTGCTGATGGTGCGCCGCGACATCACCGACCAGCGCATCGCCGCCACCAAGCTGGAGCTGGCTGGCCGGGTGCTGGAGCAAAGCACCGACGGCATCATGGTGACCGATGAGCAGAACCGCATCATCATGGTCAACGGCGCGTTTACCGAGATCACCGGCTACCAGTCGCACGAAGTGCTGGGGCGCGACCCGCAGATACTGGCTTCCGGGCAGCACGATCCTAGCTTCTTCCAGCACATGTGGAAGGTGCTGGCGGAAGAGGGGCGCTGGGCCGGCGAAATCTGGAACCGCCGCAGGAACGGCGAGGTGTACCCGCAGTGGATGAGCCTGTCGGCGCTGCACCAGCGGGCGCACGGCGAGGTGACGCACTATGTGGCGGCCTTCTCCGACCTCAGCTCGCGCAAGGCCGCCGAGGAAAAGATTGCCTACCTGTCCAGCCAGGACGTGATCACCGGCCTGCCGAACCGGGCCCACGCGGCCTTGCGCTCCACCCTGGTGCTCAAGCACGCCAAGACCACCCACGAGCAAGTGGCCATGATCGTCATCGACGTGGACAACTTTAAAACCCTGAACGACTCGCTAGGCCATGCCGCGGGCGACCAGATGCTGCGCGAAGTCGGCCAGCGGCTCAGCCAGTTTGCCGATGAGCGCTCGGTGGTCGGGCGGCTCAGCGGCGATGAGTTTCTGATCCTGCTGCGCAATGTGCAGGGAACGGCCGACGCCGCCCATATGGTCACCGCGCTAATGGACGCCGTCGGCCAGCCCATGGTGCTGGCCGACATGCCGGTGAATGTGTCGATCTCGGCCGGCATCGCCATGTTCCCGGCCGATGGCGACCAGTTCGACGCCTTGTTTGGCCGCGCCGATTCGGCCCTGTACGCGGCCAAGCGCGGCGGCCGCGGCACCTACCAGTTCGCCAATGCCACCATGAACGAGGCGGCGCTCGAGCGGCTTCGGATCGAATCCGCGCTGCGCCTAGCGATCGAAAACAATGCGCTGCGGCTCGAATACCAGCCGCTGATCCACCTGCCCAGCGGCCGGGTGGTCGGCACCGAAGCCTTGTGCCGCTGGGACCACCCCGAGCGCGGCCCTATCCCGCCTAGCCTGTTCATCCCGATTGCCGAAGACTGTGGCCTGATCGAAGCCCTGGGCGGATGGGTGCTCAAGACCGCGGCCCTGCAGCTGCGCGCCTGGCACGATGCCGGCCAGCCCGAGCTGATGATGGCGGTAAACCTGTCGGCCCGGCAGTTCCAGCGCGGCGTGGTGTTGCGGCAGGTCGAAGAGGCGTTGGCGGTGTCGGGCATTGCACCCGACCGGCTGGAGCTGGAGCTGACCGAGAGCGTGCTGTTGCACGACGGGGAAGCCGTGACCGCGGTGCTGCGCCGCTTGCAGGCGCTGGGCGTCAAGCTGTCGATCGACGACTTTGGCACCGGCTATTCGAGCTTTGCTTACCTGCGGCGCATCAAGTTCGACAAGATCAAGATCGACCAGTCGTTTGTGCGGGACCTGATCGACGACCCGGACAACGCCGCCATCGTGCGCGGCATCATCTCGCTGGCGCTAAGTTTGGGCTTGCGGGTGCTGGCCGAGGGCGTGGAGACCGAAGAAACCGCCCAGCGCCTGCGCCACTTGCAGTGCACCTATGCCCAGGGCTACCACTTCGCGCGCCCGCTGCGGCCCGAAGTGTTTGCCTTGCAACAGGGCTTGTCTATCTCGCCGGTCTAGTGTTGCGTATAGGGAGTCTGTAACCCGGCCCCTACAATCTGGTAACACTTTGGCATGTTCTATGAAAATTTTGATCTCCAACGACGACGGCTACCAGGCGCCGGGCATCGTCGCCTTGTACGAAGCCCTGAAGGACGTGGCCCAAGTCGAGGTGGTGGCGCCCGAGCACAACAATAGCGCCAAGTCGAATGCGCTGACCTTGTACGCGCCACTGTACGTGCACCAAGCGGCTAACGGTTTCCGCTATGTGAACGGCACGCCGGCCGACTGCGTGCATATCGCGCTTACCGGCCTGCTTGACTACCGGCCAGACCTGGTGATCTCCGGCATCAACAACGGCGCCAACATGGGCGACGACACGATTTACTCAGGTACCGTGGGCGCGGCCATGGAAGGCTATTTGTTCGGCGTCCCGGCCATCGCTTTTTCGCAAACCGAGAAGGGCTGGGGCCATCTAGACGCCGCTGCCCAAACCGCCCGCGACCTGGTGCTGCGCATGACCCAGCAGCAGCTGGTCGGCGCCCAGCCTTGGCTGCTGAATGTCAATATCCCGAATTTACCGCTGGAAGAGCTCAAGCCCATGAAGGTCTGCCGCCTGGGCCGCCGCCACACGGCAGAGAAAGTCATCACCATGGACAGCCCGCGCGGCGACACCATGTACTGGATCGGCAGCGCCGGCGTGGCCAAGGACGATGCCGAGGGCACGGACTTCCACGCCAGCCTGCAAGGCCATGTGACCATGACGCCGTTGAAGGTGGACCTGACCGACCACGACCACCTGGGCTACTGGGCGCAAACCGCGTCCCGGCTGGCGGGTGGACCGGCGGCGCAAGCCTGATGTCGCAGCGGCCTCCGTTTCCAGCCCGGCTGGACTTCTCTGCGGGTGCGCCATCGGCCAAGCGGCCTGCTATTAAAACGGTAGCTGCTCCCGTAGTATCTGTAGGCGCTAGTGGCCTGAAAAGCTTGAAGCCCGCGGCGGCGCCCACGCCCGCACCCGGCCATGGCATGGACTCGGCCGCGGTGCGCGCCCGCATGGTCCAGAAGCTGGCCGCCATGGGCATCGCCTCGGCGCCCGTGCTGCGGGCCATGGGCCTGGTCGAGCGGCACCACTTTGTCGATTCCGCGCTTGTCAACCAGGCCTATGAAGACACCAGTCTGCCGATTGGCCTGGGTCAGACCATCTCCAAACCCAATGTGGTGGCCCGCATGGGCGAACTGCTGCTGGACTCGCCGCTGGGCAAGGCCGGGCCGCTGGGCCGGGTGCTGGAAATCGGCACCGGCTGCGGCTACCAGGCTGCCGTGCTTGCGGTGCTGGCGCGCGAGGTCTACAGCATCGAGCGGCTGCGCGGCCTGCACGACAAGGCCCGCGCCAATCTGCGCCCGTTCCGCCTGCCGAACGTGCACCTGCTGTTTGGCGACGGCATGCTGGGCTACCCCAAGGGCGCGCCCTATGCGGGCATCATTGCCGCGGCCGGCGGTGACGCGATTCCCCAGGCCTGGCTGGACCAGCTGGCGGTCGGCGGTCGGCTGGTGGCGCCCATGGTGACCAGCGGTGGCAAGCAGGCCCTGGTGGTGGTGGATAAAACCGCCCAGGGGCTGAAACAGCAATTGCTCGAAGCGGTACATTTTGTCCCTCTAAAATCGGGCATTGCTTAAACAGAGATATGACGCAAGCAGTGGCCGGTCCCTTCGGACAGGAATTGCTTGGGTCCAACAGGAAATACACATGCACGCGTTGCGTCATCAGGATTGGAAGAATGCCCTCGCGCTGGTAGCGGTCGTGCTGCTGGCGGGCTGCGCAGGCCCGAATGCACACAAGGCCCCGGTGGAAGACCGTGGCACCAGCCGCTCGCAGTCGCCGGTCGCCGTCACACCGGCCGAGACGGTGCCCGCCAAGCCGCTGCCCGGCGCCGAGAACGCCGGCCGCCCCGGCTACTACACGGTCAAACCCGGCGATACCTTGATCCGCATCGGCCTGGACTCGGGCCAAAGCTGGAAAGACATCGCCCGCTGGAATGGGCTCGACAACCCGAATCTGATCGAAGTCGGCCAAGTGCTGCGCGTGGTGTCGCCGAATGCCACGGTCACCGAGAACGGCGTGACCACCCGCCCGGTGGCCTCCAGCACCGTCACCGCCACGGCCGTGCCGGCCGCGAGTGCACCCGCCAGTGCCGCCAGCGCTCCCAGCAGCGCGGCCAGTGCTGCAGCCAGCAAGCCCGCCGCCGTGGTGGCGCCAGCGGCTGCTGGCGAAGACGACCTGGCCTTTATCTGGCCCACCAGCGGCAGCCTGATTGCCGGCTTTGACGAAGCCAAGAACAAGGGCCTGGACCTGGGCGGCAAGACTGGCGACGCGGTGCTGGCCGCTGCCGACGGCCGCGTGGTCTATGCCGGTGCCGGCCTGCGCGGCTACGGCAACCTGCTGATCCTGAAGCACAACAACACCTACCTCACTGCCTATGCCCACAACCAGACATTGCTGGTGAAGGAAGACCAGTCGGTGCGCAAGGGCCAGAAGATCGCCGAAATGGGCAGCAGCGATGCCGACCGCGTCAAACTGCACTTCGAGATCCGCCGCCAGGGCAAGCCTGTCGATCCCGCCAAATACCTGCCCAACCGGTAACTGCCATGAAAAACCCCAACGCGTCCGGCAAAACTGTGCTTGTGGACGCGCTGGGCGACGAGAGCCTGCCCATGCCTTTGGGTGAGGTTGGAGACGGTCCATTGCCGCCGGGCGCGGCCGCCTGGCTGGCCCCTGGTGGTGATGGCCATGACACCCTTAGCCTGTACCTGCGCGATGTGCGGCGTACTGAGCTGTTTACCCCCACCGAAGAATTCGACATGGCGACCCGGGCCCGGGCCGGCGACTTCGACGCTCGCCAGGCCATGATTGAGCACAACCTGCGCTTGGTGGTCAGCATTGCCAAGACCTACCTGGGCCGCGGCGTGCCCATGAGCGACCTGATCGAAGAGGGCAACCTGGGCCTGATGCATTCCATCGACAAGTTCGAGCCCGAGCGCGGATTCCGCTTTTCCACCTACGCTACCTGGTGGATCCGCCAGTCGGTGGAGCGCGCGGTAATGCAGCAAGGCCGGGTGATTCGCCTGCCGGTGCATGTGGTGCGCGAGCTGCAGCAGGTGCTCCGGGCCCGGCGCACGCTGGAGCATGACTCCGCTTTTGCCGAGCTGCGGCCCGACGGCGTGCGGGTCGATGACATTGCCGGGCTGATGGGGCGCGATGTGAACGAAGTTGCTGACCTGCTGGCGCTGGCCGAATCGCCGCGTTCGCTGGATGCGTCCATGGACCGTTCGGAAGACGGACAGACCCTGGTCGACACCCTGACCGACGAGAACTCCCTGGACCCGTCGGCCAGCACCCACACCCACGAGGTCGAGCGCCTGCTGGAAACCTGGACCGCCACACTGACCCGGCGCGAGCGCGAGGTGCTGGACGGCCGCTTTGGCCTGCACCACCGCGAACCCGAAACCCTGGATACTTTGAGCGATCGCCTGGGCCTGACCCGGGAGCGGGTGCGCCAGATCCAGAACGAAGCCCTGCGCAAGCTGCGTGTCCAGCTGGGCCGCAGCGGCATAAAGAAAGAAGCCTTGTTGTGATGCAAAGAACCCGACGACTGTGGTTGCTGGCCGGTGTGCTGGCCCTGGCCGGCTGCGCTGCGCCCGGCCCGCGTACCACCACCATCAGCCAGGAAAGGCTACAGACGCTGCTGGCCGCGCGCTTCCCGTATACCGGCAAGTTGGGGGTGCTTTTCGAGCTGCAAGCCCAGGCGCCCCAGGTGCGGCTGATGCCCGAGCAGAACCGCATTGGTACCTCGATACAGGTGCAGGTATCCGACCGGCTGGGGCGGGCGAGCTTCAACGGCCTGCTGGACGTGGACTATGGCGTGCGCTTCGAGCCCAGCGACCAGAGTATCCGCATGGCCGATGTGCATGTGAACAGCTTCAACTTCACCGGCGTGCCCGAGCGCTACCAGGCCATCGTGCAAGACTATGCACAGCAGCTGGCCGGCCGCATGCTGGGCGACCTCAGCCTGCACCAGATCCGCGCCAAGGACATGGAAACCATCAAGGGCTGGGGCTACGAGCCCGGCGCTATCGACGTGACGCCCGAGGGCTTGCGCATCACCCTGCAGCCGCGGCAGCAACCCTGATTCATTACTATCAAAAAAATAGCTGCTGGCGCAGGTAGTACCTGCGCCAGCAGCTATTTTTATATGTATTGGCGGAAAGGCTTAGTGGGCGCCTTGCTCCAGGAAGCGCTGGGCGTCCAGTGCCGCCATGCAGCCGGTGCCTGCACTGGTGATGGCCTGGCGGTAGATGTGGTCCTGCACGTCGCCGGCGGCAAACACGCCGGGCACGCTGGTCATGGTGGCAAAGCCGTTCAGCCCGGCCTGGGTGACGATGTAGCCGTCCTTCATCTCCAGCTGGCCGGCAAAGATGTCGGTGTTCGGCTTGTGGCCGATGGCGATGAAGCAGCCCTTCAGGTTGATGTCGGTGGTCTCGTCGCTCTTGGTGCTTTTCAGGCGGATGCCGGTCACGCCGGATGCATCACCCAGCACTTCCTGCAGCGTGTAGAACAGCTTGAGCTCGATCTTGCCGGCAGCGACCTTTTCCATCAGCTTGTCGACCAGGATGGCCTCGGCCTTGAAGGTGTCGCGGCGGTGCACCAAGGTGACCTTGGAAGCGATGTTCGACAGGTACAGCGCTTCTTCGACGGCGGTATTGCCGCCGCCCACCACGCAGACCTCTTGCTCGCGGTAGAAGAAGCCGTCGCAGGTGGCGCAGCCCGACACGCCGCGGCCCATGAAGGCGGTTTCAGAGTCCAGCCCCAGGTACTGGGCCGAGGCGCCAGTGCAAAGAATCAGCGCGTCGCAGGTATAGATGCCGCTGTCGCCGGTGAGGGTGAACGGGCGCTTGCTGAAATCCACCGTGTGGATGTGGTCGAAGATGATTTCGGTCTTGAAGCGCTCGGCGTGCTCCAGAAAGCGCTGCATCAGCTCAGGCCCCTGCACGCCCATAACGTCGGCGGGCCAGTTGTCGACCTCGGTGGTGGTCATCAACTGGCCGCCCTGGGCAATGCCGGTGATCAACACCGGGTTCAGGTTGGCACGGGCGGCATAGATGGCGGCGGTGTAGCCGGCAGGGCCGGAGCCTAAAACCAGGACTTTTGCGTGTTTGTTGGTTGACATTAAATAAAAACCCGTGATGAAAGTAACAAGGAGCCGTGTACAGTTTGCGTTGTGTTACAAAAATAAAAGCGCGCTGCAGTTGGTGCGAGACCCGTGTGGAAATTTTGCCCCAGATTGTAAGAACCCATGGCTTATAGGGTCCAAACCTAAGAGGAAATTCCGATGTCGATGTTGTCCAACATAGAGCTTTTGCTACGTGTGCCCTTGTTTTCCAGCATGACGCCCGAGCAGGCTGATGTGGTGGCCAAGGCGGTGACCAAGCAGCGCTTCAAGCGGGCTGAGGTGATTGTCGAGCAGGGCCGCAAGTCGAATGCGCTGTTCATCGTGCTCAGCGGCCGGGCCCGGGTCCTGACCACCGACAGCCGGGGCCGCGAGGTGATCCTGGCGACTCTGCAGGTCGGCGACTACATCGGCGAAATGAGCCTGATCGACAACGAGCCGCATTCGGCTACGGTGCAAGCCGATGTGCTTACCGACTGCCTGGTCCTGGGGCGCGCCGAGTTCGACCACTGCCTGGACGGCAATACCGCCATGGCCCGGGCCGTGATGTCGGGCCTGGTCAAGCGCCTGCGCCGCGCCGACCAGAAGATCGAGTCGCTGGCCCTGATGGACGTGTACGGCCGCGTCGCCCATGTGCTGCTGGACTCCGCCACCCATGACGCCGATGGCCAGATGGTGATCCGCGACAAGATTTCGCGCCAGGACGTGGCCAAGATGGTCGGCGCCTCGCGCGAGATGGTCAGCCGGGTCATGAAGGACCTGGAAGAGCGCGGTTACATCAAGGGCCAGGAGAACGGGTCGACGCACATCCAGTCGGTGCTGGGCTCGCTTACATAATCGTGCGGGCCATGGGGTAAGCTTGCGGCAGATTTTTCTGCCCATGACTTATTCACTCAATACTCTCAATTCCAATGGTCCGGTGGTGTCGCCCATGCGCTCCGGCATCAACCGCTTTGCCCGCGAAATCGGCCTGATCCTGGGCCTGCTGGTGCTGGTCTTCTGGCTTATGTCGCTGCTCGGCTATTCCTTGCAGGACGCCGCCTGGTCCACCTCGGGACAGACCGCCAAGGTACACAACTGGGGCGGCCGCCTCGGCGCCTGGATGGCCGACATGAGCTATTTCTGTTTCGGCTTCTCTGTCTGGTGGTGCGTGGCCGCCGGCGTGCGCGCCTGGCTGGCTGGCCTGGCCGACTGGATGCGCGCCCATGCCGAAGACAGCTCCGCCCGACCACCCGCGAACCGCCTGGTCGGCAGCATCTGGGGCTTTTGGGTCGGCCTGGCTTTGCTGATGTGCTCCAGCAGCGCCCTCGAATGGTCGCGGCTGTACCGGCTGGAGCCGCAGCTGCCGGGCCAGGTCGGCGGGGTGCTCGGCTACGTGGTTGGGCCCTTCGGCGTCAAATGGCTGGGCTTTACCGGCTCTGGCCTGGTGTGGATTGCGCTGGGCGTGATCGGTGTGTCGGCGGTGTTCCGTTTCTCCTGGAGCCAGGTGGCCGAGCGGCTCGGTGCCTGGGCCTATTCCCTGGTCGAGACCCGGCGCGAGAAGCGCGAAGTGGCAGAGGATCTGGCGGTGGGCAAGAAAGCCGCCAAGAAGCGCGAAGCCGTGGTGCGCGAGGAGCGTGTCGAGATCGAAGCCCACCACCCGACACCGGTGATGATCGAGCCGACGATGGCCGAGCCACCCAAGAGCCAGCGCGTCGCCAAGGAGCGCCAGAAGCCGCTGTTCAGCGAAATGCCCGATACCAAGCTGCCGCAGGTCGACCTGCTCGACGGCCCGCAGCTGCGCCAGGAAACCGTGGCCCCCGAGACGCTGGAGATGACCAGCCGGATGATCGAGAAAAAGCTGAAGGACTTCGGCGTCGAGGTGCGCGTGGTGCTGGCTTCGCCCGGCCCGGTGATCACCCGCTACGAGATCGAGCCGGCTACCGGCGTGAAGGGCTCGCAAATTGTGGGCTTGGCCAAGGACTTGGCGCGTTCGCTGAGCCTGGTGTCGATCCGGGTGGTGGAAACCATTCCCGGCAAAAACTATATGGCGCTGGAGCTGCCGAACGCCAAGCGCCAGTCCATCACCTTGTCCGAGATTCTGGGTTCGCAGGTCTACCACGAGGCCAAATCCATGCTGACCATGGGCCTGGGCAAGGACATCATCGGTAACCCGGTGGTGGTCGACTTGGCCAAGATGCCGCACGTGCTGGTCGCAGGTACCACCGGCTCGGGCAAGTCGGTGGGTATCAACGCGATGATTCTCAGTCTGCTGTATAAGGCCGAGGCGCGCGATGTGCGGCTGTTGATGATCGACCCGAAGATGCTGGAAATGTCGGTCTATGAAGGCATTCCGCACCTGTTGGCCCCGGTGGTCACCGACATGCGCCAGGCAGCCCACGGTCTGACCTGGTGCGTGGCCGAGATGGAGCGCCGCTACAAGCTGTTGAGCAAGCTGGGCGTGCGCAATCTCGCCGGCTACAACGCCAAGATCGACGAAGCCAAGGCGCGCGAAGAATTCATCTACAACCCGTTCAGCCTGACGCCTGACAGCCCCGAGCCGCTAAAGCGCGAGCCACACATCGTGGTGGTGATCGACGAGTTGGCCGACTTGATGATGGTGGTCGGCAAGAAGATCGAAGAGCTGATCGCCCGCCTGGCGCAAAAAGCCCGCGCCGCCGGCATCCATCTGATTCTGGCGACCCAGCGGCCCAGCGTGGACGTGATCACCGGCCTGATCAAGGCCAACATCCCGACGCGGATTTCCTTCAAGGTCAGCAGCAAGATCGACAGCCGCACCATTTTGGACCAGATGGGCGCAGAAGCCCTGTTGGGCTTGGGCGACATGCTCTACATGCCCGGCAGCGGCATGCCGACGCGGGTGCACGGCGCCTTTGTCAGCGACGAAGAGGTGCACCGCGTTGTAAGTTACTTGAAGACCCAGGGCGAGCCCGACTACATCGAGGGCGTGCTGGAAGGTGGCACGGTCGATGGCGAGGACGGCGAGGGCGTCGACGGCCTGGGTGGCAGCGGTGGCGAGAAGGACCCGATGTACGACATGGCGGTGGAAGTGGTGCTGAAGAACCGCAAGGCCAGCATCTCGCTGGTGCAGCGTCACTTGAAGATCGGCTACAACCGCGCCGCCCGCTTGGTGGAAGACATGGAAAAAGCCGGTCTGGTCAGCGCCATGAGCGGTGCCGGTCAACGCGAAATTTTGGTACCCGCGAGAGCTGATTAAGCACACCCCCGGGCTACACACTGCGTGTTTTCGCCAACCCCCTTGCAGGGGGCAACACCAGCAGCCCGGCAAAGCCGGTTCTGCGGTGTTTCACGAAGGGGCTAATGGGCGTTGTAAGTGGAATCAAGAATCTTGGATGTTTCGTATGAAAAAACTGTTTGCTACTGTATTGATAGCTGCTAGCGCAGGTGTTGCCTGCGCCGATGGCCTGGAAAGCTTGGAAAACTTCGTCAAGACGGTGAAATCCGGCCGGGCCGAATTCACCCAGGTGGTGACCTCACCACCCAAGGACGGGCAGGCGGCGCGCAGCAAAACCTCGAGCGGCAGCTTCGAATTCCAGCGGCCGAGCAAATTCAAGTTCATCTACAAGAAGCCGTTCGAGCAAAGCATCGTGGCCGACGGCCAGACCCTGTGGCTGTACGACGTGGACCTGAACCAGGTGACCTCGCGCAAGCAATCGCAGGTGCTGGGTTCGACGCCGGCGGCGCTGATTGCTGCTGCGCCCGATTTGAAGGCCTTGCAGGCCGATTTCACGCTGCAGGCTGCGCCGGACAAGGACGGCCTGCAATGGGTGACGGCCACGCCCAAGGCCAAGGACGGCCAGCTGCAAACCGTCAAGGTCGGCTTCAAGGTGGAGGGGCAGGCCACCGAGCTGGCGGCACTGGAGATTCTGGACAGTTTTGGCCAGCGCTCGCTGATGAGCTTTGCCAAGGTGGAGGTGAATCCCGCACTGGCCGCCGAGACCTTCCAGTTCAAGCCGCCTGCAGGTGCCGACGTCGTAAAGCAATAAGTCTGGCTTAGAGCTGCACCGCTGCCAGAGAGGGCAGTTTGCCGGCCGCCTTGTGCACCCGTTCATGGTGCACCTTGAAGCTGTCCGCCGCTACCGGCGCCTGGATGGCAAAGGCTTTTTCACGGGTGTCGCGGGCTACGTAGACGCCCAGCGGCAGGCCTTGCGGCGTTACGGTGCTTACCACCAGCGGCGTGTTGGCGGCTGCGCCGCGCTGCACGCTCACGCCTTTTTCGCCGTTCGCCAGCAGCACATAGGTGCCCGGTGGGTAGAAGCCGAGCACCGTGGTGATGGCGGCTGCCACCTGGGCGTCGTCGCGCAGCGCGCCGACGATGCTGGATTTGGCGGCCTGGATAGGCGACAGGCCGGCGCGGGTGGATCTGGCCGCGGTCTTGGCGACATACACGTCGACCAGGTGCAGGATGCGCCGGCATTCGAGATTGCGCGCCAGGCCCTTGCCGGCATCGCGGTCGTGGTGTAGGGCCACGATGTCCAGCAGGTCGGCATTCACCGCGCCCCAGCCGCGCAGCATGTCGGCACTGGCGCTGGCATGGTCGTGGATTAGCTGCTTTTGCTCTGCATCGGGCGGAGTGCGCTGCGTGGCCAGGGAGTCCTGCAGCTTGGCCATGCCGAGGTTCATGCTCAGCGCCGCCTGCACCAGTACTGGCCGGATGGTGTCGTCCAGCCCCAGCTTGCGGGCGGTGAGTTCACAGACCGCGGCGCACAGCAGCGCATGGGTGGCGCAGTAGCCCAGGGCCTTGTCGCCCAGTGCCTGGAACAGGCTGAACACGCTTTCGTTGGGGTCTTTGTCCAGCAGCTGCAAGGCACGCTTTTGCACGCCTTGCAGCCGTCCCAGCGGGTTCTTGGCCGCCGCGCCCGCGTACAGCAACTGGGTCAGCACGGTCTGCACATCGACCCAGCCGCCAGTGATGTCCTCGCCCACGGTGTAGTCCAGCTCCAGAATCTCGGCCGGCATGGTGGCCTGCGATATTTCGTGGATGCTTTTGCCTTCGCGCAGCATGGCATAGACCAGGCGGTCGTAGCTGTGTACCCAGGCCTTGTAGTCCGCCTGGGTGGCGCAGGCGCCATGGGCCGCCAGGTGCTCACGGTGGTGCTCCGAGACGATGGTCTGGCCTTTTCGCAGCAGCAGATTGCCCTTGGCATCCCAAATATGGATGGGCAGGGGCCGGCCGAGCTCGATTCTGCTAATGGGCACAGAGGTGTAAATCATCGTGGAGGCTGGGCGCTGCGTGGATCTTGAAAATGCAGAAGGATAAGGGATGGCTGTAGCGCTTGAACCCACCATGGCAGAATCAAACACCGCCTATTTGCCCGTTTGGCGAGGCTATCCACCCACTCCATGACCCGCACCTCCCTCTCCACCGATGCCCCGCTGGCCGAACGCCTGCGCCCTAAGACCCTGGGCGAAGTGATTGGCCAGCAGCACCTGCTGGGCGAGGGCATGGCGCTGCGCATCGCCTTCGAGTCGGGCCAGCCGCACAGCTGCATTCTGTGGGGTCCACCGGGTACCGGCAAGACCACCATCGCGCGCCTGATGGCCGATGCCTTCGAGGCGCGGTTTATCACCATCAGTGCTGTCCTGGGCGGGGTGAAGGACATCCGCGAGGCGGTCGAGCAGGCGCTGGTGACACAAGCCCAGGGCCGGCGCACCATCGTGTTTGTCGACGAGGTGCACCGCTTCAATAAAAGCCAGCAGGACGCGTTCTTGCCGCACGTGGAGAGCGGGCTGTTCACCTTTGTCGGCGCGACCACTGAGAACCCGTCGTTCGAGGTGAACTCGGCTTTGCTGTCGCGCGCCGCAGTCTATGTGCTGCAGCCGCTGGCACCCGCAGATTTAGAGAAAATAGTGCTGCACGCGCAGGAAATACAAGCGGTACCAGCTATAGAAAAAATAGCAGTGGACCGCTTGCTGGCCTATGCCGATGGCGATGCCCGGCGGCTGCTGAACACCCTGGAAACCCTGGCCGTGGCAGCCACCCAGGAGAAGCAGGGCGAGATCACCGACGCCTGGCTGCTCAAGGTGCTGGGCGAGCGCATGCGCCGCTACGACAAGGGAGGCGAGCAGTTCTACGACACCATCAGCGCGCTGCACAAGTCGGTGCGCGGCTCCGACCCCGACGCAGCCCTTTACTGGTTTGTGCGCATGCTGGACGGCGGCGCCGACCCGCGCTACCTGGCGCGCCGGCTGGTGCGCATGGCCAGCGAAGACATAGGCCTGGCCGACCCGCGCGCGCTGCGCCAGGCGCTGGATGCGGCCGATGTCTACGAGCGTCTGGGTTCGCCCGAGGGCGAGCTGGCGCTGGCCGGCTGCGTGGTCTACCTGGCCATCGCCGCCAAGTCGAATGCGGTCTACAAGGCTTTCAACGAAGCCAAGGCCTTCGTCAAGAAGGACGGCACCCGCCCCGTGCCCATGCATTTGCGCAATGCGCCGACCAAGATGATGAAAGAGCTGGACTACGGCAAAGGCTACCGCTACGCGCACGACGAGGAGGGCGGTTTTGCCGCCGGCGAGCAGTATCTGCCCGACGGCATGGCGCCACCCAACTTCTACCGCCCGGTGCCGCGCGGTCTGGAAATCCGCATTGCGGATAAGTTGGAAGAGCTGAAGCGGCTCAACAATCAGAAACGCTAATACTTCTGTAAAGCCACTTATTTCAGCATTTTCAAGGGTAAACACGACGTAAACCCGAGGTTTTGGCCCGTTTCGTGCTGGATACAATGCGCCACAGAACCCGCACCATTTTGGACATGGCGGGTTTTTTTATAGATAGCTGCTGGGCCCACAAAGCCGCTTTGGGTCATCGACCCAGAGCAACCAGCAGTGTGTGGATGCACCACAAAACGGAGAAAACTTTATGGATATCTTGCTTCAGCAGATCATCAACGGTCTGGTACTGGGCAGCATGTATGCCTTGGTCGCCTTGGGCTACACCATGGTGTACGGCATCATCAACTTGATCAACTTTGCGCACGGCGAAGTCTTGATGGTCGGCGCGCTGACCAGCTGGACCATCATCGGCCTGATGAAAGACGCCATGCCCACGACCCCGGGCTGGCTGATCCTGTTCATCTCGCTGATCATTGCCTGCGTGGTGGCGGCGACGCTGAATTTCGTGATCGAAAAAGTGGCTTACCGGCCGCTGCGCAACAGTCCCAAACTGGCTCCCTTGATCACCGCCATCGGCATGTCCATCCTGCTGCAAACGCTGGCCATGATCATCTGGAAGCCCAACTACAAACCCTATCCCACGCTGTTGCCGGCCACGCCGTACAACATCGGCGGCGCTGTGATCACCCCTACCCAGATCCTGATCCTGGGCCTGACGGCAGTCTCCCTGGCGGTGCTGGTCTGGCTGGTCAATTACACCAAGCTCGGTCGCGCCATGCGCGCCACGGCCGAGAACCCCCGCGTGGCGGCCCTGATGGGCGTCAAGCCCGATATGGTGATTTCGGCTACCTTCATCATCGGCGCCGTGCTGGCGGCCATCGCCGGCATCATGTACGCATCGAACTACGGCACGGTGCAGCACACCATGGGCTTCCTGCCGGGCCTGAAAGCCTTTACGGCGGCCGTGGTCGGCGGCATTGGCAACCTGGCCGGTGCGGTGGTGGGCGGCATTTTGCTGGGCTTGATCGAATCCATCGGCGCGGGCTACATCGGCGCGCTGACCGGCGGTGTCATGGGCAGTAACTACTCGGACATTTTTGCCTTCATCGTGCTGATCATCGTGCTCACGCTGCGGCCTTCGGGCTTGCTGGGTGAACGGGTGGCCGACCGGGCCTGATGGGCGAACCAAAGAGCATCACCATGAAACTGAACAAAACAACCTTCATCGTCGGCGCCATCCTGGCGCTGATCCTGCCGCTGGTCCTGCAAAGCTTCGGCAATGCCTGGGTGCGCATCGCCGACATGGCGCTGATCTACGTCATGCTGGCCCTGGGCCTGAACATCGTGGTCGGCTTTGCCGGTCTGCTCGACCTGGGCTACGTGGCTTTCTTCGCCGTGGGCGCCTATGTCTACGGGCTGGCGGCTTCGCCTCACCTGACCGACACCTTCCCAGCGTTGGCCGCCATGTTCCCGGAGGGCCTGCATATCTCGCTGTGGATGATCCTGCCGGTGGCGGCGGCGGTGGCCGGCTTCTTCGGCATGCTGCTAGGGGCACCCACCCTCAAGCTGCGCGGCGACTACCTGGCCATCGTGACCCTGGGCTTTGGTGAAATCATCCGCGTGTTCTTGAACAACCTGGACCACCCGGTCAACATCACCAACGGCCCCAAGGGCTTGAACCAGATCGATACGCTGAAGTTCTTCGGTATCAACCTGGGCAAACCGCTGGAAGTGCTGGGGTTCGAGGTCGCCTCGGTCAGCCTGTACTACTACCTGTTCCTGGCGCTGGTGGCGATCAGCGTGGTGCTGTGCCACCGCATGGAACTCTCGCGCGTCGGTCGCGCCTGGATGGCCATCCGCGAAGACGAAATCGCCGCCAAGGCCATGGGCATCAACACCCGCAACATGAAGCTGCTGGCCTTCGGCATGGGCGCAACCTTCGGCGGCGTGTCCGGCACGCTGTTCGCGGCCTTCCAGGGCTTTGTCTCGCCTGAATCCTTCAGCCTGATGGAGTCGGTGATGATCGTGGCCATGGTGGTGCTCGGCGGTATCGGCCATTTGCCCGGCGTGATCCTGGGCGCGGTGCTGCTGTCGGCCCTGCCCGAAGTGCTGCGCTACCTGGCCGGTCCGCTGCAGGCCATGACTGGCGGCCGTCTCGACTCGGCCATCTTGCGCCAGCTGCTGATCGCTGTCGCCATGATTGTGGTGATGCTGCTGCGCCCCCGTGGTCTCTGGCCCGCGCCCGACCACGGCAAATCGCTCAAGGCCAAGTAAGGAACACACATGACAAATACAAGTACTACCGATGTGGTCCTGCGGGTGGCGGGAATCTCCAAGCGTTTCGGCGGCCTGCAGGCCCTGAGCGATGTGGGCATCACCATCCAGCGCGGCCAGGTCTACGGCCTGATCGGTCCCAATGGTGCCGGCAAGACCACCTTCTTCAACGTGATCACCGGCCTCTACACCCCGGACAGCGGCAGCTTCGAGCTGGCCGGTAAGCCGTACTCGCCCACTGCGGTGCATGAAGTCGCCAAGGCCGGCATTGCCCGCACCTTCCAGAACATCCGTTTGTTCGCCGAAATGACGGCGCTGGAAAACGTGATGGTGGGGCGCCACATCCGTACCCATACGGGCCTGATGGCTGCGATCTTCCGCACCGCCGGCTTCAAGCGCGAAGAGCAAGAAATTGCCCAACGCGCCCAGGAGCTGCTGGACTATGTAGGCATCGGCAAGCTGGCCGACTTCAAGGCGCGCACCCTGAGCTACGGCGACCAGCGCCGACTGGAAATCGCCCGCGCCCTGGCCACCGACCCCCAGCTGATTGCGCTGGACGAACCGGCCGCCGGCATGAACGCCACCGAAAAGGTCATGTTGCGCGAGCTGATCAGCAAGATCCGCAACGACAACCGCACGATTTTGCTGATCGAGCATGACGTGAAGCTGGTCATGGGCTTGTGCGACCGCCTGACCGTGCTCGACTACGGCAAACAGATCGCCGAAGGCACCCCTGCCGAAGTGCAGAAAAATGAAAAAGTGATCGAGGCTTATCTCGGTACCGGAGGACATTGAGATGGCTGAAACACAAGCGAAAAAAACCGGCGCGGTGCTGCTGAAGATCAGCGGCCTGAAGGTCTCCTACGGCGGCATCCAGGCCGTCAAGGGCGTGGACTTTGAAGTCCGCGAAGGCGAACTGGTCAGCCTGATTGGCTCCAACGGTGCGGGCAAGACCACCACCATGAAGGCCATCACCGGCACCCTGCCGTTCGTGGCCGGCGACATCGAGTACCTGGGCAAGAGCATCAAGGGCAAGGGCGCCTGGGACTTGGTAAAGGATGGCCTGGCCATGGTGCCCGAAGGCCGTGGCGTGTTCACCCGCATGACCATCACCGAGAACCTGCAGATGGGCGCCTACATCCGCAACGACAAGGCCGAGATCGCCATGGACATCGAGAAGATGTTCACCATCTTCCCGCGTCTGCGCGAGCGCAAGGACCAGCTGGCCGGCACCATGTCCGGCGGTGAGCAGCAGATGCTGGCCATGGGCCGCGCGCTGATGAGCCGCCCCAAGGTGCTGCTGCTCGACGAGCCCTCCATGGGTCTGTCACCCATCATGGTCGACAAGATCTTTGAAGTGGTCAAGGACGTGTACGCCCAGGGCGTGACCGTGCTGCTGGTGGAGCAAAACGCCAGCCGCGCCCTCGGCATCGCTGACCGCGGTTACGTGATGGAGTCCGGCATCGTCACCATGAGCGGCGACGCCAAGCAGATGCTTAGCGACCCCAAGGTCCGCGCTGCGTACCTCGGCGAATAAGCTGTAATACACCTTCTCCTGCGGCGCGGGAGAAGGTGCGAAATTTGTAGGGCAGATTCAAGTACGAAGTGCAACGTTTTCCAAACGGGTTGGGCCAAGATTGCATAGGATGCACTGTTGTGACCGGCCAGTCCCAAACGTTGCACCATGACCTATACGCACTTGACCCAAGAAGAACGATACCAAATCCACCACCTCAAGCGCCAAGGCA
>CAUPON010000002.1:0-344323 GCA_963513025.1 uncultured Albidiferax sp.
AGCATGTAGGGCAGCACGGCGGGGAACAGGATCTTGGTGACGATCTTCCATTCGCTGAGGTTTAGTACACGGGCCACGTTCATATAGTCATGCGGCACGCGCTGCACGCCAAAAGCGGTGTTGATGATCATGGGCCAGATGGAGCAGATGAAGATGGTCCAGATGGAGGCCGGGTTCGCGCCCTTGAACACCATCAGGCCGATCGGCAGCCAGGCCAGTGGCGACACCGGGCGCAGCAGGCTGATCAGCGGGTTGAACATGCGGCCCATGAAGGTAAAGCGGCCGATCACGAAGCCGGCCGGAATGCCGACCAGCGCCGCCAGGCCGAAGCCCACGGCCACGCGTTCCAGCGACATTAGTACGTTCCAGCCCACGCCCTGGTCGTTCGGGCCCTTGCGGTAGAACGGGTCGCTGAACAGCACCACGGCCTGCTTGAAGGTCTC
The DNA here is from genome assembly GCA_963513025.1 of uncultured Albidiferax sp. Taxonomy (GTDB): domain Bacteria; phylum Pseudomonadota; class Gammaproteobacteria; order Burkholderiales; family Burkholderiaceae_C; genus Rhodoferax_B. The sequence continues at coordinate 444 of CAUPON010000002.1, forward strand.
GTACGGCGACGGGATGCTGCTGGAGGTGCTGATAGACACGATGGCCCAGATGCCCAGCAGCAGGCCCAGGCCTAGGATCGGCGGCAGCACATTGCGCCACAGGTTGCGCCAGTCGAAGGGCATCTTGGCGGTCGACACTTCAGATGCTTTGGGTTTGCTGGCGCTGGTGGACGCTGCGGGTGTTGCTATCATTTTTGGAGTCATCGGGTCCTCTGGCACATCGAAGGATGCGTCGCCGGGGGAGTGGAATACAGCACTGACCATGGGGCTTCTCCTCGTGGGGGAAAGGGGCTCCCGCCTTGCCGGCGGGAGCGGTTTTTTAGGCGTGGATCTTGAAGCTGTCAGCGTACTTCTTAGGGTCTTTGCCGTCCCATACCACGCCGTCCATCAGCTTGCTGGTGCGCATCACGTCCTTGGGCACGGGCGTCTTGCTGGCGGCGGCCGCCTGCTTGTAGATGTCGATCTGGTTGATCTGCTTTGCCACGGCCTGGTAGTCGGGGTGGTCTTTCAGCAGGCCCCAGCGCTTGTGCTGGGTCAGGAACCACATGCCGTCGCTGAGGTAGGGGAAGTTGACCGCGCCTTCGTTGTAGAACTTCATGTAGTTCGGGTCGTCCCAGGTCTTGCCCAGGCCGTTCTGGTAGCGGCCCAGGATGCGCTGGTTTATGGCGTCGACACTGGTGTTCACATAGCTCTTGTCGGCAATGGTTTCGGCCATCTTGTTCTTGTTGGCCAGGCCGGAGTCGATCCACTTGCTGGCTTCCAGGATGGCGGCGGTGACGGCGCGGGCGGTGTTTGGGTACTTCTTGACGAACTCGCTGGTGGTGCCCAGCACCTTCTCGGGGTGGTCCTTCCAGATGTCCTGGGTGGTGGTGGCTGTGATGCCGATGCCGTCGATGATGGCGCGGTGGCCCCAGGGCTCGCCCACGCAGTAGCCGTCCATATTGCCTACGCGCATATTGGCGACCAGTTGCGGTGGCGGCACGGTGATGACCTTGGCGTCCTTCATCGGGTCGATGCCGTTGGCCGCCAGCCAGTAGTACAGCCACATGGCGTGGGTGCCGGTGGGGAAGGTCTGGGCAAAGGTGTATTCGCGCTTTTCGGCGGCCATCAGCTTGGCCAGGCCGGGGCCGTCGACCGCGCCTTTTTCGGCCAGCTTCTTGCTCAGGGTGATGGCCTGGCCGTTGTTGTTCAGCGTCATCAGCACGGCCATGTCTTTCTTGGGGCCGCTTACGCCCAGGTGCACGCCGTAGATCAGGCCGTACAGCGCATGGGCAAAGTCGAGTTCGCCGTTGACCAGCTTGTCGCGCACGCCGGCCCAGCTGGCTTCCTTGCTGGGGACGATCTTGACGCCGTATTTCTTGTCGATGCCCAGCACCGAGGCCATCACCACGCTGGCGCAGTCGGTCAGCGGGATGAAGCCGATCTTGACTTCTTCCTTCTCGGGTTTGTCGGAGCCTTGGGCGTAGACCACGGCGCGCAGTGCCGGGCTGATGCCCACGGCGCCCACGGCAGCGGTTTGCAAGACAGAGCGGCGGCTGAGTTTGGTTTTCAAGAGGTCGGTCATCAAAAGGTTCCCAAAAAGACAAGCTGAGAAACGAAAAAAGGCGTCCTCACCGCGCAGTGCGCTGCAGCTTGCAGCCTTCTACGGGTGGGGACGCCTTTGTCCGGATACTGATGGTTCCAACCCGCCTTTGGGTTGGAACTGTCATGGGACCATCGTTGGTCTTGCTTTAGTTACGCAAACACTGTGCCAGCTTGCGGTGTCTCTTGAGTGCTATAGATAACATAGCTACTTGCGATGGTGGCATATGCGTTGGCGGCCTTCTTTGCTTAAAACTGGGGGCTCGCACTGTTTGTGTGCGCTGCACCATTTCAGCCGGGAATGGCCTCCAGTTGCCGTGCGGGAACGCTGCCTTGGTGCCCCGCCAGCAGGCTGCGCAAGGCCTCGGCCGTCAGCGGCTTGGCAAACAGATAGCCCTGGAATTCCTCGCAGCCGTGGGCACACAGCAGGGCGAACTGGGCTGGGTTCTCCACCCCCTCGGCGACCACGGTTTTGCGCAGATTGCGGCACAGGCCGACCATAGCCTGGGCGATCATGGCCACGTCTTCGTCGAACTCCATGTCGGTGATCAGGGATCGGTCGATCTTCACCGTGTCCAGCGGCAGATGGCGCAGGTACGACAGGCTGGAGTAGCCGGTGCCGAAGTCGTCCATCGCCACCCGAAAGCCCAGCGCCTTGAAGGCCTGCAGCACGCTGATGGCGCGCTCGCTGTCGTCCAGGAACACGCTTTCGGTGATCTCCAGTTCGACGCGCTGCGGCGGCAGTCCGCTGTCGGCCAGCCAGCCGGCGACACGCTGCACCAGGTCGTCGGCCAGGAACAGCTTGGCCGACAGGTTGACCGCCAGGGTCAGCGCCCGGCCCTGCACCGCGCCCCACTGTGTGGCGGCGTGGAAGGCCTGGCGCAGCACGCGCTCGGTGATTTCCCCGATCAGGCCGGTTTCCTCGGCCATGGGGATGAAGCGGTCCGGCCCCACGCTGCCGCAGCTGGCACTGTGCCAGCGGGCCAGCGCCTCGATGCCGACGATGCGGCGGTGGCGGTCTACCTTGGGCTGGTAGACCACGCTGAATTCGTTTTGCTCCAGGCCGAAGCGCATGGCGGTGGCCAGATCCAGCCGCTCGTCGGCCAGCTTGTTGAGCTCGGGGGTGAAGAACTGGAAGTTGTTGCGGCCGCGCTCCTTGGCGGCGTACATGGCCACGTCAGCGTGCTTGAGCAGGCTTTGCGCGTCGGCACCATCCTGCGGGTATAGCGCCACGCCCATGCTGGCGCCCATCTGGAACTCGCGGCCCAGCAGGCTGACCGGCTGGTTCACCTGCTTGAGCACGCGCTGCAGGTGGGCGATTACGCTGTTGATGCGGAAATGTTCGTTCAGCAGCAGAACGAACTCGTCGCCGCTGTGGCGCGCCACGGTGTCGCTGGCGCGCACGCAGCTGCGCATGCGCTGGGCGATCTCTACCAGCAGCTGGTCGCCCGCGTCGTGGCCCAGGCTGTCGTTGATCAGCTTGAAGTGGTCCAGGTCAATGAACACCACGGCCAGAAAGTGGCCCATGCGCTCGGCGTGGGCGATGGCGGGGCCGATGCGGTCGCGCAGCAGGTTGCGGTTGGCCAGACCGGTGAGAGCGTCGTAGTTGGCCTGGCGCTCCAGCTGCTCCAGTTGGCTGCGGCGCTCGGTGATGTCTTGCACTGTGCCTTCGAAGCAGATGAATTCGCCGCGCGCATTGCGCACGCTGCGGGCGTTCTCGGAAATCCAGATCTTGCTGCCGTCGCGCCGGTACACCTCGGACTCAAAGTTGCTGACCTCGCCGTGGGCTGCCATGAGCTTTTGAAAGCGCTCGCGCCGGCCCGGCTGCACATACAGGCGCCGGTCGATGTCGGACAGGTCGGCAATCAGCTCGTCGGCGGTGCTGTAGCCGTAGAGCCGGGCCAGCGCCGGATTCGCCGACAGGTAGCGGCCCTCCAGCGAGGTCTGGAAGATGCCTTCGCGTGCATGTTCGAAGATCTGCCGGTAGCGCAGCTCGGCGTGGGCTAGGGCGTCCAGGGTCTGGTGTATGTCGGTCACATCCTGGATGAAGCCCTCCAGCACCTGCTGCTGGGTTTCATCCAGCACCATCATTCCCTGACCTTTGACCTGGCGCACCGCGCCGCTGCGGGTGATGATGGCGTAGTGCAAGGTATAGCCATGCCCGGCTTGCACCGCCTGCTGCACCTCATGGCGTACCCGCAGCCGATCGTCGGGGTGGGTGATGTCCTTCCACGACACCCGCTGGTTGTCCAGCAGGTCTGCGGCTTCATAGCCGGTGAGTCTGAGGCAGCCCTGGCTGACGAAGCGCATGGTCCATTCGCCGTCCATCAGGCAGCGGTAGGCCATGCCTTCCAGGTTGTGGACCAGGGTGTCGAGCACCTTGTGCAGGTTGACCGAGCGCGCAATCAGCGGGCTGCTGTGGTGGGACCGGGCAGTAGGTACTAGATCAGATTTCACGGGGAGTGGTGACGGCGGGGCCGGGTTGGGTCAATAAGCACGACATGCCAGCGGGAGGCCTGGCTTTGTTTGCGCAAGCACCATGCCACACCTGTGTTGCTATTAAATAAATAGCTTCCTGCGCAAGCAATGATGGCGCTAGGGCCGGTTTTGCTCTCTAATTTTACTGCTTACAAATTGATGCACTAATTGTGTGCGCTGCACCATTTCAGGATAAGAGCTCGGCTACGTCGAGGATGCGCTGGGCTACGTCCACCAGCTTCAGGCTTTTGTCCATGGCGGCTTTGCGCAGCCGGTCGTAGGCTTCCTGCTCGCTCAGGCCCTGGCGCTGCATCAGCAGGCCTTTGGCGCGGTCTATCACCTTGCGGTTGTGCAGCTCGGCCTTGTGCTCGTCGCGTTCGACCCGGGTGTGGGCGAGTTCACGGCGCAATGCTTGTTCATGCTCGAAGCGGGCCATGGCCACATCGAGGATGGGGCGGATGCGGTCGGCCGACAGCCCGGCCACAATGTAGGCCGAGACCCCGGCGGCCACAGCGTCCTTGACGTGCGAGGTATCGCCGTCATTGGTGAACATGACGATGGGGCGGGGCGCATCGCGGGTGGCCATGACCACGTGCTCCAACGCGTCGCGGGCTTCGCTCTCGGCGTCGACGATCACCATATCGGGCTGCAGCTGGGCCAGGCGCTCGGCCAGGAAGCTGTCGCCGGGCAGCACGGCGACCAGGTTGTAGCCGTTTTCCAGCAGGCCGATGCGCAGTGCGCGTGAGCGTTCGGCTTGCAGCAAGGCGTCGTCGTCCCCTGGATCGAGTACATCCAGGTCAGGAGCAATCACTACGATGCGCAGGGCTTCAGTCATGGGCGAAAACCCGCAAGATTCGCGCCAATTTGGGGCGGGAGCTCTGGCTGAAAGAGGGGTAGCCTAAACTCGCGGCTTCGTTGTTGTGCATACAGATAGGGTACGCCTGTGTTGGTATTAGGTATTGAATCATCTTGCGATGAAACGGGTATTGCCCTGGTGCGCGCCGACGGCGCTGGCGTGCCGGTGCTGCTGTCGCATGCCCTGCACAGCCAGATTGAGATGCACCAGGCCTATGGCGGCGTGGTACCCGAACTGGCCAGCCGCGACCATATACGCCGCGTGCTGCCGCTGACCCAGCAGGTATTGACTGAGGCCGGCCAGACGCTGGCGGATGTGGATGTGGTGGCCTACACCCGCGGCCCGGGCCTGGCCGGCGCGCTGCTGGTGGGCGCCGGTGTGGCCTGTGCGCTGGGTGCGGCCCTGGGCAAGCCGGTGCTGGGCGTGCACCACCTGGAAGGGCATTTGCTGTCGCCGTTTTTGAGCGCCGACCCGCCGGAGTTCCCGTTCGTGGCACTGCTGGTGTCGGGTGGCCACACCCAGCTGATGCGGGTGGACGGCGTGGGCCGTTACGAAATTTTGGGTGAAACCATAGACGACGCGGCCGGCGAAGCCTTCGATAAATCGGCCAAGTTGATGGGCCTGGGCTATCCCGGTGGCCCGGCCTTGTCGCGGTTGGCGGAGCAGGGCGATCCGGCGGCCTTCAAGCTGCCAAGGCCGCTGCTGCACAGCGGCAACCTGGATTTCTCGTTCGCCGGCCTGAAGACCGCGGTGATGACCCAGGCCAAGAAGCTGGGCGACGAGCTGGAGCCGCGCAAAGCCGACCTGGCGGCCAGCACGCAGGCGGCGATTGTTGAGGTGTTGCTGAAGAAATCCATCACCGCGCTGCAGCGTACCGGCCTGCGCAGGCTGGTGGTGGCTGGTGGTGTGGGTGCCAACAAGGCTTTGCGCAGCCAGCTGAATGCGGTCTGCGCCAAGGCTGGCATCCGCGTGCACTACCCCGAGCTGCATTTGTGCACCGACAACGGCGCGATGATCGCCATGGCAGGCGCCATGCGCCTGCAGTCTGGCCTGCAGCAGGCCACGCGGGCTTACGCTTTCGACGTGAAGCCGCGCTGGCCGCTGGATTCGCTTTAGTTGATGGTTAGGTTGGCTACATTGCTGACCGGGACCTTCTTTGCCAGCTTCAAGGTCAATACGCCGTTTTCCAGCTTGGCATCGCTGGCCGAGACATCGATGTCTAGCGGCAACTCGTATGCAGCCTTGTAGCTGCGCGGCGCGTCGGCCTGGCTTTCGATCCGCACCACATTGCCTTCGATACCGATGGACAACTGCTCTTTGGCAATGCCGGGTACGTCGAACTGCAGGCTGTAGGCCTGTTCGTCCTGGCTGATGCGGTAGCCCGCAGAGCGCTTTTCATCGACCAGGCGTTGAAGCGCATGCAGGCTGCGCAGATGCTGGTTTTGGCGGACGATTGCGGGATGGTAGGCGGGGTGGGTAGCAGCAAAAAACATAATGGACTCCATTTACACTGCGCGGCGCTCACCGTGATTGCCGCATGGATGGAATCTGTGTGCGCGCTCGACTATTTCAAGGAAATTTCTGCATGTTTAAGTTTCGCCGCCAGGTCTTGAAATCGCTTGCTTTGGCGCTATGCGCGCCCGCAGCCGGGCTGGCGCTGGCGGCCCCGGCACCGATCAAGATCGCCCAGATCGAAGCCCTGAGCGGCCCACTGGGTAATGGCGGCGAGGCGGTGTTCCGCAATCTGGTGTGGGCGGTGGAGCGGGTGAACGCGCGCGGCGGCGTCAAGCTGCCGGACGGCAAACACCTGCTGGCGCTGGACCGGCTGGACAGCAAGGGCCAGAACGAAGAAGCCTTGTCGGCGCTGCGCGCAGCTATCGACGACGGCGTGCAAATCGTGCTGCAGGGCAATAACTCGGCCACGGCGGCGGTATTGATCGACGCCATCAACAAGCATAACGAACGCGAGCCGGGCAAGCGCGTGCTGTTCCTCAACTACGCCGCTGTCGACCCAACCCTGACCAACGAGAAATGCAGCTACTGGCACTTTCGCTTCGACGCCCATGCCGACATGCGCATGGCGGCGCTGATGTCGGTGTTCAAGGACGACACGGCGGTCAAAAGCGTCTACATCCTGGGCCAGGACTACAGCTTCGGCCAAGCGGTGTCGCGCGAGGCCAAGCGCCAGTTGGCGCTGCAGCGCCCCGATGTGCAGCTGGTGGGCGACGAGCTGCACCCGCTGGGCCGCATCAAGGACTTCATTCCCTACGCTACCAAGATCAAGGCCAGCGGCGCGCAGGCGGTGATCACCGGTAACTTCGGTAACGACCTGACCTTGTTGGTCAAGGCCGCGCGGGAGATCGGTTTCGAAGGCAAGTTCTACACCTTCTACGGCAATGCGCTGGGCGCGCCGGCGGCCCTGGGCGAAGCCGGCGTGGGCAAGGTCATCGCCGTGGCCGACTGGCTGCCGAACCTGCCGACAGCGCAGAGCGAGGCCTTTGTGCAGAGCTTCCGCCAGCGTTTTCCCAAGCCTGCCGACGACTATCTGCACATGCGCATGCAGCTGATGGTGGAGGCGCTGGCCCAGGCTATCGAGAAGGCCGGTACTATGGAATTGGTAGCTGTCGCTGCAAGCCTGGAGCGCGCTAACGTCAGTTTATATGGCCAAAGCGGCAGCATGCGCGCGGCCGACCACCAGTTCCAGCAGCCGCTGGCCGTGGGCATCATGGACCGCCAGGGCGCGCCCGGCGTGAAGTTCGATGTCGAAGGTTCGGGCTATGGTTTTCGCGTCATCAAGCAGATCAGCCCGGCGCAGGCCGAGATGCCCACAAGCTGCAAGATGGTCCGGCCCGGCTAGCGCTATTTGCCTGTAAAGCCGGCGCATGCCCCAGCGTTCGGACGCCCCTTGCATTCGCGCAGCAGGCGGCGGTTGCGCTCGGCCGTGCCCTCCGACGAATCCTTGAGAAGCCGCACCTGCGAGCCGCTCTTGGTCTTTTTGGTTTTGGCCATGGCGTGCGGGGCCGCGCAGGCCAGTGCGAGGGCGAGGCAGGCGCAATACAAGGTCCGCAGATGCATGGGCTTCTCCAAAAAAGGGCTTGCGCATAATCATGCCTCCACAGCTTTCATACGTCTATGCGCCAAGCTATCCTGAACCTCGAAGAATCCAAAATCCGTGAAGTCGCTAACGCTGGCATGGGGCGCAGCGACGTGCTAGCCTTCTGGTTCGGCGAGAGCGACGAAGTAACGCCTGATTTCATCCGCCAGGCGGCCATCGAATCGCTGCAAAAAGGCGAAACCTTTTATTCCCACAACCTCGGCCTGCCGGAGCTGCGCGAGGCTGTTGCCAACTACATGGGCGCGCTGCACGGCCCGATCGGCGCCGAGCGCATTGCCATCACCTCGGGCGGCGTGAATGCGCTGATGCTGGCGGTCCAGATGCTGGTGGACGCGGGCGACGAAGTGGTCGCCGTCACACCGGTCTGGCCGAACCTGACGGCCCAGCCAGCGATCATGGGCGCGCGCCTGCGCTGCGTACCCTTGCAGCCCCAGGTCGATGGCGCCTGGGAGCTGGACATGGATGCGCTGCTGGCTGCCGTCACCTCCGGCACCAAGCTGCTGGTGCTGAATGCGCCGAACAACCCCACCGGCTGGACCCTGAGCCGCGCCGATCAGCAAACCATTCTGGACCACTGCCGGCGTACCGGCACCTGGATTCTGGCCGACGAGGTGTACGAGCGCCTGTACTACGCGCCCAGTGCCAATGGCTGCGCGCCGAGTTTCCTGGACCTGGCCGATCCCGAGGATCGCCTGGTGGTGGTGCACAGCTTTTCCAAGAGCTTTCTGATGACCGGCTGGCGCCTGGGCTGGCTGGTGATGCCGGCCAGTGCGACCCCGCAAATGGGCAAGCTGATCGAGTTCAATACTTCGTGCGCCAGCGTGTTCGTGCAGCGCGCGGGCATTACCGCCTTGCAGCGCACCGACGAGATCACGCCGCGCGTGGTGGCCCATCTGAAGGCCTGCCGCGATACCCTGGTGCCCCTGCTGCAGGCGGTTCCGGGCGTGCAGGTGGCACCGGCACCAGGCGGCATGTATGCATTCTTCCAATTGGCGGGCCACACCGATTCGCTGCTGACCGCCAAGCGCCTGGTAGCGGAGGCCGGTCTGGGCCTGGCGCCCGGCAATGCGTTTGCACCACAAGCCCAGGGCTGGCTGCGCTGGTGTTTTGCTTCCAAAGATCTGCACAGATTGGAGCAGGGCGTGAAAAGGCTGAAAAAGTGGGCTATAATTTAAGGCTTGCTGCAGCATACGAATAGTTTGAAGCAGCAAGCGATTTGAACCAAGTTCAAATCAAAAACAGGCTAAAAATCATGTTATGATTCAAGGCTTGAAACGCGGGAGTAGCTCAGTTGGTAGAGCGCAACCTTGCCAAGGTTGAGGTCGAGAGTTCGAGACTCTTCTCCCGCTCCAAATTGGTAAAAAGGGAAGCTACATGCTTCCCTTTTTCATATGTGATTTGGGCGCGATAACAAAGCGGTTATGTACCGGATTGCAAATCCGGCTAGCCCGGTTCTACTCCGGGTCGCGCCTCCAGAATTCAATATTCGGTTGATCCGGATTTTGGGTAAAAAGTCATGCTATAATGCAAGGCTTGAAACGCGGGAGTAGCTCAGTTGGTAGAGCGCAACCTTGCCAAGGTTGAGGTCGAGAGTTCGAGACTCTTCTCCCGCTCCAAATTGGTAAAAAGGGAAGCTATATGCTTCCCTTTTTTACGTCGAATTTTGGCGCGATAACAAAGCGGTTATGTACCGGATTGCAAATCCGGCTAGCCCGGTTCGACTCCGGGTCGCGCCTCCAGATTCCTTTTCAGCCCGAGCCTCTCGGGCTTTTTTGTTTCTGCATCCAATAGCATTGCTTTGTAGTGTGGCGGCACCGGGCGGCACCGGGCGGCAGCTGGCCGCAGGTTACAATGCGGCTGCTTTTTAGCCTTGGCGAGACGAAAACGAAGCATCTGCTTCCGGATCCGGCCCTGTCAACCCATGTGTTGCCGGGGCTGTTTTGTTTCACAATGCCAGGCTATGCGCAGGCTCGGTGGTGTAATTGGTAGCCACAGCAGACTTAAAATCTGCCGACGCAAGTCGTACCGGTTCGATTCCGGTCCGAGCCACCATTTCGTAAAAGAAGCGCGCTGGTTTTCAATACCCCTAAAAAGCGCCTAATATCTCACCATGCCTCGCTACAACGCCCCCTTTGAAATCCATGTGCATGGCCAGGTGCCATTGCGCACTGACGTGACGTTCAACCAGATCCAGGACGCGTTAAAACCGCTGTGGAAGTATGCGGGTGCCAAGTCCCTGGCCGATGCCGCAGGCAGCGCTTACGAGGAAGAGCCAGGCATCCAGTTCGATGCGCCCGAGCACATGCTGCAGATGTGCTGGACAGTGCCCGGCGACGAAGATTTCAAGCAGGCACTGGACGAAATGTGCATGAGCCTGAACGAACTGGCCGAGCGCGGATCGTCCATCGAGATCACCTTCTACGACACCGACTTTGACGAAGACGACCAGGACGCACCCGACGATTCGCGCGACGACTTTCTGATGCTGTTTGTCGGTCCCACGCCCGCCGCCATCATGCAGGTACAGCGCGACCTGCTTGTGCAAGACGTGATCAACATGATGGAGCGGCATTTCGACGCCTCCGAACTGAACGGCGTGGTGCGCGAGATCGACCTGCTGTTCACCCAGCGCTTCGATGCCCTGGTGAATTCGCTGGAGCTGGGCAAACCACCGCGCGGTCCTGGCGGCTCCGGTGGTGCGGGTGGCCATGGCGGCGGTGGCCGCCGGCCACGCCATCTGCACTGACTCTAGCTAGGGTGCAAAGGTCGCCCCGTATTTCCCAGAGATACCGTGGAACCGGCTTTGCCGGGCCACTGGTATCGCCCCCTGCAAGGGGGGTGGCGGAAAGTGCGCAGCACTGGAGCCTGGGGGTGAGCCACAGCTACCAACGTCCGGCGATATTTTTCAATAGCTGATTGGTAGCCGCCAAACGGCGGTTCTGCAGGTCCAGCAGGCTGCGTTCGCTAGATAGCGCCGTGGCCTGCGCGATCACCACATTCAGATAGCTCACCGTACCGCTCCGGTACTGGTTCTTCACAATCTCCAGCGAGCGGTTGGCCGCCGTCAGCGCCTCGGTTTGCAGTGCGGCTTCCTGCTGCAGGCTGCCGGCAATCACCAGGTTGTCTTCCACCTCTTGCAATGCGGTCAGCACGGTCTGGCGGTAGGTGGCCGTGGCGGAGTCGGTACTGGCGCGGGCCGAATCCACCGCCGACTGGCGCAGCCCGCCGTCAAAGGCGGTGAGCGCCAGCGCCGGCCCGATCGACCACAGCAGATTCGGGGCGCTGATCAGATTCGCCAAAGAGCTGCCCTTGTAGCCCCCACTGGCCGACAGCGTGAGCGCCGGGAAGAAGGCGGCCTTGGCCACACCGATCTGCGCATAGGCAGCGGCGACGCGGCGCTCCGCAGCGGCGATGTCCGGACGGCGCTCCAGCAGGCTGGCGGGTAACTGGTCGGGCACATCGGGTGCAGCGGGCAGGGCCGCTGTGCGGGCCAGGCTGAATTCGGATGGCGCCAGGCCCAGCAGCACCGCCAGCGCGTGCTCCAGCTGGGCGCGGGAGCTGTCTGCATCCACCTGCTGGGCGGCGGTGGTCTTCAGCTGGGTTTGCGCCTGGGCCACGTCGCCGGCCGATGCTACGCCGCCCTGGTAGCGGTTCTGCGTCAGCTCCAGGGAGCGTTGGTAGGCCTGCACGCTGCGCTCCAGCAGCGCCGACTGGGCCTCGGCCGCGCGCAGCGAGAAATAGGTTTGTGCCAGCGTGGCCTGCAGCGACAGGCGGGCCGCGGCCAGGTCGTCCTGGCTGGCCTGCACACGGGCCTGGTCGCCGGTCACCGCACCCGAGAGTCGGCCCCACAGATCCAGTTCCCAGCTGGCGCTGCCGGTCAGGGCAACGCTGTTGGCGGCCCCTGCACTGGGCGAGGCGCTGCGGCTGGCGCTCAGGCCGGCGCCCAGTGTGGGCGACAAGGCGGCGCGGCTGCCGCCCAGCGCGGCCTGCGCGACCCGGATCTGCGCCGCGCTGCCCAGCAGGTTCTGGTTGTTGCCGACCCGGGTTTGCAGATCGTTCAGCACCGGGTCGTTAAACAGCAGCCACCAGTCGCCCGGCACGGCCGCGGCCTGCGGATCGGCGCTTTGCCAGACGCCGGTTTCCTTGAAGGGGCTGGTGGAGGGCGCGCTGGGCGCCTGGTAGGGCTGCGTGGTGCTGCAGGCTGCGAGCAACAAGGCGCAGCCGCATGCAAGAGGAAATTTAGGCAGCATCGCTGGCACTCCGCAAATCGTGAGAAATAAGCCCGGGCTTGCGCCGTAGACGCTGGCCCCAGACGCGCAACCGGTCCATGGCCACATACACCACCGGCGTGGTGTAGAGGGTCAGCAACTGGCTCAGCACCAGGCCGCCGACCACCGCGATGCCCAGCGGCTGGCGCAGCTCGGCGCCGTCGCCATGGCCGATGGCCAGCGGTACGGCGCCCAGCATGGCGGCCACGGTGGTCATCAGGATCGGGCGCAGGCGCAGATGGCCGGCCCGGTAAATGGCCTGGGCGGCCGATACCTGGCTGGCGTTGCGCTGCCGGGTAATCGCAAAGTCGATCATCATGATGGCGTTCTTCTTGACGATGCCGATCAGCAGAATCACCCCGATCAGGGCGATGATGGAGAACTCGGTGTTGAACGCCATCAGGGCCAGCAGTGCGCCGACGCCGGCCGAGGGCAGGGTGGACAGGATGGTGATCGGGTGGATCAGGCTCTCGTACAGGATACCCAGCACCAGGTAGATGGTGACGATGGCCGCCAGTATCAGCAGCGGCTGGCTGCTCAGAGAGCTCTTGAAGGTCTGCGCCGTACCCTCGAAGCTGCCGCGCACCGACACCGGCACTCCCAGCCCGGCCACCGCGTCGTTCACCGCATCGGTGGCCTGTGACAAAGTCACGCCCAGTGGCAGGTTGAAGCTGACGGTGGTGGCCGGTGTGCCGCTCTGGTGGTTCACCGACAGCGGGGTGTTGGTCAGCTCGACCTTGGCAAACGCCGCCAGCGGAATCTGTGCGCCACTCTTGGCCGTGAACAGCAGGCTGCGCAGCGACTCGGCGTTTTGCAGGAATTCTGGTGCCAGCTCCATCACCACCCGGTACTGGTTCAACGGGTTGTAGATCACGCCCACCTGGCGCTGGCCGAAGGCGTTGTTCAAGGTGGTGTCTACCGTGGTGACGCTCAGGCCGAGTCGGGCCATGGCGTCGCGGTCCATCACCACCGAAGTCTGCAGGCCGTTGTCCTGCTGGTCGCTGTTCACGTCGGTCAGCTCGGGCAATTGCGACAGCGCGCGGCGGATGCGCGGCTCCCAGGCGCGCAGATCGGCCAGGTCGTCGGCCTGCAAGGTGTACTGGTACTGGGCATTCGACTGGCGCCCGCCGATGCTGATGTCCTGCGCTGGCACCATGAACAGGTTGGCGCCGGGCTCGTGCGCCAATTGGGCGCGCAGCCGGGCCACCACCTGGTCGGCCGACACATCGCGCTGGGCCAGCGGCTTCAGCGCCATGAACATGCTGGCCGTGTTGCGCTGGCCGCCGCCGGTGAAGCCGGTCACGCTCTCGACCGCCGGGTCGGCACGCACTACGTCGATGAAGCGCACCAGCCGCTGCTGCATGAACTGGAAGGACGTGCTCTGGTCGGCGCGGATATTGCCATTGACGCGCCCGGTGTCCTGCTGCGGAAAAAACCCCTTGGGGATGACGGTGTACAGGTACACATTCAGCCCGATCACGCACAACAGCGCCAGCAAGGCTATCGGCTGGTGCCGCAGAGTCCAGGCCAGCGACCTGCGGTAGCCGCGCAGAACCCGCTTTTGCAGGCGCCCGCCCCAACGGGCCAACCGGCTGGGCGCGGCCTTGGGCGGCGCATGGCGCAGCAGCGCGGCGCACATCATTGGCGTGGTGGTCAGCGACACCACCATTGACACCAGAATCGAGGCCGACAGGATCACCGCAAACTCGCGGAACAGCCGCCCCACGATACCGCCCATCAGTAGGATGGGGATGAACACCGCGATCAGCGACACGCTGATCGACACCACGGTAAAGCCGATCTCGCGCGTTCCGGCCAGCGCCGCCTGTAGCGCGGTTTTGCCACGCTCCATGTGGCGGGTCACGTTCTCCAGCACCACGATGGCGTCGTCCACCACGAAGCCGGTGGCCACCGTGAGAGCCATCAGCGACAAATTGTCCAGCGTATAGCCGGCCAGGTACATCACGCCGAAGGTGCCGGCCAGCGACACCGGCACGGCCACGCTGGGGATCAGCGCAGCACGCGCATTGCGCAAGAACAGGAACACCACCAACACTACCAGGCCGATGGAGATGGCCAGCGCCCGCTCCACCTCGCGCAACGAGGCGCGGATGGTGGGCGTGCGGTCCATCACCACCTCCAGATCGATGGCCGGGGGGATGGCGGCGCGCAGATGCGGCAGCAGGGCGCGTACCTTGTCGACCGCGTTGATGATGTTGGCACCGGGCTGCTTGAACAGGATCAGCAGGATCGCCGGCTTGCCGTCGGCGGCGCCGTAGTTGCGTACGTCGACTACGCTGTCGAGCACCTGGCCCACGTCCTGCATGCGCACCGCGCTACCATTTGTGTAGCGGACGATCTGCGGCGCAAACTCGGCGGCGGTGCGCGCCTGGTCGTTGGCGCCGATCTGCCAGTTGCGTGCACCGTCTTCCACCGCGCCCTTGGGTCGGTTCGCATTGGTGCTGGTGATGACCTGGCGCACCGTGTCCAGCGCAATCCCGTTGGCCGCCAGTTTGTTCGGGTCCAGCTCCACGCGCACCGCCGGCAGCGCGCCGCCGCCGATGTTGACCTGGCCAATGCCGTCCACCTGGGCCAGCCGCTGGGCCAGCACTGTGGAGGCCGCGTCGTACATCTGGCCGCGGGTCAGCGTGTCCGAGGTTAGCGACAGCAGCATGATGGGCGAATCCGCCGGGTTCACCTTCCGGTAGCTGGGGTTGCTGGGCATGCCGGTGGGCAGCAGGGTGCGGGCGGCGTTGATGGCGGCCTGCACATCGCGCGCCGCGCCGTTGATGTCGCGGTCCAGGTCGAACTGCAGGGTGACGCGGCTGCTGCCCAGCGACGAGTTGGAGGTCATCTGGGTCACGCCGGCAATGGCGCCCAGCGCCCGTTCCAAAGGCGTGGCTACCGTGGCGGCCATGGTGTCGGGGCTGGCGCCGGGCAGGGACGCGGATACCGAAATGGTCGGGAAATCCACCTGCGGCAGGGGCGCCACTGGCAGCAGAAAGAAGCTGATGACGCCGGCAATCGCAACGCCCAGCGTCAGCAGCGTGGTGGCGATGGGGCGGTGGATGAAGGGGGCGGAGAAGTTCATCGCTGCCACGCCAAGGATTTAAATAAAACAGGCCGCTGGCGCAGATAGTGCCTGCGCAAGCAGCTATTTATTCCATAGCAATTGGATCGATGAAGCATGGACTGCATCACGCCGTCCTGGTGTCTTGGCGCGTGCGCCAGCGCTGGGCGATGCCGGCAAAGCCCAGGTAGATCACCGGCGTGGTGAACAGCGTCAGCAACTGGCTGACGATCAATCCGCCCACCATGGTCACACCCAGCGGGTGCCGCAGCTCGCTGCCGACGCCGGTGCCCAGCATCAGCGGCAGCGCGCCCAGCAGTGCGGCCAGCGTGGTCATCAGAATCGGCCGAAAGCGCAGCAGGCAGGCCTGGTGGATGGCATCGCGCGGGCTCAGGCCTTGCTCGCGTTCGGCATCCAGCGCGAAGTCGATCATCATGATGGCGTTCTTCTTGACGATGCCGATCAGCAGCACGATGCCGATGATGGCGATGATGTCCAGGTCCAGCCCGAACACCAGCAGCGCCAGCAGCGCGCCGAGCGCGGCCGAGGGCAGGGTGGACAGAATCGTCACCGGGTGGATGAAGCTCTCGTACAGCACGCCGAGCACGATGTACATGGTGACGATGGCCGCCAGGATCAGCAGCAAGGTGTTGTTCAGCGAGGCCTGGAAGGCCAGCGCCGCGCCCTGGAAGCTGGTCTCGATGCTGGCCGGCAGCTGCAGTGCGGCCTCTTCGGCCTGGATGGCGCTGACCGCATCACCCAGCGAATGGCCTGGCGCGGTGTTGAAGGAAATCGTGGCCGACGGAAACTGCCCCGCGTGGTTCACAGCCAGCGCGGCCGATCTTTCCTGCACCTTGGCCACCGACGACAGTGGCACCTGCACGCCGTTTGCTCCGGGCACGTAGAGCCTGGACAGCGCCTGCGGCCCGAGCCGGTCGTGCGGCGCCACCTCCAACACCACGCGGTACTGGTTGGACTGGGTGTAGATCGTGGAAATCAGCCGCTGGCCAAAGGCGTTGTACAGCGCGGAGTCGATGTTCGCCACCGTCACGCCCAGCTGGCCGGCCGCAATGCGGTCGATCTCCACATAGGCTTGCAAGCCCTTGTCCTGCACGTCGCTTCCCACGTCGGCCAGCTGCGGCAGGGTGCGCAGGCGCGCCAACAGCTCGGCGGCCGCGCTGTTGAGTTCGTCAAAATTCGGCGACGACAGCAGAAACTGGTACTGGGTCTTGGAGATGCGGTCTTCAATCGTCAGGTCCTGCACCGGCTGCATGTACACCGTGATGCCGGCTACCTTGCGGCTGGCGTCACTCAGGCGGCGCAGGATGGCGCTGGCCGACGCATCGCGTGCGGCCTTGGGCTTGAGGTTGATCAGAATCCGGCCCTGGTTCAGCGTGGTGTTGACGCCGTCCACGCCGATGAAGGACGACACGCTCTGCACCGCGCTGTCTTGCAGAATCACCTCGGCCAGCGCCTGCTGCCGCTCGGACATGGCGGCGAACGAGCTGCTCTGCGCGGCCTCGGTCATGGCCTGGATCACACCGGTGTCTTGCAGCGGGAAAAAGCCTTTGGGCACCACGAAGTACAGCCAGCCGGTGAGCAGCACCGTCAGCACAAACACGACCAGCGTGCCCACCTGGCGCGCCAGCACCCAGTCCAGCGCCACGCCGTAGCGGCAGATCAGGCGGTCGAAGAATTTGCCCGTGGCCTGGTAGATACGGCCATGGCTTTCCTCGGGCGTGTGCTTGAGCAGGCGCGCGCACAGCATGGGCGTGAAGCTCAGTGAGACCACAGCCGAGATCAGGATCGACACCGCCAGCGTGATGGCGAATTCATGGAACAGCCGGCCCACCACATCGCCCATGAACAGCAGCGGAATCAGCACCGCAATCAGCGAAATCGTCAATGAAATGATGGTGAAGCCGATCTGCTTGGCTCCCTTCAGCGCGGCATCAAACGGCTTCTCGCCTTGCTCCACATAGCGCGCGATGTTTTCGATCATCACGATGGCGTCGTCGACGACAAAGCCGGTGGAAATCGTCAGCGCCATCAGGGTCAGGTTGTTGATCGAGAAGCCTGCCAGGTGCATCACGCCAAAGGTGCCGACCAGCGACAAAGGCACGGCCAGGCTGGGGATCAGCGTGGCCGAGCCGCTGCGCAAGAACACAAAAATAACCGCCACCACCAGGCCGATGGCCAGCAGCAGCTCCATCTGCGTGTCGTCCACCGAGGCGCGGATGGTCACCGTGCGGTCGGTCAGGATCTGCACGTCCAGCGAGGCGGGCAGGGTGGACTGCAGCTTGGGCAGCAAGGCCTTGATGCGGTCGGTGGTGTCGATCACATTCGCACCGGGCTGGCGCTGGATATTCAGGATGATCCCGGGCACCTTGTTAGCCCAGGCGGCCAGCCGGACGTTCTCGGCATCGTCCACCACATTCGCCACATCCTTCATGCGGATCGGCGCGCCATTCTTGTAGGCGAGGATCAGATTGGTGTACTCGGCCGCCGAGCGCAGCTGGTCGTTGGCGTCGATGGTCGAGGCCCGCAGCGGGCCGTCAAAACTGCCCTTGGCCTGGTTGGTGTTGGCGGCAGAAATGGCGGTGCGCACATCGTCCAGCGCCAGGCCCACGCCGGCCAGCTTGCTCGGGTCGGCCTGGATGCGCACGGCAGGCCGGCCGCCACCGGCCAGCGCCACCAAGCCCACACCTTCGACCTGCGACAGCTTGGGCGCCAGGCGGTTTTCCACCAGGTCGTGCACGCGGATCACCGGCAGCGAGGGTGAGGTAATCGCCAGCGTCAGGATCGGCGCATCGGCCGGGTTCACCTTGCTATAGGTGGGCGGCATCGGCAGGTCGCTGGGCAGCAGATTGCTACCTGCATTGATGGCTGCCTGCACCTGCTGCTCGGCCACATCCAGCGACACGTCCAGCGAGAAGCGCAACGTGATCACCGAAGCCCCGCCCGAGCTGGTCGACGACATCTGCGCCAGCCCCGGCATCTGGCCAAACTGGCGCTCCATCGGCGCGGTGACCGAGGAAGTCATGACATCCGGGCTGGCGCCGGGATACAGCGTGGTGACCTGGATGGTCGGGTAGTCGACCTCGGGCAGGGCGGACACCGGCAGCAGCCGGTACGCCAGCAGGCCGGCGATCAGAATCGCCACCATCAGCAGCGACGTCGCTACCGGGCGGAGAATGAAAAGTCGAGACAGGTTCATGGCGCGGCGAAGCTGTTCTTATCCACCGGCGGCCTCTTTCTGGCGGCGGCGTTCGCGCATTTTTTCGATGAAGGCTTTACGCTCGTCCGGGCCCATCTGTTTAAACTTTTCCTGTTCCTCAGGCGGCAAGCGGTCCAGCCAGCGTGGACGCTCTTCGCTGGTGGGTGCTTCTGTTTTTGTAGCTTCTGGCGCAGATGAAGCCTGCGCTGGAGTCGCATTAGGCTCGGATTTTTCACGACGGCGGCGACCGCCGGTATCGCTGGCCGCATTGGCGGGTTGCGGTGCAATCACCTCGACCTTGGCGCCTTCGCGCAGCCGGTCGGCGCCGTCGGTGACGACTTTTTCACCGGCACTGATGTCGCCTTGCACGCTGACGCCGTCGCCATCGGTGGCGCCCAGGCGGACGCGCCGCACAGTGACGCTGCCATCGTCTTTCACCGCGTAGACGAACGTGCCCTGGGCGCCGCGCTGCACGGCGGCGCTGGGGACCACCAGTGCGTTGGGCAGCGTGCCCAGCTGCAGCACCACGTTGACAAACTGGTTGGGGAACAGCGCGCCATCGGCGTTGGCAAACTGGGCCTTGAGCTTGAGGGTGCCGGTGGTGGTGTCGATAGCGTTGTCGGTACTGGCCACCTTGCCTACGGCCAGCTTGTTCTTCAACGCGCGGTCCCAGGCCTCGACCACCAGCGGGGTCTTGGCGGCCAGTTGCTGGTTGATCTGCGCCACGTACGCCTCGGGCACGGCAAACACCACGGTCAGCGGCTGGGTCTGGGTGATGCTGACCAGGCCGTTGGTGTCGCCGGTCTGCACCATGTTGCCAACATCCACCTGGCGGAAGCCGAGCCGGCCGCTGATGGGGGCGCGCACCTGGGTGTACGACAGCTGCAGCTTGGCGCTGTCCGCCTGGGCCTGGTCGGTCAGCACTGTGCCCTGCAGCTGCTTCACCAGCGCGTCCTGCGTGTCCACCTGCTGCTTGGCAATCGAATCCTTGGCCAGCAAGTCCTGGTAGCGGCCCAGGTCGAGCTGGGCATTGCGCAGCTGGGCCTGGTCGCGCGCCAGCTGGCCCTGGGCTTGCGCGAGTGCGATCTGGAAGCTGCGCGGGTCGATCTCGGCCAGCACCTGGCCGGCCTGGACCTGCTGGCCCTCCTGGAAGCGCACGGCTTGCAGCACGCCCGAAACCTGCGCCCGCACCGTGGCGGTGTTCAGTGCGCTGATGTTGCCGATGGCCGATACCAGCACCCGCACATCATGCTGCTGCACCGCCGCCACCGACACCGGTTGCACCTGGCTGGCGCCGCCAAAGCGCCGGCCGCCCGATCCACCTGCAGCGCTGGCGGCCCGCGCCGGTGTGGCTGTCGCGTCTGCCATGGCAGCGGGCTGATGCTGCCCCCACCACCAGCCCGCACCGCCCGCGGCTGCGACCAGCAGCACCAAGCCCAGAAATCCCGGCGCGGACAGGCCGGCGTGGCGCGCAGCGCGGGTGCGCAAAAACAAGTGCTTGGTCATGGAGTGGGCTGGCCCGCGGGGTGGCGAAGTAAAGATCTCGGTACATCGTAAAGCCTGCTGTTGAAGGGCTTGTCGTGGTTCAAAAAGCTTTACTACGGATTTACCCCCGCGCAATCCGCTACATTGCCGGATGTGAGCGGTTTGCTATGGATTGCATAGCTTCTGGCGCAGGTTGAATATGCGCTACAAGGCTGATGGGCTTGTAAAACAGTCGCTGTGGGATACTGCGCGCCGCCCTAGATCAGAAAGCCCGCCATGCCCGAAGCCGTTGGAATCGACCACATCTACATCAGCGTGTCCGACCTGGCACGGGCCGAGCCTTTTTACGACCAGGTGCTGGTGGCGGCGCTGGGATTTCGCAAGAACCAGTTTGCGCTGGCGGGCGATCCGCACATCCAGTACTTCAACCGGCATTTCGGCTTTGTGCTGCGCCCAGCGCGCAGTGCGGCGCCGCATGACAGCTATGCGCCGGGGCTGCACCACTTCTGTTTGCGGGTGGATTCGATCGCCGATGTGCAGGCTGTGGCCGAGCAGTTGCGCAGCGCCGGAATTGCGGCTACCGAGGCCCGGCTGTACCCCGAGTACGCGCCCGACTACTGGGCAACTTTTTTCTCTGACCCGGATGGCATTCGCCTGGAGGTGACCAACTACCGCCAGGAGCGGCGTGCACGCCACGATGCTTGGGATTAGGCCGCCCAGCGCAGCGCGTCGTCGGTGGCAAAACGCAGCCAGCGCCGAGCCGCTGCCTGCAGCACCGCCGGTTCGCCCGTGGTGACCAGTTGCACCCGGCCCGGGCCCGCCGTTGCCAGGGTGCCGGAGGTTTCCAGCAAATACAGGGTGCGTCGTGCCACCGGTTCGCCGGTAGACAGGATGCGTACCTGCGGGCCGACCAGTTTTTCCAGATGTGCCTGCGCGAACACGTAGTGGGTGCAGCCCAGCACCAGCGTGTCGATCTCGCCGGGGTTTAGGCCAAATCGGCCCATGGCGCTTATGTAGTCTGCGCAGAGTGCTATGGTTTTTGTGTCATCGCCGGATGCCACGCTGCGGCTGATGGCGTCGGCCAGGCCATCACAGGGCTGGACGATGAACTCCGCCTGGTCCTGCAGGCTGAGCCGCAAGGCGTTGAACTTGGCGCTGGTGACGGTGCCGCGGGTGCCGATGACGCCAACGCGTTTCGTCTGGCTTGCGGCTGCTGCCGGCTTCAGCCCGGGCTCGACGCCGACGATGGGTAGGTCCGGGTGCTCGGCGCGCAGCAGGTCGACGGCCGCCATCGTTGCGGTATTGCAGGCGATGACCAGGGCCTTGATGCCGTGCGTCTGCCGAAGGTGCTCGGTGATAGCGCGGGATCGCTGCACCACGTGTGCATCGCCGCGCTCGCCGTAGGGCGCGTAGGCGCTGTCGTCCAGGTAGACAAAATGCTCCAGCGGCAGGGCGGCCTGCAGCGCTTGTAAAACGCTGAGGCCGCCTATGCCGCTGTCGAATACCCCGATGGGTTTTCTACTCAAGCCGCAGCCACCTCGATACCCTTGAATTCGCCGGTGGCGATGCGCTTCTGCCATTCGGCTGGGCCGGTGATGTGGGCGCTGGTGCCGCCGGCATCCACGGCTACCGTCACGGGCATGTCGACCACGTCGAATTCGTAGATCGCTTCCATCCCTAAGTCGGCAAAGCCCACCACCTTGGCGGTCTTGATGGCCTTGCTGACCAAGTAGGCGGCGCCGCCTACGGCCATCAGGTAGGCGCTCTTGTGCTTCTTGATGGCTTCGATGGCGACCGGGCCGCGCTCGGACTTGCCGATCATCGAGATCAAACCCGTCTCGGCCAGCATCATCTCGGTGAAACCGTCCATGCGGGTGGCGGTGGTCGGGCCTGCCGGGCCTACGGCTTCGTCACGTACCGGGTCGACCGGGCCGACGTAGTAGATGACGCGGTTGGTGAAGTCGACCGGCAGCTTCTCGCCCTTGGCCAGCATGTCCTGGATGCGCTTGTGCGCGGCGTCGCGGCCGGTGAGCATCTTGCCGTTCAGCAGCAGGGTGTCGCCGGGTTTCCAGCTGGCGACTTCAGCTTTGGTCAGGGCGTTCAGGTCGACCTTTTTGCTCTTGTTGTAGTCGGGCGTCCAGTTGACGTTGGGCCACAAATCGAGCGATGGTGGGTCCAGATACACCGGGCCGCTGCCGTCCATCACGAAGTGGGCGTGGCGGGTCGCGGCACAGTTGGGGATCATCGCCACAGGCTTGCTGGCGGCGTGGGTGGGGTACATCTTGATCTTGATGTCCAGCACCGTGGTCAGGCCGCCCAGGCCTTGGGCGCCGATGCCCAGGGCGTTGACCTTCTCGAACAGCTCCAGGCGCAGGGCTTCGGTCTTGGTCAATGCACCACCGGCGGAAGATTTGGCCTGCAGTTCGTACATGTCCAGGTCGTCCATCAGGCTTTGCTTGGCCATCAACACGGCCTTCTCAGCCGTGCCGCCAATGCCTATTCCCAGCATGCCGGGTGGGCACCAACCGGCGCCCATGGTCGGCACGGTCTTCAGTACCCAGTCCACCACAGAGTCACCGGGGTTCAGCATGACCATCTTGCTTTTGTTTTCCGAGCCGCCGCCCTTGGCTGCGACGGTGATGTCCACGGTGTTGCCGGGCACGATCTCGGTGACGATGACGGCGGGGGTGTTGTCTTTGGTATTTTTGCGGTCGAACTGCGGGTCTGCCACGATGCTGGCGCGCAAAGTGTTGTCGGGGTGGGCGTAGCCCTGGCGCACGCCTTCGTTGATGGCGTCGTCCAGGCTGCCGGTGAAGCCTTCCCAGCGCACGTCCATGCCGACTTTGAGGAACACGTTGACGATGCCGGTGTCCTGGCAGATCGGGCGCTGGCCGGTGGCGCTCATCTTGCTGTTGGTCAGGATCTGCGCAATCGCGTCCTTGGCCGCCGCGCTCTGTTCGCGGTCGTAGGCGCGGGCCAGGTGGGCGATGTAGTCGGTGGGGTGGTAGTAGCTGATGTACTGCAGCGCAGCGGCGATGGATTCGATCAGATCGGCTTGGCGGATGCTCGTGGTCATGGGGTGCCTGGCTTGTGGTGGGGGTAAGTGGAGGTAAACCCTGGGATTATCCCCTGTGCGGCGGGCGGTTTCTGCTGCAGCCGGGGGAAGGCCTGTTGCTATATTAAAAGTAGCTGCCTGCGCAGATAGCTATTGCGCCAGAGGCATAAAACATGCATAAAAAAGCCCGCCGAAAAGTCGGCGGGCTTTTACGCGGGTGTTGCCACAAACAGCCCGGTTACAGCACTTTGCTGAGGAATTTGCGCGTGCGCTCTTCCTTCGGGTTGTCGAACAGCTCGGTCGGTGTGCCTTGCTCGACCACCAGGCCTTCGTCCAGAAACAGCACGCGGTCGGCCACCTGGCGGGCAAAGCCCATTTCATGGGTCACGACCACCATGGTCATGCCTTCTTCGGCCAGCGCCTGCATCACCGCCAGCACTTCGCCGACCATCTCCGGGTCGAGCGCCGAGGTCGGCTCGTCGAACAGCATGATGCGCGGCTGCATGGCCAGCGCGCGGGCAATGGCCACGCGTTGCTGCTGGCCGCCGGACAGCTGGTTCGGGTAGGCGTCGATCTTCTCCAGCAGTCCCACTTTTAGCAGCAGCTCGCTAGCCCGGGCCCGGGCTTGGGCGTCGGTCAGCTTGCGCACCTTGCTGGGTGCCAGGGTGATGTTTTCCAGTACTGTTTTGTGCGGGAACAGGTTGAAGCGCTGGAACACCATGCCGATCTCGGCGCGCAGCGCGTCGATGTCGGTCTTGGGGTCGTGCACCGATACGTTGTTCACCAACACCGTGCCGCCGGAGGCATCTTCCAGCCCGTTCAGGCAGCGCAAGAACGTGCTTTTGCCCGAGCCGGACGGCCCGATGACGCAGACCACTTCGGACGCATGGACCGCGCAGTCGATCCCGCGCAATACCGGCGCCGTGCCGAACTGCTTCGTCAGTTTCTCAACGCGAATCACCACGTCCATAGCGAGCCTCCAGTTGTTTGATGCCGTAGGCCAGGCCCAGGGTCAGCACCCAGTACATCAGTGAAATCGTCAGATACGGCTCCCAGTAGCGCGAGTAGGCGCCGGCCACGGTGCGTGCCGCATAGGCCAGCTCGGCCAGGCCGATGGCTGAGATCAGCGACGAGTCCTTCAGCAGCGAGATCGCGTTGTTGCCCAGCGGCGGCAGCATGCGGCGAAACGCCTGCGGCAGCACGATGTGGAACATGGTGCGCCGAAACGACATGCCCAGGGAGCGCGACGCCTCCACCTGGCCTTTGTCGATCGACTGGATGCCGGCGCGGAATATCTCGGAGATATAGGCGCCAGCATTCAATGTCAGCGCCACGATGCCCGATACAAAAGCGCCGTAGTTTTGCTTGATGTTGCGCGCCGTATCACCCGAGATGAACAAGCCGTCCGCCGGGTTGATGAACAGCGGCAGCACCGCGAAGTGGATCAGCAGAATCTGCACGAATAGCGGCGTGCCGCGAAAGAAGCTGACGTACACGGTAGACGGCCAGCGCAGCAGGTATTTGCACAGCTGTTTGGCCGGTGCGTGGCGGGCTTCGGCCACCCTCGCCATGCCGATCGCCAGGCCAAGGGCCGTGCCCTGGACGATGCAGATCAGCGTGACGGTGATGGTCATCTGCAGGCCGCGCCAGAACAGCTCGGCGTACTCCGCAATGATGTCGGCGCGGAACCAGCCGAACCAGAGAACTTGTTCCATCGAAAAAACCTACCAGGCCCGGCTTATTGCGCGGGCAAGGCGGGCGCTTCGGCCTGGAACCACTTCTTGTAGATGGTGGCGTAGCTGCCGTCGGCCTTGACGGCGGCCAGACCGGTGTTCAGCTTGTCCAGCAGCGCCTTGTTGCCCTGCTTCACGACGATGCCGAAGAACTCCTTGGGAAAGCTCGGGTCGTTCACCGTCTTCAGTTGCTTGTGCTCTTGCACGCGGAAGGCGATCACGCCGTTGTCGCCGATGGCGGCGTCCAGGCCGCTGTTGGCCAGCTCGGCGATCACCACGGGCGTGCTTTCAAAGCGGCGGATGTCGGGATTCGTTTTGCCGAACTCGCGCGAGGAAATATCGTCGCCGGTGCTGCCGGTAACCACACCGATCTTCTTGCCGGCCAGGTCTTTCAGGGTCTTGACGGTGCTGGCTTGCGGCACGGCGATCAGCTGGCGGGCTTCGAAGTAGGGGGCGGTGAAGTCGTACGACTGCTTGCGCTTGTCGTTGATGGTTACGCCGGAAATCACCAGGTCCACGTCGCCGTTGTTCAGCGCAGCAAAGATGCCGGTCCAGGGGGTATTGACGATCTTGATCTGCAGGCCGGCCTTTTGCGCCACGGCCTTGATGATGTCCACGTCGTAGCCCACGATTTCCTTGCTTGGGCTCTCATAGGCAAACGGGCGGTAGGTGGCGCTGGAGCCGACCACCAGCTCCTTGTTCTGGGCCTGGGCGCTGCCGACCGAGCCGAGTGCAATGGCGAAAAAGCCGACCGAAGCCGCGATCTTGTGGATGATTTGCATGGGATTGCCTAAGGGGGAATGTAAAGAATTAGTTAAGTGTTCACTGAACCAGGGGCGGAATATACCAATTGGCAGCCATGCAATAGCCGTGCCCCCGCTGGGAGAACCGCTCTGGCGCCCCATTTGCGTGCGCCGTGGCCGGACAAAACAGCCCGATGACCGTCAAAAAACTGTCATATCGGCTTCCTATGATCCGCAAAAAATGCCGGGCGCAGACCACTGCCCACCGGTGCACAAGCCCGTTTCCCCACCCTCTGGAACTCCACGATGTCTGACGTTTCCCTCGCCTCGCGCCGCAGTGCGCTCAAATTCCTGGCCACCGCGCCCATGCTGCCCCTGGGCGCATTTGCCACCACCTCGCTGCTGTCGGGCTGCGCCACTACCGCGCCGGCCAGCGCCGGCTTTGCCTCGGCCAGCTTCACCGGCATGGTCGCGCCCACGCTGGCCAATCCGGCGGCCATGGCTACCGTGTCGGTAGGCTCCATGCTGAACGTGACCTATGCAGACAAGAGCAGCCGTAGCTACAAGCTGACCCACCAGCCCTTCTTCGTGACCGGCGACATGGTGCCGGACGGCAAGGGCGGCAAACTGCTGGCCGGCGGCTATGTGGACATCCTGGCCCGCCCCATCATCGACAAGTCGGTACCGGGTAAGGAGCGCCAGTTCTTCTCCGACTGCCCGGACGGCACATCGCTGCTGCAGTTGCCTGCCGCCAGCGTCAAGGGCGTGCAAGGCAAGGCAGTGTTTGCCGTGGTGCAGTTTGAATACACCAATGCCGACCAGAGTGGCGCCGATGCCTATGGCACGCTGCCGTCGCCCATCGCCGTGCTGACGCTGGACCAGGACCAGGCCACCGGCAAGCTGTCGCTGGTGAAGTACCACAACGTGGACACCTCGCAGGCCCAGGGCCTGTGGATCACCTGCGGCTCCAGCCTGTCGCCATGGAACACCCATTTGTCCAGCGAAGAGTACGAGCCCGATGCGCATTTCGTGTCCGAGAACAAGCAGTTCAAGGCCTTCAGCAAGAACCTGTTTGGCGACGAGAGCGTGGCCAACCCCTACCACTATGGCCACCAGCCGGAAGTCACCGTCAACCCCGACGGCACCGGCACCCTGACCAAGCATTACTGCATGGGCCGCCTGTCGCACGAGCTGATCCAGGTCATGCCCGACAACCGCACCGCGCTGATGGGCAACGACGCCACCAACAGCGGCTTGTTCATGTTCGTCGCCGACAAGGAAAAGAACCTGTCCGCCGGCACCCTTTACGTAGCGAAGCTGGGTAAGAACTTCTCCATCGATCCCGCTGCCGCGCCCAATAGCGTTTCCTGGATCAAGCTGGGCCACGCCACCAGCGACGAGATCGAAAAGCTGGCCAACACCCTCAAGCCGACCGACATCATGACCGTGCTGCGCGCCGACCCGAACGACGCCAGCTTCACCAAGATCTTCTACAACGGCAACGCCAACTGGATCAAGGTCAAGCCAGGCATGGAAAAGGCCGCGGCCTTCCTGGAAACCCAGCGCTACGCCTACCTGATGGGCGGCAGCATGGGCTTCAGTAAGATGGAAGGCACGACCGTCAACATCAAGGACAAAGTGGCCTACTCTGCGCTGCAGAATATGCAGGACTCCATGGTCAAGACCGGCAAGGGCTGGAACGCGGCCAGCGGCATTGCGCTGGACAAGGCTTTGATCGCCGGCGGCGTCATGGCCCACAGCCTGACCGGCGGCCAGAATGACCAGACCGGCGCTGCCATCAAGAGCGACTGGGTGCCCGCGCAGATGCGTGCGCTGCTGGTGGGCGAGGACATCGCCCCCGACGCGCTGGGCAACTTGGCCAACCCAGAGAAGGTGTCCAACCCCGACAACCTGAAGTTCTCGGAAAAGCTGCGCACCCTGTTCATCGGCGAAGACAGCGGCACCCACGTGAACAACTACCTGTGGGCATACAACGTGGACACCAAGCAGCTAAGCCGCCTGGCGTCCATGCCGTCCGGTGCCGAGGCTACCGGCCTGGGCGTGGTGGACGACCTGAACGGCTGGACCTATATCACCAGCAACTTCCAGCATCCGGGCGACTGGATTCCCAAGCTGCACGCCAAGGTGCAGGCCACTCTCGACCCGCTGGTGCGTGCCAACTACAAGGACCGCTTCGGTGCCGCCGTGGGCTATCTGACGGCCGACCCGGTGGCGATCAAGCTGGGCTGATGCGCTCTCCTGCGGTGAGACGCAGGTTTGCTATATAAATAAGAGCCGCTGGCGCAGGATTTATCTGCGCCAGCGGCTCTTTTTTATAAATTTTTGCCGGCAGCTCCAGTACCGCCCACAGCGGCTGTATCCGGGTAGATGGGAGGCTGACTTTTTGTAGCGAAATGCTACGATCATCCCCGGAGTGATCCCAGCCCGGGCTGCTCGCCATGCCGCGCAGCCGTCTCTCCGCGCATCGGTTCCGGGGCAAAGGAGCTGCGTTCGGGTCAGGCCAGAAGCAATTCTGAAAAGGGGCTTCGCTATGGACACCTGGGTCTCTTTACTCGGAAGAAATGGTTTTCTCCCCCACGGCTACTGTTTACCTGGACGCCAGGTTTGCTGTGGGCCATGGTGACAGCGGATGCGACCATTGCTGCTGCCTATTTCTCCATCCCCGTTGCCACCCTGAGCTTCATCCGCAAGCGACCCGACGCCACCCTGAACTGGGTGGCTCTTCTTTTCAGCGCTTTCATCTTTGCCTGCGGCATCACCCATCTGATGGACATCTGGACCATCTGGGTGCCCGACTATGGCTTGCAGGCGCTGACCAAGATCGTTACTGCGGTGATTTCCCTGGTCACTGCCATTGCGCTCTGGCCGTTGATCCCCAGGGCTTTGAGGATTCCCTCGGTAACGCAGCTGCAGACCGTGATTGCTTCGCTGGAGGCCGAAGTGCTACAGCGCCGCCGTGCCGAAGAACAGCTGGCTGCCATACAGCAAAGTTTGGTCGTCACGCTCGCGGCAATCGTCGAGTCGTCGAATGACGCCATCATTGGCAAGTCGCTGGACGGGCGTATCACCAGTTGGAATGGCGCCGCCCAGGCGATCTTTGGCTACAGCGCCGCAGAGGCGATCGGCCAGCCGGTGCAAATGCTCATTCCGCCCGAGCTGCAGACTGAAGAAATGCGCATCCTGGATGCAGTGGCACTGGGTGAGCCGGTACCGGCATTTGACACCGTGCGCCTGGCCCGCAGCGGCGAGCGGCTGGACCTGTCGGTCAGCATATCGCCGATCCGTGATGTCCAGGGCCAGGTGGTGGGGGCGTCCAAAATAGCGCGCGATGTGTCGCAGCAGCGGCGTGCCGAAAGGGCGCTGCGCGACAGCGAGGAGCAGCTGCGCTTTACCTTGGAGTCTGCACATATCGGCGATTGGAGTTTGGATCTGACCACCGGGCTGATGCAGCACTCGCTGCGGCATGACCGCTGTTTTGGCTATACCGAACTGCAGGCGGAGTGGAGCTTCGAAAAGTTCATCCAGCATGTGCATGCGGATGACCGTGCCGATGTAGCGCAAACCTTGAACGTGGCGGTAGCCGAGCTGCGCGACTGGCGCGTGCAGTGCCGGGTGGTCTGGCCGGATGCCAGCATCCACTGGATCAGCAAGCACGGCAGCGTGCAGCACCAGGGCGACACGGACAGCCGCATGCTGGGTATCGTCAGCGATATCACCGAACAAAGGCAGGCGGAGAACGCCAGGCTCATCGCCCAGCGCCTGGAGGCGGAGAACCGCCAGATCCAGGTGGCCAGTCGGCTGAAGAGCCAGTTCCTGGCAAATATGTCGCACGAGCTGCGAACCCCGCTGAATGCGGTGATCGGGTTTTCCGATCTGCTGCATTCGGGCATGGTGAAGACCGATTCGCCCAAGCACCAGGAGTTCTTGGGCCACATCGGCACCAGCGGGCGCCACTTGCTGCAGCTGATCAACGATGTGCTGGACCTGTCCAAGGTCGAATCCGGCAAGTTCGATTTTTACCCCGAACCGCTGGACCTCGCCACTGTGTTGAAGGAGGTGGAGGTCATTCTGCACACCGCCATTTTGCAAAAGCACATCCATCTGGCGTTCGACATCGATCCGGGCATTGCCGGCGTGACGCTGGACCCGGCGCGGCTCAAGCAGGTGCTCTACAACTACCTCTCGAACGCCATCAAGTTCACGGGATCCGGCGGCCAGATCAGTGTGCGGGCTATGGCACAGGGGGCAGACCATTTCCGCATTGAGGTGGAGGATTCCGGCATCGGCATTGCGCCGGCCGATCTGCCGCGCCTGTTCACCGAGTTCCAGCAGCTGGACGCGGGCTATAGCAAGCAACACCAGGGCACCGGGCTGGGTCTGGCGCTGACGCGACGCCTGGTAGAGGCGCAAGGTGGCCAGGTCGGTGTGCGCAGCACGGTCGATGTGGGCAGCGTGTTCTACGTAGTGCTGAACCGCACCCATGGATTGGACCTGCAGCAAAGCGCAGCGGCTGGCAACGGCGGGGAGGCCGCCGAGGCGCAGCGCATTCTGGTGATTGAGGACGACAAGCACAACCGGAACCGGCTGATCGAAACGCTCTCCGAAGCCGGCTTCCGCGTGGATGCTGCATCGGACGGGCCGTATGCGCTGCGCCAGGCCCGCGATACGGCCTATGCGGCGTTGACGCTGGATCTGCAACTGCCGGACCGGCGTGGGCTGGATTTGCTGGCCGACATCCGCAGTCGCGGTGCCAGCCACAGCTCGCCGGTGTTGGGCGTGAGCATGCCGATCTCGCCCGAACGCAGCGCCAGTTTTGCCATCGCCAATGTGCTGTGCAAACCCATCCGCAGCGACGAAATCCTGGCGGCCATGGCCAGCTTCCGGCTGGAGGGCTCAGGGCGGGCGAAGGTGATGGTGATCGACGACGAGCCCGCGGCGCTGGACTTGATGCAGGCCACGCTGAAAAGCATAGGTATAGACGCCGTGTGCTGCCTGGATGGCCGGGCGGCACTGCAGGACATTGCGCTGCACCGTCCCGACGCCATCATCCTGGACCTGATGATGCCGGGGTTCGACGGCTTCCAGGTGCTGGACGCGCTGCAGCGCCTGCCCGATTGGCGCCACGTGCCGGTGTTCATCTGGACCAGCATGCTGCTGACTGACGAGGAATACGCCACCCTGGCAGGATCGGCGCGCGCCGTGCTGAGCAAGGGCGGCGGCGGTATCGAGTCCATGCTGGACAGCGTGAAGCGTTGGCGCCAGCCGCCCGGATTGGACGCAGAAAAGGGCCTGCTATGAGCGCGCCCCGGGTGCTGATCGTTGACGACAACGCGATGAACCTCGCCATTGCCCAGGTGGTGCTGCAGGCCGACGCATTCGAGGTCGAATGCGCGGGCGGCGCGGCGGAAGCTCTGCAGAAAGTGGATCTGTTCCGGCCGGAGCTTATCCTGATGGATATCCAGATGCCTGGCATGGACGGGCTGGAGCTGACCCAGCTGCTCAAAGCCCGCCCGGCCACGCAGGGCATCGTGGTGGTGGCGTTTACCGCGTTTGCGATGCGCGGCGATGAAGCCAAGATGCGCAGCGCCGGCTGCGATGGTTATTTATCCAAGCCCATTGATGTAAAGCAGTTTGCCCAGCAGGTGCGGGCGCTGATCAGCAAGCCGGCACTGTCCGGTGGCGCTGCCTAGAAACGCCCAGCGCTTCAGCGGGTTTCGCCGTCCGTGGTTTGCTGGGCTTTGACCTCTTGCTCGAGTGCGTCCGTCGCTTCTTCCAATACCTTGACGGATTCGTTCAAGCGCTTTTCCAGTGCGTCGGTGCGGGCAATCGCAATGCCTACGTCATCGTGCTGCACATCGTCGGGGATCCGGTTGTCCAGCACCGCGTGGACCACCCCTAACTCTTCGGCAACCTCTTTGATTTCTTCGGTGGCCTGCTTTTGCGCATCCAACGCGTCGGTGAGTGCGTCGGATAGCTCTTCGCTCTTGGTTTGTCCGGTTGGCGTGGTTGGCATGTCTGGCTTACTGGTTGGAGGATGAAAAATAGTGCACTTTAGCGGGGGCATCCGCTCTATCCGTTGCATAGGGCGTCGCCTCGCAGCCAGCAAAACAGCCGTAAGTATAAATTGGCCCCAATTTTTCGCCATTGATCGGGCTTTGTTGAGAATTGCTATCATTTGATATATTCCACACCTACGGCGCTGGCCGCCCTGAACCCATGCACACCAACACCCGTTCCGAACGTGACACCTTTGGCCCCATCGATGTGCCCGCCGACAAGCTGTGGGGAGCGCAGACGCAGCGCTCACTGCAGAACTTCGACATCTCGGGCGAGCAGCAGCCGCGCGAAATCATCCGCGCGCTGGCCCAGGTAAAGCGGGCGTCGGCGGTGGTCAACCATGCGCTGGGCCTGCAGGACGAGAAGAAAACCCAGGCCATCGTGGCGGCGGCTGACGAGGTGATCGCCGGCAAGCACCCGGACGAATTCCCGCTGGTGGTCTGGCAGACCGGCTCGGGCACGCAGACGAATATGAACGTCAACGAGGTGCTGGCCAACCGCGCCAGCGAGCTGCTGGGCGGCGAGCGCGGCGAGGGCCGGCTGGTGCACCCGAATGACGACGTGAACCGCAGCCAGTCGAGCAACGATGTGTTCCCCACGGCGATGCACGTGGCGGCGGTGGTGGCGATCCACGGCAAGCTGCTGCCGGCGCTTGCCAAGCTGCGCGCCACCCTGGCGCAAAAGGCCAGCGACTTCGACGGCATCGTGAAGATAGGCCGCACCCATTTGCAGGATGCTACGCCGCTGACCCTGGGCCAGGAGTTCTCGGGCTACGTGGCCCAGCTTGACCATGGCGCGCGCCATGTGCAGGCCGCATTGCCACACCTGTGCGAGCTGGCGCTGGGCGGCACGGCTGTGGGCACCGGGCTGAACGCGCCCAAAGGCTATGCCGAGCAGGCCGCGGCCGAGCTGGCGCGCCTGACCGGCTTGCCGCTGCTCACCGCGCCCAACAAGTTCGAGGCCCTGGCCAGCTGCGACGCGCTGGTGCACGCCCACGGCGCGCTGAAGACCCTGGCCGCCAGCATGATGAAGATTGCCAACGATGTGCGCTGGCTGGCCAGCGGCCCGCGCAGCGGCATCGGTGAGCTCAGCATTCCCGAGAACGAACCCGGCTCCAGCATCATGCCGGGCAAGGTGAACCCGACCCAGAGCGAGGCCGTGACCATGCTGGCCGCCCAGGTGTTCGGCAACGACGTGGCGATCAACTTCGGCGGCGCCTCGGGCAACTTCGAACTCAACGTGTTCCGCCCCATGGTGGCGCATAACTTCTTGCAGAGCGTGCGCCTGCTGGCCGACGGCATGGTCAGCTTCAACGACCACTGCGCGGTGGGCATAGAGCCCAACCGCGCGCGCATCACCGCGCTGGTCGACAGCTCGCTGATGCTGGTGACGGCGCTGAACACCCACATCGGCTACGACAAGGCCGCTTTTATTGCCAAGAAGGCGCACAAGGAAGGCAGTAGCCTGCGCGAAGCGGCTGTGGCTTCCGGCCATGTGACCGGCGAGCAGTTTGACCAGTGGGTGGTGCCGGGCGATATGGTCGGGCGCTGAGGCCCAAATACTATATAAAAAATAGCTGCTAGCGCTCGTGGATAGTGCGCTAGCAGCACTTTTTATATATTTTTAACTCACCAGCTCGCACGGGCAGGCGGAAGCTAAGCCTGAGGGTGCGCCAGCACATAGCGCAGCAGCATCTCCACCACGTTCTCGCGGCGCTGGGCGATGGCTGCGGGGCTGTCCATGTCGCGCTTGAAGATCAGCGCAAAGGTGTGGCTGTTCGACACATTGAAGAAGCTCATGGCGCTGATCGACATGTGCAGGTCTACCGGGTCCAGGCCAGGGCGGAACACACCGGCCGCCACACCGCGGCGGTACACCGCATCCACGGCCAGGATGGCGGGCACGTTCAGGTCCTGGATGCTGCGGCTCTGGGCCAGAAACTTGCCGCGCAGCATGTTCTCGTTCATCACCAGGCGGATGAAGTCGGGGTTCTCGCGCTGGTAGTCGACGGTGAAGGCCACCAGGGTGCGCAGGGCTTGCTCGGGCGGCAGGTCTTCCAGGTGCAGGGTGGATTCGATGTGCCGGATGCGCCGGTAGGCTTCCTCCAGCACGGCCAGGTACAGGCCTTCCTTGCTACCAAAATAGTAGTAGATCATGCGCTTGCTGGTGCGCGTGGCCTCGGCGATCAGGTCGATGCGGGCGCCGGCAAAGCCCTTTTCAGAGAACTCCTGGTTGGCCACGGCCATGATGTCGGCGCGGGTGCGCTCCGGGTCGTTGGTGCGGGGTTCGGGTTTGGGGGCTTGGACGGTCTCGGACATGGCGGCGAGTGTAGGAGATTCAGGGCGCCGCTAGCACGGCCAGCAGGGCGGCGTTGAAGGCTGCCGACTGCTCGTACTGCACCCAATGGCCGGCCTGGTCCAGCAGCTGCAGCGACTGGAAGGTAGGCGCGGCCCGCAGCGCGGCGGCCAGCGCATCCAGCTGGCCCAGGTACAAGGCGTCCTGGCGGCCATAAATTGCCCACACCGGGCAGCGCACCTGCTGCAAGGCCCGCGACAACACATCGGTGTACGACAGCCGGCGGCCGGGGATGCGGTCGCGCAACACGTTGGCGGTGTGCAAGGCCAGGGTCTCAGCATTTATGCCTTGCGGGTCCAGCAGCATCAGCGCGGCCAGGTTTTGCTGGTGCCGCAGGGCTTGGTCTGCGGGGTCGGGCAGATGGCGCCAGGCCTTGAGGCGCACCGTGTTGCGTTCCACCATGCCCAGCGCCGGTGCGCCAACCAGCACCAAGCGGGCCACCCGCGCCGGATAGGCTTCGGCGAGGAAGCCGCCGACCATGCCACCGAACGAGAAACCCACCACGTCCACCGCGCATGCGCCCAGCAGCAGCTGCAGGCCGGCCTCCAGCGGTACGGGCAGGGCGTCGGCATCGCTGCCGCCAGTGGGCAGGGCCGAGTCGCCAAAGCCTGGCAGATCGGGTACCCAGACCTGGCGGCCGGCGGCCACCAGCCCATCGATGTTGCGCAGCCAGTGGGTCCAGCTACCGCTGCCGCCGTGCAACAGTAGCAACGGTGGCAGGGCGGATGCTGGGCCCCAGACATGCCAGACGATGCTGCCGTCGCCGCAGGGCGTATGGTGCTGGGTGGCGCGGGCGCGCAGGCGGGCGATGTCAGGGGTAGGCACGTGGGAAGGCGGGAGTAGGGCCGTGGGTTGGCGGGGCTAGCAATATACCTGCAGCCCGGCCCTCTCCCTGGGCTGGGCTGGGCTGGGAGGGGTGGGGTGGGGGCTTAGCGTTGCTTCAAGCGCATGTCGTTGGGCAATGGCGTCGAGCGGCGCAGCACGTCTTCGCTCAGCCACAGCGCGCTTTTGCGGGCGCGGGCGGCCACCACCGGTAGCGGCAGGTTCACGTAGTCGTCGTTGAAGACTTCAAAGCTGTAGTCGCCGCGGTAGCCCAGCTTGTCGAGCCGCAGCACCAGGTCCACCAATTGCTCGCTGTGCACGCCCTCACCGGGGAACACGCGGAAGGTACGCGCGGTGGTCATGCGCTCTTCAAAGGTGCGGGTCTCCTGCCACATGAAGTCGGCCAGTTGCACCAGGAAGATCTTGCTCGGGTCCAGGTAGTCGATCTCGTCCAGCGCGGTCTTGGCGGCGAAGATGTGGTACGAGTCGATGCCCATGCCCAGGTTGGGGCAGTCGGCGCGGCACACCACGTCCCAGGCGGTGGTGAACTCGTTGATGGTGCGGCCCCACGACAAGCCCTCGTAGGCGATGCGGATGCCGTAGGGCACGGCCAGCATGGCCAGCTTGCGCAGGTCGCGGGCGATGTGGTCCAGGTCCTGTGTGGCATGGGCCGAGGTGGACGAGCAGGCCAGCAGCACCTTGCAGTCGAGCGCGGCGCACATTTGCAGCATGGCCTTGGCAATGTCGATCTTGTATTCGTGCAGATGGCCGCTCAGGCCCTCGAAGTCGCGCAGCACCTGGAAGCCCGTGCCGCGCAGGCCGCTGGCCTTGACTTCGGCCACCGCTGCGTCAATGCCGTCGGGGTGGCCGACGATGTCGTTGGCTTTCAGCATCACCTGGGTAAAGCCGGCGTCGACCATGGCCTTGAGCTTGGCCTTTAGCGGCCCGGCCAGGGTGATAGTGTCCATGCCGAAGCCTTGGATGGCGTGGTCTTTCATGCTGCCTTCTCGCTGTGGACGAGTTCAAACACAACCGAGCCCAGATAGGTCTTGGTGATGGCACCGCGGCTTTCAGTGTGCGTGACCTGGGTTTCCACAAATTCCACGCCCAGCTTGCGCAGCTCGGCCACGGCGGCCAGCACGTCGGGCACGCCCAGGCCGATGCGCTGCAGGCGCTCGTCGGTATCGATCACGTTCAGCTCGGGCTAGATAAGCTGCAGCATGAAGCTGTTGGCCGCTTCCAAGGCCGGGCTGCGCAGCAGCGTGCCCTTGGGCATGATGCCGAAGCGCTCTTCGTCGGGGATCAGCGCCATGCCGAACAAGGCGTTGTAGAACTCGATCCAGTCGTAGCTGCGTTCTGGGCCGATGTACTGAACCACACCGAAGAAGTGCAGGCCGGCTGTGGCCGCGGGCTTCTGGTTGACGGAGGGGATTGGGATGAAGTCCACGTCGTAGATCGAGAACTCTTTGTAGCGGTCCACAAAGTAGATGCGGCTGCCGCCCGCGCCGTGGATGGCGGGGATGTTCAGCTCCATCACCTCGGCGTGGGTGGGCACCTCCCAGGCGCCGCGCTCGCGCACGTAGTGGTAGGCGGCGCGCGCATCACGCACCCGCAGTGCGATGGCCGAGATGGTCGGCGACTCGCTGCCATGGCCTGCGCCCTGCGCATCGCTGGGGTGGCCGTTAACCACGATATTCAAGTCGCCCTGGCGGTACAGCTGCACTTCGCGCGAGCGGTGCCGGGCTACGGGCTTGAAACCCATCATCTCCAGCACCTGGCCGAGTGCCTGGGGTTTGGGCGTGGCGTATTCGATGAATTCGATGCCATCCAGCCCCAGCGGGTTGGCAGCGTCGCTGAAAGAGGCCTGCAAGGGCTCGCGGCTGGCGTTGACGAGTAGGTCGCTCATGTGTCAATTACTCCTGATTAAATAGCTACTAGCGCAGGCGCAGCATGCGCTGCAGCCAGAAATGCTTGTGAATATACGGGGCGGCAGGCATCTGCGTGGTTGCCGGGTTGAACATCCATGGGCCGGCCTTGCATGGTTTATACCGACATTGGAATGCCCTGCAAACGCGGGCTGGCTAAGTTTCGGGTGGGGCTCAGCGTGGCGTGGGCGGCATGGTCAGTGTCGCCCAAACGGAAGGCCGATACCGCATGCACTTGTTCTTCGGCCAGCGTGCGCAGGCTGGATGCGGCAGCGGCCATTTGCTCCACCAGGGCCGCGTTTTGCTGCGTCGCCTGGTCGATCTGGGAAATCGCGTCGCCGACCTGGGCCACGCCCGAGGACTGCTCGTGGCTGGCGGTACTGATCTCCAGCATGATGTCGGTTACGCGCTTGATGGCGCCTACCACCTGGGCCATGGTGCTGCCGGCGCGATCCACCAGCGCATTGCCTTGCTCGACACGTTGCACGCTGGCGTCGATCAGGGTTTTGATTTCCTTGGCCGCCGTGGCGCTGCGTTGCGCCAGGCTGCGGACTTCGCTGGCCACCACCGCAAAGCCGCGGCCTTGCTCGCCGGCGCGGGCGGCTTCCACGGCGGCATTCAAGGCCAGGATATTGGTCTGGAACGAAATCCCGTCGATGACGCTGATGATGTCGGAGATCTGCCGCGACGACTCGTTGATGCGCTTCATCGTCTCCACCACCTCGCCAACAACGGCGCCCCCCTGGCCGGCCACCTTGGACGCGTCCAGGGCCAGCTGGTTGGCCTGGCTGGCGTTGGCGGCGTTCTGTTTCACGTTGTCGCTCAGCTCTTCCATCGACGCGGCGGTTTGCTGCAGCGCGCTGGCTTGCTGCTCGGTGCGGGCCGACAGATCGTGGTTGCCCTGGGCGATCTCCGAGCTGGCGGTGGCCACGCCCTCCGAGCCCGAGCGCACGGTCGACACCACCTCCACCAGATTGCTTTGCATGTGCTGCAGCGCAGCCAGCAGCTGGGTCATTTCGCCGAACGACTTGACCGGCTGGGCTTGCACCACCAAGTTGCCTTCGGCGACCGCATTGGCGACGCGCACGGCTTCACCGGCGGCAATACCCAGGCTGCGGGAAATCGACCAGGCCAGCACGGCGCCGATGGCACAGGCCAGCACGCCAATGCCGACCAGCACGCTGCGGGCCTGGGTCTGCCCGGTTTCAACCGCCTGTACGCCTTCGTCCATCAGCGCCTGCTGGCGCTGCGCCCATTGGCCCAGGACCTTCTGGTATCCGATCAAAGCCGGTGCGTATTTGTCGTGAAACTCGGACCGCGAGAAATCGCTGGAGCCACTGTCCACCGCCTGCAGCACATCGTTCATGGCGGCCTTGTAGACGGGATGGGCGGCGGCCAGTTGCGCCAGCAAAGCCCGGTCGCTGTCCTCTTCCGCCGGGCCTTTGGCATAGCGGGCGACCAGCCCGTCGATGACTTTGATGTCTGCTTCAATCTGCGTGCGCAGCGGCTGCTGCTTGGCGGGGTCGGACGTGGCGATGAGCAAGCTGGCATTGAAGCCCTGGTTGCCCAGGATTTCCCGCCAATGCAGAGCGTCGCGCTCGGTGGCGGCCAGCTCATTGCCCAGGCGGTAGGCCACCCGGCCCAGCCGCTCCTGCTGCAGCAGCCCCAATACCAGTACCAGCACCATCAGGCCCAGTACCGCGGCAAAGGCCAAACCCAATCGCCCGCGGATGCTGTTCATCAAAGAAGACATGCGTGTGCTCCTAGACGGTCGCTGCCGGTGCTGCGTGTGCGCCACCCAGGAACAACCGCTCGATATGTGGGTCGGCCAGCAGCTCGGACGCGGGCTTTTGCAGCACCAGGCGGCCCGATTCCAGCGCAATCGCCTCGTCGGAAATTTTGAGCGCGCTCTTCACGTTCTGCTCGACCATCAGCACGGTGGTGCCCTGGTCGGCCAGCTTGCGCAAGAGCTTGAACACATCGCCGACCACCATGGGCGACAGGCCAATGCTGGGCTCGTCGATCAGGATCACCTTGGGGCGCAGCAGCAGGGCGCGGCCGATTTCCAGCTGCTTTTGCTCGCCGCCCGACAGGGCCGAGGCCATGCTGTTCATGCGCTGCTTGACGCGGGGGAAGAACTCCAGCACTTCGGGGATGCGCTGGTGCGTGAGTTCCTTGCCGATGGTGATGCCACCCAGCTCCAGGTTCTGCCACACCGTGAGCTGGCCGAACAGATTGCGGCCCTGCGGCACGAAGGCAATGCCCTTGGCCAGCAAATCCTTTTGCGTCAGGCCGACCACGCTCTCGCCGTACAGCTTGATCGTGCCCTGGCGGGGCTTGAGCAGGCCGAACAGGGTTTTCAGCACCGTCGATTTGCCGGCGCCGTTCGGGCCCAGCAGCAGGGTGATAGAGCCGGTCTGGGCCTTGAAGCTCAGGTTGTTCAGGATCATGAAGTCCTTGTACCCGGCCACCACGTCGTTGAATTCAATGCAGGTATCGCTCATTTTTATGCTCCGAGGTAGGCGTCCAGCACCTGCTTGTTGCCACGGATTTCCGCCGGCGTGCCGATGGCCATCACCTTGCCTTCGACCATCACCATGATGCGGTGGCACAGGTCCATCACAAAGTCCATGTTGTGCTCGATGACCACGAAGCTGCTCTTCTTGCCGCTGGCGGGGTTGCGGTTCAGGTCTTTCAGCAGGGTGGAGATGCCGCCGACCAGGCTGGGGTTCACGCCCGCGCAGGGTTCGTCCAGCAGCACCAGGTCGGGTTCGCTCATGAAGGCCATGGCGATGTCGACCAGCTTTTGCTGGCCGTAGCTGAGCTCGCCGGCTTTCTTGTCGGCCACGTGCTCGATGCGGAAACGCTTGATCAGCGCGTCGGCCTTGCCGCCCAGGCCCGAGTCGCTGGGGGCGAACATGCGGCCGAACATTGTGCCCTTGTGCTCCTGCGCAGCGACGATCAGGTTGTCGCGCACCGTCATCTTGCCGAACACCTGCAGGGTCTGGAAGGTGCGCCCCACGCCCTTGCGGTTCAGCTCCAGCGGGCCGCACTGGGTCACGTCTTCGCCGTTGAGTTCGATCTTGCCGGTGTCGGGGGTGATCTGGCCCAGCATGCTGTTGAACAGCGTGGTTTTGCCCGAACCGTTCGGGCCGATGACGCCGAAGATCTCACCCGGCTGGACTTCGAAGCTGACGCCTCCTACGGCCTGGATGGCGCCGTAGGCCTTCTTCAGGTCGGTGACTTTTAACAGGGACTGGCTCATGGTTTGGCTCCCGCTGCAGCGCGGGCGGCGCTGGCTTCTTTGGATTGTTTCTTGGCCTTCATGCGGTCCGGCAGGCTCAGCAGCCCGTCGGGCAGCCAGACCATCAGGACCACCACGGCTGCGCCGAACAGCGGCAGGTACCAGTCGGAGACTCCAGGCACGTCGCGCAGCCATTCGGGCACCACCACGCCGACCGCCGCGCCCACGACCGGGCCGAGGAAGTAGCCTGGACCGCCGACCACCACCATCAGGTACATCATGATGGATGCGCCCACAGCAAACGGTGCCGGTTCGATGAACTGCACCAGGGACGCAAACAGTGCGCCGGCCACGCCCGCATAAGCGGCGCCAATGGCGAACGACAGCAAGGTGTAGCTGCGGATGCTGACGCCCAGGCTTTCAGCCCGGATCGGGTTGTCGCGCAGCGCGGTAAAGGCTTTGCCCCAGGGCGAGCGCAGCAGGCCCCAGAGCAGCAGGCCCAGCGCCACGGTCAACGCCAGCACCACGTAGTAGTACACCAGGTTGGCATTGGCGAAGGCCGGGCGGGCGATGTCGTTGATGCCGAAGGTGCCGCCGGTCAGCCATTCCTCGTTGCGCATCACCAGCCAGACCGCGGTATTGAAACCCAGGGTGGCGAAGGCCAGGTAGATGGTTTGCACTCGCAGCGCCGGGAAGCCCAGCACCAGGCCAACGGCAAAGCACAGGGTCGCCGCCGCCGGAATGCCCAGCCACCAGCTGAAGCTGGCCTTCAGCAGCAAGGCCATGGTGTAGGCGCCGATGCCGAAGAAAGCTGCATGGCCCAGCGACTTCTGGCCGGCGTAGCCGACGGTCAGGTTCAGGCCCATGGTGGCAAGCACGAAGATCAGCCAGGTCGTCAGCAGGTAGATGCCGTAATTTTTAAGAAAAAGCGGTGTGGCGCAGAGGAATACTGCGGCGACTGCTATCGAAATGAGAGTGGACTTTTTCATGGTCAGACCTTGCGTTCTTCTTTGCGGCCGAGCAGCCCTTGGGGTTTGAACAGGATCACCACCATGAAGATCACCAATGCCACGGCGTCCTTGTAGGCCGGCGAGATGTAGGCGGCCGCCAGGTTTTCGCAAACGCCGACGATCAACCCGCCCAGCAGTGCGCCGCGCGAGTTGTTGAAGCCACCGATGATGGCCGCGAAGAATGCCTTGTTGCCCAGGCTTTCACCCATGTCGAACTTGGCCAGGTAGGTGGGCGTCACCAGCACCGCTGCCGCGCAGGCGAGCACCGCGTTGATGGCAAAGGTGTAGAAGATCATGCGCGGCACGTTGATGCCCAGCACGCTGGCGCTCTCGGTGTTCTGCGCCACGGCCTGCATAGCGCGGCCGGTGATGGTTTTGGCCAGGAAGGCCTGGGTGGCGAACACCAGCAGCAGGGCCAGCACCAGGGTGCCGACGTCGGCCAGGGTGATGGTGACACCTGCGATGTTGAACAGCTTGTCAGCAAACAGGCTGGGGAATGGGTGGGCTTCGGCGCTGTAGCCGGCGCGCATGCCGTTGCGCATGGCAATCGACAGGCCGATGGTGGCCACCACGATGGGCATCATGCCAAACTTGAACAGCGGGTCAACGATGCCGCGCTTGAAGGCCCAGCCGAGTACGGCGGTAGCCAGTATGCAGGTCAGCAGAAAGCTGACCAAGAAGGGCGCTCCCATGTGGATGAAGGCCAGCATCATGAAGGCGGGCAGCATGACGAACTCGCCCTGGGCGAAGTTGATGGTGCCTGCGGCTTGCCACAGCAGCGTGAAGCCGAGTGCGGCCAGCGCATAGATGCCCCCAGTGGCCAGGCCACTGAAGAAGAGTTGGAGGAAGTCGGTCACGGGGAGGGTCTCCTGGAGATGTCGCACGTCGCCACAGCAGCGGCGGGGTGCTGGGTGATGCCCTCTCCCGCTCGGGGAGAGGGAGGGCGCTTCTTGCCTTTACTTTTTCGCTGCTGGCGTCTTGACGTTGACGTTGCCGGCGTTCAGCGGTGGCACGGTGGCGATCACTTCCTGCTTGCCGTTCTTCACTTCGACCATGAAGCTTTCGCGGTCCAGGTCACCGTTCTTGTCGAACTCGACGTTCATCAGCACGCCGGGGTATTTGTCGGTAGTGACCTTCAGGCCGTGCATCGCGGCGGCCACGGCCTTGCGGTCCAGCTTGCCGACTTTTTCGATCGCTGCCTTCAGCGCGTACACGCCGCTGTAGCCCTTCATGCCGTTGTGGTCGGACACGTAGTTGTAGGCCTTCTCGAACTTGGCGCGGAAGGCGCGGATCGAGGGGATGGGCGCGTCCACCGTCAGGCCGACGTGTGCAATCGCGCCGTTGGCGGCCTCGCCAGCCAGGTCGATCACCTTTTGGCCGGTCAGCGTGGTTTCGCCAATGACGGGCTTGGTCCAGCCTTGCTTGCGCAGTTCGCGCAGGATGCGGGCCGACTCTTCTTCGTTGGAATAGGCAAACAGCGCGTCGGCGTTGCTTTGCTTGGCCTTCAGCACCGGAGCCGAGAAGTCGACCTGACCGCTGTCGCTGGAGATTTCCGCCACGATCTTGGTGTCGGTGCCAGCCAGGGCTTTTTTGATCGAATCCAGGCCGCCCTTGCCGAAGTCGTTGTTCACGTAAATGATGGCCAGGGTCTTGGCCTTGGTCACTTCGTTGATATAGCGCGCCACCTTGGGCATGGCGGTTTCTTGCGTGAAGCTGGTGCGGAAGATGTAAGGGTTGCCAGTCTTGGTGATGCTGGCCGCTTCGCCGCCGGTGAAGTTGGGGATCTCGGCCTTGCGGCTTTCGGCCATGCTGACCATGATGGAGCCGGAGAACACCGGGCCGAAGATGGCGAATACTTCGTTGTCTACGGCTTTTTGCGTCAAGCCCTTGGCCACGCCGGGGTTGCTTTGGGTGTCGGTGGTGATGGTCTCGAACTTCTTGCCCAGCACGCCGCCGTCGGCATTGATTTCCTTCACCGCCAGCTCTACGCCGTTCTTGAAGTTGGTGCCTGCGGTGGCGCCGCCGCCGGACAGCTCGACGATGTTGGCGATCTTGATGGTGGCTTGGGCAAATGCACCGCCAGCGCTCGCTGCAATTGCGCAAGCAGCTACAAATTTAAGAGCAAAGCGCTTGGAAGAAGGTGTGTACATGGTATGCGTCTCCTGGTTGTAAAAAAGTGAGGAAAAGAGCGTTACAAAGCTTACGGCATCTTGGGGCGAATTTCACCCTGCAGCTCGGTCGGATAGATCAGTTCGCGCAAAAAATCGGCGTCTTCGCGCAGCCGCTGGGCTGCGCCATGGAAGCCGAAGAAGTCCAGATAGCAATGGGTTTGCTGGATCATCAT
The DNA here is from genome assembly GCA_963513025.1 of uncultured Albidiferax sp. GTDB lineage: Bacteria > Pseudomonadota > Gammaproteobacteria > Burkholderiales > Burkholderiaceae_C > Rhodoferax_B. Next base: position 43,823 of record CAUPON010000002.1, read on the forward strand.
TTCAAACCCCGGCTCGGCCACCAGGCCGCGGGCGCGCGCAGCGCGCACCACCGGCGTGGGCTGGTTCTTCATCAGGATGTCGACCAGCGCCGCATGCGGGTCCATGCGGGCCACATCGCAGGGCAGGGGGTCGCCAGCTTTCAAGCCCAGAGGGGTGGCGTTGACCACCAGGTCGAAGCCCGTCGGGTCGTTGCTGTCTACGGCCTGTGCGGTCACGGGCGAGCCCTGGCGGATGCGGGCTGCGGCCTGCTCGGCACGGCCGGGCGTGGGGTCGTAGAAGGCGATCTCGGCCGGGGCCTGCACGCCGGCCAGGGCCAGCGAGGCGCCGATCGCGGCGGCAGCGCCGCCGGCGCCTAGGATCAGTACGCGCTTGCCGGCATAGGCAATCTGAAAGTAGCCGAGGCTGGCGACAAAGCCTTCGCCGTCGAACAGGCCGCCTTCGAGCTGGCCGTCTGCGGTACGCCGCACCGCGTTGACGGCGCTGGCCACGCGGGCCAGGTCGGTGCTGCTGTCCAGCCAGTCCAGCAGCGGCGCCTTGTGCGGAATGGTGACCCATAGGCCCTGGATGTTGGAGGCGCGGAACACGGTGCTGACAAAGGCCTGCAGATCGGCCGGCGCGACACGCACCGGCACCAGCACGGCATTGATGCCCAGCAGCGCAAAAATTCGGTTGAAGCTGGTCGGCGCTTGCACCTGCTCCACCGGGTCGCCAATGATCAGGTACACCGCGGTATGGCCGTCGATGGCGTGTACGGGAGCCGTGGGGGCGGTAATGGGCATGGGCGCGTGGACGGTGTGGAGCGGAGGGGTAGGGCAGGTGGATTTCGGACTGAAATGTAGAGGCTCACCCCCGGGACCGGAGCAAGCAGTTCACACGACTGCGCGATTAATGAACGGTAAAGCGCGATAATCGACCGAAATAAGGGTTTACATATGGTTGCAAAGCTCGGCAGCGAAGGTCTATTGGAGCGCCGCGACTGGATCGCCGGCCTGGAAAAGGGCTTGGGCCTGCTGGAGGCCTTTGACGAAGCCAATCCGCGCATGAACGCCACCCAGGCCGGCCAGCGCTGCGGCTTGACGCGCACCGCCGCGCGCCGCTACCTGCTGACCTTGGCGCACCTGGGCTATGTGTCCACCGACGGCAAGCTGTTCTGGCTGACCCCGCGGGTGCTGCGCCTGGGGCAGAGCTTTCTGGAGTCAGCCCGGCTGCCGCGCATCGTCCAGCCCTACCTGCAGCGCATCACCGCCGGCACCCTGGAGATTGCCTACCTCAGCGTGCTGGACGGCGACGACATCGTCTACATCGCCCGCAACGGCCCGGTGCGGGCCATGAATACCGGTTATGTGCTGGGCGGGCGGGTGCCGGCGCAGGTGACGGCCGCCGGCCTGCTGTTGCTGGCCGAGCGCAGCACCGCCGAGCGCGATCTGTGGCTTGCCGAGCGCGAACTCAAAACCTATACCACCCACACCATTACCGATATGGAAAGCCTGCGCACCACGCTGATCCATATCCGTAGCCAGGGCTGGGCGGTGTCCGAGCAGCAACTGGAGCTCAACTACCGCGGCGTGGCCATACCATTGCGTGACCGTAACGGCGACGCAGTGGCGGCTCTCAGCGTTACGATGCCCATGGGGCACGAAGCCACGCAGGATGCTGTGGCCCGCGTGCTGCCGGTGTTGCGCGAAACAGCCCAAGCGATGCGCAATCTGATCTAGTGCGGGTCTGCACGGGCCGACAGCTTGCTGTCAATATGTTTCAATTAGTTACACTGCATCATCAATTTTTGGAAATCTAAAAATGCCGTTTTTCTCAAACATGAAAGTGTCCACGCGTCTGAACCTGGGCTTCGCGCTGGTGCTCGCTCTGTTGGTGGTGATCGTTACAGTGGCCACGTTGCGCTTTGGCGAGCTTGCGCAAATGAACCACCGGGCATTGCAGGACGGCCTGGCGAAGAGTGCAGCCGCGGCCACGGTGAACGAGATGGTGGATATGCAGAAGCAGCAGCTGCAAAAAGATGCAGCCGCCCAGGACGCCTACATCTCGTCCACTACGACGCTGCTGGTGGCCTTGTGCAGTGTGACGGTGGTGCTGGGGACCACCATCGCCATCCTGCTCGGCAACAGCATTTCCGGCCCACTGAAAGAAGCTCTGCTGATAGCCGACACGGTCGCGTCGGGCGACTTGAGCAAGGATTTTGAAAGCGACCGGGGCGGCGAATTTGGCAAGCTATTGAATTCCATGGGCGACATGGAGGACAAACTGACCGAGCTGGTCACCAGCATCAAGGATTCCACCGGATCGATCCTGTTGGCATCCAAAGAAATCGCCGCCGGCAATGCCGACCTGTCAGCGCGCACCGAAACCCAGGCTTCGTCGCTGGAAGAAACCGCTGCCAGCATGGAGCAGCTGACCGCCACCGTTCGCCAGAACGCCCAGCGCGAGCAGGCGGCCAACGGCCTGGCCGCCAATGCGTCCAAGATCGCCCAGCGCGGCGGCGAAGTGGTGGGGGAGGTGGTAGAGACCATGGACGCCATCAGCCGCAGCTCCAAGAAAATTGTCGACATCATCGAAGTCATCGAGGGCATTGCCTTCCAGACCAACATCCTGGCGTTGAACGCCGCGGTGGAAGCGGCCCGCGCGGGCGAGCAGGGCCGAGGCTTTGCGGTGGTGGCCAGCGAGGTGCGCACCCTGGCGCAGCGCAGCGCCGATGCCGCCAAGGAAATAAAGGGCCTGATCGGCGACTCGGTACAGCAGGTGGAAAGCGGCGCGCAGCGCGTCGACCTGGCTGGCCGCACCATGCAGGAAATCGTGCAGGCGGTGCAGCAGGTGACGGCTGTGCTGTCCGAAATGGCCGATGCCTCGGCCCAGCAAAGCACGGGCATCGAGCACGTGAACCAGGCCGTGGTGCAGCTGGAGGCCGTGACCCAGCAAAACGCCTCGCTGGTCGAAGAAACCGCCGCCGCCGCCGCGTCCATGGCCGCCCAAGTCGAGCAGCTGCAGGCTTCGGTCGATACCTTCAAGGTCTGAACGGGCGCTTGCCGCCGGTGCAAGGCCGGCGGCAAGAAATACTATATTTTTGATAGCTTCCAGCGCAGGCAGAATAAGCGCTAGAGCCTGATTTTTATCAAGTTTATAGGTCCGACTCAGGCCTGAACTTTACCTCTCCAATTCCGCCACCCTAGGGTAATTGCTAGGCTTTAAGCGATGCAACGATCCGTATACTGAATCAACATTCAGGATGCTGATCGTCGAATCGCGCTGCAGGCGATGCATCCTCTCCCAACATGCAGCCAACGATGGAAGCAATCCGCCATGTTCCCTAAAAACGCCTGGTACGTCGCCTGCACCCCCGATGACATCCAAGACAAGCCCCTGGGCCGCAAGATCTGCGGCGAGTCCATGGTGTTCTACCGTGGCCCCGAAGGCAAGGTCACCGCGCTGGAAGACTTCTGCCCGCACCGCGGCGCGCCGCTGTCTCTGGGCAAGGTAGAAAACGGCAAACTGACCTGCGGCTACCACGGCCTGGAGATGGGCTGCGACGGCAAGACCGTGGCCATGCCTGGCCAACGGGTGCGCGGCTTTCCGGCGATCCGCGCGTTTGCCGCCATCGAGCGCTACGGCTTCATCTGGGTCTGGCCCGGCGACATCGCCCAGGCCGACGAAAGCAAGCTGCACCACCTTGAATGGGCCGAAAACCCCACCTGGGCCTATGGCGGCGGCCTTTTCCACATCAATTGCGACTACCGCTTGATGGTCGACAACCTGATGGACCTGACGCACGAAACCTATGTGCACGCCTCCAGCATCGGCCAGAAGGAGATCGACGAGACGCCCACCAAAACGGAGGTCCACGGCGATGAGGTGGTGACCAGCCGGCACATGGAAAACATCTTTGCGCCGCCGTTCTGGCGCATGGCGCTGCGCGGCAATGGTCTGGCCGACGATGTGCCGGTGGACCGCTGGCAGATCTGCCGGTTCACCCCGCCCAGCCACGTGATGATTGAGGTCGGCGTGGCCCATGCAGGACATGGCGGCTACGACGCGCCAGCCCAGCACAAGGCATCTTCCATCGTGGTCGACTTCATCACGCCCGAAACCGAGACCTCGATCTGGTACTTCTGGGGTATGGCGCGCAACTTCAAACCCGATGACGCCGAGCTAACCGCCAGCATCCGCGAAGGCCAAGGCAAGATCTTCAGCGAAGACCTGGAGATGCTGGAGAAGCAGCAGCGCAACCTGCTGGCCCACCCGAGCCGCAAGCTGCTGATGCTGAACATCGACTCCGGCGGCGTGCAGTCGCGCAAGGTGATTGAGCGCCTACTGGCCGCCGAAGCACCGCAGGTGACGGCATGAGCGCCGTGCCGGGCCGCCCCAAGCAAGCTCGCACCGCAGTGCGTAGCACGGAGGTTATGCAATGAACTCTGCCAAGATCAGCGTCCGCGTGGCGCGCAAGTCGCAGGAAGCGCTGGACATCTGCAGCTACGAGCTGGTCGCCACCGACGGCGCGGCGCTGCCGGGCTTCTCGGCCGGCTCGCATGTGGACGTGCACCTGCCCGGTGGGCTCACGCGCCAGTATTCGCTGTGCAACGATGCTAGCGAAACCCACCGCTACCTGATCGGCGTGCTGCGCGACCCGGCATCGCGCGGTGGCTCGCAGGCCATGCACGACACGGTGCAGGAAGGCGATGTGCTGCAGATCAGCGCGCACAAAAACCACTTTCCGTTGGCGCATGCCGCCAGCAGCAGCCTGCTGCTGGCCGGCGGCATCGGCATCACGCCGATTCTGTGCATGGCCGAACGTCTGGCCGCCAGCGCCGCGCCGTTCGAGATGCACTACTGCACCCGCTCGCAGGAGCGCACCGCGTTTTACGAGCGCATCCGTGCATCGGGCTTTGCATCCCAAGTGCACTTCCACTTCGACGATGGCGCCAGCGTGCAAAAGCTGTCGCTGCCCGATTTGCTGGCCGAGCCGCAGCCCGGCGTGCACCTTTACGTCTGCGGACCCAAGGGCTTCATGGATGCGGTGCTGCAGACGGCGCGCTCCAGCGGCTGGCCCGAGGCCCAGTTGCACTACGAGTTCTTCTCGGCCGAGGTGGTCAAATCGGATGACGACGCGAGCTTCGACGTGAAGCTGGCCAGCTCGGGTCGGGTGGTGCGTATCGCCGCCGACCAGACCGTCGCCAAGGCCCTGGCACTGGCGGGGGTGGAGATTCCCATGTCCTGCGAACAAGGCGTGTGCGGTACCTGTTTGACCCGTGTGCTGGGGGGCGAGCCCGACCACAAGGACATGTACCTGACGCCGGAAGAGCAGGCCGCCAACGACCAGTTCACCCCGTGTTGCTCTCGGTCAAAATCAGCCCTTTTAGTGCTGGATTTGTGACACATGCCTGAACCCACCCTGATCGGACTGCAAGACCAGCCCGGCCACCTGATCCGCCGCGCCCACCAGATATCGGTGGCCAGTTTCCACGAACACCTGGGCCGCGAGGTGACGCCCGTGCAGTATGCGTTGATGCGGGTGCTGCAGGACAAGCCGGGCATAGACCAGAGCACCTTGGCGCTGGAGGTGGCGCTGGACACATCCACCACCGCCGACATTGCCGCGCGGCTGGAAACCAAGGGCTGGATCAGCCGCGCCGTGCTGGCGCGCGGCCAGCGCAGCCTGGCGCTCACGCCCGCAGGCACGGCGCTGCTGGGCACCCTGGTGGCGGGCATGGAGCAGATGCAGACCACGTTACTCGGGGGCTTGGATGAAGGTGAGCGCGAGGAGCTGCTGCGCCTGCTGCGCAAGTTTGTCGAACCGGATTCGCGTAAGCGCCAAGGGCGCTGAGTTCGCTGTTGTTAATGAAAAAGCCGCTCCATGGAGCGGCTTTTTCGTGGGCGGGATTGCCTGGTCAGAACTTAGAAGTTACCCAAGATGATCTGCGCAATGATGCCGGTGGTGATGGCCACCAGCACGTAGTCGCCGCCGGTCTGCACCCAGTGGTAGCCGCGCGGTGGCGCATGCAGCTGGTGGCCGCGCCAGTCGTTCACCACGTAGGTGTTGTTGCGGTATTCGCGCGGCAGGCGGCCACCCTTGCGGAAGTTGTGGTCCGGGCCAGCGCCGCGTTCCTGCATGGCCATGGGGCGGTCATTGGGCCGCTGGTTCTGCATGGGCCTTCCGTGGTCCTGGCCCGGCATGGGACGGTCCGTGCGTTGATCCTGGCGCGGGTCATTGCGCTGGTCGCCTCGCTGGTCACTCCGCTGATTTTGGCGCTTCCAATCATCGTCCCCCCCGGAGCGGCCTTGTGCCTGTGCCAAGCTGCCCAGGCACAGGCTTGCGGCGGTCAGTGCGGCGATCAAAGTTATTTTGTGCATTTGCTGCTCCTTTTCATAGCGCGGCCAAGTGACCGCCCTTGTCTGCATTGGAGCCCAAAGTCAGCCCCAAGGCTGTAGGAGCGAGCCTGGTTTACGGATGTTTACGGAGCGGATACGTTCCTGCGCGACTGGCGCAAGGCCCGCTCGTTGCGCCCCACGCGGCAGGGCAGGCCAGAGGCGGCGTTGGGCAGAAAGAACACTTGGTAAGTTGCGTCCCAGGAATGGCCGGCGCCGGGGTAGGCGATGGTGCGGATGGCGTTACCGGCGTCTGCGTATTTTTGGGCCAGCTGTCCGCAGGGCTCAGCGCCGACGTAGTCGTCGTCTTTGCCGACCAGGGTCAGCATCGGCGCACGTGTCGTGTTCGGCGACCAGTAGACTTGGTTGCAGCCAGCGTAGGCGGTGATATGCAGCGCAAACTTTAGGTCCGACTTCAGCACAGCTTTGCGCAGCGGCTCCAGCGCGCTGCGCAAGGCGTCCGAGCCACCGCGCGAAAAGCCCATCACGCCGATGCGTGTGGCATCGATGCGCGGATGGCTGGCCAGCAGCTGCAGCGCCAGCAGGCCATCGGTCAGGGTGGCGGAGGTCGGCACCAGCGACTGGTCTTCGGCCGTGCGCTTTACGCCGCGCGGCTCGAAGCTGCTGACCACGAAAGTCGCCACGCCGATGCTGTTGAACGCATCGACCCACTGCGCCTAGCCCGCGGCTCATTGCCCGGCTCTGGCTTTGAAGGCTGCCGCGACTTCCCGCCCTAGTTCAATCACCGCCATTGCGTAGTAGCTGCTCCAGTTGTAGCGGGTGATGGCATAGAAGTTCTCGGTGCCGGCCACGTAATCGGGCGGGTCCCCGCCGTTTTGCAGCTCGATCAGCGCCAGCGGGCCGCTGTGCTGCAAGGCCGCGCCGTCCAGCACCGCGCCCTTGGCCTGGAAGCTGGCCAGGCTGAAGGTGGGCAATATGTCGGGCGCCATCAGCGCATCCATGTCCAGCGTCTTAGGATCGAACTGGACCGGGTAGTGCGTGGGCATGCCGGTTTGCCAGTGGAAGGCCTTGAAATAGCTGGCCACCGATCCAATCGCGTCGGCCGGGCTGTTGAACAGATCGACGCGGCTGTCGGCGTCGAAGTCCACCGCGTAGTGCGCCCAACTGGTGGGCATGAACTGCGGCAATCCCATGGCGCCCGCGTAGCTGCCGCGCAGGCTTAACGGGTCGATGTTGGCGCGCTGGGTCAGGCTCAGGTACTGCTCGAGCTCGCCCTTGAAGTAGGCGCTGCGCTCCTTGGCGCGCGGGTGGCTGGCGGGGAAGTCGAAGGCCAGGGTGGCCAGCGCGTCGAGCACGCGGAAGTTGCCCATGTTCTGGCCGTAAATCGTCTCCACACCCAGGATGCCGACGATGATTTCGGCTGGCACGCCGTATTCCTTTTCGGCCTGCTCCAGCGTGCTGCGGTTGGCCTGCCAGAAGCGCACGCCGGCGGCAATCCGCACCGGGTCGATGAAGCGGCTGCGGTAGACCTTCCAGTTTTTGACCGTGCCCTTGGGCGCAGGCGCCATCAGCTTGGGCACGCTGGCAATGAAACGGGCCTGGCCCAGGGTCTGGCGCACCCAGGCCGGGTTGAGGCCGCGGCGGTCGGCGATGTCATCGACGGCGGCCATGGCGTCGTCCCGGCTGGCGTATAGCGGGCCGCTGGCGGGTGCGCTGTTTGCAGCCTTGTTCTTTATGCTTTTTAGGGGTTTGGCGCAGACCGGTAGAGCGCTGACAGCTATTAAAAATAGAGCGATTGGGAGGAGTTTTTGCATGAAATTCAGAAGTACTTGCCCGAGTTTAGTGCGGCCACACCAGCCGTTTGAACGCCCGTCGCAGCGTCGCCAGGCTGTGCCCGGTCTGGGGCGCGTAGCGCTGGGCTTCCATTTGCAGCAACCAGTCGTGGATGGCCGGGTGGTCTTGTGCCAGCGCTGCCATCTGCCGGGGTGGGGCGTTGTCGGGCACGGCCACGCCGGCCTGCTGCAGTTTGCGTCGCGCGGCCTGCAGCAGGCGCAGCCAGGGGTCGTGCTGGCGCCGGTCCCACTGGGCCCAAGCGGCGCCGCCCAGGCTGGCCAGCACCACGATGGCGGCCAGCACTTTGCCCAGGTCCTCCCATTCGGGGCTGCTGAAACCGAGATTCTTCAACAGGTCCAGCTGCTTGCCCTGGCTGTAGTTAAGCACCCACTGGTTCCAGCCGTTATTCATAGCATCCAAGGCGGCGCGCAGGCGCCTTGCTACATCAGGGCTGACGGTGGCCAGAGTGTTGCCGACGATGCCGCGTGGCGCTTGTAGGCGGGCAAAGCTGCCGACGCGGCCCGGTGAAACCGCGCCGGTCGGGTCGACCCGGGTCCAGCCGCGGTCGGCCTGCCAGACTTCGGCCCAGGCATGGGCGTCGCTCTGACGCACCACCCAGAAGCCGTCTACGCCATTGAGCTCGCCGCCCTGGTAGCCGGTGACGATGCGGGCCGGGATGTCCATCGCCCGCATCAGGATCACAAAGGACGAAGCGATGTGCTCGCAAAAGCCCTCTTTGCGGTCGAACCAGAACTCGTCTGCCGTGTCGCGCCCATAAACGCCGGGCTCCAGCGTGTAGGTATAGCCGCCGCTGCGCAGGCGCTGCAGCACGGTCTGAACCAGGGCGGCTGTATTGGCGTCCGGCTGGGCGCGGCGGATATCGGCGGCCAGCTGCAGGGTGCGCGGGTTGAAGCCTGGCGGCAGGTCTACAAATGCCTGCAGGCTCAGGTTGGCCCGCTGCGGCCCGTAGCGGAACTGCGGGTAGCTCTGCACTTGGTAGCGCGTCAGGTCGGTGATGGGGCGGCTGGCCAGCCATTGCAGGTCGGGCGTCATGGCCGCGCCCAGGTTGCCGGGCAGACTGGGTGGCTCGGGTGTGGCATCCAGCGTCAGCAGCCAGGGGCGGTTGTTTGGCTCCAGCGTCACCTGGTAATTCACCGGCGGGCCGGATACCTGCAGATCGCTGTCGGCACGGCGTGCAAAGTCGCTGTACTGCGGCCGCCAGACCCGTCCGTCGTACAGCGACAGCACCGGGCCGCGGAAGTACAGCTCGGTCTGGACCGGTGGCGGGCCGTCAAAGCGCACCCGCATGGCGATGCCGTCGTCCAGCGCCAGGCTGGCCATGGTGCCGACCTCCATCTGGCTGGACAAGCCGCTGCGCCCGGCCATGGCGTCGCTGGGCACGCCCCACAGCGGCGCCATGCGCGGGAACAGCACGAACAGCACGGCCATGATGGGGGCACCCAGCAGCGCCATGCCGCCGGCGATGCGCGCGGCCTCGCGCAGCGGCGCCTTGTTTTCGACCGGCATATGGGCGTTGACCAGCGCCGTCAGCAGTCCGAGCAGGGCGATCAGCATGGCTGCGGCAGTCAGCAGCGACTGCGAGAAAAAGAAGTTGCTGAGCATGGTGAAGAAGCCCAGAAAGAACACCACAAACGCATCGCGCCGGGCCCGCAACTCCAGCGTCTTCAGCGCCAGTAGCAGCACGATCAGGGTTACGCCCGCATCGCGCCCGAGCAGGGTTTTGTGCGTGGCCCAGGTGGCCGCCAGGGTGATGGCCAGCAAGGCCAGCAGCCACCAGCGCGAGGGCAACGGGCGGGATCGCCACGCCAGCCAGCCGCGCCACAGCAGCACGCTGGCCGCCAAGCCCGCGCACCACAGGGGCAGATTGCCCACCTGCGGTAACACCACCCAGGCGATGACGGCCAGCAGGAACAGCGTGTCGCGGCTGTCCCGGGGCAAGGTGATGAACGTGCTCAGCCAGCGCATGGGGTGGTTGCTATGGAATGAATAGCTGCTTGCGCAGGTGCAATAATCGCTAGGGGTCGATTCAGCATAAAGCCAAGGCCTCCAGGCAGCGGCGTTTGTGGGCCTCGCCCGTGCTGGGCGGGATCTCCAGCCCGGGCAGGCGCAGGCCGTAGTCCAGGCCGTGCTGGTCGGCCAGCAACACCCAGGCGCACAGGCGCGACAGCTTGGCTTCCAGGCCCAGCGCGCCGGCCTGCGCGTAGTCCAGCCAGAGCTCGTGCCGCTGGGCTTGCTGGCTGTCGCGGCTGACCAGTTCATCGGCCTTGGCGGCTTTCTTCCAGACCACCAGCTTCAGCGGGTCGCCGCGCCGGTAGGCACGCACGCCGTCGAATTCGCCCGTGGCCTGCACTGCGCTGTGGCTGGAGCCGCCGGCGCGCGGCTGGCCGGGCGGCAGTGGCGGCGGATGGGCTTCGGGCCGGGGGTAGACCAGCAGCTGGGCGGCGGGTCTCCAATAGGTCCAGACGCGGAAGGTGCCGAGCGGGAAGCGGGTCTCGGCCGTGATGGCTGGCACGCGCTGCAGGCCGCGTTCGGTCGGGCTGAAGGCGATCTGCACGTTGCTGCTGCCGAGGGCCGGCACATCGGTCCAGGCCCAGTGGCCCGAGCCCAGCAAGCCCAGGCCTATGCCGTGCCGGGTGGTCTTGCGGATGCTGCTCAGCTGTATGGAAATCAGGGCGTTGGCGCCGATGTACTGTGGCTCGGGTGCTATCAAATGCATATTCAGGCCGCGCAGGGTGGCGTGCCCTACATGCATGCCGACCACCGCGCAGCCGGCCAGCAGAAAGGTCAGCAGGTAGCCGAGGTTCAGCTGGTAGTTGATGCTGGCCACCAGCAGCACCAGCAAGGTGGCGGCCAGCATGAAGCCGGGCGCGGTGGGCAGGATGTAAACGTTGCGCTGGGTCAGCAGCGTGGTGTCGGTGAACTGGATGCGCGCCTGCCACCAGAGCTGGAAGCGGGCGCGCAGCGGGGCCAGCGGGTTCCAGAGTTTCACGGCAGCGCCGTGCCCGCGATCATGGCCTGCACCTGCGCTACCGCGCCGCGCCCGGCATCGCCGACCGGCACCAGGCGGTGCGCCACGGTTTGCGCCAGGATGGCCTGCACGTCGTCGGGCGCCACATAGTCGCGGCCGCTCAGCAGCGCCTGGGCCTTGGCGGCGCGCACCACCGCAATGCCGGCGCGCGGGCTCAGGCCTTGCAGAAACCAGCGGCCCGAGCGGGTGGCGGCCACCAGATCCTGCACATAGTCGAGCAGCGGATCGGCCGCATGGACCTGCAGCACTTGGCGTTGCAGCTCTTGCAGCTCCTGCGGGCTGAGCAGACTGGGCAGATGCTCGACCAGGTCGCGCCGGTCTTGCCCGGCCAGCAGCTGGCGTTCGGCCGCGCGGTCCGGGTAGCCAAGTGAGATGCGCATCAGAAAGCGGTCCAGCTGCGACTCAGGCAGGGCGAAGGTGCCGAGCTGGTCCAGCGGGTTCTGCGTGGCGATGACGAAGAACGGCACCGGCAGCGGGCGGGTGGCGCCTTCCACGGTGACCTGCTTTTCTTCCATGGCTTCGAGCAGCGCGCTCTGGGTTTTGGGGCTGGCGCGGTTGATCTCGTCGGCCAGCAAGATCTGCGCAAACAGCGGGCCGGGGTGGAATACAAATGCTTCTTTGCCGCGCTCGTAGATCGACACGCCGGACAGATCGCTGGGCATCAGGTCGGCGGTGAACTGCACGCGTGAAAATTGCAGGCCGAAGGTGCGGGCCAATGCATGCGCCAAGGTGGTTTTGCCCACGCCGGGCACGTCTTCGATCAACAAGTGGCCGCCGGCCAGAAGGCATGCCACGCAGTCTTGGACTTGCGCGGATTTGCCCACAATCACCGTGTTAAGCTGGTTTAGCAGTGCGTGGAGTTTGTGTTGTACATGCATGCCAAGACGTTACCCGAAATTACAAAACCCGGACAAACAACGTGAACAAGACCGGATATTTCACCCACCCCGATTGCCGTAAACATGAAATGGGCCCGGGCCACCCCGAGTGCCCGGAGCGCTTGGCCGCGATAGACGACCGCTTGCTGATCTGCGGCGTGGCCGACGCGCTGGACCCGCGCCAGGCGCCTGCCGCCGCGCTGGTCGACATCGAGCTGGCCCATGGCCGCAACTACGTGGCCACCTTGCGCGGCCTGACCGCCACCTTGCGCGACGAGATCAGCGCTGGTGGCCCCAGCCATGTGCAGCTGGACCCGGATACCTCCATGAACATCCACACCTGGGATGCGGCTTTGCACGCTGCTGGCGCCGCGCTGGCCGCCACCGATGCGGTGATTGCCGGGGAGCTGGAAAACGCCTTCTGCGCGGTGCGCCCACCCGGCCACCACGCTTGCCGCGACCAGGCCATGGGCTTTTGCTTTTTGAACAACGTGGCCATCGCCGCCAAGTACGCGCTGGAGCGGCATGGGCTGAAGCGCGTGGCCATCGTCGACTTCGATGTGCACCACGGCAATGGCACCGAGAACATCGTGGCCGGCGACGATCGCATCCTGATGGTCAGCTTCTACCAGCACCCGTTTTACCCAGTCGGCGGCGCGCAGTCGGACGCTGCCAATCTGGTCAACGTGCCGGTGCCTGCCTACACCCGGGGCATGGAGGTGCGCGAACTGATTGAGATGTACTGGCTGCCCCGGCTAGAAGAGCACCGGCCCGAGATGATTTTCATCAGCGCCGGCTTCGATGCGCACCGCGAAGACGATATGGGCCAGATGGGCCTGGTCGAGCAGGACTACGCGTGGATCACCATGCGCATCAAAGACGTGGCCCGCCGCTTTGCCCAGGGCCGCATCGTCAGCTGCCTTGAAGGTGGCTACGACCTGAGCGCGCTGGGCCGCAGCGTGGAGGCCCACCTGCGTGTGCTGGCCGATTTGTAATTTGTAATTTGATTTAGAAGGACCCCGCGTACCGATGGCGAATGCACCGATCAATGATTTCGATAGCTGGATAGCCGCGCTGCTGCGGCCCACTGCCTTGCTGGAACTGGCCAGTCTGGCCCTATGCCTGTTATTGGCCTGGAGCCTGGTCTGGGCGGTACGCCGCGCCGTGGGCGCACCGGACGAGCGTTCGATCCTGTTTGGCCGCCGGATTGTCGACGGCGTGATGTTCCCGCTGCTGCTGCTCGGCTTGGGCACGCTGGCCCAGCTGCTGCTGGGCCAGTGGATACCCCTGGCGGTGTACAAGATTGCCATGCCGGTGCTGGTGTCGCTGGCGGTGATACGCACCGGGGTCAAGGTGCTGCAGGTGGCGTTCCAGGATGCGCCGGTGGTGCGGCTGCTGGAGCGGACGATTTCCTGGGTTGCCTGGCTGGCCATGGTGCTGTGGGTCAGCGGCCTGCTGCCGGTGCTGCTGGAAGAGCTGGACCAGCTGAAGTGGAAGGTCGGCGGCTCCACCCTGTCGGGCCGGAATATGGTGGAGGGCACATTGACGGCCGGTGCGGTGCTGATCGTCACGCTGTGGATTTCCTCGGCCATCGAGGCGCGGCTGCTGAAGTCGGCCACCGGCAGCGCGCTGTCGCTGCGCAAGGCCTTGAGCAATGCGACCCGGGCCCTGCTGATGTTCCTCGGCCTGCTGCTGGCGCTGTCGGCCGTTGGGATCGACCTGACGGCCTTGTCGGTGCTGGGCGGCGCGGTCGGCGTGGGTATCGGCTTTGGCTTGCAGAAGCTGGCGGCCAATTACGTGAGCGGCTTTGTGATCTTGGCCGAGCGCAGCATCCGCATCGGCGACTTCGTGAAGGTGGACAACTTCGAAGGCCGGGTCACCGACATCAATGCGCGCTACACCATCGTCAGCGCACCGAATGGCCGCGAATCCATCGTGCCCAACGAGATGCTGCTGATCCAGCGGGTGGAAAACCTGTCGCTGCAAAACTCGCGTATTTCACAGGCTACCGAGGTGTCGGTAGGTTACGACAGCGATGTGGACCTGGTGATCAGCTTGCTGACAGAGGCTGCGCTGCAGCACGACCGGGTGCTGCGCGACCCCGCGCCTTCGGTCAGCCTGACAGCCTTCGGTGCCGACGGGCTGGAGTTCAGCCTGGGCTACTGGATTGCCGACATCGAGAACGGCCAGGGTAATTTGCGCTCGCAGATCAACCTGGCCATCCTGCAAGCGCTGCGCGCCCACCATATCGAGGTACCGTACCCGCAACGCGTGGTGCACACGCAAAAACCGGCCGAGCAGCTGTCTCCAGGTTGACGCAGCTGCATGGTCGGGTGGAGTATCCGCAGCCTATAATCGCAAAAAAAGAACGATCGTTCTATTTTGTGACGGGTAGATTACTGCCGCCGCATAAAATCGCGGGCGAAGAGCCAAGTTCGTTTTTCCATATAACTTTGAGGAGCCGTTAGCATGAAGGTCCTGGTAGCCGTAAAACGGGTGGTGGACTACAACGTGAAAGTCCGTGTCAAGTCGGACAACACGGGTGTAGACATCGCCAACGTCAAAATGAGCATGAACCCCTTTGACGAAATCGCTGTGGAAGAAGCGGTACGCCTCAAAGAAAAAGGCGTCATCACCGAAATCATCGCCGTCTCCTGCGGCGTCACCCAATGCCAGGAAACCCTGCGCACCGCCATGGCCATCGGCGCCGACCGCGCCATCCTGGTCGAGACCAGCGAAGAACTGCAACCCCTGGCAGTAGCCAAGCTGCTCAAAGCTCTGGTCGACAAAGAACAACCCGGCCTGGTCATCCTGGGCAAACAGGCCATCGACGACGACTGCAACCAGACCGGCCAGATGCTGGCGGCCCTGGCCGACCTGCCCCAAGCCACATTCGCCAGCAAGATCGAAGTAGTGGACGGCAAAGCCCACGTCACCCGCGAAGTCGACGGCGGCCTGGAAACCATCGCCGTCAGCCTGCCGGCCGTGGTCACGACCGACCTGCGCCTGAACGAACCCCGCTACGTGACACTGCCCAACATCATGAAGGCCAAGAAGAAGCAGCTGGATGTGTTCAAACCCGAAGACCTGGGTGTGGACGTCACGCCCCGCATCAAGACCCTGAAGATCTCCGAGCCACCGAAGCGCAGCGCCGGCATCAAGGTGCCCGATGTCGCCACCCTCGTAGCCAAACTCAAAACCGAAGCCAAGGTGATCTGACATGACGATTCTTGTAATTGCCGAACACGACAACGCCACCGTCAAGGGCGCAACCCTGAACACCGTGACCGCCGCACTCGCCTGCGGTGGTGACGTCCACATCCTGATCGCCGGTGCCAATGCCGGTGCCGCAGCCGCTGCCGCTGCCCAGATCGCTGGCGTTAGCAAAGTGCTGCATGCCGATGCCCCCGGCTTCGAACACGGCCTGGCCGAGAACGTGGCCGCCCAGGTGCTGGCCGTGGCTTCGGGCTACAGCCACCTGGTGTTTCCTGCGACTGCCTCTGGCAAGAACATTGCGCCCCGCGTGGCGGCCAAGCTCGACGTAGCCCAGATCTCCGACGTGACCAAAGTCCTCAGCGCCGACACCTTCGAGCGCCCGATCTACGCCGGTAACGCCATCGCCACCGTGCAAAGCCTGGACGCTACCAAGGTCTTGACCGTACGCACCACCGGCTTCGACCCGGCTGCTGCCACCGGCGGCTCGGCCACGGTGGACGTGTTGGGCGCAGTTGCCGATGCCGGCAAGTCGAACTTCCTGGGCAGCGAGATCGCCAAGAACGACCGCCCCGAGCTCACCGCCGCCAAGATCATCGTCTCCGGTGGCCGGGCTCTGGGCAGCGCCGAGAAGTTCAACGAAGTAATGATTCCGCTAGCTGACAAACTTGGTGCCGCTTTGGGCGCCAGCCGCGCAGCAGTGGACGCGGGTTACGCCCCGAACGACTGGCAGGTCGGCCAGACCGGCAAGATCGTCGCACCCCAGCTGTACATCGCCGCCGGCATCAGCGGCGCGATTCAGCATCTGGCCGGCATGAAGGACAGCAAGGTCATCGTGGCCATCAACAAGGACGGCGAAGCGCCCATCTTCTCAGTGGCGGATTACGGACTGGAGGCGGACTTGTTTGTGGCCGTGCCTGAACTGGTGGCAGCGCTGTAAGGCGCAGAACAGCAAGAGAAGGCATCCTGCGAGGTGCCTTTTTTTGTACCTTTTTTTGATTTTGGAGACAACCATGAGCTACACCGCCCCGCAAAAAGACATGCTGTTCAACATCCAGCACCTGGCCCGCATCGACCAGATTGCTGCGCTGCCAGGCTTTGAAGACGCGGGGCTGGACACGGCCCAGGCGGTGCTGGAAGAGGCCGCCAAGTTCAACGAAGGGGTGCTTTCGCCGTTGAATTGGGAAGGGGACAAAAATCCGTCCAGTTGGAAGAACGGCGTGGTCACCGCCACGCCGGGTTTCAAGGATGCCTTCAAGCAATTTGCCGAAGGCGGTTGGCAGGGCTTGCAGCACCCCACCGAATACGGTGGTCAGGGCCTGCCCAAGACGATTGGCGCAGCCTGTGTGGAAATGTGCAATAGCGCGAACCTGAGCTTCGCGCTGTGCCCACTGCTCAGCGACGGCGCGATCGAAGCGCTGCTGACCGCCGGCTCCGACGCACTCAAGGCCACCTACCTGGAAAACCTGGTCAGCGGCAAATGGACCGGCACCATGAACCTAACCGAGCCACAGGCCGGTAGCGACCTGGCCATGGTACGCAGCCGTGCCGAACCGCAGGGCGACGGCAGCTACAAGGTGTTTGGCACCAAGATTTACATCACCTGGGGTGAGCACGACATGGCCGAGAACATCGTCCATCTGGTGCTAGCCCGCGCCGCCGGCGCGCCCGAGGGCGTGAAAGGCATCAGCCTGTTCGTGGTACCCAAGTTCATGGTGAATGCCGATGGCTCGCTGGGCGCGCGCAACGATGTGCACTGCGTCAGCATCGAACACAAGCTGGGCATCAAGGCCAGCCCCACCGCCGTGCTGCAGTACGGCGACCACGGTGGTGCCGTTGGTTACTTGGTGGGCGAGGAAAACCGTGGCCTGGAATACATGTTCATCATGATGAACGCGGCCCGCTATGCCGTCGGCATGCAGGGCATTGCCGTGGCCGAGCGCGCCTACCAGAAGGCGGTGCAGTTCGCCAAAGACCGGGTGCAAAGCCGCCCGGTAGACGGCTCGGTGAAGGCCAGCGTGGCCATCATCCACCACCCCGATGTGCAGCGCATGCTGATGACCATGCGCGGCCACACCCAGGGCTGCCGTGCGATGTCGGCCGTGGCCGCAGCCTCCTATGACACGGCACACCACCACACCGATACAGAGACCCGCGCGCAGAGCCAGGCCTTCTATGAATTCCTGGTACCTCTGGTCAAGGGCTACAGCACCGAGATGAGCCTGGACGTGGCTTCGCTGGGCGTGCAAGTGCATGGCGGCATGGGCTTCATCGAGGAAACCGGGGCCGCGCAGTATCTGCGCGACGCCAAGATACTGACCATCTACGAAGGCACTACCGCCATCCAGGCGAATGACCTGGTGGGCCGCAAAACCCTGCGCGACGGCGGCGCCACCGCCAAGGCGATTGCACGCCAGATCGTGGTGACTGAGACCGAACTCGCCAAGAGCGGCAGCGCCAACGCGCTGGCCGTGGCCAAGCGACTGAAGGCTGCGCGCACCGCGTTTCTGGATGTGGTGGCTTTCGTGGTGAGCAGCGCCAAGACCCAGCCGAATGCGGTGTTTGCCGGCAGCGTGCCCTACCTGATGCTGGCCGGCAAGCTGGTCGCTGGCTGGCAGCTGGCGCGCTCGCTGCTGGTGGCCGAGGAACTGCTGGCCAAGGGCGAAGATGCTGCCTTCATGCAGGCCAAGATCACCACCGCTCGTTTCTATGCCGACCATGTGCTGGTGACCGCGCAAAGCCTGCGCGACAGCATCCTGGAAGGCGCGGACAGCGTGACCGCCATGGGTGTGGACGCGTTTTGATTTGCCCAGGACTTACGCAAGACCCCTGGTCGCCCAAAGGGCGGTACAGGGCCGCTGCGGAAGTCCTGTTTGCTATTGATTCTGTAGCTGGTGGCGCTGGTGGTGTATGCGCCAGCGCCCGATTTCTTATAAATACCTTGATTTGGAGACCGCATGTCTAAACTGCCACCCGCGCTGAGTGCATTGCCGC
Source organism: uncultured Albidiferax sp. (assembly GCA_963513025.1). GTDB lineage: Bacteria > Pseudomonadota > Gammaproteobacteria > Burkholderiales > Burkholderiaceae_C > Rhodoferax_B. The sequence continues at coordinate 62,124 of CAUPON010000002.1, forward strand.
TGCCCATCATTGCGTCGCCGATGTTCATCATCAGCACGCCCCAACTGGTGATTGCCCAGTGCATAGCCGGCGTGGTCGGTTCGATGCCGGCGCTGAACGCACGCCCGGCGGCGCAGCTGGACGACTGGTTGGCCGAGATCACAGAAACCCTGGCGGCCTACAACCTGGCGCATCCCGACAAGCCAGCCGCGCCGTTTGCCATCAACCAGATCGTCCACAAATCGAACGACCGTCTGGAGCACGACATGCAGGCCTGTGTGAAGTTCAAAGTGCCCATCGTCATCACCTCGCTGGGCGCGCGCGAAGACATCAACGCCGCCGCACACAGCTACGGAGGAGTGGTGCTGCATGACATCATCAACAACAAGTTTGCCCACAAGGCGATAGAGAAGGGCGCCGATGGCCTGATCGCCGTGGCGGCCGGTGCCGGTGGCCACGCGGGGGTGAAGAGTCCGTTTGCCCTGGTGCAGGAGATCCGCGAGTGGTTCGACGGCCCGCTGGCCCTGAGTGGCGCCATCTCCACCGGCGGCGCAGTGCTGGCGGCCCAGGCCATGGGGGCGGACTTTGCCTACATCGGCTCGGCCTTCATCGCCACCGAAGAAGCCCGTGCCGCCCAGGCCTACAAGCAGGCGGTGGTGGACGGCGATTCGGATGACATCGTGCTGAGCAACCTGTTCACCGGCGTGCACGGCAACTACCTGGCGCCATCGATCCGCGCGGCCGGCCTGGACCCGGAAAACCTTCCCGAAAGCGACCCCACCAAGATGAATTTTGGCGGCGATACCGCGGCCAAAGCCTGGAAGGATATTTGGGGGTGCGGCCAGGGCATCGGCGCAGTCCGTAGAATCCAGCCTGTGGCCGACTATGTCGCCCAACTCGCACGCGAATATGCCGAGGCCAAAGCCCGGTTGTCTGTGTAAATTTTTCTTTGCGGAACCCCTACCGGTTCTGCTCTTTATCCGACCGCCCGCCGCTGCACTGCCACCGGCGGGCGGCAGTTTTTTGTGCCGATGCCTTCTACTTCTACTACGCGTTCCAGTGCGCCCCGCATTCCCCTCTTAGATGTTTTCAAAGGCCTGGCCTGTGCGCTCATCGTGGCCCACCACCTGGTGTTCTACGGCCCGATGTCCGACGTGGCCTATCCGTTGGCGCCCGGTCTGATGGACTGGCTGTTCGAGTACGGCCGCATGGCGGTGCAGGTGTTCCTGGTGCTGGGCGGCTATCTGGCCGCCAGTACTCTGGCGCCGCAGGGCGTGGCGCGCTTCGAGTCGCCGCTGCAGCAGGTGCTGCGCCGCTTTGTGCGCCTGTCCACGCCGTACCTGGCGGCCTTGCTGTTTGGCCTGCTGGCGGCTGAGTTGGCGCGCTATGGCATGGAGCATCCGTCGATTCCGTCCGCCCCATCGCTGCCGCAGTTTCTGGCCCATGTGTTCTTGCTGCAGGACGTGCTGGGCTTCGAGGCCTTGTCGGCTGGGGTCTGGTACGTGGCCATCGACTTCCAGCTGTTTGTGCTGGCCGTGGCTGTGTTCAGTTTGGCGCGGACGCTGCCGGAGCGCTGGGCCGCTGCCTGGCAGGCGCCTGCGCTGGTGCTGCTGGGTACCGGCGCCTCGCTGCTGTACTTCAACTTGCTGCCCGAGCTGGATACCGTGGGCCTGTACTTTGCAGGCTCCTACGGCATGGGCATGCTGGCGTTCTGGGCCGGCCGCAGTGCCAGCCCCTACCGTTGGCTGATGGCCGTGGCGCTGCTGGGCTTGACGGCGCTGGCGCTGGATTTCCGCGAACGGATTGCCGTGGCCCTGGTGACTGCGCTGGTGCTGGGCGTGCTGCAGGCCAGTGGCGGCGCTCGCCTGTGGTCGCCGCTGCCGAGAGTGCAGCGCCTGGGACAGATGTCGTATTCGGTGTTTCTGGCGCACTTTCCGGTCTGTCTGCTGGTCAACGCGCTGTGCAGCCAGCTCTGGCCGAGCCAGCCTTGGGCGAATGCCGCGGGCATGGTCGTGGCGTTTGGCCTGTCCTTGCGCGCCGGCCAGTGGCTGTACCGGCATGTGGAAACGCGCCTGGTGTCCATGCCGGTGGCGATGCGCATGCAGGGTGGCCTGCTGGTGGCCACCGGCCTGCTGTTGCTGGGGTTGAAGGCGCTGTAGTTCAGCCGTTGCGGAACAGGAAGCTGTAAGCGTTCAACGCCGGCACGCCGCCCAGGTGGGCGTACAGCACCTTGGAGCCGGGCGCGAACTCGCCGCGGCGCACCATGTCGATCATGCCGTGCATGGATTTACCTTCGTACACCGGGTCGGTCAGCATGCCTTCCTGGCGCGCGCAAAGGCGTATCGCTTCCAGAGTGCCTTCGCTAGGTAGGCCGTATTCGGGGCCGCCGTAGCGGGTGTCGAGCACCACGTCCTTTTCAGTAATGTCGCGGCCCAGTTCCACCAATTGGGCGGTGTTCTGGGCAATGCGCAGAATCTGAGACTTGGTTTGCGCGGGCTTGGCGGAGGCATCGATACCGATCACTTTGTCGGCCCGGCCGTCGGCCGCAAAGCCCACCACCATGCCGGCCTGGGTGCTACCGGTGACCGAGCAGACCACGATGTAGTCGAACTGGAAGCCCAGTTCGGCTTCTTGCTGGCGCACTTCTTCGGCAAAGCCTACAAAACCCAGGCCGCCCAGCGGATGCTCGGAGCAACCGGCCGGAATCGGAAACGGCTTGCCGCCGGCTTTGCGCACGTCGTCCATGGCCTGCTCCCAGCTGGGGCGGATGCCGATGTCGAAGCCGGCAGCATCCAGCCGCACGTCGGCACCCAGGATGCGCGACATCTCGATGTTGCCGACCCGGTCGTATACCGCGTCCGAGTAGTTGACCCAGTTTTCTTGCACCAGCACGCATTTCATGCCCAGATGCGCGGCCACGGCGGCGACCTGGCGGGTCTGGTTCGACTGGATGCCGCCGATGGACACCAGGGTGTCGTAGCCGCCAGCGATGGCTTCGGGGATCAGGTATTCGAGCTTGCGCGTCTTGTTGCCGCCGAAGGCCAGGCCGCTGTTGCAGTCTTCGCGCTTGGCGTACAGGTCGACCTTGCCGCCCAGGTGGGCGCTGAGGCGTGGCAGCGGCGTGATGGGCGAGGGGCCGAAGGTCAGGCTGTGGCGGGGAAACTTTTGCAGGTTCATTCAAGGCTCCAAGACAGGGTTGCGGATGGAGCCATGGTAGGAAATAAGCCGCGCAATGTGCTTGTGAATGAAGGCCTTATTGCAAGTTAAAAATCTGCTGAAAATTGCTTTATGGTGGTTTAATTTTGTATTTATGTCGATTGGCACACTAAAAATGCAAACCAAGAGCGAAGCCGCTGGGCCCGAGCTGGACCGTATCGACCGCGCGATCCTGCGGGCCTTGCAGCGCGACGCCTCTGTGTCGAATATTGCCTTGTCCCGCAAGGTCAACCTGAGTGCAGCCGCCTGCCTGCGGCGCACCGAGCGGCTGAAGGCGCTGGGCCTGGTCCGCGGCATCGTCGCTTTGCTGGACCCGGTGGCGCTGGAGCTGGGCACGCTGGTGATGATTGGCGTGGTGCTGGACAGGTCCACGCCGCAGTCGTTTGCCGACTTCGAGCAGGCCGCGCAAAAGGTCTCGGGCTGCATGGAATGCCATGTGGTGACGGGAGAGTTCGACTACTTCATGCTGATCCGCACCAAGGACAACGAGAGCTTCAACCGCCTGCATGCCGAGCAGCTGCTGTACCTGCCCGGTGTGCGGCAAATACGCTCGTTCATGGTGCTCAAGCAGGTGCTGTCGACAACCCAGCTACCGATGTGAGCCGAAGGTCTCGCCGGTTGTGCCCGATTGCCAGGCTGGGTATTTCTGCATCACCTGGGCCAGGATGTCGGAGGCTTCCCAGGCGGCCAACCATGCTTGCAGTTGCGGCCAGGGCTGGGCGCTGAACCAGGCCGGGTCCACATGGGCGAACTGGCGCACGAACGGGGCGATGGCCATATCGGCCAGGCTGGCCTGTGGGCCGAACAAGTAAGCTTGGCCGGTGAGTCGGGTGTTCAGTTCCGAAATTACAAGCCCTGCAGCACTGCGGTGCTGGTCGGTATTGCATGAGAAGCTATCAGTTTCATAGCGTCCTGGGTATTTGTAGCGGTCCAGGTGGAATTTGAAATCGCCGTCGATTTGGCCCACCAGCGCCAGCATCTGCTCCAGCGTGCCGTCGGCGGGGCTGAGCCAACCCAGCGGGTCGCTGCGCTCCAGTGCCCAGCGCATGATGTCCAGGCTTTGCTCCAGCACCCGGCCTTCGGGCAGGACCAGCACTGGCACCGTGGCTTTGGGCGAAGCGGTAACCAACTCCGGCGGCTTGCTGCGCAGCACGACTTCTCGCAGCTCCACCGTCTGCCCGCTGGCCCACAGCGCCAACCGGGCCCGCATCGCATATGGGCAACGGCGAAACGAGTAGAGGATGGGCAGCACTATTTTTTCGGCGCCGGCAGTTTGGCGCCGACATGCGGCTGCTGGCGTTGCTCGGCCAGGGCCATCTGCTTTTCGCGTTCCAGGTAGCCGGCTTTTTGTGCTTCGCTTGTCTGGTCGTGGCAGTGCGCGCAGCTGACGCCGCGCACGAAGTGCGGGGAGGCCAGGTCGGCCTCGGTCAGCGGCCGGCGGCAGGAGCGGCACAGCTCCAGCCCGCCCGGTACCAGGCCATGGCCGACGGAGACGCGCTCGTCGAACACAAAGCATTGGCCATTCCACAGGCTGTCGGCCTCGGGCACGGTTTCCAGGTATTTGAGGATGCCACCTTCGAGGTGGTAGACCTCGTCGAAGCCCTGTGCGCGCAGCAAGGCGGTGGACTTTTCGCAGCGGATGCCGCCGGTGCAAAACATCGCCACCTTGGGTTTTTTCTGCAGCGGTTGGCCGTCGGCGCGGGCCTGTGCCACCCACTGCGGCAGCTCGGCAAAGCTGCGGGTGTGCGGGTTGATCGCGCCCTGGAAAGTGCCGATGGCGACCTCGTAGTCGTTGCGGGTGTCGACCAGCACCACATCCGGGTCGCTGATCAGCGCGTTCCAGTCTGCGGGTTTGACGTACTGGCCGGCCAACTGGGTCGGGTCCACGCCGGGCACGCCCAGGGTGACGATCTCGCGCTTCAGCCGCACTTTCATGCGGTAGAACGGGTCGTGGCTGGCAGTCGCTTCCTTGTGCTGCAGCTGCGCCAGCCGCGGGTCGCTGCGTAGCCAGGCCAGCACGGCGTGCACACCGGCCGGTGGCCCGGCGATGGTGCCGTTGATGCCTTCGGTGGCTAGTAGCACCATGCCTTTGACGCCATGCGCCTCGCAGCAGGTCAGTAGCGGCTGCTGCAGTGCGGCGTAGTCGGGCAGGGCGACAAACTGGTAGAACGCGGCAGTTAAGAAATCAGACATGCAAGCAGGTGGACGGGGCTGGGGCGGGCAGTGTACCGCCGCCCCTGCCCGCGACGGTCAATGCAGGGTTTTACGCGGATGCGCCTGGAAGAAGCGCCACATCTCGGCCGAGGCATTGGGTCCCAGCGGGTCGGTGTAGGTGCCGGCGCGGTTGCCGCCCGACCAGGCGTGGCCGGCGCCGTGCAGCTGCCAGTATTCGGCCAGGCTGTTGCCATCGGCTGTTTGGTAGGTGGTGCGGGTATAGCTTTGACCGCCGGCGGCGGTACCGCGGTTTGCTTGGGAGGTGGTGGTGTCCTGCCCGATGGCAGCTTGCAGCACGGCTTCGCCGTTGCTTGGATGCACGGTGGCATCGGCATCGCCATGGAACACGATGGTCGGCAAGCTGGAGGCGGCGCCGGGGGGGCTGCGGCCGTTCTTCATCACCGACAGCGCGCTGATCACGTTGTTGGCCGCGCCGCAGGCCAGGCCAGAATGCACGCCCACAGCGGCGAACAGGTCGGGGTGGGTGTGACCGAGGATGCTGGCCATGGCGCCGCCGGCGGACAGCCCGGCAACGTAGATTTGGCTCGGGTCGACGGCGCGCTGCTGTGCTACCTGCTGCACCAGAGCGGCCAGCCAGGCCGGTTCGCCGCTGTCGCGCCGCTGGTCCTGGGTGTTGAACCAGTTCCAACAGCGGTGGCTATTGGCGGCCTGGATTTGTGCAGGGTAGAGCACCAGGAAGCCGTGTTCCTGTGCCAGCGCGTTCATGCCGGTACCGGCGGCAAAGTCGTCTGGGTTCTGGGTGCAGCCATGCAGCATCAGCACCAGCGGCAAGGGCCTCGCAGGCTGCTGGATGGCATGTGGCGGGGTGTAGAGCTTGTAGGCGCGGGTGGTGCCCGCATGGGTGAACTCGGCAGCGCTGAACTCACCGGGTCCGTCGTTGGACGCGGGCTGGTCGGGGACGTGCAGGGGATGCACGGGCTCGGCTACCGGCCTGTGGATGGGCGGGGTGATGTTGCTGACGCCGGCCACTGTCTCCACTTCAGTCACACAGCCGTCGATGGTCCAGGGCGTGGATGTTGGGGCAGATGGCGCGGTGGACGGTGCGGTAGGGGGTGCAGCGAAAGGGGCTCGGGCGGTGGCGTTGGACGAGATGCGGCCCAGCGCCTGTTGGATGGCCCGCGTGGCATCTTGTAGGTTGCCAGTCTGTGTCAGGCGCGTCGCTTCTTGCAGAAATTTTTTGAACAAGGCACTCATATAGACTTTCGTGGGATGTTTTGTGGAGTGAGGGGGAGGTTGCGGCTCACAGCTGGCGTGCAGCGAGCGCGGCCTTGACCTCGGGGCTGGCGTGCAGGGCACCCAGTACTTCGATCGAATCGATGGTGGCCAGAGCCAGTTCGGGCGTGACATCGTGGCCAATGCTGGCCAGTCCGAGCACGCGTACCTGCAGTTTCTGGTTGGCGGCTTGCACCGCCAGCAGATCGCTCTGGCTGAAATGTTGCAGCCCCAGCACCAACATCTTGCGGGCTACCACCTGCTTGACCGCATCGGCATGGGTGGTCAGCTGGTTGCGGATGGCCGTGCGGATGAAGTCGGTGCGGTTCGCATAAAAGCCCTCGGCGACCAACAGATCGATGTGGCCGAGGTCGACAAAGCCCAGGTTGATGGTGATTTTTTCCGAGTCCAAAGTCTTGGGCTTGGCCGGTTCTGCAGCGGTTTTGACTTTCATGACTGCAGTATGCGCCATCTGGCTGGATGGTATTGGGATGGTTTATTTACCCCTTCGCATGGCAGAGGTATATCAAAAATTTATGTAAATTAAGCCTCTAGAGCTTATAGGTATTGCGCAAGCAGCTATGAAATTGGAAGCAAGCGCGAGGGGCCGGGCTACGGCAGGGTTTTGCCGCTGCCGCGCCGGCGCTTCTCGCTTTGGTGCTCGGCCACCAGCGAGACGCTGCCGTCGGCGTTTTGCCGCTCCAGGCGCACATTGAAGCCCCATAGCGTGGCCATGTGCTTGAGCATCGTGGTGCTGGAATCGCCCAGCGGCCGGCGCTGGTGGGCGAAATGGCGCAGCGTGAGCGAGCGGTCGCCGCGCAGGTCGACGTTCCAGACCTGGATATTCGGCTCTCGGTTGCCCAGGTCGTACTGCTCGGACAGCTGCTGGCGCAATGCGCGAAAGCCGCTGTCGTCGTGGATGCTGGCAATGTCCAGGGTTTTGCGCGCATCGTCGTCCAGCACCGAGAAAAATCGGAACTCGCGCATCAGCTTCGGGCTCAGGTACTGGGCGACAAAGCTTTCGTCCTTGAAATTCTGCATCGCAAAGTCAAAGGTGTCGCGCCAGTACGAGCCCGCAATGTCGGGGAACCAGGCGCGGTCCTCATCGGTGGGTTCTTCGCAGATGCGGCGGATGTCGCGCCACATGGCAAAGCCCAGCGCGTAGGGGTTGATGCCCGAGAAATACGGGCTGTTGTACGGCGGCTGGTAGACCACATTGGTGTGCGACTGTAAAAACTCCAGCATGAAGCCGTCGCCCAACCGGCCTTCGTCGTACAAGGTGTTGAGCAAGGTGTAGTGCCAGTAGGTGGCCCAGCCTTCGTTCATCACCTGGGTCTGGCGCTGCGGGTAAAAGTACTGGCCGACTTTGCGAACGATGCGCACCACCTCGCGCTGCCAGGGTTCGAGCAGCGGGGCGTTTTTTTCTACGAAGTACAGCAGGTTTTCTTCGGGCTCCAAAGGGAAGCGGCGCTCTTCTTTGCTTTCTTCGGCCTCGGCGCGCGGCGGCAGGGTGCGCCAAAGGTCGTTGACCTGGGCTTGCAGGTAGTCGGCGCGCTCCTTGAGGCGCGAGGTTTCTTTCTCCAGCGACAGGCGCGGCGAGCGCTTGTAGCGGTCCACCCCCAGGTTGCTGAGCGCATGGCAGGCATCGAGCAATTGCTCCACGGCTTCGACGCCATGGCGCTCTTCGCACTGGGCGATGTAGTTACGGGCGAACACCAGGTAGTCGACGATGGCGTCGGCACTCGTCCATTGCTTGAACAGGTGGTTGCCCTTGAAGAATGAGTTGTGGCCGTAAGCCGCGTGGGCGATCACCAGCGCCTGCATGGGCAAGGTGTTTTCGTCCATCAGGTAGGCGATGCAGGGGTCGGAGTTGATGACGATCTCGTAGGCCAAGCCCATCTGGCCGCGCTTGTAGCGGTTTTCGGTGGCTAGGAAGTGCTTGCCGAACGACCAATGGTGGTAGTAGACCGGCATGCCGATGGATGCATAGGCGTCCATCATCTGTTCGGCGCTGATGACCTCCAGCAAATGCGGGTAGCCGTCGAGCTTGTAGCGGCGGGCTACTTCCCCGATGGCTTGGTCGTACTCCTCGATGGCCTCGAAAGTCCATTCGGAACCGGTGGGGAGCAGTTTGGATTTGGGCTTGGTCATAGGGTTCAGGCCCGCCGTTTGAAGAGTTCGCGGAACACCGGATAAATGTCGGCCACAGTGCCGATGCGCTGCATGGCAAAGTTGCCGCGAGGGCTGCTGCCTTGCAGGCGTTCGTACTCTTCCCACAGGTTTTGCGGCGGGCCGTCGGTGATTTCGATGTAGGCGAAAAACTGGCACAGCGGCAGCAGCGACTCTTCCAGCAAGGCCTTGCAGCGCGGCGAATCGTCGTGCCAGTTGTCGCCGTCCGATGCCTGCGCGCCGTAGATATTCCAGGCGTTGCTGGGGTAGCGCGCGGTGATGATTTCGTGCATCAGCTTCAAGGCGCTGGACACCACGGTGCCGCCCGATTCGCGTGAGGTGAAGAAGTCTTCCTCGTCGACTTCGGTGGCGATGGTGTGGTGTCGGATGAACACCACATCGATGCGTTCGTAGTTGCGCGTCAGAAACAGGTACAGCAGCATGAAGAAGCGTTTGGCCACGTTCTTGCGGCCTTCGTCCATCGAGCCCGACACGTCGAGCAGGCAGAACATCACCGCCTGGGTGGACGGCTGGGGCACGCGGATGCGGTTGTTGTAGCGCAGGTCAAAGGTGTCGACGAAGGGCACCGCCTCTATCTTGGCGTGCAGGCGGGCGATATCGCGGCGCAATTGTTCCACCTCGGGGTCGTCCTCAGGGCGGGTGGTGCGCAGCTCGGTCAATTGGGCCTCCAACGCCCGCAGCTGGGATGCATAGGGCCCGCCAACGGCAATACGGCGCTGCGCTGCGCCGCGCATGGTGCGCGCCAGGTTGATGTTGGTGGGCACGCCGGTCTGCACAAAGCCGGAGCGGATGCGGCGGTACTGGTCGATGCGGGCCAACTGCTGTTTGACCAGATTGGGCAGGGCCAGCTCGTCGAAGAAGATATCCAGAAATTCATCGCGGGTCAGGGTGAAGACGAACTCGTCCAGGCCTTCACCGTCCTGGCTGGCCTGGCCTTTGCCCGAGCCTTTGCCGCCACCGCTGGGTGGGCGCTCCACCTGGTCGCCGCGCAAGAAGCGGTCATTGCCGGGGCGCACGGTTTCCCAGATACCGCCCTGGCCGTGTTCGAACTGCGGTTCGCCGATGTCCTTGCCCGGGATGCCGATCTTCTCGCCGTTGTCCAGGTCGCGCAGGCCGCGCTTGTTGACTGCGTCAGACACGGCTTTGCGGATCTGCCCCTTGAAGCGCTGAATGAAACGACTGCGGTTGACCGAGCTTTTGTGCTTGCTGTCAAATCGGCGGTCTACGATGCGCACAGTCATGGAGACTCCGTTCAAAAGAGTGAAACGGGTGAAGGGGCCTTCTACAGAAACTTTTTAGGAAGACTTACGCACCCGCAAATACCATTCGCACAGCAGCCGTACCTGCTTCTCGGTGTAGCCCTTGGTGATCATGCGGTTGACGAAGTCCTGGTGCTTCTTCTGTTCTTCGCCACTGCCTTTGGTGTTGAACGAGATGACCGGTAGCAGCTCTTCGGTGTTGGAGAACATCTTCTTCTCGATCACCGCGCGCAGTTTTTCATACGAGGTCCACAACGGGTTGTGGCCGTCTTGGCGGGCACGGGCGCGCAGCACAAAGTTGACGACCTCGTTGCGGAAGTCTTTGGGGTTGGAGATGCCGGCGGGCTTCTCGATCTTCTCCAGCTCGTCGTTTAGTGCGCTGCGGTCCAGCATTTCGCCGGTGTTGGGGTCGCGGTATTCCTGGTCCTGGATCCAGAAGTCGGCGTAGACCACGTAGCGGTCAAAGATGTTTTGGCCGTACTCGGAATAGCTTTCTAGGTAGGAGGTCTGGATCTCCTTGCCGATGAATTCGGCGTAGCGCGGCGACAAAAATTCCTTGATGTAGCGCAGGTACTTTTCTTCCACCTCGGGCGGATACTGCTCTTGCTCGATCTGCTGCTCCAGCACGTACATCAGGTGCACTGGGTTGGCGGCGACTTCGCGGTGGTCGAAGTTGAACACCCGCGACAGAATCTTGAAGGCAAAGCGGGTGGACAGGCCGGTCATGCCTTCGTCCACGCCGGCAAAGTCGCGGTATTCTTGGTAGCTCTTGGCTTTGGGGTCGGTGTCTTTAAGGTTCTCGCCGTCGTAGACCCGCATCTTCGAGAAGCTGCTGGAGTTCTCGGGCTCTTTCAAGCGCGACAGCACCGAGAACTGCGCGAGCATGCGCAAGGTGTCGGGCGCGCAGGGCGCCTTGGCCAGCGAGGAGTTGTCCACCAGCTTTTCATAGATGTGGATCTCATCGGACACACGTAACGAGTACGGCACCTTGACGATGTAGATGCGGTCCAGGAAAGCCTCGTTGTTGCGGTTGTTCTTGAACGCCTGCCATTCGGCCTCGTTCGAGTGGGCCAGGATCAGGCCGTCGAAGGGAATCGCTCCAAAGCCTTCGGTGCCCTTGTAGTTGCCTTCCTGGGTGGCGGTCAGCAGAGGGTGCAAGACCTTGATCGGCGCCTTGAACATTTCCACAAACTCCAGAATGCCCCGATTCGACAGACACAGCCCGCCCGAGTACGAGTAGGCATCGGGGTCGTCCTGCGAATACGTCTCCAGTTTGCGGATGTCGATTTTGCCCACCAGGGCCGAAATGTCCTGGTTGTTCTCATCCCCGGGTTCGGTCTTGGAGACGGCAATCTGCGACAGCACCGACGGGCGTAGCTTGACCACCCTGAACTGGGTGATATCGCCACCAAACTCCTGCAGCCGTTTAACGGCCCATGGGCTCATGATGGTGCCAAGGTAGCGGCGCGGAATCTTGTAGTCGGACTCCAGCAGGTCGGCATCCTCACTGGGGTTGAACAGGCCCAGCGGCGACTCGTGCACCGGCGAGCCCTTGATGGCGTAGAACGGCACTTTCTCGATCAGCGCCTTGAGCTTTTCGGCCAGCGACGACTTGCCGCCGCCCACCGGGCCCAGCAGATACAGGATTTGTTTCTTTTCCTCCAGCCCCTGGGCGGCATGGCGGAAGTAGGCGACGATGTGTTCGATCACCTCTTCCATGCCGTACAGGTCTTTGAAGCTTGGGTAGACCTTGAGTACCTTGTTCGCAAAAATGCGCGACAGCCGGGGGTCGGTACGGGTATCTACCAGTTCGGGTTCACCGATGGCCAGCAGCATGCGTTCTGCGACACTGGCATACGCAGATGCATCGCGTTTGCACAACTCCAAGTAGTCTTGAACCGACATTTCCTCTTCCTGTGCAGCGGCAAAGCGGCCTTGGTAGCGGGCGAAAATGGTCATGGCATTCTCCTTGGGTTGTGCTGTGGTCTTATGGGGTGCGAGTCTGTGGTTTGGTAAAAGTTCGGGGGTGCGTTGCGATGATCATAGAGCCAAGCGTCGCAGCATGCGCGTGAAGTGGTTGGTTTAGTGCAAAAGCTCCAGCAAGCGGTCAAGGCCACCGCTGTTGATGGCGACCATGGCTTGCGCACGTACAGCCGGCTTTGCATGGTAGGCCACCGATAGCCCGGCTACGCCCATCATCGGCAAGTCGTTGGCGCCGTCGCCCATGGCAATGGCCTGGTGCGCGCCAATACCCATCTGGGCGCAGGTTTCCAGCAGCATCTTGCGTTTTTCGTCGCCATCACAGATGTCGCCCCAGGGCTGGTCCAGCATGCGGCCGGTGAGTACGCCATCGACGGCTTCCAGCAGGTTGGAACGTGTCGCATCTATGTGCAATAAATCACGCATCCGGTCGGTAAAAAAAGTGAAGCCGCCGCTGACCAGTAGCACCCGCATGCCGGCGGCCCTGCAGGCGGCCACCAAGGTGGCAGCACCTGGGTTGAGTTGCAGACGCTGGGTGTACACCTGTTCCATGCTGGCCACACTGACGCCTTTGAGCAGGGCAACGCGTTGGCGCAGGCTTTCCTTGTAGTCGGTGATTTCGCCGCGCATGGCGGCTTCGGTGATGGCGGCGACCTCGGCTTTGCGGCCGGCGGCATCGGCGATTTCGTCCACGCATTCGATGTTGATCAGGGTCGAATCCATATCGAACGCGATCAGTTTGAAGTCGGCCAGGCGCAGCGGCGGGGTGAAGTCTTGGATAACGAGGCCGGGGGAAATTTCGTGGGCTTGGGACATGGACAAATACGGGTTGGAGATACCGTATTTTGCTTGACCTTACTTGCCGAGCCTGGCCACCGTGGCCAGATGGGCCACAAAGTCTTCGCGGTCGCGCGCTGCGGACACGCTGAATTCCATGCCTTGGCAGCAGATCCGTGTTGGCGGGGCGCGCAGCCTCGCATGGAGCAGGTTGGTGCAGTACCGTCGCGGCTTTGGTACGGGCTTATTACGCAAAAGGGTTTCTTGTTCCTTGAATCCAAAACCGGTTGCGCTCCGTATTTCCCTTGCAGCCAGCACGCTATGTCTGACAATCCGCAACATGAGCCCACCCCATCCCGCATCTTCCCTCACCCCGGACGCCGAACTTATGGACTTGCTAGACCGTGTCGCTGCCCGCGATGCGTCCGCCCTCAAGGAGCTGTACGGTCTGACATCGTCCAAGCTGTACGGCTTGGCCGTGCGGGTGGTGGTTAACCGCGAATGGGCCGAAGACGTGCTGCAAGAGGCCTATATGACCATCTGGCGGGCTGCGGCCGACTACCGGGCCTCGCTGAGCCCGCCCATGGCCTGGATGGGTTTGATCGTGCGCAGCCGCGGGCTGGATTTTTTGCGCCGCCGCACGGCAGACCGCAGCGGGGTGACCCAGGAGCTGGACGAGGTGATGGCCGAGACGATGGAAGGCGACGCCCCGAATCCTATGGACACCACCCAGGCCAGCCAGCAAGCCTGGGCCCTGCACCAGTGCCTGACCCGGCTAGAGAACCGCCAGCGCGAAGTGGTCAGCCTGGCCTATCTGCGCGACCTGAGCCATGGCGAACTGGCCGAGCAGCTCAAGCTGCCGTTGGGTACGGTCAAGACCTGGATCCGGCGCGGGCTGGAACAGTTGCGTGTCTGCATGGCACGCTTCGCTTGAGGACCCGGCCATGCACCTAAACCAACACCCTGAATTACTCGACAAGCTGGCAGCCAGCTATGCCTTGGGCACGCTGCGCGGCGGCGCCCGCCGGCGCTTTGAAACCCTGGCGCGCGAACAGGCGCCGGTACGCGCCGCAGCGCTGATCTGGCAGACCCGCTTGGGCAGCGTGGCAGAACTGCAAGCCCAGGCAGCACCTGCGCCTGCGGTGTGGACGCGCATCGACAACCTGGTGCGCGCAGACCAGGAGCAGCAGGCCATGAAGAACGCGCGGGTGCCGGCGGTGGCCGGCCCGGTTGCCTGGCTGCGCAGCCTGGCGTTATGGCGCTCTGCCACGGCGGTGGGTGCAGCGCTGGCGGTTTTTGCGGTGGTATTGGGCGTGAACCAGCGCGACCAGTTGGGCAGCCAGATCGCCAGCCTGCGCACCCAGCTGCAGGCCGCGCCGCAGATCGAGTACGTAGCGGTGCTCGCAGATGGCAAGGCCAACCCTTCCATGCTGGTGACCTTCGACGCGAAGAACCAAACGCTGCAGCTGCAGCGCGTGGGCGGCTACCAGGAGGCCAGCGACAAATCTTTGCAGCTATGGGCCTTGCCACCGTCTGGTGGCCCGCGTTCGCTGGGGGTGCTGGGGGCGGACAAATTGCTGCGCCTGACGGCGGGTGAGGGCGATGTACGCGAAGTGCCTGCCCTGGCCATCAGCCTGGAGCCCAAGGGCGGCGTGCCCAGCGCTGGCGGGCCTACCGGCCCGGTGCTGTTCAAGGGCGCATTGATCCAGAAGTTGCTGTGATGCTTAGGGCTTTTGTGCCAGCGCCTTGTCGATAGCGCTGGTCAGGCTGCTGCTGTCGGGCGTGGTCAACGATGAAAAGCTCTCCACCACCCGGCCGTTGCGGTCGATCAGGTACTTGTAGAAGTTCCAGCGGGGCTCCTGTCCGGTGGCTTTGACCAGCGCCGCGTACAGCGGGTTTTTGCCCGGCCCGGACACCACCGTCTTGCCCATCATCGGAAACTTCACGCCGTAGGTGTTGAAGCAGAAGTCGGCGATTTCTTTGGACGAGCCCGGCTCTTGCTGGCCAAAGTCATTCGACGGAAAACCCAGCACCACCAAGCCCTTGGCCTGCTGCTTCGCATACAGCGCCTCCAACCCTTCAAACTGGCCTGCAAAGCCGCAATAGCTGGCGGTATTCACCACCAGCACCACCTTGCCTGCGTACTGGCACAGGTTTTGGGGCGCGGCGTCCTGTAGACGGGGAAACTGGTGCTGCAGGATCGCCGGGCAGCTGGGCGGGGTGGCGGCTTGTGCAGTTGCCGGGGCGCTGGCCGCCGCCAGCAACATGGCGAATGCGAAAGCGGTTTTGTGCATAAGGGTTGTCCTGTGGTGTGGACTGCACTTTAGGGACTTTGATAAAGCGCAGTATCGCCAGGGGCTGTTGTGCTGGCCGGGTTGACTGCAACGCAGGCCATGAACGCCAGCAAGGCCGGCGTCATCTGCTTGTCGCGCTGCACGATGATGTGGCAATCCCGCTGGATGGCGGGCAGCGCACTGGCGATGCAGCACAGCCGGCCCGCCGCCAGCAGGTCGGCCACCACCCAGCGCGACAGGCAGGCAATGCCCAGGCCGTGGGCGGCCGCGTTCTGGATGGCCTCGGAGCTGCCGAGTTCGATGCTGCGCCGGTACGAATGCAGGTGCGGCAGCAGCGCCTGGTCGGTGGTTTCGCGGGTGCCCGAACCGCTTTCGCGCAGCAGCCAGACAGCTTCGCGCAGCGCTGCAGTGGGCACACTCTGGCCCTGTGCCAGTGGGTGTGCTGGCGACGCCACCAGCACCAGGCTGTCTTGCAGCCAGGGCGTGACCTGCAAAGTGGACTCGTGGCAGGCGCCTTCTATCAGGCCAATGTCCAGCTCGAAATCGGCAACCGCCCGAGCAATCGCCGCCGTGTTGCCTATCATCACCTTGGACTGCCAGGCCGGCGCCTGCTCGGACTGGCGCCAGGCCATAAAGCTGCCGAGTAACTGGGGCAGCACATAGTTGCCGATGGTGGTGCTCGCGCCTATGCGCAGCGACTGCGCCTGGCCGCTGCCGTCGCGCGCCATCTGCTCGATGCCGGCGGCGCCGTCCAGCATGGCCAGCGCGCGCGGCAGCAGGGCGCGGCCGTTGTCGTTCAGCAGCAGCCGCTTGCCCGCGCGGTCAAACAGCTGCAGCGACAGCAGCCGCTCCAACTCGTTGATCGCCGAACTGGTGGCCGACTGCGACAGCGCAATGGCCGCGCTGGCCGCCGTGGTGCTGCCGCTCTGGGCGACGGCTACGAATATCTGCAATTGGCGCAGGCTCAGGCGCAGCACATCCATGGCTTCATCTTTCACTATATATCGATTGATTGGATAGATATTACAGAAACAAGCTGTTGGACGGCTTGATTGCCGCGCCCTAAAGTTCGCTCCATTGTTTGAATGGAACTGATATCTGCCATGGCCACCGCTCTTTCTGCCCCCTTGCACACCGTCTGGCCTGGCCGCTGGGAGCCGATACGGCGTCACGGACCCGGGCTGGCGCTGAGTGCGCTGCTGGCCGCCTGCGCCATGGCGCTCGGCCAGCTGAACGGGCTGCAGGCCCATGGCCTGAGCGCGCTGACCCTGGCCATCGTGCTGGGCATACTGGTGGGTAACACTCTGTATCCGCGCGTGGCAACGGTCTGCGACCCGGGCGTTCAATGCGCCAAGCAGAACCTGTTGCGCCTGGGTGTGGTGCTGTATGGCCTGCGCTTGACCACCCAGGACATCGCCAGCGTCGGCCTGGCCGGGGTGCTGGTCGATGCGCTGGTGTTGGGCTCGACCTTTGCGCTGGCCTGCTACGCCGGCACCCGCTGGCTGGGACTGGACCGCAACACGGCCATGCTGATCGGCATCGGCAGCTCGATCTGCGGCGCCGCCGCTGTGATGGCGGCCGAGCCGGTGCTGCGGGCCCGCGCCGAGCAGGTCACGGTGGCGGTGGCCACGGTGGTGGTGTTCGGCACCTTGGCGATTTTTGTCTACCCGCTGTTGTTCCAGCTGAATCTGCATTGGCCGCTGGTTCCTGGCGGCGCCCACGGCTTTGGCGTCTACGCGGGCTCGACCATCCACGAGGTAGCCCAGGTGGTGGCCGCCGGGCGTTCCATCGGCGCCGAAGCCGCCGACGCTGCGGTAATAGCCAAGATGGTGCGGGTGATGATGCTGGCGCCGGTGCTGCTGGCCTTGTCTGCCTGGCTGGCCCGCAGCATGCCAAAGACTGCATCGCAGGGTAGCTTGGCCGTGCCATGGTTTGCGTTTGGCTTCATTGGCGTCGTGCTTTTCAATTCGCTGCAACTGCTGCCGGCCCCGGTGCTGGCGGTGGTCAATGCGGTGGACACCGCACTGCTGGCCATGGCGATGGCGGCGCTGGGGTTGGCAACCCCCCTGGCCGCGATTCGCAGAGCCGGCATCAAGCCCTTGCTGCTGGCAGGCGGCTTGTTTGCCTGGTTGCTGCTGGGCGGCGCGCTGATCAACCGGGTAGTGCCGGCATTGCTCGGTTGAACTATTTTTGCGGAGCCTGGAATAAACCAGGGGCTATGTGCGTCTACCCCGGTGTAGGCTCTCAAAGCGCTACGTTCCTCCCATTCACTCCAAGGAATCCGCACCATGTTCAAACAATCTTTTGCTGCCCGTTCTGCCATCGCCCTCGTGCTGGGCTTTGCGTCGCTGGCGGCCAGCGCGGCCGATGCGCCAGCCAAAATGGCGGGCGGCGTGCTGGTCGCGGCCAACAGCATGACGCTTTACACCTTCGACAAGGATGTGGCCAATAGCGGCAAAAGCACTTGCAACGGCCCCTGTGCCACCGCCTGGCCGCCGCTGATGGCCACTGCCAGCGACCAGCCCATGGGCGGCTACACCATCGTCACCCGCGACGACGGCAGCAAGCAATGGGCTTACAAGGGCAAGCCGCTGTACTTTTTCCAGTCGGACAAAACCGCCAGCGACCGCACCGGCGACAACTTCAAGGACGTCTGGCACGTGATCAAGGAATAAGAGCAGCGGTTTCCCTTAGCTCCATGCACCACGACGACCTGCAGCTGCTCAGTGCCGTACCGCGCCTGCGCCGCTATGCGCGGGCGTTGGTGCGCAACCGTGAAGATGCCGACGACCTGGTGCAGGACACGCTGGAGCGCGCCTGGGCCAAGTCCAGCCTGTGGCGCGGCGTAGCCGATATGCGCTCCTGGCTGTTCGGCATCATGCACAACCTGCATGCAGACGGGGTGCGGCGCCCGCGCTTGGCCACGGTAGCCATGGACGATGGCACGGCCGAGGTGCCGGTCGCGCCCACCCACGGCGACCGCCTGGCGGTACTGGATCTGCAGGCCGCCATCGCCTTGCTGCCGGCCGAGCAAAAGGAAATCCTGCTGCTGGTCGCGCTGGAAGACATGGCCTATGCCGACATCGCCGCCACGCTGGGCATCCCCATGGGCACGGTGATGTCGCGCCTGTCGCGCGGCCGCGAACGCCTGCGCGCACTTATGGAAGGCCGCGCCGAGCCGGTGCACCTGAAAGTTGTCAAATGAGCCAAGCCCCTTCCTCCATTAGCGAAGCCGATCTGCACGCCTATATCGACGGCCAGTTGGAGCCCGAGCGCCAGGCCGAGATGGAGGCTTACTTGGCGCAGCGGCCCGACGAGGCCCAGCGCCTGGCCGTCTACCGCGCCCAGACCCGGGGCTTACGCGCCCTGTACGCCCCGGTGCTGCTGGAGACCTTGCCGCCGCGCCTTGTGCAAGCCGCGTTGCCGCGCCAGCCCTGGTATGCGCAGCGCCTGGCGGCCGGCATTGCGATTGCGCTGGTGAGTGCTGCATCTGCCTGGTTTGTGCGCGGCAGTGTGGATGGCGAGGGCCTGCGCTTGGCCCGGGCGCCTGCTGCGCAGGGCACGCTGGCCGGCTTTGCCCAGCGCGCCGCCGTGGCCCACGTGGTTTACAGCCCGGAGGTGCGCCACCCTGTGGAAGTGAATGCCGACCAGGAACAGCACCTGGTCACCTGGCTGTCCAAGCGCTTGGGGGCGGCCGTCAAGGTGCCCAGCCTGCAGCCCATGGGCTATGCGCTGATGGGCGGCCGCTTGCTGCCCGGCGACAGCGGGCCGGTCGCGCAGTTCATGTACCAGGACGCCAGCGGCCAGCGGCTCACCCTGTACGTGACCCACGAGGCGCCCAAGCTGAGCCCGCAGGCTGAAACCGCCTTCCATTTCGGCCAGGACGGCAAGGTCAACGTCTTCTACTGGGTGGACCACAGCTTTGGCTACGCGCTCTCGGGCAGCGTAGACAAAGCAACGTTGACGCGCGTGGCCCAGGAGGTGTATCGCCAAATCGCGCCTGCGGTGCCGGCGGGCTAATGCTATATATTTAGAAGCACCTTGCGCAGGTTCTATATGCGCTAGAGGTCGATTTGGCTTAAACCGGCCGACGCATCTGGAACAGTTGTTCGGGTCCGATGCTGAAGTAGTCGGCCGGCCCGCCACCGCGCAGGATCGGCCCGGCCGCCGCCGTGTCGTAGACGCCGTTGCGTAGCAGCGCGGTGTCGATATGCACGGCCACTACCTCGCCCAGTACCAGCCAGGTTGGCACCTTGTCGCCATTTGCACCCTGCAGTTGCACGATCTGCGTGGTGCGGCATTCAAACGCCACCGGGCTCTCCTTTACCCGCGGCACGGCGACCAGCTGCGAGTCGGCCGGCGTGAGTCCGGCCAGTTCAAACTCGCTCACCTCGGGCGGTACGGGCGCGCAGGTTTTGTTCATGGCCTCGGCCAGGGTGCGGGTGGCCAGGTTCCACACGAATTCGCCAGTTTGCTCGATATTGCGCAGTGAATCTTTGTAGCCCAAGCTGGCAAAGCCGATGATGGGCGGCGTGTAGTTGAAGGCGTTGAAGAAGCTGTAAGGCGCTAGGTTCAGCGCCCCGGCCGCACTGCGCGAAGAGATCCAGCCGATGGGCCGCGGCCCGACGATGGCGTTGAAGGGGTCGTGCGGCAGGCCGTGGCCGTTGCGGGGTTCGTAGGAATGGATAGGCATGGGCGTAAAGATACCAGCAAGCCAGACTCTTAGCTGTCCGCCGTGCAAACCTCCCGCACACAGCCGCGCAGCCAGCGGTGTGCCGGGTCAGCCTGCATGCGCGGGTGCCAGAGCAAGGACACCGTGAACTCGGACGTGGCCACCGGCAGCGCAAAGCTGTGCATGCCGGCGCGCAAGATGCCGGTGTGTTGTTCGGGCACGCTGGCGACCAAGTCGCTGGCCCGGGCCAGCGCCACGGCGGTTGAAAAGCCGTCGACGATGGTGGCGATGTACCGCTCCAGCCCCAGCGCGTTCAAGGCTTCGTCAATCGGTCCTTTGTCCAGGCCTTGGCGCGAAACGTAGATGTGCCTGGCCTCTGCATAGCGTGCGGGCGTGATCTCGCCCTGGGCCAGCGGATGGCCCGCGCGCACCACGCCGATGAAACGGTCGCGGAACAGGGCCTGTGCACGCACCTCCGGCCCCATGCTGCTGCCGACCACACCGGTTTCCAGGTCGACGGCCCCGTCGCGCAGTGGTGCGCTGTCCTTGTTGGGCTTTTGCACGAAGCGCAGCCGCACGCCGGGGGCTTCCTCTGCGACCCGCGCAATCAGGCCGGGGCCGAAGTTCTCCACAAAGCCTTCGCTGCTGCGCAGTGTGAACGTGCGGGCCAGCTGCTGCAGGTCGATCTTCTCCGCAGGGCGCAGCGCGGCTTCGCCGTCCTGCACCAGTTGGCTGACCCGCTCGCGAAGCTCCAGCGCCCGTGGCGTGGGCACCAGCCCGCGTCCGGCCCGAACCAGCAGTGGGTCGCCCGTCGTCTCCCTCAGTCGCGCCAGGGCTCGGCTCATGGCCGACGGGCTGAGCCGTAGGCGCTGGGCCGCGCGCGCCACGCTGCCTTCGGCGAGCAGCACATCCAGGGTAACAAGCAGGTTGAGATCGGGAATAGCCATGCATACACCTTAGCGCAGTTGCCTAGTTGTATGGCGTTTAACGCATGAATAAAGTGCAAATGCTGCGCCTTCCGCCATGCCAGCCAAAGAACTACGCTGCAGGCAACTCCATTTCGGGAGTGGGCAGACCAGGAGTTGATGTTGAAAATAAGTATTGCAAAACAAGCCGCGGTAGCCGCAGGAAGCGCCGGAGCTGCGCCGCTATCGCCCGCGGTGCGGTGGACACTCGCCAGCCTGTCGCTGTCCGTGTTGCTGTCCGCGCTGGGCACCAGCATTGCCAATGTGGGCTTGCCCAGCCTGGCGCAGGCCTTCGACGCCTCCTTCCAGCAAGTCCAGTGGGTGGTGCTGGCGTATCTGCTGGCCATCACGACCCTGATCGTCAGTGTGGGCCGGCTTGGTGACATTATCGGCCGCCGCCGGCTGCTGCTGGCTGGCATCCTGCTGTTCACGGCAGCGTCGGTGCTGTGCGGCATCGCCCCCACGCTCTGGCTGCTGGTCGCGGCCCGCGCGGCCCAGGGCCTGGGCGCGGCCACCATGATGGCCCTGACCATGGCCTTTGTCGGCGAGACGGTGCCCAAGGAAAAGACAGGCAGCGCCATGGGTTTGCTCGGCACCATGTCGGCGGTGGGCACGGCGCTCGGCCCATCGCTGGGCGGCGTGCTGATCGCCGGGCTCGGCTGGCAGGCGATCTTTCTGGTCAACGTGCCGCTGGGCCTGTTGGCTTTCTTTCTCGCGCGCCGCTATCTGCCTACGGACCGCCAGCGGGCAAAGGTGGATCGGCCGGGCTTCGACCATGTCGGCACACTGCTGCTGGCGCTGACTCTCGCGGCCTATGCGCTGGCGATGACTATGGGGCGCGGCAGCTTCGGTCGGCTCAATATGGTTTTGCTGCTGGCGGCGGTGTGCGGCGCCGGCCTTTTTGTGTTCAGCCAGACCAAGGTGGCATCGCCCTTGGTCCCTTTGGCCGCTTTCCGCAACGCGGTGCTGAGCGCCAGCCTGGCCATGAATGTGCTGGTCGCTACGGTGATGATGGCGACCCTGGTGGTCGGGCCGTTTTACCTGGCGCGGGGGCTGGGGCTGGATGCGGCGACGGTGGGGGCTGTGATGTCTATCGGCCCGCTGATTTCCGTCTTCTGCGGTGTGCTGGCCGGTCGTTTGGTCGATCGCTGGGGCGCGCCGCGCATGGTGGTTGCGGGGCTGGTCGCCATGGTGCTGGGGGCGTTGGCGCTGTCCATGTTGCCGGCGCTTTTCGGCATTGCAGGCTATATCGCCGCCATCGCCGTGCTGACCCCAGGTTACCAGCTGTTTCAGGCCGCCAACAACACGGCTGTGATGGTCGATGTGCCGCCGAACCAGCGGGGTGTGATCTCCGGCTTGCTCAGCCTGGCGCGCAATCTGGGGCTGGTCACAGGCGCCTCGGCGATGGGTGCGGTGTTTTCGCTCGCGGCGGCAAGCTCCGACATCGCTACGGCGGGTCCTGAGGCGCTGGCTACCGGCTTCCGGACCACGTTCGCCGTCGCGGCCATGCTGGTCACCATTGCGCTGGCCACTGCGCTGGCAAGCTACCGCCGCAGAGGGTAGAAGGTACGGGCAAATAAAAAAGCCCCGCAGCTTGGTGCAGCTGTGGGGCTTTTTAAGTTTTGGCTCCTCAACCTGGGCTCGAACCAGGGACCTACGGATTAACAGTCCGGCGCTCTACCAACTGAGCTATTGAGGAATATCGGTACACATCAGCCATCCATGGATGAATGGGCTGAAATAAAAAGGGCCTACGGATTGGCGTAAGCCCTTTTGCTAATTTTGGCTCCTCAACCTGGGCTCGAACCAGGGACCTACGGATTAACAGTCCGGCGCTCTACCAACTGAGCTATTGAGGAATATTGCAGCCTCAAATTATAGCGTGGGTTTTAGAGGTTTCGGCATCCGTGCTAAAAAGTTCATTCTAGTCCCAGGTGGCCGTGGATTATCCCGCGTAGTTCCGCTGCGGCGCGCTCGGGGTCGGGCGCGGCGGTCAACGCGCGCACCACGGCCACTGAGCCGACGCCGCTGGCGAGCACCGCCGGTAGCCGCTCAGTGTCTATGCCGCCTATGGCCACCAGCGGGTAGTCGCGCAGCAGCCGCGCATAGGCGGTCAGCCGGGCCGTGCCTTGCGGCGCGGTGGCCATTTTCTTCAGTGTGGTGGGGAACACCGCACCTAGCGCGATATAGCTGGGGCTGACCCTGTCGGCGCGCAGCATTTCGGCGTAGCCGTGGGTGCTGACGCCCAGGCGCAGGCCGGCGGTGCGGATCGCATCCAGGTCGTTGGTGCTCAGCAGGTCCAGGTCTTCCTGGCCCAGGTGTACGCCATAGGCGCCGGCGTCGATGGCGGCCTGCCAGTGGTCGTTGATGAACAACAGGGCTGGCGTGCCTTGCACCGCTGCGACGGCGGCGCGGACCTCGTGGTCAATCGCGGCGGCGTCGCCGGATTTGAAGCGCAGCTGCACCGTGGGCACACCGGCGCACGCCATGCGGCCGACCCAGGCGGCGTCGGGCAGCACGGCGTACAAGCCCAGCTGCCGGGGGCAGACAGGGAAGGCGTTGGCCCGCGGCCAGGGCGCCAGGCCGAAGTCTTCGGGGGCGTCCGGCCAGTCGCTGCTGTTGCCGCGGCGCGCGGCCTGGGCTTGCCAGGCTTGGGCAATGGTGGCGGCGTCGGTGGCGATGAAGCCGAGCTGCAGGCAAGCGCTGAAGTGGAGGGCGTAGTCCGTGGCTGGCAGCGCCATGTCGGCGTAGCGGGTCAAGATGTCGTGGGGCATGGTGTTCATTCTTGTGCGTGGTGCCAGAACGGCGTGCCGAGTACCGGGGTACTGGGCTGGGCTGCCTGCTGCTCCAGCATGGCGCCGGCCAGAAAGGCGCTGCGCCCGGCCTGCACGGCATCGGCAAACGCGCCGGCCATCACCACCGGGTCTTGCGCCAGCGCCACGGCGGTGTTCAGCAGCACTGCGTCGTAGCCCCATTCCATCACCTGGCAGGCGTGCGAGGGGCGGCCCAGGCCGGCATCGACCAGCAGCGGCACGCTCATGCGTTCGCGCAGCACCTGCATGGCGTAGGGGTTGATCGGGCCCTTGCCGGTGCCTATGGGCGCGGCCCAGGGCATCACGGCCTGACAGCCCACGTCGACCAAGCGCTGGCACAGCACTAGGTCTTCGGTGCAGTAGGGCAGCACCTTGAAGCCGTCCTTGATGAGCCGGCTGGCGGCTTCCACCAGGTTCAGGGTGTCGGGCTGCAGGGTGTAGTCGTCGCCGATCAGCTCCAGCTTGATCCACGGCGTGTCGAACACTTCGCGCGCCATCTGGGCGGTGGTGATGGCTTCCTGCAGGCCATGGCAGCCGGCGGTATTGGGCAGCACCGGCACGCCGGTCTGGCGCAGCAGGTCCCAGAAGGCATTCGGGCCGGCGGGCGCTGCCCCCAGGTTCTGCCGGCGCAGCGAGGCCGTCAGCATGGCCGGCTGGGCGCGTGCGATGGCGCTGGCCATGGTGCTGGGCGAGGGGTAGCGCGAGGTGCCCAGCAGCAGCCGGCTGGCGAAGCTTTCGCCGTAAAGGATCAAAGGGTCTTGGGACATGGTTCAGCCGCCGGTGACGGGGTGGATGATTTCGACGTTATCGGCTTCGTGCAGCAGCGTGTGCGGGTACTGCGCACGCGGCACAAAGGCTTTGTTGACGGCCGCGGCAAACGGCGGCTGGGCCTGCAGCAGCGCCACCGCATCGGCCAGCGTGGCGTCGGCGGGCAAGGTCTGGGGGAGGTTGTTGATCAGGACGTTCATACAGTTTCTATAGCAAGCTCCCATTGCGTGGCCAGCGCTGACTGCTCTTTTTCTATGAGTTCCAGCACCGCATCCAGCATCGCCGGGGCGATCAAGAAGCCGTGCCGGTACAGGCCGTTGATCTGCAGCACGCGGGGGCTGATGCGGCGGATGGCCGGCAGGTTGTTCGGCAAAGTGGGGCGGCATTGGGTGGCGGATTCGAGAATCCGCGCCTCGCCAAACCCTGGGTGCACGCTGTAGGCAGCGCTTAGCAGCTCCAGGCTGGAGCGCACGCTCATGGGCGACATATCGTCGGACTCGATCTCGGTAGCGCCCACCACGAACACGTTGCCGGGTTTGGGCGCGATGTACAGCGGATAGCGCGGGTGCACCAGCCGCACCGGGCGGTGCAGCTCCACATCCGGGGCGTGCAGGCGCAGCACCTCGCCGCGCACCGCGCGCAGGCCCGGCCATTGGGCTTGCGCACCCAGGCCGCGGCAGTCGATCACCCAGTCCGCCCGGCAATCTTCTGGCTGCCGCGGGCTGTGCCAGTGCAGACCGACCTGGTGTTTTTGCAATCGCAGCAGCAGGGCGGCCAGCAGTTGGCGATTGTCCAGCTGGCCTTCACCGGGCAGGTACAGGCCCTGGGCAAACCGGTTGGCGATGGCAGGCTCCAATGCGGCGATGCCGGCAGCGTCCAGCGGCTGCGGGGCCGGCAGGCTGGGCAGCTGCTGGCGTGTGGCAGTTAGCTGGTGGCCAAAGCGCGTGGCTTCGGCGGCGTCCTGCCGGTGCCACAGAATCAAAGTGCCGTGTTGCTGGAAGAACACCGGCGCATCCAGCTGCGCGATCAGCTGCGGCCAGCGCTGCAGGCTGTACTGGCCCATCTGTACCACTTGCGGCTCGGTGATGGCGGATTCGGCCAGCGGCGCCAGCATGGCGGCCGCCACGCGGGCTGCTGCCCCTTCGGCATCCGGCCCACCGGCCTCGAAGACCTGCACCGCATGGCCGGCCCGCGCCAAGGCCAGGGCCAGCAAGCGGCCCATCAGGCCTGCGCCGAGGATGGTGGTGGAGAGGGGTTTTGCCAAGTTCGCATCCATGTGAAAAACAGGACGAAACGAGGCGAGGTCGTTGATTGGAAACTCCCCACGCCAGTATTACCTGGATCGGGTATGAGGGTTTTTCTCAGTCCGGTCGCATCGACCAGACACCCCTGTTTCATCCGTGGGTCGAATTACATCACATCCATGCGCCGATAATTTCGGCATGACTATTTCTGCACCTTCCTCCCGCTACCTGCGCCTGTTGTCGATTGCCGGGTCCGACAGCGGCGGCGGCGCGGGCATCCAGGCCGACCTCAAGACCTTTGGCGCGCTCGGCTGCTACGGCATGACGGCGCTGGCCGCGCTGACCGCCCAAAACACCCGCGGCGTGCGTGCCATCCACCCGGTGCCGCCGGCGTTCTTGAAGTCGCAGCTGGAGGCGGTGCTGGACGACATCGGTGCCGACGCGGTGAAGATCGGCATGCTGCATTCGCCCGAAATGGTCGACGTGGTGGCCTGGGCCATAGACCACTACCAGCTCAAGAAGGTGGTGCTCGACCCGGTAATGGTGGCCACCAGCGGCGACCGGCTGATGGCCCAGGAAACCGTGCAGGTGCTGGTGCAGCAGCTGTTCCCCCGCGCCACGGTGGTCACGCCGAATCTGGACGAAGCCAGCTTGCTGCTGGGACGCAGTGTGGACGAAGTGGCGGCGCTGGAGCCGGCGGTGGCAAGCCTGCTGGCGCTGGGCGCTCCGGCGGTATTGGTCAAGGGCGGGCATCTACCGGGCGCCGATGTGGTGGATTTGCTAGGCCAGGCCGATGGCAGCCGGCAGAGCTGGCAGTCGCCGCGCATCGCCACCCCCAACGGGCATGGCACGGGCTGCACCTTGTCGTCGGCTATCGCCGTGTATCTGGCGCAAGACCAGGCCTTGCCGGCCGCCGTGGAATCGGCCCGCAGCTACATCCTGGGCGCGATCAGCGCCGGCGCTGGCGTGCGCACCGGCCAGGGCCAGGGGCCGCTGAACCACGGCTTTGCACCCCTGCCCATGCAGCTGGTAAATTTATAAGAAACAAGGCTCTGGCGAACATTCCGCCTACGCCAGCAGCTCTTATTTTTGTAGTGCGTAGACGCCGCGCAGCGGACGGCTCAGCCAGGCGGCGATGAAGGTCAGCGCCAGGGTGGGCAGGGCGGCGCCGAACTGCGGCGCGTACTGGCCCAGCAGGTGGTACACCGCCACGCCGGCCAGCCACAAAGCGGCGGCGCCGGGCTCGACCAGGCGCTGCGATCCGCTGACCGTGCCTTGGGCCAGACGCCCCAGGATCACGCCGTACAGCGGCACGAACACCGAGCTCAGCATCAGCAAAAACGGCTCCAGGCTGTGGATGGGCAGCACCAGCGCCAGCGCCGTACAGGCCACGGCCAGCAGCAGGCCCCAGCGGCGGATGCTCCACCAGGGCGCCAGGCTGTGCGCCGACACCGAGCCCGAATACACGTCGCCATAGGCGTTGTCGATCTCGTCCACCAGGATCAGACCCAGCGCCAGCAGGCCGCCCTGGGCCAGCAGCAATGCCGTCACGAGGTCGGTGCCCGGCGCGGCCACGCTGGCCACCATCACGCCCAGCGCGTAGCACCAGATATTCGCCAGCGCATAGCCCAGCCAGGTGCCGCCCATGGCGCTGCGGCCGCTGCGGCCGTGGCGCGCGTAGTCGGCCACCAGTGGCAGCCACGACACCGGCATGGCGATCACCAGGTCCACGGCCGACAGCAGGCCCATGCTGCCGTCGCCCGACCGGTTCCAGAAGGCCGGCGCGTCGGCGGCCAGCAGCTTCTGGGCAAACTGCCAGCTTAGCCAGACCAGTGACAGCACCACCAGCGGCAGGCCGTAGCGGCTGATGAACTTGCGCACCAGGGTCAGCATCGAGCCGGCCATCAGCGCCGTCAGCACGCCGCCCCAGAGCAGGGTGGTCAGCAGCACGCCGCTGGGGCTGGCCAGGTCGACGCCGAAGTGGGTTTTGGCAATCGCCGCCGTGCCGTCGCGCATCACCACCAGTTCGAAGGTGGTCCAGCCGACCAGTTGCACGATGTTCAGCAGCACCGGCAGCCGGGCAAAGCCGCTGCCGTAGGTTGCATGCATCAGGCCGGCGCTGGACAGGCCACTGTCGCAGGCAATCCGCGCCACCCAGGCCAGCAGGCCGGCTCCAATGACCGAACCCAGCACGATGGCGATCAGCGCGTCCTGGGTGCCGACCGCCGGCACCAGGTAGGCGCCGATCTGCATCACCAGCAGGCCCACGCCCAGGCTGAACCAGAGCGCGGCATGCGCCGACCAGCCAAAGACCCGGCTGGCGTCGGGAATTGGCGCCAATGCCTCGTTGTGTGAAATCGATGTGTGTGTTGCCATGCGTGTTGCTCCATGCAATGTGCTGGCAGGTGGGCTTGAACCGTACCGGATGCGCGCCCGTGGTCGGGCTCCGGTTGAAGAACATGCTTCCCTGCGCGAGGATTACCTCAATCAGGTTCAAAGGGACTTTCTCAGTCGCGGCCTCTACAGCGCAACACCCCTAGCGGAACTCCGTGTTCGCCATCAGGCGGCGGCGGAGTGGACGGATTCTAGCCTAGCGCCCGTGCTGGGTGTGGTTTACAAAAATACACAAATAATGCCTCTAGCGCCCGTCCTACCTGCGGGAGAAGCTATTAAAAAAATAGCAATACAATCCCCGCCAGCCAGGTTAAAGGTCCACGCTTCTTTGCAAGCGGGTCGGCCTTCATTTTTCCAAGCCATTTTTGTGGGGTATTCCATGGACGTTTTTGTATTGCCCCAGCGGTTGGCGGCGTGTGCCTTGTTGGGGTTTGTGTGCGCTGCCTCGGCCCAGTCGGCGACGACCACCGACGCGCCGCTGGCGCCCAGTTACCGGTGGCGCATCGAGCTGAGCCCGCACACCTCCCATTACAGCTACAACCCCGAGCACCGGCCGGTGCATCTGGTGGGGCTGGAGCGCGAGGCCAGCGACAACAGTTTTTACGGCATGGCCTTGTTTAGCAATTCGTTTGGCCAGGACAGCACCTACGTGTATGCGGGCCAGAGCTTTTACGGCGTATTCGAAAGCCTGCCCAAGGTCTACCTGAAGGTGTCGGCGGGCATTCTGTATGGCTACAAGCCGCCTTACGAGAACAAGGTGCCGTTGAGCTACAAGGGTTTTTCGCCTGCCATCGTGCCGGCTGTGGGCTGGCGGTTTGACTCCGGCTGGGCCGCGCAGATGAACTTACTGGGCACGGCGGGGGTGATGTATTCGGTGGTGAAAGAGTTTTAAGCCGGATCGGTTCCCAATAAGGCGTGCTTTCAGCACGCTTTTTTACATTTTGCGGGGTGGCTTTTAATTCCTCAAGGGTGTCGCACTGCCGCACAATGGCAGAAATTACACCCAGGTGGGAGGTGGGCTGCCATGCATGCTGTTGCTCTCTACCCTGTGATGCCTTTGCGTTGGCTGTGCGCGCTGGCGGGCGCCTGGTGTGCCTGCGCGCAAGCCCAGCACGATGCCGACCTCGGCAGCTTTGCCCCGTCTACCGCCCCCTCCCATAACCCGTCATTGAGCCTGGAACTGGCCTCCAGAGCCACGACCATGCTGGACGATGCCGGCAGCTCGCGCCTGAGCCTGACCGGCTGGTCGGGCGCTGCGCCCCAGGCGGGCATGGGCATTGGCCTGGGCTGGGTGGTGCCGGACACCCGCACGCCCGGCGCACTGCCGCGCGCGACGGCGCCGCGGCTGGACCTGGGTGTGAATTGGCGCTCGGCCGAGGTGGGCCAGGGGCGCTTCCAACTTGGCGTGTGGCAGCGCGTGTCGCCAACGCCGGACGCCATGACCCTGATCCAGCAGGCCAACGCCAATGGTCCGAATAATTACGACACCCGGCTGGAGATGCAGTTCAGTGCCGCCAGTGCGCGCGGCATCCGTTTCGAGCTGGGCGGCGCGCTGGGCCTGCAGCTGAACAACAACGAGCGTGTAGTGCTGCGCGTCAGCCGTGGCAAGCCCATGGTGTATTACCGGGCGAGGTTCTAGCACCCGGCCGACCATCAGCTTAGAAGGCTGATGCTGGACATCAGAAGTTATTGGGCGGCGTCGGCCGCCTTCGCCACTCCCAGCAGCTGGTGCAGCCGCGGTGAGGTGGTGGTGTACTGGAATGGAATCTTCTTGCCGGGGAACACCAGGGGCGCTGCGGCGTAGGCGGCGAGAGTGGCTTCGTGGAAGCCGCAGACGATGAGCTTTTGCTTGCCGGGGTAGGTGTTGATGTCGCCCACGGCAAAGATGCCCGCTTCGCTGGTTTCAAACCTGGCCGTATCCACTTGCAACTGCTTGCGTTCCATGGCCAGGCCCCAGTCTGCCACGGGGCCGAGCTTGGGCGACAGGCCCTGGAACACGCTGATCGCATCTACCGGCAAGCGGTGCAGCGCAGCGTCCACGTCGCTGATCTGCAGGGCTTGTAGCCGGCCCGCATCGGCCTCGAAACCGGCGATCTGCCCGACCATGAAGCGCATGCGCCCGGCCTGGACCAACATCTGCATTTCCACGATGTCGGCGGTGGGCGCTTGCAGCACGTCGCGGCGGTGCAGCAGGGTGACGCTGTGGGCATCGGTTACGGCCAGTGCCAGCGCGCAGCGCAAGGCGACTTCGTCGCCGCCCATGACGAGCAGATGCTGGCCCGCTACCTCTTGGGGAGGCTGGTGGTAATAAAGCTGGCTGCCTTCAAAGGCTTCGATGCCGTCCAGCTTCAAGCGCCTAGGCTGGAAGGCGCCCACACCGGCAGCTATCACCACCACGGGCGCCAGCAGTCGGGTGCCTCGGTCAGTTTGTACGAGAAAGCGGCCATCGGCCTGTTTGGCGATGCTGCTGACCTGTTGGCCCATGTGGAACTGTGCGCCAAAGGGTTGAATTTGCTGCAGCAGCGATGCGGCCAGCGCCCGGCCGGTGGTGGCCGGCGTGCCGGGGATGTCGTAGATGGGTTTGTCGGGGTAGAGCTCCATGCACTGGCCGCCTGCGTGGGGCAGGGCGTCAATCACATGGACGGGGACTTCCAACAGGCCCAGCTGGAAGACCTGGAATAGCCCGACCGGGCCCGCGCCAATGACAACGGCGCCGGTTTCCAGTACGGGCAACACGGTTTAGCGTTCCAGCAGTTGGATTTTGGGCATCACGTCTTTCCAGTCGTCGGCGTCGGGCAGGGCTGGCTTGCGTTTGGTGATGCTCTTCCAGCCTTCGGCGCGGGCCAGTTCCACATTCAGCTTGATGAAGGCCAGCTGGTCGGCTGGCATGTCTTCTTCAGCGTAGATGGCGTTGGCCGGGCACTCGGGGATGCAAACTGCGCAGTCAATGCATTCATCGGGGTCGATGACCAGCATGTTGGGGCCTTCGCGGAAGCAGTCCACGGGACAGACATCCACACAGTCGGTGTATTTGCACTTGATGCAGGCTTCGGAGACGACGTGAGTCATGGTATTTTTTTTCAATTGCGGGGGTTAACCCGTGATTTTAAATTAGCGGACCAGCACGGCGCCCGAGGTCTTGTGCGAGGCGGTATCGACCAGCACCAGCGCACCCAGCGAACGCGAAGCCGTATACGGCAAAGTGGCGATTGCCTCCTGCAGCGCCAACTCGATGTGGCCGATGGCGTTGGGAGGCAGCTCGGTCGCATCTTCCTCGGCCAACGTGTTGATGTCCAGCTTGTGCACGATGCGCTTCACCTTGGCCTTGACCCAGCGGTGCCCGTGCAGCGCCCAGTAGACGCGGCCTGCAACCAGGGGTTCGTCGTCCATCCAGGCGACGGTAGCGGATATTTCGCGGCTGGCTTCGAACTGGCCAGGGGCCAGCAGCCAATCGCCGCGCGATACGTCGACTTCGCGGTCCAGCGTGATGCCTGCGCTGTTGCCGGCCAGCACGCTCTCGGGGTTGCGCGCATGGTCCAGCACCTGGGCCACGGTGGCGGTCTGGCCGCTGGGCAGAATGCGGATTTCTTGGCCCACTTCGACCTTGCCGGTGGCAACGCGGCCCCAGAACACGCGGCGGCCCTGGCTGGTGTCGCTGCTGGACGAGAACTTCTCCACCCACTGCACCGGGAAGGCGAAGGGCTGTTCGACTTCGGCTGGTGTGCTTGGTAATTGCTCCAAAATTTGTAGCAGGGTCGGGCCGGTGTACTTGCACCAATCGGGGTTTTCGTTGTGGCCGGCTTCGACCACGTTCCAGCCCTTTAGTGCCGAAATCGGCACGATGGCCTTGACCGGAATCTCGGCGGCGGCGGCAAAGCTGTTCAAAGCAGCGCTGATGTGGGCAAAGGCCAGGGCCGAGTCTTCCACCGCGTCCAGCTTGTTGATGGCGAACACGATGCTGGGCACGCGCAGCAGGTGGCACAGCAGCGAGTGGCGGCGGGTTTGCGGCAGCAGTTCCAGCGCGGCGTTCTTCCAGTCGAGCTTGGTGGCATCGACCAGCACCACGGCGGCGTCGGCACTGCTGGCGGCCGTCACCATGTTGCGGGTGTACTGCTCGTGGCCAGGCGCGTCGCCGATGATGAACTTGCGGCTTTCGGTGTTGAAGTAGCGGTAGGCCACGTCGATGGTGATGCCTTGCTCGCGCTCGGCGCTCAGGCCGTCGGTCAGCAGGGCCAGGTCGGTTTCACCCTGGCGTTGCACGCCGGCCAGGTGGTCCTGCAGCACGGCCTTGGTGTCCACCAGCAGGCGGCCAATCAGCGTGCTCTTGCCGTCATCGACCGATCCGCAGGTGATGAACTTCAAGGCAGATAGGGCTGCAGCGCTGGTAGTTCCTGCGGGAGTAGCTATAGAAGTGGTAGCAATCATCAGAAGTATCCGTCTTTCTTGCGCTTCTCCATCGAAGCCTCAGAGGTTTTGTCGTCCATGCGGGTCGCGCCGCGCTCGCTCACGTCTGCTGCCAGGGTTTCGATCACGATGTCGCCAGCGTTGGCGGCAAAGCTCTCCACCGGGCAGGTGCAGGTGATGTCTCCCACGGTGCGGAAGCGTACGTCGCGCATCTCGGCGGTTTCGCCGGATTTCAAAGGGGTCAAGTCGGTGACGGGCACCAGCAGGCCCTTGCGTTCCACCACTTCGCGTTTGTGCGTGTAGTACAGCGAGGGCAGTGCGATTTGTTCGCGCTCAATGTACTGCCAGACGTCGAGCTCGGTCCAGTTGCTTATGGGGAACACGCGGAAATGTTCACCGGGCTGCAGGCGGGTGTTGAACAGGGTCCACAGCTCGGGGCGCTGGGCCTTGGGCTGCCATTGGCCGAAGCTGTCGCGGTGGCTGAAGATGCGTTCTTTGGCGCGGGCTTTTTCTTCGTCGCGGCGGGCGCCGCCGATCAGCGCGTCAAAGCGGAATTCTTCGATGGCTTCGAGCAAGGTGACCGACTGGTGCACATTGCGCGATTCGCCAGGATGGGCCAGGCGCACAGTACCGCGCTTCATCGAGTCTTCGACGTTGCGCACGATGAGCTCGGCGCCCAGTTCCTTGGCGCGGAAGTCGCGGAAGTCGGTCACTTCATGGAAGTTGTGGCCGGTGTCGATCATCAGCAGCGGGTAGGGGATGCCGCCACCGCCGGTGGCTACATTCTTGGCTCCGAACGCCTTTTCGGCGCATTTCAGCAGTACCAGCGAGTCTTTGCCGCCCGAAAACAGCAGGGTGGGGCGTTCAAACACGGCGGCCACTTCGCGCAGGATGAAGATGGTTTATTCTTCCAGCGCGTCGAGGTGGGTATTGCTCAGATGGTGTGGGGTCACTTGGGTATTCATGTCGGGGTCAAGTTTCAGTGGGCAAGGTGCAAGCCGCACTCGCGGTTGTCTTCACCCTTGGTGGGGTCCACGTAGTCAAAGTTATTGGGTAGGCCGTGGGTCACACAGTATTCGTGAAGCTCTTTGGACGACCAGTGCAGCAGGGGCGCGACCTTGATCAGGCCGTCGGGGTTGATGCTGACAGGGTCCATCTGGGCGCGCACGGCGGTGTCGGTGGCCCGCAATGCGGTGAACCAGACTTTGGGCGCCGTCTCGCGCAGTGCGCGGGAAAAAGGCTCCAGCTTCACTTCTTCGGTGAAGGCAGCATGGCGCGGATCGTCCAGCGCGGGTGTCGCGCCTTCCACCGCCTCGCGGTGCGCACGCGAGCGCAGCGGCAGGTAGATACGCAGATTCAGCTTCAGCTGCTTTGTCACTTCATCGACAAACTGGTAGGTGGCATCGGTGTTGTAGCCGTTGTCCATCCAGACCACGGGCACGTCGGGATTGACGCGGGTGACCATGTGCAGGATGACAGCCTCGAACGGGCGGAAGTTGGTGGTGACGATGGCGGGCTGGCCTAGGCCAAGCGCCCATTCCACCAATGCGGGGGCGTTGCGGCCGAGATCAGTGTTGATTTGTGCGAGGTTG
Organism: uncultured Albidiferax sp.; assembly: GCA_963513025.1. Classification (GTDB taxonomy): domain Bacteria; phylum Pseudomonadota; class Gammaproteobacteria; order Burkholderiales; family Burkholderiaceae_C; genus Rhodoferax_B. The sequence goes on from CAUPON010000002.1 coordinate 96,118, forward strand.
ACGGTGCTCATGCTTGTTCCGATCAGTACGAGTCCTGGCGGGCCAGCTCAGCGCCGTAGGCTGCAGAGTGCTCGGTTTCGGCAAAGTGCGGCTCCACGCGGACGGCATCGCCCTGGTAGAAGCCTTCAAAGCGGTCGAACTGGCGTTGGGCAGCGCTGGCGTCTACGCCTTCGCGCAGCACGGCCACGTCAAAGCCGCTGCGCTGCATTTGCACCAGTTGGTCGATCAGCACGTCGCCGGTGGCTCGTATCTCGCCGGTGTAGCCCAGGCGGCGGCGCAGCAGGAAGGCCTGGCTGTAGGCGCGGCCATCGGTGAACTTGGGGAAGTTCAGGTCGATGCGGGTGACGCCTGCCAGGTCTAGACTGCGGGGGTCTTCGGTGTTGGCCAAGGCTATATGGTCTTTTTGGCCTTCAGCGCAGGGAATATGTGCGGTAGCAGCTATTATTTTCATAGTATTTTCTCTCAGGCTTCAGCCGTGGCACGGGGCGCTTTGCCGGTGCTGATGCGGGCGTTGTTGGCGGCCAACTTGAACGGGTCCTGGCCGACTCGGCGCAGGGTGTCGATGAAGTTTTCACCGGCGCTACGGGTCGCGCGGTAGGTATCCAGCACGGCTTCGATGACTTCAGGTACTTCGGCGGCGCTGAAGGACGGGCCGACGACCTTGCCCGCGATGGCGGGGCCAGACAGGTTCGAGCCGTCCGAGCCGGCCAGCGTCACTTGGTACCACTCCTGGCCGTCCTTGTCCACGCCCAGGATGCCGATGTGGGCGCTATGGTGGTGGCCGCAGGAGTTGATGCAGCCGCTCATGTGCACGTCGATCTCGCCCAGGTCGTGCAGCTCGTCCATGTCCTGGTAGCGCTGGCTGATGGCTTCGGAAATCGGCAGCGAACGGGCATTGGCCAGGCTGCAGAAGTCGCCGCCGGGGCATACGATCATGTCGGTCAGCAGGCGGATATTGGCACGGGCCAGGCCCAGTGCCTTGGCTTCGGCATACAAAGCTGGCAGCTCGTCCGCGCGAACCCAGGGCAGCACCAGGTTCTGGTCGTGGGTCACGCGGGTTTCGCCGGCGCTGTAGCGGTCGGCCAGGTCGGCTGCGGCATCCAGTTGCTCGGCAGTGGCGTCGCCGGGCGAGTAGCCCAGGCGTTTGAACGACAGGGTCACGGCGCGCAGCAGTGGGTTTTGGTGGGCCGCGACGTTTTGCTTCAACCAGCGGGTGTAGTCCTTGTCGTCGACAGGGGCCGCAACTGGGTTGGACAAGGCGGGCAAGGCGCCGACACGGCTGGTCGGCGGCACGAAGCTGGCGGTAACGCGGTCCAACTCAGCCTGGCTGATGGTGTGCGGAGCGCCGTCACGGGTCAGGATTTGCTGGTATTCATCCTCGACCTCGTCGATGTAGCGCTGGCCTTCGGCCTTCACCAGAATCTTGATGCGCGCCTTGTACATATTGTCGCGGCGGCCCCAGCGGTTGTAGACGCGCACCACGGCTTCCAAGTAGTTCAGGATCTGGTTCCAGGGCAGGAAGTCGCGGATCACCGTGCCGACGACCGGCGTGCGACCCATGCCGCCGCCGACCATGACGCGCAGGCCGACGTCACCGGCTTCGTTCTTCAGCACATGCAGGCCTACGTCGTGCCAGGCGGTGGCGGCGCGGTCGTCGGTGGCGCCGACGATGGCGATCTTGAACTTGCGCGGCAGGAAGGCGAATTCAGGGTGCAGCGTGCTCCACTGGCGGATGATTTCGGCCAGGGGGCGGGGGTCGGCGACCTCGTCGGCGGCAATGCCGGCGCGCTCGTCACTGGTGGTGTTGCGGATGCAGTTGCCGCTGGTCTGGATGCCGTGCAGGTGCACGCTGGCCAGCAGGTCCATCACGTCGGCACTCTTGTCTAGCGGAATCCAGTTGAACTGCACATTCTGGCGGGTCGTGAAGTGGGCGCAGGCACTGGGCAGGCTGTGCAGATCGCTCAGGCCGGGGTTAGCCTTGCTCAGGTCGTGTGCGTCTTTTTTATCAAAATCCCGGGCGATGGTGCCCAGCACGCGCAGTTGGGCGCTGTTCAGCTCGCCATAGGGCACGGCCACGCGCAGCATGGGGGCAAAGCGCTGTACGTACCATCCGTTTTGCAGGCGCAGTGGGCGGAATTCGTCTTCGGCCAGCGTGCCCTTTTGCCAGCGTTCCAGCTGGTCGCGGTACTGGGCGGCGCGCAGTTGCACAAACTGTTTGTCAAATTCGGTGTATTGGTACATTTTTAAAGCAATCGTGGGATGGGCTGCACGTGGGCAACAGGTAATTTTAAAGTGCCAGTAATTTGGTGCCGGCATAGGCCAGCAGCAGGGACAACACGCCGCGGATCACGCGGTCCGAGGTCTTGAGCATCAGGTGTGAACCCAGCCAGATACCGGGGAGGGAGCCCGCCAGCAGCTTGGCCAGCAGTGGCCAGTCCACCGAACCCAGGCCTGCATGGCCCAGGCCGGCGACCAGGGTCAGCGGCACTGCATAGGCGATGTCGGCAGCCACAATTCGCTGCAGAGGCAGCAGCGGATAGAGCAGCATCAGCACGGTCACGCCAATAGCGCCGGCCCCGACCGAGGTCAGGGTCACTAGGGTACCGATAAACGCACCGAACAGTAGAGGCAGGCTCCAGTGGCGCGGGCGTTCTGCCTGGGCCATGGCCTGGTGGCTGATGCTGCGCGGGGCAGATTTGCCGCGGATGCTTTTGTACAACGTGGCCAGCGCCGTGAGCAGCAGAGCTATGCCCAGGGTCGTGGTCATGGCCTTCTGTACCTGCGCGTCAGCCGGGCCCAGAGTGTGCAGTACCCAGAGGGTCAGCAGCGATGCCGGAATGCTGCCGGCACACAGGCTGGCGACGATGCGCCAGCTGACCATGCCCGAGCGGGCCATCTTCAGGGTGCCACCGGCCTTGGTGAAGCAGGCGAACAGCAGGTCGGTGCCGATCGCCAGGTAGGGCTTCATGCCAAAGAAGAAGATCAGGATCGGGGTCATCAGCGAGCCGCCGCCCACGCCGGTCAGGCCCACGACAAAACCAACAAAGAATCCGGCAAAAACAAACGCTAAATCGTGCATGGACGCGACTATAAAAGCCGTCCCCCCGAATCCAAACTACTTTATTGTTCTACCAATATGTGAATAAGCATATTTAGAAATAACGAAACTGGCTGTTTAGACCGATGCCTTGGCGTAGGCCTCGTCTATCTGGGCGTTGATGACATGCCACAGCGGCCGAATCAACAGCCGCAGACCTTGGTATACCTCGTCCACGCGCAGCATCGAGGGCAGGCGCTGGCCCCGGTGCTCTACCGGGCCGCCAATCGGAATGATATTGACACCCAATTTCGCAAAATGCTCGGCGAGTCGGGGCTCGGTCAGGGTGAACAGTGTTTCGATGCCCTGGCGCTTGGCCATGATGACGGCGCCCATATACAGGCTGACCGGCAGGTAGGGGAAGCGAGGTTGGTTGCGGTCACCGAAATCCTGCTCTGAGATGGTGGCTTCGCTCTGTTGTTCGCCTTTGCGGCGGCGAAATTCGGACATTACGGCCAACCGGGAAACCTCGGCAATGCGCGCGCGCGGCTGCTTGGCTGGGTCGATGATGCTGCGGTCCAGGGTGCTCCTGCAGGTGACCTCGAAGGGCAGGGGTGCATCGGGCTCTTGGGGGTCGGTTAACACCAGACGGGCACACCCTGCAAGTCGGGTGCCATCGGCACTGCGGACCAGGCAGTGCAGCGAGCGGTAATCGTATTTGTCGGTTTCACGCTGGTCTTCACGTATAGGCTCAAAACCCAGCTCGCGTGCATAAACGTCATGGCGTATGAAAAATACGTCGTTGACGCGCGCCTGGTCCAGCGCAGGCGCTATCTCAAAATATTGCTTGTAGCCATCACCGAGGTTGGGCCTGGATTGTTCTGTCATGCGTGGCCTTGCGGGTTGTCTCAACGGGTAGCACAACTATGCTCTTTACAAACTATATCGGCAGATTATTAAGCGTTCCTTGACAAAAGTGCAGGTTATTTCAAGTAATTGGCAGGGCTTAATGCTCAGGTCTCGGAAAGCAGCAACGACCATGGGGTTTTTTGCCAGGCTACAACTTCTTCGCGAAGCAGATGGGCAGACTGCGGGTAGCTTTGCGACCAGCCGGCACGGGTGCTGAGTAGGAACTGGCTGGGCTGGGTCTGGTCCTGAATGAGTTGCAGCCCCGCGGTGTCGGGATCACGGCGGGCGTGGCTCAAAATTGTGGCCAGCCGCAGGCACAGTAGCTGCTGCACAAACACTTCGTCTGCGAAGTCGAGTTCCAGCTTGCGCAGCTTGCCGCGGTGGCCCAGCACTAGCTGGCTGAGGCGATGCAATTCCGACAGTGCGAAGCCGGGCGCGTCGGCGTGGTCGAGGATGTAGGCACCGTGCTTGTGGTAGTAGCTGTGGGATATCTGGCAGCCGATTTCATGCAGATATCCGGCCCAATTGAGCTTGCGCTGCAGGCGAGCCGACTCAGCGACGGACATACCGCTTTGCAGCTGCAGTTGGCTGAACAGAGCGCAGGCATGGTGTGCCACGCGTTGGGCCTGCAATGTATCTACATCGAAGCGCGAAGCCATGCGTTGCACCGAGACCGCGCGTAAGTCGGTGTCTTCTTGGCCGCGGGCCACCAGGTCGTACAGCACGCCGTGGCGCAGTGCGCCGTCGGCTGCATGCATTTCTTCGATGCCCAGCAGGTCGAACACGGCGCGCAGCACGCTGATGCCGCCGCCGATGACCAGTTTGCGGTCATCTTTCATGCCTTCGAAGCGCAGTTTGTCGACAGTTTGGGCCTTTAAGAGGCGTTCGCTGATCCAGTCCAGGCCTTCGCGGTTGATCAGGTTTTGCTGCCAGCCGGCTGCGTGCAGGATGTCGGCTACTGCGCCTACGGTACCGGAGGAGCCATAGGCCACGTCCCAGTTGTCGCGGCGGTAGGCGTTCAGGGCTTCGTCTAGTACGGCTTTGGCCGCAATCTCGGCGATGCGGAACGCATCGCGGGTGAACTGCCCTTGGGGAAAGTACTTCATCGACCAGGCGACGCTGCCCACCCGGAAGGATTCCATGACGGTGGCGTCGTAGCCTTGCCCCAGGATCATTTCGGTGGAGCGTCCCCCGATATCGACCACCAGGCGCCGCTCCTGCGACTGCGGCAGCAAGCGGGCCACACCCTGGTAGATCAGCCGGGCCTCTTCGCGGCCGGGGATGACATCGATGGGGAAACCCAGAATTTCATGCGCCTTAGCCAGGAATGCATCGCGGTTGCGGGCTTCGCGCAGGGTTTGGGTGGCAACCGCGCGCACCTGGTGGCGCTCGAAGCCGGCCAGTCGTTCGCCAAATCGGGCCAGGCAGTCCCAGCCGCGCTGCATGGCTTCCGGGCTGAGGTTGCGGTTTTCGTCCAGGCCGTTGCCTTGGCGAACGGTTTCTTTCAGGTATTCGGTACGGTGGATTTGCCCGTGGTCGAGTCGACCAATTTCCAGGCGAAAGCTGTTGGAGCCCAGGTCCAGGGCGGCGAGAAGTGTTCCGTTTTGCATGGTGTTGCCGCAATTTTTGTGGGCGCAGCATAGCACCCATGCTGAAACGGGTTTACGCTTATTTTTGTCACATGGCTGTCACACAATCTTCTTAAATTAACGCCATCGCAACGGTGTACCAGTTCGGTGCAACGTCAGCTGGGTTCCTACTCATTTTTAAAAGGGTTTAGTTATGCAAACACGTTTCAAGATTGCCATGGTCAGCCTTGCAGGTTCGGCTGCCCTGTCTTTCGCAGGTTGGGCTGGCGCGCAGGAAATCACCGGTGCTGGCGCGACTTTCCCTGCTCCTGTGTATTCCAAGTGGGCGGCTGAGTACAACAAGGCTACCGGCGTCAAGATCAATTACCAGTCCGTCGGCTCGGGCGCCGGTATCAAGCAGATCGATTCCAAAACTGTGGACTTCGGTGCCTCCGACATGCCGCAAACCGACGAAGTGCTGAAGTCCAAGGGCCAGATGCAGTTCCCCTCTGTGATTGGTGGCACCGTGCCCGTGGTCAATATCAAGGGCATTGCACCCGGCCAATTGAAGCTGACCGGCCAGGTGCTGGGCGACATTTTCCTGGGCAAGATCACCAAATGGAACGACGCTGCCTTGGTGGCGCTGAACCCTGGTCTGCCATTGCCAGACGCCGCCATCTCCCCCGTGCGCCGTGCCGACGGTTCGGGTACCACCTTCAACTTCACCAACTATCTGAGCCGCGTCCACCCCGAGTGGAAGGAAAAAGTGGGTGAGGGCACAGCCGTGAACTGGCCCGTCGGAGCCGGCGGCAAGGGAAATGAAGGCGTAGCGGCATTTGTGAACCGCCTGCCCAATTCGATTGGCTACGTCGAATACGCCTATGTCAAGCAAAACAAGATGACCTATGCGTTGCTGAAGAACCGCGACGGCGTGTTTGTGCAGCCTAGCGATACCGCTTTTGCAGCAGCAGCAGCCGGTGCCGACTGGAGCAAGTCCTTCTACCAGCTGATCACCGACCAGCCTGGCAAGGAAGCCTGGCCTATCTCTACAGCGACCTTCATCCTGATGCACACCAAGCAGGACAAGCCCGCCAATGCGACCGAAGTATTCAAGTTTTTCAACTGGGCTTACAAGAACGGCGCCAAGATTGCAGACGAACTGGATTACGTGCCTCTGCCTGCACCTGTAGTGGCCTCGATTGAGAAAGCCTGGGGCCAGGTCACCGATGCCGCTGGCAAGCCTGTCGCTATCAAGTAATTTGGCCCGCCCCCAGGCTGCAGTGCTCCGCATCTTTTGCCACCCCCTTAGGGGGCAACACCAGCAGCCTGGCGAAGCCAGTTCTGCGGTGTTTCTGGACGGTGTGCGTTCCTGTTGCGGCATGGGGCTAGATAGTTTCTAACAATGAATCAAGGAAAGGAGCAAAACGTGTCATCTACACTTCCGGCGAACGAGCTACCGTTGAAACCGTCTGCCAAGACTTCCGGACACGCGATGACCACTCCTCCCCGCCCCAAAGCGGCCCGTTCGGGCCCTGTCTTTGACCGCGTTTTTGCCTGGTTGGCCAAAGGCTCTGCCATCTTCACACTGGTGATGCTGGTGGCGATCCTGGGCTCGCTGACAGTGAGCGCGTGGCCTGCAATCGACAAGTACGGGCTGGGCTTTCTGACCAGCACGACCTGGGATCCGGTGAAAGAGGAGTTTGGCGGGCTGGTGATGATCTACGGCACTTTGATGACGTCGTTCATCGCTCTGCTGATCGCGGTGCCGGTGAGCTTCGGTATCGCGCTGTTCCTCACCGAGCTGTCACCCGCCTGGCTCAAACGGCCACTGGGTACGGCGGTGGAGTTGCTGGCAGCTGTGCCATCCATCGTCTACGGCATGTGGGGGCTGCTGGTTTTTAGCCCGGTTTTGTCCACCTATGTGCAGCAGCCACTGCAGGCCATATTCGGCGACGTGCCGTACATGGGAGCCCTGTTCTCAGGCGCTCCGGTGGGTATCGGTATTTTGTCGGCCGGCATCATTTTGGCGATCATGATCATCCCGTTCATCGCCGCGGTGATGCGCGATGTGTTTGAAGTTACGCCCACCTTGCTGAAGGAATCGGCTTACGGCCTGGGCGCAACAACCTGGGAAGTAGTGTCCAAAGTGGTTTTGCCCTATACCAAGTCGGGCGTTATCGGCGGCATCATGCTGGGTCTGGGTCGCGCCATTGGCGAGACCATGGCGGTTACGTTCGTGATCGGCAACTTCAACCAGCTCGATTCCCTGAGCCTGTTCCAGGCGGCCAATAGCATTACCTCGGCACTGGCCAATGAGTTCGCGGAAGCCGGCGAAGGCCTGCACCAAGGCGCTTTGATGTACCTGGGCCTAGTGCTGTTTTTTATTACTTTCGTCATTCTTTCCCTGTCCAAGCTCCTGCTGGCGCAGCTGCGGAAAAATGAAGGAGCCAAGACATGACCACGAGTGAAATGCTGTTGAAGGCCTCCGCGCTGGAGCAGACCCGCAGCGCCAAGTACGCCAAGCGCAAGCGCGTCAACCAGATTGCGCTGGTACTGGCCCTGGGGGCCATGGCTTTCGGCTTGTTCTGGCTGTTCTGGATTCTCTTTGAAACCGTGCGTCTGGGCATCGATGGCCTGAGCATCGCCACCCTGACCCAGATGACGCCGCCGCCGAATGACGAAGGCGGACTGGCCAACGCCATCTACGGTTCTTTCCTGATGGTGACCCTGGCGACGGTCGTGGGTGCGCCGGTGGGCATCATGGCCGGTATTTACCTGGCCGAATATGACTCCAAGGGCTGGCTGGCTTCTGCCACACGGTTCGTGAACGACATTCTGCTGTCGGCACCCAGTATCGTGATCGGCTTGTTCGTGTATGCGGTGGTGGTGTCGCGCTTCAAGTCGTTTTCGGGTTGGGCGGGCATCGTGGCCTTGGCCTTGATCGTGATTCCGGTGGTGATTCGCACCACCGAGAACATGCTGCAGCTGATTCCACCGGGCCTGCGTGAAGCCGCCTACGCACTGGGTACGCCCAAGTGGAAGGTGATTCTGAGCATCACGCTGAAAGCCGCACGGGCTGGCGTAGTAACCGGTGTGATGCTGGCGGTAGCCCGTATCGCCGGTGAAACCGCTCCCTTGCTGTTTACCGCGTTGAGCAACCAGTTCTGGACCTCCAGTCTGAACCAGCCTATGGCCAGCCTGCCGGTCACCATTTTCAAATTTGCGATGAGCCCCTATGAAAACTGGCAAAAACTGGCGTGGGCAGGGGTTTTCCTGATCACCATGGCCGTCCTGGGCTTGAACATTCTGGCCCGCGCCTGGGCTGGCTCCAACAAAGGTTAACCATGCAAACTGCAACTGCTAGCACCTCCAAAATTTCGGTCAAGAACCTGAACTTCTACTACGGCAAGTTCCATGCGCTCAAGGGCATCAACATGGAAATCCCGGAAAAGAAGGTCACTGCCTTCATCGGCCCGTCGGGCTGCGGCAAGTCCACCCTGCTGCGCATCTTCAACCGTATGTTCGAGCTGTACCCCGAGCAACGCGCCGAAGGCGAGATCCTGCTGGACGGCGAGAACCTGCTGACAAGCAAAAAAGACGTGGCCCTGCTGCGTGCCAAGGTCGGCATGGTGTTCCAGAAGCCTACGCCGTTCCCTATGTCCATCTACGACAACATCACCTTCGGTGTGAAGCTGTTTGAAGACCTGAACACCACGGATATGGAAGAGCGCGTAGAGTGGGCGTTGCGCAAGGCCGCACTGTGGAGCGAGGTCAAGGACAAGCTGAACCAGAGCGGCTCCAGTTTGTCGGGCGGCCAGCAGCAACGCTTGTGCATTGCCCGCGGCATTGCCATCAAGCCTGAAGTGTTGCTGCTCGACGAACCCTGCTCGGCACTGGACCCGATCTCCACCTCCAAGGTGGAAGAGCTGATTACCGAGTTGAAGAACGACTACACCGTGGTGATCGTGACCCACAACATGCAGCAGGCAGCCCGCTGCAGCGACTACACCGCATATATGTACCTGGGCGACCTGATGGAGTTTGGCGCCACCGAAGATATTTTCTTCAAGCCCAAGCGCAAAGAGACCGAAGATTACATCACCGGTCGTTTCGGTTAACTGCCCGGAGAACACACCATGCCAGATAAACATCTTTCCAGCCAGTTCGACAGCGAACTCAATGGCGTTTCCAGCCGCGTGATGGAACTGGGTGGTCTGGTCGAATCGCAGATTCGCCAGGCTATCTACTCTCTGTCGCAGTTCAGCGTGGAAGTGGCCGACCAGGTCGCCGAAGCCGAGTCGCGGGTGAATGCGATGGAGATCGAAATCGACCGCGAACTCTCCAGCATCATTGCCCGCCGCCAGCCGACCGCCCGCGACCTGCGCTTGCTGATTGCTATCTCCAAGACCACGGCCAATCTGGAGCGCGTGGGTGATGAAGCCAACAAGATCGCCCGCATGGCCAAGTCGATTGCCCATAGCGGTGCACCGCGGTCTCTGCCCACGCTGGACCTGCGGGTATCGGCCGACATGGCTTCTGGCCTGCTGCGCAAGGCGCTGGACGCGTTTGCCCGGCTCGACGTTGCGGCTGCCGTCAACATCCTGAAGGAAGACGACTTGCTCGACAAAGAGTTTGACGGCTTTGTGCGCAAGCTCATCACCTACATGATGGAAGACCCTCGTACCATTTCCGCCAGCTTGGACCTGCTTTTCATCGCCAAGGCGATCGAGCGGATTGGTGACCATTCCAAGAACATTGCCGAATTCATCATCTACATCGTCAGAGGTGAGGATGTGCGCCATGCCACGGCAGCACAAGTGGAGTCGGCACTGCAATGAAAACCATGCCACGGGTCTTGATCGTTGAAGACGAGCCCGCGATTGCCGAGCTGATCGCGGTCAATCTGCGCCACAGCGGCTTCCAGCCTACATGGGCGATGGACAGCGTGACCGCCCAGTGCGAGCTGGATGCCGTGCTGCCCGATGTGATCTTGCTGGACTGGATGCTGCCTGGCGAGAGCGGCCTGTCGCTGGCCAAGAAATGGCGCGCCCATCCTCGCACTAAGGCGGTTCCCATCATTTTGCTGACCGCCCGCAGCGACGAAAGCGATCGGGTGGCCGGCCTGGATGCAGGTGCCGACGACTACATCTCCAAGCCTTTTTCCACCAAGGAAATGCTGGCCCGCATCCGCGCGGTATTGCGCCGCCGGGCGCCCGAGCAGGACGACGGTGTGGTCAGCATCGGCGCACTGGTGCTGGACGCCGCGACCTACCGGGTCACGTTTCAGGAGCAGGCGGTGAAGATCGGTCCGACCGAATTCAAGCTGTTGCACTACCTGATGAAGCATGCGGAGCGGGTCCATACCCGTTCGCAGTTGCTGGACCGGGTCTGGGGCGACCACGTGTTTATCGAGGAACGCACAGTCGATGTGCATGTGAAGCGCTTGCGCGAGGCCCTGGGTGCGGGCGGCGCAATGGTGGAGACCGTGCGCGGTGCGGGCTACCGCATCACCGCGCAGCCCGTGGCCGCCGTGCCACCGGCACAGCCCGCGGTTTCTGCCGCTTGATTCCCAGGATGGCGCATCTGCCGCCATCCGCATCTTCTCTTCTTCCCCTATGTGGTTTCGATTTTTAAGCTTTTTGGGCCTACAGCTGGGCGCGGGCGTGATCGGCTGGGAGTGGCTGGGCTACCCTGGCGCATTGGTCGGCGTGGTACTGGCGGGGGCGGCCTGGATGCTGCTCGACGCCGTGCGCGGCTTGCGCGTGATGCACTGGCTGCGCACCGGGGAGGCTAGCCAGGCCCCGCATATGCAGGGTTGGTGGGGTGAAATCACCGACCGCACCCGCCGCTGGCTGCGCCAGACTCAGCAGAAGATGCAGGACGCAGAAACCCGACTGCAGGAGTTTCTGGCAGCCATCCAGGCGTCACCCAATGGCGTGGTGCTGCTCGATGCGCAGGGGCGGATCGAGTGGTGCAACGATATCGCGGCCGAGCATTTTGGCTTCGACGCCCAGCGCGATCTGCAGCAGCAGATTGGCAACCTGGTGCGCGACCCCGCATTCGCTGCCTACTACGCCGACCCGGACACTGCGCGCGGTACGGTCATGTTGGGGCGTGGCGGCAGCGCAAGCCGGCCGCTGCGCTTGTCGGTACACCTGCACCCTTACGGCGAAGGCCGCAAGCTGCTGCTGTCGCGTGACGTGACCGCGGTAGAGCAGGCCGAAGCCATGCGCCGCGATTTCGTGGCCAATGTGTCGCATGAGATCCGTACTCCCTTGACCGTGATGTCGGGCTTTGTCGAAACCATGCAGAGCCTGCCGCTAGACGAGGGGCAGCGCGAGCGCTACCTGGGCTTCATGGCGCAGCAGGCCGAGCGCATGCAAACCCTGGTGAGCGATTTGCTCACCCTGTCCAGCATCGAGGGTAGTCCCATGCCCAGCAGCAGTGCGTGGATCGTATTGCATGACCTGATGGCGCACTGCGCACGCGAAGCCGAGGCCTTGTCGGGCATGGTGACTGCCGGCCAAGCCAAGTCCCATGTGCTGCGCTTTGGGCCTATGCCCGAGGGCATGGTGGCGGGCGCATCTAGCGAGCTGCTGAGTGCCATGTCGAATCTGGTCAGCAATGCGGTGCGCTACACGCCGGCAGGTGGGCGCATCGAGGTACGGTGGCAGCCTTTGCCGGATGGCCGGGCCGAATTTTCGGTCAAGGACACCGGCCCCGGAATCGCAGTCGAGCATATTTCGCGTTTGACCGAGCGCTTCTACCGGGTTGATCCGAGCCGTTCCCGCGAAACCGGCGGTACCGGCCTTGGGTTGGCCATCGTCAAACATGTGGTGCAGCGCCACGGCGCCGAGCTCCAGATTGACAGCACGGTGGGACAGGGCTCGCGTTTTGCCATCGTGTTCCCCGCCAACCGCCTGCGTTTGGAAGCCGAGCCGGCTTACGCCAAATAGCTGATTGCTATTTAATTCATAGCTGCTAGCGCAGGTTCTATAAGCGCCAGCGGCCTAGAACTTATGGATTTACGCGTTGGTACAGGCTCACTGCTTCGCCATTGTCTGCGCGGCGCCGTACGTTCAATCGCAGTACCCAGGGCTTCATGTCGAGCGTTTGGGTGGGTGGGCGAGAGGTGGCGGTGTCTACTAGTAGCCAGCCACACTGTGGTGTCTTGCCAGCGGGTTTGAGCTTCAGCTTGCCATGGAACTGGAAGGCCGCAACCTGGCCACGCGTCAGGTTGTCAAATTCCACGCAGGCCGGCGCTGTTTGCGCGGGGCTTTGCGCGTGTATCACCCGGTTGATGTTGCGCACCAATGGCACATAGCTGCGGCCATAGTCCATTGCAGGCAGGCCCAAGGTGGTTAGCAGCAGCCAGCAAAGGGCCGTTCCACCGGCAGGCAGGACCAGGCTTTTCCAGATTGCAGCCCTGTGCCGGCCAACCCGCCATTTGACCAGCCAGACCCAGACCAAGGTGGCGATAGTGGCGATCAGAAAGGGTAGCCAGCTGAAGCTGGACATGAAGCCAGGCAGCAGCCGGGCCAGATTGGCCGCCGGTTGCCGCGGTACACCGGTCTGCGCGGCGATCCATACCACCCAGATCATCAGCGCAAAGATGGTAAAGAACAGCAAGGTGAACCAGTCCACCAGCGCCGTCACAGTGCGGCTGAAAGTGGGTAAGGCGAACGCCGCCAAAGTCGCCAGCGCAGGCAGGGCCAGCAGCAGGGAGCGGTCGGCGGCATCGGTCGTCAGGGTCGCCCCCAGGGCCACCGCCACAAACCACAGAGGCAGGGCCAGGTGTCGGCCAAAGTTGCCATTCGTTAACTGGCGGCGCCAGCGCCACAGCGTCCACAGTGCCAGCGGCCATGCTGGCCAGGTGAACCAGAGCAAGAGCCTGGCCATGCTGCGCAGATTGGGCCAGCTGGCTTCGGGCGCCTCGATGCGCCAGCGCCATTGGTCCAGCGACCAGGCCAGCAGCGCCACCGCGGCGGTGATCGCCAGCACGGCCATGGACCATTGCAGGCTGCGCGATGCGTACTGCTCGCCGGGCTCGGTCTCGCCGTGGGTTTCGCTGCGGTCCAGAAAACACACGACAGCGCCGCCCAGGCCCAGCAGCACCGCCATGCTGGGCGCGCCCGACAGCGCTAGGCCTGCCAGCCCGACCGCCACACCCAGCGCCGGTATCCAGGTGCGGTACGGCATGGCGGATAGCGCGAAAAAGCTCAGCGCGGTGAATGCCAGTTGGGCCAGTGCAGGCGTGGTTTCGTGCGACAGCTGGGCCATTCCCAGGCACGCGATCATGGCCAGGAGACCTCCATCGGCCATGGCCCGGGCGTAGTCTGTGGGTCTGGCTTCGCCGCCAAAAGCGAATGCCACCGGCTGGGCGCGCGGGCTGCGTGCCAGGTAGTAGACCGCATACCAAGTAGCGCCCAAGGTGGCTGCCAGCAGCAGTATGAACGGCAGGCGGGCGGCGAAGTCGGGCGCCAACCCGCTGGGGGCCAGCTGCATTGCCCAGGCTCCCAGCCAGTAGGGCAGCAGAGCTTCGATTTCCGGTGGGCGGCCTAGCAATTGTGGCTGCAGCCAGTCGCTGGCACCACGCGCCAGCTCGGCCATGTAGCCAAAGGCCGTCATGTCGTGGTTGCGCCAGGGTTCGCGGCCTACAAAGCCTGGCAGCACGTAGGCCAGGCACAACAGCCACAGTGCAATGCGTGGCAGACGGCGAACGGCGCTTTGCGCCACGATGGCAGGGGTGGGGTGGTTCACAGTAAGAGGATATAGGACTTATGCAGCGCGCCGGTAAAGCGTTTCCGGCCTCTTACTAGGCCCAGGCATCAAACGGCGGATAAAACAAAAGGGCAGCGCGGATAAACCGGGCTGCCCCTGAGCGGATGCGGGAAAACTTATTCTGCGGCTGGCGTAGCTGCAGCTGTGGTTTTGCCGAAACGGTTGCGGAAACGTTCCACGCGGCCACCCATGTTGTCCACGGATTTTTGCGTACCGGTGTAGAAAGGATGGGATTCGCTGGAGGTATCCAGCTTGTACAGCGGCAGTTCGCGGCCGTCTTCCATCTTGATCATTTCCTTGGCGTTAACGCAAGAACGGGTCACAAACTTGAAGTTGTTGGACAAGTCCAGGAAACACACTTCGCGGTAGTTGGGGTGAATGCCTTCTTTCATAGCTCTTCCTTGTTCAATTGCGTTAGCCGCCCGGTGCCTTGGGTAAAGTGCTCACCCAATTCAAAAGCCCGGTACTTTTCGCGATTAGCCTTCGATTATAGCTTGGATTTTCTATCCGCCGCGGCGCATCATGTCGAAGAACTCGGTGTTGTTCTTGGTGGACTTCATGTTCTTCAACATCAGTTCCATGGATTCGATCTCGTCCATGTTGTACATGAACTGACGCAAGATGCGGCTCTTTTGCAGGATCTCGGGCGACAGCAGCAGTTCTTCGCGGCGGGTGCCGCTGCGGTTGAGCTGGATCGACGGGAATACGCGCTTTTCGTATAGGCGGCGGTCCAGATGGATTTCGCAGTTGCCGGTACCCTTGAATTCTTCAAAGATCACTTCGTCCATCCGGCTGCCGGTATCGACCAGCGCGGTGGCGATGATGGTCAGCGAGCCGCCTTCTTCCACATTGCGGGCGGCGCCCAGGAAGCGCTTGGGGCGTTGCAGCGCGTTGGAGTCCACGCCGCCGGTCAACACCTTGCCGGATGAGGGAACAACGTTGTTGTAGGCGCGGGCCAGGCGGGTGATCGAGTCCAGCAGGATCACCACGTCTTTTTTCAGCTCGACCAGGCGCTTGGCGCGCTCGATCACCATCTCGGCCACGTGCACGTGGCGGGCGGCGGGTTCGTCGAAGGTGGATGCGATGACTTCGCCCTTGACCGAGCGCTGCATTTCGGTCACTTCTTCAGGACGCTCATCGACCAGCAGCACCATCATGTGGCTGTTCGGGTAGTTCGCGGCAATGGCGTGGGCCATGTGCTGCATCATCACCGTCTTGCCGCTCTTGGGTGGGGCGACCAGCAGGGCGCGCTGGCCTTTGCCGATGGGCGCCACGATGTCGATGATGCGGCCGGTGATGTTCTCTTCGCCCTTGATGTCGCGTTCCAGCTTCATCTGTTCCTTGGGGAACAGCGGGGTCAAGTTTTCGAACATGACCTTGTGCTTGTTCTCTTCGGGGCCTCCGCCGTTGACCTTGTCGAGCTTGTTCAGCGCGAAGTAGCGTTCGCCATCCTTGGGCGTGCGCACTTCACCTTCGATCATGTCGCCGGTGTGTAGATTGAAGCGGCGCACCTGGCTGGGGCTGATGTATATGTCATCGGTCGACGCGGTGTAGCTGGTGTCCGGGCTGCGCAGGAAGCCGAAGCCGTCCGGCAGGATTTCCAGCACGCCATCGGCAATGATCTGCTCGCCGGTGCGGGCGCGCTTTTTGATGATGGCAAACATCAGCTCCTGCTTGCGCATGCGGCCAGTGTTCTCAATTTCAAGTTCTTCGGCTTGCTTGAGGACTTCAGACACGTGCAGTGCCTTGAGTTCGTTTAAGTGCATGGATGGACTCCTGTGAGGAGTTCTTTGAGGAAAAAGGGGGGGAGGTTTTGAGGAGGCTAGAAGGGCCTCACAAACCGGGAACTCGAACCGTCTTGCGGGGTAGCAGTCGGGTGAATGGTTGAATTATGACAGGAAAAAACGAAGCCACCGCAGGGGCGGCTTCAGGGAATACGCTATCAGGCCAGCTGCTGGTCGATAAATGCGGTGAGCTGGGCCTTGCTCATGGCGCCGACCTTGGTGGCTGCGAGCTCGCCGCCCTTGAAGATCATCAGGGTGGGAATACCACGGATGCCGAACTTGGCGGGGATGTCGCGGTTTTCATCGACGTTCATCTTGGTGATCTGCAGCTTGCCTGCATAACCGGTAGCCACTTCGTCGAGAATCGGGGCAATCATTTTGCAAGGACCGCACCATTCGGCCCAGTAATCGACCAGGACGGGAGTGTTGGACTTCAAGACGTCCGCGTCGAAGCTTGAGTCCGAGATATGTTTGATGAGTTCGTTGGCCATGGGGGTTCCTTAAACAAGTGCCGATACGACTAAAGTTGCGGCATTGTGACAGAAAGCAAGAGTCCTCGTCGCCGTGTACCGTGCTATCACAGGCATAGCGAAAAACCATTTCCCTCTCTGCGCCACCGCTCCACTTATGCCATCTTCTTTTGACCCGTTATGGCATGCGCCCGGCACTGGCCTGCTGGCCCAAATGCGCGCGGCCATGGCGCAGCGCCAGGCCCATCCGGCACGCACCGTGGTTTTGCTGCCCTATGCCCAGCTGATGCCGCTGGCGCAGCGGTTTTGGGCCCAGGCCGAGCCCGACGGATTTGCACCGCGTTTCGAGTCCACGCTGAACTGGTCGCAAGGCCTGGGCGGTGTGGCCGTGGGCGCGCACGACCTGCGTTTCGATACCGCCATGGACATGCTGCAGGCCCCGGTGCTACTGGAGAGCGCAGGCCTGGGTGCGCAGCGCGAGGCGTTGTCGGCGCGGCTGGTCGAAGCCGCCCACCAACTAGCGCCGCTGGCCGCCGCCGTGCCGCCCGCCGAGCGCGCCGATTGGGCCGTGCAGGCCCGCAATGCCGTGGCCTTGGGCATGGAGGCGCCGGTGCTGGCGCTGGAATGCGTGGTGGCCCGCATTGCGCTGGAATGGGTGGCGGCCTCGGCCTATGCCACCGATGTGCTGTGGAGCCGGTCCGTGCCGGCGGCGCTGGACTGCATCATCGTGCTCGATGGCTTCCAGACCGAGCCGCTGGTGGAGGCGTTGTGCCGCAGCTGGGGCGACAAGGTGGCGCGCCTGGCCCGGCCCGAGCCACCGGCGCCGGCCTTGCCCGCGCTGCACGCTGCCAGCGATTCCGAAGACGAAGCCTTGCGTGCCGCCGCCTGCGTGCTGCGCCACATCGAGGCAGGGCGCACGCCCGTTGCACTGGTTGCCACTGACCGCCTGTTGACCCGCCGCATCCGCGCCATGCTGGCCGCGCAGAACGTGCGCATTCGCGACGAAACCGGCTGGAAGCTGTCCACCACGCGGGCTGCCGCCCAGATGGTGGTGACTCTGCGCGCCGCCCGCTGGGATGCCAGCAGCGACGCGGTGCTGGACTGGTTGAAGAACGCCCCGGCCTTCCGCCCGCGCACCGTGCAAGCCCTGGAGAAAGCTCTGCGCAAGGCCGCGGTGCAGAGCTGGTCGGCCTGGAGCCCCGAGGCCACGCACCGGCAGCCCGCGGTGTCGGATGCCGTGCGCCTAGCGAACCAGTTGCGCGCTACGCTGCAAGCCGCCCGTCCCTTGGTGCAGTGGCTGGCCGCAGTGCGCGCGCTGCTGCAGGCCAGTGGCCAATGGCCGGTATTGGTTGCGGATGCGGCCGGCGCCAAGCTGCTGGCCGCGCTGCGCCTGGAGGAGGGCGCCGAGGTCGAATTCGCCCACCTGCCGCAAGCCGCACGCCGCCTGCGCCTGGCCGAGTTCAGCGGCTGGGTTGGCGATGCCTTGGAGGCCGCCAGCTACGTGCCTGACCATCCGCAGGACGAGCAGGTGGTGGTGCTGCCGCTGAGCCAGTTGTTGGCCCGGCCGTTCCCGGCCCTGGTGCTGCCTGGCTGCGACGAGGTGCGCCTGGCCGTGTCGCCCGAGCCGCCCGGCGCCTGGACCGCAAGCCAGCGCGAAGCCCTGGGCCTGCCGTCGCGTGCCGTGCTGGAGGTCGCCAGCCGCGCCGCCTGGGCCAATGCGCTGCAAACCCCGCACACCGATGTGCTGTGGCGGCAAAGCGATGCCTCCGGCGAGACCTTGCTGGCTAGCCCCTTGGTGCAAGCGTTGTGGGTGGCGACTGAATTGGCGCCGGCCGCCGACCCGCGGGTGCCGCGCAGCCTCGCACCCCAGCCTAGTCTGCGGCCCTTGCCGGTGGGCGCGGCGTTGCCGGTGCAGCGTCTGTCGGCCAGCGCCTACGAGGATTTGCGCCGCTGCCCGTACCGCTTCTTCGGCCTGCGCCAACTGGGTTTGCAGGAGTCGCAGGAGCTGACGGGCGAGGTCGACAAGCGCGATTTCGGGACCTGGCTGCACGCGGTGCTGAAAACCTTCCATGAAGCATTAAATGTGACTCCGGCGCAGGATTTATATACGCGGGTAGCTATGATTAACGTAGCATCCGAGCAGGTCACGCACGACATGCATCTGGAGCCTGGCGAATTCCTGCCGTTTGCCTCGGCCTGGCCGCGGGTGCGCGACGGCTACCTGGCCTGGCTGGCGCCGCACGAGGCCGAGGGCGGCCGCTTCGAGCAGGCAGAGAGCGCACTCGAACTGCCGCTGGGCCCGCTGACCCTGATCGGCACCATAGACCGGATCGACCAGGTGCATGCCGATGGCAGCACGACGGCCCTGGTCATCGACTACAAGACCGAGAACGCCCTGGCCACCCAGAAGCGCATCAAGCAGCCGCTGGAAGACACCCAGCTGGCCTTCTACGCGGCCTTGCTGCCGCAGGACACCTTGCGCGCTGCCTACCTGAACGTGGGCGAGAAGGACGGCAGCCAGCTGTTTGAGCAGACCGAGGTGGTGGAGGCGCGCGATGCGCTGGTGCACGGCATCCTGGACGACATGCAGCGGATTGCCGACGGCGCCGTGCTGGCAGCGCTGGGCGAGGGCGCAGCCTGTACCTTCTGCGCCGCGCGCGGCCTGTGCCGCAAGGACTGGTGGTCTGTTTAGGCTTAGCCCGTCACGCTGCCATTGCGTTGCAGCCATTCGCAGAACGCCACCGCATGCGGGTTCTGTGCGGCTTGCGGGGCCATGATCCAGTAGTTGGTGCGGTCGCTCAGCTTGAGGTCCGGGAAGGGGATACGCAGCAAGCCGCTATCGAGTTCGGCTTGCAGTTGCAGCGGATTGCCCAGGGCGATGCCCATGCCTTGCACGGCCGCTTGTACCGCCAGGTGGGCGTGGTCGAAGGTGACAACGTGCTTGGCCTGCAGCTGGGGCAGGCTGGCGGCGCTCAGCCAGTCCTGCCAAACCAGGGCTGTGGAGCGGCTGTGCAGCAGCGTGTGGTTTTGCAGGTCTTCTGGTGTCGCCAGTGGCATACCGCCGCGCAGCAGCTGCGGGCTGCAGACGGGGGTCAGGATGTTGGGCAGGAACGGGCCAAACTGGATGCTGCGCCAGGGCGCGCGTAGACGCAGTGCTGCCAGCTCGGGGTCGGTAAAGCAGCGTATCGACACGTCATAGGCCGCAGGGTCGAAATCCGTGAAATGCACCGTGGTGGCCAGCTGCACGTCCACGCCCGGCACCTCGGCGCAGAAGCTGGCCAGCTGCGGGATCAGCCACTCGGCCGACAGCGAGGCCATGGAGTTGACCGACAGCGCGTTCTTGCGTGGTTGGCGCTGCACCCGGGCGGTGGCGCTGGCCATCTGGTCGAAGGCACTTTGCAGGCTGGGAAAGTAGGCCGCGCCTTCAGTCGTCAGCCCCAGGCCGCGGCCATTGCGCTGCACCAGGGCCACGCCCAGCCAGGCCTCCAGCGCCTTGATCTGGTGGCTGACCGCGCTTTGGGTAACGTGCAGCTCCTGCGCCGCCAGGGTCACGCTCTCGTGCCGCGCCGCGGCCTCGAAGGCCCGCAGCATGTTCATCGAGGGCAGACGGCGCTGTGGCGAAGTCAATTGTTTGGTATGAGCTGGTTTCATGCTTTTGACAAAATTCATCGATAGTCTTGCCGCTTTAATCTCTCTAGCATACCCAGGTATGCAAAAAACCAGGCATGGAGATCAGCTCATTGTGTGCCCATGCCGGGAGCCCCCGGTTTCGGTGCCGCGCTGCCGCGCGGCCGGTCAAAATGCCTTAACCTTCCAGCCCACCCATTAGGAATTCCTTGTGACTCGCCAGACCGTTGTTTTTGACCTGGGCGCCGTGCTGCTGCATTGGCAACCCCATGAGATCGTCCAGCACGAACTGCCCCAGCACGCGCCCAATGCCGCTGCGGCGCAGGCGTTGTGCGAGCACTTTTGGACTCCCTGGGCCGAATTTGACCGCGGCACCGTCGAGCCTGCACCGCTGGCTGCCTTGCTGGCGGCGCAGTGCGGGGTAGCGGCGGAGGACCTGCTGCGCTTCATCCACGCCATCCCCAACCACCTGCCGACCAAGCAGGACACCGCTGCGCTGCTGCCACGCCTGCAGGCACAGGGGCACCGGTTGGTGTATTTGTCGAACATGCCCACCCCATATGCCGACCGCTTACGGGATCGCGATTTTTTCGAATACTTTGAAGACGGTATTTTTTCGGCCCACGTGGGTCTGATCAAACCTGAACACGGCATCTACGCGCTGGCCGAAACCCAGTTCGGCCTGTCGCCCGCGCACACCATCTTCATCGACGACAACGCCCACAACGTCGCCACGGCCCACGCCCGCGGCTGGCAGGCGATCCAGTTTCTGGACGCGGCGCAGTGCGAGCGCGACCTGACGGCGCTCGGCTGGTTGAACTGAAAGCAGAACCATGGTTGATACCCACACCCAGATGGCCCTGCCTTCCGGCGGCTACAGCACCGAGCCCCGCTTCGGCCTGGCCTTGTCGCCCGCGCTGCGGGTGTTCGCGGCCTTTTTTCTCTACGCCTTCGGCCTGGGCAGCATCTTTCCGCGGCTCGGCGAAATCCAGCACGGCATGGGCGTCGGCGAGGGCGCTCTCGGCCTGGCGCTGATCGGCACGGCAGCCGGCACCCTGGTGTCGTTGACTTTCGCCAGCCGCCTGCTGGAGCGCATAGGCTACCGCCGCGCGCTGTTAGCGTTGACGCCGATGATCGCGGTGTTTTTTGCCATCGCCTCCTGGGCCACCGGGCCGCTGGTGCTGTTTCTCTGCCTGGTGCCGGCGGGCCTGTGCATCGGCCTGGTCGAGGTGGTGGTGAATGTGGAGGCCGACCGGGTCGAGCACCAGTTGGACCGGCGCATCATGAACCGTGCGCACGCCTTCTGGAGCTTTGGCTTCTTTGCCGCCGGCCTGCTGGGCGCGGGCGTATCTCAGCTGGGCATCAGCCCGCAGCTGCACCTGGCGGGCATGGTTCCAGTGGTGCTGGTGGCCACGCTGCTGCTGCTGGGCCGCTTCAGCCCGGCGCCGCTGCGCGAGGCCGGACAGGCCGCTCCCGAAGAGCCTCCGCATTTTGCCCGCCCCACCTGGGCCATCATGGCGCTGGTCTGCGTCACTTTGTCGGCCATGCTGCTCGAAGGAGCGGGCGCCGACTGGTCGGCCATCTACATGCGCGACGTGTTCGCGGCCGCGCCATGGGTCTGTGGGCTGGCGGTGGCTGCGGGCGCGTTCACCCAGGCGGTGATGCGTTTTTTTGCGGATGGCTTGGTCGAGCGTTTCAGCCCCGTGCTGTTTGCCCGCTGCCTGCTCAGCGTGCTGGGCTGCGGGGCGCTGCTGGTCTCGCTGGCGCCCACACCGGCGCTGGCGTTGCTAGGCCTGGGCCTGATGGGCGTGGGCACCAGCGGCATCTTTCCGCTGGCCATGTCGGCTGCGGCGCAGCGCGTGGACCGGCCGGCGGCGGTCAACGTGGCGGCGCTGGCACAGATTTCGTTCGTGGTGTTTCTGCTTGGCCCGCCGCTGCTGGGCCAGGTGGCCGAACACTTTGGTGTGCGCACCTTATACGGCGTGTGCCTGCCGTTCGTGCTGCTGAGCCTGCTGGCGGCCGGTTCGCTGGCTAAGCGGGATTGACGCGCATGGCTCTGGCGGCATACGAGCACAACGGCCGGCCGGTCGAGCGCGCGGCGTTTTACGCCATCGCCTGCGACCCGCGGCGCAGCATTGCTGTAGAGGCCTGTGCGGGTGCGGGCAAGACCTGGATGCTGGTGTCGCGCATCCTGCGTGCGCTGCTGGAAGGCAGTTTGGCCAAAGACTCCGAGGTCAATGGTCACGGCGTGGCCGCGCATGAAATCCTGGCCATCACTTTCACCAAGAAGGCCGCAGGCGAGATGCGCCAGCGCCTGAACGAATGGCTGGTGGAATTCGCCCAGGCCAGCCCCGAGCAACTGGCCGCCGAGCTGCAGGCGCGCGGCGTGCCGCCGGCGCAGATCGCGGCCCAGGCGCCAGCGCTCAAGCAGCTGTACCCCCAACTGCTGGCCAGCGCCCGGCCGGTGCAGATCCGCACCTTCCATAGCTGGTTTGCCGCCTTGCTACGCACCGCGCCGCTGGCCGTGTTGCAAGACCTGGGCTTGCCGCCCAACTACAGCCTGCTGGAAGACGACGCCGAGGCGGTGCGCGAGGTCTGGCCGCGTTTTTACGCCACGGTGGTGGACAACCCCGAGGCGCGCGCCGACTTTGAGGCCCTGGTTGCCGTCCATGGCCGCTTCCAGGCGCAAAAGGCGCTGGCCGCCGCGATAGGTAAGCGTGTCGAGTTCGCGTTGGCCGACGCGCATGGCGTGGTCGATGCGTCGGTGCCAACATTTGGCGAACAGTTCCCGGCCTTCGCCGGCCTTGGGGCGCCGGAAGATTATTTGTGGACCCAGCGCGCGCTGCTGCAAGAGGCGGCGGCCAACCTGGGCCGGGCCAGTGCGCCCACTTTCTCTGCCAAGGGCGGCGAGCTGGAGCAGGCGATCACTGCCCAGCATGCGGCCGGCGTGGCCACGGCCTTGCTTACCGCCACCGGCTCGGCGCGCAAGTTCGGCGAAAAGATCGTCGGCATCCAGGCCATACGCGCTGCGCAAGAGCTGGTGCTGCAGGTCGGCCAGGCCCAGCTGCAGCACGCAGCCTGGAGCCACCAGCAGCGCATGGCGCGGCTCACCCGGGTGCTGATTGCTGAGCTGGCTGCACTCAAGTACGAGCGCGGCTGGGTCGACATGAACGACGTGGAGCGCGCGGCCTCGGTGATGCTGTCCGACCCGGTGCTCAGCGGCTGGGTGCAGGAGCGGCTCGACGCCAAGGTCAAGCATTTGCTGATCGACGAATTCCAGGACACCAGCCCGCTGCAGTGGCAGGCGCTGCACGCCTGGCTCAGCGGCTATGCGGGTTCCGGCGGCAATGCCCCCAGTGTGTTCATCGTGGGCGACCCCAAGCAGAGTATTTACCGCTTCCGCCGCGCCGAGCCCCAGGTGTTCCGCGCGGCGCAGGCCTTTGTGGTCGATGGCCTGGGCGGCGACCTGCTCAGCTGCGACCACACCCGGCGCAATGCGCCTCCGGTGATGGCCGCCGTCAACGCCGTCATGTCGGCCGCTCAGGCGGTTGGCGCCTACGACGGCTTCCGCGACCACACCACGGAATCCACCGCCCAGGGCGCGCTGCGCTGCCTGCCAGCGATTCCGCGCGATGCCAACCAGGGCGCCAAGCTGCCCGAAGACGGCGCCGAGCTGGCCTGGCGCGACAGCCTGGGCACGCCGCGCGAAGAACCCGAGGACACCCTGCGCAGCCTGGAATGCCGCCAGGCCGCCCAGTGGCTGGCCTTGCAGCTGGCCGATGGCCTGCAGCCCAAAGACGTGATGGTGCTGGCCCGCAAGCGCGACCGCCTGAGCCAGATGCGCGACGCGTTGCGCAGCCTGCACATCCCCACCCAGCAGCCCGAAAAAGCCGACCTGGCCGACGCCCCCGAGGTGCAGGACATCGCCGCGCTGCTGGACGCCTTGGTCTCCACCCACCACGACCTGTCGCTGGCCCAGGCGCTGAAGTCGCCGCTGTTCGGCGTGGCCGATGCCGACCTGGTGCAGCTGGCCTTGCTGCAGCGCGCGGCCCGCGCCGATGTCGACAACCCCAGCGACAGCAACTGGTGGAGCTTGCTACACAATGCAGAGCAGCTGCCGGCCGTTCTATCTGCGCTAGCGCCCGATTTGATGCGATGGAAGGGCTGGCTCGATGTGCTGCCGCCGCACGATGCGCTGGACGCGATCTACGCCGATGGCGACGTGCTGGCCCGCTTCGCCGCCGCTGCGCCGGCCGCCTTGCGCAGCTCGGTGCTGGCCAATCTGCGTGCGGTGCTGGGTACGGCGCTGCAGCTCAACGAAGGCCGCTTTGCCACGCCGTATGCGCTGGTGCGCGCACTCAAGGCCGGCGGCGTCAAGGCACCGGTTACCAGCGCCCCCGATGCCGTGCGCCTGCTGACCGTGCACGGCGCCAAGGGCCTGGAGGCCGCGCTGGTGCTGCTGCTGGACACCGACACCCCCTCGGCCAAGGCCGAGACCATGGGTGTGCTGGTCGATTGGCCGGGCGAGGCCGAGGCACCGGTGCGCCTGGTGTTCTTGGCCAGCGAATCGAACCCGCCAGCTTGCGTGGTCGAGGTGCAGGCCATCGAGCAGGCTGCACGCCAGCGCGAAGAGCTGAACGGCCTGTACGTGGCAATGACCCGCGCGCGCAGCCAACTGGTGATTTCGTCGGTGCTGCCGCACAAGGCGGTCGATGGTTCGTGGTGGCAGCGCTTGCAGCCCCTGGCCCAGCCTATCGATGTGGCCGGGCTGGACCAGGCCCAGCCGCTGGGCGATACCGCTGCTGACGCGCCCTTCGGCTTGCTGGTGCTGCCCGAGATCGGTTTGTCGGCGACGCCGCCGCGTGTGCCGGTCGAGGCCGACGGCGCCGAGTCGCGCGTCGGCCAGGCCATGCACCGCCTGCTGGAATGGGTGCCGCTGGGGGGCGCCGCGCCCGACCCGCAGCACCTGCCGGCCGTGGTGCGCGAATTCGCACTGGATGCGGAGCAGGCCCGCCAGGCTGCAGACATGGCTGCCACCATCCTGGCCGGTGAGGGTGCCTGGGCCTGGAGCCCGGAGGCCATCGACTGGCATGGCAATGAAGTCGCCCTGAGCTACCAGGGCCAGACGCAGCGCCTGGACCGGCTGGTGCGGCGCCGGGACACCGGCGCATGGTGGGTGCTTGACTACAAGTCCGCCTCCACGCCGCAGCGCCAGCCGGGGCTGGTGCAGCAGTTGCGCAGCTACCGCGCCGCATTGCAAACCTTGTATCCCGATGCCCCGGTGCAGGCCGCGTTTTTGACCGGTCAAGGGACGCTGATAGCATTGGACTGACCGTTGCGGCGGGCCACCGTAGATGGCACGCGATGTGCTCTCTGTGTCTCTTTTACTTTTTTGAAGTCCACTATGAACATCCGCAAAAGTTGCCGCGTACTGGGTTTGGGCGCCGCATTGTTATTGCTGGGCGCCACGGCCCAGGCACAGAATGCGCTGGACACGATATTGAAGAACAAAAAGGTCACCATCGCGGTACCGCCGGACTACCCGCCGTATGGCTCCATGGGCAAGGACTTTCAGATCCAGGGCCTGGATGTGGACGTGGCCAACTACATTGGCGCCAAGCTGGGTGTGACTGTCAATCTGGTGCCGGTGACCAGCGCCAACCGCATTGCCTACCTGGAAACCAAAAAGGCCGATGTGGTGATCGCCACCCTGGGCAAAAACCCGGAGCGCGAAAAGCAGATCGACTTTGCCGCGGCCTACTCGCCGTTCTTCCAGGCGATATTTGGAGCCAAGACCAGCCAGGTTAAAGGCTTTGCGGACCTGGCGGGAAAGACAATTGCCGTGACCAAGGGTTCGGTGGAGGATGTCGAACTGCGCAAGCTGGCCCCCCCGAGTGCGGACATCCGCAGCTACGAGGACAACACCAAAACCGTGTCCGCCTACGTCAATGGCCAAGTGGATTTGATCGCCGTAGGTGCCTCCGTGGCGGGCAACATGATGCAGCAGCACCCCAAGGTGAGCACCGAATTCAAGCTGCTGCTGAAAGACAGCCCCAACTACATCGGCGTCGCCAAAGGGGAAGACAAGCTGCGGCTAGTGATCAACGGCATCATCGCCGACGCGCGCAAGAACGGCGATCTGGACAAGATGGCGGTGCGGTGGCTGGGGCGGCCTGTGGGTGATCTGCCATAGTGATTTGGCGCGGGCCGAGAGCTAGGCCCGCTGGGTAAACGCTGGAGCTATTACAGCTCGGCGTTGCCTGGGTTATGCACCGCTTGCTCGAATGGTGTGGCGATGAGATGGCCCTTAACTACCAAGGCAAGACCCTGCGCCTGGACTGCCTGGTGCGCCGCAAGGACACCGTCGCCTGGTGGGTGCTGGACTACAGATCCAAAGCCCAGCCGCAGCGCGATCCGGTGCGGTTGCAGCAGCTGGCAACTTACCGCGAGGCGTTGCTGGCGTTGTATCCGGAGGCGGGGGTGCGGACGGCGTTTTTGACGGGGGCGGGGGGCTGGTGGTGGTGTGAGGAGACCTAGCGTTCAGTTGGGCCTCGCCTCGACCGAGGGGTTGTGCGTCACTGTGCAACTCGCCATTGACTCAAGTCTTGCTCTCAGGCGCCGGCTCTTGAGCTGCGCCAACGATGTTAATCCTGATGTCAGTGCCATCTGGTGTCTTCGCTCGAAGAAGAATCAACTTCCCGTCTCGCTCGTTTCGGAGGTCTTCGAGCTTCGATTTGAACTCGGCAATCTTCTTGTTTTGCCCTTTGAAGAACGTCTTGACAGACTTTTCATAAACGCGATCGAGGACCGAGTGGGTCACGGCGCAATGGGCTCGAACCGCTTCTTCAAGGTCTATTGTTCGCGTCGAATCACCTCGTCCGGCCGTAACCAGGCACGAATACCCTCGCAAGCCAATCCGCACCGGGACGTAGGCCGTCAACTTGTGCGACCCCGGCTCTTTGTAGTCAACGCTATGCGACGCCAGCTGATGGCGGAGCGTACGCACTTCCAGGGCGGCGAACTCTTGATCCACGGCCTTCGGAGATGGGCAGTTCATCAACACGTACAGTTTGCGCACTGCTTCTTGTTGTAGATAGACAGCGCTTAGCATTCCGTACAGTCGAAGGTACTGCTCGCCGGTATCGTCATACTTCGTGGGGCCGTCAAGTCCAAACTGCAGAAAGTTGTCGAGCGCGGAGGCGGCATCGCCGACCACATCCATCGCCACACAAATAAATGACCAGTCTTCTTCGCTGTTGAGTCGAAGCGCCTCGGCGGGTGACTCATCGGAACGCCAAACGCGTGCGTTGACCAAGGCGCGAAACTCCTCGGCGTAGCGCTCGACGATCTGAAGAGACTTACGGACTGGGCGGTCGTTTTGGTTTTGGTGACGCATAACGAGAAAAATTCAGCCGCGCCGTAGGCGTCGACTGCAATGTTTGGTTGGGCAGCTTGATTGCAATTGGCCAGAGCATCACTAATCACCCCGAAATCGGAACTGAGCTTTAAGGTCTTCGGCGCGTGTGGCCATATCGATGGTTTTGTCGATGACTCGCAGGACTTCGTCTCGCTTGATCTCGGCTGTCTCCTCACCACCATTTGTCGTTTCGGTCACCGTCCACGAGTCAGGTTTAGCTTCAATGTAGCTGCGCTGCCAGAGCAGGTGCGTCTTCAAACGAACCACCGCAGCAGTATCAAAGATAGTGCCGCCATATTCATCGACAGGTTGGTCCCCAACATCGAAGAATGGCAACAGAAAGCGTTGCATATCGAAGTCGGGGAACCAACAGCCGTCCAAGTGCTCGTTCCACCCGGCCGGATATTCACCATTCACAATAATTTGCCAGTCGATCATCTATGCCCAACTGAATATGTAGAGACACAATCGTGTCTCCCTAACATCGCATTTGTCGCCCCAACATGGAGAGCCAAATGCGGTCGATCTCCTCTCCAGTCTTGGGTTTGTTCGGTTTGTCTCGAACGGTGGACGGCCATAACAACTCCAGAAAAAGCAGCAGACGGGCTCTGCACTATATCCCGCCGATATCTCGCAGCTTGCCTTGCGATTGCTCTCATTTTTGAAGCTGGTCGTGCCGCCAACGCCGCTGGCCGGGATGTGCCCCCGGCAGGGCAGTAACTTTCTTTTGCGTGGCCAAAAGAAAGTCACCAAAGAAAAGGCCACCCCCACTGTCTGCGCCCTCCGCTGGCGCTACGGGAACCTGCGGTGCTCGCTGCAGGTGGGGTCTGGCTAAACTCGCTGCGCTCAAACAACGCCAGCCCTTATCCACCTGCAGCTGCGCTCCTCGGCGCATACAGAGGGGGACCCCGGGGAGCGGGATCGGTGGCGCACTGCGCCACATCGCGCCTAGGGCGCGAGCCGGGCTGGGTTGGCTGTTCGGCTGTTGGATGCTCACTCCCCCGCCGCGGGGCCTGGGCTCAATGGATGAGGGTGGCGTAGCTGTTGGACCGCAATTGCTTGCGGATCGCCCGCATGTCGGTGCGCAACGGTGCAGGGCAGCCGATGTCGCTGAGCAGATGTGGAGAGAGGTCAGCCATGGCGGTAGTTTCATTCTCATGGGTTCGGGCTGCTGCGCTGCGCGCCAGTTTGCCGGCCAGCCACTGATGACAGCGGGCGTAATAGTTGCCAAGCACAGACGAGGTGCTGGGCGCGGTGGCGGTCAGGTCGAGGTGGTGGGGGGGCCACTGGATACGGGTGTTCAGATGCATGGTGATTCCAATCGGTGTTGAGGCGCGCTTAAGGGGCTGCGCCGAGGGACTTGATTACCGTCTCCTTGCCGTTGGGTGGCTTGGTGGGCGGATGGGCAATGTTCGCCAGCCCGTGTTTCATGCGCACTGCGTGCAGGTTTCATTTGTTGCATCGCCGCGGACGCGGTCCGGTCGGAGGCGTCGGCACAGAAAATTTAAGCCTTTTAGCCCTCTGGCGCAGGTTCTGAAAGCGCTAGAAGCTATGAAATGTGTAGCGATAAAAGCCGCAACAAACGAAACAAATCCAGCCGCACGCCGAAACCGGCGTGCAACACGCGGGCCGGATGCTTGGGCCTTCATCCAAGGAAACCCATGACCCCTGAACAAATCTCCCTCGTGCGCAGCAGCTTTGCGCTGGTGCAGCCCATCGCCCCGCAGGCCGCCGCGCTGTTTTACGACAACCTGTTTGCCGCCGACCCGCAGCTGCGGCCGCTGTTCCATGGCAGCCTGGAACACCAGGGCGAGCGCCTCATGAAGATGATTGGCGGCGCCGTAGGCCTGCTGGACCGGCCGGAGGCCTTGCTGCCGGTGCTGCGCAACCTGGGCGCACGGCATGTGGGCTATGGCGTGCAAGACCGGCACTACGACACTGTGGGCGCCGCCCTGCTAAAGACGCTGGGCCAGGGCTGGGCGAGGCCTTCACCGCGCCGACCCGCGATGCCTGGGC
The DNA here is from genome assembly GCA_963513025.1 of uncultured Albidiferax sp. Lineage (GTDB taxonomy): Bacteria > Pseudomonadota > Gammaproteobacteria > Burkholderiales > Burkholderiaceae_C > Rhodoferax_B. The sequence goes on from CAUPON010000002.1 coordinate 125,727, forward strand.
GGCGATGTATGGCGTGGTCAGCCGCAGCATGCAAGAGGGCGCGCAGACGCCGCCGGTGCTGGAGCGGCTGGCATGTGCTAAGTCTGATCCATCAGCGCGGCTACCTTAGCCAGCAGGTCGTCGCGGGTAAACGGCTTGTCCAGCCAGTCGGATTGCGAGTTTTGCAGAAAGGCCCGCGCATCGGGCGACAAGGTGTCGCCGGTGACGAACAGCATGGCCCGCGCCAGCCGCGGGTGCTGGGCCGACACCGCGCGCCACAGGCCGGCACCGTCCATGTCGGGCATGCGCAGATCCGAGACGATGGCGTCGAAGCGCCGCATGTCCAGCATCTCCAGGGCCACGGCGCCAGATTCGGCAGTGGCGACGTCAAAGCCCTCGTTTTCCAGCAGGTAGCGCATCAGCTTGGCCAACTCGGGCTCGTCGTCGACCACCAGCGCGCGCCGCTGGGGCGAGGCTGGTGGCTCGGGTAACGGCGCTGGCGTGGTGTCTGTAACAGTCTCGCTCTTGCCGCTGATCGGCAGGCTCAGGCGGAAGCTGGCACCGTCCTCGGCCGGCGCCGGCACCTGTTCGGCCACCAGTGCGCGGGCGGCGGCTGCATTGGGTGCGGTGCGTACCTGGAAGCCGTGGCGGGCCAAGTACTCGGCCAGCAGCGCGCACAGCTCGGGTTCGTCGTCGACAACCAGCACCGCAGGGCTGGCGTTACCAGGAGTCTGAGGAGTCTGGGTCATCATGGTGGATGGGCGGAGGGTCGTAGCCGGTCGCCCAGTGCAACGAGCAGGCCCGCAAACCTGGCATTTGCAGGGGGCTGTCGCGCGCGTGGTGAAATCGGGGCATCAATCATGAAAGATGCAATGCAAAAAGAAGTAAAGCCCACGGGCAAGACCGCACTGGTGATCGGCGGTGGCCCTGCAGGCTTGATGGCGGCCGAGGTGCTGGCCCAGGCCGGCGTGGCGGTACAGCTGTTCGACGCCATGCCCTCGGTGGGCCGCAAGTTTTTATTGGCCGGCAAGGGCGGGCTGAACCTGACCCATTCGGAGCCTGCCGAGCTGTTCGCCACCCGCTTCGGCGCGCGGCAAGAGCAAGTCGGCCCCTGGCTGCAAGACCTGGGCGCGGCCCAGCTGCGCGACTGGGCCAAGGAATTGGGTGTGGACACCTTCGTCGGCAGCTCGGGCCGGGTGTTCCCCACTGATATGAAGTCGGCACCGCTGTTGCGCGCCTGGCTGCACCGCCTGCGCGTGGCCGGCGTGCAGTTCCACATGCGGCACCGTTGGGTTGGGCTGGAGGCAAATACCTGGCGCTTCGACACGCCCAAGGGCCCGGTGCAGGCCACGGCCGATGCGGTGGTGCTGGCGCTGGGCGGCGGCAGCTGGGCCCGGCTGGGTTCGGACGGTGCCTGGGTGCCTTTGCTGCAAGCCGCGGGCGTGCCGGTGGTGCCGCTGCTGCCGGCGAATTGCGGCTTTGACGTGGCGGGTTGGACCGAGCATTTCAGCAGCCGCTTCGCCGGTCAGCCGTTCAAGACCGTGGCCTTGTCGTTCACCAATGCGGCTGGCGATAGCTTCCGCCGCCAGGGCGAGTTCGTCGCCACCGCCAGTGGCATCGAAGGCAGCCTGGTCTACGGCGCATCGGCGCTGGTGCGCGACGAGATCGCCTTGAACGGCAGCGCCACGGTGTATCTGGATTTGCTGCCGGCCTTGTCGGCCGAGCGCGTGCTGGCCGAGGTCACACACCCGCGCGGCACGCGTTCGCTGTCCAGCCACCTGAAGAGCCGGCTTGGCCTGGAAGGCATCAAGGCCGGCATCCTGCACGAGCTGCTGGACAAGGCCAGCTTCCAGAACCCCGCGGCTTTGGCGGCGGCGATCAAGGCTTTGCCGATCCGCCTGGTAGCCACCCGGCCTATCGACGAAGCCATCAGTAGTGCTGGCGGCGTGGCCTTCGAAGCTTTGAATGCCGAACTGATGCTTGAGCCCTTGCCCGGCGTATTTGCTGCTGGTGAGATGCTGGACTGGGAAGCTCCGACCGGCGGCTACCTGTTGACCGCCAGCATGGCCAGCGGCCAGCGTGCGGGGCAGGGCGTTTTAAGGTTTTTAGGTTTTTAGGGTTGTAGCGCAGGTAGAGCGTGCGCAGGCAGCTATTTAAAAGATAGCGTTCCTACCATCGATCAGCGGCGCTTGAACAAGGCCGATGCAGAGCTGGCGTGGGCCACCTCGTCGGCGGTGCTCAGCAGGGTGGGGCCCAGCGCCTCCATGCGTTTTTCGGTCAGGCGCACCAGTGGCCCGGCGATGGTGATGACGCCCAGCACCACATTGTTGTGGCCCCGCAAGGGCGCGGCCATGGCCGTCATGGCGGGGGCAAAAACCTCGTTGATCATGCTGAAGCCACGGGCCCGCGCGTTGTGCAGGAAGGGCAGCAGGGCCTTGGCGTTCTTCGGCGCATTCGGCCCAAAGTCCTCGGGCTTGCCGAAGCCTTGCTGGTTGACCCGTTGCAGCGCCTCTTTGTTGTCCATGGTGGACAGCCAGGCGTGACCCGCCGCGCTGCACGACAGGTTGACCGATAGCCCCATGTCGGGGTCGTAGCGCAGGCCCTTAGTCGCGCCCTGGGCCTTGGCCACGAAGGTCAGTTCGTCGCCATCGACCACGGCCAGGCGCACCAGTTCGCCGGACTCGGCGGCCAACTGATCGAGCAGTGGCTGGGCCACGTCGACGATGCCGCTGTTGCTGAGGAAGCGCAGGCCCAGCGATACCAGTTTGATGTTCAGCACGTAGACGCTGTGGCTTTGCTCCTGGCGCACATAGCCGCAGCGGATCAGCTCGGTGAGCAGGCGGTGGGTGGCGCTCAGGGGCATGGCCAGCTCTTGCGCCATGGCAGACAAGGCCGTGCCTTCAGGGTGGTCGGCCAGATGCTCCAGCACTTTGAAGCTGCGTTCGAGGATTCCGCTCATGTCATCTACCTGGTGTGCTGTTGTCGTGTTTTTCAGCCCGGTGGCCGCTGTGCCTGCGCCGAGTGTGCAACAGAAATGGGCGGGCTTTTGCTGCGTCCACTGGGTTTCTTGAAAAAGTGGAAAACATTTCCACAAATTGCTATGATGGCGCCGAAACCAAGGTGCCAGATCCGCCACACGGCAAAAAGAGCACCCCCCATCCGATTGGAGACAACTTGAAAACACTGATCCGTTCGCTGGCCGTGGCCGGCCTGGCGATGGCGTTGGGCTTCCCGGCCCAGGCGCAGGATGCACCCGAGCGCATCATCCGCTTCGGCCATTTGAACAATGCCGACCACCCGGTGAGCTTTGGCGTGAAGCGCTTCGCCGAGCTGCTGGCGGCTAAAAGCGGCGGCAAGCTGAAGGTGCAGGAATACCCGGCTTCGCAGCTGGGCAACGAGCTGCAGCAGCAGTCGGCACTGCAGGGCGGCATCCAGCAGATGTCGGCACCGGCCACCACCTCGCTGGCCGGCATCGTTAAGGAATTCGGCCTGGTGGACTTTCCGTTTGCCGTCAGCACTTTTGCCCAGGCGGACCGACTGCTCGATGGTCCGCTGGGCCAGACTTTGCTCGCCAAGTTGCCTGAAAAGGGGCTGGTCGCGCTGGGCTACTGGGACCTGGGCTTTCGCAATGTGACCAATAGCCGGCGCCCGATCACCAAGGCCGAAGACCTGGACGGTTTGAAGATCCGGGTGATCCCGAATCCGGTGTTCCTGGAGACCTTCCGCACCTTCAAGGCCAACCCCGTGCCCATGCCGTTCGCTGAGCTGTATGGCGCGCTGGAGGCCAAGGCGGTGGACGGCCAGGAGAACCCGTATGCGGTGATCCTGTCGAACAAGCTATTTGAAGTGCAGAAGTTCGTCAGCGCCACCAACCATGTTTATGCGGCCAATATCGTGCTGGTCAGCAAGAAGTTCTGGGACCAACTGAGCCCCGCCGAGCAAAAGATGATGCACGAGGCCGCTGACGAGTCGCGCACCTACCAGCGCCAGGTGAGCCGCGCCGCAGCCCAAAAGGCGGTGGGCGAGTTGCAGGCCAAGGGCATGCAGTTCAACGAGATTGCGGCGCCTGAGGTGGCACGCATGCGCCAGCTGGTCAAGCCGGTGGTGGAGCGCTTCGCCGCCAGCTACGACCCGGCCATGGTCAAGCTCTACAACGACGAGCTGGCCCGCATCCTCAAATAAGCCCCTGGGCGTAAGACACACCATGAAAATCCTTGTTCTACACGGCCCCAACCTGAACCTGTTCGGGCGTCGCGAGCCGCATATCTACGGCACCACCACGCTGGCGCAGATCAATGCGCGCCTTGAAAGCCTGGCGCTTGAGCTGGGCGTGACCCTGGACATCCTGCAGTCCAACCACGAAGGCGATTTGATCGACTTCCTGCACAAAAACATCGACACCGCGCAGGGCGCCCTGGTCAACCCCGCGGGGTTGACGCAGCACGGTGTGCCGCTGCACGACGCCATCAAGGCCATGCCGTTCCCGACGATTGAAGTGCATATGTCGAACATCGCCGCGCGTGAAACCTGGCGCGCGCATTCCATCATTTCACCGGCCGTCAAAGGCACAGTGCAAGGCCTGGGGCCGATCTCCTACTTGGCCGCATTGCGCGCGCTGGTGGAGTTGCAGCAGCCTGCGCCGGGCTGATCCGCCCGGTCTCTTTTCATCCGACCAGCATCCCTGGCCGGATGTGCCGCGGCCCAGAACATGCGGCGGCAGCTGTTCCAGCATCTTTCCCCTTGCACCGCGTATCCCCAACGAGGAGACACCACGACTAAAAATGTACGGACTAGTTTGTTTTAAATGAGAGACAGTACAAGAGTTTTTATCACCACCCAGAGGACGACATGACAGATACACACCAAATGGCCCCCGCATTCCCGCACCCGCTCCAGCCCGTAGCGACCGATAGCCTGCTCACCGGCAAGATTTCGCGCCGCATGTTCGCGCAGCTGCTGGGGCTGCCCAGCCTGATGGCATCGACGGTGGCGCTGTCGGGCTGTGGCGGCGGAGACTCCGCGGCCGATGCCGGCACCGAGGTGCTGACGCGTGCCGCCTTTGTGGCCTCGATTTCCGACTATTTCGACTGGGTGCATTCCTCCGAATACGTAGACCCGTACAAGGCGGTGCAGCCTACCTTTGTGGACGTAGTGTTCGGTGCCACCCGGTATGCCAAGCAGATCGAGACCGCCCTCGAAGAGGCCATCATCAGCAACGTCGGCGGGCGCTTTTACCCCGACAAGCTGGTGACCCGCGAAGATGTGGCCGACATCTATGTGAAGGCCTTCAAGATCCCGGCCTCGGCCAGCAATGCCCTGGTCGAATTTAGCGATGCCGCCAGCATCAGCTCCAGCAAGCGCGCCAGCGTCAACGCCATCGTGGCGGCAGGCTTTATGCAGGGCAGCAGCGCCAGCCTGTTTGCGCCGGCCGGCACCATCACCTTGAACGACGCCAAAGCGATCTTGGCCAATATCACTGCCGGCCTGGTGGCGCCGCCGCAGGTGATGTGCAAGGCCGGCACCACCGCGCCACGGCGCTATGTGCGCATCTCCACGCCGACCGCCGGCGCCGCCATTTACTACACCGTGACCTTTGACGGCAGCGAGCCGGCCGACCCAACGACGGCCGGCGCGGTGTATGACTTCACCGTCGATGGCGTGCTGCAATTCGTCAACCCCCTGAGCTCGACCACCGATTCGCGCCTGTACCGGCTGAAGACCGTGGCCAAGAAGAACGGCCTGGCGGTCAGCGCGGTGCGCGAATTTGTCTGGAACATCGTGCGCCCGCAGGTCGGCACTTTCCAGGCCAAGCTGATGCATGCGGGCACCAGCACCTCGCCCACGGTGTGGAAGATCAACAACCCGGCCGAGTATTACCAGGCCTTCGTCTTCTACATCGAAGGCTCGACGCGCGGCCTGGTGTTCGATGCGGGCGAATACGGCTACCAGAAGGCCAATCTCAAGACCTTCATCGACACACTGGCCACCAAGCCGTATGACGTGATCGTCGGCCACAACCACCCGGACCATTCTGAACAGATCTACAACTTCACCTCGGCCGGCGTCACCCTGTATGCCTCGGCTATCGAGAAAGCCGCCTTCATGGCCTCCAGCCGCAGCGACTTCCAGTCGGCTGGCACGGCGGCGGTGGCCATTGCCGACGGCCAGGTGCTGAACCTCGGCAATGTGCAGGCCACCGTCTATGTGCAGCCTGGCCATACCAATGGCACGGTGACCTGCATCGTCAACCAGACCGGCTGGGTGTTCGGCTCGGACATGTGGGGCTGCAACCGCGCCTACACCGCCGACACCACCCAGTACCAGAGCGTCAAGGTCGATTTGTTCCTGTCGCTGGTGCAGCAACTGGTGGTCAACTACCAGAAGAGCAGCACGAGCGGCGAGATCGTCGAGGTTACCAATGCGCACCAAGAGGCCTCGGTAGGTATGGAATGCGTGAACAACTTCGTCAAGTGCTTCCAGCAACTGATAGACGAGGGCAATGGCGTGGCCAAGCCGTCGATACGCGGCGGCACCAAAACGGGGGACCGCATGAGCATCATCGGCGACATGTGGCGCGACAAGAACTGGATGGCCATCGGCCCGATCGGCAAGTACGCGGCCGCGGTCGACTACCTGACCAAGCCCACCAGCGCCTACCCCTGCGCGGCCAGCATCGACTACAACGCCGCCGACGGCTACAAGAAGTATTCGGTGCTCAGCAATATCGAGATCAGCGGTGGCACGCTGGTCGGTGTCGATGTCTACTGGGCTGCGGCGGCCAATGGCGTGGCCAACAAGCTGACGAACAAGTTCGACCCCTGGACTACAGGCTACACCATCAACGTGCCCACCGGCACAACCAGCATCGTGCTCAAGCCTACCGCCATGTCGAACAAGATCAGCTCGATGAAAGTGAATGGCACGGCGCTGGCGCAGGGGGCCAGTACCACGGTGGCGGTGGCGGCTGGCAGCAGCATCAAGGTCGATGTGGTGTCGCCTGACGGCAGTACGACCAGCAGCTATACCTTCACTGTCGCGGTGGTGTGATGTGAGCTGACCCGCTGCGGCGCGGCGGGTTGCGGTGGCTACAAGTCCTGCAGCTGCGAGTTGCGCTCGATGCGGCGCGCGCGCTTGACTTCGTACATGGCGGCATCGGCCTGGGTTATAGCGCCTTCGGCGCTGGTTGCATGCGGGTCGACCAGCACCACGCCGACGCTGGCGCCGCTGCAATCTAACGCTATATCGCCCAGCTGTAGCCGGGTGGTGCATTGCTGCGTCATGCGTTCCTGCAGCTGGCGCAGGGTAGCTTTGTTGGCCCGGTCGTTCAGGCTGGGGCCGCGGCCCACATAGACGAATTCGTCGCCGCCGAAGCGTGCGAGCACATCGCCAGCGTGCGGCCCATTTCGGCCACCAGCGAGCGCCAGTTCGGCAGACCGGTCAGCGCGGCGGTCAGTGCAAACGAGGCCAGTTCCACATTGGCCTTGCCCAAATGTTCGAGCAGACGCTTTTGATCGATTAACTGGAACGCTGACATAGGTTTGTATGCCCAGCGCCTGCGCGGCCTCCGAATCACCCAAGCAGGCGGCGACATCGTTGGTGAAGAAGCGCTTTTCTTCCAGCGCACGCTTGCTAAATAGCAGCGATCTGGCTACTTTGCGTGGCCGGATGGCTCGATGATGACCAGCGCAATCCCGCAGACCAGCAGGCCGGCGCCGGCCCAGAAGGCAGCGGCCGGGGTTTCGTTGAAGAACACATAGCCCAGGGTCGGGCTGAACAAAAGCAGCGAGAAGCTGCCAGCCTCCACCGCCGAGGCTTCGCCCGAGCGGTAGGCGTAAAAATAGGCCAGGTAGATGCCGGATGCCGACAGGCCGATCACCGGCAGCAGCGGCCACAAGTCCATGGGCAGGCTGGGCAGGGCAAAGCCGCTGAGCACGCCAAAGCACAGCCAGCAGGCGGTCTGGCTCCAGGTCAGCACCGCCAGTGGGTGTTCGTGGCTGGAGTATTTCTTCAGCACCACGCCCAGCATGGCCTCCATCAGCGCGCCGAACAAGGCCACCAGCGCCGCCGGCTGGAAGGCCGCCGAGCCGGGTTGTACGATGGCCAGCACGCCGCCAAAGCCCACCGCCACACCCAGCCAGCGTAGCCAGTGCGGCTGCTCGCCCAGCAGCCACACGCCCAGCGGCAGCATGAACAGCGATCCGGTCATCAGGTAGGCGCTGGCCTCGGCCAACGGCAGGTGCGACACCGCCCAGGCCGCGCACGCAGCCGAGGTGACGATGAAGCCCGCGCGCAGCAGGTGCATGCGCGGGTTGCGGGTTTTGATGACCCGGCCGCGGGTCCAGGCGACGATGGGCGCCACCATCAGCAGCACCACCGTAGCCTGCAGAAACAGCACCTGTTTGGGCGCGATACCGGTGGCCATCAACTGTTTGTTACAGGCATCCAGCACCGACCAGCAGAGCATGGCCAGCATCACAAACAACACGCCGCGGGTATTGCCGGCCAGCGCACGCCAGCGGTCTTGAAGTCTTGAGAACATGGGTTTGTATGAAATTTAAGCAGTTTGCGCATATGGCGACTGCGTAGGTAGCTATCTAATGTATAGCAATTGGCGAAGGCGACCATAGCACATTCAGGGGATGCGCTGGCGCGGGTGCAGGTTCAGAATGGTGAGCCTGTGCGACCGCCGGAGACCACCATGCCCACACCCGCCCCCGCAGACAGCCTGGAAGCCTTGACGGCGCTGGAACAGGCCGCGATTGTGGCGCGCCGGCAGCTGCTGCTGGGCACGCCAGCGGCGGACAAGACCAAGCCGCCCGGCGACCATGGTTTGCCCAAGGTTGGCCTGGCCTTGTCGGGCGGCGGGGTACGCAGCGCCACCTTTGCACTGGGGCTGATGCGCGGTCTGTCGCACAACCGCACGGCCGACCCGACGGCACCGCCCAGCCTGTCGCGCGACGGCCTGCTGGGCCGGCTGGATTATTTGTCCACCGTGTCCGGCGGCGGCTACATCGGGGCAATGTGGGGTCGGCTGGTCGCCACCTATGGCATGCGGGTGGCGCAGCAGCTGATGGCCGACAGCGGCTCGCCGGTGCTGAACTGGCTGCGCCGCAATGGCCGCTACCTGAACCCCGCCGGCTCGCGCGACACCGGCATCGCCATCGCCACCTACCTGCGGGCCTGGATGGCGATACACATGGAGTTCATGTTTGCCTGCTTGCTCGGCGGGCTGCTGATCGTGCTGCCGCACCTGCTGCACCACCGCTGGCAATGGTGGGGCGCCTGGGAGCCCTGGGGCACGCCCTGGTGGGTGCTGGCGCTGCTGGTGGCCTTGCTCGGCGTGCCGGGGTTGATTGCCGGCTACTGGGCGGCGCGTGAACCACCGCTGCACGGCGGCACCATGCATCCTGGCCCGCGGCTGCGCGAGGTGTTGTTTCTGCTGGTCGCCGGCGGCGTGGCCGTGGGGGTGGGCTCGGTGGCCTGGAGCGTGGGACTGGCGGCCTCGGTGCGCGAGGGGCCGAGCTGGCTGTCGGCCTGCGCGGTGGGCCTGGCATCGCTGGCGGTGGGGCAGGCGGTGGTGATGTTCTGGCAATGGGGGGCGCGCCAGTCGCAGTCGCTGCTGGTGGCGCGCATCCGCCATGTGCTGACGACGGCCTTGCGTTTGTACCTGAAGGTGGTGCTGGCACTGGTCGCCCTGGGGGTGGTGGACTGGCTGAGCTGGAACTTCCTGCTGACCGTGGTGCTGCAGCCCGACAAATCCTGGCTGCTGGGAGGTGTGGGGGCCGGTGGCGTGGGCTTGCTGGTGCTGCGCAATCTGGTCCAGCCGCTGCAGCAGATGGCGGCGGAAACCAATAAGCAGGGGCACGACTGGCTGCCGCGCGTGGTCAACCTGGTGAGCCTGCTGGGTTGCGCGCTGCTGGTGTTTGGCTGGGTGGTGCTGGTGCAGTGGTTTGTGTTTGCGCAGAACACATTCGACCCGTTTGTCGACGTGCCGCCGACCCTGCGCGCACTGCTGCTGCTGATCCTTGTGCTGCTGTGGGTAGGCTTGACGGCGGGCAATGCGCAGATGGCCAATGCCTCGTCGCTGCACAGTTTTTACCGGGCCCGGCTGACCCGCGCCTACATGGCCGTGGGCAACCCGGCGCGCCAGCTGAACCAGCACGGTGTGCCGCGCCCCGACGTGACCACGGTGGTGGAGGGCGACGACCTGGGCCTGCAGCACTACAGCCCCGAGTTGCAGGGCGGCCCGATCCACCTGGTCAACGCCTGCCTGAACCAGACCGTGGACGACCGCAGCGGCCTGTACAACGCCGACCGCAAGGGCACGGCGATGACGGCCACCTGTCGCGGCTTTGAGGTGGGGCCGCGCGCCTTCATACCGCTGCGGGACGAGCAGGACGTGGGCACGCTGGGGCGCTGGGTGGCGGTGTCGGGTGCAGCGGCGTCGCCGGGCGCAGGCTCGTACACCTCGACCGGGCTGGCCCTGCTGCTATACCTGCTGGGCGTGCGCCTGGGCCACTGGATGCAGGCGCCACGCCCATCGCCCGCGCTGCGCTGGGCCAGCCATTTCGGCTGGCACTGGTGCCCCAAGCCGGTAATGCTGGCCAGTGAGGTGTTTGCCGAGTTTTACGGCGAGGACCGGCCCTGGTGGTATTTGTCCGACGGCGGGCATTTTGAAAATACCGGGGTGTATGCGCTGCTGAAGCGCGAGCTGGACTTCATCATCCTGTCCGACGCCAGCTGCGACGTGGACTACGAGTTTGGCGACCTGGAGAACCTGGTGCGTAAGGCGCGCATCGATTTCGGTGCCGAGATCGAGTTCTACAGCCACGCGGAGGCGGTGCGCATGCTGGTGCAGGAGAATCGCGAGGTCACGGTGCTGTCGCCCGAGGACATGGCCAACAACCATTCGTGCCGCGGCGTGCTGCTGGCGCGCATCCGCTACCGCGAGCGGCCGGGCCTGGATGGCACGCTGGTGCGGCCCGAGGGCACGCTGCTGGTGGTCAAGCCGAACCTGCACGACGCGCTGGACGTGGACGTACTGGCCTACGCCCAGAAGCACAGCACGTTTCCGCACGAGTCCACCTCGGACCAGTCGTTCGACGAAGCCCAGTGGGAGAGCTACCACCGCTTGGGCGAGGATTTCGGCCGCGCGCTCACCGACACCTGGCTGAGCCTGTTGCCCGGCTGGAGCCGACCGGCCCACCACACCCTGGCAGTGGCGGCCCGCCTGGGCGGCGCCAAGCCCGCCGAGGCGGCCAAGACCGAGCCGCTGTGGCGGCGTGGCGCGCGGGCCACCGCCATCGGCACCACGCTGGGCGTTGGGGCGTCCGGTACGCTGGTGCTGTCACTGTGGCAGGTGCAAGACCAGTTGGTGCGTCAAACCCGCGACGACCAGACCGAAACCAGCCGGCTGCTGGAGAAGGTGTCGGACAGCGTCGGCAAATTGCAGCAGACCCGGGCCTGCCCGAATCCGTCGGTGCACGCGCTGGCGCAGATCCAGGACCTGCTGGACCGGCGCGGCTCGCCCAATTTGCGCAAACAGGATGCGGCTGCCGTGGGCCGGCTGGCGGTGCTGCTGGAAGAAGAATGCGCGGTGCCTGCGTCCAGTATCACCCTGTCCGAGCTGTGCCAGGCCAGTTACAAGCGCATGCAAACCGATCTGTGCACCGGCATCCTGAAGAAGGTGCAGAACACCGCCATGGACTACTGGCAGCCAAGCGAGAAGCCGGAAGGCCAGGCCAGGAGCAGCGACAAGGTGCTGCAGGCCTTGCGGGGCGGCTGGAATATGGAAAGCCTGCAGGCGCTGCTGGGGCCGCGCCCGCAGGTGACGACCGGCGTGGACCCTTTCAACATGTATCCGCCCCCCGTCGCGACAGGCAAGCCGCCGCCCACTGGTACACCGGTGCCGCCGCTAGCCGTCGCACCGGCGCAAGTAGCGCAAGACCCGGCCGTGGTAGCAGCCTGTGCCCGCGCCAGCGGGAAAACCACGCTCTACATCCAGGTCTACGACGAAGCCTCGCAGTCGGTGGCCGCCAAGCTGCGCGCACTGTTGCAAGGCGTGGCCGGCCCGGCGGTGCAGGTGGCGCCGGTGGAAAACGTGGTGCGCAGTGCCGATGTGCGGCAGCAGCGCCGGCCCATCCCCTGGGCCAAGCCCACGTTTGTGCTGCACGATGCGGCCGACCCGGAGCAGAAAGACCATTACCAGGATTGCGCCAAGGCGCTGATTCCCTGGGTGCGTTCGGCCTGGGGTTCGCAGCTGGGCGGTGAGGCCAAAGACGCAGTGTGGCTGCGCGACCTGCCCAGGCGCCTCATACCCACGCCCGGGGTAATCGAGCTGTGGCTACCGCCGATAGCCGTGCAAAGCACAGCCATCGCCACGGCGATGGAGCATTGAAAATAAGGGGGAGGGGGAGAGCTTTGGCAGAGCAGCGGCAGGGCTGCTCTGGAAGAAATGAGTTGACGAACCTTACCCCGGCACTGGCTCCACAGTTAGGGCTGCTTGGTTCCCCACCTGACCCGGTTGGCCGCTTCACCATGCGGGAAGGCCCGTCGAGGAGTATTGTAAGCGACGCGAGAGTCTGTCTGCTTTTCGCGCTGTATCTCCCTGTAAGTCTGTCGCGCTTGGCGTGTAGAGCAGCGGAACGGCTTGCTCTGCAAGCTTGTTATCGTTAACATTGGCGTCGAGATTTGTTCAAATTACTCCGATTAAAAGCAGCAGAGATTTTTCTATGTCCATTCATTCAACTCCCGTTATTACCGAGCTGCGCGTGATTCCTGTCGCCGGGCGCGACAGCATGCTGCTGAACCTCAGCGGCGCACATGGCCCGTTCTTTACTCGCAATTTGCTGATCCTGACCGATAACGCCGGCCGTACCGGTGTGGGCGAGGTCCCGGGCGGCGAAAAAATCCGACAGACGCTGGAAGACGCGCGTCCGCTGGTCGTCGGCCAGCCGATTGGCTCGCACCAGCGCGTGCTGCAGCAGGTGCAGAACCAGTTTGCCGACCGCGACAGCGGTGGGCGGGGTCTGCAGACCTTTGATCTGCGTACCACCATCCATGCGGTCACGGCCATCGAATCGGCGCTGCTGGATTTGCTGGGCCAGCACCTCGAGGTGCCGGTAGCGGCCTTGCTGGGCGAAGGCCAGCAGCGCGATGCGGTGGAGATGCTGGGCTATCTGTTCTATGTGGGCGACAAGGCCAAGACCGATCTGCCCTATGCCAGCGAGCCCGGTGCCGACAACGCCTGGTCGCGCCTGCGCCATGAAAAGGCGATGATGCCCGAAGCCATCGTGCGCCTGGCCGAGGCGGCTTACGAGCGTTATGGCTTCAACGACTTCAAGCTCAAGGGCGGCGCGCTGCGGGCCGATGAGGAGATTGAGGCCATCGTGGCGCTGCATGAGCGCTTCCCCCAGGCCCGCGTCACTCTGGACCCGAACGGCGGCTGGCTGTTGAAGGACGCGATCCGCCTGATGCGCGACATGCGCGGCGTGGTCGCCTATGCCGAAGACCCCTGCGGCGCCGAAGACGGCTTCTCGGGTCGCGAGGTGATGGCCGAGTTCCGCCGTGCCACCGGCCTGCCTACCGCGACCAATATGATCGCCACCGACTGGCGCCAGCTCAGCCACGCGCTGTCGCTGCAGTCGGTGGACATTCCGCTGGCCGATCCGCATTTCTGGACCATGGCCGGCTCGGTGCGGGTGGCCCAGACCTGCCGCGACTGGGGGCTGACCTGGGGTTCGCATTCGAACAACCATTTCGACGTGTCCCTGGCCATGTTCACCCATGTTGGCGCGGCCGCGCCGGGCCGGGTCACCGCCATCGACACGCACTGGATCTGGCAGGACGGCCAGCGCCTGACCAAAGACCCGCTGCAGATCGTTGGTGGCCTGGTGCAGGTGCCTAAAAAGCCCGGCCTGGGCGTGGAGCTGGACATGGCCGAGGTAGAAAAAGCCCACCAACTGTACAAACAACACGGCCTGGGATCGCGCGACGACGCCATGGCCATGCAGTACCTGGTGCCAGGCTGGAAGTTCGACCCCAAGCGCCCGGCGCTGGACCGCTAAGCGCCACCGCACAGACCACGTACCAGCCACGCACGCCCATTCAGTGGGGTGCGTGGCTTTTTTATGGCTTATGTCATCGTACAACATATTGGTTTTGATACATTTTATTGTTAAAAAATGGAAAATTTAAGTAGAAACCCTTAAGTAAATTCGGGTTGATGTCAACGATAGTTGCTTTAGTTGTCAGACGACATATGAGTTGCGGACTGCATACGCGCTACACGCCCGGCTTTTTACCAAGGAGCATCCATGAGAGAGAACCGCTTACGCACGCTGTGGAAGTCGGGTGGCGCCGCCGTGAATGGCTGGCTGGCCATACCGAACAGCTTTTCGGCGGAGACCATGGCCCACCAGGGCTGGGACTCTCTCACCATCGACCTGCAGCACGGCATGGTGGACTACCAGGCCATGCTGCCCATGCTGCAGGCCATTTCGACGACCGATACGGTGCCGGTGGTGCGTGTGCCCTGGCTCGAGCCCGGCATCCTGATGAAGACGCTGGACGCGGGCGCCTACGGCGTGATCTGCCCCATGGTCAACACCCGCGACGACGCACAAAAGCTGATCGCCTACACCCACTATGCGCCGCGCGGCACGCGCAGCTTTGGCCCGGTGCGGGCGCTGCTGTACTGCGGCGCCGACTACCCCGAGCAGGCCAACGACACCATCGTCACCTTCGCCATGATCGAAACCGCCAAGGCGCTGGACAACCTTGACGACATCCTGTCGGTCGAAGGGCTGGACGCGATCTACATCGGCCCGTCGGATCTATCGCTGGCGCTGGGCTGCCGCCCGGTATTCGACGACGTGGACCCCAAGGCCGCCGAGGCCATCGACCACATCCTGGCCCGGGCCAAAGCCCATGGCGTGGTGGCCGGCATCCACAACGGCACGCCCGAAGGTGCGCTGGCGCGGATTGCCAAGGGCTTCCAGTTCGTCACCGTCAGCTCAGACGCGCGGCTGATGGCGGCCGGCGCGCAGCAGGTGGTGGCCAAGATGCGCGCCAAGACAGCACCCATCGGCGCGGGTGGTTATTGATTTTTTAAACCAAAACAGGCGCTAGCGCCCTATCTATCTGCAGGAGTAGCTATGAAATTAGGATTTATCGGTCTCGGCATCATGGGCGCGCCCATGGCTTTGCATCTGGTCAAGGCCGGCCACCAGGTGTTCTTCCACGCGCCGCGCAAGGTGCATCCCAGCATTGCCGAGTCCAGCGCCACCCGCTGCGCCAGCGCCGCCGAGGTGGCGCGCAATGCCGACATCGTCTTCACCATGGTGCCCGACACCCCGGACGTGGAAGCGGTGCTGTTTGGCGAGGATGGCATCGCCGCCGGCCTGGCCGCCAGCAGCCTGATGGAAGACGGCAGCAGCCGCAAGATCACCGTCGACATGAGCTCGATTTCGCCCATCGCCACCAAGGCCTTCGCGCAGAAGATCAACGCCCTGGGCGCTGACTACATCGACGCGCCAGTGTCCGGCGGCGAAGTCGGCGCCAAGGCCGCATCGCTGACCATCATGTGCGGCGGCCCAGAGGCCGCTTTCGAGACCGTGCGCCCCTTGCTGGAGCTGATGGGCAAGAACATCACCCTGGTCGGCGGCAATGGCGACGGCCAGACCACCAAGGTGGCCAACCAGATCATCGTGGCGCTGAACATCGCCGCCGTGGGCGAGGCCCTGCTGTTTGCCAGCAAGGCCGGCGCCGACCCGGCCAAGGTGCGCCAGGCGCTGATGGGCGGCTTCGCCTCCAGTCGGATTCTGGAGGTGCATGGCGACCGCATGGTCAAGCGCACTTTCGACCCCGGTTTCCGCATCCGCCTGCACCAGAAGGATCTGGGACTGGCCTTGCAGGGCGCACGCGAGCTGGGCGTGGCCCTGCCGCAAACCGCCGGCGTGGCCCAGCTGATGCAGGTCTGCGCAGCCAATGGCATGGCCGACCTCGACCACTCGGCCCTGGTCAAAGGACTGGAACTGATGGCCGGGCATACCGTGGCCTGAACGTAAGATCGCCGCCCATGCCATCCACCGACCGAACCCCGCTCCTGCGCTGCATGTTCGATGCCGCCGTGGCCGCGGCCCAGCCCGCGCTGTGCCTGCCGCCTCATCTGCCGCCGCCACCCAAGGGCCGCACCATCGTGATTGGCGCGGGAAAGGCCTCGGCCGCCATGGCGCGGGCGCTGGAAGACCACTGGGCCGGACCGCTGGAAGGCCTGGTCGTCACCCGCTACGGCTACGAGGTGCCATGCCAGCGCATCGAGATCGTGCAGGCCGCGCACCCCGTGCCGGATGCGGCGGGAATCGAAGCGGCCGAGCGCATCCGCCAGTTGGTCAGCGGCCTGACGGCGGATGACCAGGTGATCGCGCTGATTTCTGGCGGCGGCTCGTCGCTGCTGGTGGCGCCGGGCAAGGGCCTGACCCTGGCCGACAAGCAGGCCGTCAATACCGCGCTGCTGAAAAGCGGCGCCAGCATTGCAGAGATGAACTGCGTGCGCCGCCATCTGTCCAGCCTCAAGGGCGGGCGCCTGGCCGCGGTCTGCCATCCAGCGCAGCTGCTGACCCTGCTGATTTCTGACGTGCCGGGCGACAACCCTATCGACATCGCCTCCGGCCCCACGGTGGCCGACCCCACCACATGCGCCGATGCGCTGGCCATCGTGCAGCGCTACCAGATTGATATTCCGCCGGCCGTGCGCGCCTTGCTGGAAAGCGGCGTGGGCGAGACCGTCAAGCCCGGCGATCCGCGCTTGCACGGCAACCAGACGCGCATGATCACCGCGCCGCAGATCGCGCTGGAAGCCGCAGCCCAGGTGGCGCGCGAGGCGGGCGTCACCCCCTACATTCTGGGCGACAGCCTGGAGGGCGAGGCCCGGGACATCGGCAAGGCCCTGGCAGGCATCGCCCGGCAAGTCGCGGTGCATGGCCAGCCGTTCAGCACGCCCTGCGTGCTGCTGTCTGGCGGCGAAACCACGGTGACCCTGCGCGGCACAGGCCGGGGCGGGCGCAATGTGGAGTTTTTGCTGTCGCTGGCCATCGCCCTGGATGGCCTGCCCGGGGTTTACGCCTTGGCGGCGGATACCGACGGCGTGGACGGTGCCGAGGAGATCGCCGGCGCCAGCATGGCCCCCGACACGTTGAAGCGCGCCTGGGCGCTGGGCACCAATCCGCGCAGCAGCCTGGACAACAACGACGCGCACAGCTTCTTCCAGGCACTGGGCGACTCGGTCATCACCGGGCCGACCCTGACCAATGTGAACGACTTTCGCGCGATCCTGATCGACGGCTAGCCCGGCTCTGAAACGGGGCGGCCAGCCCTTTAGAATCCCTGCATGTCTTATCTCGTGCTCGCCCGCAAGTACCGTCCGCATAATTTCACTGAAATGGTGGGGCAGGAGCACGTGGTGCAAGCCCTGAGCAATGCGCTCACCACCCAGCGCCTGCACCACGCCTATCTGTTCACGGGTACCCGTGGCGTGGGCAAGACCACGGTGTCGCGGATTCTGGCCAAGTCGCTCAACTGCCAGGGCGTGGACGGCACAGGCGGAATCACCGCTAGCCCTTGTGGAGTATGCACGGCCTGCACTGATATTGATAGCGGCCGGTTTGTCGATTACACCGAGCTGGATGCGGCTTCGAACCGCGGGGTGGACGAAGTCCAGGCCCTGCTGGAGCAGGCGGTCTACAAGCCGGTGCAAGGCCGCTTCAAGGTCTTCATGATCGACGAAGTGCACATGCTGACCAACACCGCGTTCAACGCGATGCTGAAAACCCTGGAAGAGCCGCCTGAATATCTGAAGTTCGTGCTGGCCACCACCGACCCGCAGAAAGTGCCGGTCACCGTGCTGTCGCGCTGCCTGCAGTTCAATCTGCGGCCCATGGCGCCCGAAACCGTGTTGTCGCACCTGACCCAGGTGCTGGCAACCGAGGGCGTGCAGGCCGAGACCGGAGCTTTGCGCCTGCTGTCCCGCGCTGCGCGGGGCTCGATGCGCGATGCCTTGTCCTTGACCGACCAGGCAATTGCCTTTGGCAACGGCCAGCTGCAGGAGGCCACCGTGCGCCAAATGCTGGGCAGCGTGGACCGCAGCTATGTGTTCCGCCTGATCGATGCGCTGGCCCAGGGCGACGGCAAGACCGTGGTCGAAACGGCCGAGGCCTTGCGCCTGAACGGCCTGAGCGCCGCCTCCACACTCGAAGAAATGACTGCCGTGCTCCAACGCATGGCGGTGATCCAGGCCGTGCCCGGCACGGCTGCCGACGACAGCGACCCCGAAGCCGCCGACACGGCCCGGCTGGCCGCTGCCATGCCGGCCGATGAAACCCAGCTGCTCTACAGCATGTGCCTGCATGGCCGTGCCGAGCTGGGGCTGGCCCCGGATGAATACGCGGCGCTGACCATGGTGCTGCTGCGCCTGCTGGCTTTCAAGCCCGGCAGCGCGGTACGGGTTTCAGCGGAAAAAAAAACTCTGATTGAACCGGTGGCGCGTGCGCCGCTGCCCTTGCCGGCTCCTGTGGCAGCTCCTGTGCAGGCCCCGGTGGCCCAAGCCGCTGTATCCGCGGTGCCGTCCGCCCCAGTGCCTCCACCTCCAGCGCCGGTCGCTGCTGCCCCGGTACCTGTTCCACCTGCACCGGTGCCGCCTCCAGCGCCGGCGGTGCAGGAATTGCCTGTGCGCGTCCAAAGCGAACCCAGCGAGCGCCTGCAAGCACGTCCCGCCCCGGTTGCCGCGGCGCCGGTGCACACTGCCGATGGCGACTACTGGTACGCCACGGTGCAGCAGCTGGTGGCGGCCGATGCCGTGGGCGGCTTGGTGCGCGAACTGGCCTTGCAGTCCCAGTTGGTGGCGGTAGACGGCAGCCATTGGCGGCTGCGCATCGAACGCGAGTCCCTGAGCCAGCCCATGAGCCGTGAGCGCCTGCGTGTGGCCCTGGACGCCATCACGCCGAATGCCACGCTGGAGGTCGAAGTCGGCAGCGTCGCCGACAGCCCGGCCAAGCGCAATGCGGCGGCGGCAAATGAAAAACAGCGCATTGCCGAAGAGATCATCATGGGTGATCCGCTGGTGCAATCCCTCATGCGTGACTACGGCGCGAAAATTGTGCCCGGAACCCTCAAACCACTTTAATTTTTATCCAAGGAAACACCATGTTCAACAAGGGACAACTCGCCGGCCTGATGAAGCAAGCCCAGGCCATGCAAGACAACATGAAGAAGGCCCAGGACGAGCTGGCTTTCATCGAGGTTACCGGTGAGTCTGGCGCCGGCCTGGTCAAGGTCGTGATGACCTGCAAGCACGATGTCAAACGCATCACCATCGACCCCAGCCTGCTGGCCGACGACAAGGACATGCTGGAGGACCTGGTGGCCGCCGCCTTCAATGCCGCCGTGCGTAAGGCCGAAGAAACCAGCCAAGAAAAAATGGGCAAGCTGACGGCTGGCATGCCTGGCCTTCCAGGTGGCATGAAGTTCCCGTTTTAATTACATGCTTTTTTGGCCGCTAGCGCTTATGGAGTCTGCGGGAGATGCAGCTAAAAATGTAGCATCCCGAATGAAGGGGCTGGATGGCTGATACGAGTGCTCTGAATGCCTTGGTCCAGGGCTTGCGCCGCTTGCCGGGTGTGGGGGTGAAGTCGGCTTCGCGCATGGCTTTCCATTTGCTGCAGCACGACCGCGAGGGCGCGCAGATGCTGGCCCAGGCCTTGATGCAGGCCGCAGGCAATGTGAAGCACTGCGCGCTCTGCCATACCTTCACCGAAGAAGATATTTGCGACACCTGCCAGGACGAGAGCCGCGACGCATCCAAGCTGTGCGTGGTGGAGAACCCGGCCGACCAGTCGGCGGTAGAGCGCACGGCGGCTTACAAGGGCCTGTACTTTGTGCTGATGGGCAAGATCAGCCCTCTGGATGGCGTGGGGCCCAAGGATATTGGTTTGCAGAAATTGATTGACCGCGCCAGCAATGGCCTGGTGCAAGAGGTGATTCTGGCCACCAATTTCACCGCCGAGGGCGAGGCCACGGCCCATGTGATCAGCGTGGCGCTGAAGGCGCGCGGCCTGCAAGTAACCCGGCTGGCGCGCGGCGTGCCCGTGGGCAGCGAGCTGGAATACGTGGATCTGGGCACCATCGCCCATGCGTTTGTAGATCGGCGTTAACCCGTAGGCCTGAGAACGTGTTTGCGATTTCTTTGGGGGCGCGCAGGTAACTTTTCGGGATGCGCTGCTAGGCGCAAAACCCAAGCCAAGGCGTCTGCCTTGGCTGGTTTTGTAACAACGCAGAGCGCCCGAAAAGGTACCTGCCCTTCGGGTTGGGGTGCAATCGGGCGATTTGTCCGCCATATCCCTTGCATGGGCAGGGAGCCCATGCTGCGGGCTCTGACGATCAACTCATCCCGATTGCACCCCAACGCGACCCCAAAGAAATCGCAAACACGTTCTCATCGTTACGGACAAACCCGCACGGGGATGGTCCCGATGTGCATTCGGCGGGCACGCACTAAGCTGGGGCAAACACCGCCCGCATGCTTTTACCTTCACTCCACCGACGCAGTTTCTTAGCCTCCACCGCCTTGGTTGCCGCCGCGGTGGTGGCGCCGGCTCTGCGCGCCCAAAACAAGCTGGAAAAGGTGAAGCTGGCTTTGGCGGTGGACGGCGAGGCTGCGCTCTACCATTTGCCGCTGACGATTGCCGACCAGCTCGGCTACTTCCGGGCCGAGGGCCTGGAGCTGGAGATCAGCGATCTGGTGGGCGGCGCGCGTTCGCCGCAAACCGTGCCGGGCAGTGCGGTGGACGTGTTCGCAGGCGCCTTCGAGTCCACCATCAGCCATCAAAGCAAGAACCAGTTTTACCAGGCCTTTGTGCAGCAGGGTCGGGCGCCGCAGATTGCGTTGGGTATCAGCGCACGCAATCTGCCGGCTTACCAGTCGGTGGCCGATCTGCGCGGCAAATTGATAGGCGTGCCGGCGCTCGGAACACCGGCCCACATGCTGGCGAACGTGGTGCTGGCGCGGGCCGGCGTGCCATCCGAAGAGGTGCGTTTCATCGGTGTGGGCACAGCCGCCGGCGCCTTGCAGGCCTTGCGTACCGGCCAGCTGGATGCGATCAGCAATATCGACCCGGTGATGGGCATGCTGGAGCAAAAGGGCGAGGTCAAAATCATCGCCGACACCCGCACCCTCAAAGGCACGCTGGAGGTGTTTGGCAGTGCCATGCCCGCCGCCTGCCTGTACGCCTCACAAGAGTTCATCCAAAAGAACCCGAACACCGTGCAGGCGCTCACGAATGCCATGGTGCATGGCCTGAAATGGCTGCAAACCGCTGGCCCCAGCGACATCATCAAGCTGGTGCCTGAAAGCTATTTTCTGGGGGACCGCGCGACCTATCTGGCGGCCTTCAACAAGTCGCGCGAGACGATTTCCATCGACGGCCTGCTGCCGGAGGATGGGCCCAAGACCGCTTTGAAAGCCCTGGGCAGCTTCGATCCTGTGGTCAAGGCGGCCAAGATCGACCTGGCCAAAACCTATACCAATGTATTTGCGCTGCGCGCCAAGCAGCGCTTTCGGGCCTGAAGCCTTAGCGCTTGCGCGGCGTTTTGACGACCTTCTTGGCCTGGGGTGATTTGACCACCTGGGCTGTGCTGTTGCTACGCTGCTTGGGGGTGCTCAGTCGCACCGGCAGGAACAGCACGACCTGTTGCCCGGCCTTTAATGCGGTGCTGGTCTTGATGTCGTTCCAGTCGGCCACATTGCTGGCACTCACGCCATAGCGTTTGGCGATGCTGGCCACGGTATCGCGCTTGCTGGCTTTCACCGAAGTTTTGCGGTTGACGATTTCCGGCGCCAGGCTCAGGTAGGCGGTATCGGCCACTTTGCCACTCACATCCTGCATGGCGGCAGAGCGCGGCACGATCAAGGCCGAGCCGGCCTTGATCAGCATGCGCGGCGGAATATTGTTGACGCTGCGCAAGTCGTATTCGCTCATGCCGACCTGCTGGGCTGCGGCGCTGACGCTCATGGTGCTGGGTGCAGTCCAGGCGGTCCAGCTGGCGTATTGGCCCTGCTTGTAGGCTTCGAGGTTGCGGGTGAAGATATTCGCGTTGTCCCATGGCAGCAGAATCTGCGGCGTGCCGGCGGCCAGAATCACCGGCCGGTGCGAGGAGGGATTCAAGGCCTTAAAGTCTTCCAGCCGCACATCGGCCAGCTTGGCGGCCAGCGCCACGTCGATGTCGTGCGACAGGTCCACCGTCTGGAAGTAGGGGTGGTTTTCAATCAGCGGCAGCTCGGTGCGGAACATGTCCGGGTTGGCGATGATGTTCTTCACCGCCTGCAGTTTGGGTACGTACAGCCGGGTTTCGGCCGGCATGTTCAGTTCGCTGTAGCTGATGCCCAGGCCCAGCTTCTGGTTGCGGGCAATCGCCCGGCTGACGCTGCCTTCGCCCCAGTTGTAGGCGGCCAATGCCAGCTGCCAGTCGCCAAACATGCCGTACAGTTTTTGCAGGTAGTCGAGCGCGGCGCGGGTCGAGGCCAGCACGTCGCGCCGGTCGTCGCGGAACAGGTTCTGCTTGAGTTCAAAATAATTGCCGGTGGCCGGCATGAACTGCCACATGCCGGCCGCCTTGGCGCTGGACACGGCCTGCGGGTTGAAGGCGCTCTCGATATACGGCAGCAGGGCCAGCTCGGTCGGCATGCCGCGGCGCTCCAGCTCTTCGACCACATGGAACAGGTACTTGCTGGAGCGCTCGGTCATGCGCTGGATGTAGTCCGGGCGGGTGGCGTACCACTGCTCGCGGTCGGACACCAGGTCGCTCTCCAGGTTGGGCATGGCAAAGCCGCGGCGGATGCGTTCCCACAGATCGACGGGAGGCTTCAGCTGGGCGACGCCGCGTGAGCTGGCCTCGGCCGCGGTAATGGGCTGCAGGCTGCCGCGTGGGTAGACCGCGGTGTGCGGCGCGGTTGTGGCACCGGGCTTGGCCGCAGTGTCAGTGCGGGCCGCCGGTGTGTCCAGCGAGGCATCGGTTTTGGGGCCAACCGTGGCGCAGCCGGTAAGCCATAACAGCGCCGACAGACCGACAAGAGAGAGAAGTTTCATTAGAACTGGTTTTTCCAGGTGCGAAGCGCGCCTAAAACGCTGGCTTCATCAGAGGTGGTTGCATCAAACGCCCGGGCCGCGTCTTGGACGGTGGCCTGGCGGGTGCGCAAAAAAGGGTTGATCTGTAGCTCCAGCGCAATGCTGGACGGTAGCGTCGGCTGGTCGGCCGCACGCAAGGCGACACATTGCGCCTGGTACTGAGCCAGCGCAGTATTGTCCGGTTCCACCGCGCGGGCAAAT
The DNA here is from genome assembly GCA_963513025.1 of uncultured Albidiferax sp. GTDB lineage: Bacteria > Pseudomonadota > Gammaproteobacteria > Burkholderiales > Burkholderiaceae_C > Rhodoferax_B. The sequence goes on from CAUPON010000002.1 coordinate 149,084, forward strand.
TTCAGGTTACCAAGAGTGTATTCGTGGGTACAGCAAACCCGGGTCGCGCCCGGCAACGCGGCCAACGCGCTCAGCGACGCGAGCATTTGCGCGGGTGTGCCTTCAAACAGACGGCCGCAGCCGCCCGAGAACAGGGTATCGCCGCAAAACAGCAGCGGCGCACCCTCGTAGTCGGCACAGTAGTAGGCAATATGGCCGGCGGTGTGGCCGGGCACGTCGATAACTGCGAATTCCAGGCCCAGGGCTGTTACAGGGTCCCCTTGACTCAGCCTGTGCAAGGGCTCCGGGATGCGCTCGCGTGCTGGACCGTAGACGCTGGCGCCTGTGGCCTCGCGCAGGACGGTCACGCCCCCGACATGGTCTGCATGGTGGTGGGTGACTAAAATGGCGTCCAACTGCAGGCCATGCTGCTGCAGCGCGTGCAACACGGGCTGTGCGTCGCCTGGGTCCACCACCAGCGCTCGGTGACCATCGTGCAACATCCAGATGTAATTGTCGGTAAAAGCAGGCAGGGCAAGCAAGTTCATGGGTAGTGAAATTATAAGTTTGCACGAATGGTTGAAGACCCCGCCCGGCCGCTACCTGCTGGACTGGGAGGGCGGCCGCTTCGACCAGGCTGTGGCCGATGTGTTTGGCTACCATGCACTCCAGCTCGGGCTGCCAGAGTTGCCAGCCCTGCAGAATAACCGCATACCGCACCGTTGGCTGGCCGCCAATGCGTTCCGCGCGCCTTTGGCAGGCGGGGCGGTGGACCCGCGGGCCACCCTGGTCACCGATTTCGCGGCCCTACCTTTCCCGGAGAGCAGCCTGGACCTGCTGCTGCTGCCGCATGCGCTGGAACTCAGCGCCGACCCCCACACCACCTTGCGCGAGGCCGAGCGGGTGCTGGTACCCGAAGGCCGGGTGGTGATTTCGGGCTTCAACCCGGTCAGCCTGTGGGGCCTGCGGCAAACCCGGGCCCGGCTGTACCGCCGCCTGGGCGTGGGCGACCTGTACCTGCCCGAGGCGGGCGAATTCATCGGCTACTGGCGCTTGCGCGATTGGTTGCGCCTGCTGAGCTTCGAGGTGGAATCGGTGCAGTTTGGCTGCTACCGCCCGTCGGTGCGCAGCGAGGCCTGGCTGCAGCGCTTTGCCTGGATGGAGCGCGTGGGCGAGCGCTCCTGGCCCATCCTGGGCGCGGTGTATTTTGTGGTGGCCGTCAAGCGGGTGCGCGGGATGCGCTTGCTGGGGCCGAGCTGGAAGGCGCCCAAGGTGCTGGCCAACGCGCCGGTACCCATCGCCAACCGGAAAGCCCACCGCGACGCCCACGATGGCCGCTAAGCCATCTGGTAAAAACGAACCCTGTTTGATTGATTTAGAAAGCTGTGTTTGAACCACGTTGACATGTATACCGATGGCGCCTGCAAGGGCAACCCTGGCCCGGGCGGCTGGGGTGTTTTGCTGACCTGGGGCGGTACCGAGAAAGAACTGTTTGGCGGCGAGCTGGCCACCACCAACAACCGGATGGAGATGATGGCCGTGATCGAAGGCTTGAGCGCGCTGAAGCAGCCTTGCAGCATCACCCTGTATATCGACAGCCAGTACGTGCTCAAGGGCATGACCGAATGGCTCAAGGGCTGGAAGTCCCGTGGCTGGCTCACCGCCTCCAAAGAGCCGGTAAAGAACGTGGACCTGTGGCAGCGTCTGGACGGCCTGGTCAACACGGCCGGCCACAAGATCGAATGGCGCTGGGTCAAAGGCCATGCAGGCCACCCGGGCAACGAGCGTGCCGACGCGCTGGCGAACCGCGGCGTTGACCTGGCCCTGGCCAAGCGCTGAACCCCGACTGGCCATGTCCGAGCACACCTTTCTCTGGCACGACTACGAAACCTTTGGTGCCAATGCGCGGCGCGACCGGCCCGCCCAGTTCGCCGCCATCCGCACCGATGCCTCGCTGAATGAGATCGGCGAGCCGATGATGCTGTACTGCCAGCCCGCGCCGGACTTTCTGCCCGATCCGCAATCCTGCCTGATCACCGGCATCACCCCGCAAATCTGCCTGCAGCGCGGCGTGCGCGAGACCGAGTTTGCGGCCCAGATCGAGCAGGCCTTCAGCCAGCCTGGCACCATAGGCGTGGGCTACAACACCATCCGCTTCGACGACGAGATCACGCGCTTCATGTTCTGGCGCAACCTGATCGACCCGTACGCGCGCGAATGGCAAAACGGATGCGGCCGTTGGGACCTGCTGGACGTGGTGCGCACCGCCTACGCGCTGCGCCCCGATGGCATCGATTGGCCGAGCAAGCCCGAAGGCGGTCCTAGCTTCCGCCTGGAAGACCTGAGCCGCGCCAACGGCCTGCTGCACGAGGCCGCGCACGATGCCCTGTCCGACGTGCGCGCCACTATTGCCCTGGCGCGCCTGATACGCGCCGCCCAGCCGCGCCTGTTTGACTTTTGCCTGGGCTTGCACAAGAAAGAGCGGGTGGCCGCCGAGCTGGGCCTGCCCACCACGCTGCAGGCGGCGCGGCCGTTTTTGCATATCTCCGGCATGTTCCCTGCCGAGCGTGGCTGCCTGGCCCTGATGTGGCCGCTGGCCATGCACCCGACCAACCGCAACGAGCTGATTGCCTGGGACCTGTCGCACAGCCCGGCGGAATTCAGCCAGATGAATGTGGAAGACATCCGTCTGCGCATGTTCAGCAAGGCCAGTGACTTGCCCGAGGGTGTAACCCGCCTGCCCATCAAGACCATCCACCTGAACAAGTCGCCCATGGTGGTGTCCAATTTGAAAACCCTGTCGCCCGAGCTGGCCAAACGCTGGGGCTTGGATGGCGACCTGCTGCGCGCCCACGCGGCCGAGGCGCGGGCCTTGCCGGATATGAGTGGCATCTGGCCCGCAGTGTTTGAGCGCCCGCCTGAGCCTGCGCGCGATGTGGACGAAGACCTGTACGGCGGCTTTGTGGGCGACCACGACCGCCGCCGCCTGAACGATCTGCGTACGCTGTCGCCCGATAAGCTGGCCCAGGTGCGCAGCAGCTTTGACGACAGCCGGCTGGACGAGCTGCTGTTCCGCTACCGTGCGCGCAACTTCCCGGCCAGCCTCTCGCCCGAAGAGCTGCAGCGTTGGGAAGAGCACCGCGCCGCGCGCCTGTTTGACGGTGAGGGCGGCGCCCGCACCATAGACAGCCTGTTCAGCGAGATTGACGCCCTGTCGGAAACCGCCGACGAGCGCGGCGAAGAGATTCTGGGTGCCTTGTACGACTACGCCGAAGCGATCGCCCCCGATCGGGATTGACCACCCTGGTCAACGCCACCACCACGAAAGATTGCAAATATGGCCCGAAGTCTCAGCAGTCTGTGGTTGAAAAGCCTGACCCGTATCGCCAAGACCCAGCAGAAAAAGCTGGTCAGAAGCTTGACGGCGGCCACCAAGAAGGCGACCAAGGCCGCAGTAAAACAGGCGCTCGCGCCCCCGAAACCTGCGCCCAAGCCCGCCACCAAGCCATCCGCTAAGCCCACTACCAGACCTGCCGCCCAATCCGCGCCACCGGCGGCACTGCCCGGCAGTTGGACCCGTTCCTTCTTCGCCGCACCCAATGGCCAGCGCATGAGCTACTGGCTGTACCTGCCGCTGCGCGACACGGCGCAGGCCCACAAACCTTTGCCCTTGGTCGTCATGCTGCACGGCTGCACCCAGACCGCGCCCGATTTCGCCCAGGGCACGCGCATGAACCAGCTGGCCCAGCGCAAGGGCTTTGCGGTGTTGTATCCGCAGCAGTTGCTGACCATCGACGCCCACCGCTGCTGGCAGTGGTACCAGCGCGCCACGCAAAATGGCGGCGGCGAGGCCGGACTTGTGGCGGGTATGGTCACGCAGGTGGTGGCCCGGTTGGGGCTGGATGCGAGCCGGGTGTACCTGGCCGGCATTTCAGCCGGCGCGGCGCTGGCGCAGATCATCGCGCTGCGCTACCCCTTTCGCATTGCCGCCGTGGGCTTGCATTCCGGCCCGGTGTTTGGCACCGCGGACAACCGCATGGCGGCCTTTGCCGCGATGCAGACCGGTGGCGGAACCCATGTGGCGCAGGCGGTGCAGGCCACCGTGGACGGCGGGGGCTTTCCGCGCATGCCCGCCATCATCCTGCACGGCGATGCCGACAAAGTGGTGCGCATCGTCAACCAGCAACAGGTGGCACAGCAGTTTCTGCGGATCAATGGCATCACCGACCTGGCCCCGGTCACCGTACTGACCCCCGCCCGGCCCAAGGGCCGCAGCCCGCGCCATGCCTTCCAGACGCAGGATTACCGTGTGGGCCACAAACCCATTGTGTCGGTATGCCGCATTGCCGGGCTGGAGCACGCCTGGAGCGGCGGCGATGGCACGCTGCGCTTCAACGACAGCGTGGGACCCGATGCCAGCGCTCTGCTGTGGGCCTTTTTTGCCAGGCACCGGCGGCTGCGGGTCATTCCGTAGTTTGCTATTCTTTAAATAGCTGCTTGTGCTGGTGGAATATGCGCTAGGGCCATATTTTTCTTGTAAAAGATGGCTCGGCTTACCAGCCTAGCGTGTCGAACAATGCGGGCACGCCTGCCAGCGTGGGCAGGGTGGCGTCGGGGGTGTAGTCGGGCAGCGGGCTGCGCCGGCCGCGGTCTATCCAGACGCAGCGGAAACCGATGTCGCGGGCGGCCGCGTGGTCCAGGTGCGGGCTGGCGCAGATATGCACCACGTCCTCCTTGGCCACCTGCAGCTGGGCATACGCGTGTTCGAACAGCTGCCGCGCGGGTTTGTAGGCGCCTCCCTGCTGGGCGGTGATGACCCGGTCTATGGTGCCGCCGAGCTGGGCCACGTTGCCGGCAATGATGTCGTCGTCGGTGTTCGAGATGATGCACAACCGGTAGCCGCGCGCCTTCAGCTGCTGCAGCGTGCCAACCACCTCGGGAAACGGCGGCATGGCGCCTATGCGTTCGGTCAGGCGCTGGCCATCGTCGGCCTGGCTGGGCTGGTCCAGCTCGGCCAGCGCCAGGCGCAGCGCCGCGCCCGAGACCTCGCGGAACGAGCGGTGCGGCGGGCTTTGCTCTAGCGCGTGTTCGTGCCGGTCATGCACAGCGATCAGCGTGGCCGGGTCGATGTCGCTGGCGTTCTTGGCCCGCAGAATTTCGGCGAAGACGGCTTGCAGCCCCTCGTCCCACTGGATCAGGGTGCCATAGCAGTCGAAGGTCAGCCATTGCGGCCGGGGGGTGTGGTGCAGGGACATGGTGGTGTGCGGTAGGTGGATCGAGCCCGCACTGTGAACCAGGGCTTACATATTTGCAAATTGATTTATTATTTAATATTGATTTGAATAACCACTAACGAAGCCATGCTCGACCTCGACCTGCTGAAGACTCTGGTGTGCGTGGTGGACGAGCGCAGCTTCACCCGCGCGGCCGAGCGGGTGCACCGCACGCAGTCCACCGTCAGCCAGCAGATTCTGCGGCTGGAAGACAGCGTGGGCCATGCCTTGCTGCAGCGCGACCGCACCGGCAAGAACGTGGTCCCTACCGAGCGTGGCGAGATGCTGGCCGGCTATGCACGCCGACTGCTGGCCATCGCTCAGGAGGCCGAAGACGCGCTGGCCAGCCCCAGCGCGCTGGCCACGGTGCGGATCGGCTTGCCGGAGGATTTCGACGCCCGCCGCATGACGGCCATCTTGTCCGGCTACATGGCCATCGCCCCCCAAGTACGGCTGGAAACCACCAGCGGCATGAGCGTGGACCTGCAGCGCGCGCTGGCCGCCGGCAGCATCGACATGGCCTTGCTCAAGCGCGAGCCCGGCAGCGGCCCCTGCATCGCCTGCTGGCCCGAGCCCCTGGTGTGGGTGGCCGGCACCACCCATATGCCGCCGGCGGACGAGGTGCGGCTGGCCTTGTATCCGCAGGGTTGCATCTACCGGCTGCGGGCCACGCGTAGCCTGGATAAAGCCGGCAAGCGCTGGCGCATCGTGTTCGGCAGCCAGAGCCTGGCCGGCATCCAGGCGGCGGTGGCATCGGGCCTGGCCGTCAGCGTGTTGCCGACCAGCGCAGTGCTGGCCGAGCACCGCGTGCTGGGCCCGGCCGACGGCTACCCTGCGCTGTCGCCCAGCGAACTGGCCCTGGTGGGGGCCGCACTGCCGCTGAGCGCCGCCCAGCGCAGCCTAGCCGACTATCTGTGCAACGCCATCAATAGCGTCTAGTTGCTACTATTTAGATAGCTGCTGGCGCTGGTGAAATAAGCGCTGGAATGCCATTTCTTATAAATTGTGGACTACGGGAAACTCCCTGTGCCTGGCCTGGTAACCCGTCAGTAACCTGTAAAAAAGCCGTGCCCATAATCCAGCCAACAAAATAAGCCTGGACCGGCATTCGGTGAACAGGAACTGGAGACCTCCATGCGCAGCACCCACCCGTACCAACAGGGTTTGGACAAGAACCCTGCCAACTTTGTGGCCTTGTCGCCACTGAGCTACATCGAGCGATCGGCCCACGTGTATCCCGACCGCCTGGCCATCATTTACGGAGACCGCCGCCAGACCTGGGCCCAAACCTATGCGCGTTGCCGGCAACTGGCCAGCGCCTTGCAGGCCCGCGGCGTAGGCGAGGGCGATACCGTGGCCGTGATGCTGCCCAATGTGCCAGCCATGCTGGAAGTCCACTTCGGCGTGCCCATGTCGGGCGCGGTGCTGAACACCTTGAACACCCGGCTGGACGGCGAAGCCATCGCCTTCATGCTGCAGCACGGCGAGGCCAAGGTGCTGCTGATCGACCGCGAATTTGCGCCGGTGGTGGAGAAAGCCCTGTCGCTGCTGGGCGAGCAGCGGCCCTTCGTGATCGAGGTCGAAGACCCGTTGGCGCCCGACGGCAAAGCGCTGGGCGACACCAGTTACGAGGCCTTCATCGCCCTGGGCGACCCGCAGTTCGCCTGGCAGCTGCCGGCCGACGAGTGGGATGCGATTGCGCTGAACTACACCTCGGGCACCACCGGCAACCCCAAGGGCGTGGTCACCCACCACCGTGGCGCCTACCTGAACGCGGCCAACAACGTGCTGGCCTGGCAGATGCCGCACCACGCGGTCTATCTGTGGACGCTGCCGATGTTCCACTGCAATGGCTGGTGCTTCCCCTGGACCATGGCCCTGGTGGCCGGCACCAGCGTTTGCCTGCGCCGGGTCGATCCGGCCGCCATCTTTGGGCTGATCCGCGAGCACCACATCACCCATTTGTGCGGCGCACCGATTGTGTTCAACATGCTGATCCATGCGCCGGCCGCCCTGCGCGAGGGCATCACGCATACCGTGTTGGGCCTGATGGCGGGCGCGGCGCCGCCGGCCGCGGTGATCGAAGGCTGCGAGAAAGCCGGCATCGACGTCACCCACACCTATGGCCTGACCGAGGTGTATGGCCCGGCGGCTGTTTGCGCCAAGCAGGAATCCTGGGCCAGCAAGCCCCTGGACGAGCGGGCCCGCCTGAACGGCCGGCAGGGCGTGGCCTATCCGCTGCAGCAGGCGATTGCGGTGCTCGACCCCGAGACCCTGCAGCCGGTGCCGGCCGACGGCACGACCATGGGCGAAATCTTCTTCCGCGGCAATGTGGTGATGAAGGGCTACCTGAAGAACCCGGCCGCCACGGCCGAGGCCTTTGCCGGCGGCTGGTTCCACACCGGCGACCTGGCGGTGATGCACCCCGACGGCTACGCCCAGATCAAGGACCGCAGCAAGGACATCATCATCTCGGGCGGCGAGAACATCTCCAGTATCGAGGTCGAAGACGTGCTGCACCGCCATCCGGCGGTGATGCTGGCCGCGGTGGTGGCCCAGCCGGACGAGAAATGGGGCGAGGTACCGTGCGCGTTTGTCGAGCTGAAACCCGGCGTCCAGGCCACGGCCGAGGACATCATCGACTTCAGCCGCACCCACCTGGCCCGCTTCAAGGTGCCCAAACACATCGTGTTCTGCACATTACCCAAAACGTCAACCGGGAAAATCCAGAAATTTCTGCTACGTGCGCAAGTAAAGTCTATAGATTGAGTCAGAAAGGAAATACTTTTGCTTAAAACATTGCCTGACGACACCATTCTCCAGACGCAGGGCCTGACCAAGGAGTTCCTGGGCTTTGCCGCCGTTTCCAATGTGAACCTGCAGGTCAAACGCGGCAGCATCCATGCGCTGATAGGCCCGAATGGTGCCGGTAAAACAACAGTTTTCAATCTGCTGACCAAATTCATTCAGCCCACCCAGGGCCATATCCAGTTCAATGGCATCGACATCACGCGCGAAAGCTCGGTGCAGGTGGCGCGCCGCGGCATGGTGCGCTCGTTCCAGATATCGGCCACCTTTGGCCACCTGACTGCGCTGGAGAACGTGCGCGTGGCGCTGCAGCGCAAGCGCGGCGACTCGTTCAACTTCTGGTCGTCGGTGCGCCGGCTGGATGCGCTGAACGACCGGGCCATGGCCTTGCTGGAAGAAGTCGACCTGCGAAGCTTTGCCGATACCGTGGCCATCGAGATGCCGTATGGCCGCAAGCGCGCATTGGAGATCGCCACCACGCTGGCGCTCGACCCCGAGCTGATGCTGCTCGACGAGCCCACCCAGGGCATGGGCCATGAAGACGTAGGCCGGGTGGTGGAATTGATCCGCAAGGTGTCGGCCAACCGCACCATCCTGATGGTCGAGCACAACCTGTCGGTGGTCGAGTCGCTGTGCGACATGCTCACCGTGCTGCAGCGCGGCAGCGTGCTGGCCGAGGGCAACTACGCCACTGTGTCCAAAGACCCGCGGGTGCTGGAAGCCTATGTGGGGGTGGAAGCATGAGCAGTGCCTTCCACCCTAGCGGCGAGATGCTGCGCGTTAGCGGGCTGCATGCTTTCTATGGCGAGTCGCACATCTTGCACGGCATCGACCTGCATGTGAGCCGCGGCGAGCTGGTCACGCTGCTGGGGCGCAATGGCTCGGGCCGGACCACCACGCTGAAGGCGATTCTGGGCCTGGTCGGTAAGCGCACCGGCTCCATCATGTTCAACGGCGTCGAGGTACAGAACCTGGCGCCCCACCGCATTGCGCGCCTGGGCGTGGGCTACTGCCCGGAAGAACGGGGTATTTTTGCCGGCCTGTCCACCGAAGAAAACCTGATGCTGCCTCCGGTGGTGTCGAGCGGCGGCATGACACTGGATGAAATCTATGCGCTGTTCCCCAATCTGCAGGAACGCCGCAACAGCCCGGGCACCCGGCTGTCCGGCGGCGAGCAGCAGATGCTGGCTATGGCGCGGATTCTGCGCACCGGCGCCAAGACCTTGCTGCTCGATGAAATCACCGAAGGCCTGGCCCCAGTGATCGTCAAGAAGCTCGGCGAGGTGATCCGCCTGCTGAAGACCCGCGGCTACACCATCGTGCTGGTGGAGCAGAACTTCCGCTTCGCCGCGCCCCTGGCGGACCGGCACTATGTGTTGGAACATGGCCAGGTGGCCATGGTTGTGCAAAAAGATGAGCTGGCAGCCAAGACCAGTGCAATGCAAGCCCTGCTCGGCGTTTAAGCCGGGATGACCCATGCGATTCGGCGTTCAAGCCGTTTTTACCCACCGTTGACCAGAGGAGACAACCCATGAAGTTCACCCCCACCCCCCTTGCCCTTGCGATAGGCCTCAGTGTCTTGCTGGCTGGCGCTGCCCAGGCCCAGGTGTCGGACGGCATCGTCAAGATCGGCGTGCTGACCGACTTGTCAGGCACCTATTCCGACTTGGCCGGCAATGGCGCAGTGATCGCCACCAAGATGGCCATCGACGACTTCGTGGCTGCAGAAAAGCCCACGTTCAAGGTTGAAATGGTGTCGGCCGACCACCAGAACAAGGGCGACATCTCAAGCAACAAGGCGCGCGAGTGGATAGAGCGCGACAAGGTCGACGTGGTGACTGAGTTGGTCACGTCCTCCACCGCGCTGGCGGTGCAGAAGATCGCCAAGGAAAAGAACCGCATCGCCATCATCAACGGCGCCGGCTCCACCGCCATCACCAACGAGAGCTGCAATGACGTGACCGTGCACTGGGCCTACGACACCTATGCGGTGGCCAATGGCACGGCCAAGGCAGTGACCAAGGCCGGCGGCAAAAAATGGTTCTTCCTGACGGCCGACTATGCGTTTGGCCAAGCGCTGGAAAAAGATGCGTCGGACGTGGTCAAGGCCAATGGCGGCGAAGTGGTGGGCGGTGTGCGCCATCCGTTCCCCACCTCGGACTTTTCGTCCTTCCTGCTCAAGGCCCAGTCTTCGGGTGCGCAGATCATCGGCCTGGCCAATGCGGGCGGCGACACCATCAATTCCATCAAGCAGGCGGCCGAATTCGGCGTTACGCCCAAGCAGCAATTGGCCGGCTTGCTAATGTTCATTACCGACATCCATTCGCTGGGCCTGAAGACCACCCAGAGCATGTACCTGACCGAAGGTTTTTACTGGGATCTGAACGACGATACCCGGGCCTGGTCGAAGCGCTTCTTCGCCCAGCACAAGCGCATGCCAACCATGGTGCAAGCGGGACAATACTCGTCCACCATGCATTACCTGAAGGCAGTCAAGGCCATCAATAGCGACGACACGGGCAAGGTGATGGCGCAGATGAAGAAGATGCCGATCAACGACTTCTTCGCCAAGAACGGCAGCATCCGTGAAGACGGCCGCATGGTGCACGACATGTACCTGATGCAGGTGAAGACCCCGGCCGAATCCAAGACACCGTGGGACTACTACAAGGTCAAGGCGGTGATTCCCGCGGCCGAAGCCTTCCAGCCGTTGTCGGCATCGCGTTGCGCCTTGATCAAAAAGTAAGTTGATTCCCCCGGGGCCGTTTGTGGCCCCGGATTCTTTTGCGCTAAGAGGGAAACACCCGCTATGGACATCTTCGGCATACCGTCACCCGCGTTTTTTGGCCAGCTTTTGCTGGGGCTGATCAACGGCTCGTTCTATGCCATCCTGAGTCTGGGCCTGGCCATCATTTTCGGCCTGCTCAACATCATCAACTTTGCCCATGGCGCGCAGTACATGGTGGGGGCCTTCGTGGCCTGGCTGGCCTTTACCCACCTGGGCATCAACTACTGGGCGGCTCTGCTATTGGCGCCGCTGGTGGTGGGGCTGGTGGCGGTGCTGATCGAGCGCACCATGCTGCGCCATCTGTACAAGCTGGACCACCTGTACGGCCTGCTGCTGACCTTCGGCCTGGCCTTGATTGCCGAGGGCGTTTTCAAGAATTACTTTGGCGTGTCGGGCCAGTCGTACGAGGTGCCCGAGCTGCTGCAGGGCGGCTTCAACCTGGGCTTCATGTACCTGCCGATCTACCGAGCCTGGGTGGTGGTGGCTGCACTCACCGTGTGCTTCGGGGCCTGGTATGCGATCGAACGCACCAGCCTGGGCGCCACCTTGCGTGCTGCCACCCAGCGGCCGGACCTGGTGCAGGCCCTGGGCATCAATGTACCGGTGCTGCTGACCGCCACCTATGCGGTGGGCGCGGCGCTGGCCGCGTTTGCCGGCGTGCTGGCGGCACCCATCATGCAGGTGAACCCGGTGATGGGCTCGAACCTGATCATCGTGGTGTTTGCGGTGGTGGTGATCGGCGGCATGGGGTCCATTTTGGGCGCCATCCTCACCGGCCTGGGGCTGGGCGTGGTCGAGGGGCTGACCAAGGTGTTCTACCCCGAGGCCTCGGCGGTGGTGATTTTTGTGGTCATGGTGTTGGTCCTGCTGGTCAAACCCGCAGGCCTGTTCGGCAAGCAAGCCTAAAAGTCGAGATGGATTGGAATGAACGCTATGACTGAACGCCAGCGCACGATGGCCCTATTTTCGGTACTGATCGCCGCGGGCTGCGTCGCGCCCTTCGTGCTGTACCCCACGTTCCTGATGAAGCTGCTGTGCTTTGCCCTGTTTGCTTGCGCCTTCAACCTACTGCTGGGCTTTGCCGGGCTGCTGTCGTTCGGGCATGCGGCGTTCTTCGGCGGCTCGGCCTACATCACCGGCTATCTGTGCCGCGACCTGGGCTTGTCGCCCGAACTCGGCCTGCTGGCCGGGGCCGCGTTTGGTGGCGTGCTGGGGGCGCTGTTTGGCATGCTGGCGATCCGCCGCGAGGGCATTTACTTCGCCATGATTACGCTAGGCTTGGCGCAGCTGGTCTACTTTGTGGCGCTTCAGATGCCGTTCACTGGCGGAGAAGACGGCATGCAGGGCATTCCGCGCGGCAAGCTGTTCGGGGTCGTCGATCTGAACGACAACATTGCCATGTACTTCTTTGTGTTTGCAGTGTTTTTGGCCGGCTTCTGGCTGATCCACCGCACCATCCATTCGCCGTTCGGCCAGATATTGAAAGCCATCCGCGACAACGAACCGCGGGCCATCTCGCTGGGCTACGACGTGGCCCGATTCAAGCTGCTGGCGTTTGTGATCTCGGCCTCGCTGGCCGGGCTGGCGGGTTCCATGAAGTCACTGGTGTTCCAGCTGGCTTCGCTGGCCGACGTGCACTGACATACCTCGGGCCAGGTGGTGCTGATGACCCTGCTGGGTGGGCTGGGTACCATCCTCGGGCCGGTGGCCGGGGCCTTCACCATCGTCAGTCTGGAGAACCTGCTGGCCGACAAGGTGGGTTCCTGGGTCACCGTCATCATGGGCGCGATCTTTGTGGTCTGCGTGCTGCTGTTCCGCCGCGGCGTGGTGGGCGAGATCGGTGCCTTGTTCGGCAAGAAGCCGGCGGCCAAGCACAGCGGTCACTGAACCTGAAAAAGCAAAACTCTCCTGTTTTTGATATCAAAAACAGGAGCGGCTTGTGCAGGTACTGCCTGCGCCAGAGGGCGATTTGGTGCCTAAAAAAGCTTTCTTTTAGCGCACTAGCAGCACCGGCACATTGCAGTGCGCAAGCACCTGGGTGGCCACCGAGCCCATCACCAGGTTGGTCAGCGCGCTGTGGCCGTGCGAGCCCATCACCACCATGTCGCATTTCTCGGCATCGGCAAACTGGGCAATGGTTTCGCCGGCCCGCCCCATCTTCCAACTGGTCTTGGCATCGATGCCATGGCGCAGCAGGAACTCGCTGACTGGGGCCAGCACTTTCTCGGCTTCTTCCAGGGCATAGTTGTCCACCGCCTCCTTGCCCACTGCGCTGCGTACCCGCGGCGGTATCGTGGGCTGCACGGTCAGCACGATGTAGTCGTTAACGGTGGCAAACAACTCATTGTGTGTGGCCAGGTAGGCCAGCATTTTCTTGGTGTGGGCGCTGCCGTCTACGGCGAGAAGAATTTTCATGCGATGCCTCCATTGGTTGTACGCACCAGTGTAGCCAGAGGGCTCCACCGATGTTTGCGCTAAATCAATGTTGGCAACGTTGGCAATGCGCCCGTGTCGCGCTAGTCCAGCAGTTCCGGCTCGGCCTGCACAAGTCCTTCGTACAGGCTCTCGAACGAATGCAGCGCGCCCTCGGGCTTGCCTATTTGTTCGTGCGTGTGGCGGGCTGTGGCTTCGTCAATCGCCTTGGGTGTGCCCGCGGCCTCGGCCAGCAGCTGGGTATGGCAGGCGTTGTCCAGCGCGATGTACCACCAGGCGGCGGCTTCTACCGTCGGGCCAGCGGTCAGGATGCCGTGGTTCTGCAGGATCGCTCCCTTGCGGTCGCCCAGAGCCCTGGCGATGCGCAGGCCTTCGCTTTCATCGACCACCATGCCGGTGAAGTCGTCGAACAGCGCTACGTCGTCGTGGAACACGCAGGCGTCCTGCGTCAGCGTGTCGAGCTTGCGGCCCAGGGTCGACCAGGCTTTGCCGTAGGTCGAATGGGTGTGCGCCGCGGCAACGATCTTCGGGTTGTGCTCGTGGATGGCCGCGTGGATGGCAAATGCCGCCTTGTTCAGCGGCCGGTCGCCGATCACGGTTTCGCCCTTGCTGTTCACCAGCAGCAGGTCCGACACCTTGATGCGCGAGAAATGCACGCCCAGCGGATTCACCCAGAAATGGTCGCTCAGCTCCGGGTCGCGCGCGGTGATATGGCCGGCCAGGCCTTGGGCAAAGCCGAAGCGGGCGAACAGTCGGAAGGCGCCCGCCAACCGCTCTTGCCGGTGCCGGCGCTCGGCCTCGATGCTGGTGCGCGGCGGAATCGGGTCGAACCAGAATTTCTGCTGCGGGTTGGGGTTGAGTGGCAGTCGCGTGGTGTTCGCCGTGCTGCGGTCTATCGAGAGTACGGCGCTCATGCCGCTTTCCTTTGGGATGCGATGCGCTGGGCCACCAGTTCGCGGGTGCGCGGAATCAGTTCACGGCCGTAGTCGGTAGCGTCTTCCAGCGGGTCGAAGCCGCGGATCAAGAAGGTGGTGACACCCAGGTCGTAGTAGTCGAGCAGGGCATCGGCCACCTGCTCGGGCGTGCCGACCAAGGCCGTGCTGTTGGAGCGGCCGCCGATGGCCTGCGCCACCGCGGTCCACAGCCGCTTGTCGACGCGCGGGCCTTTGTCGGCGGCGGCCAGCAAGCGTTTCGCGCCCTCGCTTTGCTGCGGCCCGCCGACGCCAAAGCCTTGCACCACGCGCAGGCGCTTGGTTTCGGCCAGGATGGATTCGGCGCGCGCCCAGGCTTTGTCTTCGGTCTCGGCCAGTATGGGGCGGAAAGACACCGAGAAACGCACTTGGCGGCCATGCTTGGCGGCCTCGGCGCGCACGCGGGTGGTCAGCTCGCGCGCTTGGTCGAGCGATTCACCCCACAGCGCGTACACATCGGCATGCTTGCCGGCGACCGGAATCGCGGCTTCCGACGCGCCCCCGAAGTACACCGGCACGTGTGGCTTGCCGTTCAAGCTCTGCACCGGTTTTACGTCGGAAAACGCGTTCTGGAAGCGGTAGTGCGCGCCCTGGTGGTCGAAGGCTTTATCGGCGGTCCAGACCCTGCGCAGCACGTCCAGGTACTCGTCGGTGCGGGCATAGCGCTGGTCGTGGTCCAGCCAGTCGCCGTCGCGCTTTTGCTCGTCGTCCGAGCCGCCGGAGATGTAGTGCACCGCCAGCCGGCCGCCGCTGAACTGGTCCAGCGAGGCGAACTGGCGCGCCGCCAGGGTAGGGGCCACAAAGCCGGGGCGGTGCGCCAGCATGAAGTGGATGTGCTCGGTCACCGAGGCGGCGTAGGCCACCGTCAGCGTCGCGTCCGGGCTGGTCGAATGGTGGGGCACCAGGACGCGGTCAAAGCCGGCCTGCTCGTGCGCCTGGGCGAAGGCGCGCACATAGTCGCGGTCGATGGCCGGGCCCTGGGCGGCATGGATTTCCGAGACCTTGTGGGTCTGGATCATGCCGATGAATTCAACATCGTTTTGGCTCATGGAGTGTCCTTGGGAAGAGTGTGGGGAAAGGGGGTAGAGCTCAGGCGCGGCGCAGCAGGCTGTCGAAGCTGCGGTCCCAGAGCTGCACTAC
Source organism: uncultured Albidiferax sp. (assembly GCA_963513025.1). Lineage (GTDB taxonomy): Bacteria > Pseudomonadota > Gammaproteobacteria > Burkholderiales > Burkholderiaceae_C > Rhodoferax_B. The sequence goes on from CAUPON010000002.1 coordinate 164,476, forward strand.
ATTCGCCGGGCCGTCGAGCACGCCGAGCTTCTGGAAGGTGTCGGCCACGTCCTGGTGGCTGCGCACCACCTTGTCGTCCACGGCGGCCAGGCTGTAGTCGCCGCTGCGGCCGTTGAACAGCTCGACCAGGTCGCCCACCGGCACCCGGGTCTCGGCCGACTGGGCCTTGGCATAGGCCAGGTAGTTGCCGTTGATCCAGGCAAAGGAGCGCTGCAGGCGCTGCAGCAGGTCGCCAATGGCGGCACGGCGGGGCGCATCGTCCAGGGTGCGCGGATTGGCGTAGATCGGGAAGTTGCCCGACAGATAACCCACCGCCGTCTTGATGGTGCGTGCGCCGTACTGGGTGCGCGCCAGCTGGCCGTTGTAGCCGTAGATGGCCCAGGCATCCAGGTCGCCGCGGGCAAAGGCCGACAGGCCATCGGCTGGCGTCAGGCTGACCGCGTCGATGTCGCTGAACGACAGCCCGACCTCGGCCAACTGCTTGGCCAGGTAGTAGTGGGCGGTGGTGGCGCGCACATAGCCGATGCGCTTGCCCTTGAAGTCAGCAATGCTGCGGATGGACGAGTCTTTGCGCGCCAGAGTTGCTTGGTTGTTCAGGTCCTCGTGGGTCACGGCGACGAAGCGCACATGGGCTTTTTGGCGCGCGGCAAACACGGCCGGGATCTCGCTGCCCGAGCCCAGGTCCAGCGCGTCGCCGTTGATGGCTTCGATGTGCAGCACGCCGTTGTTGAATTCGCGCCAGTCGATCTTGTACGGTGTATTCGCCTGGCCGGACGCCTGCAGCAGCGGGCGCCACAGGCCCTTGTAGGTGCCGACGCGCAGGGTCACGCCCTTGAGGTCTTGGGTGGTGGTGGGGGAGGCCGCCTGGGCGGTGCCGAGGCCGGCGGCGCCCAGCGCAGCGGCGGCTTGCAGCCATTCGCGGCGGGTCAGTAGAGAAGTTTTCATGCCCTGCACCGTAACCAGGGCGGAGCCAAAAGCCAACGCAGAAAAACGCATGTCCATAGTTGGAATGCGTTGTTGGGCCGCGCGGCCCGGCTTGCTAACTTCGTGGCATGACCGATCTACACCACTCTTCTTTTTCTCGCCGCCAATGGCTGCAACGCGCTGCGGCGCTGCCGGCCATCTCTGCCTTTCCCATCATCGGCCGAGCCCAGACGCCGCCGGCCTTGGTACTGGGCGACCAGGCCGGTGGCCTGCGTGCGCTGTTCGAAGCGTCCAAGGCGCTGGACGGCGCACCGTTCAGTTGGCGCTGGGCCAACTTCCAGGGCGCGGCTCCCTTGTTCGAAGCCCAGCGCAGCGGCGCGGTGGACACGGCCATGGCCGGCGATCTGCCGGTGCTGGCCGCGGCGGTGGGCAAGACGCCGCTGAAGATCGTCGCCACCCGCGTCGGCAAGCCGGAGTCGCTGGGCATTGTGGTGCAGGGCGACTCAACGCTGCGCAGCGTGGCCGATCTGCGCGGCCAGACGGTGGTGGTGTCGTCGGCACGCGGCAGCATTTCGCAGTACCAGCTGTATGGCGCGCTCGAAGAAGCCGGCGTGCGGCGCGACGAGGTCACCATCAAGTTTGTGCTGCCCACCGATGCGTCGACCGCGTTCTCGTCCAAGCAGATCGACGCCTGGGCGATCTTCGACCCGTACTACACCATTGCGCTGCAAAACGGCGGCCGTATCCTGCGCGACGGGCGCGGCATCAATACCGCGCTGGGCTTCATCACCGCCAGCGAAGAAGCCCTGGCCGACGCCGGCAAGCGCAAAGCCATCGTGCAGTTTCTGGACCGCCTGGCCCGCGCCGGCGACTGGGCGCTGGCGCACCCCGAAGCCTATGCCCAGGCCTACACCCAGCTGACCCGGCTGCCAATCGAAGCCTCGCGCACCATCACCGCACGCGCCGCGGTCACCGGCCGGCCCGTCAGCGAGGCCGACATTGCCGCGCTGCAGACCGTGGCCGACCGCTCGGCCCGCGACGGCATCCTGCCGGTGCGCGTCGATGTGCGCGCCATCACCGACGCGCAGGTCTGGCAGCACGCAGGCTGAAAGCAAAACGCTCCTGTTCTTGATGTCAAAAACAGGAGCGTCTTCCGCAGGTGCTACCTGCGCTACAGCCTTATTTGATGCCTAAGAATAGGCCTCAAACTTACATGCCCGCGTAGTTCGGCCCGCCACCGCCTTCCGGTGTCACCCACACGATGTTCTGCGTCGGGTCCTTGATGTCGCAGGTCTTGCAGTGCACGCAGTTTTGCGCGTTGATCTGCAGCCGGTCCTGGCCGGCATCGGTCTTCACGAACTCGTACACGCCGGCCGGGCAGTAACGGGCCTCGGGGCCGGCGTAGGTGTGCAGGTTGATGTTGACCGGCACGCTGGCGTCTTTCAAGGTCAGGTGCGCGGGCTGGTTCTCTGCGTGGTTGGTGTTGCTGATGAACACGCTGCTCAGGCGGTCGAAGGTGAGCTTGCCATCGGGCTTGGGATACACGATGGGCTTGCACTCGGCCGCAGGCTTCAGATAGGCGTGGTCGGGCTTGTCGCGGTGCAGGGTCCAGGGGATGTGGCCCTTGAACAGGAACTGCTCGATGCCGTTCATCAGCGTGGCGGTGAACAAGCCCTTCTTGAACCAGGCCTTGAAGTTGCGCGCCTTGTGCAGCTCGGTGTGCAGCCAGCTCTTCTCAAACGCAGCAGGGTAGGCGCTGAGCTCGTCGTGTTGGCGGCCGCTGGTGACGGCGTCATAGGCGGCTTCGGCGGCCAGCATGCCGGTTTTGATGGCGGCGTGGCTGCCCTTGATGCGGCTGACGTTCAGGTAGCCGGCATCGCAGCCGACCAGAGCGCCGCCAGGGAACACAGTCTTGGGCAGGCTGGACAGGCCGCCGGCGGTAATGGCCCGTGCGCCGTAGCCCAGGCGCTTGGCCGGCTTGATGCCGTGGTCGGCATCACCTTCCAGGTACCAGCGCACGTTCGGGTGGGTTTTCCAGCGCTGGAACTCTTCGAACGGGCTCAAGTACGGATTCGCGTAGTCCAGGCCGGTGATAAAGCCGAGCGTGACCTTGTTGCCCTCCATGTGGTACAGGAAGGCGCCGCCGTAGGTGCTGCTGTCCATGGGCCAGCCGGCGGTGTGCATGACGAAGCCGGGCTGGTGGCGTTTCGGGTCGATCTCCCAGACTTCCTTGATGCCCAGGCCGTAGGTTTGCGGGTCCTTGCCGGCATCCAGCTTGAACTTGGCGATCAGCTGCTTGCCCAGGTGGCCGCGCGCGCCCTCGGCAAACACGGTGTACTTGGCGTGCAGTTCCATGCCGATCTGGAAGTCGGCTGTGGGTTCGCCTTCCTTACTGACACCCATATTGCCCGTGGCCACGCCTTTGACCGAGCCATCATCGTTGTACAGCACTTCGGCGGCAGCAAAGCCGGGGAAGATTTCTACGCCCAGGGCCTCGGCCTGTTCGCCCAGCCATTTGGTCAACGCGCCCAGGCTGATGATGTAGTTGCCATGGTTCTGGAAGCAGTCAGGCAGCAGCAGGTTGGGCGTGCGGAAGGCCGATTTTTCGCCCAGGAAAATCATTGCGTCGTCGGTCACCGGCTGGTTCAGCGGCGCGCCCATGGCCTTCCAGTCGGGGAACAGTTCACTGAGTGCAATCGGGTCCATGATGGCGCCGCTGAGGATGTGGGCGCCGGGCTCGGAGCCCTTTTCCAGTACCACCACCGATACGTCTGTGCCCTTGGTCGCAGCCAGCTGTTTCAGGCGGATGGCCGTGGCCAGTCCACCGGGGCCGCCACCGACCACCACCACGTCGTACTCCATCGCTTCACGGGGGCCAAACTGGGCCAGGATCTCTTCGTTGGTCATGTCATTCTTTTCTGGTGTGGGGCTGCCGGCAGCTGTTACGGGGACGGACAAAATCGCCGCGATTTTATGCGGACTGACGCAGGCGCACTGTCACAATCGGGCCATTCCTGCATCATCTTGGAGACACTCGCAATGGCATACAGCATGGATCTTTCGGGCCGGGTGGCTTTGGTTACCGGCGCTTCGGGCGGCCTGGGCGCGCAATTCGCCCGCACTCTGGCACAGGCCGGTGCGGCCGTGGTACTGGCCAGCCGTCGGGTCGACAAGCTCAAGGAGCTGCGCGCCCACATCATTGCCGCGGGGGGCGATGCCACCGTGGTCGAGCTGGACGTGAGCGACAACGACTCCATCAAATCGGCTGTGGCGCACACCGAGACCGAGGTTGGCTCGATCGACATCCTGGTCAACAACTCGGGCGTCAGCACCACGCAGCGGCTGCAGGACGTGAGCGAAGACGACTTCGATTTCATGTTCAACACCAATGTGCGCGGCGCGTTCTTCGTGGCGCAAGAAGTGGGTAAGCGCATGCTAGCCCGCGCCCAGGGCTCGGCGCCGGGCAGTTTTACCGGCGGGCGCATCATCAATATCGCCAGCATGGCCGGCCTCAAGGTGCTGCCGCAGATCGGCGTGTACTGCATGAGCAAGGCCGCGGTGATCCAGATGACCAAGGCCATGGCGGTGGAATGGGGCAAGTACGGCATCAATGTCAACGCCATCTGCCCCGGCTACATCGACACCGAGATCAACCACCATCACTGGGGCACCGAGCAGGGCCAGAAGCTGGTGAACATGCTGCCGCGCAAGCGCGTGGGCAAGCCCGAAGACCTGGACGCGCTGCTGGTGATGCTGGCCAGCGGCCAGAGCCATTTCATCAATGGCGCCGTCATTGCAGCCGACGATGGCTTTGGTGCTGCCTGAGCGTTGCTGACCGGCATTCTGGCCGGCCTCGCCGCCGGTGCGTTGTGGGGTCTGGTGTTTGTCGCGCCACGGGTGCTCAGCGGCTTTGCGCCGGTAGATGTGGCCGTGGGGCGGTTTGTACTCTATGGCGCGTTTGCCGCCGTGCTGGTGTGTGCGGGCTGGCGCTCGCGGCCCCGGCCGACGCGGCAACAGGCCTGGGCGGCGCTGGGGCTGAGCATGCTGGGCTTTACCGGCTATTACTGGCTGCTGGCCTTGGCGATTGTGGACGCGGGCACCGAGCTGCCGACGCTGATCATTGGCACGATTCCGGTCTGGGTGATGCTGCTGGGCAAGCCCGGGCATTTGCGCTGGTCGGCCTTGCTGCCGGGCCTGGTGCTGACCATGGCCGGCCTGGCGCTGATGTTGGGCGTACAGCAGGCGGGTGACACCACGGCCTATCCACATACCTGGCGCGGCATTGGTTTTGCACTGGCGGCCATGGCCAGCTGGACAGCGTTTGCAGTGTGGAACTCGGCCTGGCTGAAACGCCACCCCGAGGTGCGTGCCAGCGACTGGACCAACTGGCTGGGCATCGCCACCGGTGTCGGCGCCATGGGCTTGTGGCTGTTCGTGGGTTCTGAGCCAAAAGTGCTGCTAGCGCAGGAAGATAAAGCACTGGCAGCTATTGTATTTATAGCGATTGGCGTGGGCTCGGGCTGGCTGGCCACCGTCTGCTGGAGTATGGCGTCGCAGCGTTTGGGCGCCAGCCTGTGCGGCCAGCTGATCGTCAGCGAAACCCTGTTCGGCCTGCTGTATTCGTTTGTGTGGGACGGGCAGTGGCCCAGTGGCTTGCAATGGCTGGCCGTATTGCTGTTTACCCTGGGGATCGTCGCGTCCATCCGCGCACACCGCTAAGCGCGCGGCGTCAGCATGCGCTGCACGTCCAGCGCAGCGCCCAGTTTCTTCTCCACCGCCCAGGGCTCGCCGTGCAGCTGCGCGGCCAGCAGCTCGGCACACAGGTGCGCAAAGCTCAGGCCCCGCGAGCCCATGGCGGTGCTGACCCACAGGCCGGGTGCGATGCAGCCGACCATGGGCATGCGGTCGGGCGCCGCGCAGCGCACGCCAGCCCAGGCCTGCACCCCGTCTTCAAACTGGGCTTGTAAGGCGTGGGCGGCCTCTGGCAGCAGCATCTGCAGGCGCTCCAGGTTGGCCTGGTTGTCGGTGGCGGTGATGTCGGCCTGGGCGTTGTCGCGCTCGAAGCTCGCTCCCATGATCCAGCGCCGGCCCTGGGCCGTCGGCAGATCGGGGATAAAGCTGCCATGGCCATTGACGGGGTAGGGCGGCAGCACCTCGGCTCCACGCGTGCCGATGCTGACCTGGCCGCGGACAGGCTGCAGTGGCAGCGCCACCCCCGCCAGTGCGGCACTGCCCAGTGCGGCGGCGACCACCACCAAGGGGGCTTGTGCCAGCAGCTGGCCGTTGGCGCCCCATACCTGCCATTCTTCGGCAACTTGTTGCAAACGCTCGGCGCGGGCATTGCCCTGCCAAGCGATGTTCGGCTGGTCCAGCCAGGCCTGCACCAGCCGGGCCGGCTTGATCCAGCCCGCATGCGCGTGCCACAGCGGGCTATCCTCGGCGCGCATCTCCTGCACGCCCGAGGGCCGCCAGTCTTCGTCCGCTTTCAGCAAGGCTGCAGCCTGCTGCAAGGTGGCGCGCACGCCGCTACGCGACAGGCGTGACAGCAGGTTGTCGTCCTTGGACACCAGCGGCGCCAGAACCCCGCCCGGTAGGCCTGAGGCGCCGGCAGCGGGCGCCGCAGCGGCGTCCAGTACCGAGACCTTCCAGCCGCGCCGCGCCAGGCTGGCCGCCACGGCCGCGCCGGCCACACCTGACCCGATGACCACGCAGTGGCTGTGCTGCATGGGCGCAGCCAGCGGTGGTTTGCGCGGCTCCCATTGCGGGTTGAAGCTGCCTTGCAGGTTGTCGCGCTTTGGCGGTACGCCCGGGGTTTTTTGCACATCGAATCCGCACTGGGCCAGGCCGTCGCGCACTGCGCGGGCAATGGTCCAGGTGGCGACGCGGGTGCCGCGCCGGCAATGCCTTGCCACGGCTTTCAGTGTGTGCAGGCTCCAGATATCCGGGTTGCGCTGCGGGCTAAAGCCGTCCAAGTACACGCTGTCGGCCTCGAACACCATCTCGCGCAGCATGGGCTGGGCATCGCCTATACACAGCGTCAACATCACCTGGCCGCCTTCAAACATCAGGCGGTGGAAGCCGGGCGAAAGCTCCCACCACTGGGCGTGCAATTGGGCGGCCAGCGGCAGGAGTTCGGGGTGGGCTGCAAAGCTGCGCAGCAGGTCGTCGGCGCTGGCGGACCAGGCTTCGATAGAGACGAAATGCAGCAGTTGGGGGCGTTGCGGGTCGGCCTTCCAGGCGGCCCAGGTGACCAGAAAGTTCAGGCCCAGGCCAAAACCTGTCTCCAGAATCCGCCATTGGGCCTGGTCAGCCCAGGCGGCGGGCAGGCCGCAGCCTTTGAAAAACACCTCGCTGGCCTGGCTGAGCCCACCGGACTCGCTGCGGTAGCGGTCGCTAAAGCGCGGGCTGAACGGCGTTCCATCAGGCAGCCATTGGATCGGTTCCCCCCCAGGCTTGCCCACTGCGTGTGGCCTCCCACCCCCTGCAGGGGGCGAATCCGATGGTCCGGCAAAGCCGGTCCCATGGATTCCCTGGGTGGGAGTGCTCGGCATGCCGGGCGTTATGTGGGTGCTCAGGGTGTGGGTGGCACGTAGCCCTGGGCGGCATCGGCGCCGCTGCCGAAGAAGTGGTTTTCCATCTGGCGGGCCAGGTATTGGCGGGCCCGCAGGTCGGCCAGGTTCAGGCGGTTTTCATTCACCAGCATGGTTTGGTGCTTGAGCCAGGCGGCCCAGGCTTCCTTGCTGACGTTTTCCCAGAGGCGCTTGCCGAGATCGCCGGGGTAGGGCGGAAAGTCGAGGCCTTCGGCTTCTTTGTCGAGTTTGATGCAATGGACCATGCGTGCCATGTGGGAACCTTATAGATTTAAAGAGATGGGCGAGCCCGATGGACCCGCGATGCAGGGGGCGACTTTAGCAATGTTTGCAACGCCCCTGGAGCGACCCAGGAACTTGCGGCCTACCGGGCTTTACAGAACTTCATCCCCACCACGTCGGCTTGTTACACGGTTACCACGTTGTGGAATGACTGTGTTTCAGGAGACTTTCTATGCGAGCTGCCATTTCTGTTGTGTTGCTAGCTGGTACCGTCAGCGGCTGCGTAGTTGCGCCATATGGCCCTCGCGCCTACGGCCCGGCGGTGTACGCGCAGCCCGAGGTCGTCGTGCAGCCGCAGATCTATGTGGCGCCGCGGCCGTACTACTCGCCGTACTACTACGGGCGACCGGACCACTATTGGCGTGGTGGTGGCGGTCGACGCTGAACCGGCCGACCGATCCGGCGTAGAGCGGCTCCGAGTCTGCGCCAGAAGTCATCAATGGCTTCCCGGCGCAACACCTGGGCCCGGAGCAGGGCCAGTGCGTGCAAGTCCTGGTTGCTTGGCGGAGGCGTAGCCATACCTCGACCTCACCGGCTGGCAGGCTGGGCCTGGACATAGCGGTATTCCTGCGTGCGGCCCTGGTAACCCCAGGCGTCGGCGGGCACTTCCTGCACCACGACATAGCTGGCCGGCGCCAATGGGCCTAGCAGCGACTCCAGCCCGGCAAACACCTGGGCCACGTAGCGGGCCTTTTCATCCTTGGTGTTGGTGCCCGCCGTCACCTGGACTTGCAGGTAAAAACTGCGCAGATGCTGGCTGGCCAGGGACGCACCGCCGACGAACCAATATAGCGGATCGACAAATTCGACCGATACCGCGGTGAGGTCGTGCTTTTTCTGGAGGATGCTCGCTGTCAGGTCGGTGAGCAGCGCGCCGACCTCGGAGGCCACTGCAGCGGAGGCGGGCAGGCTGAGTTGGATGTGCAGGTAGGGCATGGAGTCGGCCTTGTAGTGAATGTGGTTTGCACTGTAGGCAGTCAAGCAATGTTCCGAAACCGCATAAAAAGCATTTTGGTTTTGCAGTATGTGCAAAACAAGCCATAATCCCGCGATGCAAATCCAGCTTGACGACATCGCCTTGTTCGCCCGCATTGCCGAGCTGCGCACGCTGTCTGCCGCGGCCCGCGAGCGTGGAGTGCCGGTCAGCCAGGTGACCCGTGCCTTGGTGCGGCTGGAGGCCGGCTGCGGCGTGCGCCTGGTGCACCGCACAACCCACGGCCTGAGCCTGACCGACGAGGGTGACACCTTCCTGGCCTATACCCGGCGCATGTTGGACGCTACCGCCGAGCTGGACAGCGAGTTGCGCGGCAAGATCAGCGGCCCTAGCGGCTGGGTGCGGGTCGGCGCCAGTGCGCTGATGGCCGAGTCGGTGATTGCCCCGGGTCTGGCCGGCCTGTACCAGCGCCATCCCCAGCTGCATCTGGATATTGCCGCCGACGACCGGGTGGTGGATATGGCACGCGACGGCATTGACGTGGCCATCCGCACCGGCAGCCCGGCCAGCGACACCCTGGTGGCACGGCAGATCGGCATCCATAGCCGCACCCTGTACGCCGCGCCTGCGTATTTGGCCGCGTTTGGCACGCCGCAGCATCCGGATGATTTGAAGCAGCACCGCATCGTCACCAGCAGTGCCAGTCTGGCCATGAACCAATGGGGGCCTGCGGACAGCCCACAGGACTGGGTGGCCAAAAGCCATACCCGGGCCGACAATTCTGCGGTGATGACCGCGCTGGTGCAGCATGGCGTGGGCATTGCCCGGCTGACCGATCTGATGGCCCGGCCGCTGGTACGCAGTGGTGCCATGGTGCCACTGTTGCAAGACTACTTCCCCAGCCCGCCCAGCCCGATCTATGCGGTGATGCTGCAAGAGCGGCACCGGCTACCCAAGATCCGCGCTTGCGTGGACTATTGGAAAGAATGGTTGGCGGGTGGCGATACCGCAGCGTAACCCGTTTGCGTATTTCTATATTCCAAATTCGGCTATGTAAACAAAAAATCAGTTGTTAGCCGCCTATGGGTTTGCCGGGACAATATTGCTTACAACTTTATTGGTCAGGTTCAAGCATGCGCAATCTTCCCCGTGGTACCGGCGTCCTCCGCTCTTCCGTCACGCTCCGTAGCCTGTTTGCGGGCGTAGTGATTGTCGCCAGCGGCCTGGCATCGGCGCAGCAAACCACGCTGCTCAACGGCTCCTACGACGTGGCACGCGAGTTCTACAAGGACTACAACGCGGCTTTTGTGGCCCACATTAAGAAAACCACCGGCAAGGATGTGAAGATTGACCAGTCGCATGCCGGCTCCAGCGCCATCGCCCGTTCGGTGGCCGAGGGCCTGGACGCCGACGTGGTGACCATGAATACCTCGACCGACATCGACTTCCTGGCCGACAAGGGCGTGGTCGTCAAAGACTGGAATAAGAAGTTCCCGGGCAACGCCTCGCCCACCACGTCGACCATGCTGTTCCTGGTGCGCAACGGCAATCCCAAGGGCATCAAGGACTGGGACGATCTGGTCAAGCCCGGTATCCAGGTAGTGGTAGTGAACCCCAAGACCGGTGGCAACGGCCGCTACGCCTACCTGGCCGCCTGGGGCTACGCCAAGAAGAAGGGCGGTAGCGACGCCCAGGCTGCCGAGTTCGTGGCCAAGCTGTACAAAAACGTGCCGGTGCTGGCCCAGGGCGGGCGCGCGGCGACCACTACCTTCTTGCAACGCAATATCGGCGACGTGCTGGTGACCTTCGAGTCCGAAGTGGTGTCGATCGACCGTGAATTCGGCGCCGGCAAGGTCGATGCGGTGCACCCCAGCATCAGCGTCGTAGCCGAAAACCCGGTGGCGGTGGTGGAGCGCACGGTGGCCAAGAAGGGCACGGCTGCGCTGGCCAAGGAATACCTGGACTACCTGTACTCCGACGAGGCGCAGGAGATCGCCGCCAAGCATGCACTGCGTCCGCGCAACGAAGCCATCCTGAAGAAATACGTGGCGGTGTTCAAGCCCATCCAACTGTTTACCGTGAACGAGCTGTTCGGCAGCCTGGGCGAAGCGCAGAAAGTGCACTTCAACGACGGCGGCCAGTTCGACAAGATCTACACGCCAGGCGCTAAATGACAGCTGCGGTATTCAATCCCCTGGCACGCGCCAAAACCGGCAAGGCCAAACGGGTGCTGCCCGGCTTTGGCCTGACCCTGGGCTACACGCTGTTCTACCTGTGCGTGATCGTGCTGGTGCCGTTGTCGGCCCTGGTGTTCAATACGCTGAACCTGACCTGGGACCAGTTCGTCACGGCGGTTACCGGAGAGCGGGTGATGGCCTCGTACCGGCTGACCTTCGGTGCCTCGCTGTTTGCCGCGTTGGTGAACCTGGTGTTCGGCCTGCTGGTGGCCTGGGTGCTGGTGCGCTACAACTTTCCCGGCAAGAAGATCGTGGATGCCCTGGTGGACCTGCCGTTCGCCTTGCCCACCGCCGTGGCCGGTATTTCGCTGACGGCGCTGCTGGCTGGTAACGGCTGGATCGGCCAGTACCTGGAGCCTATGGGTATCAAGCTGGCGTTTACGCCGGCCGGCATTGTGATTGCGCTGATCTTCATTGGCCTGCCCTTCGTGGTGCGCACGGTGCAGCCGGTGCTGGAAGATGCCGAGAAAGAGCTGGAAGAAGCCGCCACCTCGCTGGGTGCGACCCGCCTGCAAATCTTCACCCGCGTGATCTTGCCCCACATTGCGCCCGCGCTGCTGACCGGCTTTGCCATGGCCTTTGCCCGGGCGATCGGTGAATACGGCTCGGTGATCTTCATCGCCGGCAATATGCCCCTGGTGTCCGAGATCACGCCGCTGATCATCGTAGGCAAGCTGGAGCAGTACGACTACGCCGGTGCCACGGCCGTGGCCCTGGTCATGCTGGTGATTTCATTCGTCTTGTTGCTGCTGATCAACGCCTTGCAGGCCTGGCAGCGCCGCCACGCAGGAGCACCGGCATGAGCGCCAGTCTGAAACCTGCGCGCCGCGCCCAGGCCGGCACCACCGAAGCCGCGTGGGTCCGCACCACGCTGCTGAGCGTGGCCTTGGTGTTCCTGTTCCTGTTTTTGGTGCTGCCACTGGCGGCGGTGTTTACCGAGGCTTTCCGCAAAGGCGCAGGCGCCTACTTCGAAGCGCTGCGCGAGCCCGACGCCTGGGATGCGATCAAGCTGACGCTGCTGGCCACCTCGATTGCCGTGCCGCTGAACCTGGTGTTTGGGGTGGCGGCAGCCTGGGCGATTGCCAAGTATGAGTTCTGGGGCAAGTCGTTTCTGACGACGCTGGTGGACCTGCCGTTCTCGGTGTCGCCGGTGGTGGCGGGCCTGGTTTATGTGCTGCTGTTTGGCGCCCATGGCTGGTTCGGCCCCTGGCTGCAGGCGCACGACCTGAAGATCATCTTCGCTGTGCCCGGCATCGTGCTGGCGACGATTTTCGTGACCTTTCCGTTCATTGCCCGCGAGCTGATTCCGCTGATGCAGGCCCAGGGTAATGACGAAGAACAGGCCGCCATCGTGCTCGGTGCGACTGGCTGGCAGACCTTCTGGCACGTGACCCTGCCAAACATCAAATGGGGGCTGCTGTACGGCGTGATCCTGACCAATGCCCGCGCCATGGGCGAGTTCGGCGCGGTGTCGGTGGTGTCCGGCCACATCCGCGGCCAGACCAATACCCTGCCGCTGCACGTAGAGATTTTGTACAACGAATACCAGTCGGTGGCCGCGTTTGCCGTGGCCTCGCTGCTGGCCATTCTGGCGCTGGTGACCCTGGTGATCAAGTCGGTGGCCGAATGGCGCATCGAGCGCGAACTCAAAGCCATTGCCGAAACGCCGCCCGAGCAGCCTGTGCTTGCCAATGTGTCGGCCTCGCTGAGTGCGCGGGTTGCTGTGACTGCCAGTTAACGTGAAACAACTTTCATGGCTCGGGTGCTCTGCCCCCAAGTTCATGAAAGTTAAAGAAAGTACCTCCCATGAGTATCGAAATCCGCAATATCCACAAGCAGTTCGGCGACTTCACCGCTTTGGGCGATGTCAGCCTGGACATCGAGTCCGGCGAACTGGTGGCCTTGCTGGGTCCCTCGGGCTGCGGCAAGACCACGCTGTTGCGCATCATCGCCGGGCTGGAAACGCCGGACGCTGGCAGCATCCACTTTTCGGGTGCGGACACCACCGATGTGCATGTGCGCGAGCGCCAGGTCGGCTTTGTGTTCCAGCATTACGCGCTGTTCCGCCACATGACGGTGTTTGAGAACGTGGCTTTCGGCCTGCGCGTCAAGCCGCGCGGCCTGCGCCCCAGCGAAGCCGTCATCAAAGCCAAGGTGCATGAGTTGCTGGGCCTGGTGCAGCTCGACTGGCTGGCGAACCGCTACCCAAGCCAGCTGTCGGGCGGTCAACGCCAGCGGATTGCGCTGGCACGGGCGCTGGCGGTCGAGCCCAAGGTCTTGCTGCTGGACGAGCCGTTTGGCGCGCTGGATGCCAAGGTGCGCAAGGAGCTGCGGCGCTGGCTGCGCCGCCTGCACGACGACCTGAACGTCACCAGCATCTTCGTCACCCACGACCAGGAAGAAGCGCTGGAAGTGGCGGACCGCGTAGTGGTAATGAACAAGGGCAAGGTCGAGCAGATTGGTTCGCCGCAGCAGGTATGGGACCACCCGGCCAGCCCGTTTGTGTATGGTTTCCTGGGCGATGTGAACCTGTTCCACGGCCGTGCCCACGAGGGCGAGGTGCAGCTTGAAGGCATCAAGATCCAGGCGCCTGACCATCCCGATGCGCAGGACGCCAAGGCCTTTGCGTACGTGCGCCCGCACGACATCGAAGTGCGGCGCTATGTGAAGGGCGAGGGCCTGGACGCCGCCGGCAAACCCCTGGGCATGGTGGTGACGCTGAGCCGGGCGCTGGTTATCGGCCCGATCGCCCGTTTGGAACTAACGCCCATCGAGACGAACCAAGCCGTGGACAATACTCTGGACAACCTGATCGAAGCGCAGTTGCCTGCGCAGCAGTTCCGGGACCTGGGTTTGAACGAGGGCGATACGCTGGTGGTGACACCGCGCCGCGCCAAGGTGTTTGTGGAGTCCGTGTCGGCTTGATGCTCTTGCTCAAAAGTGCGTCCGGTGGGCGCATTTTTTGAAAGCATGGGATGTTGTTGAATTGGATAGATGGCGCCCCGCGCCGCGTTTGGTTGCTGGTGTGCCTGGCCTGTATTGGCTTGCTGGCTTTTGGTTTGTACCTGCAGCACGTGGTGGGGCTGGAGCCGTGCCCGATGTGCATCGTGCAGCGCTATGCTCTCGTTTTGGTAGCTATCATCGCAGGTATTGTAAGCGCTAGCGGCAAGAAAAGCTTGCAAGTTGGCGGTGTGTTTCTGCTGCTGCTGGTGGCCGGTTTTGGCGCATTTGTGGCGGCCCGCCAGAGCTTTCTGCAGTGGTATCCGCCCGAGGTAGCGACCTGCGGCCGCGACCTCTACGGCATGATTGAAACCTTCCCCCTCAAGCGCGCGATTCCCATGATCTTCAAGGGTGGCGGCGATTGCACCGTGGTTGACTGGACCTTTCTGGGTGGCTCCATCGCCAACTGGTCGTTCATCTGTTTTGCGCTGATTGCGCTGCTGGCGTTGGTGTTCCTGGTGCGTAAGCTCAGCCGCCATTGAGAGTAACTTATAATTGAGTGAATACTCAGTTATATTGAATCTCCATGGCCCGACCCCGTAGCGAAGACAAACACGCCGCCATCCTGGACGCTGCGGTGCGGGTGATCGCCGAGCGCGGGCTGTCGGCTACACCGACTTCGGCGATCTCTAAGGCTGCCGGCGTGGCCGAGGGCACGCTGTTCACGTATTTCAAAACCAAGGACGCGCTGGTAAATGCGCTGTACCTTGACATCAAGCGCGAGATGGCCGAAACCATGATGGCAGGTTTTCCGCGCCACGCAGCGATCCGCCAGCAGCTGCAGCATGTGTGGGACCACTACGTGGAGTGGGGCGTTGCGCAGCCCGCCAAGAAGCAGGTTATGGCCCAGTTGCATACGTCTGCCCACATCACGGCAGAGTCCCGCGCTGTGGCTTCGGCACCGTTTGCCGAGATCGAGCAGGTGTGCAAGGCCAGCATTGCCAGCCAGGTGCTGCGCGACTATCCCGTACCCTTCATCTGGGCCTGCATGTCCAGCCTGGCCGAGGCCACGATAGGCTGTATGGCTCAAGACCCGCAGGCGGCCGCCAGCTACCAGCGTGCGGGTTTTGAAGTGCTGTGGAACGGTATCGCATTCAGCTCGTAGTTTTTTGATTTTTAGATGCGTGATTACTCACGCATGAAGTATGTTTTTAGCTGTATGGACGGAGAATACCGCATGGATTGGACTCTAAAAGACATTCCGCCCCAAACCGGTAAACGGGTGGTGGTGACGGGGGTGGGAGGCCTGGGCTTTGAAACCGCGCTGGCCTTGGCCGGCGCCGGGGCCGAGGTGGTGCTGGCGGGGCGCGACGCCAAGAAAGGCCAGGCTGCGGTCGCGCATATTCTGCGCATCCATCCGCGCGCGCAGCTGCGCTTTGGCCTGCTGGACCTGGCGAGCCTGGCCTCGGTCTATGCTTTTGCCGACCAGCTGCTGGCCGAGGCCCGGCCCATCGATATCCTGGTCAACAACGCGGGTGTGATGGCGCCACCGCGGCGCCACAGTACGACCGATGGATTTGAGCTGCAGTTCGGCACCAACTACCTCGGCCACTTCGCCTTGACCGCGCGCTTGTTGCCCCTGCTGTGCCGCAGCCTGGCGGCGCGGGTGGTCAATCTCAGCAGCCTGGCGCATCGGGGCGCAGCCATCCGGTTTGACGATCTGCAGTGGGAACGCCGCTACCAGCCCTGGGCCGCCTATGGCCAGTCCAAGCTGGCGATGCTGATGTTCAGCCTGGAATTGCAGCGCCGTAGTGCGGCCGAGGGCTGGGGTCTGAGCAGCTATGCCGCCCATCCCGGCTATGCGCGTACCGACTTGATCGCCAACGGGCCCAGGCTGGGCGGGCTGTTGACCGCGCTCAATCTCTGGCTGCAGCCCATGGTCAGCCATTCGGCCGCGCAGGGCGCGCTATCCACCTTATTGGCCGCTGTCGGCCCGGAGGCCCAGCCTGGCGCCTACTATGGGCCGCGGGGATTCTATGAGCTCAAAGGGCCGCCTGCGCCGGCCTTGGTGGCAGCCCAGGCCCAGGATGCAGCGGCAGCGGCCCGTCTGTGGACGGTGTCGGAGGATTTGACTGGCGCGCATTGGCTGCCCACGCGGTAGTTTTACGCTAGCGGCGGGCCCGGGTGTGTATGCGCATGTCTGGCGGTGGCCTAAGCTGGCCAGACCGGTTGCAACACCATGGTGGTATGCAGCGTGGCGCCGGGTGCCAATAACTGGCCGCCTACGTCGCCCTGGCCTTGCTGTGCCAGGTTCATCCAATCGGTGCAGTTGCTGACCGGCTCAATGCAGAAGGCTTCACCGCCCTTGGGGCAATACAGCACGAAATAATCGAAAGGCGCCTCGGCGGTCATCACCAGCGCGGTGCCTGTGTCGGGCCAATCGACGCGGGCGTGGCGGTTCCATCCGATGAAGTTGTTGTCCAGGTCCAGCGTGTCCAGCGCGATGCCGCTGCGTAGTGTTTCCAGGAAGGCCGGGGTTTGCAGGCTGGTTGGCATGACTTCGGCATCGCCGCCCCACATGGCTTTTACATCGGTGGTCAGGCGCGTACCGGGGCGGTGCGGCAGGTAGGGGTGGTGGCCCACACCGACCGGCATGTCCACGCTGTCCAGGTTGGTGACCGACAACACCAGTGTCAGGCCAGCCTGCGCATCCAGCTTGAACTCTTGCACGGCACGGAACTTATAGGGCCAGTCGCCGGGGGTGTAGTCCAAGGCCAGAGTGGCGTGGTCGGCACCCTGGGACAGCACCTGCCAGGGCTGCTGCCAGGCCGTGCCATGGATGGCGTGCTTGGAATCAGGGTAATTAGCAGCCAGGTTCAAGGCCCGCGGCCCGAAGCTGCTGCGGCCGTCGCGGATACGGTTGGCATAGGGTACCAGCGGGAAGCTGCCCATGGTCCAGGGCTTGGCCGGGTCCAGCGTATCGGCTGCGCGCAGCCATTGCTGTTGTTGTGCGCCGCGTTGGCTGTAGAAACGGGCAATCGAACCACCGACCTGCGGGGCCAGTGTCAAATGGAGTTCGCCAGCGCGGAGTTCGATAGAGGAGGTCATGTTTTGTCTGATTATTGGTGAGGGAGGGTTCTGCAGTGGCAGGGCACTTCTGGGTCTGCGCTGCCGGATCTTCGTCGCATATTCTGCGTGTCGAATGTTACTGGCAATGCCCGTGCTGGGTTGGCGTCGTTGCAGATTTGCCGGCTGGACAGGGCTTTTTGCAGGCCCTGATATCGACGTCATCAAGGCTGAGGAAGCAATCTGTATCAAAACGTGATTTGATGGTAATCTGATCTATTTGTAAGACTTTTTGCCAGATTCATTCGGGATGATGACACTATGACGATGGACCTCGTCGGCGACTTGCTCGGCCGACTCGATCAACTCAATGCTATCGGTGCGGCATTGTCCAAAGAACGGGACATCAACGGTTTGCTGGAAGGCATTTTGATTGCCGCCAAGAACATCACCCAGGCCGATGGCGGCACCCTCTACCGTATGACCGAAGACGGCAGTGCGCTGCGTTTCGAGATCATGCGCACCAATTCGCTGGATATCTTTCTGGGCGGCACCACCGGCCGGTCGATTGCGTTTGCGCCGCTGCAGTTGATCAACGCCGAGGGGGGCTTTAACGACACCATGGTGGCCACCTACGTGGCCATCCACGACCGTACGGTAAATGTGGCCGATGCCTATGTCGAGCCGGAGTTCGATTTCTCGGGCACTCGCAAGTTCGACACCCAAACTGGCTACCGTTCGCAGTCGTTCCTGGCGGTGCCGCTGAAGAACTTCGAAGGCGAGGTCATCGGCGTGCTGCAGCTGATCAACGCCATGGAGCCCGACACGGGCCGGGTGGTCACCTTCTCTGAGGCTGATCAGCGCCTGGTCGAGTCGCTGGCTTCACAGGCCGCGATTGCCCTCAGCAACCGGCTGCTGGTGAACCAGCTGGAAACCTTGTTCGAGGCTTTCATCAAACTGATCAATACCGCGATTGACGAAAAGTCGCCGTATGCGCGCGGCCGCTTTCTGCGGGTGCCGGCTCTGACCATGATGCTGGCCGAGGCGGTGGACGCGGTGACCGAAGGGCCGTACGCCAGCTTCAGCATGACCGAGCGGGACCGCTACGAGCTGAAGATCGCCGGCATGCTGCACGACTGCGGCAAGATCGCCACGCCCGTCCACGTGGTGGACAAAGCCACCAAACTGCAGACCTTGTACGACCGCATCGGGCTGATCGACACCCGCTTTGAAGTGCTCAAGCGCGACGCCGAGATCGCCATGCTGCGCCAGCAGCTGGCCTTGCGCACCTGTACCGACCCTGCCGCCGAGGCCGTGCTGGCCGAGCAAAATCAGGCGGCCGTGGCCCGTATCGAGGCTGACCGAGTATTCTTGCGTGAGATCAACCCAGGCCAGACCGCCATGACGGACGCCCAACTGCAGCGGGTGCGCGAGATCGGCACCCAGCGCCGCTGGACCAATCCCGAGGGCGCGTCCAGCCCATTTTTGTCGGGCGACGAGCTGGAAAATCTGTCCATCCGCCGTGGCACGCTGAATCCGCAGGAACGCGAAATCGTCAACCACCACATCGTGGCCACCAACCAGATGCTGGAGCAGGTACCCTGGCCCAAGCACCTGAAGAACGTGCCCGAGTACGCAGGAGCCCACCACGAGCGTATGGACGGCACGGGCTACCCCAAGGGGCTGACCCGGCACCAGATGTCCTTGCAGGCGCGCATGCTGGCGCTATCCGATGTGTTTGAGGCGCTGACCAGCGCCAAACGACCGTACCGGCCGCGCATGAAGCTGTCCAAAGCGCTGGAGATGATGGTGCGTTTTAGCAAGAACGGGCATATCGACCCCGACCTGTTTGACGTGTTCATGCGCCAGGGCGTGTACCGCCGCTACGCCGAGCAGTTCATGAACCCCGAGCAGCTGGATTTGCCGGCAGACAAGCTGCCGTACGTAGCCCCTAGCCCAGTTTTTTAACCAGCACCTGGCTCTTCCGGTCCCAGTTGTACTTACGCTTGCGGGCCTCGGGCAGCCACTCGGGGTCTACCTGCACAAAGCCACGCTTGATAAACCAGTGCATGGTGCGCGTGGTCAGCACAAAAATGCTTTGCAGGCCGGCGGCGCGGGCGCGCTGCTCGATTCGTTTGAGCACCTTTTCGCCGTCGCCCTGGCCTTGCACCTGGGGCGACACCGTCAGCGCGGCCATTTCGCCGGTTTGGGCTTCGGGGTAGGGGTAGAGCGCCGCGCAGGCGAAGATCACTCCATCGTGCTCCACCACGGTGTACAGGTTGGCGTCGCGTTCGATTTCGGTGCGGCTGCGTTTGACCAGGGTGCCATCTTTTTCGAAGGGCTCTATCAGCTGCAAGATGCCGCCCACATCGTCCACCAGGGCTTCGCGCAAGCTTTCCAGCTTTTCGTCGACCACCATGGTGCCTATGCCGTCGTGCACATAGACCTCCAGCAAGATCGCGCCATCCACCGCAAACGGGATGATGTGGCTGCGCTCCACTCCCGACTTGCAGGCTTTCACGCAGTGCTGCAGGTAGAACGCGGTGTCGCTGGGGCGGTTGGCGGCAGGCAGCTCGGCCAGCAGTTTCTCGGCCACGGCCAGCGGCAGCTCGGTGTCGATGGGGTTGTCTTCGCTCTCCGGTTCGTCGGGGCGGGTGCGGATGCCGGGTACCTCCGCCAGGAAGATCAGCTTGTCGGCTTGCAGTGCGCTGGCTACTGATGTGGCCACTTCTTCCATGGTCAGGTTGAAGGCTTCGCCGGTAGGAGAAAAGCCGAATGGCGAGAGCAGCAGCATAGCCCCCATGTCGAGCACACGCGTGATGCCGCCGGTATCCACCTTGCGCACCAGGCCCGAGTGCTGAAAGTCCACCCCGTCAACAATGCCGACCGGCCGGGCGGTGATGAAGTTGCCTGAAATCACCCGCACGGTGCTGCCGGCCATCGGTGTGTTCGGCAGGCCCTGGCTGAATGCGGCTTCGATCTCGTAACGCAGCTGGCCCGCGGCCTCCTGGGCGCAGTCCAGCGCGACTTCGTCGGTGATGCGAATGCCGTGGGAATACCTGGGGGCGTGGCCCTTGGCCCTCAGCTGTTCATTTACCTGGGGGCGAAAGCCGTGCACCAGCACGATCTTTACACCCATGCTCTGGATCATCGCCAGGTCTTGTGCCAGGTTGGGCAGCTTGCCCGCGGCAATGGCTTCGCCCGCCAAACCAACCACAAAAGTCTGGTTACGGAACTTGTGGATATACGGTGCCACCGAGCGGAACCAGGGCACAAAGGTGAAATTGAAGACAGAGGTCATGGCACGCGCAAAAAAGGTGGCAGGGCAAAGTTATTGCGCGATTCTCTACGAAGTTCGCCCTTGCCCTTTCTTGCGGGCGCAATGTCGACGTGGTGTCAGCGCATCGGCTGGCCGGCGATGGCGGCGTGCAGCAGGCGCAAGCTGTGCGGTTCGCTCAGAAAGCGCATTTGCTCGGCCGAACTCGGCGTGGCGCTGTGCATGCGGCTCAGCTGCAGCACGCGCTGGCGGCGTTGCTCACCGCGCAGGCCGCGGCCCGTATGGCGCGGGCCCAGTGCCTGCAGCGCCAGGGTCGCCAAACGCGGCAGGTCGCTCAACCAGCTGGTGGCATTGTTGCGGGCTGCAGGATGCTTTGCATAACCCCAGGCCTGGCGCAGCACCGATGGCGAATAGGTTTCTTCCGGGATCAGCAGCCAGCCTTGCGCTTGCAGGCGCTTGCCCAGCGCACCCTGGCTGCTCAGCACCGTGAACGGCACGGCCAACAGCAGTGGCAAGCCCATGGGAAGCAACCACAGTGTGGTGGCAGGCGAGAACGAGGCCACTGCACCCAGCAATACCAGCACGCCCAGGCCGAGTGGACCGAAGCGCTTTGCGGCGTCGCTCCAGGGCAGGTCGCTGGCTTCGCGCGGGGGCGAGGTCCATTCGAGGCGCCAGCCGGTCAGCGCACCCAGCACAAACAGGCTGTGCGCGGCCATGCGCAGCGGGGCTTGCAGCATGGACAGGATCGCCTCCAGCAGCGTACTGCCCAGCAGTGCCAGAGTGCCGCCAAAGGCCCGCTGTTCGCCGCGCAGCAAGACCGCTGCCAAGCCCAGCACCCGTGGCAGTGCCAGCATCAGGGCGGTAGAGGCCCAGAGCGTCACCACGCTGTGGTTGGACCACACATTTATTTCGCTGTCGTGCAGCCACAGTGCGGCGCCCAGCACTACATACAGCAGCCACAGCGGCGCCGACACATAGGCCATGGCGCCGGTGGCCAGCATCGCGCGGTGTACGGCCTGCAGGCCGGGTTCGGCCAGCAGGCGCGCATTCTGCAGATTGCCCTGGCACCAGCGGCGGTCGCGCTGCAGTTCGGCCAGCAGATGCGGCGGTTGCTGTTCGTAGCTGCCGTCCAGATCATTCACCAGCCAGACTTCGTAGCCGGCGCGGCGCATCAGGGCGGCTTCGACAAAGTCGTGCGACAGGATTTCGCCCGCCAGCGCGCCCGTGCCAGGTAGGGTGGCCAGTGCGCAATGCTCCATGAATGGGGCAATACGGATGATGGCGTTGTGGCCCCAGTAGTGGGCTTCGCCCAACTGCCAGAACTGCATGCCGGCGGTAAACAGTCGGCCGGTAACCCGGCTGCCGAACTGTTGCGCCCGTGCATGCAGGGTGGCGTGGCCGCAGGCGCGGGGGGCGGTTTGCAAAATGCCGGCGCGCGGATGGGCTTCCATCAGGCGGGCTAGGGTCACCAGGGTGTCGCCGCTCATCACGCTGTCGGCATCCATCACCACCATGTAGCGGTAGCCACGGCCCCAGCGGCGGCAGAAGTCGGCCACATTGCCGGCCTTGCGGCGGGTCCGGTGCTGGCGCCAGCGATAGTGCACGCGAATAGTGCTGCCATCGGCTTGCAACTGGTCACGCAGGTCTTGCCAGGCAGTGAGCTCGGCGGCGCGCAGGGCGGGGTCGTTGCTGTCCGAGAGCACAAACACGTCGAACAAGCGCTCGGCTCCCGAAGCCACCAGTGATTCGCAGGTCGCGCGCAGCCCGGCAAACACGGTGGTCACGTCTTCGTTGCAGATCGGCATGATGACGGCGGTGCGCGCATCGGCCGGCAGGGTTACGCCCTCGGCGCTGCGCGCCGACCGCGCATGGCGGTCGCCGCGCAGTGTGACGATAAAGCCCATCACCGCCGTCACGGTGCCCGCCGACACCCAGGCAAACAACAGCGCAAACAGGCCCAACTGGGCGGCCAGCATCAGATCGGAGCCGGCCCCCGGCTGTGCGCGCCACAGCAAGGCGGTGGCGAACACGGTGGCGGCCAGAATCCAGAACATCAACCAACGCCGGCGTTGCTGGGCTGCGGCTTCCCAGGCCGGAGCCTGGGTTTGCAGCCGCGCCGCGCTGGCGCGCCAGGGTGCATTGGCCGGAGCTTGTTCGCCCTGCATGCGGCGTACAAAGCCCAGCCAGGGCTGGGCGAGCATGGAGCCGCGTTGGATGGGCGGCATGCCGGGCGGCGTGGTGCGGGAATAGGAGCGTGTAGTCATAGGGGTACCAGGATGTGGGTCCATGTTTCGCTGATGGTGTTCGGGCCGGAGGTGAGGTAGGCACGCAGTTCCACGGGACGGCTGGCGTCCACGGGTTTCACACGCAATGCCAGGCGCCAGGCACCGGTGGCCTCTACGCGGTAGACGTTTTGTTCGGTGATCTGGCCATTGCTGTCGGCGCTGGCAATGGCGCGGACCTCACCGGCTTTAGGCAGGTCGGGCCCGGTGAAGTCGACGATCAGCTGCTGCTCGTTGGGCGCCAATGCGGCAAAGCTGCGGCCCACGCGGGTCTGGGCCACCCAGGCGGCCGGTGGGCGCTGCTGGGCATCGCCCTGCCAGGCCACCTGCCAGCCTATGTCCAATGGCTGGCCGGGCATTGGCAATTTGGCGGGTACCCAGTAGGCAACGATGTTGTCGTGGGTTTCGTCGGGTGTGTGCAACTGCACCAGCTCCACCCGGCCCGCACCCCAGTCGCCGGTGGGGGTGACCCAGGCGGAGGGGCGGCGTTCGTAGCTGGCTTCGCTGTCTTCATAGCTGCTGAAGCTGCGGTCACGCTGCATCAGGCCGAAGCCTTTGGGCGACTGGGTGGTGAAAGATGTGACCAACGGGCTGCGCGGGTTCTGCAGCGGGCGCCATAGCCATTCGCCTTCGCCGCTGGCGACCATCAGGCCGTCGGAGTCATGCACCTCGGGGCGGAAGTCATCCCGGCTGGGCTGGTTTTCACCAAAGGTGAACATGCTGGTGAGCGGCGCAATGCCCAGGGTCTTGATCGGGTTCTTGCCCGCGTCGCGCAGGTACAGGCGGGCCTGCACCTTCATGGTCGTAGTGGTGCCGGGCTGGATTTCAAAGCGGTAGGCACCGCTGACCCGGGGCGAGTCCAGCAGTGCCAGCACGTTCAGCGAAGTCGAGCCGGCCGCGGGCTTTTCGATCCAGAAGTCGGTGAAGCGCGGAAACTCTTCTGGGCCGCCGCCAGCGGTGTCCACCGCCAAGCCACGGGCCGACAGGCCGTAGTGCAGCCCGGTGCTGAGTGCGCGGAAGTAGCTGGCGCCCTGGAACACCACCAGCTCGTCTTTGTAAGCCGGGTTGTTCAGCGTGTAGTGCACCCGGAAACCGGCGTGGCCAATATCGCCCCATGTTTCGGGCTTCAAGGTGTTGGCGCCGTAGGTGAAGTCCGACGGGTTGAAGCGGAAAGGGCGGTCGCCCTCGGCCGTGATTTCATGCATGCGCACCGGCTCGGTCTGGTACTTGCCCAGATGGAAGAACATCAGTTCATATGGCAATGGATCGTTGCGCCAGGCGGCCCGCTCGGGTTTGAAGCGGATGTCGCGCATCTGGTCGTAGCTCAGCTGGCGCAGCACATCGGGCGTGCGGCTTGGTGTGGGGCGGTACGGCTGGGCTGCCAGCGCTTTTGCGCGCTCGCCTACGGTGTCAAATTCGGTACGACCCGGGGCGGCAAGCACTGCCAAGGGGGCGGCCAGCAGCAGCGCGGCCACTGCAAGATGGTGTCGTTGAGCGTGTAGATGAGAGTTCATTGCACTTATTGGTGCAAACCCTGTGCCACTCAAAAATACCTATGTAAATCATTTACTTAGCGTGTTTTGTGAGCGTATTCCTACAAGCTGCCTGGTCAAAACCGTCGCTGATTGGCGACAGGCAGCTGGGCATGGCCCAGTCCTAGGCCCTAAGTAACTGATTTGTAAAGAGAAATGGCCTGTCGCTAGTCGGCGACAGGCGGTTCTGGGGTGTCGCCGTCCGGCGACTCGCCGCGGTACAGGCCTGGCGTCAGCCCGTGTTTTTGCAGCAGGCGGTAGAACTCGGTGCGGTTGCGCTCGGCCAGCCGGGCCGCATCTGCCACCTGTCCGTCGGTCAGCTTGAGCAGGCCCACCAGGTAGCTGCGCTCAAACCGGTTGCGCGCCTCGGTAAAGCCCAGCACCTCGACGGTGGGCACCCGCAAGGCCCGTTGCACCAAGGCCAGCGGCACCAGCGGCGTGGTGGCCAGCGCGCAGACCTGCTCGACCACGTTGTGCAGCTGCCGCACATTGCCCGGCCAGGCCGCAGTGGACAGCAAGCTCAGCGCATCGGGCGCAAAGCCCTTCAGCGGCTTGCTGTACTTGGTGGCCAAGCGCTGCAGAAAATGCTGGGCCAGCAGCGCAATGTCTTCGCGCCGCTCGGCCAGCGGTGGCAGGGTCAGCGTCACCACGTTCAGCCGGTAGTACAGGTCTTCGCGGAAGTCGCCCTGGGCCAGCGCGGCATCCAGGTCGCGGTGGGTGGCCGACAAGATCCGCACGTCCACCGCTATCGATTGCTGGGCGCCCACCGGCCGCACCTGGCGCTCCTGCAGCACGCGCAGCAGCTTGACCTGCAGTGCCGGCGGCATGTCGCCGATTTCATCCAGAAACAGGCTGCCGCCATCGGCGCTCTGGAACAGGCCGCGGTGGTGCGCCACCGCGCCGGTGAAAGCGCCCTTGACGTGGCCAAACAGCTCGGACTCCAGCAGCGCCTCGGGAATCGCGCTGCAGTTCACCGCCACGAACGGGCCGTGGGCGCGCGGGCTGGCGCGGTGGATGGCCTGGGCCAGCAGTTCCTTGCCGCTGCCGCTCTCGCCGCGGATCAGCACCGACGCATCGCTGGGCGCCACCAGCCGGGCTTCGGACAGCACCTCGTCCATCACCGCAGAACGGCTGACGATCTCGGCCCGCCAGGCTTCGCCTGCCGAGCCCGCCACCGGCCGGGCCGCGGCCGACAAGGCCAGCGCGCGCTCCACTGCCGCCATCAGCTCCTTGCCGTCAAACGGCTTGGTAAGGTAGCTGAATACGCCGCGCAGCGTTGCGTCCACCGCGTCGGGGATGCTGCCGTGGGCGGTCAGCAGAATCACCGGAAGCCCGGGCAGCCGGGCCTGCACTGCGTCGAACAAGGCCAGGCCGTCCATTCCGGGCAGGCGCACGTCGCTCAGCACCAGCTGCGGCCGCAGCACCTCCAGCCGTGTCAGGGCGGCCTCGGCACTGTCTACCGCGGTCACGCCATAGCCGGCAGCGCCCAGGCGCAGCGACAGCAGCCGCAGCATGTCGGCGTCGTCGTCCACCACCAGTATTTTGGTCAGGCTCTTGCCGTTGGTGACAGCGGCTTTTCGGTCCGTGCCGGTCTGGGGTTTCTGGTTCATGGCGCTCTGTCCAGGCGGCGCGGCGCCAGGGAACGTTCGATGGCCTTCAGCGCCTCCAGTTGTTCGTTCAGCTGGTCGATGCGGCGCTGGCTGTCGCGCTGCTGCTGCGATTGGCGCGCGACCAGCTCTTCCAGCCGTTTTTGCTCGCCGGCCCGGGTGGCCAGAAGCCGCGCCCAGTCGACCCAGGGCTGGGCGGCGGGATCGGTTGACTGCTGCAGCTGCTCCAGCAAAGGCAGGGCGCGGTTGACATCGCCCGGGGTGCGGGTGTTCATCCACACCAGGGCCAGGTGTACCGTGCTGGCGGGGTTGGGGGGCTCGGCCGCCAGCCGGGCGGCCAGGGCGGGCAAGGTGTCGGGGGCGGCCACCCGCAAAGCCTCTTGCCAGCGCAGCAGCTGGCGCCCGGCTTCGTCGGTCGGGGCGGGCTGTGTGGGCGCGGGTGGGGCAACTATCTGCACTGCGGGCGCAGGCGGTGGCACGGCGACCGGGGCAGGGACCACGGGCGGTGGAGGCGCCGGCGGCGGCAGTACCACCGAGCTGCAGGCGGCCAGGGTGACCAGACTCAGTAGGCCGAGTCGGCGAAGCATTGGCTCATGCATGGGAATTTTCCAACGGCAAAAGGATTTGAAAACAGGCGCCCGCCGCATCGGCGGCGAGCCGGACCTGGCCCCCGTGGGCGCTGACTTGCTCGCGCACGATGGACAGGCCGATACCGCTGCCGCGGGCCTGGCCCTGGGGCTGCAGGCTGCCGCGGTAAAACGGATCGAAGATATGTTCGCGGTCGGCTGCCGGCACGCCGGGGCCGTTGTCGCTGATTTGCAGCACCGCCTTGTCGCCCAGCGTGCCCACCCACCAGCGGATGCGGCCGCCCGACGGGCTGAAGCGGATGGCGTTGGACAGCAGATTGCCCAGCGCTGCGCCCAGGCGTTCGGGGTCTACCGGCTGTATCAGCGCCACATCGCCTTCCACCACCACCGACAGGCTGCGCGCCTGCCAGCTCAGGCGCTGGGCTTGCACCACCTGTTCCACCAGGCTGCGCAGCGGGGTTGGGCGGCGCTGCAGCCGGCGTGCGTCAACGGCGGCGGCGGTGTAGCGCAGCAGGACTTCTCTCTGCTGCTGCAGCACGCTGGTGTTGTGCTGCAGAATGCCCACGATCTCGGCCTGCTCGGCGCCCAGCGTGCCGCCCACGCCCTCTTGCAGCAGCGACACGGCTTCGCTCACCGCGGCCAGCGGGGTCTTCAGTTCATGCGAGGTGTGGCGTAAAAAGCGGGCCTTGTCTTCGTCCAGTTCGGTCAGGCGCAGGCGCAGCCAGTCGAGCTGGCGGCCCAGGCTGGACAGGTCGGCCGGGCCGCGGATGTTCACCGGCTCGGCCAGCCGGCCTTCGCCCAGCGCCACGATGGCCAGGCCCAGGCGCCGCAGCGGCCGGGTTAGCCACAGGCCAAAGGCCAGCGCCGCCACCGCGGCCGCCACGATGGCCACCAGCACCTGCTGCACCTGCCGGTTGCGCTGGGTTTCCAGGGCGTCCTGCACCTCCTGGTTGCGCTGGCTGATGCTTTGCTGCACCTGCTGGGTCAGGCTGTGCAAGATGTTCTCCAGCGCACGGAATTCGGTGGCTACGGCCTGCTCGCGCGCCGCCAGGTCCAGCCGCTGGTCGGCCAGCTGGCTGCGCACGCGCACCGCACCGGCCAGCCATTGCTGGGTCAGCACCTGGGTCGGTGGGTACTGGCCCAGCGGCAGCAGCAGGGTCTGCGCCTGGTTGGCGGCGTCGTCAAAGCGCTGGCGCAGCGCGTCGTCGCCCAGCACCAGGTACTGGCGGGCCGCGCGCTCCATGTCGGTGCTGCGCTCGGCCAGGCCGCGGGTCGACAAATTGAGCTGGATGCTTTGCTGCCCGGCCTCGCGGCTCTTGGCCAGCAGGCCTTGCAGAGCCTGCAGGCCGCTCAGCGACACCGCGCCCAGCAGCACGGACATCAGCACAAAAGCCAGCAACAGCAGTTGGCGAAAAGAGGCTCGTAACATCAAGGGGAGGGTGGTCCTGTCGGGTAGCGCGGCGGATGGCGCTGCTGTCGGGCCAGTATAAAAGGGTGTGCTGCGCTGCAGCATATGCAGGGCCATCCTCATGCCCATGTGCGGGCTATGCTGTGCAAGCTTGACCCCCACATGCATGGCGGTGGTTTATAAGATTTTTAGGCCTCTGGCGCATATTCCACCAGCGCTGGCAGCTATCAATTGAATAGTGAAATGAACTTGCCCCCAAACACCCCGGCCCATGCGCCCCTCACCCTGGCCCAGGCCCGCCTGCTGCAGCTGGCCGCCCAGGGTTTGTTGACCACGCCGCGCCGTGCCGCCACCCCGCAGGCACTGCGCGACTGCATCGCCCGCATGCAACTGCTGCAGATCGACACCATCAGTGTGGTCGCGCGCAGCCCCTATCTGGTGCTGTTCTCCCGGTTGGGTGCCTATCCGCAGGCCTGGCTGGACACCGCGCTGGCCGACGGCCATTTGTTCGAAACCTGGGCCCACGAAGCCTGTTTTGCGCCCACCGACGACGTGCTGCTGCACCGCATCTACAACCAGCACACGCGTCGCCACTGGGGCCTGCTGAACGGCCAGGCGGTGCAGGCCAGCCAGCGCGCGCATCTGGACAGCCTGCTCGCGCATATAGATGTCAAAGGCCCGGTCAAGTCCTCCGAGTTCGCCCGGCAAGATGGCAAGACCGGCAACGGCTGGTGGGACCGCAAGGACGAAAAGCGCTGGCTGGAGGCGCTGTTCGCCAGCGGCGAGCTGATGGTCAAGCGGCGCGACAGCTTCCAGCGCGTCTACGACCTGGCGCACCGCGTGCACCCGCACCTGGCCGATGCCCAACTGCCCGAAGCCACCGCCGTGCACCGCCATTTCACCGAGAAAGCCATCCTAGCCCTGGGCATCACCCAGGCCCGCTGGGTGCACGACTACTTCCGCCAGAAGCCGCGCCTGAAGGATGCCGACCTGGATGCGCTGGTGGAGCAGGGCGTGGTGCAGCGCGTGGAGGTGCAGGGGTGGACGCTGCCCGGCTACGTGCACCAGCAGCACGCCGAGCTGCTGCAAACCGCCCAGGCCGGCAAGCTGCGCGCCACCCACACCGCGCTGCTGTCGCCCTTTGATCCGCTGGTCTGGGACCGGGAACGCGCGTCCGCTATGTTTGGCTTTGACTACCGCATCGAGTGCTATACGCCGGAAGACAAGCGCACCTACGGCTACTTCGTGCTGCCCATCCTGCACAAGGGGGTGCTGGTCGGTCGGCTCGACGCCAAGGCGCACCGCGCGCAGGGCGTGTTCGAGGTGAAAGCGCTGTTTCTGGAAGAAGGCGTGCAGCTCAGCGACGCGGCGGTGCGGGCGGTGGCGGAGGCGATCAAGCGCTGTGCGGACTGGCATGGGACGCTGGAAGTGCGGCTGGGGCGGACGGAGCCGAGCGGGCTGGCGACGCAGCTGCGCCAGGCCTTGCTGGCTTAGCGTTGCGGCGTAGGAGCAGACCTACCCGCCGGCAATGTGCTGTCCGATAGTGGTTGGTCTGTACCGGCGCAGGATGGACACTTTCAACCCACAAGGAGTCCGCCATGGCGACACCCCACAAGACCCTCATCGACCTGGAAAACAAGTTCTGGCAGTCCATGGTCGACCAGGACACGGACACCGCGCTGGAAATGCTCAGCGAACCCGCGCTGATGGTCAGCGCCCAAGGCGCGATGCAGTTCGACCACGCAAGTTACCGCAGGATGGCCGAGCAAGGCACGATGGTCATCAAGTCCTTTGAGTTAAGCGATGTGGAAGTAATGTTCCCCAACGACGACACCGCCATCCTCACCTACCGGGTCAAGCAGGCCATGGCTAGCAAGGGAAAAACCAAGACGACCGAACAGGTGATGCACGACACCTCGACCTGGGTGCAGAAGGGCAAAGTGTGGCAGTGTGTGATGCATACCGAAACGCCGGTGGAGGCGGGGCGGAAGTTGCATTGACGGCCTAGTTATCTACTTTGGTAACAATAAGTTCGCCTTTGACGAACTTATACGTTCCCGGAGCTGAGTTCATCTTGCCGCCGCAATCTGGACAAACATCTGAATAGGACAGTGTTCCGTTAACAACTAAATCCATCTTGCCCACGTTCGGTTTCACGAAGGTTTCTTTACCGCATCCATCGCACTTGAATGTAACTCGCGCCACCTTTCTGGATTCGATTGGTGTAAACGATGTAGCTTCAGGTACCAAGTAGTTGCCGAGTAGTGGGCTGTGTCGGCTTTTGCTCACCTCTTTATAGGTGTTCGTTACACCTCCAATAAAGGCTAGAACCTCATCAAATTCTTCTGTGGGCTTTGTGCTGAGCCAATATTCACCATTGTCATACCAGTATTCCTTGCCGGCTACACAAATAGCTCGCAGATGAGCGGGCTGTTCGCCATATATATTTTTATACCTTTGGGCTTCTGTGAGCCCGGTACCAGATAGATCAGTACCTAAAGCGAACAAGACGGATCTGGCTTTTTCAATCGAGTGATTTTTCTGTTTTCCAAACTCATCTTTCAAGCCTGGCAGATAACCAAGCTTGGAAAGCTTCTCTGCCGATTTATGCGCAGACGAGAGTTCAGAGGCATTTAGAGTCGTCTTCACTTCAATTGTGTATAGGACCGATTCGATTGGAAATATTCCAATTCGATCATCTAGCAATACCGGAGGAAGAATTGACTTGTCGTAAAGAATAATATCAATTTCGGGTGACATTGGAGAGCTGTAACAGTCGATGATTTGTCCAGTCCCAACGCCGATATCTGCAGGTAGCAATGGCTTGAATAGTTCACCAATGAGAATTTCAAGAACTTTACCTTTTACGCCATTGTGTGAGAAGACTGAGGCGGCTTTAGCTTGAGTAATTGCCGCCTTGATTTTTGAGCGAAGCAATGCTTGGTATTGATTTTTGTCTGGCATACCGAACTTGGGGAATATAAAAGTTAAAACTAGCTACGGCCAAGACCGTCAGAGGGAGTGAGTTGCTAAGAATCGTAGGACGTTGGTAGAAGCATCGCGCAGGTAGCTATTTGTCGAAGTATCGCCGCCGCCAAGCAAGCCGGCGAGGCAGGCTGCCGCGCACCCGGATAATCGCCCCCTATGTTGAAAATTGAATTCCCTGCTTCGCTACCCGTCTCAGAACGGCGCGAAGAGATCGAAGCCGCCATTGCCGCCCACCAGGTGGTCATCATCTGCGGTGAAACCGGCTCCGGAAAAACCACCCAGCTTCCCAAGATCGCCCTGGCCATGGGCCGGGGTAAATGCAATGCGCCGGACGGGCGCGGCAAGCTGATCGGCCACACCCAGCCACGCCGTATCGCCGCCAGCAGCGTGGCCAAACGCATTGCCGAAGAACTCAAGACGCCCCTTGGCGACGTGGTCGGCTTCAAGGTGCGCTTCCAGGACCGGCTGGGCCGCGATGCTTCGGTGAAGCTGATGACCGACGGCATCTTGCTGGCCGAGACGCAGACCGACCCACTGCTGAACGCCTACGACACCATCATCATCGACGAGGCGCACGAGCGCAGCCTGAACATCGACTTCCTGCTGGGCTACTTGCGCCAGATACTGCCGCGCCGGCCGGATCTGAAGATCATCGTCACCTCCGCCACCATCGATGCGGATCGCTTTGCCAAACACTTTGAATCGCGCAACGGCCCGGCCCCAGTCATCATGGTGTCTGGCCGCATGTTCCCGGTGGAGCAGCGCTACCGCCCGTTTGAAGAAAGCCGCGACTACGGCTTGAACGAAGCCATCGCCGATGGTGTGGATGAGCTGTGGCGCGACCCGCACAATGCCGGCGACATCCTGATCTTCCTACCCGGCGAGCGCGAAATCCGCGAGGCGGCTGACCACCTGCGCAAGCATGTAAGCCACCAGCCGGTGTTCCGCAGCGCCGAGGTGCTGCCGTTGTTTGCGCGTCTCAGCCCGGCCGAGCAGGACCGGATTTTCGACAACCACCCGGGCGGCCGGCGCATCGTGCTGGCCACCAACGTGGCCGAGACCTCGCTCACCGTTCCAGGCATCCGATACGTGATTGACGCAGGTACAGCGCGCGTGAAGCGCTATTCTTTCCGTAGCAAGGTGGAGCAACTGCTGGTCGAGCCTATCAGCCAGTCTTCCGCCAACCAGCGCGCTGGCCGCTGCGGCCGCGTCGCCAATGGCATCTGCATACGCCTCTATGACGAGCAGGACTTCAACGGGCGCCCGCGCTTTACCGACCCCGAAATCCTGCGCAGCTCGCTGGCCGGGGTGATCTTGCGCATGAAGTCGCTGCACCTGGGCATCGTTGAAGACTTTCCGTTCCTCGAAAAGCCTCAGGGCCGTGCGATTGCCGACGGCTACCAACTGCTCAACGAGCTGGGTGCGGTGGACGATGTAAACGAGCTCACCGGCATGGGCAAGGAACTCGCCAAGCTGCCACTCGACCCGCGTGTCGGCCGCATGATTCTGGAAGCCCGCGACCGCAGCGCGCTGGACGAGGTGCTGGTGATCGCCAGCGCCCTGAGCGTGCAGGACGTGCGCGACCGGCCCATGGACCTGCAGGCCCAGGCCGACCAGGCACACGCCAAGTTTGACGACGACCGCAGCGAGTTCAGCGGCTACCTGAACCTGTGGAAATGGATCAACGACGCCCGTGGCGGTAATGGCGGGGAGGGCGCGCACAAGCTCAGCAACCGCCAGTACGAGCAGCTGCTGCGGCAGAACTTCGTCAACATCCGGCGCGTGCGCGAATGGCGCGACATCTATAGCCAGCTGCACACCGTGGTGGCCGAGCACAAATGGCGGCTCAACGCTGCGCCGGCCAGCTACGAGCAGATCCATTTGTCCATGCTGTCCGGCCTGCTGGGCAATATCGGCTGGAAGACCGAGGGCGACGAGGTGGCGCAGACCGAATACCTGGGCGCACGCGGCATCAAGTTTCACCGCCACCCGGGCGCGCACCTGCGCAAGAAGCCGGGCCGCTGGATCGTGGTGGCCGAGCTGGTGGAAACCACGCGCCTGTTCGGCCGCGGCATAGCCGCCATCGAGCCGCAATGGGTCGAGCAGGTAGCCGGCCATTTGCTGAAGAAACAGCTGCTGGACCCGCATTGGGAAAAGAAGGCCAGCGAGGTCACCGCGCTGGAGCGGGCCACGCTGTACGGCATCGTCATCTACAGCGGGCGCCGGGCCAACTTTGGCCGGGTCGACCCGGTGGGCGCGCGGGAAATCTTCATCCGCGAAGCGCTGGTGGGCGGGCAGTGGGACACCAAGTTCCCGTTCCTCGAAGCCAATCTCAAGCTCATCAAGCAGGTGGAAGACCTGGAACACAAGGCGCGCCGCCAGGATGTGCTGGTGGACGACGAACTGATCTACGCCTTCTACGACCAGCAGCTGCCCGCCGATGTGTACGGCGGTGCCAGCTTCGAGCGCTGGTACCGCGACGCGCAGCAGATCAACCCCAAGCTGCTGATGCTGACGCGCGAGGAACTGATGCGCCACGAGGCGGCCGGCATCACCACGCAATCCTTCCCCAAGACCATACGCCTGGGCGGCGTGGACTGCCTGGTGACCTATCTGCACGAACCCGGCGATGCCAAAGACGGCCTGACGGTGACCGTGCCGTTGTTCGTGCTGAACCAGGTGAATGACGAGCGCTGCGAATGGCTGGTGCCCGGCATGCTGAAGGACAAGATTCAGGCGCTAATCAAAACCCTGCACCAGCGTCCACGCTCGCGCCTGGTGCCGCTGCCGGATACCGCCGCCAAGATGGCCGAGACGCTGAACGCGCCCGCGCTGTTCGGCCACGGCACGCTGGTCGATGCGGTGCTGAAGCTGGTGCGCGCCGCCACATCGCTGGACGTGGTGCGTGCCGACATCAAGGCCGACATGCTCAGCCCGCACATGTTCATGAACTTCCGCGTGGTGGACGAGCATGGCCGCCAGCTGGGCACGGGGCGGAACCTGGGCGCGCTGAAGTCCGAGCTGGGCGCGCAGGCGCGCGGGGCCTTCCAGGCGCTCGCCGGTCTGAAGATGGCGAGCAACGCTGCCGCCAAGCCGGTTTCTAAAGAAAATCAGCCTTCAGCGCAGGAAGCACCTGCGCAAGCAGCTACAAAAAACGCAGCAAAGCCCAACTCACAGCCTTCGCCGGCGAACCAGCGTTACACCGCCTGGACCTTCGGCGAGCTGCCCGAGCTGCTGGAAATTCAGAAGGGCGGCCAGACGCTGATTGGCTACCCCGGCCTGATCGACGCGGGTGATGCCGTGACCATCGAGGTGTTCGACGAGCCCGAAGTAGCGGCCGCCAAGCACCGCGCCGGTCTGCGCCGCCTGTTCTCCCTGCAGATCAAGGACGCGTTGAAGTACCTGGAAAAGAACATCCCGGACCTGCAGAAAATGGCCGTGACTTTCATGCAGGTTGGCAAGAACGCCGACGGCTCGGGTGGCGGCACCATCGAAGAGCTGCGTGCTCAGATCATCGACGTGGCGCTGGATCGGGCATTCCTGCTCGACCCGCTGCCCACCGACGAATTCGACTTCAAGCGCCGCATCGACGAAGGCCGGGGCCGCCTGACGCTGATCGCCAACGAAGTGGCGCGGCTGTCATTGACCATCCTGACCGAATACGCCACGGCCGCCCGCAAGATCAAAGACACCAAGAACGCGCCCGAAGCCACCGCTGACGCTGCCCAGCAGCTGGCGCGGCTGATGCCCAAGCGTTTTTTGGCGAACACACCCTGGGGCCCGTTGCAGCATTTCGCCCGCTACCTGAAGGCCATCACCGCGCGGCTGGACAAGTACCGCGCCGACCCGGCCCGCGACGCCGCCAAGCTGGCCGAGCTGCGCCCGCAGGAGCAGCGCTACTGGCGCCTGGTGGCCGAGCGCAAGGGCGTGGCCGACGCGCGCATGCAGGAGTTCCGCTGGCTGCTGGAAGAGCTGCGGGTCAGCTTCTTCGCGCAGGAGCTGAAGACGCCGCAGCCGGTGAGTGCCAAGCGGCTTGACAAGGCCTGGGCCCAGTTGGGTTAGCCCACCTGCGCACTGCGCAGCAGATGGGTGCTGCTGGCATCGATGAGGATGGCCCGGAAGTCGTTGACATTGGTCAGGGTGGGGCTGGTGATGACCGAGTCGTTCAGCGCCCGGAAGAAGCCGTGGCCGTCGTTGTTGTCCAGGCTGTGGCGCGGGCGTATGCCTAGCGCCCAGGCGCGGGCCAGGGTGTCGGGTGCCAGGGTGGCGCCGGCGATTTCCTCTGCGCCGTCCACGCCATCGGTATCGCCGGCAATGGCGTGCACGCCCGGCAGGCCATCGAGCGCGACGGCCAGCGAGAGCAGGAATTCGACATTCCGGCCGCCGCCGCCCTGGCCCTTGAGGCTCACCGTGGTTTCGCCGCCGGACAGCAGCACGCAGGGCGGCTGGAATGGCTGGCCGTGCAGCACGACCTGGCGGGTGATGCCGGCCAGCGCCTTGCCGAGGTCGCGCGCTTCGCCTTCCAGGCTGTCGCCCAGGATGTAGGGGGTGTAGCCGGCGGCGCGTGCGACTGCGGCGGCGGCTTCCAGGGCCATTTGCGGGGCGGTGATGGTGCGCGTGGTGTTGCTCGCCAGCCGCGGGTCGCCGGGCTTCACGCTCTCGCTCTGGTCGCTCTCCAGCAGCATGCGCACGGCGGCGGGCACCGGGATGCGGTAGCGGTCGATGATGGCCAGCGCGTCGGCGCAGGTGGTGGGGTCGGCCACGGTGGGGCCGGAGGCGATGTCGGTCGGGTCGTCGCCCGGCACGTCGGAGATCAGCAGCGTCCATACCCGCGCCGGGTGGCAGGCGGCGGCCAGGCGACCGCCTTTGACCTGTGACAGGTGGCGGCGCACGCAGTTCATCTCGGAGATGCTGGCGCCACACTCCAGCAGCGCGGTGTTGACGGACTGTTTGTCGGCCAGCGTCAGGCCCTCGCCGGGGGCAACCAGCAGCGACGAGCCGCCGCCGGAGATGAGGGTGATCACCAGGTCATCGGCCGTCAGGCCGCCCACCATGTGGCGCATGCGCGTGGTGGCTTGCTGGCCTGCGGCATCGGGCACCGGGTGGGCAGCTTCGACAATCTCGATCCGTTCACATGGCACGGTATAGCCGTAGCGGGTGATGACCATGCCTTCGAGCGGGCCGTCCCAATGGTCTTCCAGCGACCGGGCCATGGCAGCCGAGGCCTTGCCCGCGCCAATGACGAGGGTGCGACCCTTCGGGCGTGGCGGCAGGTGCGGGGGCAGGCACAGCGCGGGTTGTGCGGCAGCGATGGCCGCATTGAACAGGCTGCACAACAGGGTCCGTGGGGTTGCCATGGACGATTCAGGCGGCTGCCAGCTTGGCACTCTGGTGGCGCACCCGGGTAGCCAGCAGGACCAGGATGCCGCCCAGGAACAGGCTGGCCGCCAGCACATACAGGCCCGCGGTGGTGCTGCCGGTGGCATCCTTGACGCTGCCCACCATGAAGGGGCTGACGAACCCGGCCAGGTTGCCCACGGCGTTGATCAGCGCTATGCCCGCCGCCGCCGCAGAGCCGCGCAGCATGCTGGTGGGCAGGGTCCAGAACAGGGGCAGGCAGGTCAGGATGCCCATGGTGGCCAGGCTCAGCGCCGCCATGGCCAGCGTGACATCGCCGCCGTAGATGCCACTCAAAATCAGGCCAACCCCGCCGATGAAACCAGCCCCGGCGGTGTGCCAGCGGCGTTCGCCACTGCGGTCCGAGCTGCGGCTGGCCAGCACCATGGTCACGGCGGCCAGGGTGTAGGGCACCATGGTCAGCAGCCCGACATCCAGCACGTCTTTCACACCCGCCGTCTTGATGAGTTGCGGCAGCCAGAAGCTGATGCCGTACAGGCCCATGATGAAGCAGAAGTAGATGCTGGCCATCAGCCACACCCGGCCATTGCGGAACACCTGCTTCAGGCTGTGGTCGGCGCGGGCACCTTCGTCGCGGCTGATGTTGTCGATCAGCAGGCGCTTTTCGGCATCGGTTAGCCAAGGGGCTTGGGCGATGGAGTCGTCCAGATAAAAGTACACGCTGATGCCGACCAGTATGGACGGAATGCCTTCCAGCAGAAACAGCCATTGCCAGCCCGCCCAGCCGTTCACACCGGCAAAGGCCTGCATGATCCAGCCCGACAGCGGGCCGCCCACCACGCCCGATAAGGCGATGGCTGTCATGAACAGCGCCACCACCCGCGCGCGCCGGGCCGACGGAAACCAGTACGTCAGGTACAGGATGATGCCGGGGAAGAAGCCCGCTTCGGCTACGCCCAGAAAAAAGCGCAGCACGTAGAACATGGTGGGCGTGGTCACGAACATCATGCACGAGGAAATGATGCCCCAAGTGACCATGATGCGGGCGATCCAGACCCGGGCACCGGTGCGGTGCAGGATCATGTTGCTGGGCACTTCAAACAAAAAGTAGCCGATGAAGAAGATGCCCGCCCCCAGGCCGTACACGGTTTCGCTGAACTTCAAATCCGTCAGCATCTGCAGCTTGGCGAAGCCGACGTTGACCCGGTCCAGGTAGGCCACCACGTAGCACAGGAACAGAAAGGGAATCAGCCGCCACATGACTTTGCGGTAGGTGGCTTGCTCCAGCGCGTCGCTGGTAGCGGAAGGAATGGGCATTTTTTATGTCTCCAGGGGATGTATGTGGGGGCTGCGTGGCGCGTCGCCACCGACCAGGAAAACCGGTCTGGGCGCAGTCTAGGGAGATGGCCCGTTTCTGCCGAGTGACATTGCGGCAACCCGGCCTCAACCAGCGGGAATAGCCTTTGTCGACAAGGACTTACGCGCCTGCCCGGGGCGCTGCATGGTAAAAACCCCTAGTCGGCGAGGTCGATGGGATCGACCGGCCACACCACCTGCAGCATGGCCAGCAGGGCCTGGAGAGTGGCTGTGTTTTCGTCGCAGCGGCGGTACAGCAGCGACAGCGGGCAGGGCAGGCGCACGCCCTGCCACAACACCACCTGGCCACGCTGAACGACCGGTGCGGCGATGCGCTCCCGCATCAGGCACAGTGCCACGCCGCTTTGCACCAGTTCCAACATGGTGGCTTCCTGGTCGGCCTGGACGGATGTGCGGTGGCTCAGGCCGCGCTCGGCAAACATTTGGGCCACCAGGCCGTATTGCGAGCCACCCACGGGCATGGACAGCCAGGGCATGGCTGCCAGATCGCTCCAGTCGGCCTGGCGCAGCCGCGCTTCCCAGGCCACGGGGCCGACCACCACATAGTGTTCCAGCCAGAGCTGGCGCACCGCGATGTCGGGATCCTTGAGGGCCCCTAGGAAGAAGCAGGCGTCCACCTCTCCGTCGCGCAGCATCTGCAGCACGCTGCCTGAGATGCCGTGCTGCAGCGCCACGTCCACATGGGGGTAGAACTGCAGCAGGGAGGTGAGCAAAGAGCCCAGGCGGATCGACTCGGGATCGATGATGGTGCCCAGCCGCAGTTCGCCCGAGACGGTGCCGCGCATCAAGGCGGCCTGTGCGCTGATGTCTTGCATGGCGTCGAGGGTCTTGGTGGCCAGTGGAAGCAGGCGCCGGCCTTCTCCGGTCAACACCATGCCGCTGGGCGTGCGAGCGAAAAGCAAGACCCCCAACTCGTCTTCAAAGCCCTTGATTTGCTTGGAGAGGGCTGATTGGGTCAGGTGCAGCTGCTCGGATGCCCGCACCAACTGGCCGCTGCGCGCTACGGCCATAAATGCCCTCAGTTGGTTGAATTCCATCGCGGCATTGTCTCTGGTTCGGCGCATGGGATTGAAAGTTCGTGGTGCCGATGTTTATTTACCCGGGTGAAATACGTTTGGCTTTATATCCGGGTAAAATTTGCTTATTCTAAATTTCATCCGGATAAAAATATGGCTTGGTTGAATACGCCGTGTACGGCATTTGAGGGCGGTCGCTGCATCGCCACGGGGGCGTTGAAAGATGTCGCGCCGCGCGCCAAGACGGTGGTTGATCTGGCGGCTAGCAGCACAGCGCCCTTGCCGGTGCTGGTGTTCAGCGATGCGAGCAGCGAAACCATAGAGCTAGATTGGCGTGGCACACCCGAGCTGTTCAGTGACAGGCTCGTACAGTTGGCTGCTGCGTTGGATGCGGTGGCGGTGCCAGATACCGACGCCAGCGATGCTTGGACCGATGCCGCGCCGGCGGACGCCGAGGCGCCGCGCGGCCCTGGCCGGCCCAAGCTGGGCGTAGTGGCGCGGGAGGTTACCTTGCTGCCCCGCCATTGGGAATGGCTGGCCGGCCAACCGGGTGGTGCCTCGGTGGCGCTGCGCAAGCTGGTCGAAGTCGCGCGCCGGGACTCGGCCGCGAAGGACCGGGTGCGCCGCTGCAGTGCTGCTGGCTACAAGTTCATGGCAACGATGGCCGGCCATGAACCGGACTTCGAAGAGGCCAGCCGCGCGCTGTTTGCGGGCGACCGGGCCGGGTTCGAGGCGCGTATCGCCGGCTGGCCTATGGATGTGCAAGCCCATTTGAAAAAAATCCTGGCAGACGCCTTCCAGGCATGACCTGTGAGAACCGTATGGACACAACTACCGTGACTTCCCCATCTTCACCCGCCACTGCGGGCGCGCCACAGCCCAAGGTGTTGTGGAAGGTGTATCTGGCGTTCCTGGTGCCGATGATCGCCAGCAACTTCCTGCAGGCGCTGTCGGGCACCATCAACAATATCTACCTGGGCCAGATGCTGGGCGTGGGCGCGATGGCCTCGGTGTCTGCCTTCTTCCCGGTGCTGTTCTTTCTGATCGCCTTCATGATCGGCCTGGGCGCCGGGGCCGCGGTGCTGATCGGCCAGGCCTGGGGCGCGAAGGAGCTGGAGCGCGTGAAGGCTATTGCCGGCACTACGCTGATGGTGGGCTTGTACGCCGGCGTGCTGGTGGCCATGTTTGGTGGCATGTTCACCGATGGCCTGTTGCGCGCACTGGGCACGCCGGCCGACATCTTGCCGGGTGCTACGGCCTATGCGCGGGTGATGCTGCTGGCAGCGCCGGCGGTGTTTGTCTTTTTGCTGGTGACCTCCATGCTGCGTGGCGTGGGCGATACCACCACTCCGTTGAAAACGCTGCTGATTTCCACCACCGTGGGCCTGGTGGTGACCCCGGCGCTGATCCGCGGCTGGGCCGGCTTGCCCCAAATGGGCGTGGCCAGCGGTGCGTATGCGGCGGGCGTCGGCTTTGTGCTGTCCATGGGCTGGACAGCCTGGTCGCTGCGGCGCAAAAACGACGTGCTGGCGCCGAATGCGGGCTTCATGCCGCATCTGCGCATCGACCGGGCGATCTTGGCCAAGGTACTGCGCATCGGCCTGCCGACAGCGCTGTCGATGATCACCATCTCGATTGCCGAAATCGCCGTGCTGTTCCTGGTGAACCGCTATGGCTCGCAGGCCACGGCCGCGTATGGCGCGGTGAATCAGATCGTCTCCTACGTGCAGTTTCCGGCGATTTCGATTGCGATTACCGCGTCGATTCTGGGAGCGCAGGCCATTGGCGCGGGGCGTGGCCATACCTTGGGGCTGATCGCCCGCACCGGCATCTGGATGAATCTGCTGCTGACTGGTTCGCTGGTGCTGCTGGGCTATCTGTTTTCGCGCAGCATTCTGGGCCTGTTCATCACCGATGCGGCAGTGGTCGATCTGGCGCAAACCCTGTTGCACATCATGCTGTGGAGCAGCGTGATCCTGGGCATGTCCATGGTTTTGTCGGGCCTGATGCGCGCCAGCGGCGCGGTGCTGGTGCCCACGGTATTGACCATGCTGGCCATTGCCGGGGTGGAGATTCCGGTGGCCTGGGTGCTGAGCCAATACTACGGCTTGAACGGCATCTGGGCTGCTTACCCGATTGCCTTTTTGGCCATGCTGGCGATGCAGACTACCTACTATCGGCTGGTGTGGCGCAAGAAGCCAGTGCGGCGCTTATAGGCAGATGGGCGACCGCGGAAGCCAAAAACCTCACGAATGTCCTGAAAATTGAGGATAAATAACCCTGTATACCGCCGTGGTGTGCGCGCTAGCGCACAGAGCGCATTTCGATCAAGAGGATAATACTGGCTTCGATCCGGCTTCGCGCCGCATTCTATATGCCTTACAGGCATCCCAACAAAGGTTCTATCGATGGCGAAAGCTGATTCCAAAACTGCCATGCTTGCTGACGGATTGCGTTACAAATCCAAGGCTTCTGGCTCGCCCTTTGCGGCTGCCGCGTCATTTGGCGGCGCCACCATGTCGTGCTTCCTGTGCGGCAAGCACCGTACCCGTTCGTTGATGGGCACGCGCAAGGTATTGGGCAAATCCCAGGCGGTTTGCGCCCCATCGTGCCAAGCGATGGACGAAGCAGCAAGCTAAATTTCACTGTCCTCTTGCAAACTGGCCCTGCGGTTGTGGCCTAATTGCGGGTTGACCAATTTTCAATGGAGTAATTAAATGGCACAAGAACCCCGTACCGAAGCAGAGCGTCGCGCGACTCCCCGTCCTACGCCCCTGCCTGGTTACACCAACCCCGTGAGCCGCGGCCAAAAGCGTAGCCTGGAACGTGGCGTTGCAACCCGCAGCAAGAAGAACCCTGGCAAGCGTCCCCATAAAGGCGGCTAAGCCCTCTCTTTTGCGAGCACTGCGCCGCGTAGGTTGCCTTCAATAGGCACCCTACGCGGCGTTGTCATTTGTGCAGTTCCAAATTCAAGCAGAATCGAGCCCATGGTCAAACACAAATCCGGCCCCAGTGAATGGGTAACCAAAATGCTGGCATTGATCCGCAGCGGCAATGCCACGGCCGCTATTGCCCAGATCAAGGCTGCGCCCAGCGCCAAAGATGTTGCCCAGTTGCGTGTGATGCTGCAGCTGCCCAACGCGCCCGCACGCCATCCGAATGTGGATACCGCCCTCAACGAGCAGGTGGTGGCATTGGCCAGCCCGCGCTTGCACCGCGCACCATGACCGAGCCGCGCATCCGGGGTTTCCATGCCCACGTCTACTTCGATGCGACTACGCTGGAGCAGGCGCGCGCACTGTGCCTGGACGCTGCCAGCCGCTTCAAGCTGGCCATGGGCCGGGTCCACCAGCAGCCAGTAGGCCCGCACCCAGACTGGAGCTGCCAACTGGCCTTTGGGCCGGCGGTGTTCACCGACCTGGTGCCGTGGCTGGCCATGCACCGTCGCGGTCTGGTGGTGTTCATCCATCCGATCACCGGTAACGACCTAATTGACCACCGCGACTACGCAATGTGGATGGGTGCGGTGCGGCCGCTGAACTTGTCGGTGCTGTCGGGTGTCGACACCACTTACGAGCTTCCAGAAGATTGATGATGCAGACTTTATTGCGTGGGTTCCAGTGGTTAGCGGTGGTGTGCGGTGCGGGTGTGTTGGCGGCTTGTTCGCTGCCCATGAAAGCCATTCCGCAGCAGGAAGACTTCAGCTCTGCGGGCAAGTTTTCGCGCATGTTCGATGCGTCTGCTGCACAAACCTGCGAGGCGGCCCGGCGTGCTTTGATGAGCCAGGGCTATGTGATTTCCACCGCGGACAAGGAGCTGATCCAAGGGCAGAAAAGCTTCCAGCCCGAGAGCGAAACCCATGTGCAGGTCGGCATCCGCGTGGTGTGCGCCCCCGAGAGCAAGGACGGGCGCGTCAGCCTGGGTTTTGTGACCGCGCTGCAGGACCGCTATGCGCTGAAGAAGTCGAACACCTCGGCCAGCCTGGGCGTGGGGGCGTTGGGCTCGGTGTCGCTGCCGCTCAGCTCCAGCAGCGATGCCATGGTCAAGGTGGGCAGCGAAACCGT
This sequence comes from uncultured Albidiferax sp., assembly GCA_963513025.1. GTDB lineage: Bacteria > Pseudomonadota > Gammaproteobacteria > Burkholderiales > Burkholderiaceae_C > Rhodoferax_B. The sequence continues at coordinate 206,945 of CAUPON010000002.1, forward strand.
GGTGTCTGAGTCGTTTTACGACCGGTTTTTTGCCCTGGTCCAGCATTACCTGGTGCAAGACCTGGAAGACGTTGATGCCGATGTCGTCCAGCCAGACAAACCCAAGCCTGCGCACTGAGCCTTGGCTCAGGCTTGCTGTGCCTGCAGCCGCTGCGCCAGCGCCGCGAGCGCGGGGTTCGCAGGCGTGCTGGGTGCTTCCGCTTCCAACTGAGCTTGTACCAGGCGCTGCAGCGTCTCGGTCTGCGGCGTGATGCTGCCAAAGAAGCGTACCTGCTGGTCTACCAGTACCAACAGCGTTGGGAAGTTGTCTACCTCGATCGGGTCCACCAGATCGGCCTGGTCTTCGATATCGACCCACACAAATGCGGCGCCGGGAAAGCTGCGCCCGACCTGCTCAAACCGTTCCTGGTAGTCGCGGCAGCTGCCGCACCAGTCGGCACACAGGCAGGCAACCCATAAAGTGGGACTATTCACTATAGATTTAATAGCTTGTGGCATATGTTCTGATTGCGCTAGCGGGCTATTTTATGTATGAAATTCAGGTCTGAGCCGCAGGCTGCACTGCGTGAATGCTTGGCGGCAATACTTCCGCCGCCGTGGCTTCCAGTGATTGGCGCAGCCAGCGCTGCACGGGGTCGTGCTGGTGGCGTAAATGCCAGAGCATATACATCGGCAGACTGGGGCAGGGCAGGGGGAGCGCACAGCTGGCAAAGCCCTGCAGCATGCCTTGGCCCAGCAGGCCGGGCACGCTGGCCAGCCAGGAGCTGCCTTGCAGGAACGCGGCAATGCCGGCAAAGCCGGGCACGGTGGCGGCCATGCGGCGCTGTACGCCTTGTGCTTGCAGCCATTGGTCGATGTCGAGCATGCGGCGCGGGTGGTACAGCACGCTGACATGCTCGCTGGCCAGGTAGTCGGCCAGCGTACCGGGTGCTGCGCGCGCTCTGGCGTCATAAAAAACACGGTACGGTGTTTCAAACAAGCGCTTCTGCACGATGTCGCTGGCGTCTGGCGGACGTGGAGACAGCACCAGTTGGCAGCTGCCGTCACGCAGCATCTCGGCGCTGGGCACGCCCGAGGGGATGGTGTGCAGCCGCACCAGAGGCGCTTGCAAGCGCAGTCGCCGCAGCAGCGGTGGTAGCAGCAGGTCGCGCTGCATGTCATTGGCGGCGATGGTGAAGCAGACCTGCAGGGACGCCGGGTCAAACTGTTCGGCGGTGGCAAGGCGTTGCATGTCCTCCAGCAGCAGGCGCGCGGGCTGGGCCAGGGCTTCGGCACGGGCCGTGGGGACGATGCCACGGCCCGATTTCACAAACAGCGGGTCGCCGGTGATGCCGCGCAGCTTGTCCAGCAAATGGCTGACGGCCGACTGCGTGACCCCCAAGCGCTGGGCGGCCCGGGTGACCGAGCCTTCCTCCAGCACCGCCAGCAGCAGTTGCAGCAATTGGCCATCCAGATGGGAGTAATCGAATTTGCTCATGGGTTCGATCTGGATTATCTGGTTTATTCGGGTGATGGTTCTGGGAATACTGCGTTCACCCACTTCACAGGAGACCAACATGGCCCATGCCGATATTCCCGGCACCACCTTGTTCGACGGCACCCAGGCCCGTAAAGGCTACGCGCTGAACAAGATGTGCTTTTCGTTCAATAGCGCCGAAGCGCGCGCCGCATTTCAACGCGACGAAGAGGCGTACATGCGCCATTTCGGTCTGAATGCCGAGCAGGCCCAAGCGGTACGCTGGCGCAATGTTCTGGAACTGATTGCGGCGGGTGGCAACACCTATTACCTGGCCAAGTTTGCGGGGATTTATGGGCTGGATATGCAGGACATCGGTGCTCAGCAGACCGGTATGAGCAAAGACGCATTCAAGGCCCGCCTGCTGGCCGCAGGAGCTTGAACATGGCACATATCGTAGGCGCTATCACCACCTCCCACGTGCCAGCCATTGGCCGTGCAATTGCCAAGGATCTGCAGAACGATCCGTACTGGAAGCCGTTTTTCGATGGTTTTCCGCCCGTGCGCCAATGGTTGAATGAAGTCAAACCCGATGTCGCGGTGGTTATCTACAACGACCACGGCCTCAACTTCTTTCTCGACAAGATGCCGACCTTCGCGGTGGGAGCCGCGCCCTCGTACCGCAATGCCGACGAGGGCTGGGGTCTGGCCGACATGGCGCCGTTCGAGGGCAACCAGGATCTGTCCTGGCATCTCATCAACAGCCTGGTCAACGACGAGTTCGACATTACGACCTGTCAGGAAATGCTGGTCGACCACGCCTTCTGCTTGCCCATGGCGCTGCTCTGGCCGGATGCGGACGCCCGGGGTAGTTGGCCGGTCACCACCGTACCGGTGTGCCTGAACACGGTGCAATTCCCGTTGCCCACGGCCGCGCGCTGCTACAAGCTGGGCGAAGCGATTGGCCGGGCGGTAACGTCGTGGGACAGCGACGCCCGGGTGGTCATCATCGGCACGGGCGGTTTGAGCCACCAACTGGACGGCCAGCGTGCCGGCTTCATTAACAAGGAATTTGACCTGCAGTTCATGCACAGCTTGGTCAGTGATCCGGCCTGGGCCACCCGCTTCAGCATCCATCAGCTGGTGGAGAAAGTCGGTACCCAGGGCATCGAGCTGCTGATGTGGCTGACCACCCGGGCCGCTATGCCCGGCCCGGCCCGGCTGCTGCATTCGAACTACCACATCCCGATCTCCAACACCGCGGCCGGCCTAATGCTGATGGAGCCTGCTGCCTGAACCCAGGCGCGCATAAAAAAGCCCCCGCAGGTGCAACACCGGCGAGGGCTTTTTGTGTGGGCTGACTTACAGCGTGTCGATAAAGCTGCGCAGCTTGTCAGAACGGCTGGGGTGCTTGAGCTTGCGTAGCGCCTTGGCTTCTATTTGGCGGATGCGCTCACGGGTCACGTCGAACTGCTTGCCGACTTCTTCCAGCGTGTGGTCGGTGCTCATTTCGATGCCGAAGCGCATGCGCAGCACCTTGGCTTCGCGCGGCGTCAGGCTGTCGAGGATGTCCTTGACCACGTCGCGCAGGCCGGCCTGCATGGCGGCTTCGATAGGCGCGGTGTTGGCGCCGTCTTCGATGAAGTCGCCCAAGTGGCTGTCGTCATCGTCACCGATCGGCGTTTCCATGGAGATCGGCTCTTTGGCGATCTTCATGATCTTGCGGATCTTGTCTTCCGGGATCTCCATCTTCTCGGCCAGGATGGATGCATCGGGTTCAAAGCCAAACTCTTGCAAGTGCTGGCGGCTGATGCGGTTCATCTTGTTGATGGTTTCGATCATGTGCACCGGAATCCGGATGGTGCGTGCCTGGTCGGCGATGGACCGCGTGATCGCCTGGCGAATCCACCAGGTGGCGTAGGTTGAGAACTTGTAGCCGCGGCGGTATTCGAACTTATCCACGGCCTTCATCAAGCCGATATTGCCTTCCTGGATCAAGTCCAGGAATTGCAGGCCACGGTTGGTGTACTTCTTGGCGATCGAGATTACCAAGCGCAAATTGGCCTCGATCATTTCCTTCTTGGCATCGCGCGACGAGGCTTCACCTTCGTTCATGCGCTTGTTGATGCCCTTCAGCTCGTCCAGCGGCACGACGACGCGGGCTTGCAGGTCCGTCAGCTTTTGCTGCAGATCCTGCACCGGCGGAATATTGCGGCCCATGATGGCGCTCCACGGCTTGTTGGCCGCGGTTTGCTTTTCGATCCACTTCAGGTCCAGCAGGTGCGAGGGCACCTTGTTGCCCATCTTGTCGCGGCCGCTGAAATCGGCGATGAAGTTTTCCTGCGGGTAGCCGCATTTGTCCACGATGATGCGGCGCAGTTCGCGTTCCTTTTTGCGCACGTCGTCCACCTGGCTGCGAAGCAGGTCGCAGAGCTTTTCAATGGTCTTGGCGGTGAAGCGGATGGTCATCAGCTCTTCGCTCAAAGCCGCCTGGGCCTTGACGTAGTGCAGCGTGCCGTAGCCTTCCTTGTCGTAGATCTTGTGGACCTTTTCGAACAGCTCGCGCAGGCGGTCGAAGCGGGTCAGGGCTTCGTTCTTCAGTTCTTCGAGCTTCTTGGTCAGCGCCTTGGAGCCGCCTTTGCCATCGTCGTCGTCGGCCGCGTCGAATTCGTCGAAGTCTTCCTCGGCCACGTAATCGTCGGCTTCGTTGGGGTTGGAGAAGCCATCAACAATGGTCGAAATCACGACCTTGCCTTCGCGGATCTGCTCGCCCATGGCAAACACTTCGGCCAGGGTGGCGGGGCTGGCGCTGATGGCTTCCATCATGCGCATCAGACCGCCTTCGATGCGCTTGGCGATTTCAATTTCGCCTTCACGGGTCAGCAGCTCGACCGTGCCCATTTCACGCATGTACATGCGCACCGGGTCGGTGGTGCGGCCGAACTCGCTGTCCACGGTGGACAGCGCGGCTTCGGCTTCTTCTTCGGCTTCTTCTTCGGTGGCCGCGGTCGGTGCGGTGTTATTCAACAGCAGGGTTTCGGCGTCGGGCGTTTGCTCGTACACCGCCACGCCCATGTCGTTGAGCATGTTGACCACGACTTCCAGCGTTTCCGCATCGACCAGTTTGTCGGGCAAGTGGTCGGAGATTTCGCCGTGCGTCAAATAGCCGCGGGTCTTGCCCAGCTTGATTAGGGCCTTCAGGCGCATGCGGCGCTTGGCCATGTCTTCTTCGGACAAGACGGTTTCGTCCAGGCCGAATTCCTTCATCAGCGCGCGCTCTTTGGCCTTGCTGATCTTCATGCGCAGTGGCTTGATCTTCTCGCCGGTGGGGCTGAGCTGGACCGGCGTTTCTTCGACCGGGTCTTCCTCGATCTCGATCAGGTCGTCCAGGTTGATCTCGGTGGAAATCGAACCTTTGGGCTTGGGGCCGCGCTTGGCGCCCGCGGGCTTGGCCTTTACCGGCGCCGCTGCTGCGGCAGCAACGGCAGCTTTGGCTCCGGTCTTGGCGGCGGGCAGAGTCACGACTTTGGGCGGGCGTCCGGGTTTCTTCTTTGCATCATCGGCTGCGGATGCGACTTCTTTGGCGGCGGGGGACTTCGATGCGGGCACTGGTTTGACTTTCAAAGCGGGCTTGACCACGGCCTCTGGAGCGGCTTTCGCTGCTCCTTTGGTGCTGGTTTTGGCTGCGGGCTTAACGGGCTTCTCGGACTTTGGAGCGGGCATGGGCGAAAAACCTCAGGACAACAAAAAAACGAAATAAACCCGGGAGCCACAGGCTACCGGCGCGGGTGCGTAGGGAGAGAGAAGATTTCTCGTTGGCAAGATGTGAGGGCGATCATTTGTAAGGGTGTTTCCATCCCTACAGGCAATCCTTGCGGTGGGGTGGCCGGTGCGCGCTGTGGCGTCAGTTGGCCGTATCCGGAGGTGTTGCTGTCGCTCTTGCCGAGCAGTTAGCCTTAGATTATAGCCTGTTGGCTGAAATTCAAGGCCTATTTTGCGATTTTCAAGCCACTTTGGCGGCCATGAGTTCCAACAGGCGGCGGCTCAATTCTCGGTATACCTGCAGAAAGCTGGGGTCGGTTTTGGCTTTTTCCAGGGCCTCGGTTTGCTGTTGCTTGATGCGATCCACCAGCATCAGGTTGAGCAGTGCACGCAGTTCTTGCAGGGCTTCGCGGTCCAGAGCCGGATCGGCGGGTTCAGACGATCCTGCGGCGACCGGGCCGGACATCAGTTTGAGCGCCAGGTTGGCGAAGGATTGCGCCTTTATGCCGGCACGCAATGCGTCCCAAGCCTGCGGTCCGTGCTCGTGCTGCTGGCTTTCCAGCCAAACAAACAGCGGGCCGTGCGGGGCGGGCAGTTCGCACAGCATGGCATGGTCTTCATGCGTCAGGCTGTTCCAGCCGGTGCTGTTGGCGAGTAGCAGGCGAGCCGCGTGGTCGGCGCGACTGGCAGGCTGACGGCGGCCCGCGCTGTCCGATCCGATGGGTGGTTCTTTGGGTTGGTAGCGCTTGCCCGGTATGTACGGGGTGCTATATTTTTTAGAGCCTTTGCCGTCCGGGCGGCTGCCGATGGCTTTGCCGTCCCATACATCCGTAAGCTCACTGCTGTTGAGTTGCACCAGGTCGGCGATTTCGCCCAACAGCTGGCGCTTCAGCGCGCCCTCGGGCAATTGGCCCCACAGCGGCTTGGCGTTGCTGGCCAGGTGGGCTCGGCCCTCGGCGCTGTTCAGGTCGCAGCCTTCGCGTATCGATTCGATCAAAAACCGGCTCAGTGGCGTGGCTTCGGAGATGTAGCGGGCGAATGCGTCGCGGCCAAAGGCGCGGATGTAGCTGTCCGGGTCGTGCTCGGCGGGTAGGAACAAAAACTTGCAGCTGCGCACGTCGGTGGCCAGCGGCAGGGCGCCATCTAGCGCCTTGCGGGCGGCGCGGCGGCCAGCGGCGTCGCCGTCAAAACTGAAGACGACCGAATCGGTGAAGCGAAACAGCTTTTGCAGGTGGTCGGCCGTGCAGGCTGTGCCCAGAGTGGCCACGGCGTTCGGAAAGCCCAGCTGCGCCAGCGCCACCACGTCCATATAGCCTTCGGTGACCAGGGCATAGCCGGCGTCGCGCAGGGCGTTGCGGGCTTCGAACAGGCCATAGAGTTCGCGGCCCTTGCTGAACACCGGGGTTTCAGGTGAATTCAGGTATTTGGGCTTGTCGTCGCCGAGCACCCGGCCGCCAAAGCCTATGCACTCGCCTTTAACGTTGCGGATCGGGAACATCACCCTGTCGCGGAAGCGGTCGTAGCGTTTTTCCGGGTCTTCCTCGCTGGTGATGACCAGGCCGCTCTCGGCCAGCAGCGGGTCGTCGTAGTGCGGGAACACGCCCGCCAGGCTGCGCCAGCCCTCGGGCGCGTAGCCCAGGTCGAATTGCTTGGCGATTTCGCCCGACAGGCCGCGGCCCTTAAAGTAGTCGATGGCGCGCGGCGAATCCCGCAGGTGCTTTTTGTACGCGGTGCAGGCCTGTTCCAGCACATCGGTCAGGGTGGCCTGCTTTTGTTTTTGCTCGGCGGCGCGCGCGCGGTCTTGGGGCGAGGCGTCGTCTTCGGGCACCTGCATGCCAAACTGCTGGGCCAGGTCGTTCACCGCCTCGATGAAGGTCATGCCCGCGTGGTCCATTAGAAAGCGTAGCGCGTCGCCGCTCTTGCCGCAGCCAAAGCAGTGGTAGAACTGCTTGGTCGGGCTGACCGAGAAGGACGGCGATTTTTCGGAATGGAACGGGCACAGGCCCATGAAGTTGGCGCCGCCCTTTTTCAGCTGCACGTATCGGCCGACGATTTCGACCACGTCGGCGCGGGCAATCAGTTCCTGGATGAAGGTATGGGGGATAGTCACAGGGGCTATTGTCTCCGCTTGGGCGAGGGCGGCGGGAACTGCCGGGACTATGGGGTGTATATACCTGCCTCGGGATTGTCACGCTCTATTGGATAATGGAAGCATGGACATGTACAACTTTTGCCTTGCGCCTGCGCTCCGCCAACGGGCTTGCGCAGCCGTCGCATCCGTCGCATCCGTTATTGCCTGTTTTTGAAATGGTCCGAGCCTTTACCATTCCGTCCCAGCGTTCCACAGAGCCATCCGCATCTGAGTTGTCCGAGCATTTTGATGCGCCCCCGGTGCGACGCCGCACCACTGTACTCAGTGCCGCCATGGCCAATGCCTTGCCCTTCCTCAAGCCTATGGGCCGGGTCACGGTCGGCAAGGCGCCCAAGCCGCCCACGGCCCCCGTGCCACCGCTGCCGACCCTGTCGGTTGAAGCTATTCGTGCAGGTATCGACCCGGCGCTGCGCCACAAAGCCTTGCCCCCGGCGCTGACCAGCTATACCGAGTTTGGTACCCGTTCTTTCATCAGTGCGGGCAGCGGTTCGCCCACGGTGCTGTTCGAATCCGGCCTGGGCAGTGGCAAAGAGGCCTGGAGCCGCATTTTTAATGAGGTCAGCGCCGTGACCCATGTGGTCGCGTACGACCGGGCAGGCTATGGCCAGAGTGAATCATCGAACCAGCCGCGCGATGGTTTGCAGATACTGCGCGAGCTGCGCGCCATGCTGCAGGCCGAAGAAATCAAACCGCCTTACGTGCTGGTAGGGCACTCGCTGGGCGGCACCATCATGAAGCTGTTTGCCAGAACCTACCCGGACGAGGTGGCGGGCGTGGTTCTGGTGGATGCGCGGGCGGCCGAATTCGCCAAGCGCTGCCGGCAGCTGGGCGTGAGCCGACTCTGGTATGAGCCGCCGTCGGTGCTGTTTGCGCTGTCGCCCAGCGCCATGCGGGCCGAGCTGGCGGCCGCGTCTTTGACCATGCGCCAGGCCCGCCAGGCCGGACCGTTCCCGGCCGTGCCGCTGATCGTGCTGACCCAGTCCAAAGACACCGAAAAATGGCCGGAACGGCTGGGCAAGGTCTGGGCGGCCAGCCAGCGCAACATGGCAAAGATGTCGCGCCTGGGCCGCATCAAGGTCTGCGAAGACAGCGGCCACAACATCCATCAGGACCAGCCCGATATGGTGACCACCGCCATTCTTAGCGTAGTGGCCGCCGCCCGCTATGCGCAGGCACAAGCGCGAATTCGCGGCTAGTTGCTATATATTTAGTAGCTGCTCGCGAAGGTAGATGCTGCGCCACAGGCAGGTTTTGCATATAACTGCTTGTGGGTTGGGGCCTCATGCACTGCGCGCCCGGCCACCTTTCCTTTCTCGACCCAGGTGCGGGCCCCGCGGATTTGCATTACGTGCAGCATCACCAGTATGACTATGGCCAGGCCGGCGAAGAGCATGGAGCCCCACATATGGCTGCCGGCATACTGCTTGGACAAGCCTATGGCATTCGGTACCAGGCCAGCGCCTAGGGCACCGACTTCACCGATCATCGATCTAGCGGTTCCGATGAGCAGCACCAGGTAAAGCGTGTTGGCGCCGCCTCAGCTGCCGGATATCCAGCCGCCAAACACCCTCAGCGCCGCGCCCATGAAGGCCGCCAGCTAAGCCCATGCCAAGGCCTTTGTGTTTGCGTGGGAACGAGCCAGAGCTCAGTAACAAAGCCACGCCGAAGCTGGCGCCGGCCATGATGGGAATGGACTACAGCAAGCCCATTTGCGCAGAGCTGAGGTTGAAGGTTCCCGAAATGAACGGTGCCATCGCAGCATTAAGTACCCCGACGCAGCAGGAAAAGAAGAAATCCCGACAAGGTGCAGATCCTGAAATTAAAAACAACTTCACGCACCAAGGCAAGTTGTACGCCAGATTTTGGGGCGTAAACATGCCGCGATCTCCCAGCTTGTATAGGCGTTAGATGTGGTTTGGACGATGCTGCACAAAGACTCTGTGTGTGCTGTGTAGGGTATGCGCTAGTCCCGTGGGTTCCGTGCTGCCTATGCGGTCGCCGTAGGGCGGGGTGCGGTCAAGGCATCCAGGTCTTGCGGTACCAGTTCGCCGTTGGTGCATTGCTGCAGCCAGGCCAGTGACATGCGGCACAGCAGGGGCTGCTTGCTGGAGGTGTCGTTGCCTACCGATACCACCGCGTCCACCATCGGTGCGGCGCCCGGATCGGCCGGTGCGTGCAAGGCCTGCATCTGGCGGCTGTCGATGTCGAGCATGCTGCCCAGGGTGTCCACGCGCAGGGCGAATTCACGGCTCTTGCCGCTGCCGTTGCTGTTATCGGGCGGCAGGCGCAGCACCAGCATCTGGCGGGTCGGGTCGGCGTCGCGCGACAGCGGTCCGGTGTAGTCGGTGATAACGCTACGCAGCTCGACCACTGGGTAGACCTGCTTGCCGATCTGTGTGAAGCCCAGCAGCGGTGGCCGGGCGCTGCCTGCGCTCATCACCGTGGTGTCGGGCGCGGCTTTTTGGATGTAGCGCGCATCTATGCCCAGCCAGTGGCCGGCAATGGTGAAGGTGGCCAGCTGCAGGTGGTACTCGGCAGCCGTGCGTTGCCCCGCTTGTGCAGCCGGCAGGCTGGGGCCGGCCCGGTGGGTATCTTGGCGTGCGCACAGGTGGCGCAGCGACAGGCAGCGCAGGCCGTGCCGGTAACTGTCGCTGGTGCCGAACTCGCGGTAGCCACGGCCGGGCGCATCGCCCAGGCCGTACAACTGGCCTTGCAGGTCGATCACCGGCTGGCCCGCCTGGGCTGTGCGCAGCGCGGGCAGGTGCTGGCGCAATCCGCCCGGGCCGCAGGCGTGCAGCACCTGGCCGTTGGCGTCGACAAATGCCAGCATGTCTTGCGCGTCCAGCCCTGCGGCGCAGTCGCCCAGAATGGACTGCATCTGGCCGGTCGCGTCCCAGACGATGGCGATGCCACCCAGGGCCGCGCCCTGGCGGCTTTGCGGGTCGCGCACCGCGGCGGTGTAGACGAAGGTCGGGCCGTCGGCATAAAAGCGGCTGGGGCCGTAGCTGCTGACGCTGTAGTCCTGGCCATTGCTCTGGCGCAGGGTGTGGGCGACCCAGGGCTCGTCCAGCACCTGGCCTACCTGCTCGGCTTGGTCGGGTTGCGACACCGCTATGACTCGGCCCTGGCGGTCGAACAGCACCAGGCAGGCGTACACGGTATACAGCGCATTTATTTGCTCTAAAACGGCTGTAGCGCTTTTACAACCTGCGGTACCAGCTATTAATGTTGTAGCGAATTGGGGTGTCAACGCCCACCAACGGCAGTCGTTGGCGCGCTCATAGAGGTTGCGGTCCAGGATCTGCATTGCCAGTTCGGCGCGGCTGTGGGCGTCGCGCAGCACAGAGCGCATCACCACCTTTTGAAGGTCGTGCAGCGCGCTGGCGAAGGCGGCGGCGGTTTTCTGGGCGGTGGCGCCGATTTCGGACAGCAGGGTCTTGGCGAACAAGGTGTCGCGCGCAGATTCGCTGTTGTCGGCGGCGGTGCGGTTCAGTTCCAGTAGCCCGTTCCATACAGAGCGCTCCAGCGCCGACTGGATGGCGGCCGAGCGTTTGGGGATGTGGCTCAGCTCGCCGGCCAGAAAGTCAGGGTGGGCGGCGACTTCGTCCATCAGGGTGGACCGGGCTTCGTCGGCATCCGACTCGAAAGCGCTGTCCAGCGGCAGCATGGCCAGCCCGCGCCAACCCGGGCCGGCATAGCCTTGGAAGCCCAGGGTGTCGCGCACCACGGTCAGGTATTTGCGGCCCAGGTGGCGCAGGGTAAAGGTGCCCGCAGCCGCAGCTTGCGGCAGGCGCCAGCCCAGGGGCAACTGCAGTGCGTCGCTGGAATGGATGACCGCGCCCTGGGCGTCGACCAGGGCCAGCACCACATCCTGGCCCTGCGGGTTGTCGCCTTGCACCTGGGCAAAAATGGCGCGGGCCTCATCGGCTAGTTTGAACTGCAGGCACAGCACGCCCTGGGTGTAGCCGGCCGCCGCGACGGGCTGGGCGTAGAGCAGGCTGGGGCTGGCCGTGCCGCAGAAATCGTGCACCGCGTAGTGCTCGGTATAGGCGGCGTGGCTGGTCTGCACTTCAGCCAGGAACGCGGTATCGCTGGCGCTGGTTGGCGTGTTGTGCGCAGCTTGGGTGGCCAGACATGCTTGCAGTTGGGCTTGCGTGTCGAACAGGTAAATGTTGTCGTACACCGTGTATTTGCTGGCGTAGTCGCGCAAGCGGCTTTCCAAGGCCGGGCGCAATGCGGCTTCGGGCTGGGCCAGGTAGTCGGCCATCGCGCCGTCGGTGGCAAAAAAGCCGATGTCCGCCGTGCGCTCAAACAGGTTGCGTACCAGGATGTCGATGCACACCTGGGCGCGTGAGCCCAGGTCGTCGAGCGCGGTTTTCAGGGCCTCAGTGGCCAGGCCGCGCATCATTTCCTCGGACAAAGCGGCGAAGTCGTGCCGAGCCTGGGCCAGGTCGCCACCCGCAGAAGCTTTGCTGGACAAGGTGGACAGCGATGACAGCAGCGAGAGATTGTCCCAGGCGGCCTCAATCAGGCGCAGTTCTTGGCGCTGGTGCTGTACGCCAGGCATGTAGCGCAGCAGCTGCTCGGGTTGGAGAAGTAGGTTGCTTGAGGGTATGTGCATTATTTTTTGTTGCGTATCGCTGCCGGCGCTTGCCACTGTAGGGTGGCAAGGTGTCAGGCGTAAGGCAGTGGGTCCGGCCGTGGCCGGGTGGGGCAGGTGGGTGCTAGCGTGGCGCCGGCACGTGCATGCGGCTGTGGCCACGGACCGAGGCGATGGCGGCTTGGCCGTCAGAATGCGGCGGGCGCGGGGTGGTTCGGAGAAAACCTGGCATGGAACACGTCCTTGGGTGCTTAACAAATAATTACAAAATTAAGCAAAGTTCATGCCGTTTTTTGGGGCGACAAACTCCCGGCCTCGCGTTTGGGCGATGCCGGGCCTATGTTTGCGCCCCTATTGCGGTGCACCCATGCACCGCAATAGGGGGATGGCCTAGGCCGCCACCGCTTCCACTCGCGGCTGCCCCAGACTGCGCAACACATCGCGCACCATCTGCGCGCGGTCTTTGGGCTCGGGCAGCTCGCGTTCGATCCGCAGCTTCTCGTTGCCGGCCAGTTTGATGTGCTTGTTCTTCTGGATCAGCTCGATGATGCGCATGGGCTCGATCGGTGGGTTCGGCTTGAAGGTAATGTTGATAACGCCCGGCGCCGCATCCACCTTCACCACGCCGTAGGGACGCGCCAGCACCCGCAGACGGTGCCCGTCGATCAGCGTCTGCGCCTGGGCGGGCAGCTTTCCGAAGCGGTCAACAATTTCTTCCAGCAGCGCGTCGATCTGGTCGGTGGTCTTGGCCGTCGCCAGCTTTTTGTAGAAGCTGAGTCGCAGATGCACGTCGCCGCAGTAGTCGTTCGGCAGCAGAGCCGGGGCATGCAGATTGATCTCGGTGGTCACGCTCAGCGGGCTCAGCAGATCGGGTTCGATGCCGGCCTTCAGGCAGCGCACGGCTTCGTTCAGCATCTCGTTGTACAGCTGGAAGCCGACTTCCAGCATATTGCCGCTCTGGTTCTCGCCCAGCACCTCGCCGGCGCCGCGGATTTCCAGGTCGTGCATGGCCAAGTAGAAGCCGGAGCCGAGTTCTTCCATCTTCTGGATCGCATCCAGGCGCTGACTCGCCTGCTTGGTCAGTCCTTCTAAATCCGGCACCATCAGGTAGGCATAGGCCTGGTGGTGGCTGCGACCGACGCGACCGCGCAGCTGGTGCAGCTGGGCCAGGCCGAACTTGTCGGCCCGGGCCATGACGATGGTGTTGGCACTGGGCACGTCGATGCCGGTCTCGATAATGGTTGAGCACAGCAGCAGGTTGAAGCGCTGGGCCACAAAGTCGCGCATCACCGATTCCAGCTGGCGCTCGGGCATCTGGCCGTGGGCCACGGCGATGCGGGCCTCGGGCAGAAGCTCTTCCAGCTTTTGCCGGCGGTTCTCGATGGTCTCGACTTCGTTGTGCAGAAAGTAGACCTGGCCGCCACGCTTGAGTTCGCGCAGCACCGCTTCGCGGATCACGCCATTGCTCTCGGAGCGCACAAAGGTCTTGATCGCCAACCGGCGCTGCGGCGCGGTGGCGATCACGCTCAGGTCGCGCAGGCCTTCGAGCGCCATGCCCAAAGTGCGTGGAATCGGCGTGGCGGTTAATGTCAGCACGTCGATTTCCGCCCGCAGTGCCTTCATCTGCTCTTTGTGGCGCACGCCAAAGCGGTGCTCCTCGTCGATGATCAGCAGGCCCAGGTTCGCAAACTTGGTCGATTCGCTGAGCAGTTTATGTGTGCCCACCACAATATCCACGCCACCTTCTGCTATGCCTTTAAGAGCAGCGGTGATTTCCTTGCCGGAGCGGAAGCGCGACACCTCGGCCACTTTTACCGGCCATTTGGCGAAGCGGTCCACCAGGGTCTGGTAGTGCTGTTCGGCCAGCAGCGTGGTGGGCGCCAGCAGCGCTACCTGCTTGCCGCCGGTGATGGCGATGAAGGCGGCGCGCAGGGCTACCTCGGTCTTGCCAAAGCCCACGTCGCCGCAGACCAGGCGGTCCATGGGGCGGGGGCTGATCATGTCCTGGATGACAGCGTGGATCGCCGCCTTCTGGTCCGGCGTTTCTTCAAAACCGAAGTCGTTGGCAAACACCTCGTAGTCATTTGGCGAGTAGCGGAACGCGTGGCCTTCGCGCGCCGCGCGGCGAGCATAGATGTTCAGCAACTCGGCGGCCGAGTCGCGCACCTGCTCGGCGGCCTTGCGCTTGGCCTTTTCCCACTGGCCCGAGCCGAGTCGGTGCAGCGGCGCTTCGTCGGCGCTGACGCCGGTATAGCGGCTGATGTGCTGCAACTGGCTGACCGGCACGTACAGAGTGGCCTTGTCGGCATATTCCAGGAATAGAAACTCTTGCAATACCGGGGTGCCGTCGGCGTTCTTGCCCTGGCCCAGGTCCAGGTGCACCAGGCCTTTGTAGCGGCCGATGCCGTGGGCTGAGTGGACCACCGGGTCGCCCAGGCTCAGCTCGCTCAGGTCCTTGATCAGTGCTTCGACATCACTGACCTGCTCTTGCTTCTTGCGCCGGCGCGTGGTTGGACCGGCGGCGAACAGCTCGGTCTCGGTGACGAAGTCGATGGCTTGTTCCAGCCAGCTGAAGCCGTTGTTCAGCGCGGCGGTAGCGATGCCGATCTTCTCGCTGCTGGCCTGGAACTCTTCCAGTGAATCGAAAGCCGGCGGGTTCACCTGGCTGGCGCGCAGCAGGTCCAGCAGGCTTTCGCGCCGGCCATTGCTTTCCGCCAGTAGCAGCACCCGGTGTGGGGTGCGCTGGATGTGCATCTTCAACTGGGTCAGCGGATCTTCGGCGCCACGCGCTACCGATAGCACCGGCAGGGCTTCGAAGCCGGTGTCGCTGGTGCTTTCCACCTTACGCAGCGCCAGCTGCGCGTGCTGGTTGGTCAGCGCGTAGAACTGCTCGGTGCCCAGGAACAAGGCCTCGGGTGGTAGGGCGGGGCGGTCGATATCGCCTTGCACCAGACGGTAGCGCTCTTTCGTGTCTTGCCAGAATCTTAGGATCGACGGCTCCAGGTCGCCGTGCAGCACCACGGTGGCATCGGCGCCGATGTAGTCGAACACGGTGGCCGTATCTTCGAAGAACAGCGGCAGGTAGTACTCGATGCCGGCGGTGGCCACGCCGTTGCCCATGTCCTTGTAGATGCGGCTCTTGGTCGGATCGCCGTCCAGCAGTTCGCGCCAGCGGCTGCGGAACTTGGCGCGCGCGTCGTCGTCCATGGGGAACTCGCGGCCCGGCAGCAGGCGCACTTCGGGTACCGGGTACAGGCTGCGCTGGCTGTCGGGATCGAAGGTGCGGATGCTGTCGATCTCGTCGTCGAACAGGTCGACGCGGTAGGGTACGGCGCTGCCCATCGGAAACAGATCGATCAGGCCGCCGCGCACCGCGTATTCGCCGGGGCTGACCACCTGGGTCACATGGCTGTAGCCCGCCAGGGTCAGCTGGGCTTTGAGCTTGGCTTCGTTCAGCTTTTGCTTGGTTTTGAATTGGAAGGTGTAGCCGGCCATAAAGCTGGGCGGCGCCAGCCGGTACAGGGCGGTGGTGGCTGGCACGATGACCACATCGGCGCCAGTGTCCTTGTCACGCTGGCTGATGCGCCACAGCGTCGCCAGGCGCTCGCTGATCAGGTCCTGGTGTGGCGAGAACGTGTCGTAGGGCAGGGTTTCCCAGTCGGGGAACATCGCGCAGCGCAGGCTTGGCGCAAAGAAGACCATTTCTTCCATCAGCCGCTGGGCGTCGCTGGCGTCGGAGGTGAAGATCGCCGTCAGCGAACCCTTGGCCTTTTCCCTCAGGGCCAGTTGGGCCAGCAGCACCGCATCGGCCGAGCCCTGGGGGCGGGGCAGGGTGAAGCGTTTGCCGGGGGTGAGTTTGGGGAGGTCCATGGGCTGCAGTAAGGTTTGATTCTGGAATGCAAAAACACCCCCCGGCACGAGGGCGGGGGGTGTGGATGGGGTGATTCTAGAATGCGGCCCATGTCTACTGCTGCCCAGCCCCCGTTATCCCGTTTTTTTGCGCTGATTCCTTGCGCCGGTGTGGGTAGCCGCGCGCTGCTTGCCGGTGCGCCATCCATCCCGAAGCAATACCAGCAGATTGCCGGCCAGCCGATGGTGATGCACACCCTGGCGGCTTTTGCCAGCGTGCCACGGATCGCCGATGTGTTGGTGGTCGTATCTGCCGGGGATGATTTTTTTGAGCACCAGAGTTCCACCTGCGTGGTGTCCGACTGCGGCGGTGCGACCCGGGCCGAAACCGTGGCCAATGGACTGCACGACCTGTTCGATCAGGGCGCGCAGGGCCATGACTGGGTGCTGGTGCACGATGCGGCGCGCTGCCTAGTCACGCCCGCGCAGATCAATGCCTTGATCGACGCCTGCAACGCCGATGCGGTGGGAGGCCTGCTGGCCCACAGGTTGGCCGACACGCTGAAGAGTGAAGACCAGGGCCGTGTCGCCGCCACCGTGCCACGCGCCGACAAATGGCTGGCGCAGACCCCGCAGATGTTCCGCATCGGCATGCTGTCGCAGGCACTGCAGGCTGCCGGCGCCGAGGTGACGGACGAGTCCAGCGCCATCGAAGCCCTGGGCCTGGCGCCCAAGCTGGTGCCTGGCAGCGCCCAGAATTTCAAAGTAACCTACCCCGAAGACTTTGCGCTGGCCGAAGCCATTTTGCAGAGTCGCTATTCACAAAGGATTGATTGATGCGATTGCCGTTTCGGATGGGAGAAGGTTGGGACGTGCACGCCCTGGTGGCGGGCCGCAAGCTGATATTGGGCGGAGTGGAGATTCCCCACACCATGGGCCTGCTGGGCCACTCAGACGCCGATGCCTTGCTGCACGCCATCACTGACGCGCTGCTGGGCGCGGCGGCGCTGGGCGATATCGGCACGCATTTTTCTGACACCGACCCGCAATTCAAGGGCGCGGATTCGATGGTGCTGCTGGTCGAAGCCATGCGCCGCGTGGCGGCCAAGGGCTACAAGATCGGCAATATCGACAGCACCATCATCGCCCAGGCGCCGAAGATGATGCCCCACATCCCGGCCATGCGCGAGCGCATCGCCAGTGCGCTGGGGCTGGTGCTGGAGCAGATCAACATCAAGGCCAAGACGGCCGAGAAGATGGGGCCGGTAGGCCTGGGGCACAGCATAGAGGCGCGGGCGGTGGTGCTGCTTTTTGCTATTTAATAAATAGCTGCTTGCGCTTGTTGTATATGCGCTAGAGGTGGTTTTTATTAACTTTTTGGTGCCCGTTGCAGCTTGATGTGCGCAGCCAGCCCGCCGGATGCGGTATTGGTCAGCTCGAACTCGCCGCCCATGCGCTGAATGGCTTTGTCCACGATGGAGAGGCCCAGGCCGGCACCGGTGGCGGCGGTGCGGGCGGCGTCACCGCGGAAGAAGGGCTTGGACAGGCTGGCCAGTTGCTCGGGGTCCACGCCGCGGCCGTGGTCGCGTACCTTTAGCAGCACCCAGTCTTCTCGGGCCTTGGCGGCGATGTCCACCACAGCGATGCCGGTGTCGGGGGACTTGCCGTAGCGGCGGGCGTTTTCCAGTAGGTTGGAGATCACGCGGCCCAGCTCCACCTCGTCGGCCAGCACCTTCAGGGGTTCTTCCACCGTCAGGTTGATGCGCATGTCTTCGTAGTCGAGCACGGCGTAGAGGCTGGATTCCAGTACATCGTTGAGCAACACGGTGTTGAGCTTGGCATGGCCAGGGCGCGCATAGTCCAGAAACTTGTCGATGATGGCGTCCAACTGGGCGATGTCGGCCACCATGTGCTCGCGGGCGTCGTTGTCGGCCACGCTCATTTCGGTTTCCAGTCGCAGCCGGGCCAACGGGGTGCGCAGGTCATGCGAGATGCCGGCCAACATGATGACGCGGTCTTGTTCGATCTTGGCCAGCTTCTGTGCCATGCGGTTGAAGCCGATGTTGACTTCGCGCACCTCACCGGTCACGCCGCGTTCGTCCAGATGGCTGGCATCAAAGTCGCCCTCGCGCACCCGGCTGGTGGCAAATGACAATTGCTTCAGCGGGCGGTTGATCAGCCGCGCAATCAGCGCCGCGCCGGCCAGAGACAGCGCGCCTATGGTGCATAGCCAGATCAGCCAGGTTTTGTTGCTGGCCGGGTTGAATCGCTCGTGGTCCAACTGCAGCCAGTTGGCGTCGCCATTGATTTCAAATCCGACCCACAGCCCATCGACCCCATTGACGCTGCGGGCCACCACAGTACTGGGCCCCAGAATCTTGGTCAGCTCTTCGGCAATGCTTTGGCTCAGGCTGTCCCGGTCAAACGGCAGGTGCTGGTCGGAGGGCTCGCGCGGCAGGATGCGCATGCGCTCCTGTTCGGCCATCGCCTTGATCAGCGAGACCCGGGCGATGGGGTCTGCGTGCACCAGGGCTGCCCGGCTCAAGTTCACCTGCGAAGCGATTTGCTGGGCAGTCTGGATAGCGCGCGGCGTGAAGTCCAGTGCCCGCAAGGTCATCAACCAGGCCAGCATGCTGCCCATCAGCAGGGCGGCCAGCAGGAAGAAGGTGCGCCAGAACAGACTCACCACTACCATCTGGCGGGACAGATGCGTCTTGCTGGGCAGCATCTCCAGCGGCGCTGGACTGGTGGCGTCAGACGGGTCGGACAGCTCGCCCCGGCGGATGTGGGAGGTCTGCGATTTGCTCAAAACGGATCAACCTGCTCCGTCCGGAACGAATACATAGCCTACGCCCCACACGGTCTGGATGTAGCGCGGCGCGGCAGCATCGACCTCGACCAGCTTGCGCAGGCGGGATACTTGCACGTCCAGGCTGCGGTCAAACGGTTCGAACTCGCGGCCCCGGGCCAGCAGGGCCAGTTTTTCGCGCGACAGCGGCTGGCGCGGGTGGCGTACCAGGGCTTTCAGCATCGCGAATTCGCCTGTGGTCAGCGGCAGCTCTTCGCCATTGCGGTTCAGGGTGCGCGAGCCGAGGTCGAAGGCGAACGGGCCAAAGGTGATGATCTCGTTTTCGATGGACGGCGCTCCCGGAGCCTCCTTTGCCGGGCGGCGGCGCAGCACGGCATGGATGCGCGCCAGCAGCTCGCGCGGGTTGAATGGCTTGCCCAGGTAATCGTCGGCGCCGACTTCCAGCCCGACGATGCGGTCAATGTCCTCGCCCTTGGCGGTCAGCATGATGATGGGGGTGCGGTCGTTGTTGGCACGCAGGCGGCGGCAAATGCTCAGACCGTCTTCGCCAGGCATCATCAGGTCGAGCACGATCAGGTCGGCGGTGTCGCGCAGCATGATGCGGCTCAGGGCTTTGCCGTCTTCGGCCAGCATCACTTCAAAGCCCTCTTGCATAAGGTAGCGGCGCAGCAAGTCGCGGATCCGGGAGTCATCATCGACCACCAGGATTTTGTCGGGACGGTTGGCAGTCTGGTTCATAGTCTGTAGGCCGGTAATATGTAACAAGGAGGGATTCTGCAGTGTGTAACAGCCCAAAGCCGCCGCGATGGAGTCGTTATGACAGAATGTTACAACTTTTGCATACTGTCTTGTGTGCTTTTTCAGGGGCTGCCGCGCTGAAAATACCAGGCTTCGGCGAACCACGGAACCCCTGTGGGAAGCTGCCGCTCTACCTCCCTGGAACAGCCCTGTTCCGCCACAACCCCAGAAAGTTTTGCATGCCCATTTTTCCCCGATTTGCTACTAAATTAATAGCTGCCAGCGCAATTTTGGTATGCGCTGGCAGTAGTTTTGCCCAAGAGTCTTCAACTCCGCAGCCGCTGCGCAACGTGGTGCAGCTCGCGGCCAGCGGTGCGGTCGAGGTGCAGCAGGATATGCTCACCGTGGTGCTGGCCACCAGCCGCGATGGCAATGACGCCGGCGTGGTGCAAAACCAGCTCAAGCTGGCCCTGGATGCTGCATTGACCGAAGCCCGCAAGGCCGCGCAAACTGGCCAGTTGGACGTGCGTACCGGCAATTTCAGCCTCTACCCGCGCTACAACAAGGACGGCAAGATCCTGGGCTGGCAGGGCACGACCGAGTTGGTGCTCGAAGGGCGCGACTTCGCCCGCATCGCCAGCACCGCCGGCAAGATTCCCAGCCTGACCATGGGCAACGTCAGCTTCAGCCTGAGCCGGGCCCAGCGCACCCAGGTAGAGGCCCAGGCCCAGGCCATCGCTATTGAACAGTTCAAGGCCAAGGCCAGCGACATCGCCAAGGGCTTCGGCTTTGCCGGCTACAGCCTGCGTGAAATCTCGGTGAATGCCAACGATGTCGGCGGCATGCCCCGCCCACGCGCCATGGCCATGGAAGCCAAGGTGGCCTCGGCTGACATGGCGGTGCCAGTGGAAGCTGGGCGTAGCACAGTGCAGGTGACGGTATCTGGCGCGGTGCAATTGACCAGCCCATGATCCATTTCCGCCCGCTGCCCATTGATCCGGCCGAAGTCGAGATCACCGCGATACGGGCCCAGGGGGCGGGCGGGCAGAACGTCAACAAGGTCTCCAGCGCCGTCCATCTGCGCTTCGACATCCCGGCGTCGTCCCTGCCAGAGGATGTGAAGGAGCGCCTGCTGGCCCTGCGCGACAGCCGTATCACCCAGCAAGGCGTGCTGGTCATCAAAGCCCAGCAAACCCGCAGCCAGGACCAGAACCGGGCCGACGCCCTGGAGCGGCTGCAAGCCCTTGTCAACAGCGTGGCCCTGGCGCCACGGGTGCGCCGCACCACCCAGCCTACCTACGGCTCCAAACAGCGCCGGCTGGAAGGCAAAACCCAGCGCTCCAGCACCAAGGCCTTGCGCGCCAAGGTATTCGACTAAAGCCCGTCTCCTTGTTGCGCGGGCAGCAAGCACTTTCTGTGCGGTTTGCCAAGATTATTTGTATGCAATATTGGGTAAAAAATATTGCCTGTATTCAAAAAATAGTAAAAAATTTGCCAGCTCCGCGTGCTCTTGCGGAGATCTCCAGTAAGTTTGGGCGGCAAAGGTGGGCAGCTGGGAGACATCCGATGGACCGAATTTCTGCCATGCGGGTTTTTGGCGAAGTGGTGGCGACCGGCAGCTTTACCGCGGCGGCCAGCGCGCTGGGCATGTCCCGGGCCATGGTGACGCGCCATATTGCCGAGCTGGAGCACTGGCTGGGCGAGCCCTTGCTGCAGCGCACCACCCGCCGTCTGTCGCTGACCGAAGCCGGCGAGGCCTGCATGGTGCGCAGCCATCTGCTGCTGGAGCTGGCGCACGAACTAGAGCAGGTCGTTGGCCAGCGCGACACCGAGCCCTATGGCCACATCCGCATTGCGTGCTGCAGCGCGTTCGGGCAGTCGCATCTGGCAGCGGCCATGGCCGACTACCTGGCGCGTTATCCGCGGGTCCGGGTGGACCTGCTGCTGGGCGATGGCCTGGCGCGGCTGGTCGAAGACCGGGTCGACGTGGCAGTGCGCATAGCCGATGCGCCCGACGCCAACCTGCAGGTCCGCAAGCTGTCGGTATGCCGCTCGGTGCTGTGCGCGGCGCCGGCCTATCTGCAGCGCAAAGGTGTGCCGCAGGTGCTGGAGGACTTGGCGCAACACAACTGCTTGACGGCTTCGCGCCTGGACACCAGCCAATGGACGTTTCACTGCAACGGCGTGGAGACTTCGGTGCAGGTAGGCGGCAACCTCAGCGCCAACGACACCACGGCCCTGGTGCAGGCGGTGCGCGCCGGCGCCGGCCTGTCGCTGCAGCCCACCTATGTGGTGGCGCCGTTGCTGCAGTCCGGCGAATTGGAGATTGTGCTGCCCGAATGGCAGCCCGCGTGCCTGGGCATCTACGCCGTCTACCTGCCGCGCCGCCACCAGCCGGCCAGCATCCGCTGCTTGTTGGATTTTCTGGCCGAACGATTTGGGACTGAGCCGGCGTGGGAGAAGTTGGATGCTATTTAAATGCTAGCTGTTGGCGCCGATGCAATATGCGCCAGAGCATGATTTTCTATAAATTTTCGGCGCTGCCGGGGCGAAAGAATCCGTCCATCAGCGGCATCAGCAGCGGGAATTCCTGGGCAAGCCGAGCCCGCTGTACCCAGTAGGCTTCGCAGGCCACGGCAAAGAATTCATCCATCGACTCCGCCGCATACGGGTCCAGCCAGGTCGGCGCGCCGCTGAATCGCTCGGCGATGATGACCTTTTCGCGAAAGCCTTCGTATGCGGGCTGCAGCAGCCCATACCAGGCCGCCACCGCAGCCCGCGCCGATCGGCTGCCCAGAAAGCCCGGCGGCAGAGGCGGGCAGTAGCCCAGCTCTTCGTCGTCCGCCAGGCCGCCCTGCATGGCGATCTTGTGGGCGAATTCGTGGATCACCAGGTTGGTGCCCAGCGAGGCGCTGGCGTCGGCCTGGGCTACGTCGGTCCAGCTCAGCACCACCGGCCCGCCGTCCATGGCCTCGCCCAGCAGGGCTTCGCGGTAGCGGTGCACCACGCCCGCCTCGTCTACGCTTTCGCGTCGGGCCAGCACCTCACCGGGGTAGACATTGATGCCCACAAAGTCGCCATACCAGCCGAGTCCGCCGGGCTGCCAGCGCGTCGCCTTGCGCGGTAGGTAGAGCAGCGGCAGGCAGGCCTGGGCGGCAATTGCCAGCGCCATACCGTCGCTGATCTGCAGCCCGTGCGCGCCGTGGAATTCTTTTTGCGCCAGGAACTGGCGGCTGAGTTCGCGCAGATACAGCTGGTCGGGCTCCGGCAGTTCGGCCAGGAAGCCGTGCCGGGCCAGTAGCGGCAGCCAGAGTGCATCGGGAATCGGCGTCTGCCGTTTCGTCCGCAGCCAATCCCACATGCGGTTCAGGCCAACGGCAAGCGCTGCACACCGGCTGCCGAAAGTCGCAAAGCTTCGCCGCGCGACGGTGTAGCAGCCAGGTCCCAGTCGCTGAGCACCCAGCGCTGCAGGCCATCGCCCAGATCGTGCCGGGCCGGGCGGTGGGTGTGGCCGTGGATGAGCACCGGGGCTTGCGCGGCGTGCAGCCAGTCGCGGGCGGCTGCGGTGTCCACATCGGCATAGATGGTGCCGCTGCGCTTGCGTTGCTCGCTCTGGCTACGGATGCCGCGTGCGATCTGCTGGCGCTCGGCCAGCGGTTTGGCCAGAAACGCGGTTTGCCATTGCGGGCTGCGCACCTGGGCGCGGAACTGCAGGTAATCGGTATCGTCCAGGCACAGCGCATCGCCGTGGCTGAACAGCCAGCGCTGGCCGGCGAACTGCAATACCGTGGGGTCGTCGAGCAGCGTCACGCCGCAGGCCGCCAGGGCGGCGCGGCCGACCAGGAAGTCGCGGTTGCCGTGCATAAAGAACACTGGGCGCTGGCGGGCGGCTGCGCGCAGCACCTCCATGCAGGCGGCGTCGAATCCGCCGGGGTCGGCTACCACTGCGTCGTCGCCCACCCAGACTTCAAACAGATCGCCGAGGATGCAGACCGCATCGGCCGGCGTATCGGCCATGTAGCGCTGCCAGGCTGCAAAGGTGACGGGCTCGCTGGCGACCAGATGCAGGTCCGAAATGCAATCGACCGTGCGCCAATGGCTAGGAGCAATCAGCTCCGCCACCGGGGGCACGGTCGAGGTCACTGAAAAAAACCGACTTAGATGGCGACGGCTTTTTCGATGATCACGTCCTCAACAGGCACATCGCCGTGGCCGCCCTTGTTGCCGGTCTTCACGGCCTTGATGGCGTCGACCACTTCAGCGCCCGAGACCACTTTGCCGAATACGGCATAGCCCCAGCCCGAAGCCGAGATGGCGGTGTGGTTCAGGAAGCCGTTGTTGGCCACGTTGATGAAGAACTGGGCGGTGGCGGAGTGCGGGTCGTTGGTACGCGCCATGGCCACGGTGTAGTTGTCGTTCTTCAGGCCGTTGTTGGCTTCGTTGTCGATAGGCGCGTCCGTGCCTTTTTGCTTCATGCCGGGCTCAAAACCGCCGCCTTGCACCATGAAGCCGGGGATCACGCGGTGGAAGATGGTGTTGTCGTAGTGGCCCTTGGCCACGTAGGCCAGGAAGTTGGCGACCGACTTGGGGGCTTTTTCAGCGTCGAGTTCGAGGGTGATGACGCCGCGGTTGGCAATGTGGAGTTCGACTTTAGGGTTGCTCATGGCAAGGTTTCCTTAGTTAACAGAGGTAGCAGATTGGATGCTGATGGTGGTCAGCGGGACGTTTTGGAACGGGCCTTTGTTGCCAGTAGGGGCAACGCGGATCTTGTCGATCACCTCCATGCCCGACACCACTTTGCCGAACACGGTGTAGCCATAGCCGTCGGGCGAGGGCGCGTTCAGGCTGGCGTTGTTCTGCACATTGATGAAGAACTGGGCGGTGGCCGAATTCGGGTTGCCGGTGCGCGCCATGGCGATGGTGCCGCGGTCGTTTTTCAGGCCGTTGCTGGCTTCCAGCGGCACCGGTGGACGGGTAGGCTTTTGCTGCATGTCGGCGGTAAAGCCGCCGCCTTGCACCATGAAGCCGTCCATCACGCGGTGGAAGATGGTGCCGTCATAGAACTTGTCTTTGGTGTACTGCAAGAAGTTTTCCACCGTCTTGGGTGCTTTGTCGGGGTAGACCTCGACCACAAATTCGCCCATCGAGGTGCTGAACTTGACGCGCGGTGCATCGGCGGCAAATGCGCTGCCCGCCGCCCACAGGGCGCAGCCCAGCAGCAAGGCGCGCTTGGAGATAGAAGTCATGGTCATGGATACTAGAAAGATAAAAAGGACGGGGAGGCCGCCAGTAGCGGCCGCAGTAATCCCGGATAGCCGGTTTACTTGGTTTTAGCTGGAGCCAAAACGCTTTTCAACAAGGTCACTTTTTGCGAAGCCTGCGGATTGCTGGCATTCAATTGCAGCGATTTGCTGTACGACTGGCTGGCCAGCTTGGCGTATACGTCGCCCAGGTTTTCGTAGGCGGTGGCGTAGGCGGGGTTGATGCGCACCGCCATTTCCAGCGCGGTGCGGGCTTTGTCCAGGTCGTTCTGGCTGGCGTACAGCACGGCCAGGTTGTTGTACGGCTCGGGCAGCTCAGGGAATTCCTGGGTCAGGGCGTTCAGGGTGGCAATGGCCTCGCCAGCCTGACCATTGGCCGATTGCACGGCCGACTTCAGGAAGCGCATTTGCGGGTCGCGGGGTTTGACGGCTAGGTACAGGTCGGCCTTGGCCTGGGCTTCGGCCAGCTTGCCGGTGCGCAGCAACTGGCTGACATCGGCGTACTCATCGGCGTAGGCGGTAGCCGCGCAGGCAACCAGTGCGGTGGCCGCCAGCACGCGTAAACCTGCGGAAAAACGGGATGTCATGTGCGCCATAAAGCCTCTTAAACAGGATGCAAAGCCATGCCCAAACGAGGGGGCGATATACTGCGAAGGATTGTAGCCCAGGGGTCTGACGCCATCTTCTCCACCCCTGCGGCCTGAGCGGGGGACCCTGTTCGCCAACCCACTGACCACGTCTGCAGTACGCCTGAGCGTCCTGCCCAATTGCTATATTTCATGAGTTTGCGCATATACAACACGCTGTCGCGTGCTCTGGAAGAGTTTTCTCCGATCGAACCTGGCCATGTGCGCATGTATGTGTGCGGCATGACGATTTACGACCTGTGCCACATCGGCCACGCCCGCATGATGATGGCGTTCGATGTGGTGCAGCGCTGGCTCAAGGTCAGCGGGTTGCGCGTCACCTATGTGCGCAACATCACCGATATCGACGACAAGATCATTGCCCGTGCAGTGCAGCGTGGCATCAGCATCCGTGCGCTGACCGATGAGATGACCCTGGCCATGCACCAGGATATCGGAGCCTTAGGTATTGAATCGCCGACCATCGAGCCGCGCGCTACCGAATACGTGCCGCAGATGCTGAGCCTGATTGGGACGCTGGAACAAAAAGGCCTGGCCTACCGCACGCCGCAGGGTGATGTGAACTTTGCAGTACGCAAGTTCCCCGGCTACGGCCAGCTGTCCGGCAAGTCGTTGGATGAGCTGCATGCCGGCGAGCGCGTGGCGGTGCTGGACGGCAAGGACGATCCGCTGGACTTCGTGCTCTGGAAGGCCGCCAAACCCACCGAACCCCCCGATGCCAAATGGGACAGCGACTTCGGCCCGGGCCGCCCGGGCTGGCACATCGAGTGCTCTGCCATGTCTTGCCAGACCCTGGGCGAGAGCTTCGACATCCACGGCGGCGGCGCCGATTTGCAGTTCCCGCACCACGAGAACGAGATCGCCCAGAGCGAAGGTGCGTCCGGCAAGCGGCTGGCCAACTTCTGGGTGCACAACGGCTTTGTGAGGGTAGACAACGAGAAGATGTCCAAGAGCCTGGGCAACTTCTTCACCATTCGCGACGTGCTGCAGAAGTTCGATGCCGAAACCCTGCGCTTTTTCCTGGTGCGCACCCATTACCGCAGCCCGTTGAACTACAGCGACGCGCATCTGGATGACGCCCGCACTGCGCTCAAGCGCCTGTACACCGCGCTGAACCTGGTGACGCCGGTTGTGCCGGCGGCCATCGACTGGAGCCAGCCGTTTGCAGCCCGTTTCCACGCGGCGATGAACGAAGATTTCGGCACGCCCGAGGCGATTGCCGTGCTGTTCGACCTGGCGTCGGAAGTCAACCGCAGCCAGTCGGCCGAGCTGGCCGGGCTGCTGCAAGCCCTGGGCGGCGCGCTGGGTTTGCTGCAAGGCAGCGCCAAGGCCTTTCTGCAGGCGGGTGCAGCTCTCGACGACGCGGCCATCCTGGCCCTGATCGCCCAGCGTGCCGAGGCCAAGCTTGCGCGCAACTTTGCCGAAGCCGACCGCATCCGCCAACACCTGTTGGCCAACGGCATCGCGCTCAAAGACGCCGCCGGCGGCACGACCTGGGAGGCTGCGTAGTGCCTTGTTGTTTAGGTAATTTATGCCGCCAGCGCAAGTGGAGTGTTCGGTGGTAGCTCTTAAAAAGATAGCAGTTGAGCCCACGGTGTTCACCCCCGATTACTGGGCCGAAGCGCGCAAGCATCTGGTGAAAAAAGACCGGGTGATGAAGCGGCTGATCCCGCAGTTTGGCGACGTGTGCCTGGAAACCCGTGGCGATGCTTTCACCACGCTGGCGCGCAGCATCGTCGGCCAGCAGATCTCGGTCAAGGCGGCGCAGACCGTGTGGGGTAAGTTCGTGTTGCTGCCAGAGCAGATGGCGCCGATGAATGTGCTCAAGCTCAAGGTCGACGACATGCGCGCCGCGGGCCTGAGCGCCCGCAAGGTCGAATACCTGGTCGATCTGGCCCTGCATTTCGACGCCGGCAAGCTGCATGTGCAGGCCTGGGAAGAGATGGACGACGAGGCCATCATTGCCGAGCTGGTGGCGATCCGCGGCATTGGTCGCTGGACGGCAGAGATGTTCCTGATCTTCCATATGATGCGGCCGAATGTGCTGCCGCTGGACGACGTAGGCCTGATCAACGGCATCAGCCAGAACTATTTTTCGGGTGATCCGGTCAGCCGCAGCGACGCACGTGAAGTCGCTGCCGCCTGGGCACCTTATTGCAGCGTGGCAACTTGGTATATTTGGCGCTCTTTGGCCGTCGTACCCGCGGTCAACCCGCCGAAATAAGCCCCAATAAACCTATCCCATAGGAGAACGACTTTGGCGAAAAAAACCTTTCTTGACTTCGAACAGCCGATTTCGGACCTGGAAACCAAAATTGAAGAGCTGCGCTATGTGCAGACCGAGTCGGCTGTCGACATTTCCGAAGAAATCGACCAGTTGAGCAAAAAGAGCCTGCAGCTCACCAAGGACATTTACAGCGTGCTCACGCCGTGGCAGATCACCAAGATCGCCCGCCATGCCGAGCGTCCGTACACCTTGGACTATGTGAATGAAATCTTCACTGATTTCGTTGAGTTGCACGGCGACCGCCACTTTGCCGATGACCTGAGCATTGTTGGCGGCCTGGCCCGCTTTAACGGCACGGCCTGCATGGTGCTGGGCCACCAAAAAGGCCGTGACACCAAGGAACGCGGCCTGCGCAACTTCGGCATGACCAAGCCCGAGGGCTACCGCAAGGCCTTGCGCCTGATGAAGACGGCCGAGAAGTTCAAGCTGCCGGTGTTCACCTTTGTCGACACCCCTGGCGCCTACCCCGGCATCGACGCCGAAGAGCGCGGCCAGTCCGAAGCCATTGGCCGCAACATCTACGAGATGGCACAACTGGAAGTGCCCATCATCACCACCATCATCGGCGAAGGTGGCTCCGGCGGCGCGCTGGCGATCTCGGTGGCCGACCAGCTGGTGATGCTGCAGTATGCGATCTACTCGGTGATCAGCCCCGAAGGCTGCGCCTCGATTTTGTGGAAAACCTCCGAGAAGGCGCCCGACGCGGCCGAAGCTCTGGGCATCACCGCGCACCGCCTCAAGGCGCTGGGCCTGATCGACAAGATCGTCAACGAACCCGTGGGCGGCGCCCACCGCGACCATAAGCAGATGGCGGCTTTCCTGAAGCGCGCGCTGAACGACGCCTACCGCCAGATCAGCGATCTGAAGACCAAGGAACTGCTGGACCGACGTTATGAGCGCCTGCAGAGCTACGGCCGCTTTACCGATACCAAGGCCGAGAGCAAATAAGCTTTCGGTCTCTGCAGTAAAAAACCCCGGAAAGCCTCGCGGCTGCCGGGGTTTTTGCCATCTACAGCTGAAAAGCCACCCAGCGCACTAGGCCCTCGACCAACTCGCGTGCCAGCCCGGGCGTACTTGGCTGGTAGGGAGTGGCCCGGACCTGGTGGGCCGTTATCCAGTCGGCATAGCGTTGCACCACCGGCGGGTCGTAGAAGGCCACCATCAGCTCGTAGTTGAGGAACAGGCTGCGTTCGTCCAGGTTGGCCGAGCCGACCAGGGCCAGATCCTGGTCGATCAGCACGGCTTTGGCGTGCACCATCTGCGGCAGCAGCCAGACGCGGGCGCCAGCCGCCACTAGCTCGCGCAGGGCCGCATGCCGGGCGATGTCGGCCAGCCGGTGGTTGGATCGGGCCGGCAGCAGCAGGTCCACCGCCACGCCGCGGCGCGCGGCCAGCGCCAGCGCCATCAGCAGGGTCTGGTCGGGCACGAAGTAGGGCGTAACGGCCAGGATGCGGGTCTGCGCGGTGAAGCAGCCCGACACCAGCAGGGTGTAGACCGTGTCCTCGGCCTGGTCGGGGCCGCTGGGCACCAGGCGGGCTTGCGGGCCGGCGCTGGCCGGCTGCTGGGTCAGCAGTGGC
Organism: uncultured Albidiferax sp.; assembly: GCA_963513025.1. Lineage (GTDB taxonomy): Bacteria > Pseudomonadota > Gammaproteobacteria > Burkholderiales > Burkholderiaceae_C > Rhodoferax_B. The sequence continues at coordinate 236,083 of CAUPON010000002.1, forward strand.
GTGCGCACGGTCTTGCCGGTGCTGGCGAACGACCAGTCGTTGTCAAAGCGCTGCTGGGCTTGCTGGGCCAGGGCGCCACGCAGGTCAAAGCTCAGGTCTAACCAAACCGGTTTGTTCAGCACCGATAGCGTGTCGCCCTCAAAGTACTCGGCGGCCAGGTTGCGTCCACCGCACCACAGCCAGTGGCCGTCGACCAGCGCCATCTTGCGGTGATTGCGCAAGTTGGTGCGGCCCCGCAAGGGCGAATGCAGCGGTGGCACGAACAGCAGCACTTGCACCCCGGCGGCCCGCAGCTGGCGCAGGTTGGCGTGGCCGCCCAGGTAGATGCCTATGCCGTCCAGCAGCAGGCGCACATGCAGGCCTTCGCGGGCCCGGTGCATCAGCAGCGCGGTGATCTCGTCGCCCAACACATCGTGGCCGAGGATGAAGGTGCAGACGTCGATTGACTGGCGGGCGCTGCCCAGCATCTCGCGCAGGGCGTGCAGTGCGTGGCTGCCGTCCTGGTGCAGCTGCAGCTGCTCAAAACTAGCGTGTGGGCCCAGGCCGATGGCGGCGGCCAACTGCTCGTGGGCGCTGGCGCTCGCATGTATGGCTGGGCCGGGCTTCAGCACGCGGCGAACCAACTTGCGCCGGCCGAACACCAGGTACAGCGGCAGTGCAAAGTAGGGCAGCAAGACCAGTGAAATGATCCAGGCGATGGCGGCCGACGGGTGGCGGCGCTGCCGCAAGGTGTGCGAGGCCGCGGTGTAGACGACCAGGCCCAGTACCACCAGCGCGCTATGCAGTGTGATCGAGTTTCGGGTGAAGAGTTCGTGCAGCACGCAGTGTGGGGCCCAGGTAAAGATGCCGAGTTGCTGTGAGGGCCTAGTGTGTACCCGGTTGCCATGTCGAACAAATGGGCGTGCAATATCCGTACGTACTTTGCCCTTTGAAAGGACTTGCTATGAAAACCGAACTCATAGAACCCACTGCCTTGATTGTGGCGGCATTGGTGGCCAAGGATGTGGACCGGCTGTCCAGCGGCCACCGGATAGCCTGCCAGGAGTTGTTTGTGTCCACCTACCGCAAGCTGGAGGCGGCGGTGATGCAGATTGAGGAGGAAGACGCTGCGCAGCGTCAGCAACCCGAGCTACGAAGAGCCTGAGATTTAAATAAAAATAGCCGCTGGCGCTTATTTAGTAAGCGCGAGCAGCTATTGAATTGCTAGCATTTGGCTAGTCGTGCAGCGACGACAGGAATTGTTTGAGCTCGGGCGTTTGCGGGTTGCCGAACAGCTGGTCGGGCGGCCCCATTTCATGCACCCGGCCCTGGTGCATGAAGATCACGCGGTTGCTGACCTTGCGTGCAAAACTCATCTCGTGCGTGACCATCAGCAAGGTCATGCCCTCGTCGGCCAGACCCTCCACCACGCGCAGCACTTCGCCGACCAACTCCGGGTCCAGTGCCGAGGTAATTTCATCGCACAGCAGCACCGCCGGCTCCATCGCCAGCGCCCGGGCAATTGCCACGCGCTGCTGTTGGCCGCCCGACAGCTGGTCGGGCCAGGCATCGAATTTCTCGGCCAGACCGACGCGGGCCAGCAGCTTCTTGGCCTGGGCGGTGCCGGGTTCTTCTGCCTGCTGTTTGACCAGGCGCGGCGCCAGCATCACGTTCTTGCCGACCGTCAGGTGCGGGAACAGGTTGAAGCCCTGGAAGATCATGCCCACGCGTTGGCGCAGCGCTCGCATCGCCAGTGCGTTGTCGTGTAGCAAGGGTTTGCTGTCTACCGTCAGGCTGCCGCTCTGAAAGACTTCCAGCCCGTTGATACAGCGCAGCAAGGTGCTCTTGCCCGAGCCGCTTTTGCCGATGATGGCGATGACTTCGCCGGCCTGCACTTCCAAGTCAATGCCTTTGAGTACCTCGTTGGTGCCGAAGGATTTGCGCAGGCCCTTAATCTCGACGATTGCGGGTGGGGTAGTGGGTTTAGCGGCGGGCTGCATGCATCTTCCTCTCTAACAATTTGGCGTAGAAACTGACCGGGAAACACAGGGCGAAATACATCAAGGCCACGCAGCTGTAGACCACGAAAGGCTTGAAGGTGGCGTTGGCAATCATGGTGCCGGCCTTGGTCAGCTCGATGAAACCGATCACCGAGGCCAGGGCCGTGCCTTTGATCACCTGTACCAGAAAGCCCACGGTGGGCGCAATCGCAATCTTGATGGCCTGGGGCAGCACCACATAGCGCAGCCGCTCGCCAAAGCTCAAGGCCAGGCTTTCCGAGGCCTCCCACTGGCCCTTGGGAATCGAGGCCACGCATCCGCGCCAGATTTCGGTCAGGAACGCACTGGTGTACAGCGTCAAGGCCACCGCGGCCGCCACCCAGGCGCTGGTGTTGATGCCGAACAGGGCGATGCCGAAGTAGGCCAGGAACAGCTGCATCAGCAGCGGCGTGCCCTGGAACACCTGCACATAGGCGCCGACGAAAGTATCGGCGCCGCGCACCTGGCTGAGCCGGGCGACCAGCAGCAGCACACCGACCAGGCCTCCGCCGATGAAGGCGATCAGCGACAGGCTGATGGTCCAGCGAGCAGCCAGCAGCAGATTCCGGAAAATATCCCAAAGGGCAAAGTCAACCATGGTGTGTGTCCTTATCTGCCGTAGACAAAGCGGGGGCCCAACCAGTTCAGCAGCTTGCGCACCGAGATGGATAGCGCCAGGTAGATGCCGGTACCGATGATGAAGGCCTCGAACGCGCGGAAGTTGCGGCTCTGGATCAGGTTCGAGGCGTAGCTGAGTTCTTGGGTCGAAATCTGGCCACAGACCGCCGAGCCCAGCATCACGATGATGATCTGGCTGACCAGCGCCGGCCAAACCTTCTTCAAGGCCGGCGGCAGCACCACCCGGGTGAAGATCTGCAGCTGCGACAGCGCCAGGCTGGACGCGGCCTCGATCTGGCCGCGCGGTGTGGCGTCGATGCCGGCGCGGATGATCTCGGTGGCGTAGGCGCCGAGATTGATCACCATCGCCAGGATGGATGCGACCTCGGGCGACAGCTTGAAGCCCAAGGCCGGCAGGCCGAAGAAGATGAAGAACAGCTGGACGATGAACGGCGTGTTGCGGATCAGCTCCACGTACGCGCCCACCACCCATTTCAGCGCCAGCGGAGCGCGGGAGTTCTGGCTGCGCACCCAGGCGCAGCAGATGCCCAGCGCCGCGCCGATCAACGTGGCGATCAGCGTCAGCGCCAGGGTCCAGACCACGCCCTTGACCAAGAGCGGCCATTGGGCCAGCACGGCCAGAAAATCAAATTCAATGCGCATGGTGAGGCTCCTCTACAGCTAGGAAGACGCTTGGACTATGGGCTCCGCAAGGCGATCGCAGCAAGGCCCCTTCGCGAACACCGCAGAACTGGCTTTGCCAGGCTGCAGGTGTTGCCCCCTGCAAGGGGGTTGGCGAAAGATGCGCAGCACTGCAGCCTGGGGGTGTGCCAAGTCATTCCGGCAGCGTTCCGGCGGGGCGGCCCAGCCAGCGCACGGCCATCTTGTCGATGTCGCCGTTCTTCTTGGCTTCGGTGATGATTTCGTTGACCTTGGTGCGCAACTTGTCTTCGCCCTTGGCAACGCCGATGAAGTTGGGCGAGTCTTTTAGCAGCAGCTTGTATTCGGCGCCCAGCTGTGGATTCTTGGCCATCAGGTTGCCAGCCACCGAAGCGCCGGTGGCAATCACCTGCACCTGGCCGGAGACGAAGGACGAGACGGTGACGTTGTTGTCTTCAAAACGTTTGATGTCGGCGCCGGCCGGTGCCAGTTTTGTCAGCTCCTGGTCTTCGATGGCGCCGCGGGTCACGCCGACCGACTTGCCGGCCAGGTCGGCAAAGCTCTTGATGCTCAGGCTTTTGGGTGCGAACACGGCCTGGAAGAAAGGCGAGTAGGCGAAGGTGAAGTCGATGACTTTCTCGCGCTCGGCGTTCTTGCCCAGCGACGAGATCACCAGCTCGGCCTTCTTGGACTGCAGATAGGCGACGCGGTTGGCGCTGGTCACTGGGGCCAGTTCCACCGCCACGCCAAGCTTGGTGCCGATGTAGTTGGCCATGTCGATGTCCAGTCCCTGGGGCTTGAGGTCGGTACCGACGAAGCCGTAGGGCGGAAAGTCGGTGGGTATGGCGATGGTAATCTTCTTGGCCTTCAGCACGTCGTCGAGGGCGGTCTGGGCATGCACGCCCAGGCTGGCGAACAGGGCGATGGCGGCGAAGCCGGATTGAAACTGGCGGCGGGTGGATGTCATAGCAAAGCTCCTAGGTAAGTAGAGGGTTCGTCGGGTGGTGTTGAGGCAAGTGGTTTTGTTTTGCGTGATCTTGTATGCAAGACTTGTGCCGTAGTCTGCGGTGCAGCCTTGCCCACCGGGGCTAGCGCGTCGCGCAGTTGGGCTAGCGGATCGACGCTGACAGGCAGGCGCAGCGCGTGCTGCACTGTGCCGATATGGGCGGCCATCAGCGATTCGGCCAGCGGCAGATCGCCTTGTTCCAACGCGTTGACGATCTGTACATGGTCTTCGCAGGACTGGGCAGCGTTGTGGGACGACTGGTAGAGCATGGCGATCAAGGTGGTGCGGGCGGTGAAGTCGCGCAGGGTATCGGCCAGCAGGCTATTGCCCAGGCATTCGGCCAGGCAGACATGGAAGTCGCCCAGCAGAAAGCTGCGTGCGCCCACGTCGCTGCCGTTGACGGCAGCCTGTTCTTCCTTCAGATGCTGTCTCAGCCGCTTCAATGCAGGCTTGCCTACGCTTTGCAGGCTGCGGATCAGGCCGGTCTCGATGACGCGGCGGGCTTCGAAAGCCTCGCGGGCTTCGTCTTGCGAGGGCTCAATCACATACCAGCCACGGCGGGCGCTGACGGTGACGATGCCGCGTGCGGCCAGCCGGGTCAGGGCTTCGCGGACGATGGTGCGGCTGCAGTCGAACAGCATGGCCAGCGGCTGCTCGCCCAGGCGGGCGCCGGGTGCGAGTTTCTGCGCCATCACGGCTTCCATGATGCGGGTGCTGATCTCGGCGGCGGTTGTCATGCAGCGTCAGCATGCAGAATGCGTGCCAACTGGTATGCAAGATACGTGCACCGAAACTGGGCTTTTCACCGCCCATGCGGTGGACACCAAGAACTATCTTGGTGCTTGCGCGTGTATCAGCTGGACACCAGCGCCTTGAATTCGCGCTCCAGCAGCGCCGGGTCGTTCAGCTGCAGTTCTATCAGCCGGCGCAAATGGGTCATGCTGTCCAGGTCGATGCTGCGGCAGAGCAGGCCGACCTGGTTGCCATCGATGTGGGCGACCTCGGTGGTCATGATGATGCCGACCTCCATCACCGCCAGGGTGATGCTCAGCTGGGTATGCATGCCCACCCGCAGCGCGCTGGGGGAGGCAATGCGCACCAGCGCGCCTTTGAAGGACAGGTCGACCACCTCGACCTCGATCAGGGCCGAGGGCGTGGCCAGAAATGCTGGTGCATCAAAGGCAACCCGCACAAAGTGGCGGCGTTCAGTCGGCATGGGAGGCTCCTTGTTGGATAGCAGAATTCTGCACCCGTTTTGCCGTTATTGCGCGTGTAACTTGTCCGGGCAGTGCCGGTGATGTGGGAACTACGCCGCTGGCATGGCGCTGGTTGTTGCATACATCGTGGCTGATGGCCAGGTTTTCCTGGTGGCTGTTGCCGCCTTCGCTCAAGGGCTGGATGTGCTCCAACGTGGCGGCTTCGGGCAGCACGTGTTCGCCGCAAATCCAGCAGGGCACTTTGCCGTGCAGCTGGCGGGCCACGGTTTTGTAGATCTTGTCGCGGGTGTGGCCAAGGCGGCTCATGGCAGGTCTCGGGAATGGATTTGCTATGCATTGTATAGCTGCTCGCGCAGGTGGAATATGCGCCAGAGACCTGAGAAGCTTGTAAGCCAGCGCATGGTCTCCGGCCCAATCAACAGACCCGCCGTTTCCTCTACCAGCGGTAGGTCAGCGTCCCTGTCGCTTTGCGCGGCTCCCCATAGAAGCAGCGGTAGGGGCAGGACGCAATATAGGTTTTGTCGCCCAGGTTGCTGATGTTCAAGGCGAACTTCCACGGGCCGGTGGCGTAGCTGACCATGGCATCGAACACGCGGTAAGCGGGCGCCCTGACGTCATGCCACTGGCTGGTGGTGGCATCCACGTAGCGCATGCCCGCGCCCAGCCGCAGCTCTGGCAGGCCGAACGCGCCCAGGTTGTAGTCGCCCCACAGCGAGAGCTGGTTGTACGGCACGCCGCTGCTGCGCTTGCCGGCAGCCTCGGGGTAGAGCGGGCTGGCCTGGGTGGTGCGCGCATCGGTGTAGGTGTAGGCGGCTATCAACTGGAGATTGCGGGACACGCGGCCTTTGGCTTCGAGTTCCAGGCCCCGCGAGCGAGCCTCACCTTGCTGCATCTGGAAGCCGCTGTGCGCCGGGTCGTCGACCAGCACATTCTTTTGTATGAGCTGGTAGAGCGCTGCCGACAGCATCAGCTCGGCGCCGGCGGGCTGGTAGCGCACGCCGACCTCCAGCTGTTCGCCCCGCGTCGGCTTGAAGCGCGCGCCGCTGTGGTCCACGCCGGTGGCGGGCTCGAAGGATTGGCTGACGCTGGCAAACGGGGCCAAGCCGTTGCCGGCCAGGTAGACCAGGCCGGCACGGCCGGTGAAGGCGCTGCTTTTCTGCTTGTCGATATAGCAGTTGGACGGATCAAAGTAGTCGCATTCGTCCTGCCGCACCGCGTCGCGTCGGCCGCCCAGCAGCAGCACCCATTTGTCGGCGATCTTCATTTGGTCTTGCGCGTAGATGCCGAGCCGCTGGGTGTCTGAGCGCCAGCCATAACTGGGCACGGCATCGCCCACGCCACCGCCGTATGCCGGCGCATACAGATCCAGCGGGCCGGCGGTCCGGTCGTAGCGGCCACTGGCCACCTTGCTCTGCGAGTAATCGATGCCGACCAGCGATGTGTGCGCGATGCCGCCCGCCTGCCAGTCGTATTGCAGCGATGTGTCCGAGCCCAGCACCGAATTTTTCTCCTGGCGGTCTTCCGCACCGCGGCCCAGCGAGGTTCTCTGGTCGGTATCTAGGTCCAGGGCGATATACACCGACGACCAGGCCTGGTCCATGCGGTAGTTGCGCAGGCTATGGCGCAGCTTCAACCTGTCGCTGAACGCATGTTCCAGCAGGTAGCCGACGGAATAGCGCTCGATGTCGTAACGGTCGTAGCCGGGCTCGCCGACGAAGCGGTTGCGCGGGATCTGCCCGTTCGGGTTGGGCAGTGCGGTGCCGACCGTGGGCAGGCCGTCGCCGCCGTAGGCCGTGCGGTCGCGCTGGTATTCGGACAGCAGGGTCAGCGAGGTCGATGCGTTCGGCTGCCACTTGAGCGCGGGCGCCAGGTAGGTACGGTTGTCGGGCACGTAGGCTATGGACGTGCCGCTGTCGCGCAGCAAGCCGGTGAGGCGGTAGGACCAGTCGCTATTGGCAGAGAGGGCGCCGGCGAAGTCGCCCGACACCTGCTTGCGATTGAACGAGCCGGCCGTGACATTGAGTTCATGCAATGGGTCGGTGGTGGGCCGCTTGCTGACGGTGTTCAGCACCCCGCCTGGTTCGGCCGCACCATAGAGGATGGACGCGGCGCCTTTGAGCACTTCGATGCGCTCCAGGCCGTAGGGCTCCTGCTGTCCGTCGAAGCGGTTCGCCTGGTAGCGCGTGCCGTCGCGGTAGCTGCTGTTGACCGAGAACCCCCGCAAGACGACTACGTCGCCGGTGCGCTCCATATACGGCGCCCGCAGCGCGCCCACCGAGTAGGCGATGGCGTCGGTGATGCTCTGGGCGCCCAGGGTGTCGATCTGGTCTGCACCGACCACGGTGATCGACTGCGGCGTCTCGAGGATGGGCGTGTCGGTCTTGGTGCCGCTGGCGCTGCGCTTCGCCAGATAGCCGGTCACCGGGCCATAGGCACTTTCACGCTCGGCGGTTGCTGTGACCTTGACTTCGGGCAGCGTGGCCTGGGCTCCCAGGCGCTCGATCACCAAGGTGCCGCCGTCGATACGTCCCCGCAGGCCGGTGCCGCGCAGCAGCTCGGCCAAGGCCTCGGGCAGTTCGTGCGGGCCGTGCAGGGCGGCCGCCTGGCGGTCTTGCAGCATGTCGGGGGCCAGCAGCAGCTGCAGCCCGGCCTGGCGCGCCAGTTGGGCTAGGGCGTGGTCCAGCGGCTGGGCCGGCAGATCCAACTGCAGCGGTGCGGCCTGGGCGGTATGCAGAGCCAGGCCTAGCAGCAGGGCAGCGAGCGAGGTGGGTTTCAAACGGAAGGCAGAGGTCACGGTGTGCATCTTTCAGAGCAAGGTTGAAAAGAGTCTTCTCTTGCTAAGACGCATGCCGCGCAGAATTCCCGCAGCTATTTTTCAACGGGCTATCAATTGCACCGTCCCCAGGTCCTGGCGCAGCACCTGTACCGGCAGCACGCGCGGCAGCAGGCGCAGCCATTCATCCGCCTGGGCGATGCGGATTTCACCGCTGACTGGCAGGGCGGCCACCGCCCCATCGACCTGGATGGCCTGGTTGCGATAGCGGTTCAGGCGTTCGGCCACCTGGCTCAGCGGCGTGCGCTCAAAGCTCAGCCAGCCGTTGCGCCAGGGCGCGACCTGCTTGGCCGTACCGCGCTGCAGCCCCTGCGGGCCTAGGCTCAGCGATTCGCCGGCCTCCAGCAGGATGGCGGCGGCACCGGGGCGGGGTTCTACCTGCACCCGGCCGGATTCCACCGCCACCCGGACGATCGCGCCATCGCGCTCCACGCTGAAGCGCGTGCCCAGCACGGTGACCAGGGTGTCGCCGGCCTGCACGGTAAACCGTCGCTGGGCATCGTGGGCCACGGCAAAGAACACGGCGCCGCGCAGTATCTGCACCTGGCGTCGGTTTCCGTAGAAGCGGGCCTGCACAGCGGTGTCGGCGTCCAGCGCCAGCGTGCTGCCGTCGGGCCAGGTCTGCTGCAGCTGCTGGCCGCGCCGGGTAGCCAAAGCCTGTTGCCACTGCAGCACCTGCTGCTGCCAGACGCGCCACAGCAGCGGGCCGGTGGCCACCAGGCCCAGCACGCCGAGCAGCGCCCCCAGGCCGCGGCGGCGCTGGGGCGCATGCGGTGTGCCGTGCCAGCGTTCCATGGCCAGCTGCACCTGGGCGTGGGCGCGCTGCACGTCGCGTTCGATGGCGCTGCGCGACACGCCGAACTGGGCGGCCAGCTCATCGTGCCCTGTGCCGTCCAGCCGGTGCGCCAGAAACACGCTGCGGGTGCGCTCGGGCAAGGCCTGCAGCGCGCGTTCCACCGCCTGCAGGGCCTGGCGGTGCGCCAGCTGGTCGGCAATGTCCTGGGTTTGCGTGGGTACCAGCAGGGCGGCGGCATCGACCAGCTCGGCCCGGTGCTGGCCGCGCCGCTGGTGGTCTATGGCCAGGTTATGGGCTGCGCCAAACAGATAGGCTGGCGCGTGGCGCACGCCCTCGTCCGGCGCACGGCTGGTGGCCAAGCGCAGCCAGGTGTCGTGGGCCAGGTCACGGGCCTCGTCAGCGTTGCCGGTGCGGCGCGCCAGAAAGCGCACCAGCGCGGGGTAGCTGGCTTCGAATGCGCTGCTGGCGGTGGATGCGTGGGCCGGTGGCATGCCGCTAGTCCAGCGGCAGGCTGGGTGCCATGTCGGTCAGCGCCAGCTGGGAGCGCAGCACGCGCAGGGCGAACTGGCGGGCGGCATCGGTGCCGGCAAGCCGCTCCAGGTCGGCCATGGGCCAGACCAGGATGTCCAGGCACTGCACCCGCCAATGCCAGGGCAGCACCAGGTCGCGGGCCGTGGTGTGCAGCAGCTTGACGCACTGGCCGTGGCAATTCCAGGCATCGATCTGGCCGCCTTGCTGGGCTTGCTGGCCGGCGTCCAAGTAATGCCGCAGCAGCCGGGGTTCGTCCGGGTCCAGCGCCCAGCGGACCTTGCAGCCCAGCCAGCGCCAGCGGGCCAGCAGGGCATGCGGTGGAGGTGTGGGTAAGGAGTGGGCCATGCGGTCTGTGTGCAGTAAAGCTTCCACCCAGACCGAGGGGGACCTAGGGGCGGAAACGGTGGCAACAGGCTGGCGGTGGCTGGCGGGTTGGGGCAGCGCGGCCAGGGGCCGGGCTGAAAGGACAGGAATGATAGCGCAAGATGCGAATTACTTGCATTCAAATAGACTACCGCTGGCACCTTGCTTACTATATATTTGATAGCTGCTGGCGCATATTTTATATGCGCCAGAGGCCTAAAAGACTTGTAAGTCTGCGGCTAGCGGTACAAGGCCAGCGCGGCAATGCGTTGCTCGATGTCGTTAGCCATCTTCTTGTAGCCTGCGCCGTCGACTCCGCCAAAGCGGCGCTGGAATTCAGCCGCCTGCAGCAGCTCGGGCAGGTCTTGCACCTTGGGCAGTAGGTCGGTGTCGCGCAGGCCGGCGTCCAGGCGTTTTTGCAGCCGCTGCTGGCCGTCGCTGGTCAGCAGCAGGGCGCCCAGCCGGGTACCGGCGCGGTCGGCAGCCAGGTCGTTGAACGAGAAGCCGCTGCCGCCTTCGGCATCGTCCAGCTCTTTGTACAGGCCTACGGCGTCGGCCAACGGGGTGCCCGCGGCGGCGGCCAGCGCGGCCGAGATGCTGAAGTGCTGGGCCGTGTCGCCGCGGCCGCCCAGGGTGATCTGGCGTGGCGCCGGTACCGGCCAGTGCCGGGCGCTGGGCAGCACCGCGCCCAGGCCTTTACCGTTGACGTAGAACGCCAGGGCTACCAGGGCTGCGCGGTTCTCGTCGGCGCTGCTGCGGGTGTTGTCCGTAGTGCTACGTTCTGCGGCATAGCCCAGCAGGTCTTGCAGCAGCTTGCTCAGCGGCAGACTGCGCGGGCCGGGCGCGGCGGCCAGCGCCACCAGCCGTGCCTGGTAGGCCTGCAGCCGGTCTTGCTCGGCGGCGGGCACCAGGGCGGCCTGCAGCTTGGCGGGCAGGGTGTCGTCCCAGGTGAACACCACGCGCAGCACACCGTTGCGCATTCCCACGTGCTGGATGCTGTCCAGCGCCGCTGCAGCGCCTGCCATGTTCTGGTGCGTCTGAAGGCGGGCCAGGCCCCAGCGCAGCAGCGGGTTGGCCAGGCGTGGCGGCACCACCAGGCGGCCCAGCCGCAGCTGCTCGACTTCGGGCAGGCCGGCGGTTTCGCGCAGCACGGCCTGGACATTCAGGTAGTTGCCGAACGGGTTCGCCGGCAGAAAGCTGCTGCTGCGTACGTGCACCGCACCTTCTTGCAGGCTGATCTGGGCACGGGTGTGCGGGTAGCGGCTGGCCAGGTAGACCAGGGCCAGGTTCAGCTCGTCCTCTCCCAGCTGCACGCTGCGCAGCACGCCGGCCGGCTGCTTGCGCGGGTCGTTGCGGGCGATCAGGCGCTGGGCGCTGGCCACCCTTGCGGGGCTGACGTTGGGGGCAGCGGTCAGCTGGGCTTCTTCGTCAATCGCCTGGTAGGCGGCCCAGGCCAGGGCGAGGGGAATACAGAGCAGACAGAGGGCAAGCAGGCAGAGCAGAAGGTAGCGAACACGGCGCCAGAAGGAATGCATTTTTACAAGGGGGTGAAGGAGCTCACATGGTTGCGCCCGCCGCTTTTGGACTGGTACATGGCGTTGTCGGCGTGGGTCAGGAGCTGCTGTAGATCGGTGCCGTCTTGCGGATAGGTGCTGATGCCGATACTGGCGGTAACGTGTACACGCTGGCCGCAGAGAAAATAAGCGGGTTCCAGTGTATGCAATATTTTACTGCCGATACGGTGCGGCTCGACCATGTCGTGGTGTTCTTCGATGGCGACGATGAATTCATCGCCGCCTAGCCGCGCCACCAGGTCGCCGCTGCGCATGCACGCTTGGATACGCTGGGCGACCTGCTGCAGCAAGTGGTCGCCGGCCTCATGGCCCAGGCTGTCGTTGATGTCCTTGAAGTGGTCCAGGTCGATGAACAGAATGGAGAACATCGCACTCTTGCGCTCGCTTTTGGACAGAATGCGGCGCAGCGCGTCCATGCACATGGCGCGGTTGGGCAGGCCGGTCAGCTCGTCGTGGTAGGCGCGGTGGTGCAGCGCATCCTGGGCGCGTTTGCGCAGTTCGATGTCGTTCAGCCCGTTGAGCAAGCAGTCCCGTCCCTGGTAATGGATGCGCTGGCTGGACACCAGTGCCCAGAAGGTGCAGCCCTGCGTGTCCTTCATTTCCACCTCCCAGTCCTGCATACTGTCCTGGCCTTTGAAGCGCTGCAGCCATTGCTCGCGGTCTTCGGGCCGGACGTAGAAGTCCTTGGACTTTGCATGCTGCAGATCCTGCATGTTGGTTTTGAACTGCGCCAACGCCCGTTCATTGGCATACAGCACGGCGCCGGAATGGGCCAGCGTAATCGTCATCGGGAAAGGGGCGGCCTTCAAGACCTGTTGCACCTGCTGCTCGCCATCTTGCAGCATGGCTTGCAGGCGCTCGCTGTCGCGCACCAGGCGCCGCGAGAACACCAGGGCCGCGGCGGCCAGCAAGGTGGCGACGACGAACATGGTCCACAGCAACACGCTTTTGGCGCGCCGCGAGGCTTCCCCCAGTGAGTAAGAGAAAGCATCGGCCAGCGGCGCCAGCGTCAGGTTGATCTGGTGCAGCTCTTCCTGGATTTCCTTGGCCGTGGGCTCGTCCAGCATATTGTTCTGCACCGCTGTGTGCAGCCTGGTGCCGACCTGGCGCAGGTGGTCGATATCCCTATCGGCCGCAGCCCAGAGGCTGATGGCTTTGGAGATTTCCGGCACATTGCGGAAGTTGCGGAACAGGCTGAGCATGCCGTCCAGGTCGTCCGGGTGGTTGCGGCCCTGCAGCAGGCCTTGGCGCGACACCTCGGCATCGGGCTGCGGTTTGTCCAGCTCCAGGCGGAACTGGCGGTCGCCCAGGATCACGGCCAGGGCGGTGGTGTAGGCCTCGTAGTCGCGGATGTCGCGGGTGCTGGCATAGCGCGACAGCGCATAGATGGCTTCCTTCTGCGCTTTGGACCACAGGCCTTCGCCGCCCACAAAGGCCCGTGCCGACGACAGCACGCCCATGCTGTAGTAGGCAAAGCCCAGGGTACCGCCCACCAGCGCCATGAACAGCCAGGCAATCAGGATCAGGCGCTGGCCGCGTCGCCGGGGTTGCGGCTGCTGCTGTGCGGAATCCTGGGGCTGGATGGGCGCCATGGTGGGTTAGGTGGATGGCTTAGCTGCGCTGGTCCGGCAGAAAGATCCTGTGGCCGAGTCGGGTCATGGACTGGCCTTGGGTTTGGCGGTCTTGGGCGGGGCCTTGACCAGATTGCAGTGCAGTTTGAGTGCGCCCATGGCTTCGACCAGCCGGGTGTCGCGCTCGTCCAGCAGGTCGCGCTGGGTTTCCTCGACAAAGTTCTGCCACAGGGTCTGGTAGTCGGCGTGGTGCTCGTGCGGCGCGTACTCGCGGATGAAGTCGCTTGCCTGCTGCGGATGAAAGCCGCCCTTGCGGATCTTGCGCACGATGCTGGCGGCGGCGGCTTCGGTCAACGTGGTCTTGCGCGCGGCACCGGTGGCGATGCACAGGAATAGGGTGATCAGCGAGCTGTCGTCGGTATGACGCTGGGTCACTTTCAGCCACTGGTCGGAAATCGCCCGGTCGAGTTCGCTGATGTCGTCTACGCCTTCGTCGAGCCAGAAGTAGCGGCCCATGAAGGCCAGCGACTGGATGAACAGCTTGCGCGGCTTCACACTAGCGTCCAGGATTTTCGGCAGGTCGTGCTCCCGCATTACCTCCAGGGTGGCCTGCAGCACCGGCGTGAATTCGGCGGGTACGCCCTTGGGCAGCGTCAGTTGCACCGGCTTGCCGGCCTCGGCGCGCTTGCGCAGCAGGGTGACAGCGGTTTCAAACTGCGCCCAGTTGGGCATCAGGCTGCGGCCGGCGGCCTGGGCCAGCAGGGCGGTGCGGATGACGGCCTCGCTGTCGGTGTCGGCGGTCTGCAGCTCGCGACGGGCCACGCCCAGCTTTTGCGCGCACCAGAAGGCGGCTTCGATGCGGGTTTCGATTTCGCTGCGCTTGGCCAGCTCCTGCTGGTATTCGGGCAGGGTCTTCAGCGTCCAGCGGGCCAGCACAGGGATCATCTCGTCGCGGAACTCGCCGCTTTCCTGCATGCTGAAGTGGGTGTTGTCGGGCATGGCCAGCAAGGCCTTGAGCATCTCCGAGCCGGCCTTGGACCGCGACAGAAACGAGTTCTCGCGCAGTAGCTCGGCAGCGGCGTGCAGGTCGCCACCCGTGTCCTGCTCCAAGTGCAGGCTGACCAGGTTGACGATGCGCTCGCGCGACTTCTCCAGCTCGGGCCGCAGGAACTCGGTGCCAAAGTAGCGCGCAATCTGCACCATGCCCTTGGGCGCATCGGTGCGGATGGCCTCCAGCTTGGCGTCGTCGATCAGCCCGTTGTGCAGGCCAAAGCGCAGCGCCTTCTCGAAGAAGGGCCGGTGGTCATAAATCGAAATACTGGCGCTGGTGTCTTGCATAGGGTTAGATCGCTGATTCTTCGTCGGGGTCGACGGCTTTTTTCTGCGAGCCTTCGCCTTCGCCGTGGGTTTCGCGGAATGGCGTATGGCCGCCTTGGTGGTGGCCGTCTTCTTCCTCGCCCTCGGCCTCTTGCTCGTAGGCTTTGACCCGGGCGCGCAGGATCACCATCACCTCGATCAGGATGTCGGGGCAGTGGGCGCGCAGCAGCCAGGTGAATTCCATCCAGTCGTGGTCGGCGATTTCGTCCTGGTCCACCTTGGCGTCGTGGTACATCTGCACCACCAGCTCGGCTTCGGACAGCACGGCGCCCGTGTCTTCCGAGGCCTCAAACGTGCCGGTGCGCAAGAAGCTCTCGACCCGGCCCCAGTGGTCGGCCAGGTAGTCGGCCAGCGCATCGCAGCCGCCTTCGCGCTCGCCAATCGCACGCAGGAACTCTACGGGATCGTTGTCGTCGCGGAAGACCACCGAATTCATCATGCCGCGCAGATGGGCATGGGTGAGGTCTTTGTACTGCTTCTCGATGACCACGGCGCGCGAGAACTGCTCGGGCGTGACCAGCAGGTTGATCACTGAATCTTTGGACGGGTCGTATTCGCGGATCACCGCCAGCAGGTCTTTGGGCGGCAGCTGGTCGAGCGCCAGCACCAGCGCGTGGTCGCCTTCTTCGTCGGCCCTCCACCAGGGCCGATTCGGCACCGACGATGTCGCCGGCCAGGATCAGGTTTTGGGCTTTAACAATGGCAGGGTAGTGCATCAATTAACTCTTCATTAAGCTTTGGGTGGCTTGGGGTCGAAGCCTTGCTCTTCCATCCAGGCCGCACCCGCGTCTTCGCGGTCGCGGGCTTCCTGTTCTTCGGGGTCGAGGTCGTGGTCTTCTTCGTCGTCGCTCTCGTCTTCCACGGCGGCACCACGGTCATCGGCACGGGTGTACAGGTATTCCAGGCAGGCGGCAACCACCATGAACTGTTCGCCCGTGGGCTCGCGCAGCACGCGGTCGGCCATGGCCTGCGCCCAGGGCGTCAGGGTGATGGTGCGGGCCAGCTTGTCCCAGTCGGGGAACTCCTCGGGCTCCAGCGCGACCAGCAGGTCCATGGCCTTGGCGCTCGGGAAGCGGAAGCCCTGGTGGAAGGCGGCGGCCAGCATCTCGGGGCTGTCGTCCATCATCACGACCAGAAAGTCGAGCTGGCTGCGCTTTTCTTTGAGGCGCTTTTCCAGCACGTTCTTGCCTTCGGAGTCGGACACCAGGTCGTCCATCTCGGCGTCGTACGCGCGTGCGTGGTTGGAGAAATAGCGGGATAGTTTCATTTCAGAGCCTCAAGGAGGTAGTTGTGCCAGATTTCGCGGGCGGTGTCGATGGGGCTGTCCAATAGGCCGCGGCGGCGGTTGTCGTCGTAGGTCTTGCGGCGCTCCTCGTCGGCCAGCACTTCGTAGGCGGTTTGCACCGCACGGAACAGCTGGGGCGCGTCGGGCGAGGTGTTGCGGTCCGGGTGGTATTGCGCGGCACGCTGCCGATATGCTTTTTTGATATCGGCCAGCGTCGCGGCAGGGGACAGCCCTAGCGCGGCATAGTGGTCTTGCATGGTGTGTCTTCGCAAAAAAAGACAGCCCGCGTCGGGGCTGTGCTTGTATCACGACGCGGCGGCGTCGGTGGCGGATTTTACCTGGGCCAGCCGTGCAGCCCATTTTTATAAGAAAAATCGGGCTCAGGCGCTTATTCCGTGAGCGCCGGAAGCTATGCTTTCAGTAGCAAATTGCCTCACAGCGCATGCACTACCCGCCGAAAGTCCGGGTCTTCGGCAAACGGCTTGATGGAAAAGCCCAGGCTTCTCATCAGCTTGAGCATGCCGGGGTTGTTGGCCAGCACCAGGCCTTCAATCTCGCTCAGGCCTTTTTCGCGGGCCACGTCCATGATGCTCAACATCAGCCGCGTCCCCAGGCCGCGGCCGCCAAAGTCGTCTGCCACCACCAGCGAGAACTCGCAGCTGGCGCTGTCGGGGTTTGTTATGTAGCGCGACACGCCGACGATGCGCTCGGTTTCCAGCATCTCGCCGGTGTCGGTGGCCTTGCGTTCCTTGAACACCGCCACCAAGGCCATCTCGCGGTCGTAGTCGATCAGGGCGAAGCGCGACAACATACTGGGCGGCAGCTCGGACAACATGGACACATAGCGGAAGTAGCGGCTCTCGGCCGACAGGCCGCGCACCAGCGCCTGCAGCATCTGGGCGTCGTCGGGGCGGATCGGCCGCAGCGTGCATTCGCCGCCACCGCGCAGCGGCCAGACCTGCTCGTAGCGCGCAGGGTAGGGCAGTATGGCCAGGTGCTGGTAGTCGTGGTTGCGGCCGCCACTGGCGGGGGCTGCGCTGTCGATGACGATGCGGGCATCCACCGCCACCGCGCCGGAGGCGTCGACGATGATGGGGTTGATGTCCATCTCGCGCAGTTGGGGCAGCTCGCAAACCATCTCGGACACCCGCATCAGCACATGCTCCAGCGCGTCCATGTCGATCGCACTGGCCCCGCGCCAGTCTCCCAGGGTTTCGGCCACGCGCGAGCGGTCGATCAGGCTGCGGGCCAGAAACTGGTTCAGCGGCGGCAGCTCCATGGCGCGGTCGTTGATGAGTTCGATCATGGTGCCGCCAGCGCCAAAGGCGATCACCGGGCCAAACGGGTCGTCGGTCACCAGGCCGATGTAGATCTCGCGGCCGCGCTTGTGGCGGGCCATGTTCTGCACCGTCACGCCATTGATGCGTACGCCCGGCAGCTGGCGCGCCACCAGCTGCACCATGTCGTTATAGGTGTCGCGCACGCCCACCGCGTTCATCACGTTCAGCGCCACGCCGTTGACGTCGGACTTATGGCTGATGTCGGGCGAGTCGATCTTCAGCGCCACCGGGTAGCCGAGCTGGGTGGCGATCATCATTGCCTCGTTGGCGCTGCGGGCCAGCACGGTCTGCGTCACCGGGATGTGGAAGGCGGCCAGCAGGGCCTTGGACTCCATCTCGGTCAGCACCTTGCGGCGCTCGGCCAGCACGCTCTCGATCAGCAGGCGCGCGCCTTCCACATCGGGCTTGGCCAGGGCAGACAGCGGCGCCGGGGTCTGTTGCAGCAGCAGTTGGTTTTGGTAAAAGGAGGCGATATTGCCAAACGCGCCCACCGCCGCTTCGGGCGTGCGGAAGGTCGGGATGGCGGCGTTGTTCAGCAGCAGCCGGGCATCGCCCACCGAGGCGTCGCCCATCCAGCAGGTTAGCAGCGGCTTGGCCATGCGCGGCATGTAGTCAGCCAGGGCGGCGGCGATGTCGGCCGCCTGGCAGCCACCCTTGGGCGAGTGGATCACCAGCACGCCGTCGACCTGGCTGTCGCTGCTGGCGGCTTCCACCGCGGCGCGGTAGTGCGCAGATGTAGCGTCTTCGGACAGATCGACCAGATCGGTCAGGGTGGCCAGCGGCGGCAGCTGCGGGCGCAAGGCCGCCACCGAGGCGGCGCTGAGGGTGCCCAGCTGCAGTTCGATCTCGCTGATCCAGTCTGCCGCCAGCACGCCCGGGCCGCCGCCGTTGGTGATGATGGCCAGGCGCTTGCCCACGGCCCGGTAGCGGGAGGCCAGGCATTTGGCGGCAGAGAACAGCTGCACAAAGGAGCGCACCCGCACCGCGCCGGCACGGCGCAGCGCCGCATCGAACACATCGTCGCTGCCGACGATGGTGCCCGAATGGGTGTGCGCTGCGGCATTGCCGGCCGCCTTGCGTCCGGCTTTCAGCACCACCACTGGCTTGGCATTGGCAGCGGCGCGCAGCGCGCTCATGAAGCGGCGGGCGTCCGAGATGCCCTCCATGTAGACCACGATGCTGTGGGTTTGCGCGTCGGCGGCCAGAAAATCCAGCACCTGGGCCAGGTCGACAGCGGGGCTCGGCCCCAGCGACACCACGGCCGAGAAGCCCACGGCGTTCTGCTGAGCCCAGTCGAGGATGGAGGCGGTGAGGGCGCCCGATTGCGATACCAGGGCCAGCTGCCCAGGCACGGCCAGGCGGCCGGCCACGCTGGCGTTCAGCCCCTGGCTGGGCCGTTGGAAGCCGAGGCAGTTGGGCCCCAGCAAATGCATGCCGTGGCGCCGCGCCACCCGGTGCAGGTCGGCCGCCAGCGTGGCGTGGATGCCGCTGGAAATCACCACCGCCGACCGGCATTTAATGCGCCCCGCCACCTCCAGTGCCGCCTCTACGTCGGCCGGTGGCAGGGCGATGACGGCCAGATCGGCCCGCACCTGGGCCAGATCGGCCAGGGTGCCGGTAGTGTGGATGTCCACAAAATTCAGGCTGCCGCTAAAGCGCTGGGCCTGCAGCGCGGTCAGCAGCGCCTGTGCCACCGGCGTGCGCTCTGCCTCCTGCCCGGCAAAGACCACGATGGCGTCGGGAGAGAACAGCGAGTGGAGGTAGTGCATATCCGTCCGATATTTAAGTGAAAATGGCCGCTGGCGCAGGGGGCGTGTGCGCGGGTAGCTATCTTATTTGTAGTGTTTCTGCAGGGCTAGGCAGCTGGCAAGTAGCAAACACTGGTTGTAGCACGGTGTGCTTGTTTGATTGCGGGAAAACTGCGGCTTAATCGGAAAGTGGACTTCGGCTTTTGGCGCCCAAAGCGGTCCCAGACAATGTCAAACTCATGGCCGAATAGCGGACATTGCCCAATGATGTATTGGTACTGCGATCGACAGCTGAAATGCCGCAATTGCTGCCGGCCGCGACAGACCGGTTACAGGCGTGCCAATCTCGCTACCAACCACCGCTGCCAGGGTCGCCTTTGAAGGGACCAGTCAATTCTGGTGTGATCCACCCGCCATAAAACCCTCCAGGCTGAGCACGAACCTTAAAGCCGCCCACGCTGCAATCGAGATTGTGAGCGTAGAAAGCGATGCACTCAGACAGCGGCTCGGCCCCTGCCAAGGGCTGCGGATAGCTCCAAGCGACCTGTGCCAAGCGACGCGCACCATCGACCAAATCCCAATATTGAGCAGGGCCTTTCCATTCGCAGAAAGAGCCGCTGCCTGCCGGGCGCAAAAGACAACGCTGAACATCGGCCAGTGGCAGATAGAAAGTTGGCGGATGCGAGGTCTCTCTTACCGCCCAGGCAGCGCGCGTTCGGGCCACCTCAAGTTCTCCCCAACGCACCACGATCTCGCGTACGTCGCTAACGAGCTCTGGCGGGCGCGGGAAATCCCACACTGAAATTTGTTCCTGTGTAGGAATGTTTGCAAACGGTGGACGGTCCGCTCCTCGCCAGCGCCATTGAGCGCGAGCTCGCGCCAGTTGGTCGAGGTCGTTACTAGTCATCGTTGAATGTTAACTGGCGAAGCTGACCTTTTGCGCAGCGAAGAGCCAAGTCCTGATGGGTCATCCCTTGGCCTTGGCAAGGATTCCTTCGCGCAGAATTTACTGGCTGTCGCGAATGGATGCTTGCTGGAATTTCACTGAAATGTTGGCCAGCAGGCGGCCGTAGACTCCATATCTGCCGCGTCTATTGTTACAACCCGTTGTCTGCAAAATGCCTTCAAAACATGCGTATCGAAGAAACATCGTTGCCAGTCTTGTCGGCGCTAGCCTCAGGTTGATCATTTATCACATATGTGTCGGCCACAAACCGACCAGGCTGCTCATTCGGAATTACTGGTCAATCCGACATCGGCAAATATGCTCAGACTTTGGTCGGGGTCATCACGTGGCGCTCACTACCGCTGGCATGGATGGCTCTCAAGCGTGCACAACCTAAAGCTTATTCGATCTATGTGCGCAAGGGCTTTCGTCGGACAACGCAACCTGCCGGAGATTTTTTACCCGATTTTCTTAGAACGATTCCCAGTCTTTTGGGGTGTTTTGGTTCCGCACTGTTGGCTTAGCCAGAGACTTCAGTGCCGGCTTGGCCAGGGTCTTTGAATTGGCTCTAGCGGGTGACGCGGTAAGGCGACGCGCTACAGCCTGCTGCACAGGCGAGGGGGCACTACGTGGGTTAACTGGGCGCTGAGCAATATCGTTGGCGAGTTTAAACACCGACACCACGCCGACCAAATCCTGCGCTTGCGACTCCAGTGTGCTCGCTGCAGCGGCAGTTTGCTCCACCAGCGCTGCATTCTGCTGGGTGGCTTGATCCATTTTGGTGATGGCCTCACTCACCTGGGTGACGCCCGCAGCCTGCTCGTTACTTGCCGAGCTGATCTCACCCATGATTTCGGTGACCCGGCGGATACTGCCTACTACTTCGGCCATGGTCTCGCCGGCTTGGTCCACCAAGGCAGTACCGTTTTCGACCCGTTCAACACTAGCACTGATCAGACCCTTGATTTCTTTGGCTGCTTCGGCCGAACGGCCTGCCAGCGAACGCACTTCAGACGCCACCACAGCAAAACCCCGGCCCTGTTCTCCTGCCCTTGCGGCTTCCACTGCGGCATTCAATGCCAAGATGTTAGTTTGGAATGCGATGCCGTCAATCACGCTGATGATGTCGCTGATCCGTCGTGACGATTCATTAATACCCTTCATCGTTTCCACCACTCGGCCCACCACTTCGCCGCCTTTAACTGCCACCGTACTAGCGCTTTGGGCTAACTGGTTGGCTTGGCGTGCGTTGTCGGCGTTCTGCTTCACCGTGGCACTGAGTTCTTCCATGCTGGAAGCGGTTGTTTCTAACGCGCCGGCCTGTTGCTCGGTGCGATGAGACAGGTCGCCATTGCCCTGGGCAATTTCAGCGCTGGTATTGGCAACCCCTTCCGCACCCTGGCGGACATTGGCGACCACAGAGGCCAGACTGGTTTGCATGGCCTGCAATTGCGACATCAAGCTATTGCTATCGCCCGTTTGAAGGGCTATGTGCACACTAAGGTCTCCTTGTGCGACCGAGCGCGCAAGTGCCGCTGCTTCGCTGGGCTCACCGCCGAGTTGCCGAAGCAAGCTGCGTGTAATCAACCAAGCGATCAAAGCTCCCAAAGCTGCAGCCAAAACTGTCATGACCAGCATCAGAAAGCTGAAGCCTTGCGCGATACTGCGCGCGTTGGCGGACTCGGTCTTGTTTTTAGCCTCTTCAATATCTATCAGCCGGTTAATGCTGGCCAGCCATGCGACATACGCTGGGCGTACCTCGTTCAACAAAAGTGCCATCGCTTCTGGACCTTGGTCCGCCAGCCGCAATGCAATGACTTTTTCGGTCAGTGGCAGGGTTTTGGCTTCGATTTCTTTGATGGCCGCCAGTGCGGATAGTTCGTCGGGGATAGTCCCGGGGCTGCTGGCTAGCAACTGCTCCAGAGGCGAACCTGACTTGGCATAGTCGTTGGCTAGCTTATTGATGAGTTCCTGTTGTACGGCAACAGCGGACTTGTCGGCTTCCAGGACCACGTCGCGCACAGCAATGGCGCGGTCATGCACGCTTCCGCGAAAATTAATGGCGTAGCGTTGTTTGACACTGTTGATATCTCCGATAGTTGCCAAGCATCTCGTTGATGCTTGATACGCGAAAGGTACCCAATACGGTCAAGCCAGCCAGCGTAAGAAGCACAAGGCTGAAGCCCCATGCCAGTCGTGCGCCAACTCGAAGATTCTCGAACCAAGCGAAAGTATTCATGGGGATGTATGTCCGGAGAGAGAGAGAAATGCTTTTCAAAATGAAAGCATTCCAAGTCCATAGTAGTCGTTGCAGCCGTGCGGGCGTGACACATACTGCGAATGACCTTGCCCGCGTAAAACTTATCCCTTGCTGAGTGTGTAAATGCAAGCAAGGAGAACGGAAATGACGAAGACGATGAGAGCGCGTTACACGCTCGAATTCAAACAAGAGGCGGTGCGGCTGGTCGAGGGGGCCAGAGCATTGCGGCGGCGCGGACATTGGGCGTGGTCGATCAGACGTTGTGCAACTGGGTCAAGGCGCACCGGCTGGGCAGGCTCAAGGGCTCTGACAGCAAGCCCGCCGTGAGGCCCGAGCAGACGGAGATCAGCCGGCTGCGGAGCGAATTTGCACGCGTAAAGATGGAGCGCGAGGCGGATTCAACCGGTCGGGGCCTGTCCGAACTTCGTCCTTAACGCGTACCTGCATTTTTCTGCTTCCCCGTAATTGCCGAAGCCAAAATTTCAGCGACGGTTGTCAATCCAAAGACGAGACCTGCAACCTTGGAAAATCCGGCCAAAAACAATACGAGCGCGGTGATGACGCTGGCAATCGACAAGCAGTGAACGATTTTCAAGTTTCAACCCAGCTTTCTGCGGGAACGCCCAGG
This sequence comes from uncultured Albidiferax sp., assembly GCA_963513025.1. Classification (GTDB taxonomy): domain Bacteria; phylum Pseudomonadota; class Gammaproteobacteria; order Burkholderiales; family Burkholderiaceae_C; genus Rhodoferax_B. Next base: position 258,854 of record CAUPON010000002.1, read on the forward strand.
CGGCCCCTCATTTTGCATGTTTGCACCCATGAACTTGATTGGCCTGATGCAACCACCAAATCAAGCACCTCCCAGCCACTCCGCAACAAATTGGTCCCGAAATTGAACGATCAGCTGGACACGGGATTGCGCCAATTCTCGCCCCCCGGCCGTATTCATACCCATCGGCAAGCGCAGGAGCTTGTTCTCAATGTGGTCGAGGGTGTAGCGCATATCATCTAGTGCGCGGGCCGTAGCCAGAGGGTCGGTTGCATGCGCCAGCGACCTGCCCAATTGACCCCCGATGTGAAACATCCGCGCCAAACCTACGGCGCCTAATGCGTCCAGACGATCGGCATCTTGGACGATCTTGGCTTCGATTGTTTCAGGACGTATCTGGGCGGAATAACTGTGCGCTTCGATGGCATGCGCTACGCCACCCAACTGCTCTGTGGGAAACCCAAGTGTCGACAGCTGGGCTTCGGCTTGCAGTGCGGATAGCCGAGATGCATTGCTCCGGTCCGGATGGTCCTTGGGCAAATTGACAAGATCGTGCAAGTAGCAAGCTGCCATGACCACCAGTTGATCTGCATGAGGATGCATCGACAGCAGTACCTTGGCCGTCGCCCACACCCTGTTCAAGTGGTTGAGGTCATGTGCGCTGTCGTCTGCTTCACCGTGGGTGGCCAAGCGCACCAGTTGGGGGCGCCAGTAGTCGAGCAAGTCTTTCGAGTCTTTCATAAGATCGATTATTGTGCCTATGGCTTGTTCAGCGCCGCCGCAGCGCGGAGCAGTGCTTTGAACGCATCCTCGTTTACCGCATCCCCCTCATCCAAATAGATCCCACGCCTGACCTTGTCTTCCAGGCTGGCGTTCAACAGCCCAGCAGGTCCAGCAGAGCAGCACCCTTGGGGAAGGTCAGCCTCACAGCGATCTTTAGGCCTCTCCGGTGAAGAGGATGCCGCCGTGGGACCAGAATGGGACGTTCCACTTCCATTCCCCGAGCACCCCAAGGGCGGCCTGGTGGATCAGCTCGCGGATGTGTACGAGGTCTGGCCCCGCCAGCCGTCTAGGTACTGGATTCGCGTGTCGATGCGCTGGTTTTCATAGCCGTCCTCGGCTCTGTTCCAGCAAGATCAAGAAAGGCATCGTTTAAGGGAGCGCGGCTGCGACGAAGTGCGCTGTTGGTCGGCGATCGTAGATATTGAAAATCGCCGGGTCGCGCCATCAGGCTTGCAGCGCCTCGAAGCTGCGTATCTCGGACAGCACTTCAGCCAGCCCCATTTCTCCCGCTTGTAGCAACCGGCCGACCAGGTGCTCGGTGAGTGGCTTGAGCGGCTCCAGCACAGCCTTGGTCTCGCTGTATAGGCGCTCACTTTGGGCTTCCATGAGGCTGCGCGTTTCATCATCCAGTTCACGGCTGCCGCCAGATCGGTCCTTGGCCAGCGACCCGAAGTTCAGCCGGGTTTTCCGGTACATGCCTATTTCACCCACCGCGTGGTAGAGCAATTGCGTCACGCGGGTGATGTCGTTGTGGGCGCCGTTGGTGGTGCCGTCCTCGCCAAAAAACAACTCCTCGTTGGCCATGCCGCCCAGCAGCACCCGTACGTCGTGTTCGATGTTGCTCTTGGACTTGAGCAGGTTGGCACCTTGTTTGTGAAAGACAAAACCCAGTGCATTGGTTCGCGCATTGGCCTTGAGCGAAATCTTGATGGTCTTCATGTCGGCCAGGATCTGCGCCCAGTTGCCCTGGGTCAGGCGGCGCTCACACTCAAAGTCCACCAGAAAGTGCCCCAACTCGTGCACGGCAATGATGCGGCGATCCCGATCACGTTCCTGGGTGGTGTGTGTGTTGACGTTACCCACCAGCACACGCTCGGCAGCCCGCATCAGCGTTTCGGCGCCAATCATCTCGCCCACCTGGACGGCCGTGATGCCGGCCTGATTGACGATAGTCTCTAGGTCGGCCGGGCTGCGGCCCTCGGTGATGTCCACCAGATGATGCAGGTCCAGATCTGGCAGCACCTTGCCGGCGCGCAGACTTAGGTAGTGGCCAATGATCGCCAGGCGCTCGTCGCGGTTGGGCATGCGAAAGTCCACCTTCATCTGAAAACGGCGCAGCATGGCCTCATCCATCTCCATGGTTTCACTGTTGAAGTTGCTGGCTACGATCCAGATGATTTCAGTATCAAGCTTGCTGCGTACGCCATCGAGCACGGACAGCAGCGTGTTGGCGGTGTCGTCGTCAAACTTGCGGCGGCCGCCACGCTTCATGAACAGGTCCTGCGCCTCATCCAGAAAGACGATGCAATGCCGACGTCGCCTGGCCATGGTCATGATGCGACCCAGCGTATTCGAACCACCGGACACAAAGCCCGTTTCCAGGTCGGCCGCAGAATGAAACAGAATCGGCAGATGCAGCTCTTTGGCCAGGTAGCTGGCCAGTTTTGTCTTGCCGGTGCCGGCTGGGCCGCTGAACATGACATTGAAGGGCTTGCTGATGCCGTACTCAGCGTATTCAGTGCGGCGCTGGTATTGGTCCTTGATCTGAGCCACCTCTGCCTTGATGTCGTCCATGCCCACCAGATCGTCAATGGAGCCGCTCACCTGGTCGGGCTCGATGAACTTCAGGGACTTGTATTGGGCCTTGAGCTGAACATACAGGAAGGCCAGCACGCCCAATGTCAGTGTCACCGACAACATGCCACTGACGCCCGCCCGCCAGCTGTCCTTTTCAGACTGTGGTCGGGCGTCGGTGAAGCGCTGGTCCAGGCGTGCGAACAGGTCCACAGCGCTGGACTGGAGCTCAGCGCGTGGGATAAATACCAGCTTGCTGCCCCACGGTGCGCTGACCGCCTTGTCGGCAACTATCTTGCTTTCCATGTCGCTGGGGTAGTACGCGTATTGCCTGCCAACGGACTCGATCAGGAAGATGCGTTCCGATGCGTTCCACAACAGTGGCTCATAGACCACCGTGATGCGCTCGACCGGGTTGGCATCCAGAAAGCTCAGTACCGAGCCAGTGCCAAACACAACAGGCAGTTTGTCATTGAAAGTCCACATCCCCTCGCCGCTATTTCCGGCAACCACCATGGCCTTGACCTCGGCGGCCAGGGCGGCCTGTTTATGCAGGAGCGTGAACGAATAGATGCCGGTGGCCGGGATCAGTGCAGTCACAAGCAGCACAGTCAGTCTGATGGCCAGGGGTTGGATGGCGAACCAGTCCAGCAGCCAACTGAAGACCTTCTTGATGGCAGACCAAAGACCACTTGGGGCCGGTGCCGCGTCGCCAGGTTTCGATAAATCTGCCATGGCCGTTTTTCGTGGCGCACGCCACGCCAAGTTCCGACGGTGCCAACCGCATTTGCGAAATCACACCGGGCTAGAACCTCTTGGATGGAGCAGTCGGGGCCAGAGCCTCAAAGAAACCCCAACTGACGGCCATTCTAGGCACGGCCTTTTGGACTTTGTGTGCGCTGTCACACAGACAGCCCTGGCAGCGCGCGCTTCAATGGTTGTGGGACGCCGCGCGCAGCTTCAGGCACGACATCTTGTTTGTATCTTTCTCACATCTTCCACAAAGGAGTACTCCATGAACAGCATCGTCTACCTCGTTGGCGCAGTCGTCATCATCATCGCTGTCTTGTCATTCTTCGGCCTGCGCTAATGCGGGAGGGGCAGCTGCGCCAAGCGACGGATCAGCTGCCCGCACCTTCATCATCATGATCAACACCGCCCCCATCGTTTTGGCGCCATAGTTGGACTGTTGAGCTTGCGCAACTTGACGGTCATGATCGATTGCCTGTCGAGAGTGCCATCTCGCGCTTTCGCCGTCGCCTGGAACGCCACTAGCCGGCAGTTCAGATCTTGGTTCGCTGCTGTGGGCTCTTGACCGGGCCCGGTGCGATGTCCACTTGGCCGCAACCCGACCTCTCGGTTATCGCACCGATGGGCTGTTCAAGGTTGTAGCGGCGCGTATGAGTGCCTTGAGTGCCTCTTCGTTTACCGCATCCCCCTCATGCAAATCGATGGCCCGCCTGACCTTTCCTTCCAGGCTGGCGTTGAACAGCCCTGCAGGGTCCTGGAGCGCAGCACCCTTGGGGAAGGTCAGCTTTACCGCGCTTTTGTAGACCTCGCCGGTGCTGAGGATGCCGTTGTACGACCAGGCCGGGACGTTTTACTTCCATTCCTCGACCACCCCAGGGGCGGCTTGGTGGATCAGCGCGCGCACATGGGCGCGGGTCTTACCCCGCCAGCCGTCCAGCTCCTGGATCCGCGTTTCGATACGTTGTGACGCAGATTCACCCTGGGGCGTTGCGCTGTTTTTCATACCTGTCTTCGACTCTGTTCCCTCGGCATTCAGGTATCGGCCACCTGCAGCACCAGCTTGCCGAAGTTTTCACCGGCGAAAAGCTTGAGCAGGGTTTCCGGAAAGGTGTCCAGGCCGCGCACCACGTCTTCCTTGCTCTGCATGCGGCCGTCTTTCAGGTAGCCGGCCAGCTCTGCTACCGCCAGGGGGTAGCGGTCGGCGTAGTCGAACACCACGATGCCCTGCATGCGGGCACGGTTCACCAGCAGGCTCAGGTAATTCTTTGGGCCCTGCACGGCGGTGGTGTTGTTGTACTGGCTGATGGCGCCGCAGATGATGATGCGGGCGCCGCGCGCCAGCCGGGCCAGCACCTGGTCGAGGATGTCGCCGCCCACGTTATCGAAGTAGATGTCCACGCCGTTCGGGCAGTGCTCCTTCAGGCCGTCGCGCACCGCGTCCGGCCCGGCCTTGTAGTCGATGCAGGCGTCAAAGCCCAAGGTGTTGACCACCCAGTCGCACTTGGCGGCGCCGCCGGCTATGCCGATCACCCGGCAGCCCTTGATCTTGGCCAGCTGGCCGACGGTCTGACCCACGGCGCCGGCCGCACCCGATACCACCAGCGTTTCGCCCACCTGGGGGTGGCCCACGTCCATCAGGCCGAAATAGCCGGTCATGCCCGGCATGCCCAGCACGTTCAGCCACTGGGTCAGGCTGCCCAGGTGCAGGTCGATCTTGGCCAGGCCGTTGCGCTTGATCTGGTCCTGCGACAGCAGCAGGTATTCCTGCACGCCTAGCGAGCCCGACACATGGTCGCCTACTGCGAACTGCGGGTTCTCTGACGCCACCACCACGCCCACGCCGCCAGCGCGCATGACTTCGCCTATGCCCACCGGCGGGATGTAGCTTTTGCCTTCGTTCATCCAGCCGCGCATGGCCGGGTCCAGCGACAGGATCAGGGTTTTGACCAGCAGGCCGCCGGCGCCCGGCTGCTGTACCGGCTCGGTCGTGCTACGCCAGTTGGCATGGGTGGGCAGGCCGACGGGGCGGCTGGCCAGGCGAATCTGGTGGTTGCTCAGGCTGGATGTGGTGGCCATGCGTGTCTCCTGTCTTGTCTTCGGAATAGACCGCGATAGTAGCCATAAGCCGCAGCCCCGCATACCGCGGGCGCGACAGGGCTGTGCGCTGGTATATCCTGTGGGCTGCACCAATTTGAGGAGTTCCCATGAAAGCCATTTGGAACGGCGCCGTGATCGCCGAAAGCTCCGACATCGCCGTGGTGGAGGGCAACCACTATTTTCCGCTGAGCTCCCTGAACCGCGAGTTCGTGAGCTTCAGCAACCACAAGACCACCTGCCCATGGAAGGGCCAAGCCAGCTACTACTCGCTGATGGTGGATGGCGAGATGAACACTGACGCCGCCTGGTACTACGCCAACCCGAAGATGGGCGCCGAAGAAGTCGCAGACCGCGTAGCCTTCTGGAAAGGCGTAAAGATCGAGGCATGAGTACCCGTCTTCTTTCTCCTACTATCACCGCCCCGGCGCAGGCCGTGGAGGTGTTGCGCCAGCAGGCCTATGCGGCACTCAGCCCGGCCGGTGTGGCGCACATCGCTGGCTGCAGCCTGGCCGACCTGGATGCCTTGCAGCCTAGCTGGGCCGATCTGCCGCCCGACGAATACCTGAAAGACGGCGGCCGCTACCGCCGCCGCCGCCATTCCTGCTTTGTGCTGCAGGGCGACAGCCTGACCCAGGTGCCGCACCGTCCGCACTGGCAGCCGGTGGAATACAACGCCTTGCACGGCGGTATGGAGCGCTGGTTCGCACCCATGCTGGACGAGACCGTGGCGCAACCGGCCTGGAGCCGCTTGCTGCTGGGCCTGGGGCATATCTGCAGCGCGCTGAAGGGCGATACCGCCCAGCCCGCGCCCTGGTATGTAGAGGCGCACCAGTTCCGCATCGACACCACCGACGGCATAGGCCGGCCCACGCCCGAGGGTGCGCACCGTGACGGTGTGGACTTTGTCGCCGTGCTGCTGGTGGGCCGCGAGGGCATCAAAGGCGGCGAAACCCGGGTTTTCGAGGCTGATGGCCCACACGGCCAGCGTTTCACCATGACCGAGCCTTGGACTATGCTGTTGCTCGACGACGCGCGGGTGGTGCACGAGTCCACCCCGATTCAGCCCGTAGAGGCGGGCGGTTTCCGCGACACGCTGGTGCTGACCTTCCGGTCCAGTCAATTCCAAAGTAGCTAGAGAATGGCTCACCCCCAGGCTACACACTGCGTGTTTTCGCCAACCCCCTTGCAGGGGGCACCACTGGCAGACTGGCAAAGCCAGATCTGCTGTGGTTCTGGAAAATGCGCAGCGTGTAGGTGTGACATGGGCTGTTAGCAGTGAGAAGATTTACAACCGCAAGGAGACAACATGGAATTACTCAACCACGACCTGGCCCATGAATTCCCGCAGATGATCGGCAAGATCCGCAGCCTCAAGCTGTCGAGCTCGCGCTTTCTGCACCTGTTCACTGCCTACGACGAGGTGAACCATGAGATCACCAAGATCGAGCAGGACGGCAGTGTCATCTCAGACGAAGCGCTGGAAGAAATGAAGAAGAAGCGTTTGAAGATCAAGGACGACATCTACCAGATGTTGATAGCGCCCTGAGCCGCCCGCGTAACCTTGCTGCGCTGGCAAGGCAGGGGATTTCCTTGTGAGCGGGCCAAGGTGGCGCGCCCGGTCGAGCCTGCTTTTGCTGGCGGTCTTGCTGGTCGGCTGTAGCAAGCCGGCGCCGCCGGAACCACCTGCCGACGTCGATCCGATGGCAGAGGTGCCTCCGGAGCGGGTGTTCAAGGGCTTGCTGGCTGGCAAGCCGGTGCACTTGGCGGTGCAGGGATGCAAGGTTTATCGCGCCCTGCCCGATGGAGGCGGCTGGCAGATGGTGCTCGAGCCCGAGCTCTATCCGTTCTTCACCTCGTGCGACCGGCAGACGCTGCTTGCAGAAAAAGATGCAGTCATCGTCACCCTGGGCCGCATCGCCTTTGGTGCGGGAGGCTGCTGTGCCACAGGTGGCACCTACCGCACCAAGGATGGAGAGGTGTGGAAAAAGCTGTGAAGCGACGGAGTGCGGTTCAGGCCTTTCTTGCGCATTAATTACAAGCAAAATCCGCCTGTAGCGCAATCAGAATATGCGCGAGAAGCTATTAAAAATATAGCAAAATCAGTCTAGCGCCGTCCACTTCTGCGTGCTGCGCGACGACTCCAACACTTTCTCGATGAAGCGCACGCCGCGCGCACCGTCTTCCACGCGCGGGTAGTCGGCGGCGATCGCATCCGGCGCCAGGCCCGCCAGCCGCGCGCGGATGTCGGCGGCCACGCCTAGGTAGATGTTGGCAAAGGCCTCGATGAAGCCCTCGGGGTGGCCAGAAGGCAGGCGGGATGCGTGGACGGCCGCTTCGCACAGGCCGGGGCCGCCGCGGGTCAGGGTGCGTGGCGCTTCGTTCAGGGGCGTGTGGAGCAGCCGGTTTGGGTTTTCCTGGCTCCAGTCAAGCGTGCCCTCGGTGCCGAACACGCGCAGGCGCAAATCGTTTTCGCTGCCCACGCAGATCTGCGATGCCATTAGCACGCCACGCGCGCCACCTTTGAGGCGCAGCAACATGTTCGCGTCATCGTCCAACGTGCGGCCGGCGCCCATGGCGCTCAGGTCGGCGCAGATGGCTTCAATTTCCAGCCCGGTCACGGTGGTCAGCAGGTTTTCGGCATGCGAGCCGATATCGCCCATCGCGCCAGCGAGCCCGCTTTGCGCCGGGTCCATGCGCCAGGCGGCCTGCTTGTTGTTGGTCGCCTCTACCGCGGTGGCCAGCCAGCCCTGGTGGTATTCGACGATGACCTTGCGGATGGTGCCGATGACGCCGCTGCGGACCATCTCGCGCATCTGCCGCACCAGCGGGTAGCCGGTGTAGTTGTGGGTGACGCCGAACACCGTGCCCTGGCGCTGAACCGCGGCCACCAGCGCCAGCGCCTGGGCGCTGGTGTGCACTAGAGGCTTGTCGCAGACGACATGGAAGCCGGCATCGACAAAGGCCTGCGCGACAGGGAAGTGCAGGTGGTTGGGCGTGACGATGCTGACGAAATCGATGCGCTCATGCGCCGGGCGTTTGAGCTCGTCGGCCAGCAGCTCTTGCCAGCTGCCGTGGTTCCGGTCGTCGGTCAGGAACAGGTCGCGGCCCGAAGCGCGGGCTTTGTCGGGGTTGGCGGAGAGGGCGCCGGCGACCAGTTCGATCTGGCCGTCCAGGGCCGCGGCCTTGCGGTGCACCGCGCCGATGAAGGCGTCGCGGCCGCCGCCGACCATGGCGTAGCGGAGTTTTCTAGAGATTGTCATTGTTTGTCTTTGGCAAATACGGCGTCGAACGCGCCCGCCGCCGGTTTGAAGTCCAGCCGTTTGCAGAAGGCCGCGCTCTCGGTGGCGCCGTGGATGCGGTCCATGCGGCTGTCTTCCCATTCCACACTGAGCGGGCCGGCGTAGCCTATGTCGTTCAACGCAACGATGATGGATTCAAAGTCGACCATGCCGCGGCCCACGCTGCGGAAGTCCCAGCTGCGCCGGGCATCGCCAAAGCTAGTGTGGCCGCCGAAGGTGCCGACGGTGCCGTCGCCCTTGCCCCACCACACGTCCTTCATGTGGGCGTTGTAGATGCGGTCGGGAAACGTGCGCAGAAACTTCACGTAGTCCACGCCCTGGTAGGCCAGGTGGCTGGGGTCGAAATTGAAACCGAAGCGGCGATGCCCGTAGACCGCCTGGATCGCGCGCTGGCTGGTAGCAGTGTCGAAGGCGATTTCGGTCGGGTGTACCTCAAGGGCGAAATTGATGTCTTCGCGCTCGAACACGTCGAGGATGGGGATGAAGCGCTGGCCGAAGTCGGCAAAGCCTTTGTCCCAGAACGCCTGAGACGTTGGCGGGAAGGCGTAGGTGGCGTGCCAGATCGACGAGCCGGTGAAGCCGGTGACTGTCTTTACGCCGAACTTCGCCGCGGCGCGGGCTGTGTCTTGCAGCTCCGCGGCTGCGCGCTGGCGCACGCCCTCGGGGTCGCCGTCGCCCCACACATGGCTGGGCAGAATCGATTGGTGCCGCTCGTCGATCAGGTCGCACACCGCCTGGCCGACCAGGTGGTTGCCGATGGCGTAGCAGCGCAGGCCGTGGGCCGCGAGCAGGGCGTTTTTATCTTGCACGTAGCTGTTGGAGGCCAATGCCTCCTGCACATTGAAATGGTCGCCCCAGCAGGCCAGCTCCATGCCGTCGTAGCCCATGCTTTTGGCCAGCGGTGCCAGCTCTTTGAGCGGAATATCGGCCCATTGGCCGGTGAACAAGGTGACAGGTCTTGGCATATGTTCCTCACCCCCAGGCTACAGTGCTGCGCACTTTCCGCCACCCCCCTTGCAGGGGGCAACACCGGCAGCCTGGCGGAGCCAGTTCTGCGGTGTTCTCGGGGTGTGCGCTGTTTCTGTAATCCGGTGTTGGGTTTTATATTTGCTATTGTTTAGATAGCTGCTGGCGCAGGTAGTACATGCGCTAGAGCCCTGTTTTTTATAAATTTCAGAAAGGAGAATCTGGGAAGTAGAACTGGCTGGCGTTCTCTTTGGTGATCAGCACCGAAGGGATGATGTAGGTCGCTGGCAGCTTCTCTCCCTTCAGCCGCGCCTCGGCGGTCAGCTTGATTGCGTCGTAGATGAACTTGGGCGAGTACGACACATTGGCCTGGATGCGCGGGTCCTTGCCGTCCATCAGGGTCTTGATCATGCCTTTGGCACCGGCGCCGCCGAAGACGATCTTGATGTCGGTGCGCTTCGCCTGGTCGATGGCCTAGAGCACACCCACGGCCATGTCGTCGTCGGCGGCCCACACCGCGTCGATCTGTTTGAAGCGCGTCAGGTAGTCCTGCATCACCTTGAAGGCGTCGTCGCGGTTCCAGTTGGCGTACTTGGCGTCCAGCAGCTTGATGTCGCTGCCCTTGATCGCCGCGTTGAACGCGTCCATGCGCTCGTTGTCCAGGGTGGTGGCGATGCCGCGCATGGCGACGATATTGCCCTTGCCGCCCATGGCCTTGACCAGGTACTCGCCGGGGATTTTGCCGAAAGCGGTGTTGTCGCCCGAGATGTAGGCATCCTGCGCGCTGGTGTCGGTCAGGCCGCGGTCGACCACGATGACGTACACGCCCTTGCTTTTGACCTGCGCCACCGGCTTGGTCAGCGATGCCGATTCAAACGGGAAGATCACCAGGGCGTTGATCTTGTTCACCGTTTGCAGATCCTGCAGCTGGTTCGCCTGCTCAGGCGCGCCGGAGGCGGTCTTGACGATGACTTGCAGGCCAGGGTGGGCTTTTTCCAGGTCCTTCTTTGCTTGGTTGGCCCAGAACACGATGCCGCCGGTAAAGCCGTGGGTGGCGGCCGGGATGGCGACGCCCAAAACGACTTTCTCCTGCGCAAAGCTGGGGGCGCTCGCCAGTGCCGTAACAGCGACGGCGGTGAGGGCCAATCTACGGGTGATTTTTTTCATTTCAGTTGTCTCCTACAGGTGGATAAAAAGTAGCTTGTGGCTCCCGGGTTGGAAAGTTATCTTTTAGAGCGCTGCATGAATGCGACGCCGATGATGACGAAGCCCTGCACCGCCGCGTTCAGGTACACGCTGATGATGCTGGTCAGGTTCAGGATGTTGCTGATGACGGACAGCAAGATGGCGCCGACCACGGTGCCGGTGATGCTGCCCGCGCCGCCTTTCAGCGCCGTGCCGCCGACGATCACCGCGGCAATCGCCTCCAGCTCCCACAGCAGGCCGGTGGTCGGTGATGCCGAACCCAGGCGCGGCACGTAGAGCAGGGTGGCGATGCCGACGCAAACACCCAGCAGCACATAGGTCAGGATCTTGATGCGGTCTACATCGACGGCGGCGTAGCGGGCGACCTGCTCGTTCGAGCCAATCGCTTGCACATAGCGGCCGAAGGCGGTGCGGTTCAGGATGACGCCGCCGAGCAGCGCCACCACCAGAAACACCCACACCGGGATCGGCACGCCCAGCAGGTTGGCGTAGTAGACCGGGCTGTAGACATCGCTGAGGTCGTTGTCCAAAGTGATCGCGCCGCCATTGGCGAAGTAGGTCAGGTAGGCGCGGAAGATGCCCAAGGTGCCCAGCGTGACGATGAAGGGCTCGATCCGGCCCTTGGTGATCAGCAGGCCGTGCGCCAGGCCGAAGGCTGCGCCCAGTACCAGAGCGAGCGCCATGCCCAGCGCCACCACCAGCACCGGCGAGGCCAGCATCGGTCCCAGTGCGTTCATCAACATGATGACGCTGCCTGCAATCAAAGCCGCCATTGAGCCTACCGACAGATCGATGCCGCCAGAGACGATGACAAAACACATGCCGACCGCGATGATGCCGATGAAGGCGGTGCGGGTCAGCACATTCATTGCGTTGTCCAAGGTGGCGAAATTGCTGTTCAGCAAGGTGCCGGCGACCAGCAGTACGACCAGGCCGATGATGGGACCCATGCCGTGCAGGCGGCCCATCCAGTGGGCTGCACTGCGGGGCGTTTTAGTGTGTTCCGGTGGCATGTGAAATCAGCTCCTGTTCGGTCAATTGGTGTTTTTCTAAAAAGGTTTGCAGCCGACCGCCGCGCATAACCGCCACGCGGTGGCACAGGCCGATCAGCTCCATCAGCTCACTGGAGATCACGACCACGGCCAGGCCTTCGCGGGCCAGGCGCTGTACCAGAAAATAAATGTCGCGCTTGGCACCCACGTCCACGCCGCGGGTGGGTTCGTCCAGCACCACCACCTTCGGTTGCGGATGCAGCACCTTGGCCAGCGCCAGCTTTTGCTGGTTGCCGCCCGACAGCGACGAGGCTTTGCTGTGCAGATCACCGGTGCGGATGCCGTAGTCATCCACCGCGGTCTTTAGCGCGGCAGCTTCCGCCTGCGGGTCGAGCAAGGGATGGGTGTAACGTTCCAGAGCCATCAGCGTCAGGTTCTCGCGCAGGCCGAAATTCACGTGCAAGCCCTTGCCCTTGCGGTCTTCACTGAGGTAGGTCAGGCCCTGCTGGGCCGCAGCGCGCGGACTTTTCAAATCGACGACCTTGCCTTGTAGCTCGACCTGCCCGGCGCTGCGCGGGCGCAGGCCCAACAGGCCTTCGAACAGCTCGGTGCGGCCTGCGCCGACCAGGCCGGCAAAGCCCAGGATCTCGCCGGCGCGGACCTCGAAGCCCACGTCTTCGGCCCAGCCGGGCACCGTCAGGCCCGTGACTTTGAGCATCGGCATCGCGGCGTCGGCGTGTGGTGCTTTGGGCGGGTACAGATCGGTGAGTTCGCGCCCGACCATCAGGCTGGCCATTTGCTGGCGGCTCAGGTTCTTGGTGTCTTCGCGCGCCACAAAGCGGCCGTCGCGCATGACGATGACTTCGTCGGTCACCTGTTCCACCTCGTCGAGCTTGTGCGAGATGTAGACCAGGGTCACGCCATCGGCTTTCAACTGCGCCATCAGTGAAAACAGGCGCTTGGTTTCGCCGGGGGTCAAGGTGGCGGTGGGCTCGTCCATGATCAGCAGCCTGGCCTTGCGCAACAGCGCGCGGGCGATTTCGACCAGCTGTTTCTCAGCGACGATCAGCTGCTTGACCCGGGTGTTCACATCGGCGTTGAGTCCGACCTGGGCGATGGCCTTGGCGGCCTCTGCTTGCATGGTTGCATCGTCAAGCAACCAGCCTTTTTTCTTCTCGTGGCCCAGGAACAGGTTTTGCGCGATGGTCAGGTCTTCGGCCAGGCTGAACTCCTGGTGGATCAGCACAATGCCCTGGTCTTCGGCCTGGCGCGAGCGGCTGAACTGCATGGGCTCGCCGTTGATGCGCAGCGTGCCACCGGTGGCGGTCTCAAAGCCGGCCAGGATCTTCATTAGCGTGGATTTGCCGGCGCCGTTCTCGCCCAACAGTCCGACGGTGCCGCCGGCGTGCAGGGCAAAGCTGACGCCGTGCAGCACACGCACAGTGCCAAATTCTTTGACCACGTTGTCAAATTCGACGTTCACGCTCATCGTGTGCTTCCCTTGCTTTTCAGTGTTTCCTGCATGGCGAGCACGCCCGCGCCGACCAGGCCGGCCTGCTCGGCCAGCGGGGTGTAATGGATCTCCAGGTGCCGGGTCGATAGCGCCAGCGAGCGCTGGTAAATGCTTTGGCGCACCGAGGCCAGGAACAGCGGGCCGATGCGGGTGATGCCACCGCCGATGAACACATGCGAGGGGTTGAAGAAGTTGACGACGGATGCCAGCATCTGGCCGATCAGATTGCCGGTGTGCTGGATGATGCGGTTCGCGGCCGCGTCTCCGTTGCGGCTAGCCTGGCCCACGTCTTCCGGGGTTAGCGTGCCTTTTTCCGCCAGCACGGCGGCCAGCAAAGCGCTTTCGCCGGATTCGGCGGCCTCCGTCGCCATGCGGGTGATGGCCGGCCCAGCGGCCATGGTTTCCACGCAGCCCAGGTTGCCGCAGTGGCAGCGCGGGCCGGCAGTGTCGACGCAGATATGGCCTACGTCCCCGGCCGAGCCGTTCGCGCCGCGGTACACCTCGCCATGGCAAACGATGCCGCAGCCAATGCCGGTGCCCACCTTGATCACCAAGAAGTTCTGCCGGCTGCGCTGCAGCCGCCAGAGCTCGCCCAGCGCCATCAGGTTCACGTCGTTGTCAACGAACACCGGAGCGGCGTATTCCTCGCGCAGATAGTCGCGGATCGAGAAGCTGTCCCAGTGCGGCATGAGCGGCGGGTTCACCAACTGGCCGCTTTCAAAGTCCACCGGGCCGGGCACACCCATGCCGATGCCGATCACCTGCTGGGCGCTGGCGCCGCATTCGGCCAGCAGCTCACGCATCAGCACCCGGACCCGGGCCATCACCACGCCGGGGCCAGCGCGCACGTCGGCGGCTTCGGTACGCCGGGCCAGCACGCTGAGGTCGGGGCGCAGAATCGCCAGATCGAGGCTGGTGGCGCCTAGGTCGGCGCCGATCAGCACGCCCAGGCGCTGGCTGAGCTGCACGGTTTCAGGACGTCGGCCGCCGGTGGAACCGGCCAGGCCGGTTTCTTCCAGCAGGCCGATGTCGAGCAGAGACGCGACCAGGCTATTGGTCTTGCTTTTGGAGTAACCCAGGCGTTCGGCCAGGTCCCAGCGCGAAGCCCCCGCCGACCAGAAGATGGTGTGCAGCAGGGCGGTTTCCACCGAGGACAAGCGGTCCCAGAGTGCCAAAGCGTGTCTCCTTTTATGCGTCCGCCTGTCCGGCCACACAGGTGTGTGGGGCAGGCGGTAGCGCATGGTAGGACGGACACTTCAGCCCATCAAGTTCTAACTTCGACCAAATTTAGGTCTAAGTCAGTGGGTGCTGCGAAGCCAGGCGTTACATCCGTTCAAAGATCGCCGCGATGCCTTGGCCGCCGCCTATGCACATGGTCACCAACGCATAACGGCCCTGGATGCGCTGCAGCTCGTACAAGGCCTTGACGGTGATCACCGCGCCTGTGGCGCCGATGGGGTGGCCCAGCGAGATGCCTGAACCGTTGGGGTTCACTTTAGCCGGGTCCAGGCCCAGGTCCTGGGTCACGGCGCAGGCCTGGGCGGCAAAGGCTTCGTTGGCCTCGATCACGTCCAAGTCCTGCACCGTCAGCCCTGCAAGCTTCAGCGCCTTCTGGCTGGCCGGCACCGGGCCGATGCCCATGTACTGCGGGTCGACCCCGGCATGCGCATAGGCCACCAGGCGCGCCAGGGGCTTCAGGCCGCGGGCTACGGCCTGGCTCTTCTCCATCAGCAGCACGGCCGCTGCGGCGTCGTTCAGGCCGGAGGCATTGCCGGCGGTGACGGTGCCGTTCTCTTTGACGAACACCGGCTTCAGCTTGACCATGTCGGCCAGGGTGCAGTTGGGGCGGAAATGCTCGTCGGCGGCAAACGCCACGTCACCTTTCTTGCTTTTCAGTACCACTGGCAGGATTTGCTCTTTGAAGTAGCCGGCCAGGGTGGCGCGCTCGGCGCGGTTATGGCTTTCTACCGCCAGTGCATCCTGGGTTTCGCGGCTGATGCCCCATTTCTTGGCGATGTTCTCGGCGGTGACGCCCATGTGGATGTTTTGGAACGGGTCGTGCAGCGCGCCGACCATCATGTCCACCATTTGGGTGTCGCCCATGCGTGCGCCCCAGCGGGTGTTCAGCGAGGCATAGGGCGCGCGGCTCATGCTCTCGGCGCCGCCGCCGATGGCGATGTCGGTATCGCCGAGCAGGATTGACTGGGCCGCCGAAATAATCGCCTGCAGGCCCGAGCCGCAGAGCCGGTTCACGTTGAAGGCCGGCGTCTCCTGGCTGCAGCCGCCATTGACCGCCGCGACGCGCGACAAATACATGTCCTTTGGCTCTGTGTTGACAACATGGCCGAACACGACGTGGCCGACATCTGCGCCGTCCACATCGGCGCGCAGCAGCGATTCACGCAGCACTTGCGCACCCAGCGTAGTTGGCGCAACATCTTTCAGGCTACCGCCAAAAGTACCAATGGCGGTGCGCACACCGCTGACAACAACAACTTCACGGCGCATAAAAGTCTCCTGTTTGGAATGAAAGCCAGAGTATGGCGCCGCCTTCCCTTCGTTTGGCTTACATGGTTCTGTCACAAATTTGACATGGATCAACAGTACCGTCTAGGGATAAGCACAGCATGGAACCATGGAGAATTTTGTGAACGCACCCACCGACGAGATGATGCAGCGCGTGCACCGCGACTTGCTCGATAGTTACGACGAAGAGCTTGAAATGGAAATCGAAGACCGCGTGTTGGTCGGGCTCGACGGTGAGCCGGCCGAGTTGGACAGCCCAAGCGAAAAAGAAGCCCGCCGCCAGTATTTCCGCGAGCTGTTCCGCCTGCAGGCCGAGCTGGTCAAGCTTCAGGACTGGGTGGTGGCCACCGGCCACAAGGTGGTGATTCTGTTTGAAGGCCGCGACGCCGCCGGCAAGGGCGGCGTGATCAAGCGCATCACCCAGCGCCTGAACCCGCGCGTTTGCCGCGTGGCAGCACTGCCTGCACCCAACGACCGCGAGCGCACGCAGTGGTACTTTCAGCGCTATGTGTCGCACCTGCCGGCCGCTGGCGAGATCGTGCTGTTTGACCGCAGTTGGTACAACCGCGCTGGCGTCGAGCGGGTGATGGGCTTTTGCACCGACGACCAGTACGAAGAGTTCTTCCGCACGGTGCCCGAGTTCGAGCGCATGCTGGTGCGCAGCGGCATCCAGCTGGTGAAGTACTGGTTCTCGATTTCCGACCAGGAGCAGCATTTGCGTTTCCTGGGCCGCATCCATGACCCGCTGAAGCAGTGGAAGCTCAGCCCCATGGACCTGGAGTCGCGCCGCCGCTGGGAGGAATACACCAAGGCCAAGGAAGTGATGCTGGAGCGCACCCACATCCCCGAAGCGCCGTGGTGGGTGGTGCAGGCCGTGGACAAGAAGAAGGCCCGGCTCAACTGCATCCACCATCTGCTGCAGCAAATGCCCTACCAAGAGGTGGAACACCCTGCCATCCACCTGCCCGAGCGTGAGCGCCACGACGACTACATCCGCCAGGCTGTGCCTAACGAAATCGTGGTTCCGGAGATTTATTGAACACCCCCAGGCTGCGCGCACTTCGTGTCGCTACGCCAACCCCCTTGCAGGGGGCGATTCCAGCGGCCTGGCGTAGCCAGTTCCGCGGAATCTCTGGAAGGGGCGTCTGCTTGGTCGGATAAGTGCTTTTTAGGCCGCTAGCGCTTATTTTGTCTGCGCCAGCAGCTATTGAATGTATAGCGTTACGGCTTAGCCGCGCACATCCGCCACCGGCTGGCTGCCGAAATCCGGCTGCGCCAGGTAGGCGAGCACCCGGGCTGCGGCGTCTCTGGGCGAGGTGAGCTGGCCGCTGCGATGCAGGTTGGCAAAGGCTTCCTTGTCAGCAAACGCGCTGCTGTCTGCGCCGCGCAGTTGGGCTTGCATGTCGGTGTCGATCACACCCGGAGCCAGGGAGCAAATCTTGGCGCCGTTGGGCTGCTGGGCTTCGTCCAGTGCAACGCAGCGGCTGAAGTGGTCCATGCCGGCCTTGGCCGCGCAGTAGGCGGCCGATGCGGCCATGGCCCGGCGCCCCAGGCCGGACGAAATATTCAAAACCCGGCGTTGCCCCGGCCAGCTGCGGGTGGCGTCCAGGAAGGCGGCGGTTAGCTGCATAGGCGCCTCCAGCCCGACCCGCAGCGCCTGCGCCAGGTCGACCGCTTCGGCATCGCGCAAGGGCGTGAGCCGGGCCAGGACGCCGGCGTTGTTGATCAGGGTGACGCTGGCCCATTGCGCGGCGTTCTGCTGCCGCAGCCACTGGCCCAGCCGCGCGGCAACCGGGGCGGCGTCGCCCAGGTCGTGTTGCCACTGCTCCAGCATCGCACCGTGGCGGGCGGCCAGCGGCTGGTTGGTCTGGCGTGAAATGCACACCAGCCTATGGCCGGCCTGCAGCGACTGCTCGGCCATGGCCAGACCCATACCGCGGGAGGCGCCGGTCAGGATGCTTAGGTGTTGGGGTGTAGCTTTAGACATAAAAAGTGGCTTTGGTGTAGGTTGTATCTGCGCTGCTAGCTAGCATTAATATAGTGATTGGCCGGCGCTCACCAAGCGCCGTAATGCGCCACGATGCCACGGAACAAGGCGTCGCGCTCGGCGCCCAGATGGTTGCCGCTGGCGTCGCCGGCCGCGTCCTTGCCGACGGCGGTGTGCACCACCACCAGCTTCAGGTCGGGATCGACCAGAATCGCCTGGCCATGGATGCCCAGCAGGACAAAGCGACGGTGGCTGCCGGGCACTAGCCAGACCTGGAAGCCATAGCCAAAATAGCTGCTGCCCTTGTTCTGCATACGGCCGGGGCGAAAGGCTTCGGGCTGGCGGGCTGCGTCGGTCATGTTCAGCAGGTAGTCGCGCGGCAGCACAGCCCGGCCCTGGGCCTGGCCGTCGTTGGCCAGCATCCAGCCCAGGCGGGCGTAGTCGCGCACCGTGGCGTTGAAGCCGCCGGCGGCCAGCTCCAGGCCATCGGCCGGGTTCAGCAGCCATTTGGCCGAGGTTTCTGCGCCCAGGGGCTGCCAGATTTTTTCGGCCACGTAGTCGCACAGGCTGCGGCCGGTGGCGCCGCGCAGCACCAGGCCCAGCATATCGGTCTGGGCGCCGGCGTAGTTGAAGCGCTGGCCCTCTGCGTCGGCGCGCTCGGTGATGGTCCGCGCCGCCTGGGCCGTGCCGACGCGGCGGACGGCGGCATTGAAGCGGGCCCGGTCGTCGCTGGGGGTGTAGTCCTCCACATAGCGGGCGCCCGAGGCCATGCGCAGCAGATGGACGATGCGGGTCTCGCCATACAGGGTGCCGGCCAGGGCCGGGGCATAGGTGGCGGCAGTGTCGTCCAGCGAGCGGATCAGGCCTTCCTCCAGGGCCTTGCCGATGGCCAGTGCGACCACGGTCTTGGCCATGGAGTTGGACAGCATGCGCATGCCGGCGTCGCGCCCGTAGCTGTAGCGCTCGGCCACGATGGCGCCGTCTTTGAGCACCAGCACCGCAGTGGCGCGCTGGTGCTGCAGATAGTCGTCCAGCGCCCAGCTACGCCCGGCAAAACGGTAGCGGAAATCGGTTTCTGTAGTGGCCTGCGGCAGCGGCACAGGCTGCGCCGCCGGCGGCAGGGTGCACGTGGGGTGCAGGCCGTCCATGGCGCTGAACGATCCCACCATATAGGGTTCGCGGTAGGCCTGGGCCAGGTTACGGCCTGCGGGGTAGCTAGCGGCCTGGCCCAGAATGTCTTCGTCCGGCGCGGCCTGTACGCCGCCCAGGCTGGCCAGCAGCACGGCCAGCAGCAGTGCATGGAGATACACTTTTTTAGGCATGAAAATAGGCTCTAGCGCAGATACTGCCTGCGCCAGAAGCTATCAATAGTGAAGCAAAGCAGCTGTCAGCCGCCCAGGCCGGCGAAGATGTTCTGCACATCGTCGTTGGCGTCGATGGCAGCCAGGAAGGCTTCGACTTCTTCCTGCTGTTCGGCGCTCAGGCTGGCCGGGTCGATCGGGTTCTTGGCCTTGTAGCCCAGCTTGGCCGACAGTACGGTAAACCCGTGGGCGGGCAGGGCGCGGCTCACCAGGTCCAGATCGACCGGGTCGGTCAGGAACAAAGTGTTGCCTTCGTCTTCGCCGGGCTCGAAGTCCTGCGCACCGGCTTCGATGGCGGCCAGTTCGGCATCGGCATCCTTTTTAGCGGGCTCGGCTTCGATCATGCCCACATGGTCGAAGTCCCAGGCGACGGAGCCGGAGGTGCCGAGTTGGCCCTTGCGGAACAGCACGCGCATTTCAGGTGCGGTGCGGTTCACGTTGTCGGTCAGGCATTCGACCATCAGCGGCACGCGGTGCGGCGCAAAGCCTTCGTAGATCACGTGTTCGAAGTTGACGGCTTCACCGGTCAGGCCTGCGCCTTTCTTGATGGCGCGGTCCAACGTATCCTTGGGCATGGAGACCTTGCGCGCCTGCTCGACCAGCAGGCGCAGGCGGGCGTTGGCTGCCGGATCGGCACCGCTGCGCGCGGCCACCATGATGTCCTTGGACAGTTTTCCGAAGGCGCGGCCGCGGGCATTCGCCGCCAGTTCCTTGCCTTTTGCTTTCCACTGTGCGCCCATGTTTGCTATTCCTTGCTGTTGCTGCGCTTGGTTGCGCGGGGTGTTCTGTTGATTGGGGCATGCGCGCGGCTTCGATAAGCCGGGACGCATGACCGGGAGGGGCTTGGTTATACACCCATCTGCTAGCAGTTCTAGGCGCGCTGTTTGTCGGGCGTTGCAATCCGGCCTTGGTGGCGGTGGGCCTTCACGCAGGCAGGTAGGGCCGGATGTTTTTCAGCGCGTTCTCGACATAGGCTTCCTTTTCGCCTACCGGTGCCACGTAGTGCAGCGCGGCCGCCGCTGCGTCCATGCCCTCGATGCGGGCAATCATCCAGGCGGCCAGGTAGGGTGCGGCAAAGCAGCCGCCAGCCGTTGCTACGTTGCCAACTGCGTAAAAGGGCTGGTTCAGTACTTCCACACCAGCCGCTTGTACCCAAGGCTTGGTGGTCAGGTCGGTGCAGGCAGGCAGGCTGCCCAGCAGCCCGAGTTGGGCCAGTACCAAGGTGCCAGAGCACTGGGCTGCAATCAGTTGGCGCGCTGGGTCCAGGGCCAGCCTGGCCATCATGGTCGGATCGGTGACGACCTCCCGGGTGCGTATACCGCTGCCGACGACGATGGCATCGGCCGAGCGTGTTTCTTCAAGCAGGGACTGGGCGCGTACGGTAACGCCGTTCATGGAGGTGACTTCAGCCGTCGGGCAGCAGATGCTGACGCGCCAACCCGGCTTCTTGATGCGATTCAACACGCCGAGGGCGACAAAAGAATCCAGTTCATTGAAGCCGTCAAAGCTGAGGATGGCGATGTGCATGGTGGTCTGAATGGGGGTGAATTGATGGGACGTCCATGGTAGGGTTTAGATCAAGGACAATCAAAAAATTGTCATGGATACATTGCACGATGGCTAATGCCCGCTACAAACAATTGGTCGATGAACTCGCGGTTGACATCCGCAGCGGGCGTTTACCGCCGGGTAGCCGCCTGCCTACGCACCGCTGGCTGGCCCAAACCCACGGCCTGGCCTTGGTCACCGCGTCGCGCGTATATGCGGAGCTGCAGGCCATGGGCCTGGTCAGTGGCGAAGTCGGTCGTGGCACCTTTGTGCGCGATACCGCTGTTGCCCTGGGCCAGGGTATTGACCAACAGGCGGTGGCAGCGGGCCTGCTGGATCTGAACTTCAACTACCCAGCGCTACCCGGGCAGGCGGATCTGCTGCGCACTGCCTTGCGCCAATTGGCCACCGGAGGTGACCTGGAAGCCATGCTGCGCTACGCGCGCCATGGCGGTCGTGCGCACGAACGCGTCTGCATTGCCCGACATCTCGCATCGCGCGGCCTCGCGGTCGAGCCGTCGCAGGTCCTGCTGGTGGACGGAGCACAGCACGGCTTGGCGGTGGTGGCCATGGCATTGTTGCAGCCTGGCGATGTGGTGGCTGTCGATGCCTTGACCTATCCTGGTTTCAAGGCGCTTGCCGAAGCCCAGCGGCTGGAGCTGGCCGCCATTCCCGCAGCCGGGCAGGGGCCGGACTTGGACGCGCTGGAGCGCCTTTGCGCGCAGCGCCGGGTACGGGCCATCTACACCATGCCAACTCTGCACAACCCGCTGGGCTGGGTCATGGGCATAGGCCGGCGCCGACGCCTGGCCGCCATCGCCCGGCGCTACGGCTTGCTGGTCATCGAAGACGCGGCTTACGCTTTTTTGGCCGATGCGCCGCAAGAGCCCGCGCCGACGCCGCTGGCGATGCTGGCCCCGGAGCTGACGGTGTATGTGTCCGGTCTGTCCAAAAGCGTAGCGACCGGGTTGCGCGTCGGCTTTGTCGCCGCCCCGGAGGCATGGGTGGCGAAGATTGAGCGGGCAATCCGCGTCACGACCTGGTGTACGCCTGGTGTGACCACGGCCATCGCCTGCGCCTGGCTGGAAGACGGTACGGTCGGCCGGCTGGAAGCTGAGAAGCGGCAGGACGCCAGCCAGCGCCAGGTGCTGGTGGACGAGGTGCTGGCCGGGCTGCGTTACGTAAGGCACCCGGCCTCGTACTTCGTGTGGCTGCCCTTGCCCGACGAGACCCGCGCCGATCTGGTGGCGACAGCGTTAATGCGTGAAGGTGTTTCGGTCTCGACGGCCGAGCCTTTTGCCACCTCGCAGCATGTGCCCCATGCGCTGCGGCTGGCGCTAGGTTCGGTCGGGCTGGACACTTTGCGTAGCGCACTGCAGACCGTCCGCAGGGTGGTCGGCGAGCAGTATTGCTGAAGCCGGGGCCGCATTGCAGTTGAGCTTGATTCGTTATATGCGAAACATGCCGCGGGCGCAGATAGAACCTGCGCGAGATGCTACTAAATTAATAGCATGGTCTAGAAAGGCGGCGTGCTATCAAACAGCAGGTTCGCCCCTGTGGCCGGGTGCTGCAGCGCAAGTCTGCAGGCATGTAGCAGCAGGCGAGGGGCCTGGGCCTGTACGGCGGGCGGGGCGTACAGCGTGTCGCCCAGAATCGGGTGGCCAATGGCCGCCAAGTGCACGCGCAGCTGGTGCGAACGGCCGGTGACGGGCTCCAGCAGAAGCCGGGTGTTGTGCTCTGTGGTGGATAGGGGCTGCCAGCGAGTGCAGCTGGGTTTGCCGCCCTCGGGGTCAATCATGCGCAGCGGCCGGTTCGGCCAGTCCACACGGATAGGCAGGTCGATCTGGCCCCATCCATCGGCAGTATTTGCCTGCAATAGCTGGCCCGACACCACGGCGATGTAGCGTTTGTCTACCGTGCGGTCGGCGAAAGCGGCGTTCAGCAGACGCTGCATATCCAGGCCGCGCGCCATCAGTAGCAGGCCGGAGGTGGACATGTCCAGGCGGTGCACGATCAGCGCGTCCGGGTAGGCCTGCTGGGCGCGGGTGCTCAGGCAGTCTTGCTTGTCCTCACCCCGGCCGGGCACCGAGAGCAGGCCGCTGGGTTTGTTGAAAACCAGAAGATGGTCGTCGGCGTAGAGTGCTTCCAGGCTGGCAGGCTCAGAGTCGACCACGGCGTTGTTCGCGCTGCATGAACAGAAAGAGGCT
Source organism: uncultured Albidiferax sp. (assembly GCA_963513025.1). Taxonomy (GTDB): domain Bacteria; phylum Pseudomonadota; class Gammaproteobacteria; order Burkholderiales; family Burkholderiaceae_C; genus Rhodoferax_B. Next base: position 281,862 of record CAUPON010000002.1, read on the forward strand.
TTCGACCTTCTCGCGGGCCCAGGGGGTTTTGCGCAGGAACTTCAGGCTGGACTTGATGCTGGGGTCGCTGGTAAAGCAGCGGATGTTGATCTGCTGGCCCAGGCCTTCCCAGCCGTAGGCCTCGACCAGCGCGGTCAGGATGGCCTCCAGCGTCAGGCCGTGCAGCGGGTTGCGGGCCTGTTTTTCGGGTGGTGGAGCTTGTGGAGTATCGGGTGTCATGCGGTGGCGTTGTCCAAAATCAGGCGCTGCACGGTAGCACACAGTTCTTCCACGTCATTCGGCTTGTGGATCAGCGCCTTCACGCCTTCCTGGATCGCGCTTTGCTCGATCTCGGCGGTGATGTAGCCGGATGCCAGGGCCACCGGCAGGTCGGGCCGGATGCGCTGGGCTTCGCGCACCAGGTCCACGCCGCAGTAGCCGGGCATGTTGAAGTCGGTAACCAGCAGGTCGTAGGCCCCGGCGTTGGCGCGCAGCTCGGCGGCGGCCTTGTTCGGGTCGGAGAAGCCGCTGACCCGGAAGCCGCGGCGCCGCAGCAGGCGCTCGACCAGGAACACCAGCGCATGGTCGTCGTCCACATACATCACGTGCTTGCCCTGCACCTGCTCGCTGGCCGTATGCGGGGCCGGCGGGGCCGGGGTGCTGGGGGCGGCGGTGGTGCCGGTTTCGGTGGCCGGGAAGTACAGGGTGAAGCGGCTGCCCAGACCCGGCGAGCTTTGCACATCGACGGCGCCCGCATGGCTGCGCATCACGCCGTGCACCACGGCCAGGCCCAGGCCCGTGCCCTGGCCGACTTCCTTGGTGGTGAAGAAGGGTTCGAAGATGCGCAGCAAGGTGTCGTCGTCCATGCCTTTGCCGCTGTCCAGCACGGACAGCATGGCGTAGCGGCCCGGTGCCAGGCCCAGGCGGGTGCAGAGCCGCAGGTCGGGCTCGACGCCCGACAGCTCGATGGTGACGGCGCCGCGCTCGTCGCCATTGGCCTGGATGGCGTTGGTACACAGGTTCAGCACGGCTTGCTGGACCTGCACCGCATCGGCCATCACCACCGGTGTGTTCGGGTCGATGTGCAGGTGCAGCTCGACCGCCGGGGGCAAGGTGACGCGCAGCAGGCGTTCGGTTTCGCTGACCAACTCGGCCAGTGCCACCGGGCTGCGCCGCGGCGCCTCGTTGCGGCTGAAGGTAAGGATCTGGCGCACCAGGTCGCGCGCACGCCGGCCGGCTTTTTCGATTTCGTGCAGGCTGACCTGGGCCGGCGAATTCGGGCCGGCGTCTTCCTTGGCCAGCTCGACGTTGCCCAGGATGGCGCTGAGGATGTTGTTGAAATCGTGCGCAATGCCGCCGGCCATGGTGCCCACGGCCTGCATTTTTTGCGATTCGCGTAGCTGGGCTTCGAGCACGCTGCGCTGCACCTCGGCCCGCTTGCGGCTGGTCAGGTCGCGGGCGAAGACGGTGGTGGTTTCACCGGTAGGGTGGCGTTCGAAGGAGACACTGACCTCGACCGACAAGGTCTTGCCGCTGGCTGTAAGCGCCAGCATTTCGCCCAGAAAAGCCTGGGTGGAGATTTGGTTCAGCGCCAACGCATGCGCTGCATCGGGGAAGAAGCGCGTCAGCAGGCTGCCCAGCGCCTGCGACGACGGGCACTGGAACAGCGCCGCGGCCGTCGGGTTGAAGACGGTGATGCGCTGGTCTTTGTCGATGCAGATGATGGCGTCCAGCGCCGAGTTGATGATGGCCTCCAGCCGGCTCTCGCTGGAGCGCAGTTGCTCGTTGCGCTGGCGCAGTGCGGCGGCGCTGAGCTGCAGTGCGCGGCGCTCGGCCAGCAGTGGGCCCTGGTCGACCACCGCGCAGATGTACTGGGCGACCGACTCCTGGGCGCTTTCCAGCCGAGCGATATGCAGATCGCCGGACATGGCGCCACCCTGGCCGATGGTGAACACCACTTCTGTGGCTTCGCAGTGGCCGTCGACCCTGGCTTCGCGGAAGGCCTGGCGCACCTGCTCGGTGCAGCCGGGGCTGACGAAGGGCATCAGAAAGTGCAGTGGCCGGTCGCTTTCGGTGGGCTGGAACAGGCGCTGGGCCATGGCATTGCTTTGCACCACCATGTCGTGGTCGTCGACCACCATCAGCGCCAAGGGAACGCCGGAGAACAGGGTTTCAAAGCGTTCCGAGGCGGCCTCCGAGGCGGCTTGGCTGTAGCGCAGCACCTTGTTCTGGCTCTCTAGCTCGGCCTGGTAGGTTCGCAGATCCTGGATTAGCTGCGGTACGGTGCTCACGACGAGCGGGCTGTCCGGGGTGGCGGCAGATGCGGCGTTTTGCACCAACGCGGGGGGAGGAGGCTGGCGCATGGTTTCCAGTGACCGGGTAGAAGAAGAGGGTTGGTTATCAGACGTAACAGTTTACGGGTTCGCCGCCGCTCTGTCGCGCCGCCGGTACACAGCTTTACGCGTCTTTAGAAGCTTCTGGGTGTCATTCGGCGCGGTTACGATAGCGGCCCCTGTTACGCAAACACTTGTTCGATTGTTTACAAACCCATTGTGTCTGCGCTCAACTCTCTGATTGTGTACTCCCTTGCGGTCAATGCCGCGACTGGCCTGGCCGTCGGCATAGCCTTGCTATGGGTGTGGCGCGGCCACCGTGAACTACTGTTGACCCGCGATCTGGCGTTCTCGCAGCTGCTGCAGGCGCTGGTACCACTGGGCTACTGGGGCAGCGAGATGGCCGACCACCGGTTGGCCGCGCTCGGCTTGTCGGTGGCGGTGTTCACCCAGATCGGTAGCGTGGCCCTGATCCTGCGCGGCAGCTGCCGGCTGTCCGGCTGGGCGGTGTCGCACATCGAATGGGCGCTGTTCCTGGGCCTGCTGTCGGTGGCTGGCCTGTGGGTGGTGGTGTTCAACGATCCATCCTTGATGGCGTGGGCGTCGCCGCTGTTTATTACGGTGGCGGGGGTGGCCGTGACGCGCGGCTTGCGCCGCAGCGCGCCGGCCGACCGTCTGGTGGGGCCGCTGCTGGTATTGCTGGGCTTGAACCAGGTGCAGTTTGCGCTCTGGGGCCAAGCGACCCTTGTGCTGCAGTTCAATATCGGCACCGGCTTGCGGCTGGTGCTGGGCCTGGTGCTGATGTATGCGGCCCTGGCGCAGGCCAGCACCGTGTCGCGGCATTTGCGCATGCGCTTCCAGCAACTGGTCGAGCGTTCGCACCAGGGTATTTTTGTGCTGGTCGGGCAGCAGGTGCGGTATGCGAACCCGGCGCTGCTGTCGATCTACGGCGTGACACGGCTGGCCGAGCTCAGCGTCACCAGCTTGTTGCGCGGCCTGCGGCGCGAAGAGATTGACGAGGTGGCAGTCCATTTTCGCCAGCTCGACAGCGGCGCTGTGGACGAGGTGCACTGGGAGGGCCTGCGCAAGCGCCAGAATGGTTCGTCGGTATGGCTGCGCTTTTCGGCCTGGCGCACGCTGTGGGGCGAAGAAGAGGCCACCCAGGTGCTGGTGACCGACCAGACGGCGGACCACGACGCCACCCAGGCACTGCTGTACCAGGCCACGCACGACGAGCTGACCGGTCTGCCCAACCGCAGTGCGCTGCTGCAGCGCCTGCGACAGTGCTGCGTGTCCTTGCCCGAGCGGCCCGAGTTCGGCCTGGTGTTGCTGGGGGTGGACCGCTTCAAACTGTTCAACGAGGCCCATGGACATTCGATGGGCGACGAGGTGCTCAAGGCGCTGGCGGCGGCCGTGGTGCGCGAGCTGGGCCAGGGTTGCGACCTGATGCGCCTGGGGGCCGACGAGTTTGCGTTTCTGGCCCGACCCAACCACGACGGTGATACCGCGTCGGCGATGGCGCGGCGTGTACAGAAGCTGCTGCTGCAACCCTTGGTTTTGCCGCACCACCGGTTTTTCATCGATGTGTCCATGGGCATTGCGCTGTATCCCGAGCACGCGCAGGACGCCGAGGCCTTGCTGCGCGCCGCCAATGCCGCCATGCATGCGGCCAAGCACACACCGGGCACTTCGATAGCTCTGGCCGAGACCCGCTTCGAGCGCGGCTCCAGCGAGCTGCTGGCGCAGGAGCAGGCGCTGCGCACCGGCATCGAGCTGCGCGAGTTCAGTCTGCACTACCAGCCCAAGGTGGACGCGCATACCGGGCGGCTGACCAGCTTTGAAGCCCTGGCGCGCTGGGACCGGCCGGGTGTGGGCTGGATCAGCCCGGTAGTGTTCATTGCCGTGGCCGAGCGCACTGGCCTGATCGAGGAGCTGGGCATGCTGCTGCTGACCCTGGCGTGTGAACAGGTCGCGGAATGGCGCGGCCAATTTGCCCAGGTGGTGCCGGTGGCCGTCAATGTGTCGCCGCTGCAGATGCTGGACGGTGGGTTCCCCGCGCGGGTCGAGCAATTGCTGCGCCAGTGGGACCTACCTGCGTATGCCATCACGCTGGAGCTCACCGAAAGCGCGGCAGTAGCCAATCTGGATCAGACGCGTGGGCAAATCCAGCAGTTGCGCACCCTGGGTATTGCCGTGGGGCTGGACGACTTTGGGACCGGCTTCTCGTCGCTGAATATGCTGCGTAGCCTGCCGTTGCAGTCGGTAAAGATCGATCGTGGATTGATTGAACCGCTGCCCGCAGCCGATGTTGCTGCGGTGGTTCGGGCTATTTGCCAACTGGCAGTGGCCTTGCGCCTGGAGGTAGTGGCTGAAGGCATTGAAACCCTGGAGCAGGCCGAGGTCGCCCGGGCTGCAGGCTGTCACGAGCTGCAGGGCGAGCTCTTCGCAAAACCACTAAAACCTGCCGACGCTGCCCGCTGGCTGGCCGATACCCCGGTTGCAGTGTGGGCATAAGCAGACGTTAAAAAGCCGCATCGGATGCGGCTTTTTAACGGGGCGTACTGCCTTATTTCTTCAGTTTTCCACGTACCGGCACTACGGTTGTGATGGTGGGGCGCACTGCATCGGTAGAAATGGGCTTAGGAGGCGAAGTGTCCTTCTTGGGCTTCTTTGCTTCCTTGTTGGTTTTTTGCTCGCCTTTGGCCATGATTTTCTCCAGTTAGTTGAGAGGTTTCTATGGCCTGAAGCTTATCAGTTCAAAGCCAGTTTTACGCTTTGGCAAGGCAAAGTTTATAAGCTCTTTTTTTACACCAGCTTCTGTAGCAAAACTTGCGCCGCCGCTTCGGACGATGCGGGATTTTGCCCGGTGACCAGCAGGCCGTCGGTCACCACATACGACTGCCAGTCCGGGCCTTTGGAGTAAATGCCGCCGTTGGCGTCCAGCATGTCTTCGACAAGGAAGGGCACGATATCGGTCAGGCCAACGGCGGCTTCTTCGCTGTTGGTAAAGCCGGTAACTGACTTGCCGCGTACGATGGATTGGCCATCAGCTCCCTTCACATGGCGAAGCACACCGGGTGCATGGCACACGGCCGCCACTGGTTTGCCGGCGGCCAGCAGGGTTTCAATCAGCGCAATCGAGGTGGCATCTTCGGCCAGGTCCCACAGTGGACCGTGGCCACCGGGGTAGAACACCGCATCAAAGTTGGCTGCAGACACCCCTGCCAGTACCTGGGTGTCGGCCAGCAGCGCCTGGGTGGCGGGGTCGGCCTTGAAGCGCAGGGTGGCTTCAGTTTGCGAGCCTGCGTCGTCGCTCTTGGGGTCCAGCGGTGGCTGGCCGCCTTTCGGCGAGGCCAGGGTGATGGTGGCACCGGCATCTTTGAATACATAGTAGGGCGCGGCAAATTCTTCTAGCCAGAAGCCGGTTTTGGCACCGGTGTTGCCGAGTTGGTCGTGCGATGTGAGCACCATGAGGATTTTGGACATAGGGTTTCCTGTTGGGTTGAAAAAATTAAAGAGCGGCTTGCAGCACTCGGCGGCTGACTTCGGGCGTGATGTCGCCGTGTTCGCCCAAGCGCATCATGCCGTGTTCGGTGAGCTGGGCTATGAGCATGTCGATGGCCTCTGCGCCCAGCCCGTAGGCTGTCAGGCGGGTTGGAATGCCCATGCGCTCAAAGAAGTCGCGGGTGGCGGCAATGGTGGCGGTGATGCGCTCGTCTTCGCTGCCGCTGCGGATGCCCCAGACGCGGTCGCCGTATTGCAGCAGCTTGGCGTGTTTTGGCACCCGGCGTTCTTCCAGCATGGCGGGTAGCACGATGGCCAGCGTGCGTGCGTGGTCGATGTTGTGCAGAGCAGTAAGTTCGTGGCCAATCATGTGGGTGGACCAGTCTTGCGGCACGCCCGAGCCGATCAGCCCGTTCAGTGCCAGCGTGGCGGCCCAGACCAGGTTGGCGCGGTCGTCGTACTCCGGCTCGGGGGCCGCCAGCAGGCGTGGGCCTATGTCGATGAGGGTTTGCAAAATGCCTTCGGCAAAGCGGTCTTGCAGCGGGGCGTTGACCGGGTAGGTCAGGTATTGCTCTACCGTGTGCACAAATGCGTCCACCACGCCGTTGGCCAGTTGTTGCGGTGGCAGGGTGTAGGTTTTGGTGGGGTCGAGCACCGAGAACTGCGGGTACACGTGCTGGCTGCGAAAGGGCAACTTGGCACCAATGTCGCGCCGGGTGATCACGCCGCCCTTGTTCATCTCAGAGCCGGTGGCGGGCAGGGTCAGCACCGTGCCAAAGGGCAGGGCGCGGGTGATATTGGCACCGCCCTTGAGCAAAATGTCCCAGGCATCGCCTTCAAACAAGGCTGCTGCGGCGATGAACTTGGCCGCGTCGATTACCGAGCCGCCCCCCACCGCCAGCAAAAAGTCAAAACCGCATTCGCGCACCTGCTGCACTGCCTGCATGGCGGTGTCGAAGCTGGGGTTCGGTTCGATGCCGGTGAAGGTGGCGTGGGCTCGGCTGCCCAGGGCCTGGCGCACTTCGGCCAGGGTACCGGTTTTCTCTGCACTGGAGCCGCCCACCAGGATCAGCACCTTGGCGGTAGCGGGCACCAGCGTGGCGAGGTCGGCGATGCGGTCTTTGCCAAAGACGATGTGGGTGGGGTTGTGGAAGTCAAAGTTGTTCATGGCGTTCCTTGGGTTGGATAGAAATAGACTGGTCGGCTAGTAAATTATCAAAAATGATAGCTGCTCGTGCTTATCAGACAAGCGTGGAGTCGAGTATTTGTTCCGTAGTTTGCAGCGCGTGATCAAAGGGCGAGTTGTCGCGCCGCAGCTTGGACAGCAGGCTGGCACCTAGCCAAAGTTGGTACAAGGTCAGTGCCGTGTCAGCTGCCTGCAAGTGGGCGGGTACGGACCCATCTGCACGGCCGTCTTCCAGGCATAGGGCAATACGCTGCACGATCTGGTCAGTGCCGTTGCGCAGGGTCAGGCGCATTGCCTCTGAGATGTCGGCCACCTCGGCACTGAGTTTGACGACCAGGCATTTGGTGCTTGTGGTGGCGGGGTTGCCCGTTTCAGCCACGGTATCGCAGTTTGTGGCGCATTGGGTGCTGTTCCAGTACTGCCAATAGCGCATCAAGCGCACCCGGCCCGTGCTGCCGTCTGGGCGGAACATCGCGTCCAACCTTTGCACGTAGCGCTCCATGTACCGTGCTAGCAGAGCCTCGCCAAAGCGCTCTTTGGAGCTAAAGTAGTGGTAGAAGGACCCCTTGGGCACCCCCGCCACGTTCAGAATCTCGGCCAGGCCCACGCCGACAAAACCTTTGTTGGAGATCAGGCGCTCGCCACAGTCCAGGATGTGGTGTTTGGCGGTGGAGGTTTCATTCAACATGGGCGTATTCTAGTTTTAGTAGACCAGTCGTCTAGCGATATGCGCAAGAAGACCCTTCTGAGCACCATGACTTCGTTCCAGCAATGCGGCGGCAGGTCGTCGATATTGCGATTCTGCGTGTGGCTGACTTTGCACACCAGCAGATACTCGGTGGGGCTGGATTTGGTTTCCAGATGGGTCTGGCGTTGGTCAATGCTATCTAGGGGTGCAGTAGGGCGCGCGTCCCGCACTGGACGTTACAGAACCGCGTACCGGCCCGGCTTGTGGTTGACCCAGATAAACAGGTTCATCACCACCGCGCCCAGCACCGAATAGCCTACCCGCGCGGGTTCGATCACGGTCAGCGCCAGTAGAACGATGGTGCAGTCAATGGCCATCTGCACTTTGCCCGCGCGCCAGCCATAGGTCTTTTGCAGGTACAGGGTGACGATGGTGGCGCCGCCCAGGCTGGCCCGGTGGCGCGCTAGGAACAGGCAGCCCGAGCCCAGCAGCAGGCCACCCAGCACTGCCGCATAGGCAGGGTGCAGGCGCTCAATGGCAAACAGCTTGGGCGACCACTCCATCATGGCCGACAGCATGCTGATGGCGATGAAGGTCTTGAAGGTGAACTCGCGGCCCATGCGGGTCCAGGCGAACCAGTAGAACGGCAGGTTGATCAGAAAGAACAGCTTGCCCAGCGTGATGCCGGTGGCATAGTGCAGCACAAACGCCGCCCCCGCAGTGCCGCCGGTCAGCATGCCGACCTGGGCAAACAGGATCAGGGCCAGCGACACAAACAGCGTGCCGGTGAAGATTGCCTGGGCGTCTTCAAACAGCGTGTGGACATGGACGGGCGAGCTGGTAGACATCTCATCGCCGATTGCAGGAACCGTGCCGACGCCGTTTTCTGCATCTTGGTTTACAGCCATGGTGGCAGGCGCACAGTCTGCCGTGTGGCTGTTTCAGGGATGTGCGTCACGCGGTTCAGGCGTAGTCCGCCACGGGAACGCAGCTGCAGAACAGGTTGCGGTCGCCGAACACGTTGTCGACCCGACCCACGGGCGGCCAGTACTTGGCCTGCTTTAGCGATGCCAGCGGGAAGGCGCCGATTTCGCGCGCATACGGGCGGTCCCATTCGGCGGACATCAGGCTGGCGGCGGTGTGCGGCGCGTGCTTCAGCGGGTTGTTGTCCTGTGGCCAGGCGCCGCTTTCGATCTGCCGGATCTCATTGCGGATGGCGACCATGGCGAAGATGAAGCGGTCCAGCTCGGCCAGGGTTTCGCTCTCGGTCGGCTCGACCATCAAGGTGCCGGGTACCGGGAAGCTCAGCGTCGGCGCGTGGAAGCCGTAGTCGGCCAGGCGCTTGGCCACGTCCTCGGCGGTCACGCCGCAGCTGTCCTTGATCGGGCGCAGGTCCAGAATGCACTCATGTGCCACATGGCCGTTGGCGCTGGCGTACAGCGTGGGGTAGTGCGGGGCCAGCTTGGTGCTGATGTAATTGGCGGCCAGGATGGCGGCCTCGGTAGCGTGCTTCAGGCCGTCGGCGCCCATCATGCGGCAGTACATCCAGCTGATCGGCAGCACCGAGGCATTGCCCAGCGGCGCAGCGCTGATGGCTCCGATGCCGTGGTTGTTGTCGCCGGCCGTGGCATGGCCCGGCAGGTAGGGAATCAGGTCTTCGACCACGCAGACCGGGCCTACGCCGGGGCCGCCGCCGCCGTGGGGGATGCAGAAAGTCTTGTGCAGGTTCAGGTGGCTGACGTCGCCGCCGAATTCGCCGGGCGCGGCGACGCCAACCAGTGCGTTCATGTTCGCGCCGTCCACATAGACGCGGCCGCCGTGGCTGTGCACCATGGCGCAGAGTTCTTTCACCTGGGTTTCGAACACGCCGTGGGTGCTGGGGTAGGTGATCATCACCACCGCCAGGTCCTGGCTGTGCTCTTCGCACTTGGCTTGCAGATCGGCCATGTCGACATTGCCATTGGCATCGCAAGCCGTGACCACTACCTTCAGTCCGGCCATTTGGGCGCTAGCCGGGTTGGTGCCGTGGGCGCTGGATGGAATCAGGCAGATGTTGCGCTGGCCCTGGCCGTGGTCGTCAAAGTAGGCCTTGATGGCCAGCAGGCCGGCGTATTCGCCCTGGCTGCCGGCATTCGGCTGCAGGCTGATGCCGGCGTAGCCGGTGGCCTGGCACAGCCATTCGCGCAGCTGCACGTCCAGCTCGGCGTAGCCCAGGCGCTGCTCGGGCGGGCTGAACGGGTGGATGTTGGCGAATTCGGGCCAGGTCACGGGCGCCATTTCGCTGGTGGCGTTGAGCTTCATGGTGCAGCTTCCCAGTGGGATCATGCTGCGGTCGAGTGCCAGGTCCTTGTCGCTGAGCGCGCGGATGTAGCGCAGCATGCCCGTCTCGGAATGGTGGGTGTTGAACACCGGGTGGGTCAGGAAGGCGCTGCTGCGGCGCAGCTCTTCGGGGATCAGCGAATCCACGCTGTTCTCCAGATCGCTCAGGCGCGGCATTGGTTCACCCGGCTTGACGAAGAACGACCACAGCATTTCGATGTCGCCGCGTGTCGTGGTTTCGTCCAGCGAGATACCCAGATGGTTCTTCAAGCGAAAACGCAGGTTTGCGCAGGCTTTGTTTGCGCGATCAGCTATCAAACTGCTAGCGTCGTCGGTTTTCACGGTGATCGAGTCAAACGCATGCGCGTTGACGATTTCGTAGCCCATTTGCTGTAGGCCGCGCGCCAGGATGGCGGTGAAACGCGCCACCCGCTGGGCGATGCGGGTCAGGCCTTGCGGGCCGTGGTAGACCGCGTACATGCTGGCCAGCACGGCCGGCAGCACCTGGGCGGTACAGATGTTGGAGGTGGCTTTCTCGCGGCGGATGTGCTGCTCGCGGGTCTGCAGCGCCAGGCGGTAGGCCGTGTTGCCGTGCGCATCCACGCTCACACCCACCAGGCGGCCGGGCAGCGATCGCTTGAATGCATCGCGACACGCCATGTAGGCGGCGTGCGGGCCACCGTTGCCCATGGCCACGCCAAAGCGCTGGGTGTTGCCGATGACGATGTCGGCATCCCATTCACCAGGCGGCACCAGCAAGGTGAGCGCCAGCAGGTCGGCTGCCACGCAGACCGCCGCGCCGCTCGCATGGGCCACGCCAACCAGGGGGCGCAGGTCGTGCAGCATGCCGTTGGTGGCCGGGTACTGGGCCAGCACGCCGAAGAAGTCACCGCTGGACATCAGCTGCGGCAAGGTTTCCAGCGCGGTGCTGACCTTGACCTCGATGCCCAGCGGCTTGGCGCGGGTCTGGATCACTTCGATAGTTTGCGGATGGCAGTCGCCGGCGACGATGAAGACATTGCTCTTGCTCTTCACGCTGCGTTTGGCCAGGGTCATGGCTTCAGCGGCGGCAGTGGCTTCGTCCAGCATGGAGGCGTTGGCGATGGGCATGCCGGTCAGGTCGCAGACCATGGTCTGGAAGTTGATCAGTGCTTCCATCCGGCCCTGCGAGATTTCGGCCTGGTAGGGCGTGTAGGCGGTGTACCAGGCGGGGTTTTCCAGGATGTTGCGCAGGATCACGCCAGGCGTGTGGGTGCCGTAATAGCCCTGGCCGATGAAGCTCTTGAACACCTGGTTCTTGGATGCGATGGCCTTGAGTTCGGCCAAGGCCGCCGCTTCGGTGACTGGCGCCGGCAAGTCCATCGGCGTGCTGCGGGCAATGCTGCGCGGCACGATGCCGTCAATTAGATCCCGGCGCGAACTCGAGCCAATGACGTCCAGCATCAGGGTTTCGTCAGCGGCATCAATGCCAATGTGGCGGGCGATGAATTCGCCGGAGTTTTCGAGTTCGAGCAGGGAGGTCATTGGGGAAAATCCGTGGGTGTTTAGGCGGTTTGGCTAAAGGCGTTGTAGGCGGTTTCGTCTAATAAAGCATCGACTTCGGCAGGGGTCGACAGCTTGACCTTGAAGAACCAGCCGGCGCCCAGTGGGTCGGTGTTGGCCAGGGCCGGGTCTGCGCGCAGGGCTTCGTTGACTTCGGTGATTTCGCCGGAGACAGGCATGTAGACGTCGGCAGCGGCTTTCACCGACTCGACCACGCCGGCCACATCCTTCTGGGCGAAAGTCGTGCCGACGGCGGGCAGATCGACAAACACCACGTCACCCAGCGCGTCCTGCGCGTGGTGGGTGATGCCGACGGTGGCGGTGTCGCCCTCAATGTTCAGCCATTCGTGGTCTTCGGTGTACTTGATGCTCATGGGGTTGCTCCTGTAAAAAGTTGAATCAACCGCGGAAATAGCGGTTGGGCGTGAAAGGCATGGTGACGACTTCCATCGGGACGATTTTGCCTCGCACGATAGCGTTGATCTTTGTGCCGATGGCGGCAAATTCTGGCGCCACGTAGGCCATTGCAATCGGCTTGTCCACCGTGGGGCCGAGCAGGCCGCTGGTGACTTCGCCGATGGCGTTGCCGGATGCGTCCTGTAGGGCGGTGTGCTCGCGCACGGGCACGCGCTCCAGGGCGACCAGGCCAACGCGCTTTCGGATGATGGCGCCCGTACCACCTGCGAGTTGCGCTAGTATTTTGCTAGCGCCTGGGAAGCCGCCTTCGCGGGCTCCGCCGGCGCGGCGCACCTTTTGCAGCGCCCAGTTCAGCCCGGCTTCGATGGGTGTCGTGGTCGGGTCCAGATCGTTGCCATACAGGCACAGGCCGGCTTCCAGACGCAGGGAATTGCGCGCACCCAGGCCGATAGGCTTTACTTCAGGCTGGGCCAGCAGCGCGCGGGCCAGTGCCGCGGCCTGCTCGGCGGGCACCGATATTTCAAAACCGTCTTCGCCGGTATAGCCGCTGCGGGTCAGGAAGCAGGGGATGCCGGCCACATCGAAGCTGCCGCCGGTCATGAAGACCAGCTTTTCCACGCCCGGGGCCAGCCGCGACAGCGCATCCACGGCCTTGGGGCCTTGCAGTGCCAGTAGCGCCATTTCTGGCATGGGGATGACTTCGCAGCGCTGGCCGATCTTGGCCTGGATGTGGGCGATGTCCTCGACCTTGCAGGCGCCGTTGACGATGACAAAGATGTCGGCCTCGCGCTTGAAGAACATCAGGTCGTCAATGATGCCGCCGTCGTCATTTAGCAGCAGGCCGTAGCGCTGCTTGCCGACGGCCAGGTCGATCACGTCTACCGGTACCAGGGTTTCAAACGCGGCGGCGGCGTCCGGGCCGACCAGGCGCAGCTGGCCCATGTGGGATACGTCGAACAGGCCGGCCGCCGTGCGGGTGTGGTGGTGTTCGGCCATCAGGCCGGCCGGGTATTGCACCGGCATGCTGTAGCCGGCAAACGGCACCATGCGGGCGCCGAGCTCAAGGTGCAGCGCGTTGAGTGGGGTCAGCAACAAATCGGACATGGCAGTTCTTTCGGGGACACATTGGAATCATGATCCCAAAGAGATCGTAAACACGTTCTCAGAATCATGTGTGGCCCCCGCTGTCCGCTTTACCTGAGCGATTCGCCGGGCCGGCCTTGCGGTGGTGCAGGCCGACTGCGGGTTGCGCCTTCGGTGAACCCGCTCAGGGCGGGCTTCTCTCCAGGGGGAGACGCTTTTTCAAGCGCTTGTCAGTCCTTTTGCCTGAGCGTTCAGGCCCACGTAGCGGGGCCCTGCGCCTTCGGCGGCTCTCTTGCAGAGAACTCTCTCCTGACGGGGTGGGATTCTACCCACGCGCATCGCCCGTTTCCGCGAAATACCGCCGGGCAGCCAAAATAAGCGGCCGAGAGGACAAACCCGCCAGGGCTTCCCCAGGCAATTTTTTCATAGAGCTTCTAGGTCGCCAGCGCTTATTTCACCTGCACAAGCAGCTCTTTAAATGATAGCGTCCCTTATCGGCCAGCAATGCCGTCATGGTGCATACGCCAAACCGAGCCACTCCTGCCGCAGTTGCGCCACCATCTTGGCCAGGCCATCGTTGTGGATCGCCTCGGCAACCCGGTCCGCCACGGCCTTGAGGCGCGGATGTGCGTTGCCCATAGCGATGCCGGTGCCTACGCCTTGCAGCATTTCAATGTCGTTCAGGCCGTCGCCAAATGCATAGGCCTGCGTGGCGTCCATGCCGGCGTCGGCCAGCACCCAAGTGCAGCCGGTCATTTTGTTTACGCCTTTGGGTAGCACGTCGAGAGCCGTGGTGTGCCAGCGGATGTAGTCAAACTCTGGGAAAGCGCTGGCCAATTCGGGCATCAGCGTGGCGTCATGCTGCTCATGGAAGAACATCCAGCCCTGGAAGATCTCAAACGACTGGGTGGCTTGCAAATCCGCCTGCGAACTCAAATCCACCGATTCCATCGGCAGCAGCACCTCGTCCACCATGGCACTCACATGGGCCGCGTAGCCATCGGTTGCGCCGTAGTGAAAACCTTTGGATTCCAGCAGCTGGAACAGCTTTGCCAAGCTGGCGCCAGGCAAGGGATGTTTGTCTACCTCTTTATCGCCGCGCATGATCCGGGCGCCGTTTTGTGTAATCGCATAAGTGGGCTGGATCAGGTCGATGAATTCCAGGGCGTGGCCATAGGCGCGCCCCGTTGCAATCACCACCATATGTCCGTCGGCCTTCAGTGCTTCAATGGCCTGCAGTGCCGATGGGGGGATTTGCTTGGTTTGGTGGTCCAGCAATGTGTTGTCGATATCGAAGAAGAATGCTTTTTTCATGTTTAGAAAGGTTCATCCGACCTGGCTGCGCTTGGGCAGCAGCCAATCGGTGGTGGCGGGTCGCCCCGGCAGGTGCAGGCTGGCCGTCGCCGCTGGCGTTCGCGCCAGCAGCTTGCCTCGCCGGTAGACCTGCAGGCGGGTGGCGCGCAGGCGGATGGCTTCCACCGGGTCCTGGGCTTGCAGCAGCACGAAGTCGGCGTTGCAGCCTGGCTCCAGGCCGTAGCCATGCAGTTGCATGATTTTGGCGGGGTTGGCGGTGACCGCCTGGAAGCACTGGCGCATCGCGGCCTGGCTGGTCATCTGGGCCACGTGCAAGCCCATGCTGGCGACTTCCAGCATGTCGCCGCTACCCTGGCTGTACCAGGGGTCCATCACGCAGTCCTGGCCCAGGGCGACGGTCAGGCCCTGCGCCATCATCTCGGGCACGCGGGTCATGCCGCGGCGTTTGGGGTAGCTGTCGTGCCGGCCTTGCAGGGTGATGTTGATCAGCGGGTTGCTGACGACGTTCATCTGCGCCTCAGCCATCAGCGGCAGCAGCTTGCTCACGTAGTAGTTGTCCATGGAGTGCATGGATGTGAGGTGCGAACCAGTGACCCGGCCGTGCAGGCCCAGGCGCTGGGTTTCATAAGTCAGGGTTTCGATGTGGCGCGACAGCGGGTCGTCGGACTCGTCGCAGTGCATGTCGACCAGCTTGCCCTGTTCGGCCGCCAGCTCGCACAGCAGCTTGACGCTCAAGGCGCCGTCGGCCATGGTGCGTTCGAAGTGCGGGATGCCGCCGACCACGTCCACGCCCATGGCGAGTGCGCGCTTCAGCTTGTCCATGCCGTTCGCGTCGCGCAGCACGCCGTCCTGCGGAAACGCCACCAGTTGTAGCTCGAGATAGGGCGCGACCAGGCGCTTGACTTCCAGCAGGGCTTCCACGGCCAGCAGGCGCGGGTCGCAGATGTCCACGTGGCTGCGGATCGCCAGCAGGCCCTTGCCCACCGCCCAGTCGCAGTAGGCCAGCGCCCGCTGCACCAGGGCTTCCTGGGTCAGCAGGGGTTTGAGTTCGCCCCACAGCGCAATGCCTTCCAGCAGGGTGCCGCTCTGGTTGACCCGCGGCAGGCCGTAGCTCAGGGTGGCGTCCATGTGGAAATGCGCATCGACAAACGGCGGGCTGACCAGCAGGCCCTGGGCGTCGACGATCTGCTGCGCGGCGGCCGCCAGGCCGGGGGCGACGTCGACGAACTTGCCGTCTTGCACCGCCAGCGACATATGGGTGCGCCCGTCGGGCAGGGTGGCGTTGGTGACCAAGAGATCCAGCATCATCGTCCTATCAAAATTCTTGCAGGCTGCATGCTATCAAAATTGCAGCTACCGCCGCACTGCTAGGTTGCCACGGGCTGCAAAATGGCTTCAAGTTCGCGGATCGGCAACGGGCGGCTGAAAAAATAGCCCTGGTAGTTGACGCAGCCGTGCTGGGCCAGAAAGTCGCGCTGGGCGCTGGTTTCCACGCCCTCGGCAATCACCGCCAGGCCCAGGCTCTGGCCCAGGGCGATGATGGTTTGCACGATGGAGGCGTCGTTCGCATCGGTGGCGATGTCGCGCACAAACGACTGGTCGATCTTCAACTGGTCGAGCGGCAGGCGCTTGAGGTAGGACAGGGATGAATAGCCGGTGCCGAAGTCGTCCAGCGAAAAGCACAGGCCCAAGGCTTTTAGCGCGCTCATCGTGGCAATCGTCTGCTCCAGGTCTTCAATCAGCAGGCTTTCGGTCAGCTCCAGCTTGAGCCCGCGCGCGTCGATGCCGGTACTGCGCAGGATTTGGGTGATTTGGTCCACAAAGTTAGGGCTGCGGAACTGCCGCGCGCTCACATTGACCGCCATGGTCAGGTGGGCAGTGTGGGCACTGGCCTGCCAGGTGCTGAGCTGCTGGCAGGCGCTGCTGAGCACCCACTGGCCCAGCGGGATGATGATGCCGGTGTCTTCTGCGGCAGGGATGAATTCAGCGGGCGAGATCAGGCCGCGCTGTGGGTGTAGCCAGCGCAGCAGGGCTTCCACGCCGATGATTTGCCCCTGGGCATTGAACTGGGGTTGGTAATGCAGCAAGTATTCCTGTTGCGCCAGGGCCTGGCGCATTTCCAGCTCCAGCTGAACCCGTGCGTTGACGATGGCCTGCATGCTCGGGTTGAAGAAGCGGATGGCGTTGCGCCCGGCGGTCTTGGCCTGGTACATGGCCAGGTCGGCCTGCTTGAGCAGTTCGCCCGTGCCCAGGCTTTCCTGGCCAAATGGGGCCACGCCTATGCTGGAGGTGCTGTTGTGTTCCACGCCGCCCAGCACATAGGGTGCGGCCAGGGCGGCCAGCATTTTTTCGCCCATGCTGCGGGCTATCAGGGCGGCTTCGGCGCTGTTGTCGCTCAGGTCTTCCAGCATCACCACGAATTCGTCGCCGCCGAAGCGCGATACCGTATCGACCCCGCGCACGCAGCCGCTCAGGCGGGCGGCCACCTGTTGCAACAGCAGGTCGCCGCTTTCGTGGCCCAGGGTGTCGTTGAGGGTTTTGAAGTTGTCCAGATCGATGAACAGCAGTGCGCCGTAGCGGCCATGGCGCGCGCTGCCGGTCAATGCCTGCTGCAGTCGGTCCATCAGCAGTAGGCGGTTGGGCAACTTGGTGAGCTGGTCGTAGAAGGCCAGTTGCTGGATTTCTCGCTCGGCTGCTTTGCGCTGGGTGATGTCGGTGTTGATGGACAGTACAGAGCGGGGCTGGCCTTGTTCGTCGTGCACCAGGGTCCGGTGCGATTCCACGGCCACCATCCGACCGTCTCTGTGCCTCTGCTGTATCTCGCCTTGCCAAGTGCCAGTCTGCATCAGCTGGTGCATGCCTTGCGCGAATACGGTCGGGTCGACGAAGACGCGCTGGTACATGGGCTGGCCAATTGCCTCTTCGGCGGTCCAACCGGTCAGGCGCTCGGCGCCGTGGTTCCAATAGATGATGTTGCCGGTCAGGTCGTATTGCACGATGGCGTCCTGGGCTTTGTCGAGCAGCGCTGCCTGGTCGCGGAGTTGGGCGTCGGTCTTTAGCCTTTGCATTTCGGCTGCCACCCGGGCGGCAAAGATCTGCAGCGTGGACAGGATGAAGGCGTGCTCCGCCAGCGGCGCGCTGTAGAGCACGAAGATCTGCCCTATGGGTTTGCCCTGGGGATCTTCCAGCCGCTGGCCTACATAGGCTTGCGCGCCCATCTGGGCCAGCTCTTTGGCATGCGGATAGCGTACGGTGATGTCGTGTGTCTCCACCCAGCTACTGTGGCGAAACAGGTTTTCGCAAGGTGTACCCAGGATGGCGTAGTCGAAGTCGTCCAGGCGCTGGCCGTTCAGTACGGCAGCCAGGGTGCGGCCGCGTGGCGGTTCGCCCGGCAGCAGGCGGGTCACAAAGGCGGCCTGCGCGCCCAGCGCTTCGCACATATGGCGCGCCATCTCGCCAAAGAACTCCAACCCGGAGCTGGCCGACACGGCGGCAGCGACCGTGAGCACGGCGTTTTGCAGCCGGCGTTGCTCCATTTGCGCCCGCAGGTTACCAATACCAAACGCCAGGTCGTTGGCCAGTTCCTGCAGCAGTTTTAGCTCTTCCTGGCTGATGTGCAGGGCCTCTTGGGTGCATAGGACCAGCACGCCGAAGGTCCGTTGCAGGTCTCTTAGCGGCAGACACACCAGCCCGCGGATGCCGCTGGCCAGTATGGCGCTGGTGGCAGGGGCGAAGGCTGGGTCGACGTCGCCATGGTCGCTGACAACGACAGCCTGGCCGCTACGGATGGTGCGTCCGGCCGGGCCTTTGCCCCGCGGGTCGTCGGCTGCCCAGGAGATTTGGGATACCTCTGTGTTTGGTGACACCGTGCCTGCGTGGGCCACGCGCTCCAGCGACTTGGTTGCGTCATTGAGCGCAAAGCCGACCCAGGCGCCCAGGTAGCCGCCGATATCTACCGTGATGCGGCAGATGTCCGTCAGCAGCGCAGCTTCGGTGCTGGCGCGTATCAGCGCCTCGTTGCAGGTGCTCAGCATTTGCTGCGCCCGACTGACCCGCGCCAGCTCGCCCTCGGCGCGCAGGCGCTGGGTGATGTCGGTACCCATGACCAAGCGAGCGGGAGTACCGTTGAAGACGATGTTGTTGGTGATGATCTCTACGTCTATGGTCTTGCCATTCTTGGTCCGGTGCTGGTGCAGCAGGCGCAAGCGGCTTTGTTCACGCAGGTGCTCGCGCACCAGGACTTCCCCTTGCTCGACATCGTTGGCCCAGAGTTCGCTGAGGCGCATGTCCAGCAGCTCCTGGCGGCTGTAGCCATAGTTCTCCACCATGGCCTGGTTGACCGCCAGCAAGCGCAGGTCCTGGCCCACCACCCAAGTGGGTTGGGGGTTGTTTTCGAAGAGCATGCGGTACTGGGTTTCCGAGGCGCGCAGCTGCTCGGACAGACGGTGGCGCTGCAGGGTGGCGCCCAGCGTTTCCACCAGGATTTGAAGGTTCTCCACATCGCGCGGCGTAAAAGCCTGTGGGGAGCGCCAGGACATATTGAAGACGCCCTCAACCCGCCCCTGCACCAGCAAAGGCACCATGACCAGCGAGCGCACGCCCATGCTGCGGGTGGCTTTGCGGTCTACCCGAGGGTCGGTTTCAGTGTCCGCACTGGTCTGCGTGCAGGCGGTGCGTGCGGCCAGGGCCGTCAGGCTGCGCTCATTCAGCGGACACTGCCTGATCGGCGCCCGGCCATAGTGGGCAACGGTGCGCAGGAAGTCCGCTTCGAGCAAATCAATGGCGCAGCCATCGGCAGTGGTCAATCCGCAGGCCCGCTGGGTGATGGTTTGCATGGCTCTGGGCAGGTCGTGGTCCAGCCCGGCAATCTGCTGCTGAATGTCCAGGACCTCGGCGCGGGTTTGCACGTCGCGCCGGGACTCTTGCTGGGCGCGCAGGCTGCCTATGCCAAAAGCCAGGTCATTGGCCATCTCTTCCAGTAGCTGGATTTCGTTGTGGCTGGCGTCGATGACCTCGTGTGCATACAGCAGCAGCACCCCAAATGTGCGCGGGCCCTCACGCAGCGGCAGGCAGACCACGCCGCGCACGCCTGCGGCCTGTAGCAAATGGCCCCAGGGGCGGCTGCCCGCCGTGCTGCTGATGTCATGCACGATGGTGGTTATTCCGCTGCGCACCGTGGTGCCCGCAGCGCCCATGCCTTCGGGTACGGCGTCCGACCAGGATGTTCTGTACTGCGGTGGATAGGCCGGTGTGACGCCTGCAAATGCCACGCGCTCTATGGTCTTGGCCTCGTCGTTGCGGGTAAAGCCCACCCATGCGCCCCAGTAGCCGCCGATGTCCACCGTGA
Organism: uncultured Albidiferax sp.; assembly: GCA_963513025.1. Lineage (GTDB taxonomy): Bacteria > Pseudomonadota > Gammaproteobacteria > Burkholderiales > Burkholderiaceae_C > Rhodoferax_B. The sequence continues at coordinate 301,574 of CAUPON010000002.1, forward strand.
TGCGGCAAATTTCCTGCAACAAGCTGTCTTCCAGCGTGGCCCGTATCAGAGACATATTGCAGCTGCTGAGCATCTGGTGGGCGCGGTGCAGGCGTGCCCATTCACGCTCGGCATGCGTGCGCTGGGTGACGTCCAGCACCAGCCAATGGTGCGCCGCTACGCCCTGGAACTGCAGGGCGTCGGCGGTGATTTCCACGTCCATCAGCGTGCCGTCGCTGTGGTGGTGGCGGCACGCGACTGCGGCTTGCCCAGGCCGGGGTGCCCGGTCGCGTATCTGTGCCGTGTCGCCATCGGCCGGCTGCGGCCACAAATCCCACACTTGCATCGCCAGGAATTGCGCTTCACCATAGCCATAGTGCCGCAGCATGGCCGGGTTGGCGAACAGTACTTGTCCCGATTCGGCGGCCAGTATGCACATGGCGCGCTGGCTGCGCTGAAACAGCTGCCAAAGCTGGGCGTCGGCAGCGCCAGGGGGGTCGGGCGGGTTGGTTATCATGCCGAGCCCAGACGTGATGCATGCTGCGCGCAAGCCCGCTCCCGCGCCTTTGCGCAGGCCTGGGCAATTTGTGCTGCGGCTGATTTAGGGGGCATCCATACTCCTGATCCTAGAAGCATTGGCCAGCTGTGGGGGCCAGCGCTAACACCGGCCTAAAGCATCGTACCCACCATTGCCGGTTTTTCAACTAGGGCAATCCGCGCATAGCAAGATGCGGGGTTCAGGCGTATCGTGCATCTAGCGCAGGGATTTGCGGGCGGCCTGTGAAAGCAAGCAAGGCCGGATTGCAGCCAAGAAAGGCGCGACAAGCAGCTTCGTCTGTTCACTGAGGCGACAATAAGCATGCATTTTGTTTTTTTGATTCACTCACTTTATGACCGAAACAACTTCTTCCGCTACGTCTCTTTTATTGGTGGACGACAGTCGTGTGTCGCGCATGATGATCCGCACGCTGCTGCAGGCCAAGCGCCCGGGTTGGACTGTTGTTGAGGCCTCCAATGGTGACGAGGCGCTGGCTTTGGCCGCCGCCCAGCCTTTCCAGTTCTGCACCATGGACATCAATATGCCGGGCATGTTGGGCACCGAAGCCGCCGAGTTGCTGTTGCGCGATTTCCCTGGCATGCGTCTGGCGCTGTTCTCCGCCAACATTCAGGAAAGCCAGCGCACCCGCGCGGCCGAGCTGGGCGCGAAGTTTGTCGCCAAGCCGGTCAGCGAGAAAAGCATCACCGAGGCCCTGGCGTTTTTCGAGGCAGCACCATGATTGCCCTCAGCGAGCTGCAGCTGGATGCGCTCACCGAGGTGTTCAACGTGGGTGCCGGCAAGGCCGCCGCTAGTCTGAGTGAGATCGTGGGCGACCAGGTCTTGCTGGCCGTGCCCCGTATCAACTTCTACCACCGCTCTGAGGTGACTGCCGATGTGCTGTCGCTGGACGGCGCGCGCCAGGGGGCGGTGCGGCAAAGCTTTGGCGGGCCTTTCAGTCTGGATGCCACGCTGCTGTTCCGTGAGGAGCGGGTGCTGGAGATCGTGCAGGAGATGCTGGGCTCACAGGTCAGCGTGGAAGAGATGGTGGACTTCGAACAGGAGGCCATGTGCGAGCTGGGCAACATCATTCTGAACGCCTGCCTGTCGGCTATCTCTGACATGCTGAGCGTGGCCCTGGAGGGTACCTTGCCTGAATACTCGGTGGACGCGACCGATGTGTTGCTCGGCAAGATCTTGTCCGACCCTGACCAGCCAGTGGTGCTGGTGCTGCATATCAATCTGACCATTGAAAAACGCCAGACCCATGGCAACCTGGTGTTCTTGCTGAGCTCGGGCTCTCTGGAGGGTTTGGTGGCCGCGCTGGATAAGTTGATCGCAGGAATTTGAGCCATGCACCCAGCTATGGATGGCACTGCGTTACCGTGGAAGCCGATGCTGGACGCGTTGGGCACAGGTGTGATTTTGCTGAACACGCGCGGAGAAGTGGTCTACTGGAACGCCTGGATGGCCCGCTACAGCGGCCTGGCGGCCGAGGCGGTGCTGGGCCGTGATCTGGAAAGCATTTTTCCAGGCGGTTTGTCCGGCCCGTTTCTTGGGGCTGTGAAGCGGGTACTGGCCTACAGGCTGCCCGTGGTTTTGTCGAATGTGCTGCACCGGGCGCCTTTGCCCTTGTTCCATAAGCTGGACGCGTCTGAGCTGGCACCGCCGCAGCGCATGCCCCAGGCGCTGACCCTGGTATCGGTGGGCGACGCGCACAGCGGCAGCTTTTGCCTGATCCAGGTCACCGACACCAGCATGTTCGTCAAACGGGAGCGGGTGTTGCAATCGCAGTCTGAGCGCCTGTCGCTGGAGGCTGTGACGGACGGCCTGACAGGCGTCTACAACCGCAAATATTTTGACCAGTGCCTGTCGGCCGAGTTGCGCCGACACCAGCGCAGCAAAACCGTGCTGTCGCTGCTGATGCTGGACGTGGACTATTTCAAGAACTACAACGACAGCTACGGCCACCCTGCAGGCGACCGCGTGCTGAAGGCCCTGGTGTCTTCGGTCAAGACCCAGCTGCTGCGCCCAAACGACGTGCTGGCGCGCTATGGTGGCGAGGAGTTTGTCGTCATTCTGCCGTCGGTAGACCAGGCTGGGGCCGTGCTGCTGGCGGCCAAGGTGCGTGCAGCGGTCGCTGCGCTGGACATTGCCCACGCGGATTCGCAGGTCGCCAGCCATGTGACCGTCAGCGTGGGCGCTACGACCTCGGTGGCCGGCCACTGTGACATCTCGGCCCTGGTCGAGGCGGTGGACCAGGCCCTATATGCCGCCAAGTCTGCAGGCCGCAACACGGTGCACTGGCAGTCTTGCCAGGGGCCTACTCCCGTGTAGTGGATGCTTGTTTGCTATGGATTAAATAGCTGCTAGCGCAGATATTTACTGCGCCAGCGGCCTATTTGGTGCCGAAGATGCGGTCGCCCGCATCGCCCAGGCCCGGCAGGATGTAGCCGTGGTCGCTGAGCTCGCGGTCGATGGCGGCGGTGTAGATGTCCACGTCAGGGTGGGCTGCCTGCAGCGCGGCCACGCCTTCGGGGCAGGTCAGCAGGCAGACGAACTTGATGGACTTCGGGTTCAGCTCCTTGAGCCGCTCGACCGCTGCGATGGCCGAGTTGCCGGTAGCCAGCATCGGGTCGACGATGACGATGTCACGCTCGTGCATTTCGCTGGGCATCTTGAAGTAGTACTCCACCGCCGTCAGCGTTTTCGGGTCGCGGTACAGGCCGACGTGGCCGACGCGCGCGCCCGGCACCACGCTGAGCATGCCTTCCAGAATGCCGTTGCCCGCCCGCAGGATGGACACGAACACCAGCTTCTTGCCGTCGATGACCTTGGCGGTCATCTTCTCCAGTGGGGTTTCGATCTCGATGTCCTGCATAGGCATGTCGCGCGTGACCTCGTAGGCCATCAGCGACGACAGCTCGTTCAGCAGGCGGCGAAAGGTGTTGGTGCTGGCGTCCTTGCGGCGCATCAGCGTCAGCTTGTGTTGCACCAGGGGGTGGCTGATCAGGTGTACGTTGCTCATGGTTTTCTCTTCTATTCCAAGTTAAAACACAGTGCCATCACTGGCGATATTCAGGGACGGCGTGCCGCCGCGCAGGCGCTGGGCCAGCACGCGGCCTGCGGCCCAGGTGCCGCCTTCGAGCACGCAGGCCAGCGGCATCTGCTCGGCCGTCAAACCCAGCTCGGCGCGCACCAGCGGCGCCAGTTCGTCCAGCAGGGCCACGGTCAGTGCGCGCCATTCGACGATGCACTCATCGCCAGCTGTCTGCGCAGTTTGGGCCAGCGCCAGGTTCTTCAAAACCAGTACGCCGCCGTCCAGCAACAGGCCGCCGTTGCGGTATTCGGGCAGGCCGGTCAATGCATCCAGGCCGGTGACGCTCACGTCGGCCCATTCCAGCGGCTCCAGCAGCGAATACGACAGCCACTGCGACAGCTTGTGGAACGGCATCCAGCCGGCGCTTGCGCCTTCGCCGGGTACCGCGCTGTGGCGCCAGCAGTCGCCCAGCGAGATTTCGGCGCCCGCTTCGGTTTTGATAGCGTTCTGTGCAGGCCAGATGGGCGACAGCGTGCTCAACAAGGCCACAAGAATGGCATGGGCCTCCACCGTCGGCGTGTCGGTATCGGCATGCACCAAGTGGTCGAACAGCCGGCCTGGCCGGCACAGGCCGCCAGCGCCGCCAAACACTTCGGGCTGGTCGGCGATGACTTCACCGAGCCGGCGCAGCAGCGCGGCGCGGCCTTCGAGTCCGACCAGCGGGTTCTCCACGCCGACCTGGAAGGCGTCGCCCAACTGGCGTGCCGTCAGGTTCTGCAGGCCCAGCGCATCCGCCTGGCAGGGCTGGGTCGGCTTGCTGGAAAACAGGCCCTTGGTGAAGGCGTTGTAGCTGGCCACGCCCAGGCCTTCGGAGCGGCTGAGCTTCTGGCCGGTGCGCGGGTCGGTATAGCTCCAATCGGGGCCCGAGCCGGCATCCAGCAGCACGCTGACGATGGCCAGGTCGATGTGGGCGCGCGCGCGCTTGGCCACCGAGACCTTGCCGAGCTCTTCGTTCAGCAGCGCGGTGCGGTTCACGCCGCCGGCCTCGAAATGCCGCCAGCGGCTGTGGTACGGGATCTTCAGGCTGGGGTAGCGCTCGCGCGTCACCTGGGCCACCAGCGCGGCAGTGGGTTGCAGCGCGGAATCAATCACCGTGAAGTAGGCCGAGCCGCCGGCGCGGGCCCGCGCCAGCAGGCCCTGGGCCCGGCTGCGTATCGCTTTTGTTGAGCGCAACAGGGCTGCAGCGCTTGTTATATCTGCGTCAGCAGCTATCAAATCCATAGTCATTCAGTGAGTCCGCGGCCTTTGGCCTTTTTCAATTCTTCAGCGTTTGGCACGACGCCGGGGGTGAAATAGCCAGCCGCCATTTTCGCGTCCATTTCGACCTGGGCGTCGGCGGGGATCATGTGTTCGGGAATATTGATGCGCTGCACCACCTCGATACCGGCGCGGGTGATGGCGTCGTACTTCATATTGCTCATGGAGACCAGGCGGTGGATCTTGCGTATGCCGAGCCAGTTCAGCACGTCGGGCATGAGTTCCTGGAAGCGCATGTCCTGCACGCCGGCCACGCATTCGGTGCGGTTGAAATACTGGTCTGCCGTGTCACCACCCACCTGGCGCTTGCGCGCGTTGTAGACCAGGAATTTGGTGACCTCGCCCAGGGCCCGACCTTCCTTGCGGAAGTACGACACCAGGCCCACGCCGCCGCGTTGCGCGCCCTGTATGCATTCCTCGATGGCGTGCGTCAGGTAGGGGCGGCAGGTGCAGATGTCGGAGCCGAACACATCCGAGCCATTGCATTCGTCGTGTACGCGGGCGGTGAGCTCGACCTCGGGGTTCGCTAGGTCGCGCGGGTTGCCGAAGATGTAGGCGGTGAGGCCACCGATGGGCGGCAGAAACACTTCCAGGTCGCTGCGCGTTACCAGCTCGGGGTACATGCCGCCGGTTTCCTCGAACAGCACGCGGCGCAGCTCGGCCTCGGTGCAGTTGAAGCGCTTGGCCACTTCGGGCAGGTACCACACGGGTTCCACCGCCACCTTGGTGACCATGGCCGCGCCACTGGCGGTGAGGAATTTGCCGTCAGCCTGCAGGCGGCCGGACTGCAGCGCCTCGATCACCTCGGGCAGGATTACGTGGGCCTGCGTCACCGCGATGGTGGGGCGAATGTCGTAGCCCGCCTCCAGCTCGGCCGCGAATTCGGTGGCGATGGTGGCACCCCAGGGGTCCATGGCGACGATGCGGCCCGGCTCGCTCCACTGCGGGTAGGGGCCGATCACGTCGGTCGGCATGGTGTTGGTCAGGTCGGCCTTGTGTTTAGGCGACAGGCCGCCGGATGCCACGGCCAGTGCGCGGTAGATGCTGTAGCTGCCGCTGTGCGTGCCAATCACATTGCGGTGGCTGCGCTTGGTGGTGGTGCCGACCACTGGGCCGCGCTCGGCGGCGGTGGCCGCGGCCCAGCGTATTGGCAGGGCGCCGTAGCCGCTGGCGTGGGACGTCAGGCGGATGTGGCTGGGGCCCGGAGCGGCGGGTACGGGGGAGCTGGTGGCTACGTCAGCAGGCATGTGGGGTCCTCAAAAAATCCAATGTAGCGATGGGCGGGCAGTCTGGCAAGCAGGGTAGATGCTATGCATTTTGCGTACCGCGGGCTTGTGTTTCAGGCCGCCAGTGGCCATACCGGTGCGCGCAGCAGCGGGTGGTCCTGCAAGGCTTCAGCGATGAAATCGACGAAGACCCGCACCGGCGCCGGCAGGTGCTGGCGGTCGCGGAAGCAGGCGAAGTACTCAAGCGGCTCGGGGTCAGCCCGGGTGCGTCCGCGTCCGCCGGAATTCAGAAACAGCGGCTCCAGCTTGCCGGCAGCGATCAAGGGGTTGGCGATGAAGCTGCCTAGCCGGGCCACGCCGGCACCGGCCACGGCCAGGGCGGCCAGGGTGTCGATGTCGTTGCACACCGCGGCGGTCTGGATCGCCGGGGCGAAGCGAACCCCGTCGCGCAGAAACGGCCATTGCATGAGGCGTCCGTCCAGCGGCAGGCGGAACGCCAGGCAGGGATGGTGGGCCAGCTCTTCGGGCGTGGTCGGGCGGCCATGCTGCTGCAGATGGGCAGGCGCCGCGCAAAACACCATGGGCGCGGTGGCGATGCGCCGCGCCACCAGGCCGGGCTCCAGCACGTGGCGGAAGCGGATGCTGGCGTCCACATCTTCTTTGAGGTGGTCCACATTGCGGTCGACCATCAGCATTTCCAGGTGCACCCGCGGGTAACGCGCCATGAAGGCCGGCATCAGCGGCGCCACCATATGCCGGCCAAAGGCGACCGCGCAGGACAGCTTGAGCCGGCCCTGCACCGTGTCCTGCAGCGCCGAGAGTTCGGATTGGGCCTGCGCCAGGCCGTCGAGCAGCGGGCCGACCTGGGCGAAATACACCTCGCCGGCCGCGGTCAGCGCCTGCGAGCGGGTGCTGCGTGTCAGCAGTCGGGTGCCAAGTTCTTTTTCCAACCGGCCCAGGTTCTGGCTGGCGGCTGCGGCGCTGATGCCCAGCTGGCGCGCCGCCGCAGCGATGCTGCCGCCTTCGACGGCCCGCACAAAGGTTTCTATGCCACGCAGGTTGGACATGGATTAACTTAGGAATAGATGTCTTTATTCATAAGCTGAGCTTAGCAGTGAAAGTGGCTGGAGTCGTCTAGTGCGCAGCGGCGATGGCTCTTAAAGTTGCGCCATTCGATTGCAACTACTAGGTCCACACCATGTCCCCATCCAACTCTTCTCTACGCCCGACCTTTTGGAAGATACCCAAGCGCTTCACGCCCGTGGTGTTCGCCTTCTACATGGCCGGCATCATGGCTTTTTTGATGTGCGCGGTGATCGTCGCCGCCGGCACGGGCCTGGCCAACGGTTACCTGTGGCGGGTGCTGAGCGCCTATGCGCTGGCCATGCCGGTGGCCTTTGTCTGCGTGCTGGGCGTGCGGCCGGTGGTGCTGCGGCTGACCGCGGCGACGACGCAGGCCTAGCTGCCGAGCAACTCCGCGAAGCGCGCCATGTCGACGTTGCCGCCGCTGACGAGGATGCCGACGCGCGCGCCGCCGATGTCCACGCCGCCATGTTCGGCGCCGGCCAGGCTCAGGCAGCCTGTGGGCTCGACGACCATCTTCATGCGCTCGGCATAAAAACGCATCGTCTGTACCAACTGCGCATCACTGGCGGTGACGATGCCGGCCACATCGCGGCGGATGATGGGGAAGGTCAGCTGGCCCAGGTGCTGGGTCTGCGCGCCGTCGGCGATGGTGCGCGGGGTGTCGATGTGGACGATGCGGCCCTGGGCCAGCGACTGCTGGCCGTCGTTGCCAGCCTCGGGCTCCACGCCGTAGATGCGGCATTGCGGCGACAAGGCCTTGGCTGCTAGCGCCGAGCCGCTGAGCAGCCCGCCGCCGCCCAAGCAGACGAACAAGTAGTCCAGTTCGCCGACCTCTTCGAACAATTCTTTGGCCGCTGTGCCCTGGCCGGCGATCACGTCGGCATGGTCGTACGGCGGAATCAGCGTCATGCCGCGCTCTTGCGCAATCTGCTGGCTGATGGCCTCGCGGTCCTGGCTGAAGCGGTCGTAGGTCACGACCTCGGCACCGTAGCCGCGGGTGGCGGCCAGCTTGGCGGCGGGCGCGTCCTGCGGCATCACGATGGTCGCCGGCATGCCCAGCAGCTGGGCCGACAGTGCTATTGCCTGCGCGTGGTTGCCGGAGGAAAACGCCAGCACGCCGCGCTTCCTTTGTTCGGGTGTGAAGCGCGACAGCGCATTGAAGCCGCCGCGGAACTTGAACGCCCCCATGCGCTGGAAGTTCTCGGCCTTGAAGAACAGCTGCGCGCCGAGCTGGGCGTCGATGGTGCGCGAACGCAGCACCGGCGTGGCATGGGCCTGACCCTGGATGCGGCCGGCGGCTGCGGCCACGTCGTCATAGGTGGGAAGCTGGAGTTCTGCCATGGCGCTGGGTACCGAGTTTGCTATTGAATGTGTAGCTACTGGCGTAGGTGGTATCTACGCCAGAGCCCGATTCTTTATAAATTCAACGCTTGCCGCCGAAGATGCCGCCCAAGACGCCGCGCAGGATTTCCTGGCCGACCTTGGTGCCCATGGTGCGCACGGCGGACTTCATCATGGTCTGGGCCAGTCCGTCGTGCTTGGCGCCGCGCGGGCCGGTGGTGCCGAACAGGATGTCGTTCAGCCCGCCCATCACGCCGCCCAGGGCACCGCCCGAGGCGGGAGCCGCCTGGCCGGGCAGGTTGCCCACTGGGGCGTTGTTGGTGGCATTGGCAACGGTGGCCTGGGTGCGGCCCTGCAGCTTTTCGGCGGCCGATTCGCGGTCCACCACCTTTTCGTAGACGCCAGCGACCAGCGAGTTCTGCAACAACACTTTGCGCTGGTCCGGGGTGATGGGGCCGAGCTGGCTGCCGGGCGGCAGCACGAACACGCGCTCGGTGATGCTGGGCCGGCCCTTGGCGTCGAGCAGACTGACCAGAGCCTCGCCCACGGCCAGTTCGGTGATGGCGGCTTCGATGTCCAGGCCGGGCTTTTGCCGCATGGTCTGGGCCGTTGCCTTGACGGCCTTTTGGTCGCGCGGGGTGAAGGCGCGCAGCGCATGCTGGACCCGGTTTCCCAACTGGGCCAACACCGAGTCGGGAATGTCCAGCGGGTTCTGGGTGACGAAATACACGCCCACGCCCTTGGAGCGCACCAGGCGCACCACCAGCTCGATGCGCTCGACCAGGGCCTTGGGTGCCTCGTTGAACAGCAAATGGGCTTCGTCGAAGAAGAACACCAGCTTGGGCTGCTCGGGGTCGCCGATTTCCGGTAGTTGCTCGAACAGCTCGGACAGCATCCACAGCAAAAAGGTGGCGTACAAGCGCGGTGCGTTCATCAGCTTGTCGGCCGCCAGGATGTTGACCACGCCTTTGCCGTCCACCGTCTGCATGAAGTCGCTGATGTTCAGCATGGGTTCGCCAAAGAACTTGTCGCCGCCCTGGGATTCGATCTGCAGCAGGCCGCGCTGGATCGCGCCCACGCTGGCGGCGGACACGTTGCCGTACTGGGTGGTGAATTCACTGCTGTTGTCGCCCACGTACTGCAGCATGGCGCGCAGGTCTTTCAGGTCGAGCAGCAGCAGGCCGTTGTCGTCGGCGATCTTGAAGACCATGTTCAGCACGCCGCTCTGGGTGTCGTTCAGGTTCAGCATGCGGCCCAGCAGCAGCGGCCCCATGTCGGAGACGGTGGCGCGCACCGGGTGGCCTTGCTCGCCAAACACGTCCCACAGGGTCGTGGGGCAGGCCAGGGATTCGGGTAGATCGATGCCGCGCTCTTTCAGGATGCCGGCCAGTTTGTCGCCGATGCGGCCGGCCTGGCTGATGCCGGTCAGGTCGCCTTTGACGTCGGCCATGAACACGGGCACACCGATCTTGGAAAAGTTCTCCGCCAGGGTTTGCAGGCTGACGGTTTTGCCGGTACCGGTGGCGCCGGTGATCAGCCCGTGGCGGTTCGCCAGGGCAGGCAGCAACTCGCAGACGGTGGTGGCGTTTTTGGCGATTAAGATGGGTTCGGCCATGGCGGTGTCCTGGAGGTTTGGGGGTCAGTAAAATCTGCCGGTAGATTAAATCAATTGATAAGGAATTCTTGTGGCCGGTCACAGTAAATGGGCGAATATTCAGCACCGAAAGGGCCGCCAGGATGAAAAACGGGGCAAGGTCTGGACCCGTGTGATCCGCGAAATCATGGTGGCAGCCCGTTTGGGTGGCGGGGATCTCAGTATTAACCCGCGTTTGCGCCTGGCCGTTGAGAAGGCCAAGGCCTCGAATCTGGCGGCTGACACGGTCAAGCGCAACATCGAAAAGGCCACCGGCACGCTGGAAGGCGTGACCTACGAGGAAATCCGCTACGAAGGCTACGGCATCGGTGGCGCAGCCATCATAGTTGACACCATGACCGATAACCGTGTGCGTACCGTGGCCGAAGTGCGCCACGCCTTTAGCAAATACGGCGGCAATATGGGTACCGAAGGCTCGGTCTCGTTCCAATTCAAGCATTGCGGCCAGTTCGTTTTTGCCCCGGGCACGGACGAAGACAAGGTGATGGAAGTAGCGTTGGAAGCCGGCGCCGAGGACGTGATTACCGACGAAGACGGCGCCATCGAGGTGCTGACCGCTTACCCCGATTTTGAAAAGATCAAGCTGGCGCTGGAAACCGCCGGCCTGAAACCCGAGGTGGCCGAAGTCACCATGCGGGCGGAGAACACCATAGAACTGGAAGGCGCTGACGCCGAAAAAATGCAAAAACTACTGGATGTGCTCGAAGACCTGGACGATGTCCAAGAAGTCTTTCACAACGCTGGCCTATGAAAGTCTTAGTCATTGGCGGCGGTGGCCGCGAACATGCGCTGGCCTGGAAACTGAATACCTGCGCCCGTGTCAGCCAGGTCTATGTGGCCCCCGGCAACGGTGGCACCGCGTTGGACGACCAACTGGTGAATGTGCCTATCACCGATGTACAGGCGCTGCGCCTGTGGGCACAGACCGAAGGAATCTCGCTGACCGTGGTGGGCCCCGAAGGCCCGCTGGCTGCGGGCGTGGTGGACGAGTTCCGCAGCCATGGCATGCGCATCTTTGGCGCTACCAAGGCGGCGGCGCAGCTGGAAAGCTCCAAGGCTTTCTCCAAAGCCTTCATGCAGCGCCACGGCATTCCCACGGCCGAGTTTGATACCTTCAGCGACCCGGTCGCAGCCCACGCCTACGTCGAAAAAATGGGCGCGCCCATCGTCGTCAAGGCCGACGGCCTGGCCGCCGGCAAAGGTGTGGTCGTAGCCCAGACCCTGGCCGAAGCGCACGAAGCCATCGATTTCATGCTGCTCGACAACACCTTGGGCGTGAGCCACAACGAGGGTGGGGCGCGGGTGGTGATCGAAGAATTTCTGGCCGGCGAAGAAGCCAGCTTCATCGTCCTGTGCGACGGCAAGAATGTGGTTCCGCTGGCCACCAGCCAGGACCACAAACGCCTGCTGGACGGCGACCAAGGCCCGAACACCGGCGGCATGGGCGCGTATTCGCCCGCGCCTGTGGTGACGGCCGATGTGCATGCGCGGGCGATGCGCGAGATCATCCTGCCGACCATCAAGGGCATGGAAAAAGACGGCATCACCTACACCGGCTTTTTGTACGCTGGCCTGATGATCGACGCCAAGGGCAAGCCCAAGACGCTGGAATTCAACTGCCGCCTCGGCGACCCGGAAACCCAGCCGTTAATGATGCGGCTGAAGTCCGATCTGTTCGAGGTGCTGTGGGCGGCTACCGAGCCTGGCCCGCATGGCAAGCTCGACCAGATCAGCCTGGACTGGGACCGCCGCATCGCCCTGGGCGTGGTGGTGGCCGCCCACGGCTATCCGATGACGCCTCGCAAGGGCGATGCCATCACCGGTTTGCCCAAGGCCACCGACGATGCCGTGGTGTTCCATGCGGGTACCGTCAAGGATGGCGATGTGGTGTCGGTCTCGGGCGGCCGGGTCTTGTGCGTGACGGTGCTGGCCGACAACGTCAAACTGGCGCAGCAGCATGCTTACGAGGTGACGCGCGGCATCCAGTTCGACGGCATGCAATACCGCCGCGACATCGGATTCAGAGCTGTCAAAGGTTGAGCTTGGACACCGCCGAGCTGATGCGGGACTATTTGCTGGGCCTGCAGTCGCGTATTACCACCCGAATGGCCGCTCTGGATGGCGGCACATTCCTGAGCGATGCCTGGGAAAAGCCGCCGGGCGAGAAGCTGCAAGGGCGGGGCATTACCCAGATTCTGGAAAACGGTGCGGTGCTGGAGCGCGCGGGCTGTGGGTTCTCGCATGTGCGCGGGCCGCAGCTGCCGCCATCGGCTACCCAGCACCGTCCCCAACTGGCGGGTGCGCCGTTCGAGGCTATGGGTGTGTCGCTGGTGTTCCATCCGCGCAATCCGTATGCGCCGACGGTGCACATGAACGTGCGCATGATCGTCGCCACGCCGCAAGACGGTGAGCCGGTCTGCTGGTTTGGTGGCGGAATGGATTTGACGCCGATCTATGGCTTCGAAGAAGACGCGGTGCACTTCCACCGCAGCTGCCAGAGCGCACTGGCGCCATTTGGTGTCGACAAATATCCGCGCTTCAAGCAATGGTGCGACGAGTATTTTTATCTGAAGCACCGCCAGGAGCCGCGCGGCATTGGTGGCGTGTTTTTTGACGACTTCTCTGAGCTGGGTCCGCAGGAAAACCTGGCCATGGTGCAGGCCGTGGGTTCGGCATTCCTGGATGCCTACGAGCCCATTCTGCTGCGCCGCAAGGACACGCCCTACGGCGAGCGCGAACGGGCGTTCCAGCTGTACCGGCGCGGCCGCTATGTGGAATTCAACCTGGTCTGGGACCGGGGCACGCACTTCGGCCTGCAGTCGGGCGGGCGCACCGAGTCCATCCTGCTGTCGATGCCGCCGCTGGCCAGCTGGTCCTACCAGCACCAACCGGAACCGGGCTCGGCCGAGGACGCATTGACGCGCGAGTTCCTGGTCCCGCGTGCATGGCTGTGACCCCGCCTTTGCGCCGCATCGGCGTGTTCGGCGGCGCTTTCGACCCCCCGCACAACATGCACGTGGCCCTGGCGCAGTCTGCGTTGCAGCAGCTGCAGCTGGACGCCTTGTATGTGTTTCCCACAGGCCATGCGTGGCACAAGAGCCGCACGCTCAGCCCGCCCGCACACCGGCTGGCGATGGCCCGGCTGGCCTTTGCGGGCATCGCTGGCGTGCGCGTCGATCCGCGGGAGATCCTGCGCGATGGCCCGACCTACACTATCGACACTTTGCATGAGCTGCGTGCCGAACATGCGCAAGCCCAGCTGTTCCTGCTGATGGGGGAAGACCAGGCGCGCCGGCTGCCAAGTTGGCATGGTTGGGCGGAGATTGTGCGCACTGCTATAATTTCCGTAGCTTCACGTGCTGACCCAACCAGCGCCAGCAGTCCATTTATGCCTGAATTCTTGCCGCCGGAACGTTTCCAGGTGCTGCATTTGCCCCCCATGGCGCTCAGTGCTACCGACATCCGTAACCGCGCCGCCACCTCGCAAGGGATAGCCCATCTGGTCCCAGAGGGCGTAGCACGTTATATTGATCAACACCATCTCTACCAAACTGAACGATGACCACCTCTGCCCAAAACGAAACCGTTGCGAAAAAAGACACCCAAAAACTCCAACGGGCCATCGTCGATGGACTGGAAGATGTCAAAGCCGTTGACATCGTGGTGTTCGACACCGAAGGCTTGTCGGCCCTGTTCGAGCGCGTGATCATCGCCTCGGGCACCTCGAATCGCCAGACCAAGGCCCTGGCCACCAGCGTGCGCGATGCCGTGCGCGACGCCGGTTTTGCCAAGCCGCGCATGGAAGGTGAATCCAATGGCGAGTGGATCATTGTCGATTGCGGCCGCGCTGTGGTGCACATCATGCAACCCGCGATCCGCCAGTACTACCACCTGGAAGAGCTGTGGGGCGAAAAGCCGATTCGCCTGAAGCTGGGCGCGGCCAAGCCGCTGCCCAAGGCCGAAGAGCCTGCTGCACCGGCGAAGAAGGTTGCCGCGAAGAAGACTCCGGCCAAGAAATTGTCGCCTGCTGCGGCCAAGCGCGCCAGCAAGATGGCTGCCCGCGAACACGCGGAAAGCCTGCTGGCGCCAGAACGTCCAGTGTTGGACGTGCCTAAGAAGGCAGCCCGCAAGACGGTAGCAGCGGCTGCTCCGGCCAAGAAAGCTGTGCCCGCCAAGAAGACGGCTGCAGCCAAGACACCTGCCAAAGCTACCCCCAAGGCCGCGGTGAAGACCGCTGTCAAGACCGTGGTCATCAAGGCCCCGGTCGAGACAGTCAAGAAGGCGGCTGCCGCCAAGCGCGCAGCGCCCAAAACGCCCAAGGCACCTGCCAAGCGAGCGCCTGGCCGCAAGTAAGTGAAGCTGGCGACATGAAGTTGGTGATTGTTGCCGTAGGCCAGCGCATGCCCGACTGGGCGCAAACCGCCTACGACGACTACGCCAAGCGCTTCCCACCCGAGCTCAAGATCGAGCTCAGGGCGGTGAAGACCGAACCCCGGGGTTCCAAGACCCTGGAGACGATTTACGCGGCCGAGCGTGAACGCATAGAAACCGCCATCCAGTCCAGCATAGGCCGTAATGCCCGTATCGTCGCCCTGGATGAACGCGGCACCGCACTCACCACCAAGGCGTTGGCGGGTAAGCTCAAAGCTTGGCAGTTGGAGAGCGATGACGTGGCGCTGGTGATCGGCGGTCCCGATGGGCTGGACCCGGCTTTTCGCCAAGCCGCCCACGAGCGCATCCGGCTGTCGGACCTGACTCTGCCGCATGCGTTTGCACGCGTGCTGCTGGTAGAGCAGTTGTACCGGGCGTGGTCGGTGAATGCCAACCACCCTTACCACCGAGAGTGAACCAGAGACATAGGCATGCTGAAATGGTTTGAAAACCTGGTGAGTCCTTATCCGGACGACACCCCCCAGCCGCCACCGCGCGGCTTTTTTCATTTTGTATGGGCTTGCAGCAAGGGCGTGCGCAAGTACATCCTGGCGATGACTTTGCTGACCGCTTGCGTGGGCGTGTTTGAGGCCTTGCTGTTTGCCATGATGGGGCGCGTAGTGGACTGGCTGGGCCAGGTGCCGCCGGCCTTGCTGTGGACCCAGGAGCGCAGCAGTTTGCTGCTGCTGGGCGCGCTGCTGCTCGGTAGTCCGCTATTGATTGCATTGCAGACTCTGTTCAAGCACCAGACCCTGGCGGCGAATTTTCCGATGCTGCTGCGCTGGAAGTTCCACCGCCTGATGCTGGGCCAGAGCATGGGCTTTTACCAGGACGAGTTTGCCGGACGGGTCGCCACCAAGGTGATGCAGACCGCACTGGCGGTGCGCGATGTGTGCATGATCCTGGGCGATATCCTGGTGTTCGTGACCATCTATTTCGTCACCATGGTGGCGGTGGTGGGTAACTTCAACGCCTGGATGCTGCTACCGTTTCTGGGTTGGGTGATTCTGTACGCGATTGCCATCCGCTACTTTGTGCCGCGCCTGTCGGGCGTGGCCAAGAAGCAGGCCGATGCGCGTTCGCTGATGACCGGCCGCATCACCGATGCCTACACCAATATTGCGACCGTGAAGCTGTTCTCCCACGCGGGCCGCGAAGCGGGTTTCGCCCGTTCAGCAATGCAGGATTTCTTGAAAACCGTGCAGCGGCAGATGCGCCTGGTCAGCGGTTTCGAAGTGGTCAACCACGTGCTGGGCATGCTGCTGATATTGGCGACGGCCGGCCTGGCGCTGTGGCTGTGGACCCAGGGGCGGGTCGGCGTCGGTGCCGTAGCGGCCGCGACCGCCATGTCGCTGCGCCTGAACGGAATTTCGCACTGGGTGATGTGGGAAATGGCCTCGCTGTTTGAGCATGTGGGCACGGTGCAGGACGGGCTCAACACCTTGACCCGTCCGCAAGCGGTGCAGGATATTCCCCAGGCCCAACCACTGCGCGTGCCCAAGGGCGAGGTGCAATTCGAGAACGTGGACTTCGCCTATGGCGCTACCGGCCCGGACGCGCGCAAGGTGATCGATCGCATGTCGTTGCACATCCGTGCGGGCGAGAAGATCGGCCTGGTGGGCCGCTCGGGTGCGGGTAAGTCGACCATCGTGAATCTGCTGCTACGCTTTTATGACGTGGAGCACGGCCGTATCTTGGTCGACGGCCAAGACATCGCCAAAGTGTCGCAGGAAAGCCTGCGCGCCCAGATCGGCATGGTCACGCAGGACACCTCTTTGCTGCACCGTTCGGTGCGTGACAACATCCTGTACGGCCGGCCGGATGCGACCGATGCCCATATGGAGACGGCAGCGCGGCGTGCAGAAGCTTTTGACTTCATCCACACCCTGAGCGACCCAAGCGGCCGCAAGGGCTTTGACGCCCATGTGGGAGAACGCGGCGTGAAGTTGTCGGGTGGCCAGCGCCAACGGATTGCGATTGCTCGGGTGATGCTGAAAGACGCGCCGATTCTGCTGCTCGACGAGGCGACCAGCGCGCTGGACTCGGAAGTCGAGGCGGCCATCCAGTCCAGCCTATACCGGCTGATGGAAGGCAAGACCGTCGTGGCCATTGCGCATCGGCTGTCGACGATTGCCGCGATGGACCGTCTGGTGGTGCTGGACAAGGGACGCATTGTGGAAATGGGCGACCACCGTAGCCTGCTGGCGTCGGGAGGCCTGTACGCGCGCTTGTGGGCCCATCAAAGCGGAGGCTTTTTGGGTGAAGAGGACGACGAGGCAGAGCCCGTCGCGATGATCTAAACCGTGGTGCGCACGCTGTATATGGCTCAAGGGTTCAAAAAATTCGAAGTATTCCGACGAATTGCGTGAACTTTTCGGCGGGGGGCGTTTCTACACTAGCCATCGAGTTCACTGATTGGGGCCTAGCCGCCCCGTGTAGTACATATGGCATTGCCCCCGTCTTCCGCTGCAGAGTCTGCGAAACCCAAGGCCTATACCGGTGTTGCAATGACCCTGCACTGGGTACTCGCGCTGGCCTTGATCGGTCTGTTCGCCGCAGGCACCTACATGGTGGACTTGTCGTTTTCGCCACTGCGGCTCAAGCTCTACAACTGGCATAAATGGGCGGGCGTGACGATTCTGGCGCTGTCGGCGCTGCGTTTGTTATGGCGCTTTACCCACCGTCCGCCGGCCCTGCCAGCCGCCATGGCGCAAAGCATGCCAACCTGGCAGCACTGGGCACACGAAGGCACGCACTACGCGATGTACGCCTTGTTCTTCATTGTTCCTTTGCTTGGCTGGGCTTATAGCTCGGCAACCGGCTTCCAGATCGTCTTGTTTGGGCAACTTCCACTGCCGGACCTGGTGTCTGCCAGCAAAGAGCTGGCCGAAACACTCAAGCCCCTGCACAGGCTGGCTGCCTGGTCCTTGTGCGCCCTGGTGGTGGTACATGTGGCGGCGGCATTCAAGCACCAATGGATTGACCGAGATGGCCTGATCGGCCGGATGCTGCCCTGATTCTGTTTTTATCCTCGCGAAAGTATTCCATGTCTTCTCTTTTGAAATTGTCCGTAGCCGTGCTCGTGTCCGGTGTTGCCGTCGGCGCCTATGCGCAGCAAAAACTGGTGCCGGCCCAGAGCGAAATCGTGTTTGTCAGCAAGCAGATGGGCGTGTCCGTCGAAGGCCGTTTCAAGAAGTTTGATGCGCAGCTGAATTTTGATCCGGCCAAGCTGGACACCAGCAAAGTGAGCTTCACGGTAGACATGGCCAGCGCGACCTTGGGCGTACCAGAAACCGATGCCGAGTTGCCAAAGCCGACCTGGTTCAATCTGGGCAAGTTTCCCCAGGCGACTTTTGTGTCCAGCAGCATCAAGGCTTTGGGCGGTGGCAAGTTCGACGTGGCCGGCAAGCTCAACATCAAGGGCCAGGCCCGCGATGTGGTGGTGCCTGTGACCATGGTGCAGACCGGCCCCTCCACTGTTGCTACCGGCGTTTTGCCCATCAAGCGCCTGGCGTTCAAGATTGGCGAAAACGAGTGGGCCGATACC
Organism: uncultured Albidiferax sp.; assembly: GCA_963513025.1. Lineage (GTDB taxonomy): Bacteria > Pseudomonadota > Gammaproteobacteria > Burkholderiales > Burkholderiaceae_C > Rhodoferax_B. Next base: position 319,730 of record CAUPON010000002.1, read on the forward strand.
TCCATGGTGGCCGACGACGTGCAGGTCAAATTCAAATTCAACCTGACCGGTGTGGGCAAGCTCTAAGCCCCGCAGCGTCTGCGTTATCGATTACCTTTTCCCTTAACCACTCTTGAAAGAGAAACCCATGCGCCACACCTTACTCGCCCTTGCCGCTATCGCCACCTTGTCCGTGGGTACCGCACAGGCGGAGTCTGCAACCTATGCAGTTGATCCAACCCATACTTTTGTGACCTTCGAGATCGGCCACATGGGCGCTTCGACGAACCGTGGCCGCTTCGACAAGAAGGAAGGCACGGTACAGCTGGACCGCGCGGGCAAGACCGGCAAAGTGGATCTGAAGATCGATGCCACCTCTTTGTCTACCGGCACGGCTGCATTTGACAAGCACCTGCAAAGCGCGGATTTCTTCAACGTCGCCCAGTTTCCTACCATCGGTTTCACCGCTGAAAAATTTGTTTTCAACGGCGACAAGGTGTCGGAAGTGGTCGGTAACCTGACCTTGCTGGGCAAGACCAATCCTGTTACTTTGAAGGCCAGCCAGTTCAATTGCTACCAGAGCCCCATGCTCAAGCGTGAGGTCTGCGGCGGTGACTTTGACACCACCATCCAACGCAGCCAATGGGGGATGACCTGGGGTGCCAACTACGGCTTCCCTGACGCGGTACGCCTGGTGGTCCAGGTCGAAGCCGTCAAGCAGTAATCTGCATCAGCTCGCTGGTCAGCCCGCCCATCGCAATGATGGGCGGGCTTTCTATTTTGGGGTCGGCCACACCCCCGATAATCGCGCCATGATCGATTTCATCTACCTCGCCTCGCAAAGCCCACGCCGCAGCCAACTGCTAGACCAACTGGGGGTGCGCCACGAACTGCTGTTGCCGGATGCCGATGAAGACAGTGAAGGTTTGGAGGTTGCTATAAAAAACGAAGCGCCTGCCGCTTATGTAAAGCGCGTTACAGGCCTAAAGCTCGATGCCGCGTTGGCCCGCCTGAAGCGCCGGCGCCTGCCCGCGGCTCCGATACTCTGTTCTGACACCACGGTGGCTTTGGGCCGCAAAATTTTCGGCAAGCCGGAAGATGCTGCGGATGCCACCCGCATGCTGGCCGAGCTGGGTGGTACCCGGCATCGTGTGCTGACGGCGGTGGCTGTGCAGCACCGACACAAGCGCCAGGAGGCGCTGAGTGATTCACGCGTGACCTTTGCTGCTTTGACACCGGCGCAGATCAAGAGCTATGTGGCCTCGGGCGAGCCGCTAGGCAAGGCCGGCGCCTATGCGGTGCAGGGCAGGGCGGCAGGGTTTATCTCGCAGATCAGTGGCAGCTATTCAGGCATCATGGGCTTACCCATGTTCGAGACAACGCAGCTACTGCGCGCTGTAGGCTTCAAGCTGTGACTACACCTGCCATGCAACAAGACATCCTCATCAATTGGTCGCCCCAGGAAACCCGTGTTGCTGTGGTCGAGCACGGTTCCGTGCAAGAGCTACATGTGGAGCGCACACTGGAGCGCGGCATGGTAGGCAATGTCTATCTGGGCAAGGTGGTGCGAGTCTTGCCGGGCATGCAATCCACGTTTATCGACATTGGGCTAGAGCGGGCCGCGTTCTTGCACGTGGCCGACCTGGCGAATGGCTTCGTGGGGCACAAGGCTGCCGAGGTTGACGCCAACGGCGTACCGCGCCCCGCTGCACCCAGCGTGCCCATCGAGCGACAGGTTTTCGAAGGCCAGGCCTTGATGGTGCAAGTCATCAAGGACCCGATTGGCACCAAGGGCGCACGACTTTCGGCCCAGATCAGCATTGCCGGCCGCTTGCTGGTGTTTTTGCCGCAAGATGACCATGTGGGGGTCTCGCAAAAAATTCCCCTGGCCCAGCGCGAGGACTTACGGCGGCGTTTGCAGACCCTGGTGGGTGATGCCAGTACTGGCGGTGGTGGCGGCTTCATTCTGCGTACCAATGGCGAAGATGCGACCGATGCCGAGCTGGCTGACGATATTGCGTATCTGCGCAAGGCTTGGGCGCGCATCAAAAGTGCTTCGGTGCGCTTGCCGCCCACGTCCTTGCTGCATCAGGACCTGAACTTACTGCAGCGCGTGCTGCGTGATCTGGTGTGTGAGCAAACCCAGACCATCCGGCTGGATTCCCGCGAGCAGTTCGAGAAGCTGCAGGTGTTTGGCAAGGAGTTCATGCCGGCGGCGGTTGAGAAACTGCAGCACTACAAGGGCGAACGCCCAATTTTTGATTTATTTTCCATTGACGAAGAGGTCGCCAAGGCGCTGGGGCGGCGGGTTGATCTGAAGTCGGGTGGTTACCTGATCGTGGACCAGACCGAGGCACTGACTACGGTGGATGTGAACACCGGCGCGTTTGTTGGTGCGCGCAACTTTGACGACACGATTTTCAAGACAAATCTAGAGGCTACCCAGGCCATCGCACGGCAATTGCGTCTACGCAATCTGGGTGGCATTGTGATTGTGGACTTTATCGATATGGCGCGCGAAGACCACCGTGAGACGGTGCTGGCGGAGTTCCGCAAGCAGCTGGCAAGGGACCGGGTCAAAACCACGGCGGGTGCGTTTTCGGCGTTGGGCCTGGTGGAGATGACGCGCAAGCGCACCCGTGAGTCGCTGGCCCATATGCTGTGCGAGCCCTGTCCTGCGTGCAGCGGCAAGGGCACGGTAAAAACCGCGCGCAGCGTAACCTACGACATCCTGCGCGAGATCTTGCGCGAAGCCCGCCAGTTCAACCCGCGCGAGTTCCGCATCGTGGCCTCACCCAAGGTAATTGAGCTGTTTCTGGATGAAGAAAGCCAGCATTTAGCGGGTTTGAGCGATTTCATTGGCAAGCCGATTTCGCTGCAAAGCGAGGGCGCCATGGGCCAGGAGCAGTACGACATCGTGCTGCTATGAGGCCGGTTTAAATCCAGCGAAATTGGCCCTTCTCGCGTAATCCGTGGATAGACATGGCGTGGGCTGCCAGCTCTTCTTGTTGCCAGACTTTTTGCTGTGCTAGCCGGCGTGACTTGGCGAGTTTGCGGGTCAGCCAGCTTTGGTTCAGCAGTTTGTAGTTGTAGCGGTAGCCAAGGCCGTCTTGCTCCGCCAGGCCGCGCTCTTGTTTCATCGCCGATTGGGTGACCGAGCCGTAGTGGTGCAACCAAGATGCGCCCGTCATGCCAATGGGAATGCGCGCTTTTTCCAGTTCGTGGAAGAACAGAGTGTCCTCATAGCCCAGCAGCTTAGGCACGGGTTGGAAGTATCCAATGTCCATCCATACCGATTGGTGCACTGCCAGACACACGGCGTGGCGCCCACCGACCCGTACAGTGCCCGCCATTTTCTGCGATGCCACTGGGGCGAACTTTTCAAAGTCATAGTCCAGCGGCCCTTCAATCAGAGCTGGTGAAACGACCTTTAAACCGTGTTGTTCTGCGGCACCTATCAGCGATTCAATCCATTGCGGGCTGACCAATACATCGTTGTTCATCACGATGGTCCATTCGGCCTGCAACGCCAGCGCACCCTGGTTCCAGGCCACACCGCAGCCGAGGTTGGCCTGGTTGTATATGCGTCCACCGACAGGCACTGTGAGCAGGTAATCGCGGGTATCGTCCTTGGACCCGTTGTCCACCACGATGAGTCGAGACAAGTCCATGCCATGCTGAACCATGCTGTCTATGCATTGGCGGGTGTATTCGACTTGGTTATAGCAAGCGAAGGTGAGTGCGTAGCGTGCGGGATTCATATCAGATGGATTGTGGTCGCAACACTTGTGCGGCCAGGGTGGATACCATCAGTGCGTAGAACGAGATGGTGTATTTCAGGTTGAAGGTTTCGGTGCTTAAGCTGAAACAAAACACCGCCACGATATAGCAAAGGCCAACCAGGCCGGCGGCGCGCACGCTAGGTATCTGTGAGCGCGTACCCCGAAAGAAGACCACGCCAGGTACGATAAACATCAGCAGACTTGAAGCAAGGCCGAAGACCCCAGAGCGCAGGGCGTTCTGCATGATTTCGTTATGCACGCCGTTGTGGATGAGGGCGAATTCCAGGGCTTCGGTATTGAAGGGGGCAATAGAAGGAATGCCGGACAGTGCGGGATAGTGCGAATCTCCGTATCCGGCCAGTGGCTGCTCCCAAAAAAGCAAGCCTGCCATCTTCAGCATCGACATACGCAGCCCTGTAGAGGTGTCGTGGCCGTAGCCATGTGAATATTCCATAAACTCGGTGATGGCTAAGCCTATGCGTTCATGCACCATGGCATTTGTTTCGTACACCATAAACCCGAGAAAACCCAAGCCTAACAGTACAGGAATGAGTGTTTTGATCTGGCGTATCTGGTGTACAAAAATGAGCCAAAGCAATATCAAAAAAGGAAAAGCAATCCATCCGCTGCGTGAACCCGTCCCAATACTGATCCATGCCGCAATGGCCATACCCATGAATTTGAGGCTCTTCAGTAGGATGCTGTCAGGTCCATAGAGATTCAGTGTTATCAGGCAGATGAAGCCTAGCAGCGTCGCATACTGGCCGAGAGATAACGGGTCTACCGCAAATGTGCCAAAGCGCTCGCTCGTCATTGAGGCGTATCCGTAGGGGTGCACCAACAAAACGCCGAATAGTATGAGCAATGAAAGTGGTGCCGACCACTCCAGCAAGCGCACAAAATCAATTTGCTTGTGCAAAAGATATGTAAAAAGGGTGATGGCTAGCAATGCGCGGCTTGGCCCGTCCATCAACCCAGGCTGAATATGCCCTCGGACCAATTGCCCGGCCAAGACCGCTATCAAAGGGGATGCCAAGGTGGCGACTATCCACATCCTGGAGTGATCTCCACGCAATATTGCGAATCCATTTTCGGGACGCCCCAGTTGCCAGGTAGCGAGCCCCACCAAACAAAATACAAAAAAAATCGTCCAGCTGCGCACACTGAGAAGACATAAAGGTGCCAGAGCCAGGCACGCGATGAATAGCAAATCTGGGATACTCAGCGGGCTCTTTTCGGCCGAGGTTTGGTAAATCTCCCGTCGGGCCAAGATGCGTGTCAATTGGGTAGCCTGGGGCAGGCGAAGGGCACTAGTGGGCATGAACAAACAAAAATATATGCAAAAAAAACGGTATCAAAAAGTGCTTGTGGTATGCCCAGGAAACGCAATGACGGCAGGCCCGGAGGCGCTGCACCAGTTGGTCGAGCGGATGAACATGCTAGGTCAACCTGCTGCGATGGTATATCACCCTTTTGATCAAACCTTTGCCACTCCTCACGCTTATAAAAAGTACAACGTACCTGTTCAGCAGTACCAAGATCAGCCTGGCCAGCTGATTTTATTCCCTGAGATATTTACCAAGTTGGCACTGAAGACCCGTTCCGCCCAGGCTGCTATCTGGTGGATGTCGGTTAACAATTTTACGTGCGTGCGTTATGAGAACCCCTTGCGAGACAAATTGCGTTATCTTAAGAATCAGATCAAAGGGCGCATTCCGTGGCAAGGGCTGGATGCTCTTCGTGGTTTGCCGCATTTTGCGCAAAGCCATTACGCCAGATTGTTCCTCCAGGAGAATGGCATTGACGCTCTGCCATTGTCGGATCCGATACCGGTCTATACAGAAGCAGCGTATCTGGCATCGCTTCCTGAACGCTTGGCACGAGCGCAACGTAGCAGCCGCATTTTTTACAACCCCCACAAGGGGGCGGCGATTACAGCCCAGCTCCGGGCTGCTTTTCCTACCTGGGATTTCATGCCGCTAACGGGGTACAACCGCCAGCAGTTGGCGGACCATTTTTTGAGTGGAAAGATCTATATGGATTTTGGCCACCATCCCGGCAAAGACCGCCTCCCACGCGAGGCTGTGTTGCATGGCTGTTGTGTGATAACTGGGCAATATGGTTCGGCCGCTAATAGCGTGGATATACCCATGGATACACGCTACAAGCTCGATCCATCGGCAGCTGATTTTGTGGCCAGTTTTGAGCGCGAGGTGACGCGCATTTTTGACGCAACGACGGAGAGCCAGAATGATTTTCTCGTCTACCGTGCGGCAATCATGCAGGAGCCAGTCAATTTCGATAAACAGATAATGGCTGCATTTTTAGAGTAGGTTCTGCACCATTTGATACACCCGGCCAGGCAGCATTTTGCTGAGACAGTCGCTACGGCTTTGGGTATGGTTTTCGCATCCGGCTTTGCTGCACGGTACACAGGCCATCGCGCCTTGCAATAGCGTGATGTTGTGCACCTTCTGTTCTGAAGCTTGCGGAATATAAGCTTGGTGGGTGTCGGGTGCGCTGGGCCAGGGGCCCCAACGGACCGGATTGGTGGGACCAAACAGCGTGAGTACGCGGATACCACTGGCAGCGGCCAGGTGCGTCACGGACGTGTCTGGGCCGATATACAGCCGTGCCCTTTGAAACAAGCAGACCAACTGGTTGAAGTTGAGCTGACCACTGGAGTCAATCAGCTGCGGGGACGGCGCGACATCGCGTAGTTGTTGGATGCAGTCCTGGTCCAAAGGACTTGCGCTGCCGGTCAGTACCACCTGGTGGCCAGCCTCGATCAACTGCTCCAGCAGTTGTCGAAAATGCGCTATCGGCCACTGCTTATACGGCCACATAGACGGCGCATGGACGACGATGGCCTGGGGCGTAATCAATGGATCGAGTTGGGCGGGCAGTGATTCGGCTGGCGGGGCCTGTACCTTACTCTCTTCTACTGCAGCAGTGTGCCAGGGGGCCAGTAAAGCCATTTTTTCCATGACCACATGCTGTGCGCCTTCATCTCCATCACTGACTACCACGTGGTTCAGCATGCGCTTCTTCCACCAGTTGCTGGAATTCTTGGACGGGATGATGCCGCTGCGGTGATGCCGGCTTGCGGCCCAGCCAATCAGATGCGCCCGGTCGCTAGGCTGGGTGATGAGTGCCAAGTCGTAGCGCTTCCAGATGGTGCGCAGCACCTCCAGCGTATCGCGCCAACCTTTGGCTGGGTGGGTTGTAATGAGCGAGTGGATGTCCGGGTTGCCTTTCAGCATGCCCAAGGTGCCGGCCAGGCCGATAACGTCGATCTGCGCTTGTGGCCATTGATTGCGTGCAGCCCGGATGAGTGGGGTGGTCAGCAGTACATCACCAATTTGCCGGGTGGCAATCACCAGTATCTTTTTCACAAAAAGCGCTTCTTCTGCGATGGATGCGTCGGCGCCTGACCTCAGGCCGCCAATGCGGGTTGCGTGCCAAATTGCAGCGCATGTAAGCGTGCGTAAAGTCCGGCTCGGGTAATCAGCTCGGCATGGGTGCCGATTTCGATGATTTCGCCTTGGTCGAGCACGGCTACTCGATCCGCATGTTCGATGGTGGATAGGCGGTGCGCAATGATCAGTGTGGTGCGACCAGTCATCAGGCGTTGCAAGGCTTCCTGTACCAGGCGTTCAGACTCGGTGTCGAGGGCTGACGTGGCTTCATCCAGAATTAGTATCGGCGAGTCTTTGTACAGCGCCCGGGCGATGGCCAGGCGTTGGCGCTGGCCTCCCGATAGCTCGGCCGCATTGTGGCCCGTCATGGTGTCAATGCCTTGGGGTGCATCGTCCAGAAAGCCACCCAGGTTGGCAGCCCGCAAGCAGGCTTCGACCCGCGCCCGGTCGGGTGTGTCGCCCAGCGCAACGTTGGCGGCCAAGGTGTCGTTGAACATCACCACATCTTGGTTGACGATAGCAAACTGGTTGCGCAAAGCCTTGAGCTGCCAGTCGTTGATATTGTGGCCATCGACCAGCACGTTGCCCGCTTGGGCGGATACGAACCGCGGCAGCAAATTGACCAATGATGTTTTGCCGGAGCCTGACGGCCCTACCAATGCCACCACTTCGCCCGGCGCAACGTTCAGTGAGACCTGGTGCAGGGCTGAGCGGGTTTCATCGTCTCGGTAACGCACGGTCACGGCTTGGAATTCGATGCGGCCCTTAGCCCGTGCGAGGACGAAGTTGCCACTCGGCTCCATGGGTGTCTTTTCAATCAGGTCGAGGGCCCGTTCCATGGCCGCGAGTCCGCGGGTCACCGGGCTGGCGATGTCTGAAAGCCGTTTGACCGGGGCAATCAGCATCAGCATGGCGGTGATATACGACGCGAATTCCCCTGCACTGACTTCGCTGGAGCCCTGCAGCAACGCTACGCAAATCACGCTGGACAATGCAATCGCCGACATCATGTGGGTCATGGGCGTTACCGCCGCCGAGGCTGTGGCCGACTTCATTGCCAGCCGGCGCAAGCCTTGGCTGAGCTGCCCGAAGCGCTTGGCCTGCGCGCCCTGCGCTGCATGCAAGCGCACTACCCGGTAGGCCAAAACGTTCTCTTCCACCACATAGGCGAGCCCATCGGTTGCCCCTTGGCTGCTTTTGGCAATCTGGTACAGCCGGCGCGATAGCGTGCGCGTTACAAACGCCACGGACGGGAACAGCACCACCAGAATCAGCGTCAACTGCCAGTTTAAATACAGCAGATAAGCCACCAGGGCAACCAAAACCATGGCGTCCTTGGCCAAGCCCATCACCGAGGTAACGAGCAAGATGGCGCCGTTTTGTACTTCATAGACGATGGTGTTGGACAGGGAGCTGGCATTTCTCTGGGAAAACAGCGCACTTTGCGCGTCCAGCAAACGGCCAAACATGGCTGTGCGCAGCGTATCGAGACCATCCTGGGTAATCTTGGCCATCGCTACGTCTCCCAAGAAACTGCTCAGGCCCCTCAAGCCGAACACGGCAATCAAGGCGATGGGGACAAGCCAGGGATTCAGCGCACCTTTTTGAAAACCATTGTCGAGCAGAGGCTTGAGCATGGCGGGCACTAAGGGCTCGGTAGCGGCGCCGATGATGGTGGCCAGGATGACGACCAGCCAAGCCGAGCGACGGCCCTTAAAGAAGTAGGGCGATAGCCGGCCAATGCTTTGTCGCAGCAGGCTAACCAGGCTGGGGGGAGTCTCGGTGTTCATGGTGTGACTGCCTGGGTAATTGGGAATGGCTAGAGCGGCAGTTGCAAGTAACAAAGGCGGTGGGCGTTAACACAAACAGACCACACGGTTTTCATTGAAGGCTTCGGAACTTTTCAGAGAGTCGGGATTATCCAGCTTTTCACAAGCCGTCCTGCGGCGGGGCTGGGCGGGGCGCTGACTGCTTGCGCTTGCCTTCATAATCGCCAGCCTATGTTTGAACTTCATTCGCTCACTCCACTTGCAGGCGGCGCTCTCTGATGGGTTTGTCTGTTGTCATCATTACCAAGAACGAAGCCCTGAATTTGGCACCCTGCCTGGAGTCGGTAGCCTTCGCCGATGAGCTGATCGTGGTGGACAGCGGTAGCACTGATGGCACCTTGCAGATTGCCCAGTCGTTTGGAGCCAAGATTCTGCAGACGCCGGATTGGCCAGGTTTTGGCCGCCAAAAGAACCGCGCGGTGTATATGGCGACGCAGGACTGGATTTTGTCCATTGATGCCGATGAGCGCATTGGGCCCGTTTTGCGGGATGAGATCGTGGCCACTATGGCGTGTCCCACCCACAAGGTCTATGCGCTCAACCGGCGCTCCAGTTACTGCGGCCAGACCATGAACCATTCAGGCTGGTATCCGGACCCGGTGGTGCGCTTGTTTCAGCGCGGTGCCGCGCGGTTTTCGGATGACCTGGTGCATGAGTCTCTGCGCACCAGCTTGCCGATTGGGGCGTTGCAAGGCCCGATGGCGCACCTTAGCTTTCGCAACCTGGAGTCGGTACTCGACAAGGTCAACCGCTACTCGACGGCCGGCGCACAGGCTTTGGCCAGCAAAGGTAAGTCGGCTTCGCTTGGCAAGGCTTTGCTGCATGGTTTCTGGGCATTCTTCCGTACCTACGTCGTCCGCCGCGGCTTCCTGGATGGGCGCATGGGCCTGGTGCTGGCGATATCGAATGCCGAAGGCACCTACTACCGCTATTTGAAGTTGTGGTTGCTGCAGCGCCCGCTGGACGAGAAAGAGCCTGCGTGATGGCGTTGAAGATAGCGCTGGTGGTGCTGACCTACAACCGTGCGAATGCACTCCTGGCCGTGCTGCGCTCGCTGGCTACCCAGTGCGGTCCAGACCATTCGGTGTGGATCGCCGACGATGGTTCGCGCCCCGAGCAAGTGGAGGCCATGCGACTAGGCATGCCCAGCTTTGCCTGCCCGGTGCACCATGTATGGCATCCCGATGTCGGCTTTACCGCGGCCCGTGCACGCAATCTGGCTGCAGCGCAGGCCAATGCCGACTACCTGATTTTTCTGGATGGAGACTGCGTACCCAATGCTGCGTTTATCGACCAGCATCAGTCGCTGGCCCAAACCGGGGCATTCGTGAACGGCAGCCGGGTGCTGCTGAATGAAAATGTGACCCGCCTTGTGGAACAAAACGCCTTGGATCTGCTCCAACTGAGCGCGGTAGACTGGGCTCGCATGCGCTGGAACGGTGAAAGCAACAAGTTGCTTCACCTGCTGCACTGGCCTTTGGCTCCGTTTAGAACATCGACCGAGTTCCGCTGGAAGGGTATCCGCAGCTGCAATTTTGCTGTGTGGAGTAAGGAATTCCGGGCCGTCAATGGTTTCGACGAAAGCTTCAATGGCTGGGGCCATGAGGATGCCGACCTGGTGCTGCGTTTGCACCACCACGGCATGCAACGAAAAAATGGTTTCTGGGGCACCGAGGTCTACCACTTATGGCACCGGGAGAACGCCAGAGACCAGGAGAGTATCAACCGCCAGCGTGTGCTGGCGCGCACGCAGGGCACACAGGTAAAGGCAGATGTGGGGCTGGACCAACTGGCAGACCGCCAAGGGGTGCAGGTCACCCGTATCAACTGAATAGCATGGGAGAAGATTTGTGAAGAATTTGGGTTTGAATTGGCATAGGCGCCAGGTCATGGGCGCAATGGGGCTTTGGGCTGCGGCGGCCGCAGCGCCCGCCTTGGCCCAGTTTCGGGTAGAGGTTTCGGGCATCGGCCTGACCCAGCTGCCGATTGCCGTGGCCAGCTTCCGCGGCGACGAGCAATCGCCGCAAAAGATCGGCGCGATTGTGCAGGCCGATCTGGAGCGCAGCGGGCAGTTCCGGGCCATCGATGCAAGTGGCGTGGCACTGGACGACGCTTCTCTGCCCGACTTGTCGCCCTGGCGGCAAAAAGCCGCCGACTCTCTGGTCACGGGTAGTGTGACGCGCTTGGCCGATGGCCGCTATGACGTGCGTTTTCGTTTGTGGGACGTGGTACGCGGGCAAGACCTCGGGCGTCAAAGCTATGTGGTGCCGCAGGGTGATCTGCGCTTGTCTGCGCACCGCATTGCTGACTTCATTTATGAAAAGTTGACGGGCGACAAAGGCATTTTTTCGACCCGCATCGCCTACGTCACCAAAGCAGGAACCCGCCATACGCTGTGGGTTGCCGATGCCGATGGCGAGAACAGCCAAAGCGCGTTGGCTAGCCCCGAGCCCATCATTTCGCCAGCCTGGTCGCCCAGCGGTGGGCAACTTGCCTATGTGTCATTTGAATCGCGCAAACCCGTCATCTACGTGCACGACGTGGCTACAGGCAAACGCCGCCTCATCGCCAACTTCAAGGGCTCCAACAGTGCGCCAGCCTGGGCGCCCGACGGCCGCAGCCTGGCGATGACCTTGAGCCGCGACGGCGGCTCCCAGCTCTACACCATTGACGCCAATGGCGGTGAGCCGCGACGGCTCACGCAGTCGAGCGGTATCGACACCGAGCCCCGGTATTCGGCCGACGGCAAATACATTTACTTCGTCAGTGACCGTGGCGGCGCACCACAGATCTACCGCATGCCTAGCAGCGGCGGCAATCCAGAGCGCGTTACCTTTACCGGCAGTTACAACATCTCGCCCAGCATCAGCCCGGATGGCCGCTGGCTAGCCTACATTTCCCGCATCGGCGGCGCGTTCAAGTTGCAGGTGATGGAGCTCAGCACCTCCACCGTGACGAGCATCACCGATACCAGCGCCGACGAAAGTCCCAGCTTTGCCCCGAACAGCCGCTTGTTGGTTTATGCGACCCAGCAGCAAGGCCGCGAGGCTTTGATGACCACCACGCTGGACGGAAAAATCAAGGCCCGCCTCGCAGGGCAGGCCGGCGATATACGTGAACCGGACTGGGGTCCGTTTCTCAAACCATAAACTTTTATCCATTTAACCAGGAGTTTGAACATGAAAAATATGATCTGGGCGCTGTCGTTGACCGCCGTGTTGGCGGGTTGCGCGTCGGGTGTCAAGCTGGACGATGTGCCGGTCGTAGACAAGAGCGGTGCCGGCGTAACCCAATCGGGCGCAGGCGCTCAAAACGGCAATGCATCTGGTGCCACCCAAAGCGGCGTGACGCCGGTGGATCTGTCGGGTTCCAGCTCGGTAGCTACCGGCCCTGCCAGCGGCCGTATCGTGTACTTCGATTTCGACAGCTATTCCGTGATGCCTAGCGACCAGGCCATCATCGAAACCAACGCCCGGTACCTGAAAGCCGACAAGACCCGCCGTGCCGTGGTCGAAGGCCATACCGACGAGCGCGGTGGCCGCGAATACAACCTGGCTCTGGGCCAAAAGCGTTCCGAGTCGGTACGCCGCGCATTGGGCTTGCTGGGTGTTGCCGATAGCCAGATCGAAGCCGTGAGCTTCGGCAAGGAAAAGCCCGCCGCGCAAGGCAGCGACGAAGGCGCCATGGCCAAGAACCGCCGCGCTGAGATCAGCTACCGATGAGCCGCAGCCCTGCACCGCGTCTGGCCGCCGTGGCGTTGGGCTGCTGGATGCTGCTTTCCAGCAGTGCCCACGCCGCCTTGTTCGAGGACGACGAAGCCCGCAAAGCCATTTTGGATTTGCGCGCCAAAGTCGACATGATTTCCCAAAAGGCGGCGGAGGATGTGCGGCGAGCATCTGAGGAAAACAGCCAGCTGCGACGCAGCCTGCTCGATCTGCAAAGCCAGATTGAAAACCTGCGCAATGACATGGCCCGGCAGCGTGGCCAGGACGAACAGTTGGCCCGCGATGTGGCCGAGGTGCAACGCCGCTTGAAGGACCAGGCGCAAGGGGTAGATGAGCGCTTGCGTAAATTTGAACCCAGCAAGGTCTCGGTAGACGGCAAAGAGTTCACCGCCGACCCCGCGGAGGTGCGCGAATTTGACGCGGCTTTGGCGGTGTTCCGCAGCGGCGACTTTGTGACTGCGCAAACTGCGTTTACGGCCTTCACCAAGCGCTTCCCGCAAAGCGGCTATGGCCCATCGGCCTTGTTCTGGCTGGGCAACGCCCAATACGCCAACAAAGACTACAAGGGCGCGGTGACCAACTTCCGCAGCATGCTGACGTCGGCGGCGGACCATCCGCGGGCGCCGGAGGCAGCCTTGTCGATTGCCAATTGCCAGATGGAGCTGAAGGACAGCAAGGCGGCCCGCAAGACCTTGGAAGACTTGGTCAAGGCCTATCCGCAGTCTGAGGCTGCATCCGCTGCCAAAGACCGTTTGAGCAAGCTCAAGTAATCAGGCGCAGTATTTGCTATTTTTATCGTAGCTGCTTACGCTGGTTGTATAAGCGCTAGAAGGCTATTTTGTGCATAACCCAACTGTAGACACAGCCGCGCCGGTCGATTTGGCGCGGCGCTTCGGCGGGCTGGAGCGCCTGTACGGCGTGGCCGGCGCTGCGCGCATCCGTGTCGCGCACGTGGTGGTCGTCGGTATTGGCGGTGTTGGTTCGTGGACGGTCGAGGCCTTGGCCCGCAGCGGAGTAGGGCGCTTGACGCTGATCGACATGGACCATGTGTCCGAGTCCAATATCAACCGCCAGATCCACGCGCTGGAGTCCACCGTAGGCCAAGCCAAGATTGTTGCTATGCGCGAGCGCATCGCGCAGATCAATCCTGCTTGTGTCGTCGATTGCATCGACGAATTTGTCGAGCCCGGTAATTGGCTGCAGCTGTTGCCTGCGGATGCCGATGCGGTGGTGGATGCCTGCGACCAGGTGCCTGCCAAAACCGCCATGGCCGCCTGGGCCCGCCAGACGCGCAGCTGCTTCATTACCGTGGGTGCAGCTGGCGGCAAGCGCCAAGCCCACAAAGTCGATATCGACGACCTGTCGCTCACGACCCACGATCCGCTGCTGGCCCAGTTGCGCTACCGTTTGCGCAAAGAACACGGTGCACCGCGCGAGGGTAAAAAAATCAGCGTGGCCTGTGTCTTCAGCCGGGAATCCGTGATGCCGCCCGACGCCTCCTGCGCGGTGGAAGGTGATGGCAGCCTGAACTGCCACGGCTACGGCTCGGTGGTCAGCGTGACGGCTACTTTCGGCCAGTGCGCAGCCGGTTGGGTTTTGGATAAATTGGCATCGTCGATTGAAAAGACACCAAAAACCACGCTATAATTTGAGGCTACGCTGAAGAGTGAAAACTTAAAAGCAGGGACGTTAGCTCAGTTGGTAGAGCAGCGGACTTTTAATCCGTTTGTCGTGGGTTCGACCCCCGCACGTCCCACCAAAATTAAGAAAAGCCCGCTATTCAAAAGATAGCGGGCTTTTTGGTTTTTAGCCAAGGGAGTACGCATGCCCGTCCACCGCTACACCAAGCTTCCTCACCACGACCGCTTCCCATATTCGGCCATTCACCAGCGGCCCGATTTTCGCTGGCCAAATGGTGCGCGGCTGGCGGTGTACCTGGGTTTCAACGTCGAGCATTTCGCGTTTGGCGAAGGCCTGGGGGCGAACCTGGGGCCGGTATCGCCGCAGCCGGATGTGCTGAACTACGCGTGGCGCGAGTATGGCAACCGCGTCGGCGTCTGGCGCTGTCTGGAGCTGTTTGATGCGCTGAATCTGCCGGCCGGCACGCTGGTCAATACAGCCTTGTATGAGCATTGCCCCGAAGTAATTGCCGCCTGTGTAGCCCGGGGCGATGAGCTAATCGGCCATGGCCACACTAACGCCGAGCGGCAGAGCGGTATGGACGAGGCGACAGAATTGGAACTGCTGCAATCCTGTCGTGCGCTGATGCTTCAGCGCAGTGGCGTCGCACCCACAGGCTGGCTGTCACCCTGGATTGCCGAGACCGCGTTGACCACGGACCTGCTGCGCGAAGCCGGCTACCGCTACACCTTGAACTGGTGCCACGACGACCAGCCGGTGGCGATGCAGACGCGCAGCGGCCCGATCTGGTCCATCCCGTATCCGCAAGAGCTGAACGACATTCCGATGATCATGGGCCGCCAGCTCGACGCCAAAGACTTTGCCCAGATGGTCATCGACAACTTCGACGAGATGCTACTGCAGTCGCAGAATCAGTCGCTGGTGATGGGTATCGCGCTGCACCCCTACATCATCGGCCAGCCATACCGACTACGGCATCTGCGCCGGGCGCTGCAGCACATTGCGAATCACCGTAGCGACATCTGGTTCACCACACCGGGCGCAATTGCCGGCGCGATGGATGCCTTGCCGCAGGTATAAACGGACTTATTCAATCCAAATTGGCGTATCGCCCAGCGGATGCTCGTCGCAGTTTGCGTCACCCTGGGCACCGCCGCGGTCCACAACCAGAAAGTCGCTGGTCGCTTGCAACGCAATCAACGGATGGTGCCAAGTGCCGCGCGCGTAGTTAACGCCTTGCCCTGGCGCGGCGCGGAAGCAGCGGACCGCGGATAGCTTAGGCAAGGGCCCGGCCTCGGCCACCACCACCAGATACGGCAGTTGCGATAAGGGCATGAAGGCCTGGCTGCCCAACGGGTGCCGCTCCAGCAGCACCAATTGCATCGGCAGGCTGCGCGGCAAGGCCTTGAAGATGCTCAGGATGGCGCGACCGCCCAGGCTACCCACATCGATCTGGGCCAGGTCGTGGTAGCGCTCGGCAAAGCCGTCGTTGATGCTGAAATGGCGCGCGCTGTTGCTTGCCTCGATCACGTCGCCAAAGGGCCGGAAGGCCTCGGCGGTCAAGGGTTCAACGCGCAGCGTGGAGGTCGGCATATCAGCAATCAATATCTTGCAAGTCGGTAGCCAGCGTCTGCGGTGTGCCTCCGCGCTTGGAGCGCTTGCTGCGTTTGGCGAAAGCTAAGCCCATAGCTAGGGTCTGCGCCAGGCACATGGCCGAGGTCAGTGAGCGAAAGCCCAGCAGCTTGGCATCGTTGACCTCCAGCACCAGGTCGGCATCCTTGGCCACTGGGCTCATGATGGCATCGGTGATCGCCAGCCGCTTGGCGCCGCTGTGGCGAACCTGTTCGCAGACCTGCAAGGTGTCGGCCGCGTAGGGCGGGAAGCTGATGGCAATCAGCAAGTCCTGTGGCCCGGCGATGCTGGCCTGCTCGGTGATGGCACCGCCCAGGCCGGTGATCTGCACCGCCGGCTGGCCGACCCGGTTCAGCGCATAGGCCAGGTAAGCCGCCACCGCATAGGATCGGCGCAGGCCCAGCACATGGACGATGCGGGCGTTCTGGATCAGCGCAATCGCCTCCTGCAGCGGCATGCTGGCTGCGTCGTCCTGCAGATGCTCCAGCGACACCACGTTGGCCTGGCTGAAGGCGCGCAGCACCTCGGCAGGGTCATCCGGGTTGTCCAGCGTTTGCTCGCCGCCGAAATGGCGGATGCGTTCCTTGAAGGTCGGTTTGACCGCGTGCTGCAGCGGCTCGCGGAACAGGCGCTGCAGGTCCGAATAGCCCTCAAAGCCCAGCGCCTTGGCCATGCGGATGAAGGCGGCGGGTGCAATCTTGGCGATGCCGGCCACTGTAGCCACCGGGTTCAGCGCCACGTCGTTCGGGTGGTCGATGGCGTAGCGGGCAGCATCGCGCATGCGCGGTGTAAGCCGCTCGCTTTCACGGCCAATCAGGTCGCGCAGCGCATCTAGATTGCGGGGTTTGCTATTACTCATATAGCAATCATAGCCACAGAATCAGAATGCGCGGACCTCGCCGCGCGGCACAAACCGGCCCATGCCTTCGCGCCCCCGCCATTCTTTGCCATCCACAATCAAGTTGCCGCGCAGAAACACCTTTTCCACCCGGCCGCGCAGCGTGCGGCCTTCGAGCAAGGTGTAGTCGCAGTTGCCGTGCAGGTCTTTGGCGTAAATGGTCTGGCTGGCGGCTGGGTCGAACAGCACCACATCGGCATCGCTGCCTACGGCAATCGTGCCTTTTTTCGGAAACAGGCCAAACAGCTTGGCCGGCGTCGTCGAGGTCAGCTCCACAAAGCGGTTCAGCGACAGCTTGCCCTGCATTACGCCGATATCGAACAGGCTGACCAGCCGCGTTTCGATGCCCGGTGCGCCGTTGGGGATCAGCGAGAAGTCGTCCTTGCCACGCATCTTCTGCAGCTTGTAGCCCAGGTGGCCTTCCTTCATGCAGAACGGGCAGTGGTCGGTAGCAATCACCTGCAGATCGTCATAGCGCAGCGCACGCCATAAATGCTTCTGGTCGTCGGGCGTGCGCAGCGGCGGCGTCATTACGTATTTGGCGATTTCCACGTCGTCGGTGTTGTAGACCGAATCGTCAAACAGCAGGTAGTGGGGGCAGGTCTCGGCAAACACCGGGATGCCCTCGGCGCGGGCCGCCACAATGTGTTTCAGCGCCTGGTTGCTGGAGACATGCACGAAGTAGATCGGTGCGTTCGCCAGTTCGGCCAGGCGGATGCCGCGGTGCGTGGCTTCGCCTTCCATGATGGCCGGGCGGGTCATCGCGTGGTAGCGCGGCGAGGTATGGCCGGCGTCAAGCGCCTCCTTGATCAGCAGGTCGATGACTGTGCCGTTCTCAGCGTGCAGCGCCACCATGCCGCCGTCGGCGCCGACCTGGCGCAGCATGCGGAAGATGGCGGCGTCGTCGGCCATCATCACGCCGGGGTAGGCCATGAACATCTTGAAGCTGGTCACGCCTTCGTGGCGCATCGCATGGCGCACATCCTGCAGCACCTGCTCGTCGACGCGGGTGATGATGACGTGGAAGCTGAAGTCCACCGCCACCTGCGACTCGGCGCTGCGTTGGGCCCGGGCGATGGCGCCCAGGGGCGAGTCGGTGGCGGTTTGCAGCGCGAAGTCGACGATGGTGGTGGTGCCGCCAAATGCCGCGGCCTTGGTGCCGCTGGCAAAGGTGTCGCAGGTGATCGTCGGGCCGATCACGTTTTCCAGGTGCACATGGGTGTCAACGCCACCGGGCAGCACGTAGAGGCCGGTGGCGTCAACGATGGCCACGTCTTCGCCGACCTGCAGATTGCGGCCAATGCTGTCAATTACACCGTCACGCATCAGCGCATCGGCTACATAGTCGTCGGTGGCGGTGATGATGCGGCCGTTGCGCACCAGGGTGGCTGTGGTGTTCATGCGATGACCTCGTCCAGATGCTGAATCAGGCGTTCGATTTCTGCAAACGTGTTGTAGTGGGCGATGGACACGCGGACCACGCCGCCCTGGGTTTGCAGGCCGAGCGATTCGACCAGGCGCTTGGCATAGAAGTCGCCGAAGCGGATGCCGATGTGAAAGCGGTCCATGTGGCGGACGATGGACTCGGACATCTGACCGGCCACCATGAAGCTCACCGTGGGCACCCGTCCGCCTTCGCTGGCAGTGTCTAGGCCGATGATGCGCACCGACTTTTTGCTGCGCAAGTAGCCCAGCAGACGTTCGGCCAGCGCGTCTTCATGCTGCTCGAAGGCATCAAAAGCCAGCTGCATTTTTTGCCGTGCCGAGCCGGTGGAGCCGAGTCGGCTGCCCACATCCACCAGGTAGTCGCTGATGCCGATGCAGCCGTACGACAGCTCGTAGTTCACATTGCCGGGCTGCAGCTTGTAGGGCAGCACATCCTGGCCGATGAAATAGTGGTTCAGGCTGGGTAGCGACTGCAGCAGATCGCGCTGTACCCACAGCACTGCGTAGTGCGGGCCAAACACCTTGTAGAAGCTGAACACATACATGTCGGCACCGCTGGCCTGCACATCCACTAGCCGGTGCGGAGCATAGGCCACGGCGTCGACGCACAGGCGCGCGCCCACCGCGTGTGCCCGTTTGGCAACTTCGGCCACGGGGTTGATGGTGCCCAGGATGTTCGACGCATGGGTCATGGCAACCCATTTGGTGCGCGGCGTCAGCAGCCGGTCCAGGCTGCCCAAGTCCAGCGCTAGCGTGTCGTGGTTCACTTCCCAGATCTTGATGACGGCACCGGCCGCCTGCAGCCGCATCCAGCCACCGATATTCGCTTCGTGGTCGGTGTTGGTGACGATGATCTCATCGCCAGGCTGGATGCCGAGCCGGATCGCTTGTGTCACCTGGAACATCAGCGAGGTGGTGGCGCCGCCCATCACCACTTCGTCGTCGAAGGGCGCATGGATCAGCTCGGCGACCGAGCGGCGCGCCGCCAGTACCTTGGCCCCGGCGTCCTGCGACTGGGCGTAGCTGGCACCCAGCTGCACGCTGCTGGTCAGCAGGTAGTCGCGCACCCGGTCGGCGACTCGGCGCAGCACCTGGGATCCGCCGGCGTTGTCGAGGTAGGCGCAGTCGTTGTTTAGTGCCGGAAATTCGGCGCGGATATGGTCCAGATTGAGTGCGTGCGGCATAAAGAATCAGTGTTGAAGAATGGCCTTCAGAAAGGCCTGGGTACGCTCCTCGCGGGGCGCGCTGAAGAATTGTTCTGGTGGGGCTTGCTCGATAACGCGCCCGGCTTCCATGAAGATCACCCGGTCGGCAACGCGGCGGGCAAAGCCCATCTCATGCGTTACCACCACCATGGTGACGCCGGTGCGTGCCAGGTTCTGCATCACATCCAGCACCTCACCGACCATCTCCGGGTCGAGTGCGGAGGTGGGTTCGTCAAACAGCAGGACCTTGGGCTCCATCGCCAGTGCCCGGGCAATCGCTACGCGCTGCTGCTGGCCGCCGGACAGCTGCGCCGGCCGTTTGTACGCATGGGCGCCCAGGCCAACCTTTTCCAGTAGCGCAAGGGCGCGGGCTTCAGCTTCGCGTTTCGGCATATGCCGCACGCGCATGGGCCCCAGTGCCACATTAGCCAACGCTGTCAGATGTGGAAACAGGTTGAAGCTCTGGAACACCATGCCGACCTCGGCCCGCACCTTGCCCAAGCCCTTGCCGCGCACGACTCTTTCGCCGTCCACCAGCACCTCGCCGCGCTGATAGTCTTCCAGCAGGTTGATGCAGCGGATCAGTGTGGATTTGCCCGAGCCGGATGGGCCGATGACCACAACCACTTCTCCGGCAGTCACGTCCAGATTAATGCTGTGCAGGGCCTCGAACGTGCCGTAGTACTTGCAGAGTCCGCGAATTTCAATCAATGCTGTCATGCGAGCACCTCAGCGGGTAGAAGTGCGGTGCCGCGCTTCAAAGAAGCCGACCAGCCGCACCAGCGGCAGCAGCAGCAGCAGATATAAAACGGCTGCGCCGATCAGCGGCGTGGGGTTGGCCGCCAAGGCCTGGGCCTGGGTGGCCTGCTTTAGCAGATCCGGCATGGCCACCACGGACGCCAGCGCCGTGTCTTTCAGCACGTTGATGCAATTGCTGGTCAGCGGTGGCACGACGATGCGCATGGCCTGCGGCAACACTACATCGTGCATGCAGCTGAAAAAGCCGAGTCCGATGGCATCTGCCGCCTCGAACTGGCCTTTGGGAATGGCCTCTATGCCGGCCCGGAAAATCTCGGCAGTGTAGGCGCAGGACACCAGCGTCAGCGCTGCCGTGGCGGCCCCGAACGAGGTCAGGCGTATGCCGACAAACGGCAGTGCGTAGTACACCAGTACCAGCAAGACCAGCAGCGGAATCGAACGGAATACGTCGATGTAGATGCGTGCCAGCGTGCGAACCCAGGCCGCGCCGTACAAGCGCACCAGGGCCAGCAGCAGGCCGCCGACAAAGCCCAGCAGGATGCTGACCGCCCCCAGCAGAATCGTGGTCCACAACCCCTGCAGCAGCAAGGGCAGGGCATCCCGGAAAACCGGCCAGTTGAAGAAGGTGTCGAGCAGATTCATGCGAGGGCTGGCAGGTATTTACAGCTTGGGGACGTCCATCACCATGACGCTGGACGAGCTGTCCGGCGGCGTGGTGCCAAACCACTTCTTGTGGGTGGCCGACACAAAGCCTTCCTTCTTCAGCGTGGTCAAGATGTCATTCACCTTGGCGGCGTCGGCAAAGTTCTTGGCAAACATGAAGGAGTAGCGCTCATTGGTGGGGATACGCGCGGCAATGCGGTACTGGGGCTTGTCCTTGATGTAGTACTCGACGGCCGGGATGTCGCTGATGTAGCCGTCAATCCGGCCAGAAGCCAAATCCAGCATCGCCGGTGCCAGGCCTTCGTAGCGCGAGATGGTGGCGATCTTTAGTTTTGCGGTGTTCTGGGTGGCGTAGATGTCGCCGGTGGAGGCGGTGTCTACACCAACGGTCTTGCCCGCCAGGTCTTCCAGCTTGTCGATCTTTGCGGCCTTCAGCACTGACAAGGATTGGTCGCTGTCATAGTAGGGCTGTGCAAAGGCCAGCGACTCCAGCCGCTTTGGCGTGATGGTGATGCTAGAGATGGCGATCTGGATGCGGCCTGATTGCACGGCGGGGAACAGGCCATTGAACGGGATGTTCTCGATCTGCACCGTTTTGCCGGCACGCTTGGCGACCTCATTCACCATATCGATCTCGAAGCCGACGAACTTGCCGCTGGCATCTTGGAATTCCCACGGAACATTGCCGATATTGGCGCCGACGGTCCAATCTGCGGCGAGTGCGGGGACGAAGGTTGCTGCGACCGCGGCCACCGTGAAGGCGACTTTGGCGGCGAATTGAGAGAGTTTCATGCGGGCTACTCCTGGATGACCGGGTTGAAGGATGGGTTTCCGACAGCGGTGTGCATTGCAAATGTCTGGAGCAACAAAGATACCAAAATGAATTAAATAAATCAATAAAAAATATAATGAATTATTTGATCCAAAACGGTGCAAAAGAAAAGGGCTTGCACCCGTTTGGCGCAAGCCCTTGCCGCGACGCACCAAGTGCGTAATTACTTTTTGCTGACCATGCCGTAAATCAGCAGCAGCACGATGGCGCCAACGACGGAGGCAATCCATCCAGCCGGTGCGCCGGGTGGGTACCAGCCCATTTTTTCGCCGACGAAGCTGGCGATGAAAGAGCCGGCAATGCCGAGAATGGACGTCATGATGAGACCAAGCTTGTCGTCACCAGGCTTGACCGCGCGAGCAATCAAACCGACCACTAAACCCACTATCAGCGTGCCGATCAAAGAAAACATAGAAATCTCCGTATACCAAATCAATAGGACGCTTAAATATACCTGCTCGGCCTTAACTGGCCATGGCGCCAGCGGATTCCAGCTGCTCAGATAGCTTCATCCAGCGCTCTTCCAACGCCGCCATGTCGGCGTTGACCTTCTTCAGCCGTTTGCCCGCCTGGCCGATTTCGTGGGGGTTCTTGGCCTCGGCCAGCTTTTGCTCCAAGCCGTCTTTTTCCAGCTGCATGGCCGCCATCTCGGTGTCGATCTTGTCCAGGTCGCGCTGAATAGCTTTGGTGTTGACGACCGGGGCTGCCACAGCCACCACTGGCGTCGGTGCCGCAGCGGCGGTTTTGCCGGCTTCTTTAGCAGCTTCGCGCATGCGCTTGGCTTCGTCCAGCAGGTAGCGTTGGTAGTCGTCCAGGTCGCCGTCAAACGGTTCGACTCCGCCGCGGGACACCATCCAGAATTCGTCGCAGACCGAGCGCAGTAGGGCACGGTCATGGCTGACCAGCATCACCGTGCCTTCAAACTCATTCAATGCCATGGCCAGCGCTTCGCGGGTTGCCAAGTCCAAGTGGTTGGTGGGCTCATCCAGCAGCAGCAGATTCGGGCGCTGCCAGACGATCATGCACAGTACCAGGCGGGCTTTTTCGCCGCCGCTCATGCTGCCCACGGCCTGCTTGACCATGTCGCCGCTGAAATTGAAGGTGCCCAGGAAGCTGCGTAAATCCTGCTCGCGCGTACCCTGGCCGGCCAGCTTGCCCGCGGCGGTGGTTTCCTTTACCAGGTGGATCATGTGCTCCAGCGGGGTGTCCACGGGGCGCAGCACGTCGAGTTCCTGCTGGGCGAAGTATCCAATGTTCAGGCCCTTGCCCTCCAGGATCTCGCCGTGGATCGGCGTCAGCGCACGGGCCACGGTTTTCACCAATGTCGATTTACCCTGGCCGTTGGCGCCCAAAATGCCGATGCGCTGGCCTGCCAGCACCGATTTGTTGACCTTTTGCACGATAACTGTCGGGCCGGTGCCCTCGGGTGCGCCTTCGGGCGGTGGGTAGCCAAAGGTGGCGTCAGACATCGACAGCATCGGGTTCGGCAGGTTGGCGGGCTCTTTGAATTCGAAGGTGAATTCGGCTTCGGCCAGCAGCGGCGCAATCTTCTCCATGCGGTCCAGTGCCTTGACCCGGCTTTGCGCCTGCTTGGCCTTGCTGGCCTGGGCTTTGAAGCGCGAGATGAACTTCTGCAAATGGGCAATCTTGTCCTGCTGCTTGGAAAAGGAGGCCGATTGCTGCTCCATCTTCTCGGCGCGCATGTCCTCGAACTTGCTGTAGTTGCCGCCGTAGCGGTTCAGCTTGGCGGTTTCAATATGCACGGTGACGTCGGTGATGGCGTCCAGGAATTCGCGGTCATGGCTAATGACCAGCATGGTGCCGGTATAGCGCTTCAGCCATGCTTCCAGCCACACCAAAGCGTCCAAGTCCAAGTGATTGGTTGGCTCGTCCAGCAGCATCAGGTCAGACGGGCACATCAGCGCGCGCGCCAGCTGCAGGCGCATGCGCCAGCCGCCGGAGAAGCTGTTCACCGGGTTGTCGAGTTCGGTGGTCTTGAAGCCCAGGCCGAGAATCAGCGCCTGGGCGCGTGCCTGCGCGTCGCCAGAGCCGGCGTCGAACAACGCCATATACGCATTCGCCATGCGCTCGCCGTCGTCGGTGGCTTCGGCGGCATCGACTTCCTGCTGGGCGGCCAGCAGATTGGTGTCGCCCTCGATCACGAAGTTGGTGGCGCTTTGGTCGGTTTCCGGCATGTCCTGCGCCACCTGGGCCAAACGCCATTGCGGTGGTACGTAGAAGTCGCCCCCGTCCTCGTGCAGTGTGCCGTTCAGTAGCGCAAACAGCGTGGACTTGCCAGCGCCGTTGCGGCCCACCAGGCCGACTTTTTCGCCGGGGTTGATGGTGACGTTGGCGCTGTCGAGCAATACTTTGGCGCTACGGCGAAGAACGACGTTTTTCAGGGTGATCATGGCAAGGTGGCTGCCAGAGGCAGCCGGAGAAGATAAGAGGAAATCCGCGAGGACAAGGCCAGAGCCGCCGCAAGTTGCGGGGACGGCATGGCGTGGATTTTAAGTGGCTTGGGCCTGTACCTGGGAAAACCCGTAACGGCTTCGCTTTGCAGTGTGGTGGTCAGGCTGCATGTTCGCTATCTAACTTATAGCTGCTTGCGCAATCTAAATATGCGCTGGAGGCCTATTTGGTGCGCGGATTCAAGTACAAAGTGCAACGGAATGCAGTGTAAGAGGCCGAACCGGTAGGTTGTAAAACACCTCATGGGGAGTTCGGTAGCCCAAGCACTTACGAGGCCTGTGATTGAGCAAATGCACCGCGTCGTTGACCTGG
>CAUPON010000003.1:0-326168 GCA_963513025.1 uncultured Albidiferax sp.
AAGGTGATGGCGGGCAAATCGCCCGATTTCTCCCCAACCCGAAGGGCAGCTGCCTTTTCGGGCAGTCTGGGGCGTTGCGACTCTTGCACATAGCCGAGCTATGTGCGGCGAGCCGCGCCTACCAGCCCCTCCCGAAAAGGCTGCTGCGCGGCCCCAAAAAGACCTTGAACACGTTCTAACGACTCGTCAAGACCGTGGTGGTGATCTACGGCGAGAACCGCAGCTTCAACAACCTGTTCGCTGGCTTCCCAGCTCTGGAAAAGCTCGATGGCCTGAAGCAACGCGACGACGCGATGCAGGCCCGCGGCCAGCAGCCCATGGGTGACGTGACCAATGCGCTGAAATTTTCGGCCTGACCCTGCCTGCTCCATGTCGGCCGCTGTGTAGCATGGCGGCATGACTACCCGTTTGCATACCCTGAATCTGGTCGGCGCTGGCCGCGTGGCCCAAACCCTGGCGCGCCTTTGGCAGCAGACCGGCAGTTTTGCCGTGCAAGATGTGCGGACCACCTCGCTGGCCAGCGCCCAGGCGGCCTGCGCATCCATCGGTGCGGGCCAGGCCGTGTCCTCTTTGCAGGCCATGCGCCCGGCCGATGTGTGGATGCTGGCGGTGCCGGACGCACAGCTGCCGCAGGTGGCGCAGGCCCTGGCCCAGGTCGCGTCACCGGCGTCTGTGGCTTTCCATTGCAGCGGCGCCCTGGGCAGCGTCACGCTGGCTCCCTTGGCCGATCTGGGCTGGCGCACGGCCAGCGCCCATTGCATTCTGAGTTTTGCCACGGTGGACGCGGCTGTGGCCCAGTTCCCTGGTACCGCCTGCGCACTGGAGGGCGATGCCGTCGCCTCCGCGCAGCTGCACAGCGCGTTCAGCGCCATCGGTGCGCAGTGCTTTGGCGTGGCCAGCGAGCACAAGCTGCTGTACCACGCGGCCGCGGTGTTCGCCACCAACTTTTTGCCCGTGCTGCAAAGCGTGGCCGAAGACGCCTGGCGCAGCAGCGGCGTGCCGGCTGCGCTGATCCCCGGGCTGCGCGCCACGCTGCTGGCCAATGCGGCGGCCAATATCACTCGGCTGGGGCCGGCGGCAGCGCTCACCGGCCCGGCGGCGCGCGGCGACACCGCCGCCATCGCCCGCCAGGCCGAGGTGGTAAAGGCCTGGGACGCACAAGCGGGTGCGGCCTACGAGGCCTTGAGTGGATTGGCGTTGCGCCTGGCGGCCCAGCGCGGGGCGGGCTAAGCAGCTATCAGTTGCGCAGCTGCAGGCGGAACTCGGTCAGTGGCACGATGACTTTCTCTTGGGGGATCACCCCGTCTACATCCTGCATGCCGACGAAGAGATTGCCTTTGCTGATCTGCACATGGGTGACCGTGTGGTTGTTGCCCTTGTACTGCACGGTAGCGCCGCGTTTGTAGATGGCCATCCAGATGCAACGCAGCGGTGGCTCGGCTGCGGGTTGGGGGGGAGCTACTGTTGCAGGCAGTGCTGGAGTTGGGGCCGACGCAGCTGCCGGTGCTGGCGCCGCAGCCACGGCACTGGCCGGGGCATCAAACAGGTCGTCAAAATCATCACTCAACGGCGGCTTTCCAGTGGGATGGATGGGCTAAGGCCAGCATCCATCAATACGGGGGAAGAAGTGAAAAACAAGTGCGCTGCGATGTGCAGTCATGCAGGGTAACGCGTAAGCAATTGTATTCTTCGGCGCGCCGCCACCTGTGGTTTTGCTGCGATACCCCTGCGATGCGTGCTTCCGTGGAACAATCCTCTCCACCATGCGCCATACCGCCTACCTGCTTCCCGCTGTTGCCGCCTTCGCGCTGTTGCTGACCCCGCTGGCGCAGGCGCAGTTGCTCGCGCGCGACCTGACAGTGGAGCTGCGGCAGATTGAGGATGGCGGCGGCTATACCGCCAGCACCCAGCCCAGCGCCGCCCCGGTGGCGCCGCAGCAGGTCCAGGTGCGTAATGGCGAGACCGCCACCCTCAGCATGGGCCAGAACATGCCGATCCGCTGGATCCAATCGGTGGGCGGGCAGAGCAGCGAACGCACATCGGGCGCGGGCTCGGCATCCAGTAGCGGTGGCGGTGTTGGCTACGGCATGGTGTGGATGCAGTCGGGCCAGAGCTTGCGCATCCAGCCGCGCTGGCCCGGCGGCAAGCAGGCGGTGGCGGTGCAGATCGACCTGCAGGCCGCCAGCGTCGCCGCCCTCACGGGCAATGCCGAGCTGCCCAACCAGGAGCGCAGCCAGCTCAGCACCACCGTCAGTGCGCCGCTGGGCCAGTGGGTCACGGTGGCGGCCAGCGGCGGCCAGCCAGCTGCGGGCAGCTATAGCAGCGAGGCCGTGGCGGACAGCCGGCGGCTCGTGCAGATCCGGGTGTCAGCGCGGTAAAGCCTTTTGCTATTTATTTGCTAGCCGCTACCGCAGATAAACTAAGCGCCAGAGCCACTTTTTCTATAAAACTGCCTGGGCTTCAGGCCGCCATTACCGCGCGGCGTAGCCGCCCCGGCGCCACGCCGTACAGCTGCTGAAAATGCCGGATGAAATGCGAGGCGTCGGCAAAGCCGCATTCGTAGGCAATCGCGCTCACCGGCGAGTCGGAGGTGGTCAGCAGCCAGCGGCCGTATTTGAGGTACGAGTTGCGGTAGAACTCCGAAGGCGAGGCGCCGGTTTCGGCCAGTAACCCCCGCTCTAGCTGGCGGCTGCTGGTCTCCACCAGGCGAGCGTTCACCGCGATCTCCAGCGGCGTGGTGATGTTCTTCTCCATCAGCATGATGGCCTGGCGCAGCTTGTCGTTTTCGGTCGACGTGTGGCCCAGCGTGGCCCAGTGTGTGCCGGCGCGTGACTGTTGCGCCACGCCGCCCACATATTCATCCAGGCGGTGCGCACCGTGCTGCTGCTGGCATTGCTGCTGGCGCTGTATATCGCGTTTGCCGCCGTCGGGCATCACCTTGTCGGGCTACTGGGTCGGACGCGCTGGACGCGGCGTCGCTTGTGGATGAATTGGCTACACCGCTGTCGCGCCTGGGCCGGTTTGTGAATCTGCTGGACCTGTGCCCGGTGGCGGTGCCGGCAGGCTTGTCGCCGGCTGGCATGCCGATCTCGGTGCAGTTCATCGGCTGGCCGTTCGCCGAGCCGACGATTCTGCGGGCGGCGTTTGCCTTTGAGCAAGCCACGCCGTGGGGCCAGGCGGTTCCGCCCGGCCTGGGTTGAGCACTGGGGTCAGCCGGCGCGCCGCTTGCGCCAGGCCATCAGGCCCAAGCCCAGGGCCACTAAAGCCAGGGAGCCCGGCTCTGGCACGGTGTTGTCTGCGCTGAGCTGCACCTGGTCGATGGCCAGCGAGGACATGACGGCAGTGTCGTTGACGTCCACCACGCCAAACGCAATGCTGTGGTTGCCGCTGCTGCCCAGTGTCAGGCTGAAGGGGTTGTAGCCGGTTTCTAACAGGTTGTCGCCGGTGCCGGGCAAGGCTGCATCGGCAGCGCTGGCCAGCCGCAGCAGCACGCCGTCCAGCACCACAAAGGCGTAGTCGGCAAAGCTGTCGCGGGTGCCGAAGTTCCACAGAAAGCTCAGGGTCTGGCCTGCATTGCCGGTAAAGCTTTGCCAGGCCAGTGCGCCTTCGGCGGCGAAGTCAAACGCCGAGGGGTCGAGTGCACCCGCGGCCAAGCCGGCCGCGGCCGACAGCAGGCTGGCATCCACTGCATCGGTGCCTGAGCGGTTGAGGCTGGCTATCGGATTGTTCGACGCATCCACGTCGTCGGCCGCCACCGTGGTGTTGGTCAGCAGCAGCTGGCCGTTCTGGTTGCTGGCGTCGCCCAGGGTGTTCCAACCGGTCAGGCCGGTATCGAAGTTGCCGTTCACGATGTTGGCTTGCGCGGTGCCGCACAGAGCGGCCAGCAGAGCGATGGCGAGGCTGGTTTTTTGAAGGAAGTGCATGGTGGTGGTTCGGTAAGGTGGGAGGTTCAGCGCAGCACGACATCGCGGCTGATGCGGATATCGGCGGGGGCCACGCCCTGCAGGGTCGCCAGGCTGCGCCAGGCGCCGCCGGCATTGAACTGCAGCACGCTGTTATTGCCATTGGCCACGGCCTGCACCAGGCTTTCGGCTCCGGGCGCATCGGGGGCATAGCCGAGGCTGGCTAGCAGCAGGCGCAGGTCGATCTGGTCTTTGCCGGGCACAAAGTCGGTGATGCTGTCGCCCGCATCGCGCAGGTTGGTGAAGGCGTAGACATTGTTGCCCGCGCCGCCGATCAGGGTGTCAGCACCTGCGCCGCCGACAAAGTAATCGTCGCCCGGCGTGCCGGCCAGGGTGTCGCGGCCCGAGGTGCCGGTGATCGTTTTGTACAGGTTCAGGCCCAGCACCACAGGGTCGTGGTCGGACGAGCGGTAGGGGCTGGCGCTGTACAGGTCGGGGGCACACGCAGCGCAGGCCGGCTGCTTGAATTCGAGGTTGTAGTCCAGCACCGAGGGCTCGTCGGCATTGATGTGCCAATCGGTGGCGCGGGCCACCTTGGGCGACATGCTGGCGGTGGTGATCGCGTGGTCCAACCGGCCGGCAGCGCCGTTGAACACGTAGGAATAGCCAAAGCTGTTGAAGCGGCCAATCTGGTCCACATAGCCGCTGCCTGTCAGCTGCGCAATCGGGTCTTCTTGGGCATAGGCGTTGAAGTCGCCGACCAGTAATACATCGCTGCTGCCGCTGGTGGTTTGCAGGCCGCCGATAAAGGTTTTCAAGGCCTGGGCCTGCTGCACGCGCTGGCTGTTCCAGCAGCCTTGCAGGTCGCCCTGGTCCAGGTCGGTGCCGGTGGCGCCGTCACAACCTTTGGATTTGAAGTGGTTGACGACCAGGGTGAACTTCTCGCCGTTGGCGGCTGCAAAGCTCTGGGCTAGAGGAGGGCGGTTATGGATGGCGCTGGCGTCGCTGGTGGAGGCGCCGGAGCGGCCCAGGCGGGCCGGCTTGTAGATCATGGCGACCTTGATGGCATCGGTGCCGGTGCCGGCGCTGGGGTCGGGAACGGCGGCGTAGGTGGCTGCACCCAGGCGTGCGTTCAGTGCGTCCACCAGGTTCTGCACTGCGGTGCTGCCGTTGTTTTGTATTTCCATCAGGCCGACCGCGTCGGCGTTGATGGCGGCCAGGGCGGCGACGATCTTGGCACGCTGGCGTTCGAACTCGGCCAGGTTGTTGGCGCCGCGGCAGTTGCTGGCTGCGGTGGCGCCGCCCAGCGTACAGCCTTGCCCGGTCTGCCCCGAGGCCGTGGCGCCGTTGGTGAAGGTGGTGAAGTAGTTCAGCACATTGAAGCTGGCCAGGCGGATGTTGCCGCCCATCGCCTCGGGGGCGGCGGTGCGCACGTTCTGGCGGCTGAACACCGGGCCCACTGTGGGCTGCAGCTTGTAGGAGCCATAGTCGGCATTGCTGGCCGTGGCCAGGCCGTAGTCCAGCACGCCGGTTACCGCGCCCACCGTATCGCCTGCGCGCAAGGTGTTGTCGGCCCCCACATAGGGCATGGGGTTGGGGTTTTGCAGGCTGCTGCCGTCGTCCAGAATGAAACTGCGGCGCGCGTTGGCTTCGTTCAGCGTCAGCGCTTGTGTGCCGGGGCGGAAGCGGTTGGTGGGTGTTTCCAGCCGGCCCTGGGCCGATAGCGTGAGCTGGCCGTAGCGGCCCTGGAAGTAGTTTTGCGACGCCGTCAGCGGCCCGTTGATGGTCACTAGCATGCCTTCATAACGCTCGAAGTCTTCGCCCTGCGGCAGCGGCAGTGTCAGCACCACCGGAGCCACGCTCTGGCCGGTGCCGATCACGGCGAGGTCGGCAATGGTGGTCAGTTCGGTGACGGTATGGGCCGCGGTGTCGGCATTGCTGGCCGCGCCGGTGTTGAACTCCACCACCTTGCCCGTCAGTCGCACCAGGTTGCCGGCCGCCACGGTGGGCGCGCTGCCGGTGAACACCAGAATGCCGTCCGACGTGGCCGGGTTGGCGTCGCCCACCAGGTCCTGCAGATAAAACCCGTTGTTGTTGACGCGTGTGACCACACCGGTGGTGGTGACGGTCTGGCCCACCAGCGGGCTGGCGCTGCCGGTGCCCTGGATGGTGTAGATCGGCGTGTCGGCGGCCTGGGCGTTGGCGCCCAGCACCAGGGCGCCCAGGGCGGCGATACAAAGGGCAGTTCGGCTGAAGAGCATGGGTGTCCTGTCTCGGTTGTAAAAAGGGGCGCAGAACCCGGGCGGTCGGTGCTAGCGGGCCACTGCGTTCAGTCTTGGCTGTGGAGAGATGCGGCTGCAGGTAGCCAGAGGTGCAGACAAATTTGATTCTTGTCGCGGTGGATGACGGTACTGTGTCACACACAGTTTTGCCAGCAGGAAACTGTAGCGACTTGTTACGTTGGTCGGCCTGTGCCGTGCGCCTGCCGTCGGGGCAAAGGCGGCTGAGATAATTCAGATTTGCCGAGAATCCGATGGAACAAGAACTAGCCAAACCGATTGAAGAATACGTGCCCGGCGTGGCGAATGGCCGCAATTTCATGGCCAAGCTGTGCCGGGTGGGCGACGGCCCCTGGACGATTGACCTGGTCCATGTCGAAGGCCTGGCGCCTTTGCACGACACCGGCCGCAGCTGGCCCAGCCGCGCTGACGCCTTGCAGGCGGCCGAGCAACTGGTGGCCGCGCTGGCGACCTAAGTTCCCATCGTTCCCATGGGCATACGCCACCCGGCGTATTCCCGCATGTCCCGTGCTTCCCTAAAGTCCAACCATCGCCGCGCAAAGCCCTGTTGTCTACAGGTCGAATGTGGCGAAACGGGTTCATTTACTTACTGGAGAAGCACACATGCAACGTCGATTCACTCTCAAGGCGCTCACCGCCGCTGTCGCCCTGTCATCCTTGTCCATCATCCCCGCGCACGCGGCCGACACCATCAAGGTCGGTGTGCTGCACAGCCTGTCGGGCACCATGGCGATTTCTGAGACCGTGTTGAAAGACACCGTGCTGATGGCCATCGAAGAGATCAACGCCAAGGGCGGCGTGCTCGGCAAGAAGCTCGAGCCCGTGATTGTCGACCCCGCTTCCAACTGGCCGCTGTTCGCTGAAAAGACCAAGCAGTTGCTGGGCCAGGACAAGGTTTCGGTGATCTTCGGCTGCTGGACCTCGGTGTCGCGCAAGTCGGTGTTGCCAGTAGTTGAAGAAATGAACGGCCTGCTGTTCTACCCCGTGCAGTACGAGGGCGAAGAGCTGTCCAAGAACGTGTTCTACACCGGTGCTGCGCCTAACCAGCAAGCCATCCCCGCCGTTGATTACCTGATGAGCAAGGCCGGTGGCGGCGCCAAGCGCTGGGTGCTGCTGGGTACCGACTATGTATACCCCCGCACCACCAACAAGATCCTGCGCGCCTACCTGAAGAGCAAGGGTGTGGCCGATACCGATATCGACGAAAAGTACACCCCGTTTGGCCATAGCGATTACCAAACCATCGTGGCCGACATCAAGAAGTTCTCCGCTGGTGGCAAGACCGCCGTGGTGTCCACCATCAATGGCGACTCCAATGTGCCGTTCTACAAGGAACTGGGCAACGCCGGCCTGAAGGCCAAGGACGTGCCGGTTGTCGCCTTCTCCGTGGGTGAAGAAGAGCTGCGCGGCGTGGACACCAAGCCACTGGTCGGCCACCTGGCCGCCTGGAACTACTTCCAGTCGATCAAGGGCCCAGCCAATGCCGAGTTCATCAAGAAGTGGTCGGCTTACGCCAAGGCCAAGAACCTGCCCGGTTCCGACAAGCCTTTGACCAACGACCCGATGGAAGCCACCTACATCGGCATCAACATGTGGAAACAGGCCGTAGAAAAAGCCAAGTCCACCGATACCGACAAGGTGATTGCCGCCATGGCCGGCCAGACCTTCAAGGCACCGTCCGGCATCGTGTCCAAGATGGACGAGAAGAACCACCACCTGCACAAGTCGGTGTTCATCGGCGAAATCAAAGCCGACGGCCAGTTCAATGTGGTGTGGAAGACTCCTGGCCCGGTCAAGGCCGTGCCATGGAGCCCGTACATCGAAGGCAACGCTGGCAAGCCTGACGAGCCAGTGAAGAAGTAAGCACACCCCCAGGCTTGCCCACTGCCCCGGACTCGGCTTGTAAAGCCGAGGACGCAGGTGGCCTCCTCCCCCCCTTGCGGGGGGGCGATACCAGCGGCCCGGCATAGCCGGTTCCGCGGTATCTCTGGAAAGGGAGGCGCGCTTTCGCGGGAGAGGGGCGTGTTTGCCTCTCCATCTTTTCTTTGAGCCCAGCGGATGGGACTTCATTGCCACCATGCCCAACCAACAGGTTCCTCCATGTTGATTCGACAAATACTCCTTGCTGCTACTCTTTTAATAGCGGGTAACGCTTATGCATTAAGCGCGGACGAGGTGAAAGCCTTGGCAACCGGCGAGGCCGAGACGCGCATTGAAGCGCTGAACAAAGCCGTCGTGGATGCTGACGAGAAGACGGTGGCCTTTATCCAGGCGCTGTCGGACGACCAGGTCAAGACCCTGGGCGACAAAGTTTTTTGGGTCCAGGGCGAGAAGACCGTGGACCCGGCGACCGGTGCCGATGTAGCGCTGCCGGAAGACGCCGAAGATGTGATCAACAATAACCAGATGCGTGGTGAGCTGGACAATGCGCTGGCCGCCCTGAAGCTGTTTTCCAAAGACGACAAGGTGCGTGCCGAGTCCGTCAAGACCCTGCTGGCCGAGCCCGACGAGAGCAAGCTGGCCTTGGTCGAAAAAGCCTTTGCGGCCGAAACCAACGCCACCATCAAATCCCAGCTGGGCCTGCTGCGCGGCGCCTTGCTGCTGAATAGCGATAACAAGACTTCGCGGCTGGATGCTGTCAAGACTCTGGCCGACAGCAGCAACCCCGCCACCAAGACCGTGCTGCTCGCACGCCTGAAGACCGAGACCGACAGCGACGTGAAGATCGCCCTGGCGGCCGCACTGGCCAAGGTCGACGCCGCGCTGGCCTGGGGCGACAAGCTGGGCGCGATCTTCAGTGGCATCAGCCTCGGTTCGATCCTGCTGCTGGTGGCCCTCGGCCTGGCCATCACCTACGGGCTGATGGGCGTGATCAACATGGCCCACGGCGAGCTGATGATGATCGGCGCCTACGCCACCTATGTGGTGCAGACGCTGTTCCAGAAGTACCTGCCCGGCGCCTTTGACTGGTATCTGCTGGCCGCTGTGCCGGTGTCGTTCCTGGCGGCGGCATTGGTGGGCGCAGCGCTGGAGCGCAGCGTGCTGCGTTTTCTGTACGGCCGGCCGCTGGAGACTTTGCTCGCCACCTGGGGCATCAGCCTGATGCTGCAGCAGGGCGTGCGCAGCATCTTCGGTGCGCAGAACGTCGGCGTAGAAAACCCGGTGTGGATGAGCGGCGGCGTGCAGGTGCTGGCCAATCTGTCGCTGCCCTATAACCGCCTGGTCATCATCGCGTTTGCCGTGGCCGTGCTGCTGGGAGTCGGCTGGCTGATCGGCAAGACCCGGCTCGGCCTGTTCGTGCGCGGCGTCACGCAGAACCGTCCCATCGCCTCCTGCATGGGCGTGAACACTGCGCGCATCGACACCTACGCTTTCGCACTCGGTTCCGGCATCGCCGGCCTGGCCGGTTGCGCGCTGAGCCAGGTGGGCAACGTCGGTCCCGACCTGGGCCAGGGCTACATCGTCGACGCGTTCATGGTGGTGGTGCTGGGGGGCGTGGGCCAGCTGGCGGGCACGGTCTACGCGGCCATGGGCCTGGGCATCTTGAACAAGTTTCTGGAGGGCTGGACCGGCGCCGTGCTGGCCAAGATCGCGGTGCTGGTGCTGATCATCATCTTCATTCAGAAGCGTCCACAGGGTATTTTTGCGATGAAGGGCCGGAGTGCAGAAGCATGACCAAAGTAGTTTTACCCATTAAAGGCCCGCTGCTGACCCGCTCCGGCTGGAGCAGCTTCATCGTCGCGCTGATCCTGGTCTGCGCCGTGGCGCCGCTGCTGAACCTGGTGATTCCGCAGGGCAGCATCTGGCATATGAGCGACTACGCGATTGCGCTGGTCGGCAAGATTATGTGCTACGCCATTGCGGCGCTGGCCATGGATTTGATATGGGGCTATACCGGCATCCTGAGCCTGGGCCACGGCCTGTTCTTCGCGCTCGGTGGCTATGCCATGGGCATGTATTTGATGCGCCAGATCGGCCGCGACGGCAACTACAAAAGTGACCTGCCGGACTTCATGGTGTTTCTGGACTGGAAGGAAATGCCCTGGCACTGGGCGCTGAGCGGCAGCTTCGGCGCCACCTTGTTTTTGATCGTGTTCGCTCCGGCGGTAGTGGCGGGTATCTTTGGCTTCTTTGCCTTCCGTTCGCGCATCAAGGGGGTGTACTTTTCCATCATCACCCAGGCCATGACCTTTGCCACCATGCTGCTGTTCTTCCGCAATGAAACCGGCTTTGGCGGCAACAACGGCTTTACCGACTTCAAGCGGATTCTGGGCATGCCCATGGCCACTACCTCGATGCGCATGACGCTATTTGTCATCACCGGCCTGGTGCTGCTGGGTTTCTTCCTGTTCGCCAAATGGCTGGTCGGCAGCAAGTATGGCCGCGTACTGCAGGCGATCCGCGATGCGGAAACCCGGGTCATGTTCTCCGGCTATTCGCCGCTGGGCTACAAGCTCAGCATCTGGGTGATATCGGCCGTGATGTGCGGCGTCGCCGGGGCCTTGTATGTCACGCAGGTCGGCATCATCAACCCGAGTGAAATGAGCCCTGCGAACTCGATTGAGATCGCAGTCTGGGCGGCTGTAGGTGGCCGTGCCACATTGATCGGCCCCATCCTCGGCGCCTTCATTGTCAACGGCGCCAAGAGCTGGCTGACGGTGGCCTATCCCGAGTTCTGGTTGTATTTTCTCGGTGCCTTGTTTATTGCGGTCACGCTGTTCCTGCCGGATGGCGTGGTCGGCTTGGTGAAGAAGTTGAAGGGAGCCAAGGCATGACGCCCGAATTGATGGAAGAGGGCGCGCGGCGTCTGGCGGTCAAAGAGGCTGCACCCAAGACTGGCAACACCGAGTCCGGTGGCCGCCAGGCTGGCTTTTCGCGCATCCACACCCCTGGCGAGGTGGACATCACCCATGGCCGCATTCTGTACCTGGAAGATGTTCACGTCAGCTTCGACGGCTTCAAGGCCATCAACGGTTTGTCGCTGGACATTGCGCCCGGCGAGCTGCGCTGCATCATCGGCCCGAACGGCGCCGGCAAGACGACGATGATGGACATCATCACAGGCAAGACCCGGCCGAACACCGGCAAGGTGTTTTTCGGCAGCACCATCGACCTGCTGCGCCACAACGAGCCCGAGATCGCCCAGCTGGGCATAGGCCGCAAGTTCCAGAAGCCCACGGTGTTTGAAAAGCTCAGCGTCTTCGAGAACCTGGAGCTGGCGCTGAAGATGAACAAGAGCGTCAAGTCGTCGATGCTGTTCAAGCTCGATTCCGCGCAGAGCGACAAGCTGGCCGAGATGCTGACCACCATCCACCTGGCCGACAGCGTGACGCGCCAGGCCGGCAATCTGAGCCACGGGCAAAAGCAGTGGCTGGAGATCGGCATGCTGCTGATGCAAGACCCCAAATTGCTGCTGCTCGATGAGCCGGTGGCCGGCATGACCGACGAGGAAACTGCCCGCACCGCAGAGCTGTTTTTGACGCTGAAAGGCAAGCATTCGCTGATGGTGGTGGAGCACGATATGAGCTTCATCAAGACCATTTCGGAGATCGTCACGGTGCTGTGCGATGGCTCGGTTTTGGCGCAGGGGACGTTGGACCAGGTTCAATCCGATGAACGCGTGATTGAGGTTTATCTTGGCCGGTGATCTGGGCTGTTTATTGGCATCCCCGGCCGGGATGTGCGCCCGGCGGCGCAGTCACTTTCTTTTGCTTGGCCAAAAGAAAGTAACCAAAGAAAAGGCCACCCCCACTGTCTGCGTCCCAGCGCTATTGCGCTGGGAAACCTGCGGTGCTCGCTTTGTGCGGGGTCTGGCTAAACTCGCTACGCTCAAACAACGCCAGCCCTTATCCGCCCAAAGCTGCGCTCCTCGGCGCATACAGAGGGGGACCCCGGGTGCGGGATCGGTGGCGCCGTGCGCCACATCGCGCCTAGGGCGCGAGCCCGGCATTGCCGGGCTGGGTGTTCGCTCCTGTATCCGTTCCCTGGGGTCCCCCTCTCAGAGCGCCTGCGATGCGTGCTTTTGGCGGGATCAGGAGCGCGATTGTTTGAGCGTAGCGAGTTCGAGCGCTCCCCCGTCAAAAGTGCGCAGCGCAGGTTGCCCGCAGCGTAGCGAAGGGTCGCGGCGAGTGGGGGCAGCCTTTTCTTTGGTGGCTTTCTTTTGGCTGCGCAAAAGAAAGCCACTGCGCCGCCGGGAGCACATCCCGGCCTGCCTGTCGACGCCAGTGGCCGATCAGGCAAGACCCATCTAAAAGCGGAAGTCTCACCATGCTCAACGTCAAAAACATCAACCAGTACTACGGCGGCTCGCACATCCTGCGGGATGTGAGTCTGCAATGCACTAAAGGCAAGGTCACAGTACTGTTGGGCCGCAACGGCGTGGGCAAGACTACCTTGCTGAAATCGCTGATGGGTCTGGTGCCTATCAAGACCGGCAGCATCGAGTTAGACGGCAAAGCCATCCAGGGCTACACGCCGTATGAGCGCGCCCGCGCCGGTGTCGGCTTCGTGCCGCAAGGCCGTGAAATCTTCGCCCGGCTCACGGTGGAAGAAAACCTGCGCATGGGCCTGGCCTACAAGAGCGCCAGCACGCCGATCCCGGCCGAGCTGTTCACGCTGTTCCCTGTCCTCAAGCAAATGATCAACCGGCGCGGCGGCGACCTGTCGGGTGGGCAGCAGCAGCAGCTGGCCATCGCCCGCGCGCTGGCGGCCGGCCCTAAGTTGCTGATACTGGACGAGCCTACCGAGGGCATACAGCCCAGCATCATCAAAGACATCGGCCGCGTGATCCGCATGCTGGCCGACCGTGGCGACATGGCGATTCTGCTGGTCGAGCAGTACTACGATTTCGCGCAGGAACTGGCCGACGACTACCTGGTGATGGAGCGCGGCGAGTTCATCGCCCGCGGTCTGGGCAAGGACATGGAAGCCAATGGCGTGCGCAATCTGGTGGCGATCTAACTCGCTCTGCTTTTGATAGCTGCTGGCGCAACATTTGATTGCGCCAGAGGCCGATTTGGCTTGAATTTTTCGGCCAACCCGGCTGCAGCCTCAATGGATGCTGGTCGGATGCGCCGGATTGTCGAACGGGTGGGGAATGGCGTTTTGCCATGCCTGCAAGATGGGCTTGAACGGGTCCTCGACAGTGGGGCCCAGAATCTTCTTGCTGCCGTCCAGCATCGCCAGCTGGGCTTGCAGCACCGCACTGCCCAACTGCTGCCAGTAGTGCAGGGCGCCTTGCAGGTCTGAGCGCAGCAGGGCCGATTGGATGGACAGCAGGTCGGTGGGCGCACAGCTGGCTTGTAGTTGCTCCGCTGCGGCTTCGTGCTGGGTCAGTGTCTGGTGAGCCATCTGCTGCTGCACCGTGCGCACGGCTTCCATGCCGCTGAATAGCGCACAAGCGTTTTTTGTGGCCATGGCCATCTGCCATCGGCTGACTTCGGTCCAGTAGTTCCACGGCGCCGCGCTGAACGGCGTAGCCGGGGCGGTAGCAGAAGAGCGGGTCTTGACTGTCATGGCATTCCTTTCGGTTCAACAGGGGTTCCACAGCGACCGCTGCGGCGCATACGTCAGCCTGGTGCAATGGCTCTCAGCCTGGTACCCCATTGTGTGCAACACACGCAACAATGTCCTTGATCTGGCGCAAATGCGGGCGCGGTGTTTGTTCGTAAGCTTGGCGCTATCGGGGGCTAACCCACCATAAGGAACCTATGAGCGTACGCCACCTTGAGGCCCTCTTTCAACCCACCTCGGTAGCCTTGATCGGCGCCTCGGACCGGCCCGGCAGCCTGGGCTCCGTGGTGCTGCACAACCTGCAGCAAGGCGGCTTCCAGGGCCCGCTGTGGCTGGTCAACCGGCGCCACAGCCAGGTGGCAGGCCAGCCGGCCTGGCGCGACGTGGCGGCCTTGCCGCAAGTACCGGATCTGGCGGTGATCTGCACGCCCGCGCACACCGTGCCGGGGCTGATCGCCGAGCTCGGACGCAAGGGTACGCGCGCGGCGATTGTGATGACTGCCGGCCTGAAGCAAGCCAACCCCGACGGCCCCGGCACACTGGAGCAGGCCATGCTGGACGCAGCCCGGCCCACGCTGCTGCGTATCCTGGGGCCCAACTGCATAGGCGCGCTGGTGCCCGGCGTCGGGCTGAATGCCAGCTTCGCACCCGGCAATGCCGTGCCCGGCCAGCTGGCGTTTGTCACCCAGTCGGGCGCGCTGGCTACCGCCATGCTGGACTGGGCCCAGGCCCGTGGCATCGGCTTCTCGCACTTCATCTCGCTGGGCGACAGCGCCGACGTGGATTTCGGCGATGTGCTCGACTACCTGGCCAGCGATGGCGCCACCCGGGCCATCCTGGTCTACATGGAGTCGGTCAAGGCCGCGCGCAAGTTCATGTCGGCGGCACGTGCGGCATCCCGCAACAAGCCGGTGATCGTGGTCAAGGCCGGGCGCGGTGCTGATGGCGCGCGGGCTGCGGCCTCGCACACCGGGGCGCTGGCCGGGGCCGACGTGGTGTTCGATGCCGCCTTCCGGCGCGCCGGCATGCTGCGGGTGGACACGCTGGAGGCCTTGTTCGACGCTGCCGAAACCCTGGCCCATGCGCGCCCTTTGGTGGGCGAGCGCCTGGCCATACTCACCAACGGGGGTGGCCTGGGCGTGCTGGCCGCCGATGCACTGGACTTGCAGGGTGGCCAATTGGCCGCACTGAGCCCGGATACCGTGGCGGCCCTGAACGCCTGCCTGCCCAGCACCTGGTCGCACGGCAACCCGGTGGACATCGTGGGCGACGCCCCGCTGCAGCGCTACCTGGACGGCCTGCGTGTGCTGCTGGCCGCGCCCGAGGTGGATGCGGTGCTGTTCATGCATGCGCCTACCGCCTTGGTGCCGGCAGCCGATATCGCGGCTGGCTGCCTGCCCCTGTTGGCCGAGGCCAGCAAGCCGGTGCTGACCTGCTGGCTGGGCGGCGCTGCAGTCGCTGCAGCGCGCAGCGCCACGACCCATGCCGGCCTGCCGTGCTACGACACGCCCGAGCGCGCGGTGGCCGCCTGGCTGCAACTGGTGCTGCATGCGCGCAACCAGGCTGCACTGCGTGAGCTGCCCGCCAGCACGGCGCCGGCCTTTTTGCCGCTGCGCGCGCAAGCCCAGGCCGTGGTGGCGCAAGCCGCCCAGGCCGGGCAGGAATGGCTGGACCCGACCCAGGTGCACAGCCTGCTGCGGATGTATGGCATACCCACCCAGCGCAGCGCGCTGGTACATAACGTGGACGAGGCGCTGCTCTGCGCTGCCGACATCGGTTATCCGGTGGCGCTGAAAATCGTATCGCCGCAAATCGTCCACAAGTCGGATGTCGGCGGCGTGGCGCTGGGACTGGCTTCGGCGGACGACCTGCGCCAGGCCGCGCAGGCCATGCTGGAGCGCGTGGC
The DNA here is from genome assembly GCA_963513025.1 of uncultured Albidiferax sp. Classification (GTDB taxonomy): domain Bacteria; phylum Pseudomonadota; class Gammaproteobacteria; order Burkholderiales; family Burkholderiaceae_C; genus Rhodoferax_B. The sequence continues at coordinate 15,621 of CAUPON010000003.1, forward strand.
CCGGCTGCGGCCGCAGGCGGAGGTGAGCGGCTTTAGCGTGCAGTCCATGGTGGTGCGGCCCCAGGCGCATGAGCTGATCGTCGGCATCAGTACCGACCCGGTGTTTGGCCCGGTGCTGCTGTTCGGCCAGGGGGGTACCGCGGTGGAGCTCAGCCAGAACCACGCGGTGGCGCTGCCGCCGCTGAATACCGCCTTGGCCCGCGACCTGGTGCAGCGCAGTGGCGTGGCCCGGCTGCTGGCCGGCTACCGCGAGCGCCCGGCCGTGCCCGAGGCAGCCTTGCTGGAGACCGTGCGCCAGGTGGCGCAGCTGGCCTGCGACCTGCCGCAGCTGGCCGAGCTGGACCTCAACCCCCTACTGGCCGACGCACAGGGCGTGCTGGCCTTGGACGTGCGCATCCGCCTGCACGGCCCGGGGCGCGGGCAGCCGGTGGCGCCGGCCATCCGACCGTATCCGCAAGAGCTGGAGCACACCGTGGCGCTGGGCGGCAGCACGCTGCTGCTGCGGCCGATCCAGCCTGAAGACGGCGAGCGGCTGCAGGCTTTCTACGCCCAGGCCAGCCCGGCCGACATGCGCCTGCGCTTCTTTCTGACCCGTCGCGAGGTGCCGCATTCCGAGCTGGCGCGCTACAGCCAGATCGACTACGACCGCGAGATGACCTTCATCGCTCTCAGTCCGGGCGACCCCGCCAGCCAGGCCATGGTGGCCGAGGTTCGCGTGGTCTGCGACCCCGACAACCAGAGGGCCGAGTTCGCGCTGCAAGTGGCCTCGGCCTGGCAGTGCAAGGGCCTGGGCCGCCTGATGCTGGACAAGATGCTCAGTTATCTGCGGGCCCGCGGCACACGCGAGGTGGTGGGCCAGTGTCTGGTCCAGAACCAGTCCATGGCCGGCTTGGCCCGGAAGGCAGGCTTCTCGGTACTGCCCGGGCCGAGCCCGGATACCTTTGCCTTGCACCAGGTGCTGGTGCCCGAGCTACTAGGCAAATGATTGTTTTGCTATTGATTGAGTAGCGCCTGCCGCAGGTGAAATAAGCGCCAGAGGCCGATCTGGTACTCAGGTTCCCATGTAGCGGCCGGGGCGGTGGTTCACGGCCAGCACTGCGTTCAGCACCAGCGCGCCGAGTACCGAATAGGCCACCCGCGCCGGGTCGGCCATCACCAGCGCCGCGACCAGGATGCAGATGTCCACCGCCATCTGTACGTGGCCGGCGCGCCAGCCGCGGGTCTCCTGCAGATAGGCGGCCAGCACGCCGACGCCGCCCAGGCTGGCGCGGTGCCGGAACAGTACCAGGAAGCCCGTGCCCAGCACCAGTCCACCGGCAATTGCCGCGTACAGCGGCTGCAGATCGGCGTAGTGCACGGCCAGTCCGGTCAGGTTGGTCATTAGCGACAGCAGGGCCACGGCGGCCAGGCTTTTCAGGGTGAAGGCCCAGCCCATGCGGCGCCAGGCCAGCAGTGAAAATGGCAGGTTCAGCAGAAAGAACAGCAGACCGAAATTCAGCCCCGTGCCGTAGTGCAGCAGCATGGCAATGCCCGCCGTGCCGCCCGGCAGCAGGCCCACATGGGTGAACATCGACAGGCCTAGCGACACCAGCAGCGTGCCGCTGACCAGGGCCAGCAGGTCTTCGGTGGCGGAATGGGGGATGCTGTTGTCTAGGCTATCGGCGAGCGCTGTGGGCATGGGCAAAAGGGCAAAGGGGTAAAGGCCGGGGTCAATCGAGCGTGATGTTCGCCCGCTTGCCGACGGCGGTGTAGGTGGCGATCTCCGACTGTACCTTGGCGTTGAAGGCCGCCGCGTCCAGGTAGACCGGCTCCAGGCTGTTGGTCTTGAACTTTTCGATGACTTCGGGCGAGGCCATCACTGCAGCCAGTTCGCGGGCCAGTATCTGCAATATGGGCGCCGGTGTGCCACCGGGCGCGGCCACGCCGTACCAGCCGCCGAAGCTGGCCTTGGGCAGCTGCAGTTCGGCCAGAGTCGGCACATCGGGCAGGGCGCTGGAACGCGGCGAATCGGTCACCGCCAAGGCGCGCAGCTTGCCCGACTTGATGTGCGGGCCCACCGAGGCAATGGTGTCAAACGCCACGCTGATCTCGCCGCCCAGCAAGGCCATGGCGGCCTGGCTGCTGCCTTTGTAGGGCACGGCCAGCAGCTGGATGCCGGCTTCGTGGGCGAACATCTCGCCTGCCAGGTGTGGCGCTGAGCCCGCGCCAAAGGTGGCGTAGGTCACGCTGTCGGGCTTGGCCTTGGCCTGGGCGATCAGCTCGGCCAGGTTTTTGGCATTGCTGGCAGGGCCGGCCACCAGCACCAGCGGGGTTTTGGCCACCAGGGCCAGCAGCGCCAAGCCTTTCTTCACGTCATACGGCATGTGGTCCTTCAGCGCTGGCGCCACGCTGTAGGTGGACGAGCCCGATACCAGCAGGGTGTAGCCATCGGGTGCGGCCTTGGCCACCAGGTCGGCACCGATCAGCGAACTGCCGCCGGGCTTGTTGTCCACGATCACCGGCTGGCCCAGCCGTGCCTGCAGCCGCTCGCCCAGGGTGCGGGCGATGATGTCGGTGGCGCCACCGGGGCCGAAGGGCACGACCAGCTTGATCGGCCGGTTCGGGTAGGCCTGGGCCTGGGCGGCAAAAGGCGAGAGCGCAGCCGCCGCCAGTAAAACGGTGCTCAGAATGCGGGTAGGGTAGGACATGGTGGGGCGTGCAAAGTGGGGAGTGCTGCCATCGTAGAAACAAGCAAGCTTTGCAACAATAAGAGAATTTGAAAGCTATCTTTGCTGTATCGGCAAATCAGGCGCTGGTTTCGGCCGGCAGGTGCAGCTTGATGTGGTCCAGAAAGCTCTGCGCCGCATGCGGCAGGGTGCGGCCGGCCAGGGTTTGCAGCTCGATGTCGCGCAGCTCCATGCCGTGGTCGCGGATCGGCACTGCCACCAGCTGGCCCGCGGCCACCAGCTGCCGCACTGACACCTCGCCCGCCACCGAGATCCCGCCGCCCTGCAGCACAAAGCTCAGCAAGGTGGCTAGGTAGTTTGTGCTGAGCACCGGCTCTAGCAGCAGCTGCTGGCGGCTGCAGGCGATGTCAATCATCTGCCGCAAGGTGGTGTCGGCCATGGGCAGCGCCAGCGGGTAGGCGCTGAGGCTGCGCAGGGTCAGGGCCTTGCTGCCGGCCAGCGGATGGCCGGGGTGCATCAGCGCCAGTATGGGTGCCGACTGGCGGTGCTCGACCTTGATGTCGCGCTCTGGCGCGCGGCTGAAGGTCAGGCCGATATCGGCGTCCCCGTCGCGCACCCGCACTGGCACTTCGGCGGGCGCGGTCACATCTACCTGGAACTGGATGCGCGCATAGCGCTGGCGGAACTCGATGATCAGCGGCGGCAGGAAGGCGCTGGCAAAGCCCTCGGTGATCGCCATCCGCACCTTGCCCGAGCGCAGGCCTTGCAGGGCCTGGATTTCTTCTAGCGCGTGCTCGGCATCCAGGCTGCTGCGCCGCGCATGGGCGGCCAGGATCTCGCCGGCCGCCGTGGGCACCATTCCGCGCGGCTGGCGCTCGAACAGCACCGTGCCCAACGACTGCTCCAGCCCGGCAATCTGCCGGCTGATGGCCGAGGCCGCCACATGCAGGCGCGCCGAGGCCTCGGTCAGCGAGCCGCCGCGCACCACTTCCAGAAAGTAGCGCAGCGCGGTGTCCTGCAATTGGTGGGCATGCATGGCGGTTCCTTGTGCGTGTGATTTGCCAAATTGGCAATGGTATGTTGAAAATAAAATAATTGTGCGATGTAGTGGCGGCGCCTACGCTCAGCTTTCATCCCCACCCGTGAAAGACCCAGCATGACCCGAGAACGCGCCCTGGCGTTGGCCGCCGATTTTTTTGACGATGGCCGCTTCCGTGAAGTGCTGGCGCGCCGCGTCGCCTACGCCACCGAAAGCCAGGAAGCCGCGCGTGCGCCCGAGCTGAATGCCTATTTGCAGGAGCAAATCGTGCCCGACCTGCAGGCTCTGGGCTTTGTGTGCGTGGTCTGGCCGAACCCGGTTGCCGGCGGCAACCCGTTTCTGTTTGCCGAACGGGCTGAGCCCGACGCCGGCTGCAGCGTGCTCAGCTACGGCCACGGCGATGTGGTGCGCGGCCACGCCAGCCAGTGGCGCGCCGGTCTGGACCCCTGGCGGCTGATGGTGGAGGGCGACCACTGGTACGGCCGTGGCACCGCCGACAACAAGGGCCAGCACACGGTGAACATCGCCGCCCTGGCCCAGGTGCTGGCGGCGCGCCAGGGCCGCCTGGGCTACACCCTGAAGCTGCTGCTCGAGATGGGCGAAGAAACCGGCTCGCCCGGCCTGCGCCAGGTCTGCGAGCTGCACCGCGAAGCGCTGGCGGCGGACCTGTTCCTGGCCTCCGACGGCCCCCGCGTGGCGGCCGAGCGGCCCACGCTGTTCCTAGGTTCACGCGGTGGCTTGAACTTCGACCTGCGCATCGCGCTACGCCCTGCCGGCCACCATTCGGGCAACTGGGGCGGACTGCTATGCAACCCCGGCATCCGCCTGGCCCATGCGATTGCCTCGCTGGTTGACGCCCAGGGCCGCATCCTGGTGCCGGCGCTGCTGCCAGACAGCCTGCCCGACAACGTACGCCAGGCCCTGCAGTCCATCGCCGTGGGTGGCGGCCCGGGCGACCCCGAGGTCGATGCCGGCTGGGGCGAACCTGGCCTGACGCCCACCGAGCGCGTCTTCGGCTGGAACAGCCTGGAGGTGCTGGCCTTCAAGACCGGCAACCCCGATTCCCCTGTCAACGCCATTCCCGGCCAGGCTTTTGCGCATTGCCAGATCCGCTACGTGGTGGGCAGCGACAGCGGCCGCTTTCTGCAGCACCTGCGCGCACACCTGGACGCGCAGGGCTTTGGCGATGTGGAAGTCACTCAGAGCGGTGAGCTGATGAAAGCCACGCGGCTGGACCCGGACAACCCCTGGGTGCACTGGGCGCTGGCCTCCATCGCCCGCAGTACCGGCAAGCCGCCGGCGCTGCTGCCTAACCTGGGCGGCACCCTGCCGAACGATGTGTTTGCCGACGTGCTGGGCCAGCCCACGCTGTGGGTGCCGCATTCCTACCCGGCCTGCGCCCAGCACGCGCCCAACGAACACCTGCTGGGCAGCGTGGCCCGCGAGTCGCTGCAGCTGATGGCGGGTCTGTTCTGGGACCTGGGTGACGACGGCACGGCTATCGCCACCACCCAGCGCATGGTGGGGCTGGTACAGGGAAAGTAACAATTCCCAGCAGACGTGGAGAGAAGCGATAAAGTGGGACACATGCACTTGGGTCCCACAACACCATGACTTCCCTCTTCAAACGCGCGCTTTCCAAGGTCCTTGGATCGGCTCCGGCGCCGGATACCCCGCCGCCGGCAGCAGAAATAGATAAACCCGCCGTCGTGATGCCGGCGATCCGGCCCGCGCCCACGGTGCTGGGCGCCCGGCGCCCACTGATGGCCGCCAGCGGAGAGGTGGCGGGCTTTGAGTTCCGCATCGGCGACAAGGCGCTGGGCAGCCTGGCGCGCAACGCGGACAGCGCAGGCCAGGCCGCCCATGTGGCGGCGGTGCTGGTCTCGGCTCGGCTGGTGGTGCTGGGCGGCCGCATAGGTTTTGCCCGCGTGCCGGCCGCCTGGCTGGCGCATGCCGTGGTGCCGAAGAACGAAACCGGCACGCTGATCGGCCTGGACTTCGACCCCGCCCAGCCGCTGTCGCCCGAAGCCCTGGAGGCCGTGGCCGCCGTGGCCGCGCAGTTCCGGGCGGTGGGTGCCAAGCTGGCCTGGGACCCGGCCTACGACCTGGGCGCCAAGCCCGACTACGCGCTGGTGCGGCCTGAGGCCCAGCAGACCGTGGCTGGGCTGATGGAGGCACTCAGCGCCCGGCCGGACGCTGACAAAGACATTCCGGTGATTGCCACCGACCTGGCCAGCGTGGAAGACCTGGAGCAAGCCCTGCAAGGCGGCGTGCGCCTGGCCAGCGGCAGTTTGGCGACCCCGGTGCTGGCGGCGCCGATGAAGCGGGTGGCGCCGCTGCTGCCCGAGGTAGGGCGTCTCTCCCAACTGCTCGGCCAGCTGTCGTCCGGTGCCGATACCGCCCTGATCGTCAGCGCCATCAAGGGCGACATCAGCGTCTCGGTGCGGCTGCTGCAGCGCATGAACAGCGCCAGCTTTGCCCACCTGGGCGGCGTGGCCAGCATCGACCAGGCAGTGCTGATGCTGGGCCGCAACGACTTGCAGCGCTGGCTGTCGCTGATGCTGACCCAGTTCGCCGGCAGCCGCAAGCTGTCGTCTGCGCTGCAGGAGGTAGCCCTGTGGCGTTCGCGCTTGCTGGAGCTGCTGGCCATAGAGCGTGGCGAAAAGGAGCCCGGCCGCTTCTTCACCCTGGGCCTGGCCTCCATGTTGGGCCTGATCCTGAAGATGGAGCCTGCCGAAGTGGCCGCCACCCTGAGCCTGCCGCCCGAGGCCAGCCAGGCCTTGCTGGAGCAGACCGGCCCCTGGTACCCGTACCTGCACACCGCCCAGCAGGTCGAAAGCCAGACCGCCAGTGACGCCAGCGCCGAGGCCGACGGCTTTGGCAGCGCGGCGCGGGTGCAAGAGCTGTCGGGCCAGGCCTGGACCTGGGCGGCCGAGAACACCTTGCGTGAAACGCCCGCCAAGCCGGCCGCCTGATTGCTATTGGTTTGATAGCTTCTGGCGCTGGTTAGATAAGCGCCAGAGCCACTTTTTTCATAAATTTACGCCGCGGCCAGCACGCTGCCTTCGCAGCTGCCAAAGCCGATGCGCGCATGGCCCGGCCGCTCGCACCAGCCGCGCAGGGTCACCGTGTCGCCGTCCTGCAGATAACTGCGCTGGGTTCCGTCGGCCAGGGTGATCGGCGTCTTGCCGCCCTGGGTCAGCTCTAGCAAACAACCTTGCTCGCCGTTCTTCGAACCCGACTGGGTGCCGGTGCCCAGCAGGTCGCCGGGTTGCAGATTGCAGCCATTGCTGGCGTGCTGGGCCAGCATGTGGGCGACTGTCCAATAGGCATGGCGGTAGCTGGTGCGCGACAAGCGGGTGGGCTGGCTGGCGCCGGGCGGGGTCAGCCAAGCTTCGAGCTGGATGTCCAGCGCCTGAACCTGGGCCGATTGCAGATAGGGCAGGGCCGCAGGGTCGCCGGCCTCGCGCGGCAGCGGTACGCGGTAGGGCGCCAGTGCCTCCAGCGTGACGATCCAGGGCGAAATGCTGGTGATGAAGTTTTTGGCCATGAACGGGCCCAGCGGCATCGATTCCCAGGCCTGCACATCGCGCGCCGACCAGTCGTTCAGTAGGCACAGGCCGAAAGCATGCTGCTCGGCGTCGTCGATGGCCATCGCCGTTCCGCGCGGGTTACCAGGGCCTACGAAGACGCCGAGTTCCACCTCGTAGTCCAGCTTCTGCGTGGGGCCAAAGCGAGGTGCGTCCGCGTCCGGCGCGCGGGTCTGGCCGTTTGGCCGGTGTACCGGGCTGCCGCTGATGGCCACGCTGGACGCCCGGCCGTGGTAGCCGATGGGCAGCCATTTGAAGTTGGCTAGCAGCGGGTTGGCGGGCTGGAAGATGCGCCCGGCATTCAGTGCGTGGTACTGCGAAGTGAAGAAGTCGGTGTAGTCGCCGATGCGTGCCGGCACTGCGTACTCGGCCTGGGCCTGCGGAAACAGGCAGGTGCGCAGCTTCAGGGCCTGGGGCGAGCCTTCACGCAGCAGGCGCGACAGATCCAGCCGCAAGGCCGACCAGGCGGCCGGGCCTAGCGCCATCAGCCGGTTCAGGCTGGCTCCGCTGGCCGCCTGGGCCGCGCTGTCGGCAGCGGCGCTGAACACGCCCTGCGCATGGGCGGCCGCCAGGTCCAGGATGGCGTCGCCAATCGCCACGCCGCCGCGCCAGGGCTCGCTGCTGCCCTGGCGGCGGAACACGCCGTGCGGCAGGTTTTGCAGCGGGAAGTCGCAGCCCGGCAACTGGGCCGAGGCCACCCAGCTGTGCAGAGAGGGATCATGGGTTTCGTTGAGCATGGTGGTGGGTCCTTAAAACTTGTGGCGGATGCCGATGCCGTAGCTGTTGCCGCTGGCGCCCAGGGTGCTGAATGGCGCTGGCAGGGTGCGGGTACGTGTGCTGTCGTGCATCCACATGGCGTAGACGTCGGTGCGTTTGGACAGGTTGTGGTCGTAGCCCAGGCTGAGGATCCTGCGCTCCACATTGCCGCCGGCCACGGTGGCGGGCACGGGTGCCGCGGTGTCGCTGGTCTTGCGCACGGCATAGCCGGCCAGCACCCGCCCGGCGCCTACCGGCACGCTCGCGCTCAGGTCCCAGATGCGGTAGCCCACGTTCTGCGGTGCGATGTTGGTGCCCTTGTTCTGGATGTGGCCCACGTGGGCAAACAGCTTGACGGCGTCGAAGTCGTACGAGGCCGCTAGCTGCCAGGCCGTGGTGTCGTTGGCGGTGGTGCCGTCGGCAAAGGTCTGCGGGTCTTTCTTCACGTTCTGCCAGACCAGCGAGGTGGCCAGCGGGCCGTTGGCGTAGCCGATGCGCGCGCCCACGTTGCCGCCGTCCTGGGCTTCGGACAGCGAGCGCGCCAGCGTGGCCGAGACGCCCGCATACACCGGCGTGTCGTAGACCAGCGAATTGGTCCAGCTGGTGCCGCCACCCAGCACGCCACCGGTAAAGGTCAGCAGCGGCAACGGACCGAAGGTCATGGAGTCGCCAAAGGCGTTGGAGCTGATGGTGTTCAGGAATAGCTGCGAAATGATGGTGCCCATACGCAGGCGGCCCCAGGTCGGGCTGGATAGGCCGACCCAGGAAGCGCGCGAGAAGAACGGGTCGGCCGCCACGTTGACCGGCGCGGGCAGTGCATCGCTGCGGCCGCCGGCGCCGTTGTCGCTGCGGAAGAAGGCCGACAGCTCAAACGATGCGATGAGCCCGCCGCCCAGGTCTTCATTGCCACGCAGGCCCCAGTGGCTGGTCGACATGCCGCCACCTTCGACTTTGCTGACGCTCTGGCTCTGCGCGTTCACACCGCCGATTGCGCCGGTGAAGCGGCCGGCCACGTTGTCTACCAGGCCGTAGAGCTGTACGCCGTTGCCGACGGCGGGTTGGGCGTGGGCGGCGCCAGCGCAGGCCAAGAGAGCGGCGGCGAGGGTGGTGGGGCTTGCTTGCTTGAACATTTTTTGTCTCCAGTGGTCCAGGGTTGGGGTATTTCAGGGCGAGAACATCCCCGGAGCGGTCGGCGGGCGACTGCTCCGAAGCGGGGAATTTCAGAGGGAGGGTGGGGCGCGGGCCCTACGGACTCATGGCGCGCTGGCCTGTAGGGCGGGGTCAAAAATCGCCACCGCGCGGGTCCAGCCCGCCGATGCGGCGCGGATCTTCACCGGAAAGCAGCTCACGTAAAAGCCGCGGGCCGGCAGGGCCGCCAGGTTGTGCAGTTTTTCCAGGTGGCAGTAGCCGATCTCGCGGCCGGCTTTGTGGCCTTCCCAGATGATGCCGGCGTCGCTGGTTTCGGCGTAGCGCTGGGCGGTTTGGGGAAACGGAGCGTCCCAGCTCCAGGCGTCGGTGCCGGTCAGGCGCACGCCGCGCTCCAGCAAATACAGCGTGGCCTCGCGGCCCATGCCGCAGCCGGAACGGGTGTAGGCCAGTGTGCCGTGGGCGGCGGTGGCGCTGGTGTTGACCAGCACGATGTCCAGCGGCTGAAGGCTGTGGCCTATGCGTTGGAGCTCGGCTTCCACATCGGCGGCTTGCACCACATAGCCGCTCGGGAAGTGGCGGAAGTCCAGCTTTACGCCGGGCTGGAAGCACCAGTTCAGGTCCACCTCGTCGATGGTGATTGCGCGTTGGCCACCGTCCATGGTCGATGCAAAGTGCCAGGGTGCATCCAGGTGGGTGCCGTTGTGGGTGTTGAGCTGCACGTCTTCCACCGCCCAGGCTTCGCCGTCGGGCATGTCTTCTTTTTGCAGGCCGGGGAAGAACTGCGCCATGTCGGGGTAGCTGGTCTGGTGGTCGATGTAGTGGATCTTCGGCCCCAGACCGGGTGGGTCGGAGGGCACGTCGTTTTCCAGGTGCATGGAGATGTCGATGAAGCTGCGGGGCATGGTGTTTCCTGTGGGGAGCGATAGGACGTATAGGGCGAGCACATCCCCGGCGCAGTCGGCGGGCGACTGCACCTTCGGGTACATGGGGGGCGCAGGGGCGCGGGCGCCCGGTGGGGTTAGGGGCTCATGGCCGATGGATACCGATTGCGCTGCAGGTCATGGCGCTGCCTAAGTGGGTGGGCGCGGCGCAGGCGCCGCGCAGGCCGTGGGTAATGAAAGCCACCAGCAGCGGGCCGGCGGTTTCGGAGTCGCCCGGTTGGTTCTGGCCCAGCGACAGGCGCTCTATACGTTGGTCGTTCACATGGTGCAGCAGCGCGCCCAGCGCGAACTGGTAGCACCAGGCGGCCTGGCTGCGCGTGGCCTGGGGCAGGGCGGCGGCCAGGGCGTCGATAAAGGCATGGGCCAGCGGGTCGAACAGCTCTCGGATGACGGGCTCGTCTTCTTCCAGGTGGTCGTTCATGCCGCGCGAAAGAATGCGCAGAAAGTTGTGTCCGGCCGGCAGAGCTGCTACCTTGAGCACCGGCAGCACAAAGGCTTTGACGATTTCTTCCAGCAGCTGGCCGGGGGCGGCGCTGCGCTGGGCCGCGGCTAGGGATTCCAGGCGCTCGCCGATGTAGCCAGCCCGCTCGCGAAAAATCGCGTGGTACAGCGCCAGTTTCGGTCCATAGTAGTAGCCGACCAGGGCCAGGGGCACGCCGGCCTCGTCGGCGATGTCGCGGATCGACACGCCGTGGAAGCCGCGGGCGGCAAACAGCTGCTCGGCGGCCAGCAGAATGTTCTGCTGGCGGTTGGGCGACAGCGCGGCTTCGCCGGGTTCGGCCACGGCGCTGCGCCGGGCCGCCGGGGTTTTGCGGGCGCTGGAAGGAGGTTTTGGGTTTTGCATAAGCAGGTTTATACATCTGTACAAGAAAATTGAACACTCGTACAAACACTGATTTCGAAAATATTTGTACGTTCGTACAATTATTTTTGCACTTTACGGCTGCACCCTTTGTTTGACCCTCTCAGGAGACACCCACCATGACCACCCGCCGCCAATTCACCCAGCTGCTTGCTGCCTTCGTTCCCGCCGGTCTGGCTCCGCTGGCCCATGCCCAGTCCGGCAAGCCCATGCCTGATGTGGCAAAGATCATTTCCGGCTTTCCGCCCGGCGGCACGGTGGACGTGCTGGCCCGGCGCGTGGCCGACAAGATGCGCGGCCACTATGCCGGCACGGTGCTGGTGGAAAACAAGCCCGGCGCGGGTGGGCAGATCGGCATCCTGGCGCTGCGCGACAGTCTGGCCGACGGCAGCAACCTGCTGCTCACGCCCTCGTCCATGCTGTCGATCTACCCCTATACCTATCCCAAGCTGCGCTACACGCTGGAAGAACTGGCACCGGTATCGCTGGGCGCCATCATCGACCACGGTCTGGCCGTAGGCCCGGGCGTGCCGGACAGCGTGCAGACTTTCAAGGACTTCCTGGCCTGGGCCGCCGCCAATCCCGACAAAGCCAATTTCGGCAGCCCCGGCGCCGGCTCCATGCCGCACATGGTGGGCGTGCTGCTGGGCCAGATGGCCAAGGCCGATCTGCGGCATATTGCCTACCGCGGCACCGTGCCCGGCGTGCAAGACCTCTTGGGCGGCCAGATATCGGCCTTCTGGGGGCCAATAGGCGATTACCTGCAGTACGTCAAGGTCGGCAAGCTGCGGGTGCTGACGATCGCCGCGCCGACCCGCTCGGTGTTTCTGCCCCAGGTGCCAACGCTGGTCGAGCTGGGTTTCCCCCTGCGGGTGCGCGAGTGGTATGGCTTCTTTCTACCCGGCAAGGCCACCCCCGAGACGGTCAAGCGCGCGTCAGAAGGCGTGCAGCTGGCACTAGCCCAGCCCGAGGTGGTGGAATACGGCAAGCAGTACGGGCTGGAGATCAAGCCCTCCAGCGCGGCCGAGCTGGCCCAGATGCTGAAGGCCGATGCGGACCAGTGGCGCGGCCTGATCAAGCAGACCGGGTTTACCGCCGAGTCTTGATCGGCCACGGCGACGCCTGCGTCAGGCGTAAGTGACTGCGCCGGTACTGGCTACCGTGATAGTCTTTCCCACCACCGCGCTGTAGCTGGTGGACTTCACGGTGCTCACGAAGATAAATTCGCCCTTTACCGCTGCGGCAGTGACGGTCACCTGCAGATAGCCGCGGCGGGTAGTGTCCGAATAGTTCAGGTCGTCGATCAGCCCCAGGCCCGCGCCTATGGCAGCGTTGCCCAACTGCGGCACCAGGGCACTGCCATCGAGCGAGCTGGCCAATGCGCCCAGTCCGGCACTCTCAAAACCGGGTGCGCTGACCGACGAGGTCGCAAATTCCACCCCCACTTTGTCGCCGGCCAGGGTGGTCAGGTTGGTAAACCAGGCATTGTGCGAATCGCCCGACAAGGCCACCAGCTTCTTGCCTTGTGCTTTGGCCGTTTGAAAAATCGCTTCGCGGTTGGCGGGGTAGCCGTCCCAGCTGTCCAGGTTGTACGGAATGCGTGGGTTGGTGCTGCTGCTTAGCAAGGCCGCCTGGGTGGGCGTGAGCGCGGCAGTACCCGCTGCGAAGCGGGTGGCCTTGGCCGTCAGGTAGGCACCGATGGCGGTAGACACTGCTGCCGGGTTGGTGGCGGCTGTGGCCTGGGCCTGCAGCACCGACGCAGGGAACCACATGCGCGCCATGATGTCCTGGTTGCCCAGGAATTGCCAGGTGGCGGTAGAGGCGGAAAACCCGCTGGTCAGCCAGGTTTGTTGTGTTGTGCTGATCATCTTGCGGCTGGCATCGGGCAGCGTACCGTCGCCTGCCGGGGTCACACCGGCGATGTAGCGGGCAATGCCGCCATCGGCATCGCCAAAGTTGTCGTACTGCTGGTCTCGGCCCTCGATGCGGGTGTCCAGCATGTACAGCGACAGCAGGTTGCCGAAGTCGAATTTGCGGTAGATCTTGAGCAGGTTGCTGGCGTCGGGAGTGCGGATGGGCATCCACTCGTGGTACGCCTTGGCTGCATTGTTCTTGCGGGTGAGCCAGTCGCCCTGGGTGGCTATGTTGTGGTTTTCCGCGCCGCCCACGTAGGCATTGTTGGCAAATTCGTGGTCGTCCCAAACGGCGATCATCGGCATCTTGGCGTGCAGCGCCTGCAGGTTCGGGTCGGCCCGGTACAGAGCGTAGCGGGTGCGGTAGTCGTTCAGGCTGACGATGTCGTTGGCGGGGCTGGTGACGCGGCCCAGAGCTACCGCGTCGGTGTTGCCGAACTTGCTGGGGTCGGCGCCATATTCGTAGATGTAGTCACCCAGGTGGATGGCGTACTGGGCGTCGGACTTCGCGGCTGCGTCGTATGTATTGAAGTAGCCTTCCGAATACAGCGCGCAGGAGAACACCGCCAACTTGACCGAGGTAGCGCTACTGGCCGGCAGGGTGCGGGTCGTGCCGACGGCAGATGCCACGCCCGCATCGTCTATGAATCGGTAGAAATAGGTGCTGCCCGCCACCAGGCCGGTCACATCCACCTTGGCGGTGAAAGAGGCCGCCTCGGTGGCCTGTAGGCGCCCGGACTGCAGCAGCGTGCTGAAGCTGCTGTCGCTGGCGATTTGCCAGGTTAGGCCCACGGTGCTGGTGCTTCCGGCGATCTTGGCATGGGTCCACAGAATCACGCTGGTCGAAAGGGGGTCGCCGCTGGCCACCCCGTATTTGAACTCTGACGCTGTAGCGCTGGAATCGCCACAGGCGACCAGGCTGCCACTGACTGCCAGTGCAGCGGCGGTGGACGAGGTGTGGACTAGGAAGCTGCGGCGGCTGGTGGGTTCGGTCATGTTGTGGAAACTCCTGTGGGGGTGTTCCCATTACATGAAGCAGGCATGACAGCCGCGTGAAGATGCGGTTAGGTCTGTCGCGTAGGCAACAGCAGATGGCGCCAGCGCGGCCACAGCAGGTTCAGCGCCAGGCCCAACATCACCAGGCCGGCGGCCACCAGCTTCCAGGTTGGCAGCGATTCGCCCAGCCACCACGCCGCTGTGCCCATGCCGAAGATCGGCACCATCAAGGCGGTGGGGCTGATGGTGGCGGCCGGGTAGCGGCCCAACAGCCAGGCCCATACCGCATAGCCAAACAGACTATTGCCCCAGGCCTGCCAGACCACGGCCAGCCAGCTGGGCAGGTCGGCGTTCTGCATGCTGGTCCACCACGCATGGCTGCCTTCAAACACCAGCGACAGCAGAATCAGCGGTGGCGCCGCAAAGGCGCTGGACCAGACCACATAGGCCAGCATATTCACCCGGCCGGCCTGGCGCGAAGCCGTGTTGCCGCCGCCCCAGCACAGCGCCGCGAACAGTGCCATCGCCAGGCCCAGCGGCGTGGTGCTGCCATCGGTGTGCAGCACGATGACGCTGATGCCGGCCACTGCCAGCAGCAGCGCCCACCACTGGAAGGGCTGGACCCGTTCCCGGGTAGTGCGCATGGCCAGCGCGATGGTGAAGAACACTTGCGTTTGCACTACCAGTGATGCCAGCCCGGGCGAAATCTGTGCCTGCATGGCTATGTAAAGCACGCCAAACTGGCCTACGCCAATCAGTACCCCGTAGACCGCCAGGTTGCGCCAAGGTACGGCCGGGCGTGGCAAAAAGAACACTGCGGGCAGCAACGCCAGGGTGAAGCGTAAAGCCGCCAGCAGCAACGGCGGAAAGTGCGTGAGCGCCACTTTGATGACGACAAAATTGGTTCCCCAAACTGCCACCACGGCCAGGGCAAGCAAGAGGTGGCGCAGCGGCAGAGCGGTTGGCATAGGAGCAGGCAGGCAGTGGAAAGCCGCTATTGTCGGGCCAGCCGATGACAGCGCTTTTTACTATCGTTTCTGTAGCTGCTTGCGCTGGTGTTATCTGCGCTAGCGGCCTATTTTTTATAAATTCAGCGGCGCTGCAGTTGCAGCCGCAAGCCCTGGGCCGGACGCAGGGTGACGTTCAATACCGGCTGTGGTGGCGGGCCGGCCACCGGGGCCAACTGGAAGCGTTGCAGCAGCATGGCCGCCACCAGCTGCATTTCGGTCATGGCAAACAGATTGCCGATGCAGACCCGCGGCCCGGCACCAAATGGCAGGTAGCTGCCGCGCACCTGGGCGGCCTGGCCGGCGTCGGAAAAGCGTTCGGGGTCGAAGCGCTCGGGTTCGGGAAACCAGCGGTCATCGTGCTGCAGCACCCAGGGTGTGATGCGCACCAGCGCGCCCTGCGGCAGCTGCCAGGGGCCGACCTGCACTGGCCGGGTGGCGCGCCGGCTGATCAGCGAGGCCGCGGGCGGGTACAGGCGTAGGCTTTCCTTCAGTGTCTGGGCCAGGTAGGGCAGGGCCGGCAGGTCTTCGTAGCGGGGCGGGCGCTGGCCGAGCACGCGGTCGACTTCTTCCTGGGCGCGCTGCGCGCAGGCGGGTTGGCTGGCCATGCAGTGGCCCCACCAGGTGAGCGCCGAGGCGGTGGTTTCGTGGCCGGCCAGAAAGATGGTCATGCACTGGTCGTGTATCTCCTGCTCGCTCAGGGCGCCCTGGTCGCCGGCCTCGTCGCGCACCGCCATCAGCATGCCCAGCAGGTCGGTCTTTTCGATACCTGGGGGCTCAGCGCAGCGCTGCCGGATATGCCGCTGCACCAGCGTGTCCAGCGTGTGCTTGGCGCGTCGGGCTTGCCATTTGTGCGGCAGCCAATAGGGCAGGCTGGCGGGCCAGAAAAATTCTTCCATGCCCAGGCGGCTCAGCACCTGCACCGCCTGCTCGGCGGCCAGCGCCTCCTGCCGCCCCGCGGCCTGGATCTGCTGGCTGAACAGGGTGCGCAGCACCACGTCCATGGTCAGCTGGGTCATCAGGTGCTCGTAGTCCACGGTCTGCTGGGCCTGGACCGGCAGCGCGTCCAGGGCCTGCGCGGCGGCGGCCACCATGTGCTGCGCATAGCCAGCCATGCGCTTGGAGCCAAAGCCGGGCTGCAGCATGCGGCGCTGGCGCTGCCAGGTGTCGCCCTCGGTTACCAATACGCTCTGGCCGTGTACCTCGGCAAACACCTGGGTGCCGCGCTCCCAGCGGATGAAGCTGCGGCTGGTGTCGAGCAGCACTTCGCGCACGAGTTCGGGGTGGAAGAATTCAAACGTGCGCTCATGGCCTATGCGCGCGTACACCGCATCGCCGTAAGTGGTGTGCATCTGCCGGGCCAGGCCCAGGTAGTCGCGGCGCATCTGGCGCAGCAGGGGCAGGCCGAAGCCGTGGCGGCGTGGGCCGGGAGGGAACAGGGTGGAAGACATGGCGCCACTGTGCCGCCTGCCGCTGCGCGCGTATTGAACGATTGCGACACCGGCAACACACTAAACTGGTTGCATGATCCAGCCCCGCGCCGCCCTGATTGCCCCGAGTGCCGGCTTGGCGGCCTGCGTGCGCGCCTACATCAGCCGCAGCACCCTGGGCGCCGATCTGCAGCCGCTGGAGCGGTTGAATTATTTTCCGGCCACGCCTTTGTGCGGCATCTCCTGGCTCAGCCACGGCGAGAGCTATCAACTGCCCACCGGCGATGACGACACGGCCCCGCAGCGGCTGCCGCGCATGGTCTTCTTTGGCCCGCAGAGCCGGCCCACGGTGTCGCGCAACCCGGGCCCGGCCGAGGGTTTCATGCTGATGCTGATGCCCGACGCACTGCATGCCCTGACCGGTGTGGACGTGGGCGCGCTGGTGGACCGCATACTGTCTCTGCACCAGGTGCTGGACGCTGATTGGTGTGCCATGGCCGAAGCCGTTCTGCAGGCCGGCGACGATGCCAGCCGGGTGCGGCTGATCGAGGCCTTCATCGTCCCGCGCTGGCAGGCGGCGCGCCAGCTGGGCGCGGTGCCAGTGCGCAGCTACCACGACTGGGCCCAGGGCCTTGCGCTGCGGGCCATTGCCTCCGGCGTGGGGCAGAGCCTGCGCCAGGCTGAGCGCCGCATCAAGGCCTGGACGGGCCAGACCCTGCGCCAACTGCAAGGCCGCAGCCGGGCCGAGGCGGTGTTCTTCCAGGCGCGCGATGCGGTGGCCGCTGGCAGCGTGGACTGGGCCGATCTGGCCGCTGGCTCGGGCTATGCCGACCAGTCGCATTTCTGCCGCGAGGCGCGCCGCATCACCGGACTGAGCCCCGAGGTGCTGCGCCAGCGCATGTTGGAGGACGAGAGCTTCTGGATTTACCGCATTTGGGGCTAAAACGGTCTAAATCGCCTGCATTGCGCTCCCCGGCCTGCAATCGTAAAATCGTTTGACAACTCCCGGAGCCCGTCATGGAAATCAGCCCAGTTTCTCGGCAGTACACCCAGACTTTGAAGCAAGCCACCCAAACGGATGAGTCGCAACAAGCTCAGAACCGCGCAGTGCGCCAGCAGCAGGATGAGGCTGCCAAGAAGGTAGAACAGGCCCGACCCGTGGTGAACGGCCAGGGCCAGACCATCGGCGGCCTGCTCAACACCACGGCCTGAGCACCGACCCCGCCATCGAGCGACCCCAGAGCGCGCCATGGCCACCATCAGCGCCGGCTTTGCAGCAGTCCCTTCGGTTAGCTCTGCGCCCGACCCCTCGCGGGTGATGCAGGCGCGGCGCGATGCCGAGCAGGCGCAGTCCAAAGCCAACGAGCTGCGCCAGCAGGCCGACAGCATGGACCGCGTAGCCCGCAGCAGCCAAGACTACGCCACCAACCTCAGCAACCGCAGCAAGCAACTGGACGACACCTACGAGCGGCAGTTGCGCGGCAGCAGCCAAAGCATTGGCCGCCTGCTGAACACCAGCGCTTGAGCCTTTCTCCGATTTCTTCGGCTACCATGTGCTCCGGTGCGCCCCATTGCGCACCACGTCGCTCGGACGGTTCCGGGCGCTTACGTGAGATTTATCAACATGGCTGCATCTTCTGCAGGCAAGCGCCGTTTTGCGCGCATTGACCGCCTGCCCCCCTACGTTTTCAACATCACCGCCGAGCTGAAACTGGCTGCGCGCCGGCGTGGCGAAGACATCATTGACATGAGCATGGGTAACCCCGATGGCGCCACACCCGCGCACATCGTGGCCAAGCTCACCGAGGTCGCCCAGCGGCCCGACACCCACGGCTATTCGGCCAGCAAGGGCATACCGCGCCTGCGCCGTGCCATCAGTAAGTGGTACCAGGACCGTTACGCGGTCGACATTGACCCCGACAGCGAAGCCATCGTCACCATTGGCTCGAAAGAAGGCCTGGCGCATCTGATGTTGGCCACGCTGGACCGTGGCGATACCGTGCTGGTGCCGGACCCGAGCTACCCCATCCACATTTATGGCGCGGTGATAGCGGGCGCCGACATCCGCAGCGTGCCGCTTACCGAGGGCGTGGACTTCTTCGCCGAGCTGGAAAAGGCCATCCGCGGCAGCTACCCCAAGCCGAAGATGATGGTGCTGGGCTTCCCCAGTAACCCCACCGCGCAATGCGTGGAGCTGCCGTTCTTCGAGAAGGTGATTGCGCTGGCCAAGAAGCACGACATCTTCGTGGTGCACGACCTGGCTTATGCCGACATCGTGTTCGATGGCTGGAAGGCCCCATCGATCATGCAGGTGCCGGGCGCCAAGGACATTGCGGTGGAGTTCTTCACCCTGTCCAAGAGCTACAACATGGCGGGCTGGCGTGTTGGCTTCATGGTCGGTAACCCGGATCTGGTGGCCGCGCTGGCGCGCATCAAGAGCTACCACGACTACGGCACCTTTACCCCGCTGCAGGTGGCCGCCATTGCCGCGCTGGAGGGCGACCAGAGCTGCGTGGCCGAGATCGCCGCCACCTACCAGACGCGGCGCGATGTGCTGTACAAAGGCCTCATCGACGCTGGCTGGCAGGTGGACTGTCCCAAGGCCAGCATGTATATCTGGGCGCGTATCCCCGAGCCCTACCGGGCTCTGGGTTCGCTGGAGTTTGCCAAGCAGCTGCTGGCCAAGGCCAAGGTGTCGGTATCGCCGGGGATTGGTTTTGGCGACCATGGCGACGATCATGTGCGCTTTGCGCTGATCGAGAACGAGGCCCGCATCCGCCAGGCGGTGCGCGGCATCAAATCCATGTTCAAGGCCGACGGCCTGATGGCCAGCCCGCCGCCCAGTCAGGGTGTTGCAGCTTGACCTCTGCCCAGCGCCACACTATTCTCGGAACAGCGCATCTTGCTCAACCTACTTGGAACGACTGACCGCATGAAAACTGATTCTAGGATGGAGGCGCACAGTCGCCTGCAGGCGCTGTTGGCGCGTGAAACCGGTACCGC
This sequence comes from uncultured Albidiferax sp., assembly GCA_963513025.1. Taxonomy (GTDB): domain Bacteria; phylum Pseudomonadota; class Gammaproteobacteria; order Burkholderiales; family Burkholderiaceae_C; genus Rhodoferax_B. The sequence continues at coordinate 34,973 of CAUPON010000003.1, forward strand.
GGTGACTCCCGCGGTAGATGCCGAATTGACGGCCATCATGGATGCAGCGCTGGGCGAGCCGGCCGCTGCGGGGCAGGAGCTGGCGGTGGTGAAGCGCGAGGTCACCATCCTGGTGGCCGATTTGCGCGGCTTTATCGCGCTGACGGCCACGCACCCCGCCGGCACCATCGTCACCATGCTGAACCTGTGCCTGGAGCGCATGAGCGACGTCGTTGCGCGCTACCAGGGCAGCATCGACAAGTTCACCGGCGATTCGATGACCGTGCTGTTTGGTGCCCATGCCGAGCGTCCTGACGACGTTATGCGGGCCATGGCCTGCGCGGTGGAGATGCAGCTGGCCATGCGCCTGCTGAACGACCAGTACCAGCGCGGCCGCATGCCCGAGCTGTACATGGGCATCGGCATCAACACCGGTTCGGTGATGGTTGGGCGCTTCGGCTCCGAGTCTTTTTCGCAGTACACGGTGATCGGCAATGAGGTCAGCCTGGCCTCGCGCATCGAATCCTTCAGCCTGCGCGGCCAGGTGCTGATCAGCGAGAACACCTATAAGCGCAGCAATGGCACGGTGTCGGCCACCGAGCCGGTGGATGTGTTTGTGGCCGGCAAGCTGGTGCCGGTGAAGCTGCGCGAGTTGATCGCCATACCCAGCATGCACCTAAAAGTGCCGCGCCAGGAGTTCCGCCGCAGCCACCGGGCCGAGGTGCGCATCCCCTGCAGCCTACAGATTCTCGAGGGCACGACCGTGCTGCCCCACCCCATCAAGGCGCACATCCTCGACATCGGCTACCACGGCGTGCTGCTGGAGCTGGACTTGCCGCTGGAAGTCGGTTTTGACGTGAAGCTGAGCTTCGACATGACCTTGGTGGAATATCCGGTGACGGATATTTACGCCCGTGTGATGAAGATCTCGCATGCCGATGGCCTGGTGCTGGCCGGACTGGAATTCACCGCGCTGGGTACCGAGACGAATACCAAGCTGCAGATGTTTGTGCAGATGCTGGTGGGGCAGGCCTAGGCACACCCCCAGGCTACACACTTCGTGTTTTCGCTATAAGTGTCGCGGCCAGAGGCCGGGCGACTCTTCGGCCCGTCCAAGCCTGCGCAGGCAGACTTGGAGCCGCGGGCCTCAGCCCCTTGCAGGGGGCAACACCGGCGGCCTGGCGGAGTCAGTTCCGCGGTGTTTCACGAATAAGACCGTCTCCTCTTTTTGCAGCCGTTCTGGAATCTGCAAATACTATCTTTTATGTAGCTGCTAGCGCAGGTACTACCTGCGCTAGAGGCCTATTTCGTCTACATCGCCCAGATTCTGGGGCGGGTGGCGGATAGCTGCCAGAAGTGGGCGCGCCAGGCGGCCCATACCTGTTTCACCAAATCCATCGCGGGCTCTACCAGGGGGGCTAGCACGCGCACCACGACCACTTGGCCGTCGGGGCTGGTGGCGCCAGCACTGGGGTGCAGGGGGTGGCTGTCTATAACCTGGCGGGCAACGTCCAGCGCTTCGGCGCGGCGTGCGTTGTCCAGCTTGCTGCCGGCCAGGAAGAAGATCGAGGCCATGCATTTGTGGCCGGCCAGGCCCAACGGGCTTTCGAGCAGACGGGTGTCGCTTGCGTCGATCCGGCCGCGTTCCAGCCACACGCCGGGCAGTTCCAGGTGCTGGCAGAAGCTGCCCTGCACAAAGGGCTGGTTCGCTTGCGGCAGGCCGAAGGCGGTGACGTCCCAGCCAATCAGCTCGGCACCGGGCTCCAGGTGGAAACGCAGGCGGTTTTCGGCCAGGCACTGGTTGTAGCAAAGCGCCTCGGTGGGAAGCCATTCCATGCGGCCGCCGGCGGCTATGTTGATCTGTGTGTTTTGCAGTGCCGGTTCGCCGGCTGAGCGGTAGAAGCGGGTGGCGCCGGGGGTGGTGACCAGACCGTGGGCGCCGGGCTCTACCTGTACCTGGATGTCCAGCGTGTCGCCACCGACCAGGCCGCCCGGTGGGTGTACCAAGATGTTGTGGCAGATGCCGTCGCCTTCGGGGTACAGGCTTTGCAATATGCGCAGCGGGCCGGTGTGCTGGTGGCGGGCGATGCTGCGGTGGGCTTCGAGGCGGTAATTCAGGTCAAGACGGGCGTGCCAGGGCATGGGTTTTATCGGTAAGAGCAGTGTTCATTATGGCGTGGCGGGGTTCGGCCGGCGCCACAGGCTGCATGCCGGGCAAGGCCCGCGCCGCTGTGCCGCCGGTGCGCAGTATGAGCTCGCCGGCCTGGCGCTTTGGGTCGCCCAGTACCGAGCGGGCGTTGGCCGGTGCGAAGCGGGTACGCAGCTCTTGTACGGTGGCCAGCAGGCTGGTGTGGCCGTCGATCTTCTCGCCGTAGCGCTGCAGCACCAGGTAGGCGGTTTCGATCAGCTTGCCGTTCAAGGTGCTGTTGCCATGCGCAATCAGGTCTTCCACAGCGCCCTTGGGGTCGCCGCGCAGGCTCAGCGACATGGCGCTTTCCGTGAACTTGGCGATCTGCGGATGGCAGGCGCGGATGCGCTCTGCATAGCTGGGGAAGCTGGCCGCCGACCCCGCGAGCAGTTCGCTCAGCGGCTTGGTGGTGCAAAACCGCATGCCCAGGGTGTCGATCATGCCGTTCACCTCGTCGAGCTGGATGGTTCTCTGGGCGAGCAGGCTTGTCAGGGCCAGCAGGTTGGAGGCTGACTCGAAGTCGAACTCTGGCAATTTCACGCCGCGCGCGAGTTCGCGTATGGTCCTGACGGCCTCGGCCGACTGGTGCTCCAGGATGTCCATCAGCGTGCTCATGATGTTCGACAGGCGCTGGCCGCGCGCCGTGTCGGTGCAGCGCTCGACCACCCGCCTGAAGTCGTCGCAGCAGCGCTGCAAGCCCTTGCGGTCGCTGGCTTCGAGCCGCATGAAGCCCAGCAGTACCAGGGTCTGGCAGTCCAGCATCTTGGAGTCCAAGCCCAGGCGCACCGTGCGTTCCAGCACTTTCTCCGCCTGTTTGCGGTCACCCACGTAGTACATCATCAGCCCGAGGTTTTGCGAGCGGCTGATGGAGTCGGGCGCCATGTCCACCGCCATCTGGTAGGAGTTCATGGCTAGCTCGTATTTGCCCAGCTCGAACTGGGCCCGGCCCAGGATGTCATAGGCGTCGGCGTAGTTGGGGTTCTCGCCGAGCAGGTTTTCAATCGCGCTGGTAGCCTTGGCGGTCTGGCCGGCGTCGAGCAGCGAGCGAGCCACGCCCAGCTTGGCCCAGGGCAGGGTTTTGGCCGCGATCACGGCTTCGTACAGGGTTTGTGCCTTGTCGTACTGGCCGGTGCGCAGCAGCAGCTCGGCGCCCACCCGCGCCGCGTACAGCCAATATGGTGCTCGGGCCTCGAACCGGCTGACGCACAGGCCGGCGGCGCGCTCGAAGTCGCCTTCGTCGATTGCCTCGAAGATGCCGCGCAGCGCGATCTTGCGGGCCCGTGCCTGGTACAGGCGTTCGCCCAGGTTGTTGGCGCTGTGCGGTTTGAGCAGGTATCCGTCGAGCGCCGATTCCGCGGCTTCGGCCACCTTGGTGTAGGTGGCCTCGGCCGTCACCATGATGAAGACGGTAGAAAACGGCAGCAGCTGGTTGCGCCGCAGATCATCCACCAGGTCTTGCCCGGACGAGGAACTGGAATCGAACTGGTGTTCGCACAATACCATGTCGAAGCGTTCGTGTTCCAGCAGACGGCGTGCATGGGCGGTGCTCAGGCATTGCACTACTTTGCCCACACCGAAATCGCGGAGCTGGGCGACCAGGATGGAGCGCGATGTGGCATGGCTGTCAATCACCATCGCCTGGCAGGAGGAGAGGTCGTCGGGGCGTGGGTCCACTGGTTTCATGGGGCAGCCTGCAATGGCAAAACGGAGTGGCAGAGTGGGGCGGTGGCAGGGTACGGATCGTCTCCTAGGGCAGGAGTGTGGCAGAGTCCGAAGCTGCTGTGCAGCGGGCTGACCCTATCGGGCCTAGGCTTTGGCGTCCAGCAACGAGCCGAGCATGCGGTCGTTGGTCTTGAAAACGCTGAGGTTGGCCAGAAAGCTGTTTTTGGCCTGCAGTTGGTCGACCACGTCGGTCACCAGCGCTTCGCCTGGCGCGGCTGCCCGGTCCACCTGGGTGCTTACGCCGCCGTCGGCCTGGGTTTTTTGTTGTACTTCCAGGCGCCTAAAGCCTTCGGTCTGGCCGTTGGCAATATTGTGGGCGGAGGAATTGAGCCGCGTTTGGGCAGCTTGCAGGCCAGACAGCGAGATGGCGGAGATCGAGTTCATACAGTCAGGCCTTTGCGGAACACATGCCCGCTACAGCGCATTTTAAAAGCCAGGCCTGGGCAGCGGCAAGGCAGCTGGCGTGAATTAAGTTGCGCAGAACCACTTGCATGTGGGGCTTGGCGGTAGTTGCTGGCGCGCGACGCGCTGCAAAAGTCGCTCTACAAGTGCTTACATCGCCTATGCTCTGCCAATTACCGTTTCTCAATCCCAGGCGACAAGAACACCATGAGCATGCAAGAACCTCCCATCGTATTTGGCACCGAAGACCTGTTGCTGAGCCTTTGCAACTCCGTGAGCCGAGTGCTGAACGTTGCGACCGGCAGCCATATCCATTACTCCGGCATGGTGCAGCGCATCAGCAAAACCTGCCTGAAGCCCGACATCGGCTGCTTTGTGCTGTTCGACGGCGGCTTCTCGGGCCTGGTGATCATCAACTTCACCGCCCAGGCGGCGATGGAGCTGTATGAAACCTATCTGCTGAACATGGGCATGTCCAAGGCCGATCTGGTGACATCCTTTACCTCGGACGAAGTCAGCAACGTGATGGGCGAGCTGATGAACCAGGTGGTGGGCGACTTCACCGGCAAGGTGCGGCGTGAGCTGCAAACCCAGATCACCCAGAACCAGCCCAAGATGCTGGTGTTGAACAAGCAGGTGATCATGAGCGTGGACGCCAACCTCGACAAACCCGAGGCCCGCCGGGTGACCTTCTACACCGCCAAGAACAACATCTTTTACCTGGAGCTGGCGGTGGACCGTACGGAGTTCATCAAGCTGGTGGACTTCGACGTGGAAATTCCCGACGCGGCGGCGCTGATGGCCCAGTCGCACGACGGTGCGCCAGCGCCCCGCGCGCCGGCTCCTGCGGCCGACACCGATACCGACGATTTCCTTAAATCTCTGGGCATGTAAAAAAACCTCCAGCCGTGTCGCCACGGGTGGAGGTTCTTAGAGCGGTGGTGCTTACTTAGCCGTAGGCATCACAAACTCTGCGCCTTTGCCGATGCTTTCGGGCCAGCGTTGCATGATGGACTTTTGCTTGGTGTAGAAGCGCACGCCTTCTTCCCCGTAGGCGTGCATGTCGCCGAACAAGCTCTTCTTCCAGCCACCGAAGCCGTGCCAGGCCATGGGCACGGGGATGGGCACGTTGATGCCGACCATGCCAACTTGGATGCGGCGGGCGAATTCACGGGCCACGTTGCCGTCGCGGGTGAAGCAGGCTACGCCGTTGCCGAACTCGTGGTCGTTGATGAGTTGCACGGCGGTGGCGAAGTCGGGCACGCGCATGCAGCCCAGCACCGGGCCAAAGATTTCTTCCTTGTAGATTTTCATGTCGGGCGTGACGTTGTCGAACAGCGTGCCACCCAGCCAGAAGCCTTCGCCACAGCCGTCGCCGGCCTTGCTGCCGTCAAAGCCACGGCCATCGGCCAGCAGGGTTGCGCCTTCCTTGATGCCTTGCTCGATGTAGCCGCTGATGCGGGCATGGGCGGCGGCGGTCACGATGGGGCCCATTTCGGCCGCCAGATTCGTGCCGTTCAGCACCTTCAGGGTCTTGGTGCGTTCCAGTAGCTTGGGGATGACCTTGTCGGCCACGTCGCCCACCAGCACCGCCACCGAGATCGCCATGCAGCGTTCGCCAGCCGACCCAAAACCGGCGCCGATGAGTGCGTCCACCACTTGATCGACATCCGCGTCGGGCATGACCACCATGTGGTTCTTCGCGCCGCCCAGGGCCTGCACGCGCTTGCCATGGTGGGCGCCGGTTTCATAGATGTAGTTGGCGATGGGGGTGGAGCCGACGAAGGACACGGCCTTCACATCGGGATGCACTAACAGGGCGTCCACGGCTTCCTTGTCGCCTTGCACCACGTTGAATACGCCGTCCGGCAGGCCGGCTTGCTTCAGCAGGTCGGCGATGAACAGGCTGGGGCTTGGGTCTGTGGGGCTGGGCTTCAGGATGAAGGTGTTGCCGGCGGCAATCGCCACCGGAAACATCCACATCGGCACCATCACGGGGAAGTTGAACGGCGTGATGCCGGCCACCACGCCCAGCGGCTGGCGCAGTGTCCAGGTGTCGATGCCGGTGGACACCTGGTCGGTGAAGTCACCCTTCAGCAGCTGGGGGATGCCGCAGGAGAATTCCACGATGTCGATGCCGCGCGAGACTTCGCCCTGCGCGTCGGTGAAGACCTTGCCATGCTCGGCGGTGATCATGTGGGCCAGCTCGTCCTTGCGCAGGTTCAGTAGTTCCAGGAACTTGAACATCACGCGGGCACGGCGGATGGGGGGCGTGTCCGACCAGGCGGGGAACGCGGCTTTGGCGGATGCCACGGCAGCGGCCACGTCCTGCACATTGCCCAGGCGCACCTGGCGCGCCACGGCGCCCGTGGCAGGGTTGTAGATGGGCTGGGTGCGGGTGCCGCTACCGGCGGTGCGCTGGCCCTGGATGTATTGGGCGACTTCGGTGTTATCGGTAAAGGACATGGTAGGCGTCTCGTTGTAGTGCGGAGTTGCAGTTTATGGACTCGCCCCCCGTGCTACAAGGCCACAACGCTGAATTGATTGTTCAGAATAGTGAACAATAGGGCCATGAACGAGCAAAAGATCAACGAGTTGTGGAGCCATTTGCACTGGCTGACCGTGCTGGCCCAGCAGGGTAGCTATACGGCGACAGCGGCGCGGCTGGGTGTCAGCAAGGCGGCGATGAGCCAGCGCATGGCCGACCTGGAGCAGATGGCTGGTGTGCCCCTGGTGCGCCGCACCACCCGCAGCGTGCGCCTGACCGAGGCCGGCCAGCGGCTGGTGGACGACACCCGTGCCTCGTTCGAGCAGATCGCCCAGAGCTTTGCCCAGGTGCGCGACCTGGCCGATGCACCGCATGGCCTGCTGCGCGTGACGGCGCCGGTGGCGTTTGCGCGCCAGCAACTGGTACCGCGCCTGGCCGACTTTCTGCGCGAATACCCGGATGTGCGCCTCGAACTGGAGCTGTCGGACCGCCTGTCCAGCTTGGCCACCGAGGGCTTTGACCTGGCGATACGCCACACCGCTGCGCCGCCGGATACCCATGTGGCCTGGACCCTGTGCGCCACGCGTTCGGTGCTGGTGGCCAGCCGCGGCTATCTGCGCAAGCGCGGCACGCCGCAGCTGCCGGAAGACCTGCGCAACCACAGCTGTCTGCACTACCCACGCGCCCAAGACACGCCGGCCTGGACCTTTGCGCAGGGCGATGAGCGGGTGACTGTGCCGGTATCGGGCGTGTTGTCGGCCAATAACAGCGAAGCGCTGCGCGACGCCGCCGTGACCGGGCTGGGCATTGCGCTGTTGCCCGACTTCAGCCTGCCTGCCAGCCTGCGGGGCAGCAAACTGGTACCGGTGCTGCCGGATTGGCAGTTGGTGGGGGGCTATGCCGACCAGCTGTATGCGATCCGCCCCTACACCGCCCATGTGCCGCGTGCGGTAACGGCTTTTGTGAACTACTTGCGGCGGGCCCTGGCGCAGGGTTTTGCCCAGGTGCAGGACGAAGTTTGATGCGCCAATTTAAGGCTTATTTTTAAGTATGAAATAGGCCACTTGCGCAGGTTGTATATGCGAAAGCTGCTCCTATTTTTGATGTCAAAAACAGGAGCAGGCTAATTGTCGATCACCCGCCGCGCAAAGCCCTGTAGATAGTCCATCAGCCGGGTGGCCCCGCCCACGGCAGCCGCTTCGTCGCCGGTGGCGATGCCCTGGGCCAGGTCCATGTGTGCCTGCGCGGCTTCCATGATGTCGCCCTCGTGCTGGTAGGCAACCCAGAAGCGCCGGCACTGGACGATCAGTGGTACCACGGCCTTCACGGCCGAATGGTTGTGGCTGGCCTGGTGGTTTACCTGGTCCAGCGCCAGGTCGGCGGCCATGTAGTCCACCAGATTCCCGCGCGTGGCGGCCTGCACCATTTTTTCGGCGCAGCGCAGGATGTCCTTGCGCTGCAAGGCCGTCGCCCGGCGCGCGGAGCAGGCGGCAACCAGGCACTCCAGCACGCGCCGGGTCTGCACGACATCCAGGTGGTCGGCCAGGTCGATGTGCGACACCAGCAGCCCGCGCCGGGGCTGCTGCACGATCAAACCAATCGACACCATGCGCAGCAGCGCCTCGCGCACCGGCGTGCGGCCCAGCTGCGTCAGCTCGACGATATCCGCCTCCACCACCGGGCTGCCAGGGGCCAGCTGCAGGGTGGAGATCAGCGTCTCTATCGCGTCGTAGGCCATGTCGGCTGCGCGGCGCTTGGGCAAGGGAGGGGAGGGGAGTTTGGGCATGGTGGTGGGCGCAAGCCATTAATTGCATTGCATTGGTGCATTGAACCAAAAAAAGCTGGCATGCAAGCTGCTTAAAACCCTGAGAAGATATTTTAAATATGTCGTTAATATATTAAGACTGCTACAGTTCACTCCTCCAACCACTTTTACCAAGGACACATCCCATGACGCTCCCCCGCTGGAAAGGCATCTTCCCCGCCATCACCACCAAGTTCCACGCCGATGAAAGCATCGACGCCGAAGGTACGGCCAAGCACATCGAGTTCCAGATCGCCAACGGCATCCACGGCCTGGTCACCTGCGGTTCGCTGGGGGAAGCCAGCACGCTGACGCTGGAAGAAAAGCTGCAGGTCGCCGACATCGCCCTGAAGGCAGCCAAGGGCCGCATCCCGGTGCTGGCCAATGTGTCTGAAACCAGCACCCGCGAAGCCTTGCGCTACATCGAAGGCGCGAACAAGCTGGGTGTGGACGGCTTCATGGTCATGCCCTCCGTTATCTACGTAGCCGACGCCCGCGAAGCCATGCTGAATGTGCGCACCATGGCCAACGCCGCACAAAAGCCCATCATGGTCTACAACAACCCGGTGGCCTACCGCGTGGACTTGAAGCCCGAGCACATGGTCGAGTTGGCCGATTGCGAATGGATCGTCGCCATCAAGGAAAGCACCGACAACATCCGCCGCATCACCGACCTGCGCAACACCGTGGGCACGCGTTACCAACTGTTCCTGGGCGTGGACGACCTGGCCTATGAAGGCCTGGCCTTGGGCTGCGACGGCCTGCTGGCTGGCGTGGGCTGTGCCTTCCCGCGTGAAACCGTGGCGCTGTACGACCTGATGAAGGCGGGCAACTTTGCCGAAGCGCTGGCGCTGTACCAGTGGATGACTCCGATGCTGCATCTGGACGTGTCCACCAAGCTGGTGCAGAACCTGAAATTGATCGACTTCCTGGTCGGCGTAGGTTCCGAACACATGCGCCGTCCGCGCCTGCCGCTGATTGGCGAAGAGCGCGCCTTCATCGAGGGCGTGGTGGCCAAGGCCCTAGCTACCCGGCCCGCCAAGTACCAGTCGGTGGTCTAAGAGACTCGCGCAACGATCGGCTGTAGATACGCATGGATACGAACATCATTCTTGAGACGCAGGGGCTCACCAAGGAGTTTCGCGGCTTCGTCGCCGTACGCAATGTGAACCTGCGGGTGCGGCGCGGGACTATCCATGCGCTGATCGGCCCGAACGGTGCGGGCAAGACCACGGTCTTCAACCTGCTGACCAAGTTCCACATCCCCACCGCGGGTCAGATCCTGTTCAACGGAAGCGACATCACGGCTGAGAAGCCGGCGCAGATCGCACGCCGCGGCATCGTGCGTTCGTTCCAGATATCGGCGGTGTTCCCGCAGATGACAGTGCTGGAAAACGTCAAGGTGGCGCTGCAACGCAAGTTAGGCCTGGACCACCGCTTCTGGCAACCCGTGTCCACCCTGCGCACGCTAGATCCGGTGGCCATGGACCTGCTGGATCAGGTAGGCCTGAGCGATGCCGTGCACCTGCTGGCGGCCGACTTGCCCTATGGCCGAAAACGCACGCTGGAGATCGCCACTACGCTGGCCCTTGACCCCGAGCTGCTTCTGCTGGACGAGCCCACGCAGGGCATGGGCCACGAGGACGTGGACCGAATCAAGGATTTGATCAAAAAAGTCTCGACCCAGCGCACAGTGCTGATGGTCGAGCACAACATGAAGGTGGTGGCCGACATCTGCGACACCATCACCGTTTTGCAGCGTGGCGAAGTGCTGGCCGAAGGCCCGTACGCCAGCGTGGCGATGAACCCGGCGGTGCGCGAAGCCTATATGGGCACGGAGGAAGAACATGTCTGAGCCCACCATGCTGTCCATCCGCGATCTGCACGCCTGGTACGGCGAGTCGCATGTCTTGCAGGGCATCGACATCGACGTGAAGGCCGGCGAATGCGTGACTCTGCTGGGCCGCAACGGCGCGGGCCGCACCTCCACACTGCGGGCCATTCTGGGCCTGGTGGGCAAGCGCACCGGCTCGATCCAGGTGGCGGGCAAGGAGACGATTTCCATGCCCACCCACCGCATCGCCCAACTGGGCCTGGGTTACTGCCCGGAAGAGCGCGGCATCTACGCGTCGTTGACCGCCGAAGAAAACCTGCTGCTGTTGCCCAAGGTGGGTGAGGGCGGTATGTCGCTAGACCAGATCTACGGCATGTTCCCCAATTTGAAAGAGCGGGCCTCCAGCCCCGGCACGCGCTTGTCGGGCGGCGAGCAGCAGATGCTGGCCATGGCCCGCATTCTGCGCACCGGCGCCAAGCTCCTGCTGCTGGACGAGATCACCGAAGGCCTGGCCCCGGTGATCGTGCAAAAGCTCAGCCAGGTGATACGCGAACTCAAGGCGCGCGGCTTCACACTGGTGTTGGTGGAGCAGAACTTCCGTTTCGCCAAGCATCTGGCCGACCGCCACTACGTGATCGAACACGGCCGGGTGGTGGAGGTGATCTCCAGCAGCGAGGTTGCCGCCAAGCAAGACCGGCTGGATGCACTGCTCGGCATTTGAATTCCCCGTTCCTGATTTCTCTCTTTTCCTTAACTTTGGAGTACCCCATGCAATTCAAGAAACTCGCAGTGTGTTTGGCGGCCTGTGCTGCTCTGGCCGCGCAGGCCCAGGTCAGCGATGACGTGGTGAAGATCGGCGTGTTGAACGACTTGTCGGGCATCTATTCCGACCTGTCGGGCCAGGGCTCGGTCACGGCCGCCCGGCTGGCGATTGAAGAAATGGGTGGCAAGGTGCTGGGCAAACCTATCGAGCTGGTGTTTGCCGACCACCAAAACAAACCAGATGTGGCTGCCAACCTGGCGCGCGGCTGGTTTGACCAGGGTAAGGTCGATATGGTGACGGACTTTCCCACTGCATCCACCGCGCTGGCCGTGATGGATATCGCCAAGCAAAAGAACCGCGTGGTGATGCCATCGTCCGGCCTGGCCACGGCCATCCTGGGTGAAAAGTGCAACGCCCTGACCGCGCAGTGGACTACCAATACCTATGCGCTGGCCGCCGGCACTGCGCGGGCGCTGGTGAAGGACGGCAAGAAGAAGTGGTACTTCATCACCGCCGACTACACCTTTGGCCATTCACTGGAAAAAGACGCGTCTGAGGTCATCAAGACCGATGGCGGTACCGTGGTCGGCAGCTCGCGCCACCCGTTCCCCGGCGGCGACTTTTCGTCCTTCCTGCTGAAGGCCCAGGCCTCGGGTGCCGACGTGATCGCGCTGGCGAATGCCGGTAACGACACCGTCAACGCCATCAAGCAGGCCAACGAATATGGCATCACCCGCAAGCAGGTGGTGGCACCGCTGCTGACCTACATCTCGGATGTGCACAGCATTGGCCTGGAAAAAGCCCAGGGCATGTACCTGAGCGAAGCTTTCTACTGGGACTTTGACGAGCGTTCGCGCTCATGGGCCAAGAAGTTCTTCGAAAAGCAAAAGCGTATGCCCACCTCGGCACAGGCCGGTGTGTATTCCGCCACCCTGAGCTACCTCAAGGCCGTGCAGGCCGCAGGTACCGACGATGCCAAAGCCGTGATGGCCCAGCTGCGCAAGATGACGATTGACGATGCGGTCATTCGCCACGGCAAGCTGCGCGAAGATGGTGCGCTGGTGCACGACATGCTGCTGCTGCAGGTTAAGACCCCGTCTGAATCCAAAGTGCCATGGGACTACTACAAGGTGAAGGCTGTGCTCAAGGGCGCAGACGTGTACCCGGCCATCAACCCTGCTTGCCAGACCGCTAGCTAATACCGCTTTGTACGCTGCAGCCGCATGCGACGCGGGTGCAGCGTGCGCACCGCAGGACTCCCATTCATGTTTGATATTTCGAGCCAGGCCTTGCTTGCCCAACTGCTGGTGGGCCTGATCAATGGCTGTTTTTATGCCGTGCTGAGCATGGGCCTGGCCATTATTTTTGGCCTGCTGAACATCATTAACTTCGCCCATGGCGCGCAGTTCATGGTGGCGGCCTTTCTAGCCTGGATCGGCTTTTCGCAGCTTCCGCTGTTGCTGGGGGCTGAATTTAAAATTAATTTTTGGGCAGCGCTGGTGCTGGCCCCGCTCATTGTGGGAGGGCTGGGGATACTGCTTGAGAAAACCCTGCTCAAGCGGCTCTACCACCTGGACCACTTGTACGGCTTGCTGCTAACTTTTGGCGTGGCCTTGGTGCTGGAGGGGCTGTTCCGCCACTTCTACGGCATCTCGGGCGCTAGCTACGACCCACCCGCCATGTTGCAAGGCGGCATGGACCTGGGCTTCATGTTCCTGCCGGTGTACCGGGCTTTCGTGGTGGTGGCATCGCTGCTCATCTGTGTCGTCACGTGGTTTCTGTTTGAACGGACCAAGCTGGGCGCACTGCTGCGGGCGGGCACCGAGAACCCCAAGCTGCTGCAAGCCTTCGGGGTCAATATTCCGCTGATGATCACGCTGACCTACGGCTTTGGCGTGGCGCTTGCCGGTGTTGCCGGCGTGCTGGCCGCACCCATCATGCAGATCACCCCGCTGATGGGCGCGAATTTGCTGAACATCGTATTTGCCGTGGTGGTGATCGGTGGCCTGGGCTCCATCATGGGCGCCATCTTGACCGGTCTGGCGTTGGGTCTGCTGGAAGGGCTGACCAAGGTGTTTTATCCCGAAGCCTCGACGGTGGTGGTGTTTGTGGTCATGGCGGTGGTGCTGCTGGCGCGTCCCGCGGGCTTGTTTGGCAAAGAGGCCTGAACCATGAAAAATATTCCAACCCCTATCCGCATCCTGCTGGCCTTGCTGCTGCCGGCCCTGCTGGTACCGGTGTTTCCGGAGGTCGCCTATCCGGTTTTCGTCATGAAGGTGCTGTGCTATGCGCTGTTTGCCTTGGCTTTCAACCTGTTGATTGGTTTCACCGGCCTGGTGTCCTTCGGCCATGCAGCCTTTTTCGGTTGGTCGGGCTACACCACCGGCATTCTGATGGTCAAGCTGGCGGCCCACGGGTTCCCGGTGGAGCTGGCTATTTTGGCGGGCGTGCTGGTAGCAACGGCCATAGGCTGGTTGATTGGTACCCTGGCCATCCGGCGCACCGGTATTTACTTTTCGATGATTACGCTGGCGCTTTCGCAGATCGCTTACTTCCTTGCGGTGCAGATCAAGTGGACCGGCGGCGAAGATGGATTGCAGGGCATACCGCGCGGTAAGCTGTTGGGACTGGTGGACTTGTCGGTGGACTCGCACATGTACTACTTCACACTGGCCGTGTTTGTAGCGGGCTTTCTGGCCATTCACCGCATCGTGCACTCGCCGTTTGGCCAGGCGCTCAAGGCGCTGCGCGACAACGCACCCCGGGCGGTGTCACTGGGCTATGACATCGACCGTTGCAAACTCTACGCCTTCATGCTGTCTGCAGCGTTTGCGGGCCTCGCCGGCGCACTGAAGGCGCTGGTACTGCAGCTTTCGGCATTGAATGATGTGATGTTGAGCACCTCGACCGAGGTCCTGCTGATGACGCTGCTGGGCGGCCTGGGTACGGGCTGGGGCCCGGTGGTCGGGGCCACGCTGGTTGTCAGTTTGCAAGACTATCTGGCCGAGCTGGGCGGCGTGGTCACCATCATCATCGGCCTGACCTTCATCGTCTGTGTGTCCTTCTTCCGGCGTGGCCTTGTGGGCGAGGCGCAGGCCTGGCTGCTACGCCGAAGCGCAGCACGACAAAATAGCTGATCCAACCCCTAGAGACTATTCATGCAACGTATCCAGATCATCGATTCCCACACTGGCGGCGAGCCCACGCGCCTGGTTATTGGCGGCTTCCCAGACCTGGGCAACGGCAGCATGGCCGAGCGCCGTGCCGTGTTGGCCGCCCAGCACGACAAGTGGCGAGCCGCCACTGTGTTGGAGCCACGCGGCAACGACGTGATCGTGGGCGCTCTGCTCTGCGAGCCTGTGGCGGCCGATGCCGCTGCCGGCGTGATCTTCTTCAACAACACCGGCTACCTGGGCATGTGCGGGCACGGCACCATCGGCTTGGTGGTTAGCCTGGCGCACATGGGCCGCATCGGGCCGGGCGTGCACAAGATAGAGACCCCGGTGGGCACGGTAGAGGCCACCTTGCACACCGACGGCTCGGTCAGCGTGCGCAATGTGCCCGCCTACCGCTTTGCCACGCAGGTCGCGGTGGACGTGCCGGGCTATGGTGTCGCGCATGGCGACATCGCCTGGGGCGGCAACTGGTTCTTTCTGGTCAACGACCACGGACTGCGCGTGGCCAGCGACCAGTTGGCGGCGCTCACCAGCTACGCCTGCGCGCTGAGTGCGGCGCTGGGGGCGCAGGGCATCACGGGAGCCGATGGCGCAGAAATCGACCATATTGAACTGTTCGGCCCTGACGACAGTGGTGCCGACAGCCGCAACTATGTGCTGTGCCCCGGCATGGCCTACGACCGCTCGCCCTGCGGCACCGGCACCAGCGCCAAGATCGCTTGCTTGGCGGCAGACGGCAAGCTCGCCCCGGGTGCAAACTGGCAGCAGGCCAGCGTGATCGGCAGCCGCTTTGAAGCGTCTTACAGCGTGGAAAGCGGCCAGGTGATCCCGACCATCCGCGGCCGCGCCCATGTGTGTGCCGAAACTACCTTGCTGGTGGCCGAGGACGATCCCTTCGGCTGGGGCATCACCCTAGGATGAACGCCGACACCATCGTCATCGGCGCCGGCATCGTGGGTGCGGCCTGCGCCCACGCGCTGGCGCAGGCCGGCCATAGGGTGCTGGTATTGGACGCGCAGCGCGGTGGCGCCACCGGCGCGGGCATGGGCCACCTAGTGGTGATGGACGACAATCCGGCAGAGCTGGCCCTGAGCCGCTATTCCGTCGGCCTGTGGCAAGCCCTGGCACCGCAGATGCCCGCAGACTGCGCCTACAGCGGCTGCGGCACGCTGTGGATTGCCGCCAACTCCGAGGAAATGGCCGCTGCCGAGGACAAACGCCAGCGCATGCAGCAGCACGGCATTGCCAGCCATATGCTGGATGCGGCCGCTCTGGCCCTGGCCGAACCCGCCTTGCGCCCTGGCCTGGCGGGCGCGCTCAAAGTGCCCGGAGACGGCATCGTTTACGCCCCCAATGCCGCCCGCTGGCTACTATCAAAATGCGAGCGCTTGGTGCAGGTGGAATATGCGCAAGTGACCGAAATCGATGGAAAAACAGTGCGGCTGGCCGACGGCAGCCAGCGCCAGGCTCCGCAGATCCTGCTGGCCAACGGCATCCACGCGACCACGCTGTGCCCGGATTTGCCGATACGCCCCAAGAAGGGCCATTTGCTGATTACCGACCGCTACCCCGGCACGGTCCACCACCAACTGGTGGAGTTGGGCTACATCACCAGCTCGCACCACAGCGAAGGGCCTTCGGTGGCCTTCAACCTGCAGCCGCGCCCCACGGGCCAGCTGCTGCTGGGTTCTTCGCGCCAGTTCGATACGACGGACATGGCGGTGGAGTCCGCCATGCTGGCCGCCATGTTGCAGCGGGCCCTGGGCTATATGCCGGGCTTGGCGTCGCTCAACGCCATCCGCAGCTGGACAGGCCTGCGCGCTGCCACACCCGACAGCTTGCCCATTTTGGGCCCGCACCCCGGGCGCGACGGCCTGTGGCTGGCGGTAGGCCATGAAGGCCTGGGCGTGACCACGGCCTTGGGTACTGCGCAGCTGCTCGCTGCGGGCATGACTGGCGCCACACCCGCCATCGATGCATCTGCCTATGGATTGCAGCGCTTTCAGGAGGTGGCATGCGCATAAATTTGACGATAAACGGCAAGGCGGTCGCGGTACCCGCGGGCTGCTCGGTGGCCGCGGCGCTGGCCATCGCCGGCGACGGCACGGCCCGTAGGTCCGTCAGCGGCGCGTTACGGGCGCCGGTCTGCGGTATGGGTATTTGCCAGGAATGCCGGGTCTGGGTGGATGGCGTGCGCCAGCTGGCCTGCCAGACCACCTGCCGCGCAGGCATGCGGGTCGAGGTGACGCAATGATGGCCGCTACCGAATCCTGCGACCTGCTGGTCATCGGCGCCGGCCCGGCGGGCATGGCGGCGGCCTTGGCAGCTGCACCTAGTGGCGCCCGCATCGTGGTGATTGACGACAACCCGGCACCCGGCGGCCAGATCTGGCGCGATGGCCCGGGCGCGCAGCTGCCGGCTGCAGCCCGCCGCATGCGCGATGCTCTGGCTGCCTGCAGCAATGTGCGGCTGTGCAGTGCTACCCGCGTGGTGGCGGCCCCGGCGCCTGGCACGCTGCTGCTGGAAGATGCCGACCGTGGCTGGCACCTGCAGTGGAACAAGCTGGTGTTGTGCACCGGCGCGCGTGAGCTTTTACTGCCGTTTCCCGGCTGGACCCTGCCGGGCGTGACCGGAGCTGGTGGTTTGCAGGCACTCATCAAGTCCGGCCTGCCGGTGGCGGGAGAACGGATTGTGGTGGCTGGCTCCGGCCCCTTGCTGCTGGCCGTGGCGGCCACCGCGCGCCATGCGGGTGCTCAGGTGGTGCGGATTGCCGAACAGACGTCTGCTGCAGCGCTGGCCGGCTTTGCCGCCCATTTGCTGCGCTGGCCCGGCAAAGCGGCGCAGGCGCTGACTTTGCTGCATCCGAGTTTGCGTACCTCCGCCCATGTACTGGCCGCGCACGGCCAGAGGCGGGTGGAGTCGGTGCAGCTGCAACAGGGCGCGCGCAGGCTAGACCTGGCCTGCGACCGACTGGCTTGCGGTTTTGGCCTGGTGCCGAATACCCAGCTGGGCCAACTGCTGGGCTGCGACCTGACCCCCGCGGCTGCGGGTGCCCAGGCGCTACAGGTGGATACCTGGCAGGCCACCAGCCTGCCGAATGTCTATGCCGCTGGCGAATGCACCGGTTTTGGCGGCAGCGAGCGGGCGCTGGTCCAGGGGGCGATTGCCGGCTTTGCGGCGGTGGACCAGAAGGACGCCGCGCAGCAGCGCTGGCCGGAGCGCGCCCGCTGGGACGGCTTTGCCCGCCAACTGGCGCGCAGCTTCGCGCTGCAGCCGCATCTCAAGACACTACCGCTGGCAGACACACTGGTATGCCGCTGCGAGGACGTGCCGTATGCCGCCGTGGCCGGCTGCGCAGGCTGGCAGGACGCCAAGCTGCACAGCCGCTGCGGCATGGGGGCTTGCCAGGGGCGTGTGTGTGGGGCGGCCACGCAATTCCTATTCAACTGGACGCCGCCTGCGCCACGCATTCCGCTTACGCCCGCACGCCTTGGCACGCTTGCTGCACTGCCTGGCGTGCAAGAGGCTTCACATGAAAGGATGTAACCAACATTAGCCCAGCTTCTTAATCCTCACACTTGCTTCAGTAAGCGAAAACCCGGCATGCCGCCGTACCCTTATGCACCTACAGTGCAGCGGTGACCGATTCCATATTCCACCATTTCCCTATTTAGGACAAAGTCAATGCAAACTAGTTTCACAAAGATCGCGCTTGCTGGCGCCATGGCATTTGCAATTGCCGGCGGTGCGTATGCGCAAGAGCAGGTCGTCAAAATTGGCGTTACCGGTCCCTTGTCTGGCCCCAAC
Source organism: uncultured Albidiferax sp. (assembly GCA_963513025.1). Classification (GTDB taxonomy): domain Bacteria; phylum Pseudomonadota; class Gammaproteobacteria; order Burkholderiales; family Burkholderiaceae_C; genus Rhodoferax_B. The sequence continues at coordinate 53,136 of CAUPON010000003.1, forward strand.
GCCTTTATTGGTAAAGACAATGAAAACGGCGTGCGCTTGGCGGTTGAAGACCTGAACGCCAAGAAGATGGTGGTGGGTGGCAAGACCCTCAAGTTCGAGCTGGCCTCTGAAGACGACCAGTGCGACCCCAAATCCGGCGTCAGCGTGGCGCAGAAGCTGGTGGACGGAGGCGTCAAATTCGTGATGGGCCCGTACTGCTCGGGTGTGGCGATTCCTGCATCGCGCATTTACAGCGAAGGCAATGTGGTGGTGTCTACCGTGGGCAGCAACCCCAAGGTCACCATGGGCGGCTACAAGAACCTGTTCCGCATCATGGCCGGCGACAACGAAATCGGCGCCCGCCTGGCGTTCTATGCCGCCAACATCCTGAAGGTCAAGAACGTGGCCGTCATCGACGACCGCACCGCCTATGGTCAGGGCCTGGTCGATGAGTTCTCCAAAGAAGCCAAGAAGCTGGGTCTGAACATCGTGGCGCAAGAGTTCACCACCGACAAGTCCACCGACTTCTCCGCCATCCTGACCAGCCTGAAGGCCAAGAACCCTGACGTGATCTTGCTGGGCGGCTATGCACCGCAAGCGGGCCCCATGGTCCGCCAGATGAAGTCTCTGGGCATCAATGCCAAGCTGATGGGTGGCGATGCCATCTGCACCGCAGAACTCGGCAAGCTGGCCGGCGACGCCGCCACCGACACCGTGCTCTGCGCGCAAGGTGGCGTGGTGCTGGACAAGACCGCCGAAGGCCCAGCCTTCAAGGCCAAGTACAAGAAGCGTTTCAACATTGATCCCGATGCCTACGCGCCTTCGTTCTACGACCAGACCATGTTTGTTGGCCAGTCGATGCAGAAGGCCGATTCGGTGAACTCCGAAAAGGTCGGCGCCGAAATCTACAAGACCACCTACAAGGGCATGTCGGGCACTTTCGCGTTTGACGAAAAGGGCAACCTGAAGTCGGCCCCGATCACCATCTACACCTTCAAGGGTGGCGTGCCATCGGCACTGGGTGCGTATTGATACTCTAGCTCTGCTAGCGTGAAGTAAAAAGGGCCGTTCACACGGCCCTTTTTTTTATGCACGTTTTGGGTGCAGGTTTCAGTCGGCGCTGATTTCCAGCGTGTCTTCGTCTTCCAGGCTTTCGCTGTCCATCACCGCAATCTCGGCGTACTGTACGGCGTTCAGTTGGTGGCGGTAGGCTTTGTGGGAATTGCGCTCACAGGCTTCGTCGTCGCCATCGTCGTCTGCCGTGGCGGCCAGCAGGTGGAACTTTGCGGCGGCCGCAAAGTGGTGCGCCGCCATGCGGTGGTGGTCGCCCAGGGTTTCAAACTCTTCTTCCAGGATAGTGGTGTCGGCAGTGTTCATAAAGTCCTCGCAGATGCTGGCGCGGCGACATACCGCGTGGCTAGGATGCTTGGTTTGGATGAAGGCTTGATGACACGGGTGCTATGGTTGTTATAGCTGGTAGCGCTGGTTTTATGTGCCGTGGAGGGGAATTATTGATTTAACCTGGGTGCTCGCACCTGCGCGAGAGGTTAGGCTTCAGTGGGGTACGCGTACTGAGTGCCAAAGGGGTTCTCCTCAGTGAAGTTACCCCAGAGATTCCAGAGGGATTGGTCAGGAACTGCTGCTGCGAAGACCCAGACTGACGCGACGTTGAGATGCTGGAGGTTCAGCTGATTCGGCTCAAATCTTCCTGACTGGTTCAGATGGATCGCAACGGTTAGGCCTGACGAGTTTGTGTACTTTGCAAGTCCATGGATGAGTGACGTAAGTTCCGCATCTGCGTTCAATGACTTTGGGACAACTTCCTTCAGTTGCACCTGCGCCATGTGCTGTTCACCTCCGACAATCCAAGAAGCAACGAAATCGAAGTCTTGGTCCTCGTGCGCCGCAAAGTACACCGTCTGGCCAATCCTATGGCTCATTCCCTCGCAGAACAGTGCTGCCTGTCGCTGCTCGCGAGCTTGTTTGAGTCCATTTGTGCGAAGGTTCTTTACTTTATCCGGCGTGGCTGATTCGGCCAGCTCCAGCTCGATTTTCCTCAAGTTGATAAGGAATGGCCGAGGGTCCTTGTATTTGAGTTTCTGAGCAGCGCGCAACCAAGGTCGGTCCATTCTGAGTCCTAACGAATGAAAGAGACTTCCCTGTTCCAAGCCGATTGCGCCCCGTTAGGGTTGCAGTGATCTGCCACAGAGTGTATTGGTGAAGAGGTCCAGCGTTTCATCAACGTACGCACTTGAAATGGGACGTTCATGGTCATCGTAACCGCAGGCATCGATCTGGCAAAGAATGTCTTTGCTGTGCGGGGCATGGGTGAAACCTCTTTGACGTTCATGCGATCCCCAGCCGGGATGTGCGCCCGGCGGCGCAGTTACTTTCTTTTGCGTGGCCAAAAGAAAGTAACCAAAGAAAAGGCCACCCCCACTGTCTGCGTCCCAGCGCTATCGCGCTGGGAAACCTGCGGTGCTTCGCTTTGGGCGGGGTCTGGCTAAACTCGCTGCGCTCAGACAACGCCAGCCCTGATCCGCCCAAAGCTGTGCTCCTCGGCGCATACAGAGGGGGACCCCGGGGATCGGGATCGGTGGCGCGCAGCGCCACATCGCGCCTAGGGCGCGAGCCCGGCTGAGCCGGGCTGGGGTTGACTGTTCGGCTGTTGGTTCCCATGCCGTGTGGCGTCGGCGAGTAGCGCAGGGCTGGGCGGATCAGGGCCCGCGACTGTTTGAGCGCAGCGAGTTCGAGCGGGACCCCGACCAGACCGAGCAACGCAGCGTACCGGCGCAGCCGGGCGACGACTTCGGCTCGCCTTTCTTTGGGTTACGTTTCTTTGGCGAAGCAAAGAAAGGTGACTGCGCTGCCGGGCGCACACCCGGCCGGGGATGCTGGAGGAGCCAACTCTATCCCAAAGTTCAAGCAAAATCGGCTGCTTGCGCAGGTAGAACCTATGCAAGCAGCTAGCGAATTAATAGCAACTACTACTTCGACGCCAGCATCCACTCGTGCGCCGGGTCGTTCTTGAAGACCCAGAAACGGTTGGGGCCGGCCATCACGTTAAGGTAGTACAGGTCGTAGCCATGCGGTGCCACCACGGGGTGGTAGCCGCGCGGCACCATCACCACGTCGTGGTTCTCCACGGCGCAGGCCTCATCCAGGCTGCGGTCGTCGGTGTAGACGCGCTGGAAGGCAAAGCCCTGCGGTGGGTTCAGGCGGTGGTAGTAGGTTTCTTCCAGCAGGGTTTCCACTGGCGGCTGCTCGATGTCGTGCTTGTGCGGGGGGTAGCTGCTGGAGTGGCTGGCGGGCGTCAGGACCTCGACCACCAGCAGGTGGGCGGCGGTGGGGTCGTCGTGCGGCAGCACGTCACACACATAGCGGGTGTTCGTGCCCTTGCCGCGCACGCTGCGGCGCATGCTGGCCGGGTCTAGCACTTTGACGGCGTGCGGCGTGTTGCCGGCGGGCGCCGTGCACAGGCCGACCTCGGCATCGGTCTCGGCCAGCACCAGAACCGTCTCGCCAGCAGGCACGTAGACCGCGGCGGGCGAGACTTCTTCGAACACGCTTTTGCGCGTGCCAAGGTGCGCATGCGTTTGGCCGTCGATGGTGACGCTGACGGTGCCGGTCAGCACCACCAGGCAGAGTTCGCGGGTGCCGGTGTTGACGGTTTCGGACTCGCCCTTGGCCAGGCGCACGGCGCGGAAACCCACATGGGTCCAGCCGGCGCGCTCGGGTGTGACGTTGACGATTTCGCGGCCCGTGGGGGCCGCTTTGGCGAGCAAGGGGCTGACCATCTCAGCCGCCGATCTTGTCGACCAGGCCGCGCAGGGTGTCGTAGCCCTTCTTGGCGTATTCGTAGCTGGGGGCGACGGCCGGGTCTTGCTCGGCTTCGACCACCAGCCAGCCTTGGTAGCCGGCGTTCTTGAGGGTGGTCAGCACGGCTTCGTAGTCGATGCTGCCGTCGCCGGGCACGGTAAAGGTGCCGTTGATCACGCCGTTCAGGAAGCTCCAGCCGTCGTTGCGCGCCTGGGCAATCACCGGGGCGCGCACGTCCTTGCAATGCACATGGACTACGCGCTCGACGTGCTTCTTCAGCAGGGTGACAGGGTCGGCAGCGCCGCCAAAGTAGGCGTGGCCGGTGTCGAATAGCAGGAACACCTTGGTCGGGTCGGTCAGCGCCATCAGCTTGTCCACATCGGCGGGGGATTCGACGTAGGCGCCCATGTGGTGGTGGTAGGCCAGCTTGATGCCGTAGGTCTTGACCAGGTGCTCACCGAAGGCGTTCAGGCGCTCGGCGTAGGCCTTCCATTGTTCGTCATTGGCGAACTTGGGGCGCTTGGACACGGGGGTGTCGATCTGGCCCTGGATGGTGTCGGCGCATTCGCCGTAGACCACCACATTTACCTTGTTGTACTGCAGCTTGGTCATGTGCGCCTTGCAGCGCTCGATCTCGGCTTCCACCGTGTCGTTGCCCAGAAAGCCCGAGTACCAGCCGGACACGCAGGCCAGGCCGAATTCGTCCAGCTTGGCTTTCAGGCCGGGGCCGTCCTTGGGGAATTTGTTGCCCAGCTCAAAGCCTTCGTAGCCAATCTCTTTGCCTTCGCTCAAAGCTGTTTCCAGCAGGGTTTCGCCGCCCAGCGAGGGCAGGTCGTCGTTCATCCAGGACAGGGGGTTGATGCCGATGCGTACGTTCCAGGTCATAGTGCTTCTCTTGAGTAAATACTTAAATACGTTGTTCAGTTTTTGCGGTGGTGTAGCGATCGAATGCTTCGTTCACCGCGGGGCGTTCAGAGACTTCGGGAATGGCGACTTCCCACCAGCAGCCGCCTTCGGCCGTGGTGCGCTCGTGGGTGGTGTCGATCACGATGACCTGGCTCTTGGTGGCAGCACGGGCGGCCACCATGGCAGTCTTCAGCTCGGCCACGTCTTTCACGTGCACAGCGTCGGCCCCCATGCTGCGGCCATGCATGGCAAAGTCGATCTGGCTGCTGCTGCCACCCTCGGGGATGCAGTCGTCCAGCATATTGTTGAAGTTGGGCGTACCGCTGGCGCGTTGCAGGCGGTTGATACAGCCGTAGCCCCGGTTGTCCAGGATCACCACGATCAGCTTTTTTCCCAGCAGCACCGAGGTGGCGAGCTCGGAATTCATCATCATGTAGGAGCCATCGCCGACGATGACGATGACTTCCTGGTCGGGCCGGGCCATCTTGGCACCCAGGGCGCCGGCCACTTCGTAGCCCATGCAGGAGTAGCCGTATTCCACGTGGTAGTTGCCGGGACGGGTGGCGCGCCAGAGCTTGTGCAGTTCGGCGGGCAGGGTGCCGGCGGCGCAGACCACCACGTCATGCACGTCGCTGTTGGCAATGGAGTCGCGCACGGCGCCAATGACTTCGGCGTCGTAAGGCAGTACGTCCTTGGGAACGGCGGTGGTGAGCTCGGTGACGCGCTTCACCCAGCCAGCGGCCAGGCTGCGGGCACGCGTGGTCCAGGCCGGTTCGGCCTTCCAGTCGCCAGCGGCCACGCTGAGCTGGCCCAGGCCCACGCGGGCATCGGCTACCAGGGCGGTGCCGGCCCATTTGGTGGCGTCAAAGCTTTGCACGTTCAGGCTCAGCAGCTTGGCCTTGGCGAACAGGGCGTGCGAGCCGGTGGTGAAGTCTTGCAGGCGCGTGCCCACGGCCAGCACCACATCGGCTTCACGGGCCATTTCGTTGGCGGCGGGGCCGCCGTCCACGCCGATGCCGCCCAGGTTCAGCGGGTGGTCCCAGGGCAGGCTGCTCTTGCCGCCGTGCGATTCGACCACGGGCACGCCGTGCTTCTCGGCAAAGGCGCGCAATGCGTCCCAGGCCTGGCTGAACAGCACGCCACCGCCGGCCACGATCAGCGGCTGCTTGGCGGTCTTTAGTAGTGCGGCGGCAGCAGCCAGCTCGCGGGTGTCAGCCGGTGGGCGGCGGAAGTGGACCAGGCCGGGCTGCAAGAAGCTTTCAGGGCAGTCGAAGGCATGGGTTTGCACGTCTTGCGGCAGCGCCAGGCAGACCGGGCCGCAGCTGGCCGGGTCGGTCATCACCTGGATGGCGCGGGGCAGGGCGGTCAGGATTTGCTCGGCACGGGTGATGCGGTCAAAGAAGCGCGTCACGGGGCGGAAGGTGTCGTTGGCGCTCAGGTCGCCGTGCTGGAAGCTTTCAATCTGCTGCAGCACCGGGTCGGGCGCGCGCGAGGCAAAGGTGTCGCCCGGCAGCAGCAGCACGGGCAGACGGTTCACGTGGGCCATGGCCGCGGCGGTGACCAGGTTGGTCGCACCCGGGCCGATGCTGGTGCTGACGGCCATGATGCGCTGGCGGAAATGGGCCTTGGCATAGGCCACTGCGGCGTGGGCCATGCCTTGTTCGTTGTGGGCGCGGTAGGTTGGCAACTGGGCGCGCTCGGCATACAGGGCTTCGCCGAAGCCGGCCACATTGCCGTGGCCGAAGATGGTGAACACGCCCGCGCAGTAGGGCTGGATGTTGCCATCGGCCATTTCGACTTGCAGCGCGGCCAGGTGCTTGACCAGCGCCTGGCTCATGGTGAGTTTTTGGGTGAGCTTTTGGGTTTTCATGGGCAGATTCAGGACGCAGATTTCCGGTTACGCCAGGCGTTGACGAGGGTAGCAAAGTTGTGTGCAACGGCGTCTTTGAAGGCGTCGTCGCTGATTTCGTTCTTTAGCCACTTTAGCGAAGGCTCTGCCCACAGCGTGCGGCCGACCATGAAGCCCTTAACGATGGGGTTGGTGGCGTGCACAAAGCTGTCGGCCAGGTGTTGCAGCGGCTGGTTCAAGCCCAGGATCACCGCACCGCGGCAATACGGGTCACGCTCGGCTACCAGGGCGGCCAGCTCGGTCCAGCCCTGGGCCTGCATGGGCGCCAGCTTCCACCATTCGGGCTTCACACCCAGGTTGTAGAAGCGCTTTACCGAACGTAGCACGGCCGCGTCTTCGGTGCCGGCAGGTGTCATGGCGCGCGGGCAGATGATTTCCAGCAGCAGCTCGTTGCCGCTGGTGCGGGTGGCTTCCCACAGTTCCAGCACGGTTTGTTCTTGTTGCAGGCGCAGCTCGTAGCTGTCGTCCGGGTGGTAGTGCACCAGGCACTTGACCACGTGTTCGGTAGGCCAGTTGATCAGCGCACTGCCAACCGAGCGGGTGCCGTCAAAGCGCAGGGGGCGCGAGCCCGGCAGCTCGACCGGGCGGCCCACCCACCAGCCGCGGCCGGTGGCGCTGGCCAAGGCGTCGCGGCCGTAGTCGCCGCCGTCGATCAGTACGCCGGTATGGCCTTGCAGCTTGTGGCTGGTTTCTACCTGTTCGGCGGCTTGCACCAGCAGTTTCTTCAGGGCCGGGATGCGGGAGTCGCTGGCACCGGCTTCGCGGGCAATATCAAAGAACTGGCTGCGGTGGTCGAACGCCAGCACGCACATCTCGTTCCACTCTGGACGGGCCGCGGTGACGCGGTGCAAGTGGGCCAACTGTTCATCGGCATCCACCTTGGGGTTGCGGCTGCCGCTGAACCAGTGGGCCAGCTCGGCCGGTGTGGCCATGGCGGCCGAGCAGGCGTGGCGCGACACCACGATGGCGCCGCAGGCGTTGGCCACTTGGGTGGATTCGGCCCAGTCTTTGCCCTGCAGCAGGCTGGCCATCAGGCCGGACAGGAAGGAGTCGCCTGCGCCCAGCACGTTCAGCACTTCGACCCGCTCGCCCCTGAAGGTGGGGGCGTCGTCGATATTGGTGGGAATGGCGCCTTCGATCACGCTGCAGCCGGCCGCGCCACGCTTGACCACCAGAATGGCGGAGCTGATGGCGCGCACCGCGCGCAGGCTGGCCATCAGGTCGTCGGCCACGCCGCCAGCGATGAAGAATTCTTCTTCGGTGCCGACCAGCAGGTCGAACAAGGGCAGGGTTTCCTGCAGTTGCTTCGTCACGTGTGCATCTGCTACGTAGCGATTCTCGCCGGCGCCGCGGCTGGTCAGGCCCCAGAGTACCGGGCGGTAATCGATGTCCAGCACGCGCACCACGCTGTGTTTCTTGGCGTAGGCGAGGGCGGTTTCCGACGCGCGGCGGGTGCCCGGCGTGCTGAGATGCGTGCCGGTGATGGCCAGGGCCCGGCACTGGGCGATGAAGTCTTCGCTGATCTGCTCGGCTTCTACCGCCATGTCGGCGCAGTTTTCGCGCACGAACAGCAGGGGAAAGGTGTCGCGGTCTTTCAGGCCCAGCAGCACGAGCGCAGTCAGGCGCTCGGGGTCCACCTGCACCTGGCTGGTGTCGCAGCCTTCCTGCGCCAGTGTTTCGGTGAGAAAGCGGCCCATCTGCTCGTTGCCCACGCGGGACAGCATGGCACTTTTCAAACCCAGGCGGGCGACGCCAAAAGCCAGGTTGCCCGAGCTGCCGCCCAGGTACATGGCCATGCTGCGAGCGTCTTCAAGGCGGCTACCGAACTGCTGGGCATACAGATCCACGGCCAAGCGGCCCAGGCAGGCAAGGTCTATGCGGCGATTGGATGGGAAGTTTAGGTGGCTCATCAGACTACGGTTGATCAGGAAATGGGTTCTCGCTTCAGGCGAGAAGGCGGCATACGCAACGGCCAACTGTGCCCGTTGCAGCGACTATAAATTGTAGAGAAATATTTTTCTCTAAGTGTAATCACTTAGAAATTTATTTTCTATTTTGGCATTTTGTGATTACAGTACGGATCGTGGTCTGGGACATTTTTGCGCCCCGGCCCCAACCAACCGAATGGCGCAACCGCCGCTGTTCTCTAACCCATCCGGAGACGCATCAAAATGAAAAAATTGTTACTCGCAGCAGCCGTTTCGACCACCATGCTGGCCCCGATGGCCGCGCATGCTGAAAAGGTCGGTTTGGCCATGGCCCAGCTGGATACTTTCTTGACGATCCTGAAAAACGGCGTGGTCGATGCCGGCAAGAAGTCGGGTACCACGGTGCAAGTGGAAGACGCTCAGAACGACGTGGGTAAACAGCTCAGCCAGATCCAGAACTTGATCGCCCAGAAGGTCGACGCCATCATCGTCAACCCCGTGGACACCGACGTCACCCCCAAGATCACCAAGATGGTGACCGATGCCAAGATCCCGCTGGTCTATGTGAACCGCAAGCCAGTCGACTTTGCCAAGCTGCCCGCCGGCGTGGCGTTTGTGGCTTCCGACGAAGTGGTCTCCGGCACCGTGCAAACCCAGGAAGTCTGCCGCTTGCTCAAGGGCAAGGGCGAAATCGTGGTGCTGATGGGCGAGTTGTCGAACGAAGCCGCCCGCACCCGTACCAAGGACATTGAAGACGTGCTGGCCACCAAGGACTGCAGCGGCATCAAGATTCTGGACAAGCGCGAAGGAAAGTGGGACCGTACCCAGGGCCAGGACATCACCACCAACTGGTTGTCCAGCGGCGTGAAGTTTGATGCCATCATTGCCAATAACGACGAAATGGCCATTGGCGCCATCAATGCATTGAAGGCATCCAAGAAGTGGACCCCTGCTTCCATCGTGGCCGGCATCGACGCCACCCCTGATGCACTGGCTTCCATGAAGGCGGGCGACCTGAAGGTCACCGTGTTCCAGAACGCTGCCGGCCAAGGCAGCGGCGCGCTGGACGCAGCCCTGAAGCTGTCCAAGAAGCAGCCCGTAGAGCGTTTCGTCAACGTGCCATTTGAACTGGTAACGCCGGCTAACTTGGCCAAGTACTCCGGCAAAAACTAATTTGCCTTATTGGTTATTAGCCTGACGCCTCCAGCGATGGGGGCGTCTACCCATTTTTACCGTTCAATCGAGCTAGCTGTATGTCAGATACCGCCACCATGGAGCGACCGGCTGCGCCGTCCGCCGCCGCCGTTCCGCCTTTGCTGGAGATCCAGGGCATCCTGAAGATATTTCCAGGTGTGGTCGCACTCAACAATGTGCAACTCAAGCTGCGCGCAGGTACCGTGCATGCGCTGATGGGCGAAAACGGCGCCGGCAAGTCCACTCTGATGAAGATCATTGCGGGCATCTACACGCCAGAGAAGGGCGACATCCGCCTGCGTGGCCAACCCATCGTGCTGAAGTCGCCGCTGGACGCGCTGAACCAGGGTATCGCCATGATCCACCAGGAGCTGAACCTGATGCCGTACATGACGGTGGCAGAGAACGTCTGGATCACCCGCGAACCGAAAAACTGGCTGGGCCTGGTAGACCATGCCGAGCTGAACCGCAAAACCGCCGAGCTGTTCAAAGACTTGAACATCGATATCGACCCGGCGATAGAAATCCAGGAACTGTCTGTCGCCAACCGCCAGATGGTGGAGATTGCCAAGGCCGTGTCCTGGAACTCCGACGTGCTGATCATGGATGAGCCGACATCGGCCCTGACCGAAACCGAGGTGGCGCATTTGTTCGCCATCATTCGCCGCCTGCGGGCCCAGGGCAAGGGCATCATCTACATCACCCACAAGATGAACGAGCTGTTCGAGATTGCCGACGAGTTCTCGGTGTTCCGCGACGGCCAGTACATCGCAACCCATTTGTCCTCCGAGGTGACCCGCGACGACATCATCCGCATGATGGTGGGGCGCGAAATCACCCAGATGTTCCCCAAGCTGGAGGTGCCGATCGGCGACGTCGTGCTGTCGGTCAAAGACCTGTGCGTCGAAGGCATCTTCAAGAATGTGAGTTTCGACATCCGTGCCGGCGAGATCGTTGGCATGGCCGGCCTGGTCGGCTCGGGCCGCTCCAATGTGGCCGAGGCGCTGTTTGGCGTGGTGCCTGCCACTTCGGGCACGATTTCCATCAAGGGCGAGCCCATCCAAATCCGCACGCCGCAGCAGGCGCTGGCTGCGGGCATGGCGTTTTTGACCGAAGACCGCAAGGAAACCGGCTGCTTCCTGGCCCTGAACATCCAGGAAAACATGGACTCGGCGGTGCTCAACCAGCGCTACGTGCGCAAAGGCTTTGTGCAGAGCGAACAGCTCAACAAGGACTGCCTGGAAATGGCCAAGCGCCTGCGTGTGAAGACGCCCAGCATGGACGAGATCATCCAGAACCTGTCGGGCGGCAACCAGCAAAAAGTGCTGGTGGGCCGCTGGCTGCTGACGAATCCGCGCATCCTGATCCTGGACGAGCCCACCCGCGGCATCGACGTGGGGGCCAAGGCCGAAATCCACCGCCTGGTGTCTGAGCTGGCCGGCACGGGCGTGGCCATTTTGATGATTTCGTCGGAAATGCCCGAGGTGCTGGGCATGAGCGACCGCGTTGTGGTGATGCACGGCGGCCAGGTCACCGGCATCCTGGACCGCAAAGACGCCAACCAGGTCTCCGTCATGGACCTGGCAGCGAAGTAATTTAAAAGGAATGAATGTATGAGCTCCCCTACCATCTCCCAGCCCGCGTCAGGCGCTGCCAAACACAAAATGAAGCTACCCCCGGAGTTCAGCATCCTGCTGGTGCTGCTGGGTATCTGCGTCTTTTTTGAGGCGCTGGGCTGGTACCTGAACGGCCAAAGTTTCATGTTCAACGCCGAGCGGCTGCAGGTCATCATCTTGCAGATGTCGGTCATTGGCATCATCGCGGTGGGCGTCAACATGGTCATCATCACCAGCGGCATTGACCTGTCGTCGGGCTCGGTGGTGGCGGCGTCTGCGGTGGTAGCGGCCAGCCTGGCACAGGTGTCGGACTTTCCGCGCGCCGTGTTCCCGCATCTGACCGACCTGAACCCCATCTGGCCCATCCTGGCCGGTGTGTTGGTCGGCGTGGTGGTGGGCTTGATCAACGGCTGGCTGATTGCGGCCACCGGCATCCCGCCCTTTATCGCCACGCTGGGCATGATGGTGGCTGCACGCGGCTTTGCCAAATGGTTCACCGGCGGCATGCCCGTCAGCATGCTGACCCCAGAGTTCGCCTGGATCGGCGAGGGGGCCAACCCGGTGATCATCTTTCTGGTGATCGTGGCGATTGCCCATGTGGTGCTGCGCTACACCCGCTTCGGCAAGTTCACCTACGCCATCGGCGCCAACCGCCAGGCGGCCCGCGTCTCGGGTATCAATGTGAACCGCCACCTGATCTGGATTTACACCATTGCCGGCCTGCTCAGCGGCGTGGCCGGTACCGTGACCGCCGCACGCGCCATCTCCGGCCAGTCCGGCATGGGCGTGAGCTACGAGCTGGACGCGATTGCGGCCGTGGTCATCGGCGGCACCTCGCTGGTCGGCGGCCTGGGCCGGGTCACGGGCACCGTCATCGGCATCCTGATCCTGGGCGTAATGATGTCGGGCTTTACCTTCATCCGCATCGACGCCTACTACCAGGAAATGGTCAAGGGCGGCATCATCGTCGCCGCCGTGGTGGCCGACCAGTACCGTAACAAGAAACGCAGAACTTGATGCTCAAATAGGGCTCTAGCGCAGGAACTACCTGCGCTACCAGCTATATTAAGTAGAGCAAATTTGCTTATCCCCGCCGTGCCTGCCTTGCAGCCACGGCGGTTTGCATTTTGGGGGGCTGGGTCACCCACCACGCTGCCCACGCCAGCACCGCGGAGCCGGTCAGCAGCAGCGCCCCCAGCGCAAACGTGCTCCACCAACCTACTGCATCGAACAGGGCACCGCCCAGGCCTGCGCCCAGGGTGATGGCCAGTTGGATAGCGGCCACCATCAGGCCACCACCCGCCTCGGCGTCGTGCGGCAGCGTCTTGCTCAACCACACGCCCCATGCAACCGGGGCGGCCGTACCCACCAAGCCCCAGCCCAGCAGCAACACGGCTACGGCGCTGGCGGATGTGCCCAGGGCGATCAGCAGCAGCGCCAGCACCGCCATGGACAGAGGAATCAGCACCAGGTAGCTAAACAACCGTGCCTTCAGCAGCTGCCCGACGATGTAGGTGCCCACCAGGCCGCTGGCACCCATCAGCAGCAGCATGAGCGACAGGGTCGACACTGCGACGCCGGTAATGGTTTCCAGGAACGGGCGCAGATAGGTGAACACTGCGAACTGGCCCATGAACAGCAGCATCACGGCCGCCAGGCCCAGCGCCACCGGGGGCCGCTGCAGCAGAACAAAGGGGTTGCCCGATGTGTTACGTTGCGCGCCCGGCATGGCCGGCATGCGGGTCCACTGCCAAGCAAATGTGGCCACGGCGAGCGGAACCACCATGAAAAACGCGCCCCGCCATCCCAGATACTGGCCAAGAAAGCTGCCCAACGGGGCGGCGATGGTGGCTGCCAGTGCATTGCCGCCATTGAGGATGGCCAAGGCCTTTGGCACGGCATGCGCGGGCACGAGCCGCATGATGGTGGCGGTGGACATGGACCAGAAGCCGCCGATAGCCACGCCCAGCAGTGCGCGGCCCAGCATGAAGACGGTGTAGTTGCCTGCCGATGCCACGACCACACCGGATAGCGTCAGCAGCGCGGTGAAACCCAGCAACACACGCCGCCTGTCGAACCTGCCGGTCAAGGGCGCGTTCAGCAGGCTGGTAAGCACCGCAAAAATGCCGGAGATGGAAATCGCCTGTCCCGCGCGCCCCTCCGACATGCCGAGGTCGTGCGCAATCGGGGTCAGCAGGCTGACCGGCATGAATTCAGAGGCGATCAGCACGCACACGCACAGCGCCAGCGACAACACGGCGCCCCACGCGGGGCGGGCGGACGCCAGGGTGGTGCGTCCTAGAGGTAGATCAACAATGTTCATGGCGTGTGGGCGGTGGGTCGATTTCAGCGGCGCTTGGGCTTGGCCACGCTGGATACGCGCAGCGCGTCCACCACCAAAGTGAATGCGGGCGAAGGCTGTCGGCGGCTGGGGTAGTACAAAAAGTAGCCCGCAAACGGCGGGCACCAGTCTTCCAGCACGCGTACCAAACGCCCTTGTTCGATGTGCGGCGCGAACTCGTCTTCGGGCAGGAATGCGATGCCCAGCCCGGCCAGTGCCGCTTGCACGATATGGGGCGTGGTGTTCACCACCACCTGCCCGTCCACGCGCACATTCAGCGTCTGACCCTGCCGCTCGAAATCCCAGGCAGGCAGCCCGCTTTGCAGCGAATAGCGGATGTTGATGCACCGGTGGTCCACCAGGTCGCGCGGCGTTTTAGGTTTGGGGTGGGTGGCGAAGTACATTGGCGCGGCCACCACGGCCATGCGCAGTTGGGGGCCAATCGGCAGGGCGACCATGTCTTTGTCGATGGTGTCGCCCAGGCGCACGCCGGCATCGAAGCGGTCGGCCACGATGTCCCGGAAGCCGTAGTTCACATCGAACTCCAGCTTCACATCCGGGTAGGCCAGCAGCAGCGGCGCCAGCTTGGGTAGCAGGATGGTTTGCAACACATGGTCGCCGCTGGTGATGCGCACCGTGCCGGCGGGCTTGTCGCGCATTTCGGTCAGGGCGTCCAGCTCGGCCTCGATTTCGTCGAAGCGGAGGCCTATGGCCTGCACCAGCCGTTCGCCCGCTGCGGTGGGCGACACGCTGCGCGTGGTGCGTGTCAAAAGCCGGATGCGCAAGCGCGTCTCCAGCCCGGCTATGGCCTGGCTGAGCGCCGATGGTGTGACCCCCAACGCGGCCGCAGCGCGGGTAAAGCTGCCTTCGCGCGCCACCGTCACAAAGGCCAGTAAATCGTTGAGGTTGCGTCGTGCCATGGAGCGAGTCTCCCTGAAAAATTGATTAGAAAAACTAACAGACCATGTAAGTATTAATTATCTAGTCACGGTCTGGGATGGCCGCGAAAATTCTGGCCATGCAAGCAAACCCCACCACCCCAGGCGGCAGGAACCGCAGACTGCGAAGCGCGGTTCTGTGGGTATGTGCCTTGCCCGCCATGTCCGGTTTTGCCCAGGAGTTGCCGATGAAGATCCGTCTGCATGTCAACGGTGAGATTGCCACCGCCACTTTGGTGGACAACGCCACTGCGCGTGACTTTGCGGCACTGCTGCCGCTGTCCATCACCCTGGTGGACTTTGCCCATGTCGAGCGGATTGGCGACCTGCCGCGCAAGTTATCTACAGCGGGCGCGCCGGTCGGCATGGACCCCGTGGTGGGCGACATCACCTACTACGCCCCGTGGGGCAATCTGGCGATTTTTGCGGGCGACAACGTGTATGCCCGCGGGCTGGTGCGCATGGGCAAGGTCGATACCGGCCTGGCTGCGCTGCAGCGCCCGGGGCCGCTGAAGGTCCGTATCGAACGCATCCAGGATTGACGTTGTCCGCGTCAACAACCCCTTTTTTCCATTTTTCAACCGGAGTATTCAATATGAACGTACCTACCCACAATGGCTATGAGCCCCCCGCAGAGTTGCCTGGCCGACGTGACTTCTTGATCAAGACCGGCGCCGGTGTGGCCGCCCTGGGCGTACTTTCGGCCACAGGCGGCGCAGCCTTTGCGGCCGATGCGCCCGCGGTACCAGACATGTCGAACGGTGCTGATAATTTCTACACCAGCGACCGGGTGACGGTGCAGAAGGTCCGCTTCAAGAACCAATACCAAATGAGCGTGGTGGGCAACCTGTTTACGCCCAAGAATCTGGACCGCAGTAAAAAGACGGCGGCCCTGGTGGTCGGCCATCCCATGGGGGCCGTCAAAGAGCAAAGTTCGAATTTGTACGCCACGAAAATGGCGGAACAAGGGTTTGTCACGCTGTCACTGGACCAGTCTTTCTGGGGCGAGAGCGACGGCCAGTCGCGTAACGCCGTCGCGCCGGACATCTACGCCGAGGCTTTCAGCGCAGCTGTGGACTTCCTGGGTACCCGGCCGTTTGTGAACCGCGAGCAGATTGGTGCCATCGGTATCTGCGGCAGCGGCAGCTTCGTTATCAGCGCGGCCAAAATCGACCCGCGCATGAAAGCCATTGCCACTGTCAGCATGTACGACATGGGCGCGGCCAACCGCGATGCGCTCAACCATTCGCAGACACTGGCGCAAAGAAGGACCATCATTGCCGACGCTGCTGAGCAACGCTATGCAGAATTTTCGGGCGCACCCATCAAGTACACCGGTGGTACGGACCATGTGTTGAATGACCAGACCCACCCCATCCAGCGCGAGTTCTATGACTTCTACCGCACCCCCCGAGGCGAGTTCACGCCCAAGAGTTCGTCGCGGTTATTGACGACCCACCCGACGCTGACCAGCAACGTCAAGTTCATGAACTTCTACCCGTTCAACGATATCGAGACGATTTCTCCACGGCCCATGCTGTTCATCACCGGCGACAAAGCCCATTCCAAGGAGTTCAGCGAACTGGCCTACAAGCTCGCCGCCGAGCCGAAAGAGCTGCACGTCATCCCCGGCGCGGGCCACGTCGATCTGTACGACCGCGTAAACCTGATCCCCTGGAGCAAGCTCACCAGCTTCTTCCAGCGCACATTGAACACGGCCAGTTGATTTGCACAAAATCGTGCTCTGGCGCATGTACCGCCTGCGCAGGCAGCTATATTAAATGTAGCTAATCATTCCCATCGGGTTCAATTGCCGCCGCACCTGCCTCGCAGTTGCGGCGCTTCTTTTTGGCGGGCGCGCCGGTCACGGGCATGATGGCGGCTTTGCAACATTTCCGTTTGGAGACCGCCATGCCCGAGACCGAAAAATCCCTGCTGCAAGAACTGTTGCGCCAGGAGGAAGCCCTGCAGTTCAGCCATTTTTCCAATGCCATCGCGCTGGACCTGGGCCTGGCCATCGTGCGTGCTGCCGAGAGCGCCCACCAGGCGGTGCTGGTCGATATCCGCTTTGGTGATTTGCAGTTGTTCCAGCATGCGATGGAGGGCACCAACCCCGACAACGTGGACTGGGTGCGCCGCAAGAACAATGTGGTGCGCCGCTTTGCCCGCAGCTCGTTCTACATGGGCACGCTGTACCGCAGCAAGGGCACGGACTTTGACACTGCCACCGGCCTGGACCCGCGCGAGTACGCAGCCCATGGTGGTGCGTTCCCGCTGCGTATCCGCGGTGCCGGCCTGGTCGGCACGGTCACGGTGTCCGGCCTGCCGCAGGCCGAGGACCACGCACTGGCGGTGGAGGTGCTGAAGACCATGGTGTAGGTCGCTCAGCCCATGTTCTCCGGCGTGAACAAGTCCATCGCCAACAGCTTCTGCTGCGGCCCGGTGTAGCTGGCGCCGGGTAGGGTGGCAGCCAGCATCTGGGCCACGGCGGTCTGGGCCAGGCGCTCTTGTGGGGTGTGGATCACCAGGTCGACCACGCCGTCGATCAGCGCGGCGCGGGTGGTCGCGTTCAGCTCGTTGCAGACGACCACCAGCTTGCGGCCCGCGGCTTCTTCGCGCAGCGCCCGGATCACGCCGAAGCCGCCGCCACCGGTCAGGTGCAGGCCCACCAGGTCGGGGTGCTTGGCCAGCAGCTCCAGCGTGGCCTCGTAAGCCAGCTGTGGGTCTTCCAGGTTCACCAGCGTGTCCAGCACCTTGAAGCCGGGTGCGTTCTCGCGCAAGTACGAGCGAAAGCTGATCTCCGACAGCTCATGGCCCAGGTAGCGGTGGCTGCCAACGAACACGCCGACCTCGCCCGTGGTCTGCCGGTTCAGTCGGCTGACAGCCCAGGCCGCGGTGCGGCCGCGCTGGCGGTTGTCCAGGCCGATACAGCCGGCCCGGTGCGGCGCGCTGATGTCGCTGAGCAGAGCGAAACAGGGCTTGCCTTGTCCATACAAAGTCTCCACCGCGGCGGTGACGTGCGGGTGGTCCACCGCCACCACGGCCAGTGCGTCCACCTTGCTACCCAGCTCCAGCAGTTGCTGGGCAATGGCTGCCGGCTCCAGCGCGTCCATGAACGTGATGTGCGCCACACAGGGCTCCGGCTGGTTCTGGTCCACGGCCTGCTGCAGCGCTGCAGCCAGGGTTTGGTAGAAGTGGTCGTTGCGCTTTTGCAGGCAAAAGCCCAGGTGCCGCACCGGCACGCGCTCTTTCAGCCGCTCGCGCATCAGGCCCACGGCGTGGTAGCCCAGCTTTTCGGCTGCGCCAATGACCTTCAGCGCCGTGCCTTCGCGCACCGGCAGGCGGCTGTTCAGCACGCGGTCCACGGTGGCGGTGCTGACGCCGGCCGCTGCGGCCACATCGGTCAAGGTGATTTTGGGTTTCATGGGCCTGCATCATCCCATTTCTTGCCATAAATGCAAGTTTTATGCATATTGTTCTGATGGATTTTGATATGAAATGATAGTTTTTGAGGTTTTTCATCACACGGCCAGGGACATTGGCTTTAGCATCCGCCATCGCTTCCCCATAACGAGAGACAAGCCCTATGCCCACTGCTGAAATGCCCCGCTATGCAGGCCCGAACTGGGCCCGCACACAAGACGACTACCACCTCATTTCAGGCGCAGGTAAACAAGCCGAAGCCGCGGGCCTGGTCAACGCCAATTGGTATAAATGCCCGGTGCCGCGTCCGCGCATGAAGCAGTTGATGGTGCGCGAAGACGCGCAGGCGATCCGCGATACGGTGCTGTGGTACGCGCTGATCATTGCTGCCGGTGCGGCACTCGTTGCCACCTGGGGCTCGGCATGGGCCTGGCTGGCCTTCTTTGTCTATGCCACGCTGTACACCGGCCCGGCCGATTCGCGCTGGCACGAGGCCGGCCACGGCACTGCCTTCAAGACCCGCTGGATGAACGACGTGCTGTACCAGTTGGCCTGCTTCCAGGTGCTGCGCCGCCCCAGCGTGTGGAGGTGGAGCCATGCGCGCCACCACACGGATACGCTGGTGACCGGCCGTGACCCCGAAGTGGCCGTGCCGCTGCCCACCGATTTTGTGGGCATGCTGCTCAACCTGTTCTCCATCAAGTCCGGCCCCCGTGAACTCTGGCGCGTGCTGCGCAATGCGGCGGGCATTTTGGGCGAGGAAGAAAAGACTTTCGTGCCCGAAATGGAGTGGCCCAAGATGGTCAAGGAAGCCCGCGCCTGGATGGTCATTTATGCAGTGCTGATCGCCAGCGCGGTCTACTTCGGCAGCTGGTTGCCGCTGGTGCTGTTTGGCCTCCTGCCGGTGATGGGCGGCACCTGGCTTTACACCTTCTTCGGCCTGACCCAGCATGCCGGCCTGCCAGAAAACGTGCTGGACCACCGCAAGAACTGCCGCACCGTCACCATGAACCCGGTGTTCCGTTTTCTGTACTGGAACATGAACTACCACGTCGAACACCACATGTTCCCCATGGTGCCGTTCCATGCACTGCCGCAGCTGCACGAGTCCATCAAGGACGACTGCCCGCCGCCCTACCAGAGCACGGTAGCGGCCTATCGCGAGATCATTCCCGCGCTGTTCAAGCAGGCCAAGGACCCGCACTACTACGTGGTGCGTCCGCTGCCCGCAGCTCCCCTATCTGCACCCTGAAAAACTACACGGAGACAACCCCATGACTACCTGGACCGAAGTTTGCGCCCTGGACGACATCGACGATGAAGACGTCATCCGCTTTGATCACAACGGCCACAGTTACGCCGTATACCGTTACGAGGGCAAGGTCTACGCCACCGACGGCCTGTGCACCCACGAGAAGGTGCACCTGTGCGACGGCCTGGTGATGGAGCACGTGATCGAGTGCCCCAAGCACAACGGCCGTTTCGACATTCGCGATGGCCGTGCCCTGGGCGCACCGGTGTGCGTGAATCTGAAGACCTACCCGGCCAAGGTTGAGGGCGGCACCGTCTTTCTGCAGGTTTGAGCTACGTCTCGTGCGGCAGCCTCACCTTGCCTGCGCCGCTCCGCTTGGCTCCCTCCAAGTGAAGTGTGCGGAATCGAGGTGCTATATAAAAAATAGCTGCTGGCGCAGGCTATATGTGCGTTGGCGGCCTGTTTCTTCTAGATCGTGTGGGGCGGATAGGGGGAGCTTAGGCCTGTAACAGTCGAGTCCGTACGGCAGCCCCGGCTCTAAATGTTCCCTTAACGAATCTGCAAATGCTGGGCAAGGTGGGCTAACAAACCATCAACTTTCGGTAGGAGTTGTTTGCTGCGAGGCCAGACCAGGTGCAGGGGTAAGCCGTCAACATCCTCGCCCGGCAGTATCGGCACCAATCCGCCATTGCGTAGGGCATCCTCAGCCAACCATGTCGCCAACTGTGCTACGCCCAGGCCGGCCACCACAGCATCAAGTTGCGCTTCACCATGACCGACGACGAGACGGCTCTCGAGCACCAGACGCTCGGTCAGTCCGTCACCAGACGACACCAGCCATGGGCTGGCGGTTCCGTCCGCACGACCATAAGTAACCACGTCATGCTTCGAAAGCTCGCTGAGCGACGCTGGGACGCCAGTGCGCTCCAGATAGGTGGGTGACGCGCAGAAAATGAGGCGCTCTTTTCCTAGGAACCGGTGGCCAAGGCTGGCTGGCCAGACGTCTGAGCCGCCGATGCGCACGGCAACATCAATGCCTTCTTCCAACACATCGACGAAGCGGTCTGTGAAGGAAAGGTGTGGCCGAATGCCAGGGTGTAGGGTTGAAAACGCCATCAACAAAGCCATGACCTTGCGACGTCCAAACGTGGCCGGCAAATCGACGCGAAGTCGCCCTGCCAATGTGGTGGCATCTGCGGCCAACACACGCTCCGCAGATTCGATGTCCTCCAGCACACGCAGGCAGACCCTGTGATAAGCCATACCCGCATCGGTCAATTGCAGTTTTCTCGTCGTCCTCTCAAACAGCCGCGTGTTCAAGCGCGATTCCAGCCGCGCGATGGATTTCCCGACCGCTGAACCCGTAAGGTTGAGCCGGTCAGCCGCTGCAGTGAAACTGCCGGCGGCAACCGCGGCGACGAAAACGTCAATGCCTTTGAGTCGTTCTGAGCTGTTCATTGCTAAATTGAGGAATTAGGTTCTATTAAATAAGGAAAAAACATCCAACACAAGATTATTAATCCTGAATAAGCTCTACGGTTTGGACAAACAAAGCCGTCGCATGCCTACGCTCGCCACAACGCCACCCACCGCCAACACCACCGAAGCAAGGGCAGGCCAATCATCCATTCTGGTTCTGGCCATCGCCGCCTTCGTGGTCGTCACCACAGAATTCCTCATGGTGGGTTTGTTGCCCGCGCTCGCAAGAGACCTTGAAACCTCCATTTCAGCCGCCGGCCAGCTGGTGACGCTTTTTGCCGTCGTCGTCATGTTGTGTGGACCGGTGCTGACCGCTTGGCTGGCACACATTGAACGCAAACGCATGTTCTTGGCTGTGCTGGTCCTGTTTGCTGCCTCCAATGCGCTGGCGGCCGTCGCACCGAACCTTTGGACCTTGGCCATTGCGCGCATCGTGCCCGCCTTGGCCCTGCCTGTCTTTTGGGGAACCGCCAGTGAAACGGCCGCACAACTCGCAGGGCCGCAGCGCGCAGGGCGGGCTGTATCGACGGTCTATCTGGGTATCTCGGGTGCGATGTTGTTTGGCATTCCGCTGGGCACATTGGCCGGCGACGCCATTGGTTGGCGAGCTGCTTTCTGGATACTGGCTGGACTATCGTTGTTGGTTGCGCTGTTGCTGCACATCACCATGCCCGCGATGAAAGTCGGGCGTCGCGTCAGCTTCTTAGAGCAGGCCCAGATTCTGCGCAGCCCGGCCTTCGTCGCCAACGTCGTGCTGTCTGTCATTGTGTTCACCGCGATGTTCACGGGCTACACCTACTTGGCCGAACTCCTTGAGCGGCTCGCGCAAGTTCCTTCCGCGCATGTGGGCTGGTGGCTGATGGGGTTTGGCGGAGTCGGTTTGTTGGGCAACTGGTTGGGTGGGTTGTGGGTTGACCGCAAGCCCCTGGCCACGACGGCAGCTTTCAGCACAACGTTGGCGCTGGGCATGGGCGCCACTGTCTTTCTGGTGCAACTACCCGTGGGTTTGGTGATTGCACTTGCGGTTTGGGGTGTTGCCAATACGGCCCTGTACCCCATTTGCCAGCTGCGAGTAATGAAGTCCGCGCCGCATGCCCAAGCGCTTGCCGGAACCATCAACGTTTCCGCAGCCAATGGTGGCATTGCGCTGGGCGCGATGCTGGGCGGAGCAAGCATTCCATTGTGGGGTGTTGGTAGCGTGGGGTACGTTGGCGCTGCGGTTGCGTTACTTGCGGTAGCAGCAGTGCCGCTTGTGGCTCAGTTGTCACGCAGAACGCGCAAATGAGATAGGCCGGCCCAATAGACGTCCACATCGAATCGCACTTCAGAAGAACGGTCCGGGCCCAACCGAGCTTATGGGGCTTAGGCTAAAGTCAGCCAAGAGCGGACGGTCGGCCCAATGGCAAGATTCGAGAGTTGCGCACCGGTCAAGAGACGTTTTCGTCCACTCAACCGAAAATTTCAATCGCAGCCCCTGAAAGTTCCCTTTCCATGAAAGCATCGCTCGGCACAATCATCATCTACGCTCGTGACATGAAGAAATCTGCCGATTTCTACTCAGTGCATTTCGGTTTCATCACGACCGGTGAAGTCAGCGAGGGCCTAATCGAGCTGAAGGCGCCGGATGTCGGTGCAGGAATACTCATCCATCAAGCAGCCAAGTCTGTAAAGCTGGGACAAGCCGGCGTGAAATTGAGCTTTCACGTGAGCGACGTTGAGTCCTTCGTAGCTCAGGCGGCGGCACAGGGGCTCAAGTTCGGCGCCGTCCATAAGGCGAATGGATACGCTTTCGCTAACGTAAAGGACCCCGACAATAACTCTGTCAGCGTCTCTAGTCGTGCCCACCGCGTGTGACGAGCGTCGTCAGTCGGCCGAGGCGGTCTTTCACCGTCACCTGACAAAGGACTGGTCGAGACTGATTTCAGTCGCTGAAAATGCAATCTAAGATGTCGGGATTGCGATTCCGGTCGTTCGCGTAGGCTCCGTTTCGGGCAATCGTGGGCCGGTTTTTGCTTCCGGTCAATGGCCGCTTAAGAGTTGGTCAATTCGGTGCTTTAAACGGCGACGAGATCCGCGATCATCGGCTCCTTAAGACACATTGCTGACAAACACTCCGCATCAAATCGGGAATCAACACTTGCAGTCTTGAGTTAACCGTAAGATGGTTCACTTTCGATGCAACGTTACTACTGGGCCAGGCTGACAGCAGTCTAAATTGATGTGGTTCGAAAGGTCAGGACTACCGCAGACAATGCATCAAATCTAGGCACATCAATCGAAGGATTCCGCAATAATGGCGTCTAATAAATACTGGTGGAGACGCGAGTGAACAAAGACAACAAAAATGCAAGCATCCTTGTAAGAAACAACGTCAAGGTTCTGGATGGTGATGGCCCAGTGTTGCTTTATGCCCATGGATTTGGGTGCAATCAAAACATGTGGGATCGCGTGACACCGGCGTTTTGCACATCCCATAAGCAGGTCTTGTTCGACTATGTGGGCAGCGGACGATCCGACATAGCGGCCTTCGACCCGGTTAAATACGCCAATCTCAGCGGCTACGCCCAAGATCTCCTTGACATTTGCGATGCCCTGGAATTAACGAGCGGCATCATTTTCGTTGGCCATTCCGTCAGCTGCAGTATCGGATTACTTGCTTCCATTGCCCGCCCAGGTCTGTTCGCCAAGTTAGTACTCATTGGCCCTAACCCATGCTTCGTCAACCATGCACCTGAGTACGTCGGTGGCTTTGAGAAAGAAGACCTGGAAGGTCTTCTGGACTTATTGGACCAAAACTACATTGGATGGGCGAACTATCTTGCACCGGTGGTATCGGCACAGGGCGAATCTGGTGCCGTCACGATTGAACTGTCGGACAGCTTTTGCTCGACCGATCCACAGGTCGCAAAAGTCTTTGCTCGCACGACGTTCTTCTCGGACAACCGTGCGGACTTGCCTAAGGTCACTGTGCCTAGCTTGATTCTGCAACACCGAACCGACACCCTTGCTCCGATCAGCGTTGGCGAATACTTGCATGCCCATTTAGCGGGGAGCACATTGAGAGTGCTGGAAGTACAGGGTCACTGTTCCCACATGAGTGAACCTGCGATGGTTGTTGATGCCATGCGTGAGTTTCTTGTCTCGCCCAAATAGTAGGCAAGGCCATCGTGCCAATCTTTGATCAGCTACCTTGCCCAGCCTTGGTAACCGACCGCAATGGCATTGTTCAATCATTGAATCAAGGCTTGCTGGAACTTGTAGGCGGAGTTAGCGACAGTTGGCTCGCAAAGCCGATGGATCTGATGTTCCCCGCGGGGAGCAAAATATTCTTGCAGACGCACGTTTGGCCGATGCTATTGCGTGAAAGTCGAGTTCGCGAAATTCGCTTGCAACTTGTGGATGACACGGGGAAGCATATTCCTGTGTTTCTGCACTGCCAAAAAACCACTATTGACACGGTGGAGTGCTTCTTGTGGGTGTTTTTTGTTTCAATTGAGCGTAGTCGTTTTGAGCAGGAGTTACTAGCAGGAAAGCAAAGGGCAGAAACTTTGCAGCATGAACTGCAGCGTACCAAATCACTGTTGGAACGCACTGGGTCCATGGCTGGGATCGGTGGCTGGGAAGTGGATCTGGTCGCAAATACAATTTTCTGGTCCGATGAAACCTGCCGTATTCATGGGGTTCAGCCCGGCTATTCTCCCCAACTGAGCGAAGCGATCCAGTTTTACGCGCCGCAG
The DNA here is from genome assembly GCA_963513025.1 of uncultured Albidiferax sp. Taxonomy (GTDB): domain Bacteria; phylum Pseudomonadota; class Gammaproteobacteria; order Burkholderiales; family Burkholderiaceae_C; genus Rhodoferax_B. Next base: position 77,657 of record CAUPON010000003.1, read on the forward strand.
GCCAGACCTATGATTGAAGCCGCAGTTGCACAGGCTATCGCAACCGGCCAGCGCTGGGACCTAGAGCTACCGTTTATTCAGAAAGACGGTACGGAGATTTGGGTACGTACTTTGGGCATGGCTGAAGTTGTACTGGACAGGCCCGTACGCCTGCTGGGCGCGTTTCAAGACATCACCGCGCGCCGCCTTGCCGATGCGGCGCTCGTGATCAGTGAGTCGCAATTTCGCGGCGCATTTGAGACGGCTGCACACGGCATGTGCCTGGTGTCATTGCAAGGGGGATTCATCAAGGTCAATGAATCCTTGTGTGTCATGTTGGGCTACAGCAATGCCGAGTTGTTGGCTACAAACTTCCAGACGATTACCCACCCAGAAGATCTGAACGCTGACCTGAATTACCTGCATCAATTGCTGGAACAGAAAATTGAGAGTTACCAGATGGAAAAGAGGTATTTCCACAAGAGGGGATACATCATCTGGATATTGCTGAGCGTATCGCTGGTAAGAACAAGTGAAGGGCTTCCGATTCACTTCGTGTCTCAGATTATTGACATCACTGACCGCAAGAACGCAGAGACGAATTTATTGGCGGCAAAACGGGCGGCAGAAGATAGCAATCGTGCCAAGTCGAGTTTTCTGGCCACCATGAGCCACGAAATTCGCACCCCCATGAACGGCATTCTTGGCATGCTGCAACTACTGCAACATACCGAACTGACATCGCGCCAGATCGATTACACCCGCAAAGCCGAAGGCGCAACGCAGGCTCTGCTTGGCATCATCAACGATATCCTCGATTTCTCCAAGGTCGAGGCAGGCAAACTCGAACTGGATAACCAAGCTTTGGTGATTGGCGAACTGATGCGCGAGTTGTCGGTGATTCTCTCTGCGAATCTGGGCAGCAAGAATGTCGAGGTCCTGTTTCTGATTGCGGCTGACGTACCCCCGGTTGTGATTGGCGATGCGCTGCGTTTGCGTCAGGTATTGATCAATTTGGCCGGTAACGCACTGAAGTTCACCGAGCAGGGCGAAGTGCTACTGGGTATTCGAATGCTAAAACGTGAAGCCGATCAGGTTGAGCTTGCATTTTCGATACGTGACACGGGCATTGGCATTCCGGCCGACAAGCTTGGCTATATTTTTGAAGGTTTCAGCCAGGCTGAGTCGACTACCAGTCGACGGTTCGGCGGCACCGGGCTGGGGTTGGCAATCAGTCAGCGATTGGTGGCGCTGATGGGCGGCACGCTGGCCGTCGAGAGCGAATTGGGCAAAGGCAGTCGTTTCTTTTTCAACATACGCCTGGGTGTCGGCCCCACTTTGGCAGCGGCGAGCTCCAGCTCACATGCTGATCCAGCCGGAGACAGGCATTTGCAAGCATTGCTTGTTCCGGGTGGGGCGGGCTTGCGCGTCTTGATCGTTGACGACAACTCGCTGTCTCGTGAGATTCTGAATGCAATGGCAATTGCGATGCGCTGGCAGGTTGAATGCGTCGTGAGCGGCGAAGCGGCAATAGCGCATCTACAACAAGGCGATGCCCCTCACTACGACATTGTGCTGATGGATTGGCGCATGCCAGGCATGGACGGCTGGGAGGCCACCCGCAAGATCCGTCAGCTCGAACACGGCGGACAGGCGCCAGTGGTCATCATGGTCACTGCGGCCAGCCGGGAACTCATCAGCACAAAATCAATGCTTGAAACCGACCTTATTGACGGCTACTTGGTCAAGCCGATTACTGCATCCATGCTGTACGAGGCGGTTGCCGAGGCCATTGTTGAGCGCAAGGGCGAGCGCATTCGCCACCGAGTCATACAAGCCAGTGCGCAGCTAGCCAATTTACGCCTGTTGGTCGTGGAGGACAACCTGCTCAATCAGCAAATCGCGCGGGAGCTGCTGGAGCGCTGTGGCGCACAAATCACTATTGCCGGCGGAGGGTTGGTGGGTGTTGAGCAGGCTTTGGCCGCTGATCCTCCATTTGATGCAATCCTGATGGATGTGCAGATGCCGGACATCGACGGGCTAGAAGCCACCCGACGCGTGCGGACCGTGCCCCGCATGAGCGGGGTGCCGATTATTGCAATGACCGCCAATGCCATGGAGGCTGACAAGGAAGCCTGCCGTGCGGTTGGAATGGTCGACCATGTGGCCAAACCGATCGATCTTAATGCGCTGATCAACACCGTATTGCGGCACATCGGCCATCCACGCCCCGATACCTTCACGCCAACGCAGACTTTCGAATCCTTGTCTCAGCCAGCACCGGTATTTGTATCGTCTGCCATTGCGGCGGACGAATCATTGATTGACGTCAGCGCCGCGATCAAGCGGATGGGCGGCAACCGTGAGTTTTACGACACAGTGGTGTTCGGGTTTCGCACCGACGCCGCCTTGTTGGTAGATGAGCTTCAGCGCTACATCACGGTGGACGATCACGCGCAGGCGATACGACCAGCGCATACGCTCAGGGGTTTGGCGGCCACTGTTGGTGCTGTAGCCTTATCCGCACAGGCGCAGCAAATTGAGATGACTTTGAAAAATGCGCTTGCCGATACCAGTTCCGTACATGCAGCTACCCTGGCGGCCATGTCTGCAGACTTGACCAATCAACTCGCCCAAGTGCTCGCAGCCTTGCCTCAATCGTCGCCGTCCACGATGTCGTCGGCATCATCGTTGCGGCAGTTTAGTAATTCGGCCGATGAAATATTGGATGCAGACGCTTTTGCCACGACACTGCAGGAACTCGATGCCTTGTTGAAGGTCAGCGACATGCAGGCTACCGTTGTCGGCGAAAAGATTCGCCAAGAATTTAGCGATACGCTCGATTCCGACCAGCTAGAAAAGTTGTCTGTGTTGGAGCAAGCGCTTGCGCGGCTCGATTTTGTCAGCGCAATCGCTGCTTGCGACACCTTGCTCACCGCGATTTCACTCCATGTAGGCAGCACGGCGAATAAAGGAGCCTTGGAAAATGGATCTTAATTTAGCTTCACACCATGTGCCGAGTTTGCTCGTGGTCGACGATCAGCCAATCAATATCCAAGTCCTGTACCTGATATTCAGGGGCACGCATCAAGTGCGTGTGGCCACATCTGGAGCAGCGGCACTCGAAGCCTGCGCACAGCAACTACCTGACCTGATTCTGCTCGATGTAATGATGCCTGATATGGATGGGCATGAAGTTTGCCAGCGCTTGAAGGCAGACCAGCGCATGAAAGAGATTCCGATCATCTTTGTGACAGCCCAGAACGATCCCCACGACGAAGCACTTGGGCTGGAACTTGGCGCCGTGGACTTCATCACCAAACCCGTCAACGCCCCCGTGGTGCGCGCCCGCGTCAACACCCACTTGCAACTTCGCCAGGCGCTTGACCAAGTGCGGGAAATGGCCTTCCATGACGCGTTAACGGGGCTGCCAAACCGTCGACTTCTGGGCGACCGTCTCACCCAGGCCATGATTGCCAGCAAGCGCAGCGGGCACAGCGGCGCGCTGATGTTTCTTGATCTTGATAACTTCAAACCTCTCAACGATGTGCACGGACACGAAACAGGTGACAAGTTGTTGATTGAGGCGGCGAATCGTTTGCTGGCCTGTGTTCGTGAAACCGACACGGTCGCGCGTTTCGGCGGCGATGAATTTGTTGTGCTGCTTAGCGGCTTAAGTACCAATTTGAATGAATCAACTAGACGCGTACTAGAAATCGCCGAAAAGATTCGGACCTCGTTGGCAGAACCTTATCGTTTGACTCTGAAACAGGAGGGTAAACAACCAACCAGCGTGGAACATCAATGCACCGCCAGCATTGGCGTGGCGCTGTTTCTGGGTCAAAACTGCTCTCAGGTGGAGGTGATCAAATGGGCTGACATTGCGATGTATCAGGCCAAGGACGCCGGACGAAATCAGATCCGTTTTTTTGAACCGGCGAATGGCGCTTGCGGTATCGCTGAATGATTGTCCGTGTCATGTCACTGAAGCTTTCTGGATCACCCAGGTACTTGGTTCTAAAGAGGCGACAAGTGGCGCAGATCGGCTCTTATGCTTTCAAGATCAATGGCGGCAACGAGCGTTGAAGCGAAGTGCATCAACGGTAGTTGATCGGCGTTCAAAATCTTGAAACTGGTTTGCCAGCAAGCAGGTGTTTGTTACATTCTGTTTTTGCGACAACCCAGGCAGCCAACCTGGCACTTTTTTGAGGTCTTTTGGGATGTCAGCTTTACCGCCAGGAATCTTCACAAATTGGATTCCACCGCAGGCCAGTTTTTGACGTTTGATTGGATCGACCAGAATGGCGGCTCATAGCCCTTTAGCGTCGTGTCAGGCTGCAACTCCAATGACTCCCGAAGCTTCTGTGCAGATACTTGCTCTGACACCCCGAGGGACCACCTCGGTCCAAACCAGCCGTACGATATTGCCCAAAGTGGCGATCCAGCACTCCACAGAAGATTTTGATGCATCGCGCTTCCGGCCGGTTTCTGCGAACTTGATGTGTGTGACTTACCGTGACCTCGAAGTCATCGTCAGCTTATGAAAAGCATACGCGAGGGCAGCAGTGGCACCTGGGGCCAGGTGGCGATGCCGCCGCACCCCAAGCTGTCCGAGGCGGACCAGCGAAAACTGGCCACCTGGGTATTGAGCGCCAAGTAGCCTTGCTACGTTAAATATAGCTGCTGGCGCAGATACTACCTGCGCCAGCGGCCTATTGGGCTTGAAGTTTCGCCCACTCGGTGCGCAGCCAGCTGGCGCAGGCAATGTTGTTATCCCAGATCGAATAGCGCCCGCCGCCGCCGTAGTCGGGGAAGGGTATGAACTCGCAGCTGATGCGCTGAGGCGCCTGGTCTGGGTGGGTGTGCATCCAGGCCAGCAAGTCGCGCACGGCTTGCTTCCAGGGCTCCAGTTCTTCGGCGTGCCAGGCGCTGTGGAAGCTGCCGGTTGGGGGCTGGATGAACGGGTACTGCACGGCGCGGCCGGGCAGGCCGGGCGCGCGCTCCATGGCCTGGTTATGCGGCACGCTGGTGGCGACGCTGCGGGTATGGGCATGCACCACCCAGCCAGATTCCAGCCACAGCTTGTACAGGGCCAGCACCTCGGCATAGCCACCGTCGGGTGCATCCGCCAGGCCGCTGAGGGCCAGTTCCTGCGGGTTGTTGATCTTGAAGATCTGGTGCGAATGGTCCAGCGTGATGCGCAGCGGCACATGGCGGCGCGCCAGCAACTCGGCCACACGCTCCACGCGGTGGAACTGCTCGTTCCACATGTCGATGTGCACTTCCAGGCTGGGCAGGCAATTTGCGGGTGTGCCGTGCTCCATGGCATCCAGAAAGAAGTCGGCGACCTGTTGGTCGCTCAAGGCGATGCCATTGGCATTGCGGGCAAACAGCTGCATATTGCACAGCTTGGCGCCCAGCTTGCCGCCGGTGGCCAGGCACCAGCGCATGCGCTCCTCGTCGCGCCCGGCGCAGAAGATGCCGCCGAACACGCCAATCGGCACACCGTATTCGGCCACCAGATCGAAGTAGGGCGCGAAGTCTTCGGCCGGGTTGTGGTTCTTCTCGATGTAATCAAAAGCGCCGCTCTCGCGTATCCAGGCAAAGCGTGTCGCGGCGTCGGGCGTGGGCAGGCCGTCGTGCTGCAGCACGCCATCGATGTTGATGCCGATTGGCAAGAAGGTATTGGCGGACATTACTTGAGCAAGGCTTTCAATTTGGTCGCGGGGTCGGCGAGTGCTTCAGCGGAGGCGCTGACGCCTTTCTCCACCAGGGTGCGGGCCAGCTTCAGTTCCTTGGCGATGCGGCTGGTTTCGCCCCAGCCGCAGGCACCGACGATGCGCTGTGTGGCGTCCAGGTAGAAGATCACCAGGCCATCGTCTTCCAGCGCGCGCGTAGCCGACGTGACGGCCAGGGCCGGCTCGCCCACCACCTGCAACTGGTAGTGGTACTGGTCGGACCAGAACCAGGGCAGGCTGGTGTAGCTGGCGCTGCCGCCCAGCATGTTTTGCGCGGCAATGCCGGCCTGGGTTTCGGCGTTGTGCCAGGTCTCTTGCCGAATCAGTTGGCCAGACAGCACGCTGGGGAACTCGGCCACGTCACCGGCCGCGAAGATGCCGGGCACGCTGGTGCGCAGCTGCGCGTCCACCTGGATGCCGCGCCCCACCGCCAGGCCGGCCGCCAGGGCCAAGCCCAGGTGCGGCTCGATGCCGATGCCGGCCAGCACCGTGTCGGCATCCAGCTGCGTCCCGTCGGCCAGCCGCATGCGTACGCCATCGGCCGTGCGTTCAATGCTTTGCGGGCTGGCGCCCAGCATTACGCGCACGCCTTGGGCGCGGTGCAGGGCCAGGGCGCGCTCGGCCACGGGCTCGGGCACAGCGCGGCCCATCAGGCGCGGCGCGCCTTCGACCACGGTGACTTCGCAGCCCAGCTTGCGTGCCGACGCTGCCACTTCCAGGCCGATGAAACCACCACCCACCACCAACAGGCGTTTGCCCGGCTGCAGGCGTTGCCTCAGTGCGGCGGCGTCGCCCAGGTTGCGCAGGGTTAGTACCTCGGGCAGGTCGCCGCCAGGGATGGTCAGCGTGCGCACCTTGCCGCCATGGGCCAGCAACAGCGACTGGTAGCTAAGTACTTCGCCGTTGCTCAGCGCCACACGGTGGTCTGCGGGGTGGATAGCTGTTACCTGCGCGACATGGCGGGTAACGTCCAGTCCGGCCCAATCCTCGGCCGAGTGCAGCGCACAGGCGGTGGCGTCTTTCTCGCCGGTCAGCAGGTCTTTGGACAGGGGTGGGCGTTCATACGGTGCGTGCGGTTCATCGCCCACCAGGTGGATGGCGCCGGCCCAGCCTGCACTGCGCAACGCCTGTGCGGCACGGCCGCCGCAGTGGCCGGCCCCAACGATAACCATGGACTGAGTAGCAAGGGTTTGCATGGTGTGCTGTCTCGTTATATTTAGAGCCGAATTATAGGAAGCACGTACGTGGAAAAGGTAAAAATTTTCTATTTCTGATTTTTTATGAAAATTAATTCTTTGGTTAAGATGGGCTCTTTCACCAGCGCACACCACCATGGCCGTTGACACAGTTCCCAAGCTCAGCGTTGACCAGCTGATCAAGCGCATCACCGGCGAGTACGACGCTCTGAGCAAGCAGCTCAAGGTGATCGCGCGCCACGTGGAGCAGAACCGCCACCACATTGGTCTGGACGGCATCCAGCAGGTGGCGGCGCAGTGCAGCGTGCAGCCCTCGGCGGTGGTGCGCTTTGCCAAGCACTTCGGCTTCTCGGGGTTCTCGGAAATGCAGGCCATCTTCCGCGAAGGCCTGTCGCGCCAGCTGGCGCCCGCGCGCAACTACAAGACCCGCATCCGCGACGTGAGCGAGTCGGGCGCGGGCAGCCTGTCCAGCGTAGAGATCGCCAACGAATTCCTGTCCGGCAGCATTGCCGGCATGCAGGAGCTGCAGGCCAGCCTGCACGGCCCGACCTTCAAGAAGGCCGTGGACCTGCTGGCCGAGAGCGATTGCATCTGGATCGCCGCCTCGCGCCGCTCGTTCCCGGTGGCGGTGTACCTGGACTACGCTTTGCAGCACACCGACAAGCGGGTCGGCCTGGTGTCGGGCATGGGCAGCATGCACCTGGGCCAGATGCGCTCGGTGCGCAAGGGCGATGTGATGCTGGCGATCTCGTTTTCACCCTATGCAGAGGAAACTATCAACGTGGCCAAGATGGCCGAGGAGCGCGGCGCGCGCCTGATCGCCATCACCGACAGCCGCATGAGCCCGCTGGCCAAGCTGGCCCAGGTAACGCTGGTGGTGCAAGACAACTCCACCTTCGGCTTCCGCTCGCTGAACAGCACCATGGGCCTGGCGCAAAGCCTGTTCATCGCCCTGGCCTACATGCTGGAGCTACCCTACCAGACCACTACGCCCAACGGCCAGGTGGTTTGAGGTAAAAAATGCCGCTAGCGCAGGTAATACATGCGCAAGTAGCTATTTATTCTGTAGCAATTTGCACTGGAAAACGCTCAGGCTCTGGGTGCGTGCGTCTCTGCTGCCCGGGCCCGCAGCGTCTCGTACAGCCCTGAGTAGTTCAGCAAAACATCCAGCATGCCGCGCAGCACGATGGGCGAGTTCAGCGCCTGGGTGCTCATGGACGTGTGGGCGTCGAATGACTCCATGATGGCGTTCTGCAGCTCGTGGGGCAGGTCGGGTGAGGTGGCGAACTGCTCCTTGCTGTTGTTGCTCGCCTGCAGCTGCAGCTTTTTGGACTCGGCCACCTTGCCGAAGATGGTGTTGTTCACGTAGCTCAGCTGGTCTTGCTCGCTGGTGTCGGCGCCAAACAGGTCGTTCAGCTTCTCGATCAGCTCGGCCATGTAGGCGGTCTGCTTCTCTTGCAGGGCGGCGCTGCCCGCCTCGGTAATCGGCGCCAGCTTGATCGCCTCGCCGGCGGCCAGCGGCATGGCGCGCTTGCCCAGGTTCTTCAGGTGGTGGTGCGTCAGCACCACTTTTGACAGGTCTATGCCTTCGCGCTCGCGGCCAAATTCCAGCAGCGGCAGCAGCCGCTTGTAGAAGATGGCCCGCATCTCGATGGCCGTGTTGCCGTAGTCAAAAATTTGCGACAAGAAGGTGTACAGCCGCAGAAAGCCTGCCATGTCGGCCTTGAACAGCAGCAGCGCATCCATTTCGTCCTGTGCGGCCTTGGCGGCTTTGCTGTCTTGCCGGGTTTGCGCCGTAATGCGAGCCGTATTCAGGGCTTCCCGCGCCGCCTTGTAGCGCTTCAGCACGCGGTCGCTCACCGGCTCCAGCGCGTGCACCAGCTCGCCCTGGCGGGCGTTGGGGTTCAGCTCTACGGCCACCACACGCTGCACCTCGAAGTCGTCATAGTGGCCCGCTGCGTCCAGCTTGGCGCGCAGGTTGAACACCAGGTGCGGGTCGGTGGTGGCCGACAGCTCGGCCGTGGTGTGGTAGGTCTTGAAAGCAGCCAGCACCTCGGCGGGCTCGTTCACAAAGTCGATCACGTAGGTGGTGTCTTTGCCGGGGTGGGCGCGGTTCAGCCGGCTCAGGGTCTGCACCGCCTGGATGCCGGCCAGCCGCTTGTCCACATACATGCCGCACAGCAGGGGCTGGTCAAAGCCGGTCTGGAACTTGTTGGCCACCAGCAAAATTTGGTACTCGCCACCCTTGAAGGCTTCGCGGATGTCGCGGCCCAAGAGGCGGGGGTTCAGCGCCGGGCTGTTTTCAGTGAGGGCATCTTCGCCCGATTCCGTGTCCAGCACCTCGCCCGAGAACGCCACCAGCGTGCCCAGCATGTAGCCCCGGTCTTTGATGTACTGCTGCACTGCCCGCTGCCAGCGCACCGCCTCCAGCCGGCTGCCCACCACCACCATGGCCTTGGCTTTGCCCGCCAGCAGCGGCGCCACAAACTCGCGGTAGTGCTCTACCACCACCTCCACCTTTTGCGCGATGTTGTAGGGGTGCAGCCGCACCCAGCGCATGATGCCCTTCATGGCCGCGCTGCGCTCTACCTGCTGCTCGTTCAGCTCCTTGCCCTCGTGGGCTAATCTGAAGGCCAGGTGGTAGGGCGTGTAGTTTTGCAGCACGTCGAGGATGAAGCCCTCCTCAATCGCCTGCCGCATGGAATACACGTGGAAGGGCGCGGGGATGTTGTCCGGCGCCGGCTTGCGCGTGGGGTCGGGGCAGGTGCCAAACAGCTCCAGCGTCTTGTTCTTGGGCGTGGCAGTAAAGGCCACGAAGGTGACGCCGGGCGCGCCGGCACGGTTGGCCATTTGCGATGTCAGGATGTCTTCGGTGCCCACCTCGCCGCCGTCTTGCAACTCGGCCAGTTCTTCGACCGACAGCACGGCCTTCAGCTTGCTGGCAGCCTCGCCCGTTTGCGAGCTATGCGCCTCGTCGGCAATCACCGCGAAGCGCTTGCCTTGGGTGGCGGCCAGCTTTTGCACCGCCTCCAGCGCGAACGGAAAGGTCTGGATGGTGCAGACCACAATCTTCTTCTGCCCCGACAGCGCCTCGGCCAGCGCCGCGCTCTTGCTGCCTTCGGAATTCTTGATGGTCGCCACCACGCCGCTGGTGCGTTGAAAGTCAAACAGCGCGTCCTGCAGCTGCGCGTCGATCACGTTGCGGTCCGACACCACCAGCACCGTGTCGAACAGCTTGGCGTGCTGCGCGTCGTGCAGCTCAGCCAGAAAGTGCGCCGTCCAGGCGATGGAATTGGTCTTGCCCGAGCCAGCCGAGTGCTGCACCAGGTACTTGCCGCCCGCGCCATCGGCCAGCACCGCCGCCTGCAGCTTGCGCGTCACGTCCAGCTGGTGGTAGCGCGGGAAGATGACGCGCTCTATCTGCTTCTTCTTGTCGCGCTGGGCGATCAAGTAGCGGCCCAAGATTTCCAGCCAGCTGTCACGCGCCCACACCTGCTGCCACAGGTAGGCCGTGCGGTGGCCGCCCGCCGGGTTCACCGGGTTGCCCGCCGCACCCTCATTGCCCAGGTTGAACGGCAGAAAGCGTGTGTCCTTGCCCGCCAGCTGCGTCACCATGGCCACCTCGGTATTGCTCACCGCAAAGTGCACCAGCGCCCCGCTGGGGAAGGCCAGCAGCGGCTCGCCCTTGGGGTGGCGGTCAAAGCGGTACTGGTCTATGGCGTCGCCAATGCTCTGGGTGAAGTCGGTCTTCAGCTCCACCGTGGCCACCGGCAGGCCGTTGAGGAACAGCACCAGGTCGATGCTGTTCTCGTTTTGCAGCGAGTAGCGCACCTGGCGCACCACGCGCAGCCGGTTGGCCGCGTAGCGGGCCAGGATGTCGGGGTTCATGGCCAGCGCCGGTTTGAACTCGGCCAGCTTGAGCGGGCTTTTCAGCCCCAGCAGCTCGATGCCATGGCGCAGCACATCCAGCGTGCCGCGCTGGTTCAGCTGGTCGCGCAGCCGGGCCAGTAGCGTGTCTGCCGCTTTGCTGCCGTGGTTCTTGGCCAGCACCTCCCAGGCCTGCGGGTCTGTGGCTTGCACCCAGGCCAGCACGTCGGCCGGGAACAGGGCCAGCGCCCGGTCATAGCCCGCCGCATCGCCCTCGGCATACAGCCAGCCGTTGGCCGCCAGGTGCTGGCAGATTTCAAGCTCGAAGCGGTTCTCGGTGTGCAGACCCATGCGCGTTCCCGGTGTGGTCGATGTGGGCCACATGGTAGCCCGAAAATTCGAATGAAATATGCCTCTAGCGCAGGGAATACCAGCGCAAGCAGCTATTTAATGTGTAGCAACTGCCGCCAGCCCGCGTACGTCGATCTGGCCGGTAACGGCGGCGGAGACCAGGGCGGTGCGGCGTTCTTGCAGCAGGTCGATGGCGCGCTGGGCTTCGGTGGTGAGGGTGTCAATTTTCGTCACTGAATGAGTGATCGCGGCAACGATTTCTAGCTGTTCGGCTATAGGTGGAACTGGTAGCGCCATCGCCGTCCAGGCTTCCATGCGCAGTACTTTGGTGCCGTGAGCCGCCTCGTCGACTTGACCGAGCGTTTCTCGCGACGAGCCGCGTAACAACCACTCCAGAAAATTTCCATCTAGTCTTGCGCTCGGCGACAGTGCTTTGAGATCTTGGTTGATTGCCATTGGTGCAAGTACTTTCACCACAGGAAAACTGTGAACCAAGATCATTCCTCTTACCACGATAAGCAAACTCCCGACAGATACCAGGTCAGCTGCGCCGTCATCAATGGCTTTTTGCGTAATGTGATCCTGAGTATCCGCAAGCGCATCAACCTTTAAATCTTTCGAGGAAGCCCATGGCACATTTCCGTCCCAATATTCAGTGTTGGTTTTGCTCGGTGTGCCACCGCTTCGAAGACTGACAACATACCGAAGCGGTGCTATCGCCCAATGGGCCGGAACATCCCCTAGCCATTCGATGCCAGACGGCTTCATGGGGACGTGGGGGTTCAGGCCTTGGGTGACGGCGTGGGAGATGACGGCTTGGCGCTTTTCTTTCAGCAGCTCCATCAGCCGCCGCTGCTCCGCCACCAGCCCATCAATCTTCGCGGTTTCGCGGTCTAGGAAGGCGGCGATTTGGGTTTGTTCGGCGGTTGGGGGCAGAACTACCGGCAACTCCATGAGGTTGGTCGATGAGATCGAAGCCAAGTTGGTACTTTGCTTTGATCGGGTCATGAAGTAGAACTGCGCATACTGGGAGCCAGTGATCGCATTGAGCCAAACCGAACCCACCCCATGCGGTCTGACCGCGAAGACGTGATTCTGATGAATGCAAGGCTCAATAGAAGCGTCCCAAATGTGACCTCTTCCAAGCTTGTCAAAGTCACCGCCTTCGTTCATCAATACATCGCCGGCTTGAAGTCGGTACCGTTGCAAATCCTCCGCTGGGATTTCAATTTCAGCAACGGTTTTGAGGTCCAGGTGGCCATCTTGCACGTTGGCCACACGCAGGTATGGCACCTGGATAGTTTCTTTTCCGGTGTTGTCTTTGCCTTTGGCCACGCCCGTTTGGACATTGGCGATGAATTTGAGCGGAACAACCTCCCAATGCCCCGGCACCTCCCCCAACCATTCCACGCCGCTGTCTTTGTAAGTCGGGTAACGCGGGAAGCTCATGGCTGTGGCTCGCTGTCTAAATCGTGGGCGAATTCCGCTTCGATGGCTTCAATGCTGGGCAGGCTGGTGTCCAGCGGCTCGGGCAGTGCGCGCACCAGTTGGTATTCGGCCACGCCGATGGGTTTGTCGATGCCCGACAGTGCATATTCCGCCACTAGCCGGTTTTGGCTGCGGCACAGCAGCAGGCCGATGGTGGGTTTGTCGTCGGCGGCCTTGACTTGTGCATCCACCGCGCTGAGGTAAAAGCTCAGTTGCCCCACATGCTCGGGTTTGAAGGCGTGGGCTTTGAGCTCGACCACCACATAGCATTTCAGCCGCGTATGGTAGAAAAGCAGGTCGATAAAGAACTCGTCACCGGCTACTTCCAGCCGAAACTGGCGGCCCACAAATGCAAACCCGGCCCCCAGCTCCAATAGAAAGCGGGTGACGTGGCGGACCAGTGCGTTTTCAATGTCACGTTCATGGGCCTCGTCGCCCAATCCCAAAAAGTCGAAGTGGTAGGGGTCTTTGAGAATCTGGCTGGCCAAGCCGGCTTGCGGTGGGGTCAGGCGCTGACCAAAGTTGGTCACTGCTGCGCCTTGCCGGAGGTGCAACTTGTTCTTGATGTGCAGGGTTAATGTGTCTCGCGGCCACGATTGTTCCAGGGCGGCACTGGCGTACCAGTCGCGCAAGGCTGGGTCTGTCAGCTTGCTCACCAGGGTGACGATGTGGAACCAGGGCAATTGGTCAGCAGTCTGCTGACCAATTAACCGACCGGGGCATTCACGCGCAAAAACCCGCATGTATTTGAGGTTGGATGCCGACAAGCCCTTCATCTCTGGAAAGGCAGCCCGCAAGTCGGACGCTAGCCGGTCAATGACCTTGCTGCCCCAGCCCTGCTGGCTTTGGCGCTCCAAAATGTCCAAGCCAATGCCGTGGTAGAGCTGAATTTGTGCCGCATTGGCGGACAGTAGCGCGCGCTGGCGGGCACCTTGGATGCGTTGTTTAAGGTCGGTCAGCCACAGCGCGTAGTCGGGCGGCAGGGTGGGGAGCGTGCTCATGCCGTCAGCCCCCCAATCATGGCCAGGATGCGGTCCGTCACACCCTTCAGCTCTGCGTCAATCTCGGCCAGCGGGCGCGGTGGTTTGAACACGTAGAAGTGGCGGTTGAAGGGGACTTCAAAACCGACCTTGGTTTTGTCATGGTCGATCCAGGCGTCTGCCGCGTGGGGCAGCACTTCGCGCTGGAAGTAGGTTTGCACGTCTTCCGCCAGGGGCACGTTCTCGGTGTCGCGCAGGCTGCTGTCGGGTACGGGCTTGCCTTTGGCTTTGCCTTTTTGGCCCAGCACTACGTTGCCAGCGGCATCGCGCTCGGGGCGCTCTACGGTGATGGTGCGGTAGCCGAAGTCTTCGTTCTTGAAGATGCGACTGATGGGTACGTCTTTACCGTCTATCTGGCGGGTAGATTCTTCAAACTGGCCGAACAGTCGGGTGATGTCTTCGATGTGGGCGGGGCTGAGTTCCTTGCGCTTGCTGCCCAGGGTTTTGCGCATTTTTTGCCAGAAGCTGCTGGCGTCTATCAGCTGCAGCTTGCCTTTGCGTGCCGCTGGCTTGCGGTTGCTGACGATCCACACATAGGTGCTGATGCCGGTGTTGTAGAACATGTCAGTGGGCAGGGCGATGATGGCCTCGACCAGGTCGTTCTCCAGCACGTAGCGGCGGATTTCGCTCTCGCCGCTGCCCGCGCCGCCGGTGAACAGGGGCGAGCCGTTGAGCACGATGCCGAAGCGGCTGCCGCCGTCCTTGGCCGGGCGCATCTTGGCTACCAGGTGCAGTAGGAACAGCAGCGAGCCGTCGCTGACGCGGGGCAGGCCAGGGCCGAAGCGGCCGTTGAAGCCGTGTTGCTCGGCCTCTTGGCGTATGTCTTTCTCGATCTTCTTCCATTCCACGCCGAACGGCGGGTTGCTGAGGGCGTAGTCGAAGTGCTTGCCGTGCAGGCCGTCATTGGACAGGGTGTTGCCCAGGATGATGTTGGCCACGTCTTGCCCTTTGATGAGCATGTCGGCCTTGCAGATGGCGTAGGACTCGGGGTTGAGCTCCTGGCCATACATGACGAGGCGGGCATTGGGGTTCATGCTGGCCAGGTGCTCGCCGGCCACGCTGAGCATGCCGCCGGTGCCGGCCGTGGGGACGTACAGGCTGCGTACCACGCCGGGCTGGCGCAGCGCGGCGTCGTCTTCAATGAACAGCAGGTCCACCATCAGGCGGATGACTTCGCGCGGGGTGAAGTGCTCGCCCGCTGTCTCATTCGACAGCTCGGCAAACTTGCGGATCAGCTCCTCAAACACGGCGCCCATTTCGGCATTGCTGACCACGTCGGTGTGCAGGTCGATGGTGCAGAACTTCTCGGTCACCAGGTAGAGCAGGCCGGCCTTGGCGAGCTTGTCGATCTGGGTGTGGAACTCAAAGTGCTCAAAGATGTCGCGCACGGCGGGGCTGAAGGCTTGCACGTAGGCGCGCAGGTTCTCGGCGATGTGGTCCTGGTCGCCCATGAGCTTTTTCAGGTCCAGCGGCGAGGTGTTGTAGCAGTACACGCCGGTGGCGCGCAGCAGGAAGGACTCGGGGTTGATGTCGGCTTTCTCACGCTTGAGCTTTTCGGCCAGCACCACGGCCTTGGTGGGCTCCAGCACGCAGTCCAGGCGGCGCAATACCGTGAGCGGCAGGATGACTTTGCCGTATTCAGACTGCTTGTAGTCGCCACGCAGCAGGTCGGCAACGGACCAGATGAAGGAAGAGAGATTGGGGTTGGGGGTAGCCATGCGGGGAGTGTATCGGCCAGCGCGTCCCGGATGGGTCGTGAAAATTTATAGAAAATTGGCCTCTGGCGCAGATAGTACCTGCGCTGGTAGCTACTTCTTTGGTAGCAAGCCGCTGCTGGGCAAGTAGGGCTGGCTGGGCAGGTTTTCGGCGCAGAACAGGCGGAACTCGTTGGGGCCACCGGGCGGCTTCTGGTCCAGCCATTTGTGTTCAAACAGCAGATGTTGCATGCCCGACAGCACCTGGCCGTCGGGGTCCTGGTCGATCACCAGGTCCATCGCGCCCAGCTTGAGCCAGCGGCGGTGCTCGTCCGACAGCTCGTGCCCAATCCACACCACTTGGCCCAGGCAGCCGTGGCGCTGCAAGGCCTGGTGGATGCCGGCCGAGCCGGCGCCGCTGTGGTAGATGCCGGCCAGATCGCCGTGCTTCAGCGCCGCGTCTACCGCCTGGAATACCTGGTCGGGGTCATCAAAACAAGGGGTGATGGGCAGGCAGGTGAGGGCGGGGAATTTCTCTTGCACCGCATCCAGAAAGCCGGCCGTGCGGTCGCGGTGGGCGCGGAAATGCAGGTCGTTGGTCAGCACCAGCAGGCGCCCGCCGGTGCCTTCTTTTGTGGCGGCAAGCCGCCCCAGGAAGTGCCCGGCGGTGCGGCCGGCGTGCAGATTGTCTATGCCCGCGTAGTGCAGACGCAGCACGTCGCTGATATCGCTCATCAGCGTGACCACCGGCACGCCTTGCTGGCTCACATGCTGCACCGCGGCGCGCAGAACTGGCGTGTCGTGTACGGCCAGCAGCAGGCCATGGCGTGGGTGCGGCGGGCGGCGGATGAAGTCTGCCGTGCGCTCGTCGTCGCCCGGCGCGAAGCTGTGGCGATGCACCACGATGCGCCGGTCCAACAGCTGCATGAAGCGTTGCAAGGCCAGGTCCATGCGCTGGAAGAACGGCGTCCGGCTGCGCGCCAGCACCACGTCGATACGGGTCAGGCCGCGGTGCACCTCGGGCATCAGCCGCGGCACCGCCAGCTGCTGGGCCGCACGCACTACTTTTTCGCGCGTTGCCAGCGACACACTGCCGCGGTCGTTCAGCACCCGGTTGACGGTGGCCGGGCTGACCTGTGCCAGCGCGGCGATGTCGATGAAGCGGGCGCTGGATTTTTTACGCGGCGGGGGAATGGCTGGCATTCCCCACTGTAAATCAGGCTGCTTGCGCATCCTTCTGGCGCTCGGCGGCCACGGCCTGGGTCAGGTAGGCCATGCTGCTGGCCAGCTGCTGCTCGATGTCCTTGGCGGCAGCGATTTCTTCGGCAAAGGGTTCGAACGACACATAGCCGACGTAGCCCGCGTTCAGCAAGGTGTTGAGCTGGGCGGCGTTGCCCAGGCGGTCGGCGGCGCCCACCAGCACGCGGTGGCTGTCGCGCATCTGCGAGGGGGTGAGGGCGGTGTCTTCCACGCCGGAGATGTGGACCAGACCGGTCAGCTCGGGGAAGAACAGGCCTTCGCCGGCCAGGTGGTGGTGGAAGGTGTCGTGCACCAGCTTGAAGGTGTTGGCGCCGTTGATCTCGTGGATGGCGTGCACAGCCTGCGACTTGCGGCGCACAGCGCATTCTTCGAAGCCCAGCGGCTCAACCAGGCCAACCAGGCCAGCGGCGTCCAGCAGCGGCTTGAGCTGGGTGAGGGCGTGCACCAGGTCCAGGTGGCGCTGGTCGGGCGTGCGCTTGTCGCGCAGGTCGTTGGTGGGGCAGAGCACCAGGGCCTCGGCACCGCAGGCCACGGCGTAGGCGATCATGTCCGTGGCTTCCTGCAGGCGTTTGGCGTCGAATTGTTCAAAGCGCTGCAGTGCGTTGATCGAGCGGATGGTCAGGCCCTGGGCAATGGCGGCGGCACCGATGTCGGCAGCCTTGGCGCCGTTGACCATCTCGGCCTCGGGCAGGTCGTTGCGGATCTCGATGGCCTGCACGCCCAGGCGCTTCACCAGCGCGGTGAAGTCGGCGAAGGGGATGCGTGGGGCGCTGATGCGGTTGATCGAAAAAGGGATGCTGCGGCTCATGGGAAGGCTCCGTTATGGCGGTGGTAATCGGGAATGGACAGGGAAAAACAAACCGCCACTCTAGAGAAACCGTAGCCCTTTGGCAGCAGGTTTTTTGACCATTTTTGGTCATTTCTAAGGGTTTACCTTGAAGTGAAATTCGATTTTTATTTTTTTTAGAAAATTATTTTCGATTGTCGAAAATCGCCGTATAGTCCTGCCTGCTGTTGCCCGGTTTGCGGGTTTTCAAGTCCTGTTCAAGTTCCTGTCCCTGCCCTTTTTTCTGGAAAATTTATGAAGAACGTTGCTGTTTTCGGTGCCGGTCGCATTGGCCGCATCCACTCCTCGAACATCGCCGCACTGCCTGGTGTCAAGCTGCAATACGTGTGCGACCCGGTGCCCGCCGCAGCCAGCGACTTGGCGCAACAACTGGGCGCCCAGGTGTCCACCATCGAAGCCGTGCTGGCCGACAAGAGCATTGACGCGGTGGCGATTTGCTCGTCCACCGACACCCACAGCGACCTGATCACTCGCGCCGCCGCCGCCGGCAAGAACATTTTTTGCGAGAAGCCGGTGGACCTGTCGGTGCCCCGCGCCCAGGCTTGCGCCGACGCCGTCAAAGCCGCGGGTGTGGCCTGCATGATCGGCTTCCAGCGCCGGTTTGACCCGACCTTCAACGACGCCAGCCGCCGTCTGCTGGCCGGCGAGATCGGCAAGCCCGAGATGCTGGTCATCACCAGCCGCGACCCCGGCGCACCGCCGGTGGAATACATCAAGGCCTCCGGTGGCATCTTCCGCGACATGCTGATCCATGACCTGGATGTGTTCCGCTGGATTCTGTGCGCTGATGGCGACGAAGCCGTGTGGCTTAGCGCCACCGGTTCGGTGTTGACCGACCCCGCGATTGCCGCCGCCGGCGATGTGGACAGCACTGCCGTCAGCATCCGCACCAAGTCCGGCCGCCTGTGCCAGATCAACACCAGCCGCCGCGCCGCCTACGGCTACGACCAGCGCTTTGAAGTGCTGGGCTCGGCCGGCCTGCTGCAGTGCGGCAACCACACGCCGACCGAAGTCGTGCAGTGGAATGCCAGCGGCATCCATGCCGACAAGCCCGAGGCCTTCTTCCTGCAGCGCTACTCTGCGGCGTACAAGCTGGAGATCGCGCATTTCTTCGAATGCCTGCAATCCGGCACGCCGTTCAAAACCACGGTGGCCGACGGTGTCGCCGCGCAGAAGCTGGCCGACGCCGCCGCTGAAAGCTGCAAGAGCGGCCAACCGGTACTGTTCTAAGCCATGGCCGCTACCCCTTTGCGCATTGGCATCGCCGGCCTGGGCCGGCTGGGGCAGCGGCATGCGGAGGCCCTGGCCTTTCGCACCCGCCACTGCAACTTGGTCGCGGCCTGCAGCCCTGTCGCCAGCGAGCGGGCGTTTGCTGGCGAGCAGCTGGGCATAGGCCGTCTCTACGACGACTTCGACGCCTTCGTTGCCGACCCCGAGATCGACGCGGTGGTGCTGGTCACGCCGACCTCGCTGCACGCGAACCAGACGATTGCTGCGCTCGAAGCCGGCAAGCATGTGTTCGTGGAAAAGCCCCTGGCGCTGAACGTGGCCGACTGCGAGCGTGTGCTTGCCGTGGCCGAGCGGCATCCGGCGCAAGTGGCAATGGTCGGCTTTGTGCGACGCTTCGACCCCAGCTATATGGCTGCCCAGGCCAGCGTGGCAGCGGGCGAGATCGGCCAGCCATTCCTGGTGCGATCGCAGACCTGCGACCAGAACGACCCCGAAGGTTTCTTCGTGCGTTTTGCACCCACGTCTGGCGGCATCTTCATGGACTGCAGCGTGCACGACATCGACCTGGCGCGCTGGATGCTGGGGCGCCCCAAGGCGCTGCGCGCATTCGCCACCGGCACCAATGCGCTACACCCGGCGCTGGCCGCGTTTGGCGATGTGGACAACGGCCTGGCGATTGTCGAATTTGAAGGCGGCGCGCGGGCTGTGCTGTACGCATCGCGCACCATGGCCCACGGGCACGAGACCAGCACCGAAGTCATAGGCACGGCCGGCAAGCTGACGGTAGGCGAGCATGCGGCCCGCGACCGCGTGGTGCGCAGCGACAGCCATGGTGTGCGCCATGCGGTGGTGAAGGACTTTTACGAGCGCTTCGAGACCGCATTTGCCACCGAGATGGCGGCTTTCGTGGCCGCCTGCCGCGGCGAACAGCCGCTGAGTCTGACCCTGGCCGACGCGCTGGAGGCCACCCGCATCGGGCTGGCCATCACCCGTTCGCTGCACAGCGGGCAGGCAGAGCCCGTGTAACGCTGCGCCGTTTTCCGGCGCACACAGCAAGACATACCCGATAACGCCGTGCGGCCACCAGGCCGTACGGCGTTGCCGTGCGCCAGCCTTGTCCAGGCGCGCCCGTATCTGTTGGCATTTACAGAAGAAGAGGACGGAGACGATGTTCAAGTTGAAGATGCAAAAGAAGTCGGTGGCGCGCAAGCTGGCGTTGCTGTCGTTTGGCGGTTTGACGGCGGTGCTGATCGGCGTCGGGGTGGCCATCGGGGTGATGGAGCACAACAGCATCCACGCCTTGCGGGTGGCCTCGGTGGCCGAGCGGGTGCAGGGCATGGTGGCGTCGGCAGATGCGTCCGACCAGGTCAACCGCGGGCTGGTGGTCAAGTCCTTCACCAGCATCCGGCGCAACTTTGACCGCACCGTTGCGCTGGACCCCGCCAGCGGCGAGCTGGTGAGCGGCGGCGCGGCCATCAACGACGACTTCCAGGCGGTGGACAAGTATTCGCGCGATACCGGCGGCGTGGCCACGGTGTTTGCCAAAAAGGGCGAGGACTTTGAATCCATCACCTCGTCACTGCGCAAGGATGACGGAGCCCGGGACATCGGCACACTGCTGGATCGCACCCATCCGGCCTACAAGCTGCTGCTGGCGGGCGAGACCTATGCCGGCCCGGTCAAGCTGTACGGCAAGCCCTATATGGCCCAGTTCGAACCGCTGAAGGATGCGGCAGGCGCGGTGGTGGGCGTGTTGTTCGCTGGCAGCGATGTGTCGTTCCAGCAGTTCGTGATGGGCAAGCAGATTGCCGACACCCGGTTCTTTGACACCGGCGGGGCCTACTACATCGATGCCAGCGGCCCGCTGGCGGACGCCCGGTTTACCGCGCACCCGCAGGCCAAGGGCAAGAAGGTACTGGAAGCCTACCCCGATGCCGACAAGTTTCTGGCGGCCCTGGCCGAAGCGCCCGAAGGCTATGTGCGCCATGCGCCGTCATTCCTGGGCGAACCGGGTGAAGACCGCTGGGCCGTGATGCGCAAGACCAAGGAGGGCGGTGGCTGGATCGTGGCCGAGATTTCCGAACAGGAATCCATGGCGCTGTACTGGGCCAATATGCGGGTCATCTGGAGCCTGCTGGTGGGCACGGCGCTGCTGCTGGCCGCCTGCCTGTTCATGCTGGTGCGCCGCACGGTGAGCCAGCCGCTGGGTGAATTGACCGGCGCCATCACGCTGGTGGCGCAGGGCGACCTGACCCAGGTGTTCCATTCGGCGCGCCAGGACGAAATCGGGGCGCTGGTGAACGAAGTCGAGAGCCTGCGCCAACGCTATTGCCAGACCCTGCTGCAAGTGCGCGCTTCGGTGGAAAGCATAGGCACGGCCAGCTCCGAGATTGCCAGCGGCAGCCAGGATCTGAGCGTGCGCACCGAACAGACCGCCAGCAATCTGCAAACCGCCGCCACCAGCATGGAGCAGCTCACCGATACGGTGAAGAGCTCAGCCGATGCGGCACGCCAGGCGAACCAACTGGCGGCGTCGGCGGCCGAAGTGGCAGCGCGCGGCGGTGCGGTGGTCGGCCAGGTGGTGGCCACCATGGACGACATCAACCGCAGTTCGCAGAAGATTGGCGACATCATCGGCGTGATCGACGGGATTGCCTTCCAGACCAACATCCTGGCCTTGAACGCAGCCGTGGAAGCCGCCCGGGCCGGCGAGCAAGGCCGGGGCTTTGCGGTGGTGGCCAGCGAGGTGCGCAACCTGGCGCAGCGCAGCGCCGAGGCCGCCAAGGAGATCAAGCTGCTGATCAGCGCCTCGGTGGGCAAGGTGGCGGGGGGCTCGCGGCTGGTGCAGAGCGCCGGCCAGACCATGGAGGAGATCGTTGGCTCGGTGCAGCGCGTCAGCGACATCATCGGCGAGATCACCGCGGCGTCGGGCGAGCAGTCGGAAGGGATTGGCCAGCTGAACGCCTCGGTCAGCCAGCTGGACCAGATGACGCAGCAGAACGCGGCGCTGGTCGAAGAATCGGCGGCAGCCGCCGAAAGCCTGCGCGACCAGGCGCAGCGCCTGGCCCAGGCCGTGGGCGTCTTCAAGCTGACCGAAACAGCGCTCGCGCTACCGGCATTGCGGTAGCTGTGGGCCTAGCTGCGCGGCGCCGGGCTTAGAACGGCGCGTCTTCGCTGGTGCCGGTGTCAGGCTCGGTGCTGACGGCTTCTTCGGCATCCGCGGCGGCGGCCTGGCGCAGCGTGGCTTTTTCGCCAGCGCTGGCGAACTTGCTGTACTTGCCCAGGATGCTGACCAGCTGGCCATAGACGCGGGGATTGGCCGCCATGCATTCCTTTTGCTCCAGGAAGTCGGCTTCGCCGGTGAAGTTGCCCACCAGGCCACCGGCTTCGGTGATCAGCAGCGAGCCGGCTGCCATGTCCCAGGGGTTCAGGCCGGTTTCAAAGAAGCCGTCGGTAAAGCCGGCAGCCACGTAGGCCATGTCCAGTGCGGCCGCGCCAGGGCGGCGCATGCCGGCCAGCTTGGGCATCAGGTCGGACATCATGCCCAGGTAGTTCTTGAAGTTGTCGCCCGGACGGAACGGGAAACCGGTGGAGATCAGGCATTCGTTCAGGCGCACGCGCTTGGACACGCGGATGCGGCGCTCGTTCATGTAGGCGCCACGGCCCTTGGTGGCGGTGAACAGGTCGTTGCGGGTGGGGTCGAAGACGACGGCTTGTTCGATCTTGCCCTGCACGGCCAGCGCGATGCTGACGCAGTAGAACGGAAAGCCGTGGATGAAATTGGTGGTGCCGTCGAGTGGATCGATGATCCACACAAACTCTGAATCTTTGGCGCCAAACTCCGAACCCGATTCTTCTGCCAGTATGCCGTGGCCAGGGTAGGCCGTGGTCAGCGTCTCGATGATCACTTTCTCAGCCGCGTGATCGACTTCGGTGACGAAATCGTTGATCTGCTTCTGGTTAATGCGAACCGCTTCGACATCGAGTGCCGCACGGTTGATGAGATTGCCAGCGGCACGGGCGGCCTTGACGGCCACGTTAAGCATCGGGTGTAGGTTGGGGAGCGCCATAGATTGTAGGTAAGAGCAAATGAAGAGCGGCCGGGCGATGCAGGCAGCGACAATCGCGGGATTTTACCCGCCTTAATTATTTCGACACACTCAGTACCCGATGGGCGGGCATTTGCCTCGCCCATCGGGTACTGAGTGTGTCTTCTTCTATTTTCGATTTCGCCATGCAAACCCGTTTTATTCTGATCCAACCCAGCCACGCTGGCAATGTGGGCGCTACTGCCCGCGCCATGAAAGTCATGGGCTTCGACGACCTGGTGCTGGTGGACCCGCGCTGGCCGAATGTGCTGCGCCGCTTGGAAACCATCCAGCGCGCCAGCGGCGCCCTGGACGTGCTCAACAACGCCCGCATCGTCGCCACGCTGGACGAGGCGCTGGACGGCATGGACCATTTGTGCGCCACGGCCATGACGCCGCGCGACTTCGGCCCGCCCACCCGTGCGCCGCGCCAGCATTTTGAAATGCTATTGAAACAGGAGCTGCCTGCGCAGGCAGAATCTGCGCCAGCAGCCGATTCGCCTTCAAGCCTGCCCGAAGGCGTGGCGTTTCTGTTTGGCTGCGAGCGTTTTGGCATGGCGAACGAAGACGTGTACCGCAGCCATGTGGCACTGAGCATTCCCACCAACCCCCAATTCGGTTCTCTGAACCTGGCTGCCGCGGTGCAGCTGATCGCTTACGAATGGCGCATGGCCTTGGGCGGCTTTGCGGTGGAAAGCAGCACGCCAGAGCCGGTGCGGGCTGATGCGCGCCAGGTGGCCGGCATGTTGGCCCACTGGGAGCAGGCGCTGACCGAGCTGGGCTTCCTGGACCCAGCCGCACCCAAGAAGCTGATGCCGCGCCTGAACCAGTTGTTCAACCGCGCCCAACCGCTGCAGGAAGAAATCCACATCCTGCGCGGCATCGCCAAAGCCATGACGCAGATGGCGGATAAAGCGCAATCCCCAGCAAACGACTAGACTATTTGATCCTAGTTTCCGCAGTTGACCGCTTGTGTGCGGTCTGGAGCCCCCATGTTTTTTGAGTTTCGTCACCATCTATCTGCTTACTTTATTGCTGGGCGACGCTACACACCCGATTGCACCACTGGAGCCGCGTCTGGGGTCGTTGCTTCGCCTGACGGGCATGCGCCCGCTGCGTTGTCGCGCCTACCCAGCCACGCCTCCAGCGGCACACTCGGGCGTGTCCAACTACGGAATCTAGGATGATGTTTTCCCGCCTCCGCTCCGACATCCGCTGCATCCTCGACCGTGACCCCGCTGCCCGCAGCACCTGGGAGGTGCTGACCTGCTACCCGGGCCTGCACGCCGTGGTGCTGCACCGCGTGGCACATGGCCTGTGGAACCGCAACTTCAAATGGCTGGGGCGCTTCATCTCGCATTGCGCGCGCTGGCTCACCGGCATTGAAATCCACCCCGGCGCCAAGCTGGGTGAGCGGGTGTTCTTCGACCACGCGATGGGCGTGGTGGTCGGCGAGACCGCCGAAATCGGCGATGGCTGCACCATCTACCAGGGAGTGACCTTGGGTGGCACCTCGCTGTACAAGGGCACCAAGCGCCACCCTACGCTGGGCCGCGACGTGGTGGTCAGTGCCGGCGCCAAAGTACTGGGCGGCTTTACCGTGGGCGACGGCGCCAAGATCGGCTCGAACGCCGTGGTCATCAAGCCGGTTCCGGCCGGTGCCACGGCGGTGGGAATTCCGGCCCGCATCATCTTGCCGAAAGATGGCCAGGTGGGCGATGCCGCCATGGCCACGCCGCGCTTCAGCGCCTACGGCATTACCCCGGATGGCGACCCCATCGGCGAAGCCATGCGCGGCCTGATCGACAACGCCTCGTCGCAAGAGCACCAGATCGCGCTGCTGTGGCAGGCCATCGAAACGCTGTCGGCCCGGCAGCAGACGCCCGGCTGCGTGCCCAGCGACGCGGTGCGCAGCGAGTGTTTCGAGGCGGCCAAGCTCAACGAGCTGGTGGGCAAGTAAGCCTAGGCAGGTCGAGCGCGCGGCACACCAGCCAGCCGCATCCGTAGGCCGCCAGGTCCCACACGTCGAAGGTGGTGCCCAGCGCGATGCGCAGAACGCGTTGCAGCGCTGTCTGCCCGTGCAGGCCCAGCACGTCGACCATGCCCAGGCCTTGCAGGCATTCGATCACACACGCGAACAGCAGCGCCCACAGCGCCAGCCGTGTGGCCGGCTGTGCCACGCAGCTGCGCAGCACGGCATACACCAGAACCACCACCAGCACATCGCCGCCAAAGCCGCGCAGCGCGCCCGGCGGCGCATAGCGGGCGATGGCCACTTCGATGGCCAGCAGCCCCAGGGCGGCGAGCAGCCAGTGGGGGCGGAATGTGAAGCTGTTCATGGCGCTTCAGGCCGGGCGGCAGGTTGGCCTTGCAGCCGGCCATACCAGTCCACCTTGCGCGTCAGCATCATCACCGCGGCCAGCACGCTGAACAGGGCCAGCGCACCCACTACCAGCGCGGTCTGCTCCAGTTGCAGCAGCATGTAGAGCAGGCCGTACAAGGCGGCGATGCCCGCGCCGAAGGGGAGGCCACGCTTCCAGCTGCGCAGCATGTGGCTGGCGTAGTAGCTGAGCAGCAGCACACAGGCGCTGGCGCCGATGGCATAGGCGGCGTCAAACGGCAGGTGCTCGGACAGGCTCACCAGCAGCAGGAAGAAGATGCTGATCGCCGCGCCTACCAGAAAGTACTGCACTGGGTGGACCCGCAGCCCGCGCATGAATTCGAAAAGGCCGACCGCCACGAAGGTGAGTGCGATGAACAGCAGGCCGTATTTGGTGGCCCGGTCGGACAGTGAATAGGTGTTGATCGGGTCGATGAAGCCCAGCCCCAGGGTTTCCACACAGTCGGTGCTGCCGGCGACCACGGCGGTGGCCGTGACCGCATCGGCGGTGCTGTCATGGGTGGACCCGCCCATACTGTTGCCGTTGCACAGCGCGCCGTCGCTGAGCACGGCCTGCTGCGCGTTGCTGGCCAGGGCGGAGATGCGCCAGCTGGCCTCAAAGCCTTTTTCGCTGATCTTGCGCTCCGAGGGCAGGAACTGGCCGGTGAAGCTGGGGTGCGGCCAGTTGGAGGTCAGATTGACCTGGGTGGCACTACCCACGGGCACGAAGTTCAGGCTTTCGGTGCCGAGCAGCTCCAGTTCCACCTCGGCCACCAGCGGGGCGTTGGCTTGGATGTTGCCGGGCAGGCTGGCCTGGATGCCACGGGGGTAGGCGGTGTGCTGCGTACCGGCTTGTACCTCTTGCACTGCGCCGTTGATCTTGACCTCGGCCTGGCGGATGCCGCGGGCGTCGGACACCGCCAGCATCAGCACCGGGGCGTCGCATTGCACTTTGGAGCCGGTGTTCTGCCGGCCCATGGCCAGCGCCTTCAGGTTGGGCCATTGGGCGCTGATGTGCGATTTGTAGGTGTAGACCTGGGTGGCGTGCAGGCCGCGCGCACGGGCTTCTACCTGGCTGCTGCCGCTCAGCGCCAGGTTACTGGGGGCTGCGGACAGGGTGAAATCGCGGCGCTGGTGCACAGGGCCTTTGTCGCTGGAGGTGTTCCATTCCTCGGTGCAGCGCATGTGCAGCAGCGGCCCCAGCAGCGTTTGGCTGCCGGCCAGGCTGCTGGCCACGCTGTCTACCGCGCTCTGGTGCCGCCCCTGGCGTTCGTGGACCAGGCTGGTGATCTGGTCCAGCCCCAGCAGCAGCAAGATCGCCACCAGCAACAGTCCGCCGAGTTTTCCAAAAACAATTGTCTTCATCGCCCACTCCTTTGTTGAATGCGGCGAGTCTGGCGGGCGATGGTGAGGAGGCCGTGAAGTCTGTGAAGCGAAAGTGAAGTCTGGCGTATTAAGGACGTGTTCAAGGCGGAAAGTGCAGCTCCACCCGCAGCCCTGGCTGGGTGTTGCGCACCTGCATGTGCCCGCCATGCAGCGCCATGATCTGCTGCACGATGGCCAGGCCCAGGCCCGAGCCTTTGGTGATGCCGTCGGGCCGCACGGTGGAGAAGAACTTCTGCCCCAGCTTGGGCTGCGCATAGTCGGGCACGCCGGGGCCGCTGTCCTGCACCACGATGGCCTGGCCTTCGACGCCCAGGGTGATGCGGCTGCCCGGCGGAGCAAAGGCGGCGGCGTTGTCCAGCAGATTGCCCAGGGCCAGCGCCAGCAGATCGGCTTCGATGCGGGCTGTGGCTGGGCTGCTGCTTGCTATTAAGTCTATAGCTATATGCGCACGGTCTACCTGCGCCAGGGCCATAAATGATGCCAAATATTCGGTCAGCAGCAGGCGCTGGGGTTGCAGCAGTTCCTGGCGCTGCTCGAGTTTGCTGAGTTCCAGCAGGCGGTCCACCAGGCTCTGCAGGCGGCGGGTCTGGACCAGCACGTCGGCGGCGAATTCCTGCCGGTCGGGCTCGGGCAGTGGTTCCTGCAGCAGCTCGCCGGCGCCGCGGATGGCGGCCAGCGGGCTCTTCAGCTCGTGGGTCAGGGCACGCACATAGCCTTCGATGTAGTCGCGGCCCTCGACCCGCTGGCGCATCGCCTGCATGGCCCGCGCCAGCTCGCCCAGCTCGCCGGGGATGCGCGGTAGCGGCAGCTTCTTGCCGGCCTCCATGGCGTTGGCGTAGCGGCGCAGCTGGCGGATGCTGTAGACCACCCACAGCGTCACCGCCACCCCCACCGCCGCCGACAGGCCCAGCAGCCAGAAGCCGCTGACCAGAATCTTGCGCTCGGCCCTGTCGATGAAGGCCTGCACCGTGGCCACCGGCTTGGCCACCGTCAGCACGCCGATGACCTGGCCGCCATAGTTGACGGGCGCGGCCACGTACAGCACCGAGCTGCGGTCGTCCTCGTAGACCTGGCGCGTGGCCCGGGCGCCGTATTCGCCGCGCAGGGTGCGGGCCACGTCGCGCCACTGCGAATAGTCTTGCCCCACCGCCACCCGGGCCGAGTCGAACATGACAGTGCCCTTGGCGTCGGTCACGTAGACGCGGAAGTCCAGCGACTGCTTATCCAGGCCCCAGATGCGCGCGTCTATGGGCCGGCGCGCGTAAGCGCCCACTTGTGTGGCGAACCGGCCCTGCGCCATGTTGCCGGCGCGCAGGTCGTCGACGGCCAGCTCGGCTAGGATGTTGGCGGTGTCGACCATCATGTCTTCCATCACCTCGCGCACGCTGGGCTTGACCTCGGCCACAAAGATGCGCAGCACGAACAGGCCGGCCAGCCCGGTGATCAGGAAGAAGCCAAACAGGATGCGGATGCCCAGATGCATCTCAGGCCAGCGGCGCGATGGAATAGCCCAGGCCGCGGTGGGTGGCGATCGGGTCGAGGGTGGGCGTGATCTGCTGCAGCTTGGCGCGCAGGGTTTTGATGTGCGTGTCCACCGTGCGGTCGCTGCTGTCCGAGTCGCTGCCCCATACCGCGCTCAGCAGGGCGTCGCGGCTGCGGATGCGCCCGGGCTGGCGCAGCAGCTCGGCCAGCAGGCCCAGCTCGCGCCGGGTCAGCGGCAAGGCCTGGCCCTGCCAGGTGGCGCGCTGGCCGTCCACGTCCAGTGTGAAGCCGGTGGGGGCTGGGGGCGCGGGGCTGGTCGGGGCCGAAGCCCGGCGCAACAGGCCGCGCACCCGCGCCACCAGCTCGCGCGGGCTGAAGGGCTTGGTCACGTAGTCGTCGGCACCCAGCTCCAGGCCGACGACACGGTCGATCTCTTCGCCCTGCGCGCTGAGCACCAGCACAGGCAGATGGCGTTGCGTGGGGCTGGCGCGTACCTGGCGGCACACGTCCAGGCCCGAGCCGTCGGGCAGGCCGATGTCCAGCACCAGCACGTCGGGCGGCGTGGAGGAGGGGATGGCCAGCTGGCGCAGCGCATCCGCCACCAGCAGGCAGTGCGTGACCCGCAGCCCCGCGCGCTCGAAGGCGTAGACCACGGTTTTGGCGATGGCCGGGTCGTCTTCGAGCAGCAGGATGTGGGGGAGGTGCATGGAGGGGGCGGTGAAAGCCGGGCTATCTTAGCCTGGGCATGGGCGGGCTTGGCAGCAGGCGCTACGATGCAGATCCACCTGCAGGAGCCCGCATGCCCAACCCAATGATCTTCAAGCTTTTTAGGCCTCTGACGCAGGTTCTGTCTGCGCTGGCAGCTATTATTTTGATAGCAAATGCGGCCCAGGCTGCCGATGCGCCGTACGCCGGCCCGCTGTTCGACGCGCATCTGCACTACAACGAAGAAGCCTGGAACGGCCCGCATCCGCTGGCCGACGTGCTGGCGCGCATGCAGCGCAACGGCGTGCGGGCCATCGTCGCCAATTCGCGGCCGAACGACGGCACGAAGTCGCTGGCCGAAGCACCGCAGACCGCGCAGGCCGGCGTGCGCGTGGTGCCGTTCATTCGGCTCTACCGCAACCGTGCCGACTACGACAACTGGTTCCGCGACCCCAGCATCTTCGAGATGGTGCAGACCGAGTTCGCCCGCGGCACGGCGGCCGGTGCCTACCGGGGCATAGGCGAATTCCATTTGTACGACAGCGCCAATGCCAACGGCGCGGTGGCTAAGCAGCTGATGGTGTTTGCCGAAGAGAAGAATCTGGCCGTGCTGGCCCATGTGGACGATGTGGCCATCGACCTGCTGATGGCCAACGCGCCCAGCAAAGGCCAGAAGCTGCGGTTGATCTGGGCCCATACCGGCATTGGCGGCGCCAGCGTGGAGCGGGTGGATGCGCTGTTTGCCAAATACCCGCTGCTGGTCGGCGAGCTGTCGTACCGGCCCGGCCTGACCTGCGCCGATGGCAAGCTCTGCCCGGACTGGCGCGCGCTGCTGCTCAAATACCCGGGCCGCTTCGTGGTCGGCTCTGACACCTGGGTCAACCAGCGCTGGCAGTACTACGACGAGTTGATGCAGGGCTACCGCCGCTGGCTAGGCGATCTGCCGACCCCGGTGGCGCGGCAGATCGCCTGGGACAACGCGGCGGCCTTGTTCGGGCTGCCCATCCAGCCTTAGACCTTGCTAATCGGCCATATTCCGCACGCTGCCCGACACCCGGATCGAGCTGCCCTGTGTGGCCGGGATATCGGCATGCAGCAGCGAGCGCATGCCCATGTCTTCGCCTTGCACCACGTCGATGGCACCGCCGTGCGGCCAATCCAGGTCGCGCAGATAGCCGGCCAAGGCGGCGGTGGCGGCACCGGTGGCCGGGTCTTCCAGCACGCCGCCGGAGGCGAAGGCATTACGCGTGTGGAAGCGCTGCGCCGACTCTGCAAACGCCAGCAGGATGGTGACCAGGCCTTCGCGCAGCATCAGGCTGCGGCCGGCGGCCAGGTTGTAGTGCATGGTGGCCAGGGCGCTGCGGGTCTTCAGCGCCAGCACCAGGTGGTCGGCGCCGCCGTGGGCCAGGGCCGGCGGAATTCGCGGGTCCAGGTCGTGGGCGCTGTACCCAAACAAGGCCAGGGCCTCGGCCACCAGGGCCGCGGGTGCGGGCTGGCTGCGCGTCGGCGGTGACTGCAGCGCGGCGGCGACTAGGCTGCCATTGCGCCGGCCTTCGACCGTGATGTGGGCGTGGTTCAGGGTCAGCGCAAACACGCCGTCGCCTTGCTGCTGGGCCAGGGCTGCGCCCAGCGCCACCGTGGCGTGGCCGCAGAACGGCACCTCGTTTTCGGGGGAGAAGTAGCGCACCCGCCAGCCTGTGCCCGCGGGCGCGGCGAAGGCGGTTTCCGAGAAGCCGACCAGGGCGGCGGTGCGCTGCATTTCGGCGTCCGGCGGCAACTCGTGGGCTACTACCACGCCAGCGGGGTTACCGCCCGTGTCGCCGTCGGAAAAGGCGGCCAGTTTCAGGACTTGCATGGGGTCTCCTTGCAGAACAGAGAGAGGGGCTGAAAGCTGTTTTTAGCAGGGCCATGAAGCCCTGCCGGGCACACGGTTACTGGCCGGTGCTGGCGCGGATGGCCGATTTGGGGCGGAAGGCCTTGCAGACTGCGTCGTCGGTTTCCAGGTAGGGGCCGCCGATCAGGTCGATGCAATAGGGCACGGCGGCAAAGATGCCGGGTGTGCCCAGGGCGGGCAGACCTTCCAGCGTCTCGGCAATCGCCTTGGGCTGGCCGGGCAGGTTGATCACCAGGCTTTTGTCGCGCACCACCGCGGTTTGGCGCGACAGGATGGCGGTGGACACGAACTTCAGGCTGATCTGGCGCATCTGTTCGCCGAAGCCCGGCATTTCCTTGTGGGCGATGGCAAGGGTGGCCTCGGGCGTGACGTCGCGCAGCGCCGGGCCGGTGCCGCCGGTGGTCAGCACCAGGCTGCAGCCGGCGTTGACCAGCTCGACCAGGGTGGCGCTGATGACGGCCTGCTCGTCGGGGATCAGGCGCGGCACGAATTCGATGGGGTTCTTCAGTGCCCGCGTCAGCCAGTCCTGCAGGGCGGGCAGGCCTTTGTCTTCATAGACGCCGGTGCTGGCCCGGTCGCTGACCGAGACGATGCCGATCTTCACCGGGTCGAAGGCCGTGCTCATTCTTCTACCGTGCCGTCGTTCAGCGGGCCGTCGGTTTCCGACAGGTGCTCGCGCACCAGCTGGAAGATGTCGCGGTAGGCGCGGCCGTGGCGGGGCAGGGCGCCAGGCGTTGCGGGCACCAGGTCTTTGCGGGCCTGGCGCACCAGGGCGCGCAGCTGCTGGGTGTCGGTTTGCGGGAAGGCGGCAATCCACTCGCCGACGGCGGCATCGTCGGCAATCAGGCGGTCACGCCAGGTTTCGGCTTTGTGCAGGGCCAGGTTTTCCTGGGCCGAGCCGAATTGCTGCACCTTCAGTGCGGCGCGGATGGCTTCCAGCATCTCGGGCTCTTGCTTGCGCATGAGTTTGCCGATGAACTGCATTTGGCGGCGCTTGCCTTCGAAGTTGGTAATGCGCTTGGATTCGACCACCGCGTCATGCAGCTTTTCGCCCAGTTGCAGCTTGGTGAACAGGTCTTGGCGCAGGGTCAGCAGGTCTTCGCCCAGCTTTTGCAGCTCGTCACTTTCTTTCTTGAGGTCGGTGCGGCTGGAGGCGTCCGTGCCCTTGAGTTCGGCTTTGAGCTGGATGTCCAGTTCGCTACCTTCGGCAACGAATTTGCCGTGGACGTAGTAGCCTTTGGTGAGTTTGCGTGACATGGTTTTTTGTGTTGTGCGTGCGGTGCGCGGGGTATCCGATGGGGGTGCAGCAGAGGGGGCTGCGTGGCAAGTATCATAGCCGCCAACATGAAAAAACCAGATTCCAACGCCTCCCGCCCCGACAGCGGCTTTGCCTACAGCCGTCCATTCTTCGAAGAACTGGTCGACAGCGCCCTGGCGCACGCCAAAAAACTCGGTGCCACCGACGCCGGGGCCGAGGCCTCCGAGGGCTGCGGCCTGAGCGTTTCGGTGCGCAAGGGCGCGCTGGAAACCGTGGAGCGCAACCGCGACAAGTCCCTGGGCATCACCGTCTACATGGGCAAGCGCCGCGGCAACGCCAGCACCTCCGACTTCTCCAAGGCGGCGATCCAGCAAACCGTGCAGGCCGCCTACGACATCGCCCGCTTCACCGCTGAAGACCCGGCCGCCGGCCTGCCCAGCTCCAAGGACATCGCCAAGCGCCAGGTCGACCTGGACCTGTTCCACCCCTGGGCCATCACCAGCGAAGACGCGGCCCAGATCGCCATGGAATGCGAGGCCGCGGCCCTGCAGACAAGCAAGCACATCACCAACAGCGAAGGCGCGGGCGTGTCGGCCCAGCAGTCGCACTTTTTCAGCGCGCACACCAATGGCTTCCGCGGCGGCTATGCGAGTTCGCGGCATTCGCTGTCGGTGGCGCCGATTGCCGGCAAGGGCAGCGGCATGCAGCGCGACGCCTGGTACAGCTCGATGCGCAGCGCCGACGAGCTGGCCTCGCCCGAGTCGGTCGGCCGCTACGCCGCCCAGCGCGCGTTGAGCCGCCTGAAGTCGCGCAAGATCCCGACGATCGAATGCCCTGTGCTGTTCGAGTCGCCTTTGGCCGCCGGCCTGCTTGGCGGTTTTGTGCAGGCCGTCAGCGGCGGTGCGCTGTACCGCAAGAGCACCTTTTTGCTGGATTCGCTGGGCAAGCAGGTCTTCCCCAAGCACATCCAGCTGCTGGAAGATCCGTTTGTGAAGCGCGGCAAAGGCAGCTCGCCGTTCGACGAAGAGGGTGTACGCGTCAAGGCGCGCACCGTGGTGGACGCGGGCCGGGTCGAGGGCTATTTCCTGAGCAGCTATTCGGCGCGCAAGCTGGGCATGAAGACCACCGGCAACGCCGGTGGTTCGCACAACCTGGTGTTGTCCTCCAGCCGCACCCGCCCAGGCGACGACCTGGACGCGATGCTGAAGAAGCTGGGCACCGGCCTGTTCGTGATCGAGCTGATGGGCCAGGGCGTGAACTACGTGACCGGCGACTATTCGCGCGGCGCCAGCGGCTTCTGGGTGGAGAACGGCGAAATCGCCTTCCCGGTGGAAGAGATCACCATCGCCGGCAACCTGAAAGACATGTTCAAGGGCATCCAGGCGATTGGCGCAGATACCTACAACTACGGTGCCAAGACCGTGGGCTCCATCCTCATCAACAAGATGAAGGTCGCCGGCAGTTGATTTAAGCCTTTTAGGCCTCTAGCGCAGATACCATAGGCGCCACCAGCTATCAATAATATAGCTGGTGGCGTTTTTTCTAGCCGGTAACTACGTAGACGCTGCCCAACCCCAAAACCCAGGCGCCCCGTTCCAGAAACAGCGCAGAACTGGCTCCGCCAGGCTGCTGCTGTTGCCCCCTGCAAGGGGGTTGGCGAAAGACGCGCAGCGCTGCAGCCTGGGGGTGTGCCGTCTATTTGCCGCGTTTTTTGGCCAGCTCAGCCTGGGTTTCGTTCCACAGTTCCATGCCGACATTGGTGGCCACCAGGGCGTTCACCTTGGTCAGCTTGTCGCGCATGCGGGCGGTCTCGGCGGGGGCCAGTTCGTTGATTTGCATGCCTTTGGACTTCAGGTCGGCCAGGGCTTTGGCGGCCTCGTCGCGGGTGTCCTTGCGCTCGAAATCGCGGCTGGCCTTGGCGGCGTCGAGCAGCACTTTTTGCTCATCCTTGCTCAGACCATCCCACCATTTCTTGCTGGCCAGCACGATCCAGGGGCTGTAGACGTGGTTGGTCACGCTCAGGTATTTCTGCACCTCGTAGAACTTGCTGGAGACGATGGTGTTGAACGGGTTTTCCTGGCCGTCCACGGTCTTGGTTTCCAGCGCGCTGAAGAGTTCGCTGAAGGGCAGGGGAATGGCGTTGGCGCCCAGCGACTTGAAGCTGCTGAGGAACACCTCGTTTTGCATCACGCGCAGCTTTACGCCGTCCATGTCTTCCAGCTTGGTGATCGGGCGCTTGTTGTTGGTCAGGTTGCGGAAACCGTTTTCCCA
This sequence comes from uncultured Albidiferax sp., assembly GCA_963513025.1. Taxonomy (GTDB): domain Bacteria; phylum Pseudomonadota; class Gammaproteobacteria; order Burkholderiales; family Burkholderiaceae_C; genus Rhodoferax_B. The sequence goes on from CAUPON010000003.1 coordinate 111,811, forward strand.
GTAGACCAGGCCGACCAGGCCTTTTTCCTGCAGCTTGGCCATCACCTTCTGGCCTATCGGGCCGTCGAGCACGGCGTCGGCCTCTTGTGCGTTGTTGAACAGGAAGGGCGTGTCCCACAGCGCCATTTCCTTGGTGATGCCGACCAGGGTGGCGGTGGAGCCGACCATCATCTCCTGCGCGCCGCCGACCAGGGCTTGCTGCATCTGGGTGTCGGGGCCGAGTGCTGCGGCGCCGATAGCGCGCAGCTTCATCTTGCCGCCCGAGGCTTTCTCGACCGCTTCGGCAAACACCTTGGCGGCGCGGCCCTGGTTGCTTTGCTCGTTCAGGCCGTAGCCAAAGCGGATCAAGCGCGGTTTGATGTCTTGGGCCAGGGAGCTGGTGGCAGCACCCACGGTGAGGGCGGCCAGTGCGGCCAGGGCGGTGCGGCGAAGTACGGTTTGCATGGTGTCTCCTAGGGGTAAAAAATTAACGCATCCACGCGACGGGCGCGGTGACGATCTGCGGAAAGATGACGAACAAAATCAAAATCAGCGTGTACGTGATGAGGAAGGGGTTCACGCCCTTGATCACCGTGTGCATGGGCAGGCGGCCGACCCCGGCTATCACGTTCAGCACGGTGCCGACCGGTGGGGTGATCAGGCCGATGGCACCGTTCAGCACGAACATCAGTCCGAAGTACACCGGGTCGATGCCGGCCTTGACCGCGATGGGCAGCATCACCGGGGCGAAGATCAGGATGGTGGGGGTGAGGTCCAGTGCGGTGCCGATCAATACCAGCACCACCATCATCACAGCCATCAGCAGGCGTGGGCTGTCCACCAGCGGGCCGAGCCAGTTCGACAGGGTACTGGGCAGGTCGGCCAGGGTGATCATGTAGCTGGCCACGGCGGCGCCGGCACACAGGAACATCACCACCGAGGTGGTTTTGGCGGCGCGCACCAGCACGGTGTACAGCTCGGGTATCTTCATTTCACGGTGGATGAACAGGGCGACGACCAGGGCGTAGAACGCGGCGACCACAGCGGCTTCGGTGGGGGTGAAGAAGCCGGTCTTCATGCCGCCGATGATGATGATGGGCATCAGCAGCGCCCAGAAGGCTTTGCCGGTGGCGCGCACGCGTTCGGCCAGGGGCAGCGGCTGGCCCATGGGCAGGTCGATCTTGCGCAGAACGACCTTCCAGGCCACGATCAAGCCCGCGCCCATGATCAGCCCCGGCACGATGCCCGAGACGAACAGGGCCGAGATCGAGGTGTTGGTGGTCACGCCGTAGATCACAAACGGCATGGACGGCGGAATGATGGGGGCAATGATGCCGCCCGCGGCCAGTAGCCCGGCCGATGCGGGCAGCGGGTAGCCGTTGTTGCGCATCATGGGCAGCAGGATGGTGGCGAGTGCGGCGGTGTCGGCCAGGGCCGAGCCGCTCATGCTGGCCATCAGCACCGCCGCGCCAATCGCCACGTAGCCCAGCCCACCGCGGATGTGGCCGACCCAGGCCTGGGCCATGGCGATGATGCGGCGGCTGATGCCGCCCGAGTTCATCAGCTCACCGGCCAGAATGAAGAACGGTACGGCCAGCAGCGGAAAGCTGTCCACCCCGGCCACCAGGTTTTGCGCGAGCAGCTGGGTGTCCCAAAACCCGAGTACCCAGGCCATGCCAGCCCCGGTGAGGACCAGCGCCAGCGCCATGTTCATGCCTATGCCCATCAGCACCAGCATGCCCAGCGAAAAAACGACGAATGCTTGACCTTCTGCGGACATACGGTTTACTCCACTTCCACGCTGTGACCGAGGTCCAGGTTCTTGTTACGTACCAGCTCCCACAGCGCCATCACACCGATGGCCGTGGAGCACAAAAATGCGGGCAGGGGCAGCAGGGCGCTGGAATAGCCCAGTACCACCGAGTGGCTGCCCATACCGACGACCACCTGTTGCCAGGCGCCCCAAGCCAGGAAGCCGCAGCCCAGGGCGACCAGTACGCGGATCAGCACCGTCATGGCTGTCAGTGCCGCAGGCTTGTTGCGCAGGGCCAGCAGCAGGCTGGTGAAGGCCATGTGTTCGCCCATCGGGTAGGCCGCAGTCGCACCGATGAACACCATCCACACAAAGAGCAGACGTGAGAGTTCTTCGCTGGCCGCCACGCCGCTGCCAAAGCCGTAGCGCAGCACCACGTTGATGAACACCGAGGAGGCCATGATGGCCAGGCACAAGGCCATGGCGGCATTGGCCAGGCGTACCAGGCGGGGCGGAGTGGGTAGGGTTTCAGATGCTTGCATTGGGGGTCTCCTGCGTCCAGCGGACAACGTGTTGGGTAAGGGCGGCCAGCGTTAGGGTGGCATCCACCACCAGCACCCCGGCTTCGTTTTGCGGCGGCTCCAGGGCTTCGAACTGGCTGTCCACCAGGCCGGCCTGGAAGTAGTGGCCGCCCGCGCGCTGGGCGACGCGGGTGCGGGCCTGTTCGCGGCTGAGTTCCAGGTGCACAAAGTGCAGACCGGGCAGGGCGGCGCGCAGCTGGTCGCGGTAGGCTTTTTTCAGTGCTGAGCAGGTCAGCACCGCACCGCCAGGGTGGCGCACCAGCTCCTGGCCCAGCAAGGCCAGCCAGCCGTTGCGGTCGGCATCAACCAGCGGTATGCCGGCGCGCATCTTGGCGACGTTGGCAGGGGGGTGGAAGTCGTCCCCCTCGATCAGCGGCCAGCCCAGCGCCTGGGCGACGGCGCTGCCTAAGCTCGACTTGCCGCATCCGGCAACTCCCATGACGACCAGTGAAACCATGTTGGACAGCGCAATCCCATTGAGTTGAAAAAAACAGGCGAATCGCCTGTGGAATGTCTTGTCTTGCAAATTGCAATTCTGGACAGCGCTATCCTAAGCGCCTATGCAGCGAAGCTAGCTCAGGGTTTTCACCAGCAAATTGACCAAAGTTACAAATTTTTAAACACCGGTGATGCCGTACCTGCCTCGGTAGAATCGCCCTCCACACCGCATGGAACGCTCTCCCACCACTTTTACCGCTGTGCGTCGCCGGGCTACCGGCCGCGCCACGCTCAACGATGTTGCGTCGGCGGCAGGCGTCAGCGCCATTACGGCTTCTCGTGCCCTGCGTGGAGCGCGGGCGGTAGACCCGGTGCTGGTCGAGAAGGTCCGGGTAGCCGCGCAGCAGCTAGGCTATGTACCCGACCCGGCTGCCCGCGCGCTGGCTTCGGCCCGCAGCTCGCATGTAGCGGTGCTGATTCCGCTGCTATCCAACGCGTTGTTTGTGGAGCTGCTGGAAGCTGTGCAGCACACTTTGGCGCCTGCGGGCTTCCAAACTTTGATGGGCGTGACCCATTACCAACCTGCTGAAGAAGACGCCTTGCTGCGCAGCTATCTCGCCCACCGCCCGGCGGGTTTGCTGGTGACCGGTTTTGACCGCAGCGATGCGGCCCGCCAGATGATTGCCGACAGCGGCGTGCCTTGCGTGCATTTGATGGAAACCGTCTCCACGCCCGGCGTTTACGGCGTGGGCCTGTCGCAATTGGATGCGGCGCGTACCATCACCGAGCATCTGTTGCAACGTGGCCGCCGCCGTATCGCCTATGTGGCGGGGCAGCTCGATCCACGTGTGATGCAGCGCGCCGAGGGCTACCGTGCGGCCTTGCGCGATGCAGGTTGCTATGACCCGCAACTGGAAATTCTGGATCCAGCACCTACCTCGATGGCGTTGGGCGGTCGCCTGTTTGAAGAACTGCTGCAGCGCCATCCCGACGTGGATGCGGTTTTCTTTTGCAATGACGACCTGGCCCAGGGCGGGCTGCTGTCTGCGCTGCGCTTGCAGGTGGCCGTGCCGCAGCGCATTGCCGTCGTGGGTTTCAACGACCTAGCAGGCAGCGACCAGATGCTGCCACCGCTGACCACCGTCCGCACCCCGCGGGCCGAGATCGGCACCCATGCTGCGAAGATGCTGCTGGCGCTGATGCGGGGTGAATCGGTGCCGCAGAGCACGATTGACCTGGGGTTTGAGCTGGTGGTGCGGCAGAGCAGCTAGCTGCCGTAGTACACCAGGTTAGCGGCTCGATCCACTATCGCGTAGCGGCCACAGCGGGCGTTGACGTGGGTCGGGCACACTAGGTTGGGGCTGCGCTCCGGGTGGTGCGGCTTGCTGGCGCTGTTGGGATTCCCTCTGCGCCTGTTCACGCTGTAATTGTTCCTGGCGCTGGCGTTCTTGCTGCCGCTGCATTTGCTGCTGCATACCCTGGCGCTGTTCCTGTTCGCGTGCCGCCTGGTTGCGGTTTTGCTCCTGTTGCGCACGTTCACGTTCGGCCTGCTGTTGGCGTTGCATGAAGGCGCGCTGGTCTTGCTCGGCCTGGTTGCGGGCTGCCGGAGTCGGTTGCTGCGGTATTTCCGCTGGCCGCATTTCGGGGCGTGGGCGCGGTATCGCCTGGGGGTAGGCGTCGATTAGACCGCTGGGGCGGGGGGCTATACCGGGCTGCTGCGGCTGCACCATGGACGGCACGCGGCCCGCTTCCGGCTCGAAGGGCCGCGGCCGGTCGCCACGCCAGACCGGCGCGCCTGGCGCCTGGTAGCCGGGCAGGTCAGGGCGGGCATCGGGCGGGCGGTTCTGATGCTCGTTGCCGCGTTGGGGTGGACGGTAGTTGGGGCGCCAAGGCTCTCCGGGGGCCAGGGGGAACCAGCCGCCGCTCGGAGGGCGACGGTGGTCTTGCCAGGCGTTGTCGCGGTCATGCGGAAAGCCTACCAGCGCAGGCGCGTAGACTGGGCGCGGCCGTATCGGGCCGGGCACCCAGGCCCATTGCAGGCCGATCTGGGCCCAGCGTCCATAGTGGAAGGGCGCGAAACCCCAGGGGGCATCGTCCACCCAGGTCCAGCCCCAGGGTGGCACCCAGCGCCATTGGCCGTTGCGGTAAGGGGCCCATTGGCCAGAGCTGACCCGCGGAATCCATACCGGGCCGTACTGGGTGTCGGTGCGCCAGTCGCCATAGCTGTCGAGCTGCTGGTAACCAATGGTGTCGCGGGACACATAGCGAGCGCTTTGCGACTGGTCTTCGGCCTTGTCGCGGGCAAACGACCAGAGGTCGAAGCCATCGCGCGGAGGGTTGTTTTGGGCGACTTCCTGTGCGAGCTGGCGGTCGGCGAAGCGGATCTGTTGCTGGCTGCCCATGGCGCGCGCGGCGCCATTTTCACCATAGGCCACGCCGCTGCCGCTGCGCACAGTGATGCCAGTGGTGCGGTAGTTCGGGTCGACGTCCAGCCGGTATTCGCCGGGCTGGCTGACGGTAAAGGCCAGATTCGGGGTGTTGATCTCCATCCGTTCGCCCGGATAGAGGTTGCGTACGCGCAGCGCCAGCGTGCCCTGGGTCAGGGTCAAGCGGGTGTTGTCGTCGTCCAGTTCGCTGATTTCCAGCACGGTCTGGCCGGCCAGCCGCAGCGCAGTGGAGCCGCTGTGCAACTCGGCGCGGGCGCCGGGTGCGGTTTGCAGCCGGTCGCCACTAGTCAGCGGGCGGTTGAATTCGGCCTGGCCCCAGTCCTCACTGCCACCCGGGGCAAAGCTGACAGAGCCTTCCACCAGGCTGAGCCTCCCTACGCGGCTCGGTGGGTCTGACTGCGCCACTGCCAAGCCGCTTGCTGCGACCAGCAGCAAGGCGCCCAGTAGGCGGGCGGATCTCTGAAAAAAGGAGGATGGCATGGCGTTGTCGAGAGTAAACACGGCTATACAACGCGGCAGCAGGCCTATTGGTTGGCCTGCTGCATTTCGGGTTAACCCGCCAGCGCGGCCTTGACGGCGGCCGAGACCTGGCCCATTTCGGCTTTGCCGGCCAATTGGGCCTTGGCGGCACCCATCAGCTTGCCCATGTCGCCCGCGGCCAGCGCGCGGCCCAGCTCGGCAGACAGGGCTGCGGCCAGGGTGCCCACTTCGGCGTTCACCTGTTCGGCATCCAAACGCTGGGGCAGGTAGGCCGACAGCACGGCCATTTCGGCCTTTTCGATGTCGGCTAGGTCGGCGCGGTCGGCCTTGGTGAAGGCTTCCACCGAATCCTTGCGTTGCTTGATTAGCTTGTCGACGATGGCGATGATGGCCGTGTCGTCCAGCACCACGCGTTCGTCCACTTCCTTTTGCTTCATGGCCGACAACAGCAGGCGCACCGTACCCAGGCGCGCACTGTCTTTGGCGCGCATGGCGGTTTTCATGTCTTCGGTGATTTGTTCTTTGAGTGACATCTTATTTCCTCGGGTCCTAAGGGTTTCGGGGGCTTCTAGAAGGCAAAAAGCCCGCCCTGGCGTCCCTGGGCGGGCTTGTCAAACTGCGGGCAGTTTGAAGCTTAGTACAGCTTTTTAGGCAGCTGCATGGAACGCACACGCTTGTAGTGGCGCTTTACAGCGGCCGACTTCTTGCGCTTGCGCTCGGTGGTGGGCTTTTCGTAGAACTCGCGTGCACGCAAGTCGGTCAGCAGGCCGAGCTTTTCGATGGTGCGTTTGAAGCGGCGCAGTGCCACGTCAAAGGGTTCGTTTTCTTTTACACGGATAGTTGTCATGACAAAAAAAGATTCCGATTTATTTGCGGGTCTTGTCAGAAGGAAGATCAGGCCGTCTGGCGAAGAATCCGCGGTGTTCCCCTGCTATTAAATTGATCAGGCAGCAGGGGTTTGCCAGCAAAGCCTTGGATTATAGCGCGGAAGTACGGCCTATAGCCGCGGGTAAGCCGCATCGATGGCATTTTGCGCCATTTGCTCGATGACACCATAGGCACTGAGCGGCAATTCAGCGAAATCCTGGATGAGCAAGGCCGCCCGCGCCTCCGCCCAGCGTGGGTCGACGACGACATGGTGCAGGGCCTGCCGCAAGGCCTGTAACGCCGCGGCGGGGGTGTGGATGGAGGTGACCAGAGGCAAGCCCGGCGCTGGCGCAGTCTGTCCGCAGACCTGCAGCCCGTGCACGGCTTCGGGCTGGTCCCGCTCCAGCAAGGCCCAGGTTACACAGTCCACCGCCGCCAGATCGGCCTTGCCGCTGCGTACCAGTTCGACCGAACTCCGGTGCGAGCCGGACGCGACGGCGCTGGCAAAAAACCGGCCATCCCGTGCCCAAGGCGCCAGCAGGGCCCGCAGGCTGTTGTAGCCCGACTGCGAATCTTCCGAGTTGTAAGCCACCACCCGGCCGCGAAACGCCTGCAGCGGCTGACCGGCATCCGCGTCCCGGCAGACCAGCTGGCTGCGGTAGTACACCCCCTCGCAGCCGGGCGCGGCATAGGCGAATGCGCCAACCAGCTGGACCCGGCCGGCCAGCGCATGCGTCAGCGGATAGCCGCAGGTCTGGCTCAGCAGCAGGTCGGGGTCGGTCCAGTGCGCCATCAAATCATCGGGTTGGGCCAAGGTGTCGGGCACCTGGGCCAGGCCTGCGTGGCGCAATTGTTCGGCTACGGCCTGCCACAGCGTGGCGTTGGCGGACGAGCCGGCGGCGTACATAGGTAATGAAGACAGCATGGATTTCAGCGAGTGGATGTGCGCCAGCGGTCCAGGTGCTGGGCCAGCCGGCCAAAAGCCATGTCGGTGACCACGGCCAGCCCGCCGACCAGGATCGCGCCTTGCAGCACATAGGCGGTGTTGAAGCCGCTCAGGCCAACGATGATGGGTGAGCCCAGGGTTTTTGCGCCGACGGTGGAGGCAATCGCGGCCGTGCCTAGGTTCACGATGACCGAGGTGCGCACCCCGGTCAGTATCACCGGCAAGGCCAGCGGCAGCTCTACTTTTAATAGCGTTCTCAGTCCGCCCATACCCAGGCCAAGCGCGATTTCTCGTACCGACGCGGGCACCGATTCGATACCGGCGATGGTGGCCCGCACCACCGGCAGCAGGCCGTACAAGGCCAGCGCGATCAGCGCGGGCTCGGTGCCGAAGCCGATCAAGGGCGCGGCAATCGCCAGCACGGCCACTGGCGGGAAAGTTTGCCCCATGGCGACCACGGTTTCCACCAGCGGCTTGAATTCGTGCCCGGCGGGCCGGGTCACGGCCACGCCGGCACCTACTCCGACCACGACCGACGCCAGGCTGGACCATAAAACGATGTTCAGATGTGCGAGCACCAGGGCCACAAAGCTGTCCTGGGTGTAGATCGGCCGGTCCAGCGCCGGGAACAGCGCTGCAAACAGCGGCCGCAGGTACGGCATGCCCCATGTCAATAATGCTAGCAAGAGAACCGCCCAGAATAAGCGATCATGCAAGATTTTGTGCAGGACTTTATGCATCACGCGGCTCTTTGCCAGAGGTCGGCAAAGTGCAGCACGCCCAGCGCCTGGCCGTGCTCGTCCACCACCGGCAGGCGGTCGCAGGCGCGGGCCACGAAGGTGGACAAAGCCTCGCGCAGGCTGGTGTGGGCGGGCAGGGCGTCGCCGGCCACGGTTTCGCCGCGCCGGGTGTGGGCTGCCACGGTGGCCAGGCCCAATAACTTGATGCCTATGTCGCTACGGCCCACAAAGTCGGTCACGAAGTCGTTGGCCGGGTGGGTCAACAGCTCGGTGGGGCTGCCGGCCTGCACGATCTGGCCGTCCTGCAGCAGCACGATGCGGGTCGCCAGACTCAGGGCCTCGTCGATGCCGTGGGTCACCAGCACAATGGTTTTGCCCGATGTTTTGTGGATGCGTAGCATCTCTTTTTGCAGTGTGCTGCGCGTCACCGGGTCGAGCGCACCAAACGGCTCGTCCATCAGCAGCACCTCGGGGTCTACCGCCAGTGCCCGCGCCACGCCCACGCGCTGCTGCTGGCCGCCCGACAGCTGGTGCGGGTAGCGGCCGCGGTATGTGGCGGGCGCCAGGTCTAGCAGCTCCAGCAGTTCGGTCACGCGGTCGCGGATGCGGGCCGCCGGCCAGCCCAGCAGCTCGGGCACGGTGGCGATGTTTTTCTCCACCGTCCAGTGCGGGAACAGGCCGATCGACTGGATCGCATAACCCATACGGCGGCGAATGTCCTCAGGCTTGAAGCTGCGGATTTCTTCGCCCTGGAACAGGATGCGGCCCGAGTCGTGCTCGACCAGGCGGTTGATCATCTTCAAGGTGGTGGATTTGCCAGACCCAGACCCGCCGATGAGCACGGTGAACTCGCCCTTGGGTATCTTCAGCGACAGGTCTTTGACTGCCGCCGCCCCGCCAAAGGATTTGTGCACGTGCTGGAATTCGATCATGGCGTGGTTCGCAGAAAAACAGACAGGGATTGGAACAAGGCATCGACCAGCACGGCCAGCGCAACCACCGGCAGCACGCCCAGCAGCACCAGGTCTAGTGCACTGCTGAGCAGGCCTTGGAACATGATGGCGCCAAAGCCGCCGGCGCCGATCAGCGCTGCCACCACGGCCAGGCCCACAGCCTGCACGGTGGTGGTGCGGATGCCGGCCACCAGCAGCGGCAGGGCCAGCGGCACCTCGACGCGCCAGAAGATCTGACGCGGAGTCAGCCCCATGCCGGTAGCCGATTCGACCACGGCATCCGGCACCTGGCGCAGGCCGGTGACTGTGCTGTGCACGATGGGCAGCAGCGAGTACAGGGTCAGCGCCAGCACCGCCGGCGTCAGGCCGATGCCGCTGATGCCCGAGCCCGGCCACCAGATCGCCACTGCTGCCAGCGGCGCCATCAGCAGGCCGAATAGGGCGATCGACGGCACGGTTTGGATCAAATTCAATACCGCAAACAGCGGCCCCGACAAGCGCGGCCGCCGGTAGGCCGCCACGCCCAGCGGCACGCCGATCAGCAGGGTTGGCACCAGAGTGGTCAGCACGATCTGCACATGGCGGCGCCAGGCGGACTGGAACACGTCCTGCCGGTTCAAATATTCCTTCAGCAGCGAGAGCGCATCCAGATGGCCTTGCAGCAGCAGGACCAGCAGCGGCAGCGCCACGGCCACGCCGGCCAGGCTGCGCGTCAGCGCATTCAGCTTCAGGCGCTGCAGCGCATCGGCCGCGGCCAGTGCGCACAGCACGACCAGAATCCAGAATCCGCCGCCAAACGAGGTGCGCAGCAGCGGCGACTCGGCCGTGGCTGCGGCCTGCCGTGCCTGCTCGCCCGCCAGCCAGACCCAGCCGAACAGGCTGGTCGCCGCCGCCAACAGCACCAGCCAATGCACACGTGGCTGCGGGGTCAGAAACACTGCGCCGGCCAGCAGCGCAGCGGGCAGCAGCACCAGCCAGCGCCAACCGGTCAGGATGTCGGCCAGTGGAATACCTACGCCCGAGACCAGGCGGTTTGGTGCCTCGGTAACAAACGCTAGGCGGAAAGCCACGAACAGGCCGAGCAGCACCAGGCTGAACAGCACCCGGTTGCGCACCCAGCCCGGGGTGTCCGGGCTATGGGCGGCCTCGGCTACAGCGAGCAGGGGTGGCGAGGCCTGCGACATCGGTTTATTTGACGAAGCCTTTGGACTTCAGGTAGGCAGCGGCCACGGCCTTAGCGTCCTGGCCTTCCAGGGCGATCTTGGCGTTCAGGCTTTGCAGGGTGGGGCCGTCCAGGCTTTTGAACACCGGCGCCAGCGCATCCTTGATCTTGGGGAACTTGGCCAGTACATCGGCCCGCACCACCGGTGCCGGCGCGTAGATCGGCTGCGCGCCCTTGCTGTCGTTCAGGATCACCAGGCCCAGCGCGGACACTGGGCCGTCGGTGCCGTAGGCCATGGCGGCGTTCACGCCGGAGGTCTGCTCGGCCGCGGCCTTGATGGTGACGGTGGTGTCGCCGCCGGCCAGGGTCAGCAGCTGGTCCTGGTTCAGCTTGAAGCCGTAGGTGGTCTGGAAGGCGGGCAGGGCGTCGGGCCGCTCGATGAACTCGGCCGATGCGGCCAGCTTGAACTTGCCGCCCGTGCCCAGCCATTTGCCCAGGTCATCCAGCGACTTCAGGTTGTTCTTGCTGGCGACATCTTTGCGGATGGCGATGGCCCAGGTGTTGTTGGCTGGGGCCGGCTCCAGCCAGACCAGTTTGTTCTTCTCGGCGTCCAGCGCCTTGACCTTTTCATAGCCGGCCTTGGCGTCTTTCCAGGCCGGGTTCTTTTCGTCGGAGAAGAAGAACGCGCCGTTGCCGGTGTATTCGGGGTAGATGTCGATCTCGCCCGCCGTCAGCGCGCCACGCACGATCTTGGTGTTGCCTAGCTGCAACTTGTTCTCGGTTTTGATGCCGTTGGCTTCCAGCATCTGCAGCACCACATTGCCCAGCAACGCGCCTTCGGTGTCGATCTTGGAGGCGACGCGCACCGCGGTCTGGGCATGCAGTGCGCCAGTTAGGCCCAGGGTGGCAACAGCGGTAACCAGCAGGCGGCGAGAAAACGAATAAGCCATGGGATTTCCTTTAAACGGAGGGAGACAAGATTTCAGTGCAGGCTAGAGCGTGCCACAGGAATCAGTTCTTCAGGTAGGACAGGTGAATCAATTGGTGTCAGCGCAAACCGGCGCAGCAGATGGCCGTAGCCCGGCACCAGGAAGCCGCCATTGCGCTGCAGGTAGCCGCTGCGGTCGGCCAAGTAGCTGGCGCGCAGCCGGTACCAGGGCATGGACGGGGTTTCGTGGTGCACCACGTGGTAGTTGTTGTTCAGGTACAGCAGGCGCCAGAACGGGCTGGCTTCGTTGATGGCGATGCGGTGCGCGGGGCGCAGCGCCGGCCGGTGTTCATACAGGGATCGCAGCATGGCCAGGCCCAGCGCCGGGTAGGACACCAGCAGATAGTGCAGCGGATGGATACCCGCATAGTGCTGCAGCGCCCACAGCAGCAGTGCCAGCAGGCCCAGGTGCTCGGCCCAGCTGCGGCTATGCGACCAGTCGCCCCGCAGCGGCTGGCGCAGGATATCGGCCCAGGTCGGCACGATGGCCAGCGCCGGGCCGACCAGCAGCCGCCCCAAGACCGTGCGCTGCCAGCGCCAGCAGACGCGCTGCCAGGCGGGCAGGCCCGCATACTGGGCCGCCGTCAGGTAGTTGCTTTCAGGGTCGATGCCGGGCCGGGTCAGGTGCTCGTCTTGGTGGTGGATCAAATGGCTGTGGCGGTACATGTCGAACGGGTACCAAACGGCCAGCGGCGCCAGGCCCAGCAGCCGGTTGATGCGCGGCGACGCCGTGGGGTGGCCGTGCACCAGCTCGTGCTGCAAGCTCATGTACCAGCACACCACCAGCAGCAAAGCCGCGCTGCCCAGCACGTCGCCCAGCTGCTGCCAATAGACCACCACCGCCACCCAGGCCAAGTAGATGCCAGCCGTCAAAAGCCAGGTCGGCCATTCAAAACGGCTGCGTGCAAGAGTGCTGGAGCTGTGCATGGTGGGGATGTAACAAGCAGAAAAATGCCTGCTATGGATGTTACGTTCACCCGGTATATACAAGCAAAGAATAAATACGCCTAAGCATATTCGGTGCCAATGGGGTGGCGGCATCTAGCTGCACCCTTACCAGCCATGGTTGAGTGGCCAATTGCTATATTAAAAATAGCTGCTGGCGCTGGTGGAATATGCGCTGCAGGCCGATTTTGTATAAATGCGACTACAGCTGCGCCAAGCCTAGCGCCGTAGCCTGTCTATCCAGGTCCCGCAGCACCTGGTAGGCCGAGGCCGGCACGGCCTCGAAGCCACCCAGCAGCAGGCTGGCACGCGTGCCGGCCAGCGCCGGATCGGCCATCGCCTGCTGCAGGCCTTGGCGCAACAGCGCCAGCAGCGCGGGCGGCGTGTTCAGGGCTGTGACCAAGGCCGTACCCGGCACGCTGGCGGTGCGGCCGACGATGCGCGTGCCCTGCAGCACCTCGGGCTGGTAGCGCTGAAACTGGGCGTAGCTGATGCAGTCTATGGCCGCGATATCCGCCGCGCCGCTGCGCACCAGGGCCAGCGAAGCGATGTGCGCACCCGAGGCCATCGCCCGCGCAAAGAAGCGCCCGTCCACCGCCAGCGGCGCCGCCATGGAACGCAAGCTGTGGTAGCCCGACTGCGAATCGGCCGAGTTGTAGGCCACCACCCGGTTGCGGAAATCGGACAGCGTGCGGCCGGCGTCGTCTTCTCTGCAGACCAGGTGGCTGCTGTAGTGGATGCCCTCGCAGCCCGGCACTGTGTAGTGGAAGGCGCCGACCAGCTGCACTTGCTGCTCCAGCGCATCCACTATCTGGTAGCCGCAGCACTGGCTGAACAGCAGGTCGGGCCGCAACCAATGGCTGGTGAGGTCGTCGTTGGTGGGGATGTCCAGCTCCGTGGGCACCGCAGGCACGCCCGCCTGGCGCAGGTAGCCGGCCAGGTACTGCCAGAGCGCGGCGCTGCCGGCTGGGTTGGACACGTACATGGGGAGGGAGGCGATCATGGGACGGGTGCTATTTAAATCGTAGCTGTTTGCGCAGATAGGATCTGCGCTGGGGGCTTAAAAGGCTTGTGAAATGAGTGACTTCAATGTGTGGCTGTGGGTTGCGCTTTGATTGCAAGCGCCTGCCCACACGCAAACCCGCTGGCCCAGGCCCACTGGAAGTTGTACCCCCCCAGCCACCCCGTCACATCGACCACCTCGCCGATGAAATACAGCCCCGGCTGCTTCGATTCCATGGTCTGCGACGACAGATCACGGGTGTCGACGCCGCCCGCGGTGACTTCGGCTTTTTTGTAGCCTTCGGAGCCGTTGGGCGTCAGCTCCCAGCGGGCCAGTTTCTCGGCCAGCTGGGCCAGGGCCTTGTCGGTGGCGTCGCAGATGGGTTTTTGCCAGGCGGCATCTTGGCCGGCCCAGGCGTCGGCCAGGCGCGAGGGGACCAGCTGGGCCAGCTCGTTGGCGATCAGCTTGCGGGACGTGGCCTTGGCCCGCAGCAGCGCCGGGGGCAGGTCTTTCTCGGGCGCCAGGTTCAGGCGTATCGGCGTGCCCTCGGCCCAGTAGCTGGATATTTGCAGCACGGCCGGGCCGCTCAAGCCCCGGTGGGTGAACAGCAGGTCTTCATGGAAGCTGGTCTTGGCCTTCTTCACGCCGGTCTCGATCAGCACCGGCAGCGCCAGGCCCGACAGGTGCGCGTAGGGCGCCCAGGCTTCGCTGTCGAAGGTCAGCGGCACCAGCGCCGGGCGTGGGGTGACCATGCGCAGGCCGAACTGCTGGGCGAGCCGGTAGCCAAAGTCGGTTGCGCCGATCTTGGGGATGGACAGGCCGCCGGTGGCGACCACGATCTGCGGCGTGTGTATCGTGCCTTCGCTACTATCGATTTCATAGCTGCCTGCGCTGGTGCTGTCTGCGCCAGCGGCCGAATAGCGTATGTTTTTCACGCTGCAGGGCTGCCAGCGCGTGACATTGCCGGTGGCGCATTCGGCCAGCAGCATGTTCACCAGGTCTTCGGCGGACCGGTCGCAGAACAGCTGGCCCTTGTGCTTCTCGTGGAAGCTGATGCCGTGGCGGGTCATCAGTTCGGTGAAGTCCTTGGGCGTGTAGCGGCTGAGCGCGCTGCGGCAGAAGTGCGGGTTGTCGCTGAGGAAGTTGGCCGGGGTCACGTCCTTGTTGGTGAAGTTGGCGCGGCCGCCGCCGGAGATGCGGATTTTCTCCGCCACCTTCTCGCTGTGGTCCAGCACCAGCACCTTCAAACCCCGCTGCCCGGCCACGCCGGCGCAGAACAAGCCGGCCGCGCCGGCGCCGATGACGACGACATCAAACTTATGCATCAAATTGGCCTCTGGCGCTTGTAGCACCTGCGGGAGCAGCTATCAAAATCATTGTTTTGCTCCCAAGGCCTTGGCGCGCGCTGCGGTGTCGGTCAGGCTTTGCGCATCCGGTGGGTTCTGCGTGGGCCAGCCTTGCAGATGGGTTTGCACGATGTGGCTGAGTGCGGTGATCCAGTCGGGCTCGCTGTTCAGGCAAGGGATGTAGTGGAACTCCTTGCCGCCGGCGTTTAGGAACGCGGCCTTGCCTTCCATGGCGATTTCTTCCAGAGTTTCCAGGCAGTCGCTGGTGAAGCCGGGGCAGACCACATCCACGCGTTTGACGCCCGCTTTGCCCATGGCGATCAGGCTGGGCTCGGTATAGGGCTCCAGCCATTTGGCGCGGCCCAGGCGCGACTGGAACGTGAGCTTGTATTCCTCTTTGGCCAGGCCCAGCGCGCTGGCCAGCAGGCGCGCAGTCTTGTGGCATTCGCAGTGGTAGGGGTCACCCAGGTGCAGGGTGCGCTCGGGCACTCCGTGGAAGCTCATCACCAGCTGGTCCGGTTTGCCGTGCTGCTGCCAGTGGCTGCGCACGCGGCGCGCCAGGGCTGCGATGTAGCCAGGGTCGTCGTGGTAGCGGTTGATGAAGCGCAGCTCGGGGATGTTGCGGGTCTGGCGGGCCCAGTCGTACACCGCGTCGAACACGCTGGCGGTGCTGGTGGCCGAGTACTGCGGGTAGGCCGGCACGATCAGCACCCGGGTCACGCCGCTGGCCTTGAATTTCTCCAGCTGCTCAGCAATCGACGGGCTGCCGTAGCGCATGGCGTAATCCACCTGCACCTGGTGGCCGCGCTCGCCCAGCCAGCCGCGCAGCATCACCGCCTGCTGCTCGGTGCCGATGCGCAAGGGCGAGCCCTGCGGCGTCCAGATGCTGGCGTATTTGGCGGCTGACTGCTTGGGCCGGGTGCGCAGGATGATGCCGTGCAGGATCACGTTCCAGATGACTTTGGGTATCTCGATGACCCGGTGGTCGCTGAGAAACTGCGCCAGATAGCGGCGCACCGCGGTGGGTGTGGCAGCGTCGGGCGTGCCCAGGTTGCAGTACAAAACGCCGGTGCGCGGGGCTTGGGCGTGGGAGTGTGGGGGTTCTGGCTTGAAGGGGGAGGCGAAGATGGGCATTCCGGTATTCTCCCGTACCTATGCTGGACCTCACCAAAATCAAAGCCATATCCCTCGACCTGGACGACACCTTGTGGCCGGTGTGGCCGGCCATCGAGCGGGCCGAAGCCGAGTTATTGCAGTGGCTGGTGGACTACGCGCCGGCCACGGCGGCACGCTACAACAGCACCGAGGCCTTGCGCGGCGTGCGCGTGCAGCTGGAAGCCGAGCGGCCCGATCTGCGCCACGACCTGAGCGCGCTACGGCGCGAATCCATCCGCCTGGCGCTGCAGCATGCGGGCGAAGATACCGACCTGGCCGAACCGGCTTTCGAGGTGTTTTTTGCGGCCCGCCAAAGGGTGGACTTGTATGCCGATGCCTTGCCCGCGCTGGCATGGCTGGCCGCGCGCTACCCCCTGGTGGCGCTGAGCAACGGCAACGCTGATGTGCACCGGGTTGGCATCGGAGCGCATTTCACAGCCTCCCTGAGCGCCCGCGAGTTTGGCGTGGCCAAGCCCGACCCGCGCATCTTTCATGCCGCAGCGGTAGCCGCAGGGGTCGCGCCCCATGAGGTGCTGCACGTGGGCGACGACCCCTTGCTCGACGTGGTAGCGGCAGTGCAGGCCGGCATGCAGGCGGTGTGGGTGAACCGCGGCCAACATGCCTGGAGCCACGCGGTCCAGCCGCATCTGCACGTGGCCGAGCTCGGCGCCCTGTGCGCGCTGCTGGCCCAGCCGCGTTAACAAAGCCCGCGACTGCAGCCACCCGGCCACGCCGCCGGGATTCGGCGTTTTCTCCTACATGGCGGTGCCTGTCTGGCCGACGTACGGAATCTGCTCCAGCCACCAAGATGAAGTTACCAGCCCAACCGCTAGGGAGCTGCATGCGCTGAGGTGCATGCAAGGTGAACCCCACAAGCGGAGGGCAGGATCCATTCCATCACTTAAAGGAGCCATCCTATGTTGAACGAAAAAGATGCCAATCTCGACCCGATCTCGGGTGAACCCGGCGCACACCCGGTAGGTACCGGCCTGGGTGCCGCAGGCGGGGCTGTGGCCGGCGCTGCATTCGGCGCCATCGGCGGCCCGGTGAGTGCAGCCATTGGCGGCGTGGCGGGCGCGGTGGTCGGCGGACTGGCCGGTAAAGCCGGCGCCGAAGCGGTAAACCCGACAGCCGAAGAAGCCTACTGGCGCGAACGCTACCAAGACGAACCGTATTACGAGGCTGGCAGTACCTATGACGACTACGGCCCGGCCTATGCACTTGGCTGGAGCAGCGGCAACTTGTACGGCAGCGAGTTCAGTGCGGTAGAGCCCGAACTGGCCCGCCGGTGGGAAGAGCAGCGCGGCCGTTCCAGCCTGGCGTGGCCGCATGCGCGCTACGCCACCCGGGCCGCCTGGGACCGTATCAACGAAGGCCAGTTGGCTGATACCGCCGAGCCACTGGACAACGACGACGTGATCGATGTCCTGAACGACCTGGTGGAAACCTGCTACGACGGCGAATACGGTTTCAAGGCCTGTATGGAGCGCACCGAGACCGCCCAGCTGAAGTCGACCTTCGAGCAACGCATGCGTGACTGCGCCAGTTCGGCCGCCGAGTTGTCGTCTGAAGTGCTGCGCTTGGGCGGTGTGCCCGAAGACGGCGGCACGGTCACTGGGGCGGCGCACCGCGGCTGGGTGGCCGTGAAGGGTATGTTGACCAGCGACAGCGATGTGGCCGTGCTGGAAGAGAGCGAGCGCGGTGAAGACACGGCCCTGGCCCGTTACCGCAAGGCGCTAAAACAAGCCCTGCCGGCAGACGTCCGCAGCCTGGTGGAACGCCAGATGCAGGGCGTGCAAAAGAACCACGACTTGGTCAAGGCCCTGCGCGACGAATACCGTCTGCGGTCTTAAGAACACGTTCTAAGGTCTGAATGCGGCTTGGCCGCAGATGCGAGGCGGTAGTTTGGGGGACCTTCTGGTCCCCCTTTTTTATGCCTGGGGACTCAAGGCTTGCGCGGCCGCCATGCCGCTGCGCACTGCTCCTTCCAGCGTCGCCGGGTAGGGGCCGTCCACATAGTCGGCACAGGCTTGCAGTCCGGGTGCGACGTGCTGGGCGGGGCGCTGCAGGCCGGGTGTGCAGGCAAAGGTGGCGCGCTTTTCGACCACGGTTTGCAGCGCCTGCAGATCGGCCAGGCCCAGCTGCTGCCGGCCCTGGGCAATGACGGCGCGTTCCAGCGCCTGGCGGTCGCCGTGGCTGGCGCTGGCCACAAAGGCCAGCAGGCCCTGCGGGCCGCCGAGATGGCCACGGTCGAACACAAACTGGGCGGGATTCTGGGCGTCGCTGCGCAGCGCCAGCATGGGCTGGGCCAAGTTGGCGTGTGGGGCCGTACAGCGGGCGTAGACCGTGGTGATGGCTTCAAACTGCAACGCCTGGGCCAGTGCCAGCCAGTCGTCTGCGGGCACGCCGCTGGCGCCGACCAGGCGGGCGGCCTCCCAGGACGGGCAGGCTAGCAGCACCTGGTCGAACAATTGGCCGTCCACCAGCCACTGCAACGCCTGCGGGCGGATGGACTGGACGCGGTGGCCCATCCGCACGGCAGCGCCGCGCTGCTCCAGCCACTGCACGGCGGGTTGGGGGAAGAGGGCACCCAGGTCGACGCGTGGCAGCAGCAGGTTGGAGCCTCCGGGCACGCCGAACAGCGAATCCTGGATCACCCGCAGAAACACCTGGCCGCTGGAGCGGTCTGCGGGGGTGTTGAGTGCGGCCACGCACAGTGGCTCGATCAGTTCGTGGTTGACCCGCTGCGTCAGCGGTCGGCACAGGTCGGCCACCGATTGCTCCGGGCGGCACTGGAAGCCGGCGATTTGCCAGCCGACCGAGGTACGCAGCAGGGCGGCCTTGTCGGCCCAGCCCCAGCCGCGGGCGCGCAGTATGCCGACCAGGGCGTCGAATGGCGCGCGCAGGTGGGGCAGCTGCAAACCCTGGCCGTCGGGGAACAGTAGGCTCAGCGGCAGGCGCAGCAAGGTCTTCTCCAGGTCCACGCCGACCGTGCGCATCAGGCGCAGAGTTTCGGCGTAGGCGCCGATCATGATGTGCTGGCCGTTATCCAGTGGTGCGTTATTCTCTGAATCAAACAGGGCTCTGGCGCGCCCCCCGATTGCACGAGATGCTTCAAAAACTGTAGCGTGGTGCCCCGCTTGCGTGGCGGTGACGGCGGCGGCCAAGCCGGCCCAACCGGCGCCGATCACCGCAATTTTCATAGCTTGTTCAGCGCCTGGACTTTCCATGCGAGCCAGAGCTTGCGCAAGGGCGTGAGGCTGACGCGCTGGTGCAGCACCTGGAAGTTGTCGGCCTCGATCTCGCGCAGCAGGGTGCGGTAGATGCTGGCCATCATCAGGCCGGGCTTCTGGGCGCGGCGGTCGGCGGCGGGCAGCATGGCGAAGGCTTTTTCGTACAGGCCATGGGCGCGCTGGGCCTGGAAACGCATCAGCGCGGTGAAGCGGTCGGAGTAGGTGCGCTTGAGGATTTCGTGCGCCTTCACGTCGAACTGCTGCAGCTCGTTGACCGGCAGGTAGATGCGGCCCAGCAGGGCGTCTTCGCCGACGTCGCGGATGATGTTGGTCAGCTGGAACGCCAGGCCCAGGGTGTGGGCGTATTCGGTGGTGGCCGGGTCGGTCTGGCCAAAGATTTGCGCCGATACCTCGCCCACCACGCCAGCTACCAGGTGGCAGTAGCGCTGCAGGCCGGGGAAGTCGAGGTAGCGGGTTTGCTCCAGGTCCATTTGGCAGCCTTCGATGATGGCGTGCAGGTGGCGTTCTTCGATCTGGTAGTCGGCGGCCAGCGGCATCAGGGCCTGCATCACCGGGTGCGTGGGTTTGCCCGCATAAGCGCTGGACACCTCGCCCTGCCACCAGTGGAGCTTGGTGCGGGCGACGCCGGCGTCATGGGTTTCGTCCACCACGTCGTCGACCTCGCGGCAGAAGGCATAGAAGGCGGTGATGGCGGCCCGGCGGGGCTTGGGCAGAAACAGGAAGGCGTAGTAAAAACTGCTGCCGGACGAGGCGGCTTTTTCTTGGACGTATTGCTCGGGGGTCATAAATTGTGGCTCACCCCCAGGCTGCGCACTTCGTGTCTTCGCCAACCCCCTTGCAGGGGGCGATACCAGCAGCCCGGCAAAGCCGGTTCTGCGGTATCGTATCTCTGGAACCAGGCGTGCAGTGCGCAGCGTGGGATTGGTGTGTAGTTGTTTGTATTGTTACATCCAAAGCGCGCGCCACAGCATGCGCGGCACATCCCGGGCGCCGACCGTGGGCCGCTGGTACCGGGTGGCACAACCCAGGGCCTCTATTTTGTCCAGGATGCACAAGCCGCCTTGCACCACCAGGCGCAGTTCCCAGCCGGCGCGGCCGGGTACGCGGTGTACCAGCGGGGCGCCGCTGCGCATCAGGTCGCGGGCCCAGGCTACGTTCTCTTCCATCAGCCGGGTCAGCGCCGGGCTTTGTGGCTGTGCGTGCAATGCAGCTTCGTCCACACCGTGTCGCTGGCTGCGGTCCTGCGGCAGGTAAAAGCGGCCGCGCGGCAGGTCCAGGCTCAGGTCTTGCCAGAAGTTGATGAGTTGCAGCGCATTGCAGATGGCGTCGCTGCGCTGCAGCGAGGCGGCGTCTTTCACGCCATAGAGATGTAGCAGCAGGCGACCCACTGGCGCAGCCGAGCGCTGGCAGTAGGCCAGCAAGTCGGCGCGGTCGGCGTAGCCGGCTTTGTCCCTCGTTTTGATGACGTCCTGGGTGAAGGCGCTGAGCAGATCGCCCAGCAGTGGCTTGGGCAGTCGCCATTGCTTGATGGCAACCTGGAGGGGACCAAACACCTTGGGCCAGCGTGTCGAGGTGGGTTTGCCGGCTGCGGCTGCTGCCAGGTCGGCGCGGAAAGCGGCCAGGTCGGCCAGCCGCTGGGCGGGCGGGTCCGAGCCTTCGTCGGCTATGTCGTCGGCGGTGCGTGCAAACCAGTAGATGGCAGCAATGGGCGGGCGCAGAGCGGCCGGGCACAGAATCGACGCGACCGGGAAGTTCTCGTAGTGGCGCACGCTTTGTGGGGTAGCATTTTGGGATGGTAGAGGGGCATTCACGGCAGGGATTGTCGCTTGACACCCCATGCCCGTTCCCCTAAATTACTAACCCGTTAGTCAGTAATAACCCGGGTCTGCGCGCAGTGCAGACCTTTTGGCTGGCTTTCGCCGTTTTCCACTAGGCCTGCTATGTCATACCATTTTTCTGTTTCGTCCCCCCAGTTGGCTGCCGCGCGCCCCGTTTTTCGTCTTGGCATGGCCGGGGTTGTGGTGGTTGCCTTGCTGGCGGGTTGCTCCAAGCCCGAGGCCACGCCCGAGCCGGTGCGGGCCGTCAAGGTTCTGACGGTGGCGGCCAGCGACATGCAGGCCCGTCTCGAATTCCCCGGGGAAGTGCGGGCGCGGACTGAGTCGGTGCTGAGCTTTCGTGTAGCCGGCAAGATCACTCGGCGCCAGGCCGAGCTGGGCCAGCGCGTCAAGGTGGGCGATGTATTGGCCCAGTTGGACCCGCAGGATTACAAGCTGGCCGCCGATGCAGCCCAGGCCCAGCTGGCTGCCGCTACCACCAGCCGCGACCTGGCCAGCGCCGACTACAAGCGCTACAAAGAGCTGAAAGAGCAAAACTTCATCAGCGGTGCCGAGCTGGAGCGGCGCGACAGCGCGCTCAAGTCGGCCCAGGCCCAGGTGCAGCAGGCCCAGGCCCAGCTGGCTACCAGCGGCAACCAGGCGGTCTATACCCGGCTGGTGTCGGATGTGGCCGGGGTGGTGACGGCGGTGTCTGCCGAGCCCGGCCAGGTGGTGAGCGGCGGCACGCCGGTGGTCAAGGTGGCGCAAGACGGCGCGCGCGACGTGGTGTTCGTGGTGCCCGAGGACCGGGTGGCGGGGATTGCGCTGGGCTCGGCCGCTGAGGTACGGGTCTGGGCCAGTGACACCAAGCTGGCGGGCAAGGTGCGCGAAGTGGCGGCCAGCGCCGACCCGGTGACGCGTACCTTCCAGGTCAAGGTGGGCATCGACGCCGCCACCGCGCCCGCGCTGGGGGCTACGGTCAATGTGGTGCCGCAGTCGCTGGGCCATGCAGGCCAGCCGGTGATCAAGCTGCCAACCAGTGCGCTGCGGCAGGAGGCCAACGGCAGCACGGCTGTGTGGGTGATGGACACCGCCAGCATGACGGTGAAGGCGCAGACGGTGGTGGTCGCCACAGCCGATGGCAACGAGGCGGTGATCGCCAGCGGCTTGCAGCCCGGCATGCAGGTGGTGGCAGCGGGCGTGCATGTGCTGGCGCCGGGCCAGAAGGTGGTTATTTACCAACAAAAAATGGCTCCAGCGCAGGCTCTATCTGCACAAGCAGCTATGAATACGGTAGCGAAACCCGCTGTCGCTCCAGCCTCTGCGGTCCAGTGAGCCAGCTATGACGCCAAGCCATACCCCCGACCAGCCCAAGCCGGGCTTCAATCTTTCCAAATGGGCGCTCGAGCATCGGGCGTTGACCCGCTATCTGCTGGTGGTGCTGATGGTGCTGGGCTTTGCCGCCTACTTCCAGCTGGGCCAGGACGAAGACCCGCCATTCACCTTCCGGGTGATGGTGGTGCGTACCTACTGGCCGGGCGCCACCGCCCAGCAGGTGGCCGAACAGGTGACCGACAAGCTGGAGCGCACGCTGCAAGAGGTGCCGTTTGCCGACAAGATCCGCAGCTATTCCAAGCCCGGCGAATCGCAGATCATCTTCCAGGTCAAGGACTCGATCAAAGGCGGCGATGTCAATAACGTCTGGTACGTGGTGCGCAAGAAGATCGGTGACATGCGCTACACCCTGCCGTCGGGCATACAGGGGCCGTTCTTCAACGATGATTTTGGCGATGTGTATGGCGTGATCTATGCGTTGGAGTCGGACGGCTTCAGCAACGCCGAGACCAAGGTTTTTGCCGACAATGTGCGCCAGCAATTGCTGCGCGTGCCCGATGTGGCCAAGGTCGAGCTGTTTGGCGTGCAGGACGAGAAGGTCTATATCGAGCTGTCGCAAAAGCGCCTGGCGCAGCTGGGGCTGGACATGAACCAGGTGGTGACGCAACTGGGCCAGCAGAACGCCATCGAGAGCGCGGGCACGGTGCAGACGCCGCTGGATGTGGTGCAGGTGCGGGTGGCCGGACAGTTCGAGGCGGTGGAGCAACTGCGCGCAATGCCAATCCGCGGCGCGGGTGGCGACGCCAGCGGCCGGCAGCTGCGCCTGGGCGATATCGCCAGCATCAGCCGTGGCTATGTGGACCCGCCCAGTGTGAAGGTACGGCACCAGGGCAAGGAAGTGATTGCCCTGGGCGTCTCTATGGCCAAGGGCGGCGACATCATTGCCCTGGGCAAGGCGATGGACAAGCTGTCGGCCCGCATCGGCCAGAGCCTGCCTGCCGGCGTGAAGCTGGTGCAGATACAGGATCAGCCCAAGTCGGTCAGCACCTCGGTGAACGAGTTCGTGCATGTGCTGATCGAGGCGGTGGTGATCGTGCTGGTGGTCAGCTTCATCAGCCTGGGGCTGCACAAGCGGCCGGGCAAGCACCCGTTCTGGCGCGGCTATACGCTGGACATGCGCCCCGGCCTGGTGGTGGGTATCACCATTCCGCTGGTGCTGGGCCTGACCTTTCTGGGCATGTGGTACTGGGGCATAGGCCTGCACAAAATTTCGCTGGGCTCGCTGATCATTGCGCTGGGCCTGCTGGTGGACGACGCCATCATTGCGGTGGAGATGATGGTCCGCAAGATGGAGGAGGGCTATGACAAGGTGCGGGCCGCCACCTTTGCCTATGAAATCACCGCCATGCCGATGTTGACCGGCACCTTGATCACCGCCGCCGGCTTTTTGCCCATCGGCATTGCCCGCTCGGTCACCGGGGAATACACCTTTGCCATTTTTGCCGTCACGGTGCTGGCCTTGCTGCTGAGCTGGGTGGTGTCGGTGTACTTTGTGCCCTACCTGGGCGTGCTGCTGCTCAAGGCCCCACCGCATGCCAAGGTGCTGCCAGAGCCTGGTGCGGGCGAAGTTGTTGGGCATGGCCACGAGTCATTCAACACCCCGTTTTACAACCGCTTCCGCCAATTGGTGGGCTGGTGCGTGCTACACCGCTGGATCACCATCGGCCTGACCCTGTTGATTTTTGCGCTGGGCATCGTGGGCATGGGCAAGGTGCAGCAGCAGTTCTTCCCGGATTCGAGTCGCCCTGAAATCATGGTGGATATCTGGTTCCCGGAAGGCACGTCCTTCGTGGCCAACGAAGCCACGGCCAAGCAGGTCGAGGCTCGGCTAATGGAAGAGGGCGGTGTGGCCACAGTCAGCGCCTGGGTCGGCTCGGGCGTGCCGCGCTTCTATCTGCCGCTGGACCAGGTGTTTCCGCAAACCAATGTGACGCAGTTCATTGTGGTGGCCAAGGACTTGAAGCAGCGCGAGCTGCTGCGCGTCAAGCTGCCGGCTTTGCTGGCAACCGAATTTCCCGAGGTGCGCGGACGCATCAAGTTGCTGTCCAACGGGCCGCCGGTGCCGTATCCGGTGCAGTTCCGCGTGGTGGGTGTGGACCCGCTGGTGCTGCGCACGCGCGCCGACGAGGTCAAGGCCGCCATGCGCAAGAGCCCGAACACCCGCGGCGTGAATGACAACTGGAACGAATCGGTCAAGGTGATGCGGCTGGAGATCGATCAGGCCAAGGCCCGCGCCCTGGGCGTGACCAGCCAGTCGATTGCGCAGGCTGCCAAGGTGATCCTGAACGGCTCCACCGTCGGCCAATTTCGCGAGGGTGACAAGCTGATCGACATCGTGTTGCGCCAGCCCCTGGACGAGCGCAGCGCGATCACCGACATCGCCAATGCGTACCTGCCCACCTCGTCGGGCCGCTCGATCCCGCTGACGCAGATCGCCAAGCCGGTGTTCGGCTGGGAGCCAGGCGTAATGTGGCGCGAGAACCGCGACTATGCGATCACCGTGCAGAGCGACATCACCGAAGGTCTGCAGGGCGCAACGGTGACCAGTGAGCTGCTGCCGGCGCTGAAGGCGCTGGAGTCGCAGTGGGCGGCCCAGGGCCAGGGAGGCTACCGCATAGAGGTTGCAGGCGCAGTGGAAGAGAGCAGCAAGGGCTCGGCCTCGATCGCAGCGGGCGTGCCCATCATGTTGTTCCTGACCTTTACCCTGCTGATGCTGCAGCTGCACAGCTTCAGCCGGGCGATGCTGGTGTTCCTGACCGGGCCCCTGGGGATTGCCGGGGTGGCCGGCGCCCTGATCCTGCTGGGGCGGCCTTTCGGTTTCGTGGCCTTGCTCGGGGTGATCGCGCTGATGGGCATGATCCAGCGCAACTCGGTGATTCTGATCGACCAGATCGAGCAAGAGCGGGCCCGCGGGGTTGCCACCTGGGACGCGATCGTGGAGTCGGCGGTGGGACGGTTGCGGCCTATCGTGCTGACCGCCGCGGCCGCCGTGCTGGCGATGATCCCCTTATCGCGCTCGGTTTTCTGGGGGCCGATGGCCGTCGCCATCATGGGCGGGCTGGTGGTGGCCACTGTGCTGACCTTGCTGGCCCTGCCGGCCATGTACGCGGCCTGGTTCCGGGTAAAGCGCGAGCCCAAGTGACAGCCAAGGGTGAACCCGGAGCGCATCCGGGTAAAACCGGTCGCCAAGCACGCTAAAATAGCGGGCTTACCGATTTCACGCAGACGGTCTTCAATAGCTTGCCCTTGCGGCAGCTTCCCAGACCGTATGTTCAGTTCTGTATTTGCGCGGGTGGCGAAATTGGTAGACGCACCAGGTTTAGGTCCTGACGCCAGCAATGGTGTGGGGGTTCGAGTCCCCCCCCGCGCACCACAATTTTTTATACGAGATCTCAGATGGCAGTTACTGTTGAAACCCTTGAAAAGCTGGAACGCAAAATCACGCTGTCCCTGCCTGTGGATGTGATCCAGAACGAAGTGGCTACCCGTCTCAAGAAGATGGCCCGCACCGTCAAGATGGACGGCTTCCGTCCCGGCAAAGTGCCTATGAACGTGGTGGCACAGCGCTACGGCTATTCGGTGCACTACGAAGTGATGAACGACAAGGTGGGCGAGGCTTTCGCCGTTGCCGCCAACGAAGCCAAGCTGCGTGTCGCAGGCCAGCCCCGCATCAGCGAAAACGAAACCTCGCCCGAAGGCCAAATGGCTTTTGACGCGGTCTTCGAAGTGTTCCCGGATGTCAAGATGGGTGACCTGGGCACCGCTGAAGTTGAAAAAATCACCACCGCCGTGGACGACGGCGCGATCGACAAGACCGTCGAAATCCTGCGCAAGCAACGCCGCACTTTCGCCCAGCGCGCACTGGAAGCTCCAGTCGAAGACGGCGACCGCGTGACGGTGGACTTCGAAGGCAAGATCGACGGCGAAACCTTCGAAGGCGGCAAAGCCGAAGCCTTCCAGTTCCTGGTCGGTGAAGGCCAGATGCTGAAGGAATTTGAAGATGCCGTGCGTGGCATGAAGTCCGGTGAAAGCCGCACCTTCCCGCTGGCTTTCCCTGCCGACTACCACGGCAAGGACGTGGCTGGCAAGCAAGCCGACTTCATGGTCACCGTGAAGAAGATCGAAGCCGCCCACTTGCCTGAAGTCAACGAGGCCCTGGCCAAGTCGTTGGGTATCACTGACGCTACGGTCGAAGGCCTGCGCGCCGACATCCGCAAGAACCTCGAGCGCGAAGTCAAGTTCCGTGTTTTGGCCCGCAACAAGCAAGCCGTGATGGATGCTTTGATCGCCAAGGCCGAGTTGGATCTGCCCAATTCCAGCGTCCAGACCGAACTGAACCGCATGGTGGAGTCGGCCCGCGCCGATTTGAAGCAGCGCGGCATCAAGGATGCTGACAAGGCGCCGATTCCTGATGATATCTTCCGTCCTCAGGCCGAGCGTCGTGTGCGCCTGGGCCTGGTGGTTGCCGAGCTGGTGCGTAGCAATACGCTGCAAGCCACGACCGAGCAGATCAAGGCCCACATCGAAGAGCTGGCAGCCAGCTACGAAAAGCCAGCTGACGTGGTCCGTTGGTACTACAGCGACAACCAGCGCCTGGCAGAAGTCGAAGCCATCGTGATTGAAAGCAATGTCACCGACTTCGTGTTGGGCAAGGCCAAAGTGGTTGAGAAGGCTGTTGCGTTCGACGAGCTGATGGGTCAGAACTAAGTCCACTGCCGGATACGCGATATAAGGGCTTGTGTTTTCTACGCAAGCCCTTATTTGCTTTCAATAGCTCTTCAACAACGCAGGAAACGCCATGTTCATCCGTAATAGCACACAGGAAATCCAGGGTCTCGGCATGGTGCCGATGGTCATCGAGCAGTCGGGCCGCGGTGAGCGCTCGTACGATATCTATTCGCGTTTGCTCAAGGAGCGCGTGATTTTCTTGGTCGGCCCGGTCAATGACCAGACGGCCAATCTGGTGGTCGCACAGTTGCTATTCCTAGAAAGCGAAAATCCGGACAAGGATATTTCCTTTTACATCAACTCGCCCGGTGGTTCTGTGACCGCTGGTATGGCGATCTACGACACGATGCAGTTCATCAAGCCCGATGTGTCGACTCTGTGCGTCGGTATGGCTGCGAGCATGGGTGCCTTCTTGTTGGCGGCTGGCGCCAAGGGTAAGCGTTTCTCGCTGCCCAATTCGCGTGTCATGATCCATCAACCGTCCGGCGGTGCGCAAGGCCAGGCCAGCGATATCGAGATCCACGCGCGTGACATTCTGAAGACACGCGACCAGCTGAACCGTATCCTGGCCGAACGTACTGGCCAGACGATGGAAAAAATCGAACGCGATACCGAGCGCGACTACTTTATGTTTGCCGACGAAGCCAAGACCTATGGCCTGGTGGACGAGGTTATCAGCAAGCGCCCTTAAGCCTAGAGATAGGCGGCTAAGCAGCCCATAACGGCGTTTTCTGTACTGGAAAGCGCCGTTTTTATTTGGTTATCATTCAGTAACGACTGAAAAGGCATTCTTCCCATGGCCGAGAAAAAAGGCTCCTCCAGCGAAAAAACCCTGTACTGCTCCTTCTGTGGCAAAAGCCAGCACGAAGTGAAGAAGCTGATTGCAGGGCCGTCGGTGTTCATTTGTGATGAATGCATAGACCTGTGCAATGACATCATTCGGGACGAATTGCCTGCCGGCACCGAGGCCCGCGAAGCCGGTGCTGCACTGCCCACGCCTGTCGAGATCAAGAACAATCTGGACAACTATGTGATTGGCCAAGAGGTTGCCAAACGCACCTTGGCAGTTGCGGTATACAACCACTACAAGCGTCTGCGCCACAAGGAAACGGCCAAGAAGGACGAAGTGGAGCTGACCAAAAGCAATATCTTGCTGATCGGCCCCACGGGTTCCGGCAAGACGCTTCTGGCGCAAACCTTGGCGCGTATGCTGGATGTGCCCTTTGTGATGGCCGACGCTACGACCCTGACCGAGGCCGGCTATGTGGGCGAGGACGTGGAAAACATCGTCGCCAAGCTGCTGCAAAGTTGCAATTACGAAGTTGAACGGGCTCAGCGTGGCATCGTTTACATCGACGAAATTGACAAAATCTCACGCAAGTCTGACAACCCCTCCATCACCCGTGATGTGTCGGGTGAGGGCGTGCAGCAGGCTTTGCTCAAGCTGATTGAAGGCACGATGGCTAGTGTGCCGCCACAAGGCGGCCGCAAGCACCCGAACCAGGACTTCCTCCAGGTCGATACCACCAACATCCTGTTCATTCTGGGTGGAGCGTTTTCGGGGCTGGAGAAAGTGATTGGCAACCGTACCGAATCTTCGGGAATTGGTTTTGGTGCCTCGGTTAAGAGCAAGGCGCAACGTAGCCTGACTGAGGTGTTCCGCGATGTAGAGCCCGAAGATCTGATCAAGTTCGGCCTGATTCCCGAGCTGGTCGGGCGTATGCCGGTGGTGGCGACGCTGGCCGAACTCAGCGAAGATGCCTTGGTGCAGATCCTGACCGAGCCTAAGAACGCGTTGGTCAAGCAATACAGCAAGCTACTGTCCATGGAAGGCGTGGATCTGGAGATCCGGCCCTCGGCCTTGAAGGCGATTGCCAAGAAGGCGCTTGCCCGCAAGACTGGCGCACGGGGATTGCGCTCGATTTTGGAGCTGTCCCTGATTGACACCATGTTTGATCTACCCACCAACCACAATGTGGATAAAGTGGTGGTAGACGAGTCTACGATTGATGAGAATAAGCCTCCTTTGTTGGTGTACCGCGAAGCTGCGAAGAAGGCTTAACCGGGCGCCCTTATCCCATGCTGCAGGTTTTGCAGCTGGGGAGGGTTGAAAATTACCGTTAGAAGTCCATATTCAACGGGTTACTCAAAGGATCTTCATGTCCGGACACATTCCTCTCCCTGCTGAACCCCTCGATCTGCCGTTGTTGCCTCTGCGCGACGTGGTGGTGTTCCCCCACATGGTGATCCCGCTGTTTGTGGG
Source organism: uncultured Albidiferax sp. (assembly GCA_963513025.1). Lineage (GTDB taxonomy): Bacteria > Pseudomonadota > Gammaproteobacteria > Burkholderiales > Burkholderiaceae_C > Rhodoferax_B. The sequence continues at coordinate 141,048 of CAUPON010000003.1, forward strand.
GCGTCCGAAAAGCATCAAGGCCTTGGAGGCTGCGATGGAATCCGACCGGCGCATCATGCTCGTAGCCCAAAAGGCGGCTGCTAAAGATGAGCCTTCGGTATCCGACATGTTTGATGTCGGCTGCGTCTCCACCATCTTGCAGATGCTGAAGTTGCCGGATGGCACGGTCAAAGTGCTGGTCGAAGGCCAGCAGCGGGCCCGCGTCAACCATATTGAAGACGGCGAATCGCATTTCACCGCCAATATCACGCCTGTGGTGGCTGTGGTTGTGACCCAGAAAACCACGGAAATAGAAGCCTTACGTCGTGCCGTAATGCAACAGTTTGACCAATACGTCAAGCTGAACAAGAAGATTCCGCCTGAAATCCTGACCTCGATTTCCAGCATCGACGATCCAGGCCGTTTGGCCGATACCATTGCCGCCCATTTGCCTCTTAAATTGGATAGCAAACAAGTGGTGCTGGATCTGTCGGATGTGCGTGAACGACTGGAAAACCTGTATGGCCAGCTCGAGCGCGAAGTCGACATTTTGAATGTGGACAAGAAGATCCGCGGCCGCGTTAAGCGCCAAATGGAGAAGAATCAGCGCGATTTCTATCTGAACGAGCAGGTCAAAGCCATCCAGAAAGAACTGGGCGAGGGCGAAGAGGGCGCGGACATCGACGAGATCGAGAAAAAGATCAAGCTGTCCAAAATGCCTAAAGAGGCGCTGAAGAAGGCTGAGAGCGAGCTGAAGAAGCTCAAGCTGATGTCCCCCATGTCAGCCGAAGCCACGGTAGTGCGCAACTATATCGACGTGTTGACTGGCTTGCCATGGAGCAAGAAGACCAAGATCAAGCACGATTTGCGCAATGCCGAAGGTGTGCTCAACGAAGACCACTTCGGTTTGGACAAAGTCAAGGACCGTATCCTGGAGTATCTGGCGGTCCAGCAACGGGTCGAAAAGGTCAAGGCGCCGATTCTGTGTCTGGTGGGGCCTCCGGGCGTGGGTAAGACCTCGCTGGGCCAGTCGATTGCCAAGGCCACAGGGCGCAAATACGTACGGATGGCCTTGGGCGGCATGCGCGATGAGGCCGAAATCCGTGGACACCGCCGCACTTATATTGGCGCTTTGCCTGGTAAGGTGCTGCAAAGTCTGAGCAAGATCGGCACCCGCAATCCGCTGTTCCTGCTGGATGAAATCGACAAACTCGGCACCGACTTCCGTGGTGACCCATCCAGCGCCTTGCTGGAAGTGCTGGACCCCGAGCAAAACCACACGTTCGGAGACCACTATGTGGAAGTGGACTTCGACCTGAGCGACGTGATGTTTGTGGCGACGTCCAATTCCATGAATATTCCTTCGGCGCTGCTGGACCGGATGGAAGTGATCCGCTTGTCGGGCTATACCGAAGACGAAAAGACCAATATTGCGGTTCGCTATCTGTTGCCCAAGCAGTTGAAGAACAACGGCCTGAGTGAAGCCGAACTGTTGTTGACGCCAGACGCTGTGCGCGACATCGTGCGCTACTACACCCGTGAAGCCGGTGTGCGTTCGCTGGAGCGAGAGCTGTCCAAGATTTGCCGCAAGGTTGTCAAAGGCCTGCTGCTTAAGGAGATGGTGCCCCAGGTCAAGGTGACTGCTGACAATCTCAACGATTTTCTGGGCGTACAAAAGTACACCTACGGTCGTGCCGAACAGCAAAACCAGGTGGGCCAGGTCGTGGGCCTGGCTTGGACCGAAGTCGGCGGCGATTTGTTGACCATTGAAGCGGCGATCATGCCCGGCAAGGGCGTGATTACCCGCACCGGCTCGCTCGGAGACGTAATGAAAGAGTCAGTGGAAGCGGCCCGTACCGTGGTGCGTAGCCGTTCCAAACGCCTGGGCATCAAGGACGAAGTGTTCGAGAAGAAGGATATCCATATCCACGTGCCCGACGGTGCTACCCCCAAGGATGGTCCTAGCGCCGGTGCCGCCATGACGACCGCTTTTGTGTCTGCGTTGACGGGCATTCCCGTGCGTGGTGACGTAGCTATGACCGGGGAAATCACCCTGCGTGGTGAAGTCACCGCCATCGGCGGCTTGAAAGAAAAGCTGCTGGCGGCTTTGCGCGGCGGTATCAAGACGGTGCTGATCCCCGAGGAGAACGCCAAGGACCTGCAAGACATTCCCGAAAATGTCAAAAATGGCCTGGAAATCGTGCCTGTGAAGTGGATTGACCAGGTGCTTGAAGTGGCGCTGGAGCGTATGCCCCAGCCACTGCCAGATGAGGAGCCGGTGGTCGTAGCTCCTGCATTGGAAACCGCTGCAGCGACCCCAGTCGTACCAGTCAAGCACTAGCTGCAAGTGCCGCTAAGCCAAGGGCCGATGGGATGAAAATCCCGTCGGCCCTTGGTGTTTGTAGTCCTGATTTTGCAAATTCGGGGATAATCAGGGTTTGCCCGCGACGCGTGGGTGCAATTTGCTATTATTTGAATAGCTACAAACCTCTGGATTTGATGAGCGATACCCCCCTGGATTCTTTCTCGCAACTGCAGCTTGCAGAACCCCTGTCACGTGCTGTGGCTGACATGGGCTACACCGCCATGACACCGATCCAGGCGCAAGCCATTCCGGTGGTCCTGCAAGGCCGTGACGTGATGGGCGCGGCCCAGACCGGAACCGGCAAAACAGCCGCTTTCTCGCTGCCCTTGCTGCAGCGCATGCTCAAGCATGAAAATGCCTCCACCTCTCCCGCCCGCCATCCGGTGCGGGCCCTGGTGCTGCTGCCTACGCGCGAATTGGCCGACCAAGTGGCCCAGGCCGTAAAGTCGTATGCCAAGCACACCAACCTGCGCAGCGCTGTGGTGTTCGGCGGCATGGACATGAAGCCGCAAACACTGGAGCTGAAAAAAGGCGTTGAGATTCTGGTCGCTACGCCCGGACGCCTGCTGGACCACATCGAAGCCAAAAATGCGGTGCTGAACCAGGTGGAATACGTGGTGCTGGACGAAGCCGACCGCATGCTCGACATCGGGTTTTTACCCGATTTGCAGCGTATCCTGAGTTACCTGCCCAAGCAGCGCACCACCTTGCTGTTTTCGGCCACGTTCTCGCCCGAAATCAAGCGCTTGGCCAGTAGCTACCTGCAAGACCCAGTCACCATCGAAGTAGCCCGCTCCAACGCTACGGCTTCGACGGTTGAGCAGCATTTCTACAGCGTCAATGCCGATGACAAGCGCCGCGCACTGCACCAGGTGCTCAAGTCGCGCGGAATGAAGCAGGCCTTTGTGTTCGTCAACAGCAAGCTGGGCTGCGCGCGCCTGGCCCGTTCACTGGAAAAGGAAGGCCTGAAGACTACGGCCTTGCATGGCGACAAGAGCCAGGACGAACGTTTGAAGGCGCTGGAGTCGTTCAAAAAGGGCGAAGTCGATCTGCTGGTATGTACCGATGTGGCCGCGCGCGGTCTGGACATCAAGGACGTGCCCGCAGTGTTCAACTTTGACGTGCCTTTTAATGCCGAAGACTATGTGCACCGCATCGGACGTACCGGTCGTGCCGGTGCTTCCGGCTTGGCGGTCAGCTTTGTGGCGGGTAGTGATGCACGTTTGGTTGCAGATATTGAAAGGCTGATCAAAACCAAGATTGAGCTTGAGGCCATGGAGTTCGAGGAAGATATTCCGAAGATCCGTGAGCAGGGCCGCATCAACGACGGGCGACGGGCCTGGGGTGGTGATGATCCGCGGGATGTACTGGATACGCCGCGTCTGGCGCCGCGCCCGCAGCGCCACAGCGCTCCGCGCGATCCGTTCTTTGACCAGCCTTACCAGGCGCCTGCGGCCACCGAGGCGCCTACCTGGGAAGCCTCGGCCAAACACGCAACCGTGCGCGGTATCTCGGCCAATATCAAGCCCAAGCGCAAAGTGGCGGCCTTGTTCAAGGCTGTGGCGCCTGCCGTAACGGCTTAGTTGCCTGGTTGCTGCGCTTGCTCGCAGCGTATCTGGATGAGTTCGTTGCGCGCTGGAGCAGCCTGAATCTTCAGCGCGCTCAACGAACCGCCCCAGACACAGCCGGTGTCCAGCGATAACAGGTCGCTGCGACCCAGCCAGCCTAGTGTCGACCAGTGGCCAAAGGCCATCGTGGTCGTTTCGGTCAGTCTGCCCGGGATCTCAAACCAGGGCATATATCCTGCGGGTCTGGCGCCTGCGCCTTCCTTGCTATCAAACTCCATGCGACCTTCCCGGGTGCAGAAGCGCAGCCGAGTGAGTGCGTTCACGATCACGCGCAGTCTGTCCATGCCCTGCAGAGCGTTGTCCCATTGTGCCGGGGTGTTGCCATACATTTGACCCAGAAACCCGACCAGATCGGGCCCGCGCAGAACCGCTTCCACCTCGCCGGCCAGCGCCATGGTTTGCGCGGCGTTCCAGCTTGGCAACACACCTGCATGCACCATCAGGATGTCCTGGCCCTTCAGCGTCTCGCGCATGGCCATGCGCTGGTGGCGCAGCCAGTCGAGCAAGGCCGCACGGTCAGGGGCCTGCAGGATGCCCTGTAGCGTGTCCAGGCGGTGCGTAGGGCGTATGCCATGGGCAGCGGCCAGCAAATGCAGATCGTGGTTGCCCAGCAGGCAGCGCGCAGAGTTGCCGTAGCCCATGAGCCGTCGCAATACCTCGCCAGAAGCCGGGCCACGGTTCACCAGGTCGCCCAGCAGGTAGAGGGTGTCGCGGCTGGGGGAGAAGTCCAGCTTGTCCAAAAGTCGCTGCAGTGCGCCGTCGCAGCCTTGCAGGTCGCCAATCAAGTAAAGTGCCATGTGTTTATTTTCTTAGAAGATCCATGGATTTATTGCTGATTGTGCTGTTGACTTTGCTCAATGGCGTGTTTTCTATGTCAGAGCTGGCTTTGGCATCGAGCCGCAAGGCGCGCTTGACGGCGATGGCGGAGGCGGGCGACAAGGGCGCCCAGGCGGCATTGGCCCTGCTGGAGAACCCTACGCAGTTCCTGTCGTCGGTGCAAGTCGGCATTACTTCCATCGGCATGGTGAACGGTATTCTGGGCGAGGCTGCGTTCAGTGACGGCGTGTCCGCCTGGGTGCAGCAATTTGGGGTGGCTGTGGGCGCTGCCGACATCACGGCCACGGTGATCGTGGTGACGGTGATCACCTTTGTCACCATCGTATTCGGTGAACTGGTGCCCAAGCGCATCGGCCAGCTGTATCCAGAACTGGTAGCGCGCTATGTCTCGCGGCCCATGACCTGGGTGGCGACCGGGGCCAAACCTTTTGTGCGTTTGCTGTCGCTCAGCACCCAAGCGGTGCTGAAGCTGCTGCGTATCGACAATGCGGCCGGCCGGGCGGTGACCGAAGAAGAAATCGTCGCCAGCCTGGAGGAGGGCGTGGACGCCGGCGTGATCGAGGAGCACGAACACCAGATGGTGCAGAACGTGTTCCGGCTCGACGAGCGGCCGCTTACCTCCCTGATGGTGCCGCGCACCGACGTGAACTGGCTGGACGCCTCGCACACGGTGGCGCAATGCCTGCAGATGGCCAGCAGTGGCGGTGACAAGGTGGCGCATTCCTGGTACCCGGTGTGCCGGGGCTCGCTGGATGATGTGGTGGGCGTGATCAGCGTGGGCCGCTTGCTGGAGCTGGGGGCCGACCTGCCTGGCCCGGTGGAGCCACATGTACTACCCGCCGCGTTCCTGCCCGAAACCCTGAGCGGCATGGAGCTGCTGGAGCAGTTCCGTGCCAAGTCGGGCCGCATGGTCTTCGTAGTCGACGAATACGGCGTGGTGCAGGGCCTGATGACCCCGCGCGACCTGCTGGAAGCTATTACGGGCGAGCTGCAGCCGGGAGCCCAGGCCGACGCCTGGGCGACCCAGCGCGAAGACGGCTCCTGGCTGTTGGACGGCCTGATGCCGGTCAGCGAGCTCAAATCCCGTCTCGATATCAAGGACTTGCCGGAGGAAGACCGCGGCCGCTACAACACAGTGGCCGGTCTGCTGATGTCGGTCTCCGGTCGTATGCTGGCGGTGGCCGAGAGTATCGAATGTGCTGGCTGGGCGTTCGAGGTGGTGGACCTGGACGGCAAGCGTATCGACAAGGTGCTGGCCAGCGTCGCGGCGCCGGCCCCCGCAGACGACTAAGCCGCCGGGCCTTTGGCCTGGCGCAGCTTGGCCAGCTGCTCGTCTTCCAGCTGGCGGCGCCTTTGCTGCTGCTTGAGCAGCTCTTCGGTCCGCACGGCTTCGACTTCCTCGTCGGTCAAGGGCTTGTCGAAGCTGAGCTCCACGCCGCCAGCGGCGGCCGGCTCGCCACGCTCGCTTTTCAGCTTCATGTTGAGGCGCAGCTCGTTGGCCGAATCGGCGTTGCGCAGCGCCTCTTCGTAGGAGATATGGCCTTCGTTGTACAGCTCGAACAGCGCCCAGTCGAAGGTGCGCATGCCCAGTTCGCGTGACTTGTCCATCAGCGCCTTCAGGTCGTTGAACTGGCCTTTGAAAATACGGTCGGCAACCAGCGGGGTGTTCAGCAAGATCTCGACCGCGGCGCGCCGGCCCTTGCCATCTTCGGTGCGCACCAAGCGCTGCGATACGATGGCTCGCAGGTTGGCCGACATGTCCATCAGCAGCTGGTTGCGGCGTTCTTCGGGGAAGAAATTGATGATGCGGTCTAGCGCCTGGTTGGCGCTGTTGGCGTGCAGCGTGGCCAGGCACAAATGGCCGGTTTCGGCGAAGGCTATCGCGTGCTCCATGGTCTGCGGGTCGCGGATTTCGCCGATCAGGATCACGTCTGGCGCCTGGCGCAGCGTGTTCTTCAGCGCGTGGTGCCAGGAATGCGTGTCCACCCCCACTTCGCGGTGGCTGACCAGCGACATCTTGGAGGTGTGCACATATTCCACCGGGTCTTCCACGGTGATGATGTGGCCGCCCGAGCTGCTGTTGCGGTGGTCGATCATGGCCGCCAGCGAGGTCGATTTTCCCGAGCCGGTGCCGCCCACCACCAGCACCAGCCCGCGCTTGTGCATGATGACTTCTTTCAGCACCTCGGGCAGGGCCAGGGTGGCAAAGCTGGGGATTTCGGCGGCGATGGTGCGTATCACCATGCTGACGCTTTGCTGCTGGACGAACACATTCACCCGGAACCGCGCCACGCCGGGCAGGGCCATCGCAAAGTTGCACTCCATCTCCTTGGCAAACTCGGCGTTCTGCCGCTCGTTCATCAGCGACTGGGCCAGCATGCGGGTCACGTCGCTGGCCAGCTTCTGCGCCGATAAGGCCTTCATCTGGCCGTTCGACTTCATGCTGGGGGCGAAGTCGGCAGCGATGAATAAGTCCGACCCACCGGCCTGGTGCATGGCCGTCAACAGCTTGTGCATATAGCTGCGGGCTTGGTCTTCGGTCAGCGTCGACATGGCGGCCTTAGTGGGTGGATGGGATTGCTATTGTTTACATAGCTGCTCGTGCAGGTAGATAGTGCGCCAGGGACTTGTTTTTTATAAATTTAGGCGACAACCACGGCAGCGCCGTCGCCACGCGCACCAATCACGCCGATTTCATACACTGACTCGCCCAGGCCGCGCAGGGTCGCGGCGGTGGCTGCAGCGTTGGCTGCGTCCACCACCACCACCATGCCGATGCCGTTGTTGAAGGTGCGGTTCATCTCGAAGTCGTCGATGCCAGCCGTCTTTTGCAGCCAGGCGAACAACTCGGTCTGCGGCCAGCTGCCTTGCTTCAGGTGGGCGGCCGTGCCTTCGGGCAGCACGCGGGGGATGTTCTCCAGCAGGCCGCCGCCGGTGATGTGGGCCAGGGCCTTGATGCCGCCGGGCGAGGCAGCATCTTCCGAATGCGGGTGGGCAGCCAGCGCGGCCAGCACGTTTTTCACGTACAGGCGGGTCGGCTCCATCAGGGCTTGCTTGAAGGGCTTGCCGTCCAGGGTAGCCGGCGTTGCGTCGCCCGCGCGCTCGATACACTTGCGCACCAGGCTGAAGCCGTTGGAATGAACGCCGCTGCTGGCTAGGCCCAGCACCACATCTCCGGCCGCCACTTCCTTGCCGGTCAGGATCTTCGATTTTTCAACGGCGCCGACGGCAAAGCCGGCCAGGTCGTACTCGCCTGCCGGGTACATGCCGGGCATTTCCGCGGTTTCGCCGCCGATCAACGCGCAGCCCGACAGTTCGCAGCCCTTGGCGATGCCGCCAACCACGGCAGCGGCGGTGTCCACGTCCAGCTTGCCGCAGGCAAAGTAGTCGAGGAAGAACAGCGGCTCGGCGCCTTGCACCAGCACGTCGTTGACGCTCATGGCCACCAGGTCGATGCCCACGGTGTCGTGCATGTTCCACTCGAACGCCAGGCGCAGCTTGGTGCCCACACCGTCGGTGCCGCTCACCAGCACCGGCTCTTTGTAGCGCTTGGGCACTTCAAACAGCGCGCCAAACCCGCCAATGCCCGCCAGCACTCCTTCGCGCATGGTTTTCTTGGCCAGGGGCTTGATGCGTTCAACCAGGGCGTCGCCCGCGTCGATATCGACCCCGGCGTCTTTGTACGAGAGGGGGGCGGTGTGGGATGTGGTCATGGTGTCGGATTCACAAGAGGCTGAAGGTGCAGGCAAAACTGCCCAGATAAGCGGGTTGGCGGGATTTAGGCGCGCAGCCCTCTACAATTTGCGCAGATTTTAAGGGCAGGCGCAGCCTCACTCCGTTGGCCTGTATCCCTGTCCACCCGATTCTCCCTACTCCAGCCCATCACCTGATGCAATTCACCTCCACCCAAAGGCGCGCTCTGGCCTGGTTCTCCATTGCTGCGGTCGCCGTCTTGGCGCTGTGGCTGCTGGGGCCGGTGCTGACGCCGTTTGCCGTGGCCGCCGTGCTTGCCTACGTGCTGACCCCTCCTGTGGACAGGCTGGACAGTTTGTGCAAAGGCCGGGTGCCCCGGGTGCTGGCAGTGGCGGTGGTCGAACTGGTGTTTATTGTGGTGCTGCTGGCCGTCGCCTTGCTGATCGTGCCCATCCTGGTCAAGGAGGCGCCGCTGATGCGTGAGCAGCTACCGTTGCTGCTGGATGGCTTGGCCAAATGGCTGAAGCCGCTGTTGGCCCAGCTGGGCCTCAAGGTGGCCTTGGACCCGGTCAGCGTCAAGGCCTTTGTGTTCAAGTACCTGAATGCCAATGTGGAAGATGCCCTTGCCTCGCTGGTGTCGTCGGTCCGGCTGGGCGGCAGTTTTGCCATGGCTTTGCTGGGTAACTTGGTGCTGATCCCGGTGGCACTGTTCTACCTGCTGATGGACTGGGACCGTTTTATCGCCCAACTGATGGCCCTGGTGCCGACCCGCTTGCGCCCGGGGTTCGACAGCTTTGTGGAAGAGGCTGACGAGGTGCTGGGTCAGTATCTGCGCGGCCAACTGCTGGTGATGCTGATCATGGCGGTGTTCTATGCCGTCGGGCTGTCCTTGTTCGGGCTCGACCTGGGACTGCCGATTGGCCTGTTCACCGGCCTGGCGATGTTCGTTCCCTATCTGGGCTTTGGCGTCGGCCTAGTGCTGGCGGCGCTGGCAGGCCTGTTGCAGTTCGCCTCGATCAAGGCACTGGTGATGGTGACCGTGGTGTACGGCATCGGCCAGTTTGTCGAAAGCCTTTTCCTCACGCCGCGCTTGGTGGGCGAGCGCATAGGCCTGCACCCGCTGGCTGTGATTTTTGCCCTGCTGGCCTTTGGCCAGGTGTTCGGCTTCGTCGGCGTGCTGGTGGCGCTGCCGGCCAGTGCCGTACTGCTGGTGGCCATTCGCCGGGTGCGTACCACCTACCTGGCCAGTCCTTTGTACCAAGGATAGCTATGCAACAACTGGTATTGGATATCGGCCTGGCAACCAGCCCCACCTTGGCAAATTTCTTTGCCGGCCAGAATGCGGCCGCGCTGCAGCATGTGCAGCAGGCGGTAGTGGACACCGGCAGGCCGCTGCAAACCTATTTGTGGGGCGGCTCGGCCACCGGCAAGACCTATTTGCTGCGCGCGGTGCGCGAGGCCTACCGTATGCAGGCGGCGCGGGTTGGCTGGCTCGACCCCAGTGTCTACGAGCCGCCGGAGTTCGACGACGGTTGGGCCGCAGTCTTGCTGGACGACGTGCATCTGTACAACCCGGCGCAGCAGCACATGGCCTTCAAGTGGTTTGTGAATGCCCAAACCAGCCGCTGCTGGGTGCTGGGCGCAGGCGATGTGCCGCCGGCCGATCTGGTGTTGCGCGAAGATTTGCGCACCCGACTCGGCGGGGGTCACATCTTTGCGCTGCAGCCGCTGAGTGAGGACGAATGCCGCGGCGTGTTGCGCCGCGAAGCCCAGGCACGTGGGCTGGTGCTGAGTGACGAGGTGGTGGACTTCATGCTGCGCCGCTTCAGCCGCGACCTGGGCAGCCTGATGCAGCTGCTCGAGCATCTGGACCGCTACGCGCTGCAAACCCAACGCGCCATCACCATTCCCCTGGTTAAATCCATGCTGGAGACAATTTGAAAGACCATCCCGTGAAGCTGGCGCTGTTTGACCTGGACCACACGCTGATACCGATCGACTCGGACTACGCCTGGGGTGCCTACACCACCTCCATCGGCTGGACCGACCCTGTGGTGTTCCAGCAGCGCAACGACGACTTCTACGCCCATTACAAGGCCGGCACCCTCGATATCCATGAGTACGTGCTGTTTGCGACGGACGCCGCGCGCCGCCAGGGTGCTGCGAAATCCATAGCTGCTCACGCTGATTTCATGCGCACTGTCGTGCTGCCGGTCATCAAACCGGTAGCGCGAGAGCTGTTGCGTAAGCACCAGGAGGCGGGCGACCAGGTCGTCATCGTCACCGCCACCAATGCCTTCGTCACCCGTCCCATCGCTCAGGCGCTGGGCGTGGACGAGCTGATTGCGGTGGACCTGGAGCACGATGCCAGCGGATGGATCACCGGCAAGATCCAGGGTGTGCCGTCGTTCCGCGAGGGCAAGATCACCCGGGTCGAAGACTGGCTGGCCCGCCGCGGTTGGGGCTGGGGCGATGTGGACGCGACTTTCTACTCCGACTCGATTAACGACCTGTCGCTGCTGGAAAAAGTCCAGCACCCGGTGGCCACTAACCCCGATGCGCGTTTGCGCGCGATTGCCACCGAACGCGGATGGCGCATACTGGACCTGTTTACTCCATGACTTACGCAACCTCCGGTGGTTGGCTCCCGAGCCCGCCTGCCGGAGGTTGCGTAAGTCTTACAACATTCACATGATCAAGACCTTCATCGATAAATTGCTGGGCAAAAAGCCCGCCGCCAAAAAGCCCAAGTTCGGCAAGCGCGCAGAAATCCCTGTTTCCGAGCACGGTATCAACCCCGCCCTGGTGGACGAACGTGCGCTCAACGTGGTCAGCACCTTGCAGCAGGCTGGGTTCGAGGCCTACATTGTCGGCGGCGCCGTGCGCGACCTGCTGGTTGGCCTGCGCCCCAAGGACTTCGACGTGGCCACCAATGCCACGCCCGAGCAAGTCAAGGGCCTGTTCCGCCGGGCCTTCATCATCGGCCGGCGCTTTCGAATCGTTCACGTGGTCTATGGCCGCGGCCGCGAGAACGAAGTTATCGAGGTCTCGACCTTCCGCGCCTACATGGACAACGCGGCTGCCGAGCAGGTCGCCGGCAACGAGCGCACCAGCAAGAGCGAGCTGGCGAATATGAAGCACGCCGTCGATTCCAGCGGCCGCGTGCTGCGCGATAACGTCTGGGGCCCACACGACGAGGATGCCGCACGCCGCGACTTCACCATCAACGCTATGTACTACGACCCCAAGAGCCAGATCGTGGTCGACTACCACGGCGGCCTGAAGGACAGCAAAAACCGCGTCATCCGCATGATTGGCGACCCGGCCACGCGCTACCGCGAAGACCCGGTGCGCATCATCCGCGCCGTGCGCTTTGCCGCCAAGCTTGGGCCGCTGGGCTTCAGCATCGAACCCAAAACCGCAGCGCCGCTGGTGAATTCGCAGAAGTTGTTGGCCGATGTGCCCCAAAGCCGCTTGTTCGACGAAATGCTCAAGCTGCTGCAAACCGGCCATGCGGTCGCCACCATCGCCCAACTGCGCAAGCTGGGCATGGCGACCGGTATCTATCCCCTGCTGGACGTCGTAGTGGAGCGCGCCGACCAGCCGTTTGTGCTGGCTGCGCTACAAGACACCGACCGCCGTGTCGGCGAAGGCAAACCGGTGGCGCCCAGCTTCCTGCTGGCCTGCGTGCTGTGGGCCGATGTGCGCGACGGCTGGGCCGCCCGTGCTGGCCAGCAGCCCTCGTTTGCGGCGTTGCAGGATGCGGTGGAAGACGTATTCAACGCGCGTATCGGCGATGTCTCCGGTCGCGGCCGGCTGGCCGGGGATATGCGTGAAACCTGGCTGATGCAGCCGCGCTTCGAGAAGCGCGTGGGCAGCGGCCCCTACGGCATGATCGACCAGCCGCGCTTCCGCGCCGCCTTCGACTTCATGCGCTTGCGCGCCGACGCCGGCGAGGTGGAGCAGGTAATTGCCGACTGGTGGCAGGAATTCACCACCGGCAGCGATGACCAGCGCGAAGACTTGCTGGCCCAGGCCCGCGAAGAACAGAGCCGCCGCCAGCGCCCGGTGCGCGTGCCCCGTGTGGTCACGCAGCCGAAAGAGGGCGCTGCTGCAGGCCCGGTGGAGGCCGCGCACGAGTCGGATGCGGCTGCTGCGCCCAAGAAGCGCCGCCGCCGCCGCAAGCCCAGTGGCGGTGGTGCGCCGGTGGCGGGCTCGGATGCTTGAGGCGGTGCGGGACCCGGTCACTGCTTACGTGGCTCTAGGCGCCAATCTGGGCGATGCCGCACAGACCGTGCGCAGCGCCATGGATGCCATCCATGCCTTGCCGCAGACCGAGGTCGGCCAGCGTTCGTCGCTGTACCTGACCACGCCCATCGATTCCGATGGCCCGGATTATGTCAACGCGGTTGTAGAGGTAATTACAAGCCTGTGCGCGCCAGATTTGCTGGACCAGCTACAGAAAATAGAGCAATCGGCAGGTCGCAAGCGGCCGTACCGCAACGCGCCTCGCACGTTGGACCTGGATATTCTGCTGTTCGGCAGTGGGCAGATCAACAGCCCGGCATTGACCTTTCCTCATCCGCGCATGGCGCAGCGGGCCTTTGTACTGCGGCCTCTGGCCGAGATTGCGCCCACACTGGTTAAACCCAAGCAGCTGCGTGCAGTGCGCGACCAGGCGATCGAGAAGTTATAAGCCAAACAGGTTGCCGGTGCTTATTCCATCTGCACCAGCAGCTATACAAGGTATAGCAAATCGACTTAGTAGGCTTTCTTGTCGTTCAACACCACGAGCACGGTCTTGACGATGATCCACAGGTCGAAGCCCAGCGACCAGTTTCGCAGGTATTCCAGGTCGTAGTCGATGCGCTTTTCCATCTTGTCGATGGTGTCGGTCTCGCCGCGGTAGCCGCTGACCTGGGCCCAGCCGGTAATGCCTGGCTTGACCTTGTGCCGCACCATGTAGCCCTTGACCAACTTGCGGTAGGTTTCGTTGTGCGCCACCGCATGCGGGCGCGGCCCGACGATGCTCATGCGGCCCTGCAGCACGTTGAAGAACTGGGGCAGCTCGTCCAGCGAGGTCTTGCGCAAAATCGCGCCCAGCGGCGTGATACGGCTGTCGTTCTTGGTCGCCTGCTTGACCACTGCACCATTGTCCTCGGTGGTCATGGAGCGGAATTTGTAGACCAAGATTTCCTTGCCATCCAGCCCGTAGCGGCGCTGCTTGAAGATGATTGGGCCAGGCGATGTGAACTTGACCGCCAATGCCAGCGCCAGAAAGATCGGCGACGCCAGCAGCAGAATCATCAGCGAGATAAAAATGTCCGATCCGCGCTTGATTAGACCGCTCATTCCGTTGAACGGGGTTTCGCAGACCGCCATCACCGGCATCGGCCCTACATTCGCCAGGCGACCCTGGATCAGGTCAGTCATGAAAATATCTGGCACAAAGTAGATTGACGCCGTGGTGTCCTTGAGATCGTCCAGTACGGCCAGTATGCGCGGCTGGGAGGCCATGGGTAGGGCCAGGTAAATGGCTTCTACGTCGCTAGTTTTCATGAATTCCGCAAGGTCGGACATGCGTCCCAGCATAGGTACTTTGCCCAACTCGCCCAGGCGGTCCGAGCTACGGTCATCAAAAAATCCGAGTACGCGGGTATTTAGATAGGGGTTGGATTCAAACTCGTGCAGCAAGCGTAGGCCCACCTCATTGACGCCTGTAATCACCACCCGGCGCTGCTGTCCGCTGCCGGAAATGGCTTTGGGCAGCGCCCAACGCAGGAAGAAATGGCTAGCGATCTGGACAAACGGCGTCAGCAGAGCCCAGGCGATCAACACAGGGCGGGTAAAGCTTTTCATGTAACCCGTGGCCACGCCAAAGCCGCCCAGGATGACCAGGAATACCAGCCAGTTGGTTAAAAGCTTGCGCACCATGCGCTGGGGCGGCTCGTGAAAGCCCACATTGCCCGGGAAAGACAGTGAAAAAGCTATTACTCCCAGGATGATATAGCGCGCCGACAGCGGATGCGCATACCAGGCCAAACATGCGGCCAAGGTAACCATGGTAACCACGGGGTCGAGAAAGGCTTCCAGAGCTCCGGGCAGCGTAAAGCTCGGACGCAAGAAATTCTTTTGTTTGTCAAGAGCGTTTATCATGAGGGGTTATAAAAACGGGCTTCTCTACAGCAAAAAATAAACGCAAATGTACCAACGATTGGGGCACTCGCGGCCCTAAAAATGTGCGCGGCATGTCGGTATTTCTTACATGGTAAGAAAGTTACATCTGTACACAACATTTGTTTAATTAATATGCTGCAATGCAACATGTTGTTTTTATTGGGAATTTGAAATTTCCATCGGGGTTTTCCATAGGTTCGGCATGGATGTTGCTATTTCATCCCTGTCCTTATCCATGAATGGGCTTTTTATGAAAAAACTGATTCACATCTTGGTCGCGGCAGTCGTTGGTTTCACTGCGGCAGCTTCCGCATCCGCCACAAGTTCGCAAAACAATGCCTCGGTCGTGGTGGCTCAGGCCTCCGTCGGCAAGGATATGGCTGGCATGGACGCGCTTGTGCAGTCGCTGCAAACGGGCTTGGTCAAGACCGGATTTTCCCCTGCGTCCCGTAGCCGTGAATCCTCTGTGGGTTCTATTGCGGCTGGCAGTGCGCCGGCTGAGGCTTCTGCATCTGATGAAGCTGGTGATGAT
The DNA here is from genome assembly GCA_963513025.1 of uncultured Albidiferax sp. GTDB lineage: Bacteria > Pseudomonadota > Gammaproteobacteria > Burkholderiales > Burkholderiaceae_C > Rhodoferax_B. The sequence goes on from CAUPON010000003.1 coordinate 156,259, forward strand.
GACGGCCGCATGCTGGTGGCCGGGCTGGTGCTGATAGGCGTCATCGCGCTTCGCCGTATCCGCAGTTGAGATTGTGCATGCTGCTAGAGCCTGGCAGGGCTCTAGCGCCTAGGTGCTGTATGAGTAGGCTGCCCGCTACAGCGGCAGCGTTTTGTGGTCTGGCTTTCGCCAACCCGTATTCCTAAACTGATTGCTGCCTCCGGCAGCGCGCTAGAGCAGGCTTGCCTGCATTCACGCACCAGCCCGTCACCAGGACGGCTGTGGTTGTGGGGGCGGTTAAACTTGCCTTGGTCATCTTTTTGTCATATTTCTGACGCAATCCCCCCTTAGGAGTCCCGCCATGCTGTTTGGCAAGCTGTTGCCGCGTGAAGGCAATTTTTTCGAAATGTTCAACCAGCATGCGGACCGCATTGTGGAGGCCGCGCGCGCCTTCTCGCAGTTGGTGGCCAATTACAACGATCCACATTTGCGCGAGAAGTACAACCGCGACGTGGATATCGCCGAGAGTGCGGCTGACCGTGTGACCCACGACGTCAACAAGATGTTGCATAAGACCTTCATCACGCCGATTGACCGCGAGCAGATCCATAAGCTGATCAACACCATGGATGATGTGGCCGATCTGATCCAGGATTCCGCCGAAACCATGGCCTTGTACGACGTGCGCCATATGACGGATGAGATCTCCCGTTTGACCGAGTTGAGCGTGAAGTGCTGTGAGCGTTTGAAAGACGCTGTGTACATGCTGTCCAAGATCGCTGAGCCCGCCACCGCGGAAGCGGCTTTGAAGACCTGCGAAGAGATTGATCGCCTGGAGTCGGATGCCGACCGCGTGATGCGTTCTGCCATGAGCAAGCTGTTTCGCGAAGAACCCGATGTGCGGGAGGTGATCAAGCTCAAAGCGATTTACGAGTTGCTGGAAACCATTACCGATAAATGCGAAGACGTAGCCAATTTGATCGAGGGCATCGTCCTCGAGAACTCCTGATCCGGGGTATTACATGGCAACGGTGCAGGTAGGTTTGTGGGTGGTGGTGCTCTTGGTGGTGCTGGCTTTGCTGTTCGACTTCATGAACGGGTTTCATGATGCAGCCAATTCGATTGCCACCGTTGTGTCCACCGGTGTTTTGAAGCCCGCGCAAGCCGTGGTGTTTGCAGCATTTTTCAATTTCATTGCGATTTTTATCTTCCACCTGAGTGTGGCGGCGACGGTGGGTAAGGGGATTGCCGATGCCGGCGTGGTGGATGTGCATGTGGTGTTTGGCGCCCTGGTGGGCGCGATCTTCTGGAATTTTGTCACCTGGTACTACGGTATTCCCAGTAGCTCGTCGCATGCGCTGATTGGCGGCATTGTGGGGGCCGTGATGGGCAAAGCGGGTTCCAGTGCGCTGGTGTCCAGCGGCATCCTGAAGACGGTGGCATTCATCTTCATCTCGCCCGTGCTGGGGTTTCTTCTCGGTTCTTTGATGATGGTGCTGGTGGCCTGGGTGTGTCGCAGGGCGACCCCGTCCAAGGTGGATCGTTGGTTTCGACGTCTGCAGTTGGTCTCCGCCGGAGCCTACAGCCTGGGCCATGGCGGCAATGATGCGCAGAAAACCATAGGCATTATCTGGATGCTGCTGATCGCTACCGGCTATTCGGCTTCGACGGACGCGTCGCCTCCGACCTGGGCTATCGTTTGTTGCTATACCGCGATTGCCATGGGCACCATGTTTGGTGGCTGGCGCATCGTGAAAACCATGGGGCAGAAGATCACCAAGCTCAAACCGGTAGGTGGGTTCTGCGCTGAAACTGGCGGTGCCCTGACCTTGTTTCTGGCAACCGCTCTGGGGGTTCCTGTTTCGACGACCCACACGATTACTGGTGCTATTGTGGGTGTGGGGTCGACCCAGCGGGCCAGTGCCGTGCGTTGGGGCGTTGCCGGCACTATTGTCTGGGCCTGGATTTTTACCATCCCTGCCAGTGCGTTTGTCGCCGCTATCGCCTACTGGCTGAGCTTGCAGATTTTCTAGGCTACTGGCTTATCTTCTGCGCTTCTTCGATCTGGTATTCGAAGTAGCGCTGGAAGCTGAAGGCCAGGCTGGCCATCAGAGTGCCGGCGCCAATAAGCAAGGCGCAAACCAGTGCGCCCACTGTCAGCCAATTGGTTTGACCCGCTGGTGCATCCGATGCGCCAGCGGGGTTGAACTTGGCGTTCCATTTTTCGGGTGCCATTAAGCCAAAAATCAGCGCCGACAGGGCACCGACTGCAATGCTCAGCCCCAGCAGTGGAATCAATACCCAGCTCCAATGGTCGTCCAGGCCCAGGGTTTGCACGCGTTGTATGCCGTATAGGCCTAGCGCCGTCGGCAGCATGAACAGCCAGCCCCAGATATCGCCCAGGCCACGTAAATAAAAGCGGTGCAGGCCCAGCGGGCCACCCAGAAATGCCAACCAGGCGGCCAAAGTCTTGTTTTTCATAAAGCCTGATTATTCAGGAGAACTGGTGTCGCCAGCGCCAATGAACTTTTCCATCAGCACAACGTCTAGCCAGCGGCCAAACTTCCATCCACAGGCGCTGAGCACGCCAACCTGGTTGAACCCTAGGCTGCGGTGTACGCCGATGGAGCCAGCGTTGGCCGAGTTGCCAATCACGGCAATAAGCTTGCGTACACCTGCGCGTTCTGCCTGAGTCATGAGTTCGGCGAGCAGGATGCGCCCCAGGCCTTTGCCGCTGTTGTTCGGTGCCAGGTACACCGAGTCTTCGGCGGAGAAGCGGTATGCGGGTCGGGGTTTGAACCAGTTGCAATAGGCAAAGCCCTGTATCTCTCCCGCATCTTCCAGCACCAAGTAGGGAAGGCCTTTGGCCAAAACGTCTGCACGGCGGGTGGTCATCTCTTCGGTGCTGGGCGGCGTGGTTTCAAAAGTGCCGGTTCCATGCAGTACGTGGTGGGTGTAGATGGTGGCGACGGCATTCATATCGCCGTCACAGGCGGGTCGTATCGTGGGCATGGAGTAAAGAGCTTGGGTAAAGGTATAATAGAAGGCTTTTCAGCGTGTCACTGGCTAGGTGGTCAGTTGCGTGTCTCAACGCTGGAATAAAACGCCAGGTGCCCACTTGGCACTTATGGCAATCGGTTGGAATTATTTTCAGCCACCCCGAAGGATAAATCATGGTCGTTATTCGACTCGCCCGTGGCGGTGCAAAAGCACGCCCGTTTTTCAACATCGTTGTGACCGACAAGCGCGCCCGCCGCGACGGTCGTTTCATTGAACGCATCGGTTTCTACAACCCGATCGCCACCGCCAATGAAGAAAGCATCCGCATTGCACAAGACCGCCTGACCCACTGGCGTAGCGTTGGTGCCCAGGCTTCCCCCACGGTGGAACGCCTGATTGCACAAGCTGCCAAAAAAGCAGCCCCAGCCGCTTAATTTTGAACAGCAGGCGCTTGGCGCTTGCCTCGCAGCACCCATGATGCCCTCTCTAGATACCGCTGAATTGCCGGCGGATGCCGTAGAAGTAGGGCGCGTGGGTGATGCCTGGGGGATTAAAGGCTGGTTCAAGGTCGTCTCCCACAGCGCCACACCCGAGGCGCTTTTTTCTTCCAAACGCTGGTATTTGCTACCCCCCGAGCGGGGTTCCAAAACCTTTGCCGGCACCAAGCTGCTGCGCGTGATGGAGGTCAAAGAACATTCTGGTGGCATCGTGGCTCAGGCCCATGCGGTCGAAGGGCGTGATGCTGCCGAGGCTTTGCGCGGTTCCCGTATCTTCGTGGCCCGCACCAGCTTCCCGACTGCTGCCACCGATGAGTACTACTGGGTCGATCTGATCGGCCTGGATGTGGTGAACCGCGAAGGCATCGCCCTGGGCCAGGTCAAAGAACTGCTGGCTACCGGTGCACAGACCGTGCTCGTGATTGGTTACCAGGCACTGGATGAAGCCGGCGTCAGCCAGGAGCTGGAACGTATGCTGCCATTCGTCGCGGTGTACGTTGACAAGGTCGACCTGCCTGCGCGCCGTATCACCGTGGACTGGCAGCCCGACTATTGAACCGGCAGGCGCTGCGCATGCGGTTCGACATCATTAGTCTTTTTCCAGAGTTATTCGCTCCGTTTTTGACTAGCGGCATCACCCGCCGCGCATTTGAAACCGGCTTGGTGGATGTGCATCTCTGGAATCCGCGCGATTTCGCCGATGGCAACTACCGCCGTGTCGATGACCGGCCTTTTGGCGGTGGTCCGGGCATGGTTATGCTGGCCGAGCCGCTGGCACGCTGCCTCCGGGCGATCCAAGCCGCGCGCGCAGAGGCGACACATGCACCTGTCGTCTTGTTTTCCCCTCTCGGTTCGGCTCTCACACATGCAGCGGTCGAGGTCTGGTCGGCGAGTGCGGGGGCGGTGCTGGTCTGTGGACGCTACGAAGGTATAGACCAGCGCTTCATCGACCGTTTCGTAACCCATCAGATCAGCCTAGGCGACTTTGTGTTGTCGGGTGGGGAAATCGCGGCTCTGGCTCTGTTGGACGCGGTGGCGCGGCTGCAGCCCGGCGTATTGAATGACGCTGGTAGCCATCAGTTCGATAGCTTCAATCCGGCGTTGGATGGCTTGCTCGACTGTCCGCATTACACCCGCCCGGAAACCTGGGAAGAGCACAAAGTACCCGAGGCCTTGCTGTCGGGCCACCATCTGCAGATCGAGCGCTGGCGGCGCGACCAGCGCCTGCAAATTACCGCGCAGCGCCGCCCTGATTTGGTGCAGGTCGCGCGTGCCGCCGGCCGCCTGAACCGGGCCGACGAGGCCTTGCTGAAGGGTTTGCCGCCTGCCTGAAAAGAGTGGGGTGGCTTGAAATGCTATACTCGAAGGCTTTTCGATCCTCTGCTCGGCCGTTTTGCCATCCTGGCGGGACACTAGCTAATCCAGGCGCGGGCATGATCACAAGAGGAAAACCATGAACTTAATCGAAACCCTAGAGCAAGAAGAAATTGCCCGTCTTGGGAAGACCATTCCCGCTTTCGCCCCCGGCGACACTGTGATCGTCAGTGTCAACGTGGTTGAAGGTTCGCGCAAGCGCGTGCAGGCCTACGAAGGCGTCGTGATTGCCAAGCGCAACCGCGGCCTCAACAGTGGCTTCACCGTGCGTAAGATCTCTAGCGGCGAAGGCGTGGAGCGTACGTTCCAAACCTACAGCCCGCTGATCGCTGGTATTGAAGTCAAGCGCCGCGGTGATGTCCGCCGTGCCAAGCTGTACTACCTGCGTGACCGTAGCGGCAAGTCGGCGCGTATCAAGGAAAAGCTGCCTAACCGTATCAAGGTTGCAGCAGCCAAAGCAGCCGCTTAATCCGCGCTGTTCCTTTGAAAAAGCCGCCACAAGCATTGCGCTTGTGGCGGCTTTTTCTTTGGCCTTGCACAATACCTGCGTGACCCAAATACCTCTCACCCCTTTGTCGAAGCTGCCCCATTTCGACCCGCGCAAAATTCCGGTGCTTGGCGAGGATGGGCATCTGCCCGCCGTACCACCGTCGCAGCTGTTGCCCGATGCCCTGCGCCAGCGCTTTCTTATGCCGCCGGATTGGCAGCCCGAGGTGCGGGCCGAACCGCGCTTCACCGACCGCGTGCCCCGGCAGGCGGCGGTGCTGATTCCCATCGTCTTGCATGCCCTGGCGCAGGGCGGGCCCACCGTGCTGCTGACCGAGCGCACTTCCCATATGTCCACCCACGCCGGCCAGATCGCCTTTCCCGGTGGCAAGGTGGATGACTCCGATGCCGATGTGTCTGCTGCCGCCTTGCGTGAAGCCTGGGAAGAGGTCGGTCTGGCCGCCCACTACGTGCAGGTCATCGGCCAGCTGCCGGAATACGTGACCGGTACGGCCTTTGTCGTCACCCCCGTGGTGGCGCTGGTGCAGCCCGGCTTTACGCTGGTACACCAGCCCGACGAGGTTGCCGATGCGTTCGAGGTGCCGCTGGCCTTTCTGATGGACCCGGCCCACCATAGGCGCCACGCGTTTACCTGGGAGGGCGTGCAGCGCGAATGGTTTTCCATGCCCTACCAGGATGCGCAGGGCGAGCGTTTCATCTGGGGTGCTACCGCTGGAATGTTGCGAAATTTTTACCGATTCCTGTCGGCCTAGGCGGCGTGTGGCGGACGCTACACGCCAGGTCGTTATCATCGTGGCATGAGCTTTTTCGCGATCATGTTTGCGCTCCTGCTGGAGCAGGTCCGACCGGTGGCCCGAGACAACCCGATACACGGCATGCTACGCGCCTGGGTGCGCGGGTCGAGCCGCAATTTCGATGCGGGCAAACCACAGCATGGCTGGCTGGCCTGGGTGCTCGCGGTCGGCGTCCCCAGCCTGGCCGCACTCGGTCTGCATTGGCTGCTGGTATGGGCACTGGGTTGGCCGGTGGCGGTGGTCTGGAACGTGGCCGTGCTCTACATCACCCTGGGTTTTCGCCAGTTCAGCCACCACTTCACCGAGATACGCGACGCACTGGAAAGCGGCGACGAGCCCTTGGCGCGCGAGCTGCTTGCCCAGTGGCAGCAGGTCGATGCCAGCGAGCTACCGCGCAGCGAAATCGTCCGCCATGTGATCGAGTATTCGGTGCTCGCCGCGCACCGCCATGTGTTTGGCGTGCTGGCCTGGTATTCGGTGCTGGCTGCGCTGGGCCTGGGTCCTGCCGGCGCGGTGTTCTACCGCCTGAGCGAATTCGTTTCGCGCTACTGGGCGTACAAGGCCCGCGACCAGCACCAGCCGGCTAGCGCCTCGCTGCAAAAGGCCGCCGCCAATGCCTGGACCGTGATCGACTGGCTGCCGGCCCGCGCCACGGCCCTGGGCTTTGCGGTGGTTGGCAGCTTTGAAGATGCGATCGACAGCTGGCGCAACTATGCGCAGCGTTTCCCTAACGACAACGACGGCGTTGTGCTTGCGGCAACCTCGGGCGCGCTGAACGTGCGGCTGGGCGGTGAGGCCTTAAAGACCACCGAAGCCCTGGGCTACAACGGTGCCACGCCGATGGAGCTGGGCATAGACACCGAGTCCACCCCCGGCCGCGACCCCGAGCTGGCCCATCTGCGCAGCGTTGTGGGCTTGGTCTGGCGTGCCGTGGTGCTGTGGATGGGCATGCTGGCTTTGCTGACCCTGGCCAATCTGCTCGGCTGATCTTTAAAGAAAACCAGGCTCTGGTGCAGATATAGCCTGTGCTGGTAGCTATGAAAGTAATAGCATTTTGACTTCTTCCCCGTTCTGGAGCCCGGTCGTTGGTGGGCTGGTGCCCTATGTACCTGGCGAGCAGCCCAAGCTCGCGAATCTGACCAAGCTCAACACCAACGAGAACCCGTACCCGCCGTCCCCCAAGGTGGTGGCTGCGATCCAGACCGCGGCCCAGCAGGGCTTGCAGCTGTATCCCGACCCGGAATCGGTGGCCTTGCGCGGGGCCATCGCCCGCCAATACGGCTTGCAGCCCGACCAGGTATTCGTCGGCAATAGCTCGGACGAGGTACTGGCCCACGCCTTCTTTGCGCTGTTCCAGCAGGCCACGCCACTGGTGCTGCCCGATGTGACCTACAGCTTCTACCAAGTGTATTGCGGGCTCTACGGCATTCCCATGCACGTCGTGCCGCTGGCCGATGGCTTGCGGGTGGACGTGGAAACGCTGGTCGGCCCCGGGGGCGGCGACATCGCTGGTGTGGTGATTGCGAATCCGAATGCGCCTACCGGCATCGGCCTGCCGCTAGCGCAGATCGAACGCCTGCTGCAGATGCACCCGCAGCACGCGGTGCTGGTCGATGAAGCCTATGTGGATTTTGGCGGCGAGTCGGCGGTCAGTCTGATCGCCCGCTACCCGAACTTGCTGGTCACCCAGACCTTGTCTAAATCGCGCTCGCTGGCTGGTTTGCGGGTCGGCCTGGCCTGTGGCCAGCGGCCTTTGATCGAGGCGCTGGAGCGGGTTAAGAACAGCTTCAACTCCTATCCGCTAGGCCGGTTGGCCCAGGCCGGGGCGCTGGCGGCGTTCGAAGACCAGGCTTACTTCGCCCAGACCTGCGCGGCCGTGGTGCACAGCCGCGAAGGCCTGGCGCTGCAGCTGGAGGACATGGGTTTCGAGGTGCTGCCATCGCAAGCGAACTTCGTGTTTGCCCGCCATCCGCAACACGACGCGGCCGAGTTGGCAGCCGAGCTGCGCGCCCGGTCAGTGCTGGTGCGGCACTTCAAGCAGGCGCGCATCGCCCAGTACCTGCGCATCAGCGTGGGTACGCCGGCGCAGTGCGATACCTTGTTGCAGGCCCTGGCGCAGATCCTAGGCTAGAACTTCGACGCGTCCAGCTCTGCGAACAGGTCACTATATATTTTGTAGCGCCTGTCGCTGATACTGCCTGCGCTACCATCGTTTTTGACCGCAACCATTACGCCGCAGCCCGGCTCGTGCAGATGCGTGCAGTTGTAGAACTTGCAGCGTTCTACAAAGGGTTTGATGTCCGGCATCAGGCCCGACAAGTGCCGGGCGTCGATATGGTGCAGGCCAAATTCCTGGAAGCCCGGCGAGTCGATCAGCGCTGTCTTTGCCTCTTTGTCGATCCAGTACCAGGTGGTGCTGGTGGTCGTGTGCTTGCCGGTGTTCAGCGCCTGCGAGATTTCGCGCGTCGCGGCCAGGGCTCCGGGCACCAGGTGGTTGGTCAAGGTGCTCTTGCCGGCGCCGGACGGACCTAGCACCAAGGTGGTTTTGCCGGCCAGCTCGGCTTTGACGGCATCCAGAGTGCCGCCGCCGTCTTTCAGCGATAGTGGCAGCATGCGGTAGCCCATGTCGCGGTAGGCGGTCAGCCAGCCCCAGGCGCGCTCGAAGGGCTCGGTCAAATCCTGTTTGTTCAGCACGATCAGCGGGCTGATGCGCTCGGCCTCGGCGGCGATCAGCGCGCGCGACAGTTGGGTCTCGGAAAACTCGGGTTCGGCGGCGATCAGGATCAGCACCTGGTCTAGATTCGCGGCAAACGACTTGGTGCGGATCTCGTCCTGGCGGTAAAACAGATTGCGGCGTGGCTGCAGTTTTTCGATGGTGCCGTCTTCGCCCTGGCCGGCGGCCGCGGGCAGCCACAGCACCGAATCACCGACCACGGCTGTGCTCTTCTTGCCGCGCGGGTGGCAGATCAGGCGCGTGCCGTCTGCGCGCTCCACCATGCAGTGGCGGCCGTAGGTGGCCACGACCAGCCCCGGGGTGAGGGTAGGGCGGCCGCTCAAACCAGGGCCCTGATGTGACGCTTAAACAAGGAGTGCATTCAGTTGCGCCGCACAGTCGAAGTCGGTGACCGACAGGCCGCCCACGTCGTGGGTGTTGAAGCGCACCACGCAGCGGTTGTACGACACATGGAGGTCCGGGTGGTGGTCTTGCCGGTGCGCCACCAGGGCGGCGGCGTTGACGAAGGCCATGGTCTCGAAATAGTTGGCGAAGCGGAAGGTTTTGCTGATGGCGATGTCGGCCCCGTCGCCCTCCAACTGCCAGCCTTCCACATGGGTCAACTTTGCTACGATTTCTGCAGCGTTCAGCGCCCGCCGGGTCTGCGTGGACCAGTCTTTTTTCTTGAGGTCAGTGGTCATGTTGCGGCTCCTTGTGCCATGCGTGCCAGCCGCTCGGAAGCCGGCGGGTGCGAGTAGTAGAACTTCACGTACACCGGGTCGGGTGTCAGGGTAGAGGCATTGTCTTCGTACAGCTTGAGCAGGGCGGCAGACAGGTCTTGCCCACTGGTCTGCTGGACCGCGTAGGCGTCGGCCTGGAACTCGTGCTTGCGCGACACCTGGGCCGACAGCGGGGCGATGAAGAAGGTGAATATCGGCGTGACTAGCATGAACAGCAGCAGCGCTAACGCATCGTTCGGCGCGCCCGACATATTCGGAATTACGCCCAGGCCGGTGTAGAACCAGACCTGCGCAGACAGCCAGCCCAGCAACGCAAAGCCGACCAAGCTAAAGGCAAACATGGTGACGATGCGCTGGATGATGTGCTTGTGCTTAAAGTGGCCGAGCTCGTGGGCTAGCACGGCGTCGACCTCCGCCGGGGCCAGCTTGCTCAGCAGCGTGTCGTAGAACACCACGCGCTTGGCCGCGCCGAAGCCGGTGAAATAGGCGTTGGCATGGGCGCTGCGCTTGCTGCCGTCCATTACGAACAGGCCCTTGGCGGCAAAGCCGCAGCGCTGCATCAGGGCGGTGACGCGGGCTTTCAGGGTCTCGTCTTCCAGCGGCTTGAACTTGTTGAACAGTGGGGCGATGAAGGTGGGGTAAATCATCAATAACAGCAGGTTGATGCCCATCCAGGCGCTCCAGGCCCAGAGCCACCAGCGCGGGCCGGCGCTGCCCATCAGCCACAGGATCAGCGCGGCAATCGGCAGACCGATGACGGCGCCGACGACGCTGGACTTGAGCATGTCGGCCAGCCAGAGCTTGACGGTGGTCTTGTTGAAGCCGAAGCGCTCTTCGATCACAAAGGTCTGGTACAGCGTGACCGGGATGTCGATCAGGCCGCTGACCAGCACAAAGCCGACCAGCAAGGTCAACTGTTGCAGCATGCCGCCACCTAGCCAGGCCAGCAGGCTCTGGTTCAGCCAATTGAGGCCGCCCAGCAACGTCCAGCCCAGCAGCACGGCCATGCCCAAGGCCAGTTCCAGCAGGCCGAAGCGGGCTTTGGTAATGGTGTAGTCAGCTGCCTTTTGGTGGGCCGCCAGGGTGATGTGGCTGGCGAACGCCGCGGGTACGTTATTGCGGTGCTGGGCGACGTGGCGAATCTGGCGCGTAGCCAGCCAGAACTTGACCCACATGCCCACAATCAACATGGCTGCAAAGCCTAGGGTCAGGGCAGTTGAGGGCGAAAAAGGGGCGAAATCTTGCATGGGCGGGAGTGTAGGCCATCGGTGACAATGCGGCCCATGGCTGAAATCAACACCCTAACCCCTGTATTGCTGGCTAAATCGGACCAAAACCTGATCTGGCTGGACTGTGAAATGACCGGCCTGGACCCCGGGGTCGACCGTCTGATCGAGATTGCCGTGGTTGTCACCGGCCCGAACCTGGAACCGCGCATCGAAGGCCCGGTGCTGGTGATCCACCAGTCGGATGCGCAGCTGGACCAGATGGATGCCTGGAACAAGGGCACGCATGGCAAGAGCGGCTTGATCGATAAGGTCAAGGCGTCCACTATGACCGAAGCCGAGGCCGAAGCCCAGGTCATCGCCTTCTTGGCCCAGTACGTGCCCAAGGGCACCTCGCCGCTGTGCGGCAATAGCATCGGCCAGGACCGGCGCTTTCTTGCCAAGTACATGCCCAAGCTCGAAGCGTTTTGCCATTACCGCAACCTGGACGTGAGCACCTTGAAGGAGCTGGCCAAGCGCTGGCGGCCCGAGGTGGCGGCGTCCTTCAAGAAGCAGCAGAAGCACACGGCATTGGCCGACGTGAATGAATCGATTGAGGAATTGGTGCACTACCGCACACACTTTTTGAAGATGGCTGCAGAGTAATTAGGTGAAAACCCGAATTCGGGCTATAATTCGAAGCTGCACTAGTTAACGCTAGTGCACTTTGCACATCTCCCTTCACTCATCTGGCGCACAAAGTTGCGTCAACTAGTACCGGTTCCAGTCTGTTGATGGACCGCCTAAGGTACTGGCTCCGTTTGATGGTTGATGTTTTTTAACCATTATCGGGGCCCATCGCTGGCTAACGTAGCCGTTGCGGTGTTCCCGTGTGAGTAATTAAATGAACGACTCTTTTGACGTCGCTGGCGATTTTTCGTCTGCATCTTCCTTTTCTTCCAACAACGATACCTTCGTGACCGAGACTTTGCAGTCCGTCGAAGGCGTTGATACCGTAGTCGCCGCCGAGGCAGATGCTGCTCCTGCAGTGCCTAACGGCTTCGTTACCCTGGGCCTGGCCCCTGAGCTGGTGCAAGCCGTAGCCGATCTGGGCTATACCCAGCCGACCGCCGTGCAAATGCAAACCATCCCTATGGCCATGCAAAGCGAGTCCGCCCGTTTTGTCGACCTGATGGTGTCCAGCCAGACCGGTAGCGGCAAGACCGCCGCCTTCCTGCTGCCCGTGCTGCACACGCTGTTGCGCCAGCAAGCCGAAGCCGAAGCCGCTGAAAAGGCCGAATACGAAGCCGCTGTGGCTGAAGCCGCTGCCAAGGGCGAACCTGCTCCTAAGCGCGCCAAGCGCAAAGACCCGACCAATGCCCGCAACTTCAAGGCCGCCACCCCTGGCGCCCTGATCCTGTGCCCAACCCGCGAATTGGCCCAGCAAGTGGCCCACGACGCGATTGGCCTGGTGGCGCATTGCCGCGGTCTGCGCATTGCCAACGTGGTTGGCGGCATGCCTTACCAGTTGCAAATTGCCAAGCTGCAAAACGCCAACCTGGTCGTGGCTACCCCTGGCCGTCTGCTGGATCTGCAGCGCTCGCAGCAAATTAAGCTCGACCAAGTTCAATTCCTGGTGGTGGACGAAGCCGACCGCATGTTGGATCTGGGCTTCTCGGACGACCTCGCTGATGTCAATCAGATGACCATTGGCCGCAAGCAAACCATGATGTTCAGCGCCACCTTCGCGCCGCGCATCCAGCAACTGGCCCAGCGTGTGATGCGCGAACCCCAGCGCGTGACCATCGACAGCCCGCAAGAAAAACACCAGAACATCAAGCAGATCCTGTTCTGGGCCGACAACGCCCAGCACAAGCGTAAGCTGCTGGACCACTGGCTGCGTGACACCACCATCGCCCAGGCGATCGTGTTTGCAAGCACCCAGATTGAGTGCGATGGCCTGGCAAATGATCTGCAACAAGAAGGCTTCAGCGCCGTCGCATTGCACGGTGCCCTCAGCCAAGGTCTGCGCAATCGCCGCTTGATGGCCCTGCGCCAAGGCCAGGTGCAGATCCTGGTGGCCACCGATGTCGCTGCCCGCGGTATCGACGTGCCCAGCATCAGCCACGTGTTCAACTTCGGCTTGCCGATGAAGGCTGAAGACTACACCCACCGTATTGGCCGTACCGGCCGTGCGGGCCGCGATGGTATCGCTGTGACCTTTGCCGAAATGCGCGACCGTCGCAAGATTTTCGACATCGAAAGCTACAGCCACCAGCAGTTCAAGGCGGAAGTGATTCCTGGTATGGAGCCACAACAGCGCCAGCCCGATTCTCGTCCTCCACGCGGTGCAGGCGGCGGCTTCGGCGGCCGTGACGGCGCGCCCCGTGGCCGCAGCTTCGGCCCATCGCCACGCGGCAATGACCGTGGTGGTGATCGCGGCGGCTTCGGCGGCGGTAACCGCGAAGGCGGTGGTGGTTATGGCGGCGCCAGCGGTTTCAACGACCGCAACAGCCGTCCACCAGCCCGTACCGGTGGCGGCTACCAAGGCAACCGTGATAACGGCGGCGGCTTCGGTGGTGGCGATCGCGGTGCAGACCGTGGCTTCGGCGGCGGCGCTCCTGCCGGCGGCGGTTTCGCTCCCCGCGGTGATTTCGCCCCGCGCGGCGACTTCGCTCCCCGTGGCGACCGTGCCGAGCGTGGTGACTTCAACGCACCGCGTCCAGCCTTCTCCAAGCCTGCTTTCAGCAAGCCTGGTGCCGGTGCTGGTAATGGCGGCAAGGTATTTGTGCCCCGCGACACCAAGAAACGTCTGAGCAAGCCCGCCCGTTAATTCGCGCAGACTGTGTCTCCTGAAAAACCAGGCCCTTGTGGCCTGGTTTTTTTTCGCCCGAAGCCAGCCGCGGCTCCAGCCGCCCGGGTGGCAGCCGGCACAATACCCGTCTGGAGGTTTTAACGTGTCCCATTCGTCTTCCCCTGCCGACTACGCGCACCTGTTCGAGTTGGCCCCTGTGTCCTTGTGGTTGGAGGATTTCAGCGCCTTGAAGCGCCTGTTCGATCGTTGGCGTAATGACGGGGTCAGTGATCTTCGCGCACACGTTGCCGCCCATCCCGAGTGCCTGGCCGAATGCGCGGCCTCGCTGCAGGTGCTCGAGGTGAACCAGCGCACGCTGGAGCTGTTCGGCGCCAGCAGCCAGGCCGAGCTGCTGGCCAATTTGTCGCAGGTGTTCCGCGGCGACATGCTTGACCATTTCGCACAACAGATGTACCCCATGTGGGACGGCGAGCTAGGCTTCTCCATCCAGACCGTGAACTACGCACTGGACGGCCGCCGGCTCGACGTGAAAGTGCAGGCGCGGGTGCTGCAGGGCCATGAAGAAACCTGGGGGCGCGTGATGGTCTCGCTGCAGGACATCACCCACGAGCTGCAAACCTCGAACCTGCTGGTGTCCAGCGAACAGCATGCGCGGGACTTGTTTGACTACTCGCCGGTGTCGCTGTGGGTCGAGGACTTCAGCGCCGTGAAGAAGCTGATCGATGAAGTGCGCATGCGCGGCATCGAGGACTTTCGGACCTTCATCAACGTGCACCCCGAATTCGTTTCGCGTTGCATGCAGGAGATCCGCGTCATCGACGTGAACCGCCAAACTCTGACGATGTTTGGCGCCCAGAACAAAGCCGAGCTGTTGGCCCGGCTGGGTGAGGTGTTCCAAGGGGAAATGCGCGACTCGTTTGCCGAGCAGCTGATAGAGCTGTGGCAAGGCAAAACCACCTTGATGCGCGAGGTGGTCAACTACCGGCTGGGTGGTGACCTGCTCAACATACATATGCAGTTTGCCGTGCTGCCCGACCACCTGGCGGACTGGGACCTGGTGCTGGTGTCGCTGGTCGACATCACCGCCCGCAAGAAGGCTGAGGCCTACCTCGAATACCTGGGCAAGCACGACTCGTTGACGCAGCTGCGCAACCGCGCTTTCTATATGGACGAACTGAACCGCCTGTCGCGCAAAGGGCCGTGGCCGGTGAGCGTGTTGATCATGGACCTGAACGGACTCAAGCAGATCAACGACGAGCACGGCCATGTGGCGGGCGATGCGCTGCTGCGGCGCGCGGGCGAGGTGTTCGGCAAAGTCAGCAGCGCCCCAATGTGCGCGGCCCGCACTGGCGGCGATGAATTCGCCATGCTGCTACCCGGCTCGGACGAGCGCGGCGCGCAAACCATCATCGACCGCATCCATTCGATCCTGGAGCTGAACAACCAGTTCTATACCAGCCACAAGCTGAGCATTGCCATCGGCATGGCCACCTGCCACTCCAGCGACCAGCTGGAAGCGGCGCTGATCCGCGCCGACCGGGCCATGTATGTGGAAAAGACCCGCTACTACCAAGAGCAGCACATCGAGCGTCGCACCCACGGCGGCTGAGCACAGATGGGCACCACGCTGGTAGACGCGGTCCGCGCGTTCGCACCCCCGCTGCCGTTCACGGTGGCGTTCAGTGGTGGGGCTGATTCCACGGCCTTGCTGCTGGCCTGTGCCGAGCGTTGGCCAGGCCAGGTGCATGCGGTCCATATCCACCACGGGCTGCAGGCGGCTGCCGACGATTTTGTGCGCCACTGCGAGGCCTTCTGCACGGACCTGCAGGTGCCGCTGCAGGTGCTGCGGGTCCACGCCCAACCGGCCCCCGGCGAGAGCCCGGAAGATGTGGCCCGCAAAGCCCGTTACAAGGCTTTTGGTGCTTTGGCGCAGGTAGAGCCTGCGCAGGCAGCTATCAAAACAATAGTATTGGCACAGCACGCCGACGACCAGGTGGAGACCCTGCTGCTGGCGCTGAGCCGCGGCGCTGGTCTGCCGGGGCTGGCGTCCATGCCGGCCCGCTGGGAGCGCGGCGGCATCCGCTTCTACCGTCCGCTGCTGGGGGTGCACGCCGACCATATCCGCGCCTGGCTGGACCAGCGCGGCGTGGCCTACATCGTCGATCCGACCAATTTGGACCAGCGCTTCACCCGCAACCGCATCCGCGCCCGGCTGCTGCCTGTGCTGGAGGCGGCGTTTCCGCAGTTCCGCGAGACCTTTGGCCGCAGCGCCGCCCATGCTGCGCAGGCGCAAACCTTGTTGCTGGAAGTGGCAGCGCAGGATCTGCAGAACGTGGGGTGCCCGCCCGCCATCGCCGGTCTGCAAGCCTTGTCGCTGCCGCGCCAGGCCAATTTGCTGCGCCACTGGTTCAGCAGTGTCCACCAGACCACGCCCAGCACCGCGCAGCTGCACGAGCTGCAGCGCCAGATCGCCGCCTGCACCACGCGCGGGCAAAAAATCCATATCAAGCTGGGCGCCGGCTTTGCAGTCCGCCGGGGCCAGTGGCTGGATTGGTACAATTCCAAGGCTTTGGACACCGTTTCTGCGGCCCCTCCAGACCTTTCGTAGTTTGTGCTTCCTTTGTGTCTCCGGACATCCAACTTCTTAGCGTCTTTTAATATTCCATGGCATTGATCGTTCACAAATACGGCGGCACGTCGATGGGCTCCACCGAGCGCATTCGCCTTGTTGCCAAGCGCGTCGCCAAATGGGCGCGCGCCGGCCACCAGATGGTGGTGGTTCCCAGCGCGATGAGCGGCGAAACCAACCGCCTGCTGGGTCTGGCCAAAGAGCTGGCACCCAGCAAACCCGGTGACGCCTACCAGCGCGAACTCGACATGCTGGCTTCCACCGGCGAGCAGGTGTCGGTCGCATTGTTGGCGATTGCGCTGCAGGCCGAAGGCGTGGAGTCGGTCAGCTACGCTGGCTGGCAGGTACCGATTCTGACCAATAGCGCCCACACCAAGGCCCGCATCGAATCGATTGACGACCAGAAAGTCCGCGCCGATCTGGCCGACGGCAAGGTCGTCATCGTGACCGGCTTCCAAGGCGTGGACGAGGGCGGCAACATTACCACCCTGGGGCGTGGCGGCAGCGACACCTCTGCCGTGGCCGTGGCCGCCGCCATGAAGGCTTCTGAATGCCTGATCTACACCGACGTGGACGGCATCTACACCACCGACCCGCGCGTGGTGCCCGAAGCGCGCCGCCTGCAGACCGTGGGCTTCGAAGAAATGCTGGAGATGGCCTCCATGGGCTCCAAAGTGCTGCAGATTCGCTCGGTCGAATTTGCCGGCAAATACAAGGTGCCGCTGCGCGTCTTGTCCAGCTTCACCCCCTGGGACATCGACATCGAGATTGAAGCCAAATCTGGCACCCTGATTACTTTTGAAGAAGACGAAAATATGGAACAAGCCATTGTCTCCGGCATCGCGTTCAACCGCGACGAAGCCAAAGTTTCCGTGCTCGGCGTGCCCGACACCCCCGGCATTGCGTACCAGATCCTGGGCGCGGTGGCCGATGCAAACATCGAAGTCGACGTGATCATCCAGAACGTCAGCAAAGACGGCAAGACCGATTTCAGCTTTACCGTGCACCGCAACGACTACGCGCGCACCATCGATCTGCTAAAAGAAAAAGTGCTGCCGGGCCTGGGCGCGACCGAGATCACCGGCGACGCCAAGATCTGCAAGGTTAGCATCGTCGGTATCGGCATGCGCAGCCATGTGGGCGTGGCCAGCAAGATGTTCCGTTGCCTGAGCGAAGAGGGCATCAACATCCAGATGATTTCCACCAGCGAAATCAAGACCTCGGTGGTCATCGACGAGAAGTACATGGAACTTGCCGTACGCGCTCTGCACAAAGCATTCGAACTCGACCAGCCCGCTGCCTAAAAACAGTCAAAAGTCGTGCGATAATAGCCGGATTGGAAACGTGACCGAGTGGCCGAAGGTGCTCCCCTGCTAAGGGAGTATGGGGTGTAGAGCCTCATCGAGGGTTCGAATCCCTCCGTTTCCGCCAAATCCTAAAAACCCTGCAACTGCAAAGTTGCAGGGTTTTTTTGTTTCTGCACGAGGTGCTTGCTCTGTATGGAGCAAGCGAAGGTTAGTCGCTTTGCCGTTGTTGTTCGACGCAGTTGGCATGCGCGCCGTTCAACCAAATTATTCGAAAAAAAATGTCTCCAGCGCATATTCCATCTGCAGGAGCAGCTACGTATTCAATAGCAACTCCCGTTAGCGCTACACCTACTTTACCAGCGGCCGCACAGTAGTAAACCCACCATCCACCGCAATCACCTGCCCGGTGATGCGCGCCGCTCCGTCGGACAGCAGCCAGACCATGGCGTCCGCCACCTGCGCCGCAGTCTGCACGCCGCCCAGTGGGTACTGTTTGCCGGCGCCTTCGCGCATCGCGTCCATGCGCAGCATGCTGGCCGTCATGGGGGTGTCGGTCATGCCAGGGGCCACCACGTTGACGCGCAGGCCCAGCGGGGCGTAGGTGGCGGCTGCGCTGCGGGCTAGGGCTTCTATGCCGCCTTTGGCTGCGGCAATGGCTTCGTGGTTGGCCACGCCTATGCGCGACACCACGCTGGATGCGAGCACGGCGGCGCCGGGCAGCTTGGCCACGCGCAGGGCTTCGACCCAAACTTGCAGCATGAAGAAGGCGCTGTCCAGGTTGATGCGCATGACCTCGCGGTACTGGGCCGCCGTACTGCGGTGCAGCGGCGCAATCAGTGTGCTGCCTACACAATGGGCTAGCAGGGTGGGCGGGCCGCCCAGCTGGGCCACGCAGGCGGCGATAGCTTCTGCTGCGCCTTCTGGCGTGGTGGTGTCAGCGGCAATAAAGGCATCGGCATGTACATCGGCCAGTGTGGCGGCATCGCGGCCTACTGCGGCTACGCGGTGGCCCGACTGGCGTAGCTGGGCTACAACTTCACGGCCTATGCCACCGCGTGCGCCGGTGACCATGGCTATCTGGGGGGATGTCGTCGTCATGGGGGGCTCTTTCTGTGGGTAGGTCAAACAAGGGGCCAGCCGAGAGGCCGGCCAGTCCGGGCAAATCGTGTAACTGGGTGGTGCCACGGGTGCTGCGCGTCCACCACTGCGAGAACGAGGTGCAGGGCCGGGCGACTTCGGTAAACAAATGGGGCGCGGGCTGGACCTGGGCGATGGCGCTGAGGTCTATGTGCGGGTCGGCCACGGTGCGCACCGAACGCGCGCCGCGCAGAGCGTGTTGCAGCGTGGCGGTGTCGGCATGCCAACAGGCCGTGGTCAGTTCCGCCATGCGCGTGCTGACAAAGCTCCAGCGCAGCCGGCTCAGGGGCCAGCTGCTATGAAATTCTGCGAGGTAGATGCCGATGCACAGCGTGCCGGCTGGGAGATCCTGCGGCAGCCGCAGCGCCCAGGGGTGGACTAGCCACACGTCGCGGCCAGAGATCAACGCGGCATCGGGAGCCGTGGTGTCCGGCGGCGAGTGCGATACCGCAGGCTCGTCCATGCCTTGGGCACCAGACGGTTCCGCCTGGGCCTGCGGGCTGCGGGCGATGGCGTCCAGCGCTTCGTACGAGGTGTCGATCACGCTGCCCGGGCTGTGCCAGTCGGGTGGGGCGAACTTGGCCACGTTCTCGGCGTTGAACAGATAGGGTTTGTGGCTGCCGGTGCCGGCCACCCATTGCCAGCTGAGGTGGTTGCTGGCCAGGTCGCCGTCCAGCAGGTGGGCCACCATCCAATCCGCGCCGGCGCGCCAATGCACTTTGCGGATGTGCACCACATAGCTGGCCAGCCACATGCGCGCGTGGTTGTGCAGATAGCCTGTGGCGTAGAGCGTGCGCACGGCCATGTCGACGGCTGGGATGCCGGTGCGGGCCTGGCGGATGTCGGCGGGCAGCTCTGCTGCGTAGGCACTCTCGGGTAACAGGCCTTCGTGCAGCGACTGCAGGATGCCGGTGCCTGTGTGGCCCCATAGGTGGCGAAAGTATTCGCGCCAGCCCAGTTCGAAGACGAACTTGTGCTGCACGTCCAACCGGTGCTGCGCTGCCACGCCCGCTAAAACCTCGGGCAAGGTAACGATGCCGTGGGTGATGTAGGGTGACAGGCCGGTCACGGCGCCATCTATCGCATTGCGGCTGCGTGCGTACTCTGCCGGGCGCACGGCGGCGATGCGGGCCTGGGCGGCGGCCAGGGTAGGGGCAAAGTTCATCTGCTGGCTCCTATGGCGCCGCTGCGGATGGCGGCGGCGCGCTTGGCCACGGCCTGCTTTTGTGTGTCGGTCAGCCGGGCTAAATTCTTGACCTGCAAGGACATGCGCGGGTTGGCGGCCAGCATTTTTTCGTGCCGCGCCAGAAAGTCCCAGTACAGCGTGGTGTAGGGGCAGGCGCGCTCGCCTTCGCGCTGGGCGGGGTCGTAGCGGCAGCTGGCGCAGTGCTGTTTGCTGCCCATGCGCTCGATGTACTTACCGGTGGCGATGTAGGGCTTGCTGGCCATCAGTCCCCCATCGGCGTACATCGCCATGCCCAGCGTATTGGGCAGCTCCACCCATTCCACGGCATCCACGTAGACCGATAGATACCAGGCGTGCACCTGCTGTGGCTCCACGCCCAGCAGCAGGGCGAACAGGCCGGTCACCATCAGGCGCTGGATGTGGTGGCTGTAGCCGTGGGCCAGGGTTTGGGTGATGGCGTCGCGCAGGCAGGCCATGTCGGTCTCGCCGGTCCAGTACCAGGCGGGCAGGGGCTCGTGCGCGTCCAGCGCATTGCGCTCGGCGTAGGCAGGCATTTGCGTCCAGTAGATGCCGCGTACGTATTCGCGCCAGCCCAGGATCTGGCGCACGAAACCTTCGACGCAGGCCAGCGGCGCGTGGCCCGACTCGTACGCAGCCACGGCGGCGGCCACCACCTCGCGCGGGTCCAGCAGCTTGAGGTTTAGGGCGGCGGAAATATGCGAGTGGTACAGCCAGGCTTCGCCCGGCCAAAGTGCGTCTTGGTAGCGGCCGAACAGCGGCAGGCGCTGTTGGATGAATGCATGCAGCGACTGCAGTGCCTGCGCGCGGGTAACGGGCCAGGCAAAGCTGTCCAGCATGCCGGGGTGGCTGGCAAAGCGGGTGTTGACCAAGACGATGACTTCCAGCGTAGTGGCATCGGGCGCGAAGGTGCTACGGGGCGGCACGGCGCCGGGGCCGGCTTTGCCGAAGGCTTCGCGGTTCTCGGCGTCAAAGTTCCACTGGCCGCCGGCGGGCTGGTCGCCTTCCATCAGCACGGCGTGCTGTTTGCGCAGAGCGCGGTAGAAGTATTCGAGGCGGATGGTCTTGCGGTCTTTGGCGTGGGCGGCGAACTCGCGCACGGTGGCGTAGAAGTGCCGGTCGTCGCGTACGTCGAGTGGGATGCGGGCCTGCTTGGCTACGGCCTGGATGAATTTCCAAACACGAAAATCGCCTGGGGCGCAGAGAATGACTGCGCTAGGCGCTACCTTTTCGATAGCGTGCTGCAGTTCGGCCGCCAGGCTGCCACGGTTGTCCGGGTCGTCCAGGCGGGTGTAGTGCAGTGGCCGACCTGCGGCTTGCAGGGCCTGCGCAAAGTGGCGCATGGCTGCCAGGAAGAGCGCGATGCGTTGCTTGCTGGACCAGATGTGGGTGGACTCTTCGGCCACCTCGGCCATCCACACCGCGTCCTGTGCAGGGTCGAAGCCATCGAAGGCCGAAGAGTCCTGGTTGAGCTGGTCGCCCAACACAACCACCAGGTGCCTAAGCATTTTTTACCTTGCGGCAGGCGTCCGAGCAGTACTTCACCTCGTCCCAGGTTTTGGCCCAGCGTTTACGCCAGGTCATGGCCCTGCCGCAGACCGCGCAGGGCTTGCTGGGCAGGGACTGCTTATTGCCCTTGAACGGGGCAGGCGGCATCAGGCCTTCTTGGCCCAGGCGCTGCACCAGCCCTTGGCGGCTACCACCTTGCCGGCGAACAGCGGGCAAGCGCCGGCTGCGTCGGCCGGTTTTCCCTGGTACAGCGCGCAATTGCTGCACAACTGCGTGGCGGCATGCTTGGGGTACTTTTTGGCGTCGACCTTGGTGGTGTCGGCGGCGTAGCCGAGGGCGGCGGCTTGCGGGTCTTTTTCATCGACCTTGGCCTGGGCGCGTGCGCCGGTGCTGAGAGTGCTAAGGGCTGTACCAGTGGCTGCGATGGCCATCAGAAAAACGCGGCGTGGGTGTGTCATATGGGTATCTCGTGCGAATCTCGTGAACGAAATCCGTGGATTGCCTCCGTCAACAGTAACGGTGGCGCGAGCATACGCAAGACTTTCAAGCGCTGCTTTGATCAAAATCAATACGTAGCGGGTTAGTCTGATACTACTCAGTCGTTTTGCGACCCGCGGTGTGCCCATCCAGTGGTGTGCTTTTCCACGTAGCTGAACAGCTCGTACATGGCCATAGCCATCGCGCCCACCACCATCAGGCCGGCAAAGGCCAGGCCCATTTGCATGCTGGAGCCGGCCGAGATCAGCAGGTAGCCAATGCCCTCGTTGGCGGCCGTCATTTCCGACACCGTGGTGCCCACGAAGGCCAGCGTGATCGCCACCTTCAGCGAGCCGAAGAAGTAGGGCATGGAACGCGGCAGGCCGACCTTGACCAATACGTCCCAGCGCTTGGCGCCCAGCACCCGCAACACATCCTCCAGCTCGGGCTCCAGCGTGGCCAGGCCGGTGGCGATGTTCACCATGATGGGGAAGAAGCTGATCAGGAAAGCGGTCAATATCGCCGGCCCGGTGCCGATGCCGAACCACACCACCAGGATGGGCACAAACGCCGCCTTGGGCAGGGCGTTGAAGGCCGTCATCAGCGGGTAGATCGCCGCATAGGCCAGGCGTGAGCTGCCGACCACAAAGCCCAGCAGCACGCCGACCACAATCGCCAGGCCAAAGCCGGCCATGGTCACCCAGTAGGTGCGCCAGGCGTGGAGAGCAATCGGGCCCTTGAATTCGACCAGCTGGGTGGCGATGCGCCAGGGGCTGGGAAAGATGAATTCCGACACGTCGAAGGCGCTGCAGATGCCTTGCCACAGCAGCACGATGGCCACCAGCAGCACCCAGGGCGACCAGCGTTCCAGGGTTTTGGCGTTCATGGCGAGGTCTTTCGAATCGATCCGATATGGCCGCGCAGCTCGTGCACGATGTCAGTGAACGCCGGCGTGTAGGTAAGCTCTAGCTCGCGCGGGCGGGGCAGGTCGATCTGCTTCTTGACGATGAAGCGGCCTGGGCTCTTGCCCATCACATACACCGTGTCGGCCAGGAACACGCTCTCGCGCAGATCGTGCGTCACCAGGATGACGTTGAAGCGCTGCTCGGTCCACAGGTCGCGCAGGATGCACCACAACTCTTCGCGGGTGAAGGCGTCAAGCGCGCCGAAGGGCTCGTCCAGCAGCAGCATCTTGGGCTCGTGGATCAGCGCACGGCAGATGCTGGTGCGCTGCTGCATCCCGCCGGACAGCTGCCAGGGAAACTTGTCTTCGTAGCCGGCCAAGCCCACTTTTTGCAGCAGGTGGCGCGCGCGCTCCACGTATTCCTTGCGCTTGGCCTTGAACTGGCTGCGGTACGGCTCGACGATCTCCAGTGGAAGCAGCACGTTGTCCACCGTGGTGCGCCAGGGCAGCAGCGACGGCGCCTGGAAGGCCATGCCCGAGATCTTCAGCGGCCCGGTGACCGGCTGGCCGTCGATGCGGATGCTGCCCTTGGACGGCATCCTAAGCCCGGTGGCCAGCTTCATGAAGGTGGACTTGCCGCAGCCTGAGGGGCCGACGATGGCGATGAACTCGCCTTGCTGGACCTGCAGGTCGATGGCTTCGACGGCAAACTGGTTTTGCGCACGCAGCTCGTCGTTGTAAGCCAGCCAGACGTCGCGGAAGTCGACAAACGCGGGGGTATTCACAAATTTATAAGAAATAGGCCACTGGCGCAGGCAGCACCTGCGCGAGCAGCTATGAAAAGAATAGTATTTACTTCTTGGCTGGAAGTACGTTCAGCTCGGCAGCACTGGGCAAGAAGCTGCCGTTCCACACCGCTTCCGGGTTCACCCGGGTCTTGGTGCCAAAGGCGTCGGACACCTGCGAGGCCATCAGCGACAGGCGCGGTGGCGTGGTGTTGCCAAAGCCTTCTGCGCGGGCGTTGGGCGTGTTGATGGCGGTGTCTATGGCCATGTTGAGGCGGCGCAGCTCCAGTGCGCTGTTGATGATGCCGTCGCGGGCCTTCACGTCTTCTATAGCGGCGGCGGGCTTGGCGATCACGTCCTTCATGCCCTTGGCAAAGGCTTGCAGAAAGGCTTTGACGGCGGCAGGGTTCTCCTTGATCAGCTTGGGCGAGGCGATGATGGCGTTGCCGTAGAGCTTCACGCCGAACTGCGGGTAGGGCAGCACCAGTACGTCTTCGGCCTTGGTGCCACGCGCTTCCAGGTTCAGCAGCGAGGTGAAGGTGAAGCCGGTGATGGCGTCCACGTCGCCGCGCACCAGCATGGTTTCGCGCAGCGGCGGGTCCATGGTGGTCCACTGCACGCCGTTGATGCCGTTGGCCTTGGCGAAGATCGGGAACGCGCGGCGGCCGGCGTCGAACACCGGGGCGCCGAGCTTCTTGCCGTTGAGGTCGGCCGGGGTCTTGATGCCCGATTTCTTGAGCACCATCACCGAGGCCGGGGTGTCGGCGTAGACCATCATCACCGCTACCGGCTTGTTCGGTGCGTCGGGGTTGTTGGCGTGGAATTCCATCACCGCGGCCAGGTCGGCAAAACCCATGTCGTAGACGCTGGAGGCCACGCGGGTGACGGCGCCGCCCGAGCCGTTGCCAGCGTCGATGGTCACGTCCAGCTTGGCGTCCTTGAAATAGCCTTTGGCCGCCGGAGTAAGAAACATGGCGGCCGGGCCTTCGAAGCGCCAGTCGAGCTGGAACTTGATGGGCGTGTTCTGGGCGAAGGCGCTTGCGGTCAGCAGCAGGGCGGCGCTGGCGAGGGTGGCTTGCAGGAAGGCGCGTTGTGTCATGGAGTCTCCAAAGAGGTGTCCAGACCTTACCGCAAAAAGAGTGCCTGCCCCAACAGAAAAGCGCACTATAAAAGTGCGCTTTTCAAGAGCTGGGCTTGGCGCCGGCTTACTTGCGGAAGGTGGACGCGTTGGCCACGGCCAGGGCCGTCATGTTGACCACTCGGCGCACGGTGGCCGATGGAGTCAGGATGTGCGCCGATGCGGCCGCACCCAGCAGGATGGGGCCGACGGTGACGCCGTTGCCGCCCGTGACCTTGAGCACGTTGAACAAGATGTTGGCGGCGTCCAGATTGGGGCAGACCAGCAGATTGGCTTCGCCGTGCAGGTTGGTTTCGGCATCCAGCAAGGCTGCTTCGCGCAGGGGCTGCAACAGGGCGGCATCGCCTTGCAGTTCACCGTCGGACTCGATGTCGGGCGCCATGGCCTTGAACAGCTCGTGCGCCAGACGCATCTTGCGGGCCGAGGGGCGGTCCGACGATCCGTAGTTGGAGTGCGACAAGAACGCCACCTTGGGCGGCAGGCCGAAGCGCGCTACCTCTTCGGCGGCCATCACCGCAATGCTGGCCAGCTCTTCGGCGCTCGGATCTTCGTTCACAAACGCGTCGGTGATGAACAAGGTGTGCTTTTCCAACATCAGCGCGTTGAGCGCGGCAAAGCCAGAGGCGCCTTTTTTCAGGCCGATGATGTCGCGCACGTGTTGCAGATGGCCTTCGTAGCGGCCCAGCAGGCCGCACAGCATGGCGTCGGCATCACCCAGGCGCACCATCAGCGCGGCGATGGTGGTGTTGGAGCGGCGCACGGCGGCCTTGGCCACGTCCTGCGACACGCCGCGGCGGCCCATGAGGCGGTGGTAGGTTTCCCAGTACTGACGGAAGCGGGCGTCGTCCTCGGGGTTCACCACTTCCACATCGGTGCCGACGCGGATGCGCAGGCCGGCCTTGAGGATGCGGGCCTCGATCACGGCCGGACGGCCGATCAGGATGGGATGGGCCAGGTTTTCATCCACCGCCAGCTGGGCGGCGCGCAGCACGCGTTCGTCTTCGCCCTCGGCATAGGCCACGCGCTTGGCGTTGGCGGGCACGGCCTTGGCGGCACTGAACACGGGGCGCATGAACATGCCGGTTTGGTAGACAAAGCGCATCAGGCTTTGGCGGTAGGCTTCCATGTCCTTGATCGGGCGGGTTGCCACGCCGGATTCTTCGGCGGCCTTGGCCACGGCCGGGGCGATGCGCAGGATCAGGCGCGAGTCGAATGGCGTGGGGATCAGGTATTCGCTGCCGAACACCAGTTCTTTGCCCGAGTACGCAGCCGCAACTTCCTCGCTGATGTCGGCCTTGGCCAGGTCGGCGATCTGGCGCACGCAGGCCAGCTTCATGGCTTCGGTGATCTTGGTCGCGCCGCAGTCCAGTGCACCGCGGAAGATGTAGGGGAAGCACAGCACGTTGTTGACCTGGTTCGGGTAGTCCGAACGGCCGGTGGCGATGATGCAGTCGGGCCGCACGGCCTTGGCCAGCTCGGGGCGGATCTCGGGCTCGGGGTTGGCCAGCGCCAGGATGATGGGCTTGGCGGCCATGGTCTTGACCATTTCGGCGGTCAGCACACCGGCGGCCGAGCAGCCCAGGAACACGTCGGCGTTGTTGACCGCGTCGGCCAGGGTGCGGGCCGAGGTGTCTTGCGCATAGCGCTCTTTGGAGGCGTCAAAACCGCCGGGGCGACCCTGGTAAATGATGCCCTTGGAATCGCAGGCGAAGATGTTCTTGCGCTGCACGCCCAGGCCGACCATTACGTCCAGGCAGGCAATGGCTGCCGCGCCGGCGCCGGATACCGCTACCTTCACGTCTTCGATCTTCTTGCCCACCAGTTCCAGGCCGTTCAACAGGGCGGCGGAAGAGATGATGGCCGTGCCGTGCTGGTCGTCGTGGAACACCGGGATGTTCATGCGCTCGCGCAGCTTTTGCTCGATGTAGAAGCACTCGGGGGCTTTGATGTCTTCGAGGTTCACGCCGCCCAGCGTGGGTTCCATGGCGGCAATGATGTCGACCAGCTTGTCGGGGTCGTTCTCGGCCAGCTCGATGTCGAACACGTCGATGCCGGCGAACTTCTTGAACAAACAGCCCTTGCCCTCCATCACCGGCTTGGACGCCAGCGGGCCGATATTGCCCAGGCCCAGTACGGCGGTGCCGTTGGTGATCACGCCGACCAGGTTGCCGCGCGAGGTGTATTCGGCCGCCAGCGAGGGGTCGCGCTCGATGTCCAGGCAGGGGTAGGCGACACCGGGGGAATAGGCCAGCGACAGGTCGCGCTGGTTGGACAGTGGCTTGGTCGCGTTGACCGAAATTTTCCCTTTGGTGGGGGTGCAGTGGTATTCGCGGGCTGCGTCGCGCAGCGCCATTTCTGCGGGCGAAATGTCTTTGGCCATTGTGTCCTCGGTGGATTTATTAGGTGTGTAAGCCTAACGCAAGCCATGGTCGATAGTCCCCGTGGAGACTACCTATTCTATGCAAAACGTGTACGGGGTTATGCGAGCAAATCGACCAGGGTGCGGGCAATCACCTTGGTCGCGCGGCGCAGGTCTTCCAGGTCCAGGCGCTCGTCGGCGCGCTTGGCGTGCGACTCCAGCACCGTGCGCGGGCCGGCACCATAGATCACGCCGGGAATGCCGGCCTCGGCATACAGCCGCACGTCGGTATACAGCGGCGTGCCGGTGGCGGGAATCGGTTCGCCAAACACTGCCTGGCCGTGCTTCTGGATAGCCTCGACCAGCGGCGCATTGCCGGGCAGGGGTTGCATGGCATGCGCGAGCAGCAGGCGCTTGATATCCACCGTGATGCCGGGCTGGCTGGCTGCCGCATCGGCGATCAGCTGGCGGATGTTGGCTTCGACCTCCACCGGGTTTTCTTCCGGGATCATGCGGCGATCCAGCTTGAACACCACCTTGCCTGGAACCACATTGGTGTTGGTGCCGCCGTCGATGGTGCCCACGTTCAGGTAAGGGTGGGTGATGCCTTCCACCGCGGAAGTGACGTTCTGGTACAGCGCGTTTTGCGCATACAAGCTGTTCAGGATGTGCACCGCGCCCTGGAGCGCATCGACGCCGCTGGTGGGGATGGCGGCATGGGCCATCTTGCCGTGCACTGTGACCTCCATCTGCAGGCAGCCGTTGTGCGCGGTGACCACCTGGTAGGAGAAGCCGGCGGCGATCATCAGATCGGGTTTGACGATGTGGTTCTTCAGCAGCCAGCCCGGGCCGACTTCGCCGCCGAATTCCTCGTCGTAGGTGAAGTGCAGCTCGACCGCGCCTTTCAAAGGCAGGCCTAGCGATTCCAGCGCCCGCACCGCGAAGGTAAAGCTGGCGAAGTCGCCCTTGCTGACGGCGGTGGCCCGGCCGTAGATCTTGCCGTCGGCGATTTCCGCGCCATACGGGTCGTGGGTCCAGCCCTCGCCGGGCGGCACCACGTCGCCATGGGCGTTCAACGCAATCGTCTTGCCCGGGCCGTAGGCGCGGCGTACCACCAGGTTGGTGATGGATTGCAGGCCGGCGGCAGCCACTTCGGCGGCCGGTACTGGGTGCTTTTCGACCGCCAGACCCATGGCTTCGAGCAGCTCGGCGGCACGGTCGGCGTGCGGCGCGTTGTTGCCGGGCGGGGTGTCGGTGGGAACGCGGATCAGCGCTTGCAGAAAGGCGACTTGTTCATCGAAATGCTGGTCAATCCAGGCGTCGAGCGGGGCGTAATCGTGGGTAGCAGTAGTGGCGGTCATGGAACGGAAAGATGGTTCAAGAGATGGGAAAACGCCTCGACGGCGAGCTGCATGTCGTCGCTGGTGCTGCTCTCCAGCGGGTTGTGGCTGATGCCGGCGTTCTGGCCGCGCACGAACAGCATGGCCTGGGGCATGACTTCGTGCAGCTTCATCGCATCGTGGCCGGCGCCGCTGGGCATGCGGTGCAGCGGCACGCCGAGTGCCTGCACCGCCTGTTCCCAGCGCTGCTGCCAGGCGGGGGCACTGGGGGCGGCGGCGGCGCGCATGGTTTCTTCCAGCGTGTAGCGCAGGCCGCGGCGGTCGCAAATGCTTTGCAGCGCGGCCAGCACGTCGTGGGCCAGGGCATCGCGCTGCGCATTGTTAGGCGCGCGCAGGTCCAGGCTGAACGAGCATGCACCCGGCACTACGTTGATCGAGCCGTTGGGTACTTGCAGCATGCCCATGGTGCCGACCGAGTCGCCGTCCTGGGCGGCACGCTGCTCTACATACAGTGCCAGCTCGGCCACGGCTGTGGCGGCGTCGCGGCGGCGGTTCATCGGGGTGGTGCCGGCATGGCAGGCCACGCCTTCTACCTTGCCGGTGTAGCGCACGCTGCCGTTGATGGAGGTAACGATGCCCAGCGGAATGTCCAGCTCGTTGAGTACCGGGCCTTGCTCGATATGGACCTCAACAAAGCCCAGGTAGTCGGCCGGCTTGCGCTGCAGCGCCGGGATGTCTTCGGGCCGCAAACCCGCATGCGCCATGGCCTGGCGCATGGAGACGCCATCGGCATCAGTCTGGTCCAGCCAGTCGGGGTTGAAGTGGCCGATCAACGCACCCGAGCCCAGGAAGGTCGCTTTGAAGCGCTGGCCTTCTTCTTCGGCAAAGCCCACCACTTCGAAGTGAAAGGGCAGGCGCAGACCTTGGCGCGACAGTTCGCGCACGCAGGCCATGGGCACATAAATGCCCAGCCGGCCGTCGTACTTGCCGCCGTTGCGTACCGTATCAAAGTGGCTGCCGGTCAGTAGGGTCTTGGCGTCGGGCGTGGCGGCGTGGTAGCGCCCCACCACGTTGCCGACCGCGTCGATGGCCACGGTGTCGAACCCGCATTCGCGCATGGTTTGGGCGATCTGGGCGGCACAGGCGCGGTGCGCGTCGGTCAGGTATGTGACGGTGAGCTGGCCTTGCTCGGCGTAGCCGGGGTCGGTGTGTGCGCTCAAGTCTTCCTGCCAGTCCCAGACCAGATTACCCAGCGTGGGGTGCGCATCGAACGCGTCGTTCAGCCGGATCTCGACGATGCGGTGGATGTTGCGCAAAGCCTCGGCGTGTTCAAAGTCGGCGGGGTTGCGCAGCCGTCGCACAAAGGTGTCGATGATCTGCTGCTTGCGCAGGCCGGTGCCGCGTGGCCCGCGCACCGCCAGGATGAACGGGAAGCCGAAGCGCGCCAGGTAGTCGGCGTTCAGCTGCTGCAGCTGGGCCAGCTCCTCGGGCGTGCAGCGCGTCAAGCCGGCCTGGTTTTGCTCATGGCTGGATTCAGCGGTCAGCGGCTCTGCCGCTTTGCCGGCGAGCTCGGGGTGGGCGCGGATCAGGTCCAGCTGGGCCTGCGTGCCGGCGGCTGCCAGCACCTGGACCATGGCGTGCTTGAGCTGCGCGAGCGACTGGAACGGCCGGGCCTCCAGGGCTTTGGCCGCGATCCAGGGGGAATGCTCGTACAAGCCGGGCAGCTGCTGCAGTACCTCGTCTTGGGGAGCGGTGTTGAGGAAGGCGAGCGTCAGTGCCATGCAAATCAAACGGTGGGGGCGGGGCGATAGGGGTGTACTTGCTGCCAGTGGCGGGCAATGTCGATGCGGCGGCAGATCCATACGCGCTCATGGCTTTGCACGTAGTCCAGAAACTTCTGCAGCGCGCCAAAGCGGCCGGGCTTGCCCAGCACCCGGCAGTGCATGCCGATGCTCATCATCTTTGGAGCTTCGTCGCCCTCGGCATACAGCACGTCGAAGCTGTCCTTCAGGTACTGCAGGAAATGCTCGCCGGTGTTGAAGCCCTGCACCTGCACGCAGCGCATGTCGTTGGTGTCCAGCGAATAGGGGATCACCAGGCGCGGCTCCACCGTGCCGTCGCTCTTGGTGGTGGGCAGCCAGAACGGCAGGTCGTCGCCGTAGTAGTCGCTGTCGTAGGCAAAGCCGCCCTGGTCGGCCAGCAGGCGGCGGGTATTGGGGCTATCGCGGCCGGTATACCAGCCTTGCGGCCACTGGCCACCGGTCATCTGGCGGATGATTTCGGCGCCGACTTCCATGTGCAGGCGCTCGGTGGCTTCGGGCAGGTTCTGGTAGTGGATCCAGCGCCAGCCGTGGCAGGCGATTTCGTGGCCGAGGTCGACAAAGGCCTGGGTCAGTTCCGGGTGGCGCTGCAAGGCCATGGACACGCCGAAGATGGTCAGCGGCAGGCCGCGCTTTTCAAATTCGCGCAGGATGCGCCAGGAGCCGACCCGCGAACCGTATTCGTACATCGACTCGATGGTCATGTGCCGGTCCGGGAAGGGCTGGGCGGTGATCAGCTCGGACAAAAAGGTTTCGGATGCCGCGTCGCCGTGCAGCACGCTGTTTTCGCCGCCTTCTTCGTAATTGAGGACGAACTGGACTGCGATCTTGGCCTGGTTCGGCCATTGCGCATGGGGCACGTTGCGGCCGTAGCCGACGAGGTCACGGGGGTAGGGTGCGGATGTCTTGCTCATGGGCTGTCTCAAGCACAAGTTAGGCCAAAGCCATGGCGATGTCGTTGCTGGGAATCTTGCGGTCGAAGGTCAGGCTGGCTTCCACGCTCTTCAGGTGCTCGTCCATCACCTGCACGGCCAGGGCTTCGTCCTTGGCGGCCAGCGCCTGGATCAGTGCATTGTGTTCGTCGCAGGCGTGCTCGGAGGCGTTGTCGGTCTGGTACATCAGGGTGATCAGCGAGCAGCGCGACAGCAGCTCTACCATCATCTGCACCAGCACATCGTTTTCCAGCAGTTCGGCCATGCGCAGATGGAAGTTGCCCAGCACCTCGGTGCGGTTGGTCAGGTCCTTGTCCTTCAGCGCGGCTTTTTCGGTGGCGGCCTGGTCTCTCAGGGCGTTTATCTTGCTTGGCGTGATGTCGCGCACCAGGGCCCTCACCATTTCGGCTTCCAGCATGCGGCGCACCGCAAATACCTGGCGCGCCTCGGCCACCGAGGGTGCTGCCACGAACGCTCCGCGCGCAGGCTCCAGGCGGATCAGGCGGTTTTGCGACAGCTGGAACAAAGCCTGGCGCACCAGGGTCCGCGAGACGCCAAAGTGGTCCGCCAGTTTTTGTTCGGCCAGCTTGGTGCCTGGGTGCAGCCTGTGCTCCACAATCGCTTTGGTCAGGGCTTCAACGATGGTGTTGGTGTTCGTGGTGGTGGGTTCCATCACAAGATAATAGCGCAAATTTTTATACTGTATACAAATTTGCGGACTGAAAAATGTTTGATTATGTGAGGACAAGTATGGGATTGAGCACACACGTTTTGGATACGATGCATGGCAGTCCGGCCGCGGGGATGGGGGTTGCGCTGTATGCCACGCAGGGTGATAGCAGCCATTTGTTGAAAAGCCTGGTGCTGAATGCCGATGGCCGCACCGACGCGCCACTGTTTGACGACAGCACGCTGCAGGTTGGCACCTACCGCCTGGTGTTCGATGTGGCGGCCTATTTCCAAGCCCGCGGGGTGGCCTTGCCCGAACCGAACTTTCTGGACAAGGTCAGCCTGGACTTTGGTGTGGCCGACACCCGCCAGCACTACCACGTGCCGCTGCTGGTCAGCCCGTGGAGCTACTCGACCTACCGGGGGAGCTAGCCGGTGTCACGCCGCTGACTTGGTTTCGCCACAAAATCCGCCCCATTGATTGCTTTGGGATGGTCATGAAATTTATAAAAAATCGGCTGTTGGCGCATGTAGCGCTTGCGGTGGCAGCTACTTTTTCTGTAGCAAGTGGCTGGGCGGCGGATGCGCGCTCGGCCTACCCCGACAAGCCGGTCAAGATCGTCGTACCGTTCGCACCCGGTGCCGGCACCGACGCCATGGGCCGGCTGATGGCGCAAAAACTCGGTGAGGTGATGGGCGCCAATTTCGTGGTCGAGAACCGCACCGGTGCCTCGGGCGCCATCGGCACGCAGGCGGTGGCGGCGGCCCCGGCCGATGGCTACACCTTGCTGCTGGTGGCCTCGCCGTTCACCACCGTGGCGGCGGCCTTGCCCAGCGCACACTACGATCCGCTGACCCAGTTTGTGCCGGTGGGCATGATCGCCAGCGGCCCGCTGGTCTGGGCCACCAATACCCAGATGCCGGCGCGCGACATGAAAGAACTGGTGCGCATGGCGCGGCAGCAGCCGGGCGTGCTGAACTACGGCTCGGCCGGCGCTGGTGGCGTCAACCACCTGGTGCTGGAGCTGCTGAAGGCCCGCACCGGCACCTTCATCACCCATATTCCCTACCGCGGCGTGGCCCCAGCCACCATGGACATGCTGGCCGGCCATGTGCAGCTGGTCACCGGCACCATCCCGGCGCTGCTGCCCTTTATCAAGGATGGCCGGGTGCGCCCATTGGCCGTCACCAGCGCCAAGCGCTCCAGCGCGCTGCCCGATGTGCCCAGCATGGCCGAAGCTGGCTTCCCTGGCATCGACGTGGTGAACTACTTCGCACTGATGGCTCCAGCCGGCACGCCCGCGGCCATCGTCAACCAGCTGAATGCCGCCATCAACCAGGTTGTGGTGATGCCCGAGGTGGTGGCCCGCTTCAAGGCCGACGCGGTGGATGCGGCACCGGGGTCGCCCGCGCTGCTGGGTCACTTCATCGAAGCCGACTACCGCGCCTGGCGCAACGTCGTGAAGACGCAGAACCTCAAACTAGAGTGATTGCATTCGCCCAAGGGCTATAGCTGCCCTTCGGTCAGCGTATCCAGTTGGAACTGGCCGCTCTTGTCCCACAGCCAGGTATCGGTATAGACGACCTTGCCCATGCGCGACGGCGGTGGGAACGGCGCTGCCTCGCGCACCGTGCGCTCTATCTCGCGGATCACCTCGGGCGCATGCTTGGGCGCGCGCATCCAGTGCAGGCCGGTAACCCGGCCTTGCCGGTCCAGGTTCACCTCCAGCACGCCGATGGCGTACAGGTTGGGCTGCATCTTGCCCTGGTAGATGCGGCTGGCATTGCGCTCGTACACATGGCGGGCGGCATCACGCCGGTAGTCGCGCGGCGTGGACGCGGTGGAAATCTTAGGCGGGGTTGCTACCGGTGCGGGCGACGGCACGCTGGGCTTGGCCGCGGCATCGGGCGTGACCGGCGTGATGGTTGGGCCGGGCGTGGCGGGCGCGGGTGCCGAGCTGCAGCCAGCCAGCAGGCTGGCGATAGTGGTCGCGCCAGCCGCCAGGGCTAAACGTAGATATCTGGGCAGGTATTTACAGGTGTGGGGATTCATGGTGTGGTGGTGCTTGCGTCCATGCATACTGCGCGTGTGAAAAATACCGACGACTTATTCCAGCTGCTGCAGTTTGGGCCGGCTGTGCTGGTCAGTGTGGAGTCTACCCAAGGCTCGGTGCCGCGCGGTCCGGGCACCTGGATGGCCGTGCAGGGCGACCAGCTGGTGGGCACGATTGGCGGCGGCAACCTGGAGTTCCAGGCGATTGCCGAGGCGCAGGCCCGGCTGGGCGGCAGCATGGGGGCGCATGTGCTGCGTTACCCGCTGGGCCCCAGCCTGGGGCAGTGCTGCGGCGGCGTGGTGCATCTGCGCTTTGAAACCGTCACCCAGGCCGATAGCGAGCGGCTGCGCAGCCGCCTGACCACCCACTACACGCCCGTGGCCTTGTTCGGCGGCGGCCACGTAGGCCATGCACTGGCCCAGGTGCTGGCGCGCCTGCCGTTCGCACTGGCCTGGATCGACAGCCGGGACGGCATCTTCCCCGTCGAGCTGCCCGGTAATGTGGTCTGCGAACATTCCGACCCGGTGCACCAGGCGG
Organism: uncultured Albidiferax sp.; assembly: GCA_963513025.1. Lineage (GTDB taxonomy): Bacteria > Pseudomonadota > Gammaproteobacteria > Burkholderiales > Burkholderiaceae_C > Rhodoferax_B. The sequence goes on from CAUPON010000003.1 coordinate 190,684, forward strand.
TGCACGACCTGCAGCCCGGCAGCCGGGTGTTGGTGATGAGCTTCAGCCATGCGGAAGATCTGGATATCGTGGCCGCCTGCCTGCAACGCCAGCGCAGCCAGGCCGACCTGCCGTTCATCGGTCTGATCGGCAGCCGCACCAAATGGGCGAGCTTTCGCCAGCGGCTGCTGGCCCGCGGCTTTGTGGAGGTTGAGCTGGCCCAGGTGACCTGCCCGATTGGCGTGCCGGGCATTGCGGGCAAGGAGCCCGAGGTGATTGCGGTTGCGGTTGCGGCACAGTTGTTGCAAAGCATTACTCCATAGAATCACGGGTTCAGGTCGCAGCGGCGCAAGGCTTTCTCTCCCAGCTTTTGTTCGTGGCCTTATTTCTGCCCACAGTGCCCGCAGTGGTGGACAGAGAAACAAGCAGCGCACACGTGCGCTGCCAAGGGTGAGTGATATATGGAAAGCTACTACCTCGACTGGGCCAACCTGCTGCTGCGCTGGGTTCATGTCATTACAGCGATCGCCTGGATAGGCTCGTCGTTCTACTTCGTGTTTCTGGACAGCAGCCTGACGCCGCCGGTCGACGAAGACCTCAAGAAGCAGGGCGTCAGCGGCGAACTATGGGCCGTGCATGGTGGTGGTTTCTACCACCCGGTGAAGTTCGCCGGCGCGCCGCCGCAGCTGCCCAAGCACCTGCACTGGTTCTACTGGGAAAGTTACTCCACCTGGCTGACCGGCTTCTCGCTGTTCACCGTGTCCTATCTGTGGAACGCCAGCACCTATTTGATCGACAAATCGCTGATGAACTGGTCGCCCGGCGCGGCGATTGGCGTGGCGCTGTCGTTTCTGGTGGTGTTCTGGATGCTGTACGACGGCATCTGCCAGCTGTTCGGCAAGCGCAAGCACGGCGATGCGATTGTGGGTGCGCTGGTGGCGGTGCTGGTGTGCATGGCCTCCTGGCTGGCCTGCCACTGGTTTGCCGGGCGCGCCGCGTTCCTGCTGGTCGGGGCGATGATCGCCACCAGCATGAGCGCCAATGTGTTCTTCTGGATCATCCCTGGTCAGCGCACCGTGGTGGCCGCCATCAAGGCCGGCCAGCCGGTCGACCCCATCCACGGCCAGCGCGGCAAGCAGCGCAGCGTGCACAACACCTATTTCACCCTGCCGGTGCTGTTTGCCATGCTGAGCAACCACTACAGCTTCACCTACACCCATCCGCAGAACTGGCTGGTGCTGGTGCTGATGATGCTGGCCGGCGCGGCGATCCGCCAGTTCTTCGTGTTGCGCCACGGCTACCTGCTGGGCCGAAATCGTCACCCGGTTGGCTATGCGCTGGCCGGGCTGGCGGTGATTATTGGCGCCGTTGTCTGGATGAAGCCGGTACCACAGACTGCTACAAATTCAGTAGCTGTTGGCGCAGATATTACTAGCGCTAAAGCCACTATTTCTTATGAAAATCTGCGGCCAGTGCTGGCCCAGCGATGCTATATGTGCCACGGCGAGCAGGTGCAAATGAAGAACGTGCGCCTGGATTCGCCGGCCGCCGTGCAGCAGCATGCGCAGGCGGTGTACCAGCAGGTGGTGGTAACGCGCGTAATGCCGATGAATAACGCCACCGGCATCACCGATGCTGAGCGCGCGCTGGTCAAGCAGTGGTTCGAGGGCGGCGCGCCGGTGCAGTAAGCCTGGCGGCTAGACCGCTGCGGTGGTTTCTGTTGCTGGCGTGAAGTGCAGATGCATCAGCTGCCATCCCTGCGTGTTCTGGCGCCAGAGTTCGCTGAAGAACACCTTGCTGTGCTCGGTGTCGTCAATCCAGGTGTGGCTCATGCCCGAGACCACGGAAAAGTCGCCATGGTTGTGCAGCGACAGCTGGGCATCTTGCTTGTAGGCGCTTTCGGGAAACCACAGGTCGGCCTGTACGGCACGCGAGATGCCATGCAGCTGTTCCCATTTGGATTGCACGCCGTTGGCATGCACTACGCAAAACGAGTCGGCCTCGACAGTGGCCATGAATTCGGTGTCACCCGCAAAAAATGCTGCGTACCAGTCTTCGCGGGTGTTGAGCAGGTCTAGGTTGTCCATGTGTTCTTCTTGTAGGTGAGTCGGCGGAATGCGGAAAAGGCGCTGATTATGCGGTGCCCGGGCCTGCTTAAAAGGGTCTTCGCATCATCTGCATGCTGCCGGCTTACTCGCCCTGCTAACATTCCAGGATGTTAATGAAACCACCTGACGCTATGAACCCCGCTGCGCTGGCCGACCCCCGAGACGGCGAGGGCACGCCTGTTTCCGTCAAGATCCGCGAACGCCTGCAAGCCGCGCGCAAACGCTTCAACGCCAATGACAATATTGCCGAGTTCATCCAGCCCGGCGAGCTGGAGCTTTTATTGGACGAAGTGACCGATAAAATGCAAGGTGTGCTGAGCAGCATGGTGATCGACACCGACCGCGACCACAACACCCACAACACTGCCCGCCGCGTGGCTAAGATGTACCTCAAAGAGGTATTTCAAGGGCGCTACGTGCCGGCACCCAACATCACCGAGTTTCCCAACGCCGAGCATCTGAACGAGCTGATGATCGTTGGTCCCATCACTGTGCGCAGTGCCTGTTCGCATCACCTGTGCCCGGTGATTGGCAAGATATGGATCGGTGTTTTGCCCAATGAGCACACCAATGTGATCGGCTTGTCCAAGTACGCCCGGCTGGCCGAATGGATCATGGGCCGCCCACAAATCCAGGAAGAGGCTGTGGTGCAACTGGCCGACCTGATCCAGGAAAAAACCCAGCCTGACGGTCTGGCCATCGTCATGGAAGCCAGCCACTACTGCATGGGTTGGCGCGGCGTGAAGGACATGGACAGCAAGATGATCAACTCGGTGATGCGCGGGGCTTTCCTGAAAGACCCGAACCTGCGCCGCGAATTTTTGTCCCTCATTCCCAGAAAGGGCTAACGCCATGCTTGTACGCCTTCTCTACGCCAGCCGCGCGCTGGACACCAGCCCCGCCGCTATCGAAGCCATCCTCGCGCAGTCGCGCCAATACAACCCGACCTGCGGCATCACGGGCATTCTTTGCTACGGTGGCGGCATATTCTTGCAAGCCATCGAAGGCGGGCGTATGCCGGTGAATGAGCTGTACGGCCATATCCAGCGCGATGCGCGGCACAAGGATGTGGCCTTGCTGCACTTTGAAGAAATCTCCGAACGCCGCTTTGGCGGCTGGACCATGGGCCAGGTGAATATCCTGAAGCTGAACCAGTCGATCCTGCTGAAGTACGCCGAAAAACCAGAGCTCGACCCGTACTCGGTGTCCGGCAAGGTCTCACTGGCTCTGCTCGAAGAGCTGATGGCCACCGCATCCATCGTGGGCCGGGTTTAACGCACCGGCATCTCTCCATCCAACCCGCAAGCCGTCGCCGACTTGCGGGTTTTTGACTTCTTGCATGTCTGTTTTTGCCCTGTGCTTGGTGTTGATCGCCGTGCAAACCGCGCCTTTGTCGCATGTGGAGCCGACGCGCGAGATGTCGATGCTGTTCGCGGCTCTGCCGGGCGAGAGCCAGCGCGGTAGCCATTTGTCGGGGGCGGACTACATCGTTGCCGGCGTGGTGGCGTTGGTCTTGGGCTGATGCATGGTGGCGGCAGAGCTTTTAGGTTGCGATTTTTCCAGCAGCCCCAGCCCGCGCAAGCACATAGTGCTGGCCTGGGGCGCAGTCGCCGATGGCATCGTAGTTCTACAGGGGCTGCAGCGCCTGCACTCCCTGCAGGCGTTCGCCGCCGTGCTGGCCCAGCCACGTACTTGGGTGGGGGCTTTTGATCTACCGTTCGGTCTGCCGCGCGGCCTGGTCGAAACCCTGGGTTGGCCGCAAGACTGGCATGCCTGTATCCGCCACATGGCGGGGCTGGACCGGCGCCAGATCCGCGACCAGTTCGCGGCTTTCTGCGCTGCCCGGCCGGTGGGCCAGAAGTTTGCCCACCGCGCCTGTGACCATCTGGCGGGCTCCAGCCCGTCGATGAAATGGGTGAATCCCCCAGTGGCCTACATGTTGCACGCTGGCGTGCCGCTGCTGCTGGACGCCGGTGTGGACTTCCCTGGCCTGCACCTTGGCGACACCCGGCGGGTTGCGCTGGAGGGCTATCCGGGCCTGCTGGCACGCGAAGTGCTGGATGGTTGGCAAGCAGGTACGCGGGGGACCGGGCGGCGCAGCTATAAAAGTGATGACAAGGTCAGACAGACGCCGCAACGCGCGCAGGCCCGCAGCGATTTGGTGCAGGCCTTGGAAGCCGGGCAGGGCCCGCACGGCACTGTGCGCCTGGGTTTGCGGCTGCAATTGAATGCGGCCCAGCGGGATATCTTGGTGGCCGACGCCAGCGGCGATGCCTTGGATGCCGTACTGTGCATGTTGCAAGCCGGCTGGGCGGCTGAGCAGCATGTGGCCGGTGTGCCCTGTTACGGCTTGCCGCAGGGTATGGATCCACTGGAGGGTTGGATCATTTCCGTCTAAGGAAGGTCTCTCTGGGCGTACACAAGGTGGGTGGCTCACGGTATAGTTGTTAACGATTCTTTACACGCAAGGCTGATGTTGTCTCTTCTGTCTACGACAATGTATTCCTCGCTCCGCCAAGCTTGTTGCGCCGTCGTTTTGGCGGCTTTTGGTGCGTTTAGCTGGGCTGCAGACGACCGACCAGACTGCTCACGTCCCCTGACATTGGCTTTGCATGTGCATGGCGTGCTGTATTCAGCCGATTCCGGCGCGGGCATCGACAAGGATTTTGCCGATGCATTGGCCCAGCGCAGTGGCTGCACCCTGCAAGTCAGCGTGCTGCCGCGGGCGCGCATCTGGCAGTTGATCGAATCGGGTGCGCTGGACTTCAGCCTGTCGGGCATAGCCACCGAGGAGCGGGATAAATTCGCCGCCTTCGCCTGGTACTTTTCCAATAAATACTATTTACTGGTACACAAGAGCGCCAACGTGCAGAAACTGGCTGATTTCGAGGATCAGCCTCGGTTGAAGCTGGGGGTGATCCGCAGTTTCCGCTATGGCAGCAGCGCCAACCGCATGGTGGACCGCTTGGCAGAGGCTGGCCGGGTCAGCTATGCCTCGGGTCTGGAGCCCCTGTACCAGGTGCTGGCGCTGGAGCGCATCCAGGCCATGGTGATCGAACCCTTCGATATTGGCGATGTACAGACCAGCAGCATCAAGGACAACACCCGCATCCTTGAGTTCAACGACCCACCCGTGCCGCATGGCCTGATCATGTCGAAGAAGTCCATTACACCCGCCGAGCAGCAGAAATGGGGCGCCGTTGTGCAGTCGCTGCGCGATGACGGTACGGTGCTGCGGATTTTTCAAAAGTACTTTCCGCCCGCGCTGGCCCGAGACATGGTGGTTTTCTAGGATGGTGGTTTGATTTTGAAATACCCGGACAAATGGCTGAAGCACCTGTGCGGTGCCGCGCTGGTATTTTTGCTGTCCCTGGGTACTACGTATTGGCTGTGGCAATATGAATCGCGCAACGCTCTGATTGACCAACGGTCCCGCGACGATGCCAATGTGCAGGCCTTTGCCGAGCGGGTGGAACAGCGCATGCGGGCCCAGGAGCAGGTGCTGCGGGGCGTGCAAGGCCTGTTTGCCGCCGCGCAGCCTGTGGGGCGCGAGGCCTTTGTCCGTTACGTGGACGCCCTGCAGCTGGGGGCCGATGTGGCGGGCCTGGAGGGGCTCGGCTGGGCGCCTCTGACGGACGGGGCAGAGCGCGCCAACCATGTGCTTGATATGCAGGCCCTGGGTTACCGGGGCTATGGCATCAGGCCCGACGGCGAGCGTAAGTTCATGGCGCCACTGGTGCAGCTGGAGCCTGCCATTGCGTTTGATGTGCGCACCCTGGGATACGATTTTTGGGCAGAACCCACGCGCCGTGCCGCCATGGAGCGGGCACGCGATTCAGGCCGTGCCGCCATCACCGGCAAGCTGACGCAGTTGGTCGAAACGGGGGCCAGTCCCCAGGCGAGTTTCGTGATGTTTGTGCCCATCTACCACCATGATGCCCCCACCGACACCTTGGAGGCCCGGCGTGCCAATCTGCTGGGCTGGGTGGTCGCGCCGTGCCGCATGGACGTGTGGATGGCCGGTTTGCCAGACCATGCGGGCAACGCCGTGGCGGTGAGGATTTTTGACGGTATTGAGCTCAGCGGCAGCTCGCTGATGTTCGACTCGAACCCGCCGCCGAACGGTGGGGAGCAGCCGGCCACCGGCACGCTGGAATACATCCAGGTGGCCGGACAGACCTGGACGCTGGCGGTGGTGCCTCAGGTGACCGAGGGCGGGCCACGCATTCGCAACAATGCGCAGATCATTGCCCGCAACGGTGTGGTGTTGAGCGTACTGCTGTCCTTGCTGACCTGGGTGCTGATCACCGACCGTGCCCGCACCATGGTGGTGGCGACGCACATGACGGCCGAGCTGCGCGAAACCAAGGAGCACTTCGAGCTGATCTTTGACAGCAGCCCCGACGGCATGGTGATCACTCAGCAAGCCGACGGCCTGATCATCGACATCAACAAGGGCTTTACCGCCATGACCGGCTACGAGCGCAGCGATGTCATCAGCCGTTCGATTGGTGCCTTGCCCATCTGGAAGACGCCCGAGGATCGCCGGCGCTACCGCAACGAGCTTGCCGAGCACCAGTTTTGTGAAAACCTGGAGGTGGCGCTGGTCAGCAAGGCCGGCCAGAACATCGTCGGCATCCTGTCGGCCCAGCCTGCAACCTTCAAGGGCGTAGCCTGCTTTGTCGGGGTGATACGCGACATCACCGGCCGCAAAGCGATTGAAGACCGCGTGGCGCATATGGCCCAGCACGACACTCTGACGGGTTTGCCGAACCGGGCCTTGTTTGACGACCGGCTCAAGCAGGCGATTTCCCACGCCAATCGCAACCGGGGGCACTTGGCCTTGCTGTATGTGGACCTAGACCATTTCAAACCCGTAAACGACACGCTAGGCCATGCTGCTGGCGATGTCTTGCTGAAGGCGGTGGCCCAGCGCATGCATGACTGCGTGCGGGCCTCGGACACGGTGGCCCGTATCGGCGGCGATGAATTTGTGGTGCTGTTGCCCACGGTGCAAGATGCGCCCGATGCTTTGTCTGTGGCCGAGAAGATCCGCCATGCACTCAACCAGAGCTTTCTGGTGGCCCCTGGCCAGATGGCTTACATCTCGTCAAGTACCGGCGTTGCCATCTACCCCCAGCATGGGCTGGATGAGATCCAGCTGGCCAAGAATGCCGATAGTGCGATGTACCGCTCTAAGCAGCAAGGGCGCGACCAGGTAACGCTGTTCGGAGCCGAAGACCCCGTCGAGGCCGATGCTTAGGCTGGATTTTTAGGTTCTGGCGCCGTTGGATTCGGCGGGCGAGATCACGGTTTCGTCGAGCTTGCGGGCCAGCTCCGACACCGCCAGGGCTGCGGGGCAGCCAGGGTTGTTGACCATCAGCAACTGGCGGCGCATCACCGCTTCACGCACCGAGGTATCGGACGGAATGTCGCCCACATGGATCAAGCGTATCGAGCGCCCGGTGCCATTGGTGACAAACCGGTCCAGCACCTGCTGCAGTTGCGTGGTGATGGCCCGGCCATCGCCAGGGCGCGCCGTCTGGTTGATCACCATCCGCACATGCTGGCGCTTTTGCTGGGTGGCCAGAACCTTGATGGCCGCATAGGCGTCGGTCAAAGAAGTGGGTTCCGGGGTGGCCACCACCAGTACCTCGGAGGCCAGCGAGACCGCAAAAAGCACCACGTCGGAGATGCCTGCGCCGGTGTCGAGCAGCAGCACGTCGAAGCGTGGCACCAGGCTGCGGATTACCTGCAGGAACTCGTCGCGCACCTCGGGGGTCAGGCGGGAATACTCGACCATGCCCGATCCCGCCAGTAGCACCGAGAAGCCGCCGGGGGCCTTCACAATCGCTTCATCCAGAGTGGCTTTGCCGGTAAATACGTCGTGCAGCGTGATCTTGGGGTGCAGGTTCAGTACCACGTCCAGATTGGCCAGGCCCAGGTCGGCGTCCAGCACCAGCACCCGGCGCCCGCGCTTGGCCAGTGCCGCAGCCAGATTGGCCGAGACAAAGGTTTTACCCACGCCGCCCTTGCCGCTGGTCACAGCCAATACTTTTGCACCAAGCACGGAGCTTGCGATGGGGGAATTCAGAATGTTGTTCATCACGGCTTACCTTTGCGCAGCACTGTCTACTACAGTACCGGACGTCATATCAATCCAGGCCGGCTCTGTGGCAGACAAGTGACCAAACAACAAATTTTTCTCTTCGGCGCTGACATTGCTTTCGGGTTGGACCTCGAGACAAAGGCGATTTCGCCCGGTGGTTTTCGCCAGGTACAGCTGCTGGTCCGCTCGGTCGGTCCACAGCTCAGTGGTAGAGCGTATCCATTGCAGTGCAAAAGCCCCGCCGACACTGATGGTGACGTTCAGGTCCACGCTGGGCGATATGCTTATGGGCGTGGTTTCTATAGTGCGGCGAATTCTCTCGGCCACGGCTTCGCCAAAAGCCGGTTGGCAGGCGGGGAGCACCACCACAAATTCTTCGCCGCCATAGCGCGCCAGCATGTCCATCGGGCGCACGCAGCCCTGCAGCGTTCTGGCGACCACCCGCAGCACCTCATCGCCGGCTGAGTGGCCGTGGGTGTCGTTGACGCTTTTAAAGTGGTCGATGTCGATTAGCAGCAGCAAGGCGGCTTCGCCGGAGCGGGCCACGCGGTCCACCTCGGCTTCGAGCACGGTGTTGAAGTGGCGGCGGTTGGACAAACCAGTGAGCGGGTCTTTGAGGGACAGCTCGCACAGTCCATCGATCACCTCTTGCAGAAACGTCAGCGGGTCGGCTGCATCCGCCAAGGAATCCGCCTTTTGAAGCAACGCGCAAGCGGAATCCAGGCGCAAGTCGCTCAAATGGATGGTGTTGGAGGTTGCCGGTGAGGACACAAAGTTACCAGTGAATGTGGCTGAAAGTTTAACAGTAACTCTGTGGGCCAGAACACTGCATACACTGTTTCTGAGCTGGGTTGGATGGGGGTTGGGTTCGTAAGCAACCAAGCGGCCTGGCCGCGTCAAATCGCGAAGTCCTCGTGGGTGGGCTGCAACGCCAGCAAAGCCTCGTGGTCGGTGCGGTGAAGGCGCAGCAGGCCCTGGGGTGCGGTGGCTGCGGGCAGTTCTCCTGCCTGGCGCAGTACCCTCTCTACCGGAAGCTTCATACCGCTGAGATGCAGGGTGGTGCCGCGTTGTGCCAGCATGTGGCGCAGCTTGCCAAAGGTTTCCACACCGGTAGCGTCGATCCGGTTGATCGGTTGGGCAAACAGGCAGATCTGGCGCACCTCGGGATGCAGTGCCAAGTGTTCCATGATGGCCCGCTCAAGGCTGCTGGCCGAAGCAAAGTCGAGCTCGGCATCCATGCGCAGCGCGTACAGGTCGGGCGCCAGCAGCGGCAGGTTCCACAGGTGCCGGTCGCGCAGGCTGCCGTCGGGGTGCAGGCCGATCTCGATGATGCGCGGGTGCAGCCGGTGGTACAGAAAGTGCGATAAACCCAATAGCAAGCCTGCGAGCACGCCCCAGTACAGCCGCGGCGCGGTCGCCAGCGTCAATACAAAAGTAGTGGCGCAAGTGATGGCCTCCACCGGCGCGGCACGCCAGATGCGGCACAGCTCGGCGGGTTGCACCAGGCTGGATACCGCGGCCACCACCACAGCAGCCAGCACAGCTTGCGGCAGGTGGTACAGCGCTGGCGTCAGCCACAGCAGGACCAGCAGTACCAGCAGCACCGAGAAAATGGTGGCCCAGCCGGTTTTGGCCCCTGCGTACAGATTGATGGCCGAGCGCGAGAACGACGAACTGGTAGGGAAGGCGCCGCACAGGCCAGATGCGATCTTGGCCAGCCCCTGGCCGATCAGGTCCTGGTTTTCATTCCAGCGGGTGCCGCCGCGCTGGTTGTCCACCTTGGCGCTGGAAGCGGTTTCCAGGAAGCTGATCAGCGTCAGTACCATGGCCGGCAGGGCGAGGTCGCCGAATTGCGACCAGGACAGCGCGGCCGGCAGCTGCAGCGCCGGCAGACCGGCGGGCAGGGTGCCGACGACGGCGCCGCCGGCCTGGGCAAAACCCAGCATCTCGCTGAGCAGCGCACAGGCCACCACCAGCGCCATCAGCACCGGGAAGCGAGGAAACCAACGCTTGCCCATCGCCAGCACCAGCAGCGCCCCCAGGCCGAAGGCCATGGCCTGCACATTGATGTGCGGCTGCTGCAACAGGCTGCCGAGAGATCCATCCAAGCCGATCAAGGCGGGTAGCTGCGACAGCAGTATCAGAATCGCCGCCGCCTGGGTGAAGCCGGTGAGCACCGGCGCGCTGACCAGGTTCATCAGCCAGCCGAAGCGGCCCAGCCCCAGCACGATCTGCAGCAGGCCAGACAGCAAGGCCAGCCAGACCGCCAGCGTGATCCACTGCGCGCTGCCCGGCTCTGCCATGCCCAGCAGCGCAGTGCCAACCAGCAGGGCACTTAGGGCCGTGGGGCCGACCGACAGCCGGGTGGATGAGCTCCACAGCACCGCCACCAGTGAGGGCAGCATCGACGCGTAAATGCCGGTCACCAGCGGCATGCCGGCCAGGGCCGCATAGGCGACACCCTGGGGGATCACCATCATGCCGACGGTCAGGCCGGCCCACATCTCGCCTACTAGGGTACTGCGGTCTGGCCGCGGCCAGGCGAGAAACGGGAACCAGCGTTGCAGTCGGGCTATGCGGTTCATGGCGCGCAGAATGCAGAAGTTACAAGGATTTTAGGCATCTGGCGCAGGTGTGGATTGCGTGGGCAGCTATGAAAACAGGAGTAAATTGCTAGGCCCCATGGAATGTACCGCAGACGCTGCAGCCCGGGTCGCGTGGGATGCGGATCTCGTTCCAGGCCATGCTGCGGGCGTCCAGCATCTGCAGCCGTCCGGCCAGCGAAGTGCCGGCGCCACTCAGCAGCTTGATGGCCTCAGCCGCCTGTATGGCGCCGATGATGCCTACCAGCGGCGCCAGCACGCCCATGACGGCGCAACGGGTTTCTTCAAAATCGGCTTCCGGTGGAAATACGCAGGCGTAGCAGGGCGAGTCGGCCGTGCGCGGGTCAAACACGCTGATCTGCCCGTCCATGCGGATGGCCGCGCCCGACACCAGCGGCTTGCGGTGCCGCACGCAGGCGGCGTTGATCGCCTGCCGGGTGGCGAAGTTGTCGCAGCAGTCCAGCACCACGTCGGCCTGGGCGACCAGCCGGTCGAGTAGGGCGGCGTCGGCCCGGGTGTTGATGGCCTGCACCTGGACCTCGGGGTTGATCGCCGCCATCGCGCTGCGTGCCGAGTCCACCTTAGGCTGGCCGACCCGCTCCATGCTGTGGGCGATTTGCCGCTGCAGGTTGGTCAAGTCCACCGTGTCGTGGTCTACCAGGGTGATTTGGCCTACGCCCGCGGTCGCCAGGTACAGGGCAACGGGCGAGCCCAGGCCGCCCGCGCCGATGACCAGCGCCTGCCCCGCCAGCAAGCTTTCCTGGCCTTCGATGCCGATGTCGTCGAGCAGGATGTGGCGCGAGTAACGCAGAAGTTGGTCGTCGTTCATCATGTGATTGTGATGGGCCATGTGAAAAGCCCCGCGGAGCGGGGCTTTGGATGGGGTAGATGCCGCCGATCCGGTTCTGCCGGTCGGCGTAGCCGCCTAGTTCTCTTTCTTCTCTTCCTTGCGCTCGGTCATAGTCTTACTGACGAGCACCGGCTGGCCTTTGAGCTGTTTGATGGCTTGCAGCAGCTGGAAGTCCTTGTCGCTGCCGAACTCGGGCGTGGGCTTGCGTTCGGGCGTGGGCTTCAAGGCTTCGGCTTCGAGCTTTTTACGCGCTTCTTCGCGTGCTTTCTCGCGGGCTTCGTCCTTTTTCTCTTCGCCCTGGCCGCTGTTCAGATGCTTTTCCAGGTCGGCTTCACGCATACGCAGGGCCGCAAACGGGCTGCCTTCTTCGGTGTCGTCGACCATCACGTCAGGGACGATGCCCTTGGCCTGTATCGACTTGCCGCTAGGCGTGTAGTAGCGTGCGGTGGTCAGTTTTAGGCCGGTATCCGGGCCGAGCGGGCGCACGGTTTGCACCGAGCCCTTGCCAAAGGTCTGGCTGCCCATGATGGTGCCGCGCTTGTAGTCCTGCAGTGCGCCGGCCACGATTTCACTGGCCGAGGCCGAGCCTTCATTCACCAACACCACCAGAGGCACCTTCTTCAAAGCCGCTGGCATCTGGGCCAGCGGATCGGATCCGCGGCGCTGGTAGAACTCGGGCGAAGCCTTATAGGTGAACTTGCTGTCGGCCAGCTGGCCGTTGGTAGACACCACGGTCACGTTCTCAGGCAGGAAGGCTGCGGAGACGGCAACAGCCGCATCCAGCAGGCCACCAGGGTCGTTGCGCAGGTCAAGTACCAGGCCTTTCAGCTTAGGTTCCTGCTTGTAGATGTCTTCGATCTTGCGGGCGAAGTCTTCCACCGTCCGGTCCTGGAACTGGCTCAGGCGGATCCAGGCGTAGCCGGGCTCGACCACCTTGCCGCGCACCGACTGGGTACGGATTTCTTCGCGGGTAATGGTCACCGGGAAGCTGCGGTTTTCGTCCTTGCGGAAGATCGTCAGGTTCACCTTGGTATTTGGTTCGCCGCGCATTTTCTTGACGGCCTCGTTCAGTGCCAGGCCTTTGACCGCGGTATCGTCGATCTTGGTGATTAGGTCGTTGGGCTTGAGGCCGGCGCGGAAGGCGGGCGAGCCTTCGATGGGCGAGACCACCTTGACCAAGCCGTCTTCCTGGGTGATTTCTATGCCTACGCCGACAAAGCGGCCGGTCGTACCTTCGCGGAATTCCTTGAAGGACTTCTTGTCAAAGTACTGGGAATGCGGGTCCAGGCTGGCCACCATGCCAGCAATTGCGTCGCTGATGAGCTTTTTCTCGTCCACCGGCTCGACATAGTCGGTCTTGACCATGCCAAACACGGCCGCAAGCTGCTGCAATTCCTCCAGCGGCAAGGGCGCCATCGCACCGCGTGCGACGGTTTGCAGGGAAACCGTTGTCAAGGCCCCGGCAATGGCACCGGCGGCAATCCAACCGGTAATTTTGAGTTTCTGGCCCATAAGCATCTTTCAGTTCGCTATCACAGAGCATCCACAATCGCAGGCGCTCTTATCAATATACACGTTGACATCCATTCGGGTGGATACGTTCCGTGTAAACCTTTTTGAAGCTTATTTCTTTTGGCCCTGGGCGGCCACGGCTGCGGCTGCCTGGGCAGCGGCTTCGGCGTCGCCCAGGTAGTAGTGGCGGATCGGTTGCAGGTTGGCGTCCAGCTCGTACACCAGCGGTATGCCGTTGGGGATATTCAGGCTCACGATGTCGTCGTCGGAGATCTTGTCCAGGTACTTGATCAGTGCGCGGATCGAATTGCCGTGCGCGGCCAGCACCACGCGTTTGCCGGCTTTGATGGCCGGGGCCATGGCTTCGTTCCAGAACGGCAGCACGCGGGCGACGGTGTCTTTCAGGCATTCGGTCAGCGGAATCTGCTCGGGCGACTGCTTGGCGTAGCGGATGTCGCCACGCTCGCTGCGCGGGTCGGTGGCTTCCAGCGCTGGCGGTGGTGTGTCGTAGCTGCGGCGCCATACCAGCACCTGGTCATCACCGTACTGCTTGGCAGTTTCGGCTTTGTTCAGGCCTTGCAGCGCGCCGTAATGGCGTTCGTTCAGGCGCCAGCTGTGCACCACAGGCAACCAGGTGCGGTCCATCTGGTCCAGGCAGTGCCACAGGGTGTGGGTGGCGCGTTTCAGCACGCTGGTATAGGCCACGTCGAACTCGTAGCCGTCGGCCTTCAACAGGCGGCCGGCGTTCTGGGCCTGCGCAATGCCGGTGTCGGTCAGAGGCACATCGGTCCAGCCGGTGAAGCGGTTTTCAAGATTCCAGGTGGATTCGCCGTGGCGGATCAGAACGAGTTTGTACATGGCGCAGGTGGGCAGAGTGGATAAATAGAGGCCAAAAATGCAGCCTTGAACAGGCTAGCAACTTGCCATTCTAAAATCTACCGCTTCGGGACAGTCCCGGGTAACCCATAAATAAAGGTGCAAAGTGAAGTTTTTACTGGACAACTGGATGTTGATAGCGGTGGCGGTGTCCTCTGGCGGGATGTTGCTCTGGCCCCTGTTGGTGGGCGGCGCCAATGCCGGAGCCCTGAGCCCGAACGGCGCAGTGCAGCGCATTAACCGTGAAAAAGCCGTGGTGGTGGACGTGAGCGAGGTCGAGGAATTTGCTGCCGGCCACGTGGGCGGCGCCAAGAATGTTCCTTTGGGCCAGCTGGAAGACAAACTCGTAGCGACCGTAAAGAACAAAACCCTGCCGTTGATCCTGGTCTGTGCCAGCGGCGCGCGGGCGAAACGGGCTTTGGCCATCGCCAAGAAGCTGGGCTACGAAAAAGCCGAAGTGCTGGGCGGCGGCCTGAAGGCCTGGAAAGAAGCCAATCTGCCGGTTGAAAAAGCCTGAGCCAGCCTCAGCTAAAGACTTCGTTCCCCGTTTTATCCGCTGAAAGTAGCTGTCCATGCAAGCCGTCAAGATGTACACCACCGCCGTTTGCCCGTATTGCATCCGGGCCAAGCAAATCCTCAAGAGTAAGGGCGTCGAGCTGATCGACGAGATCCGCATCGACCAACAGCCCGAGGCCCGTATGGCCATGATGGAGATGACGGGCCGCCGCACCGTGCCGCAAATCTTCATCGGCGACACCCATGTCGGCGGCTGTGACGACCTGGTGGCGCTGGACGGCCGGGGTGGCTTGATGCCGCTTTTGAACGCGGCTTGAACGGTCTTGCTGATCGGCAATAATCCGTCTGCTTTTTTAGCCCGCCGAGCTGTTTCGGCGGGCTTTGTTTTTGATCCGAACTGAAAGAATTCCATGTCCGACCAACAAGATCCCGTATTCCAAATCCAACGCGTCTACCTGAAAGAGGCTTCGCTGGAGCAACCCAATTCCCCCGGCATCTTGCTCGACCCGGCCCAGCCCAGTGTTGAAATCCAGCTCGGCGTAGAAGCCAACCCCGTGGCCGAAGGCATTTTCGAAGTGGCTGTGACGGCCACCGTGCAGACCAAGATCGGCGATAAAACCGTGTTCCTGGTCGAAGCCAAGCAAGCCGGTATTTTTGAAATCCGCAATATGTCGGAAGAGCAGATGGGCCCGATCATCGGGATCGCCTGCCCGCAAATCGTCTACCCCTACCTGCGCAGCAACGTGGCCGATATCGTCCAGCGCGCCGGCTTCCCGCAAGTGCACCTGGCCGAAATCAACTTCCAGGCCATGTACGAACAGCAGCAAGCCAACGCGGCCGCAGCAGCTGCCGAAGCGCCTACCGCCACCTTGCAGTAAACCTGCACGCGAGCGCGGGGCCTGCCATGAAGATCGCTGTACTGGGCGCGGGCGCCTGGGGCACTGCGCTGGCCATCAGCGCCTGCCAGAACCCCTTGGCCCGCCATACGGTGACACTTTGGGCCCGCAGCGCCGAGCAGGCCGCTGCCATGCAGGCCCAGCGCTGCAACCAGCGCTACCTGCCAGATATTCCCTTGCCCGCCGAGCTGCTGCTGCGCGCCGATGCACCCGAGGCCCTGGGCGCCCTGGTGGCCGGGCAAGACCTGGTGATCATCGGCACCCCCATGTCCGGCCTGCGCCAGATGCTGCGCGACACCGCCGGCTGCACCGCGCCGGTGGCCTGGCTGTGCAAGGGCTTCGAACCCCCGAGTTCCATGCCTTATGGGCTGCTGGCGCATGAAATACGTGCACAGATAGCTACTGAATTGATAGCGGACGAAGCCGCAGGCTACGGCGTGCTCAGCGGACCCAGCTTTGCCCAGGAAGTCGCGCGTGGCCAGCCCACCGCCCTGGTGGCGGCCAGTGCCCGCGCCGAGGTGCGCGACGCGCTGGTAGCGGCCTTCCACAGTCCGTCCCTGCGGGTCTATGCGAGCGACGACGTGGCTGGGGTCGAGGTTGGTGGCGCGGTGAAGAACGTGCTGGCCATCGCCACCGGCCTGTGTGATGGCCTGCACCTGGGGCTGAACGCCCGGGCGGCCCTGGTCACCCGCGGCCTTGCCGAGATGACGCGCCTAGGGCTGGCCCTGGGGGCCCGGGCCGAGACCTTCATGGGCCTGTCGGGCCTGGGCGATCTGGTGCTGACTGCTACCGGCGACCTGAGCCGGAACCGCCAGGTGGGCCTGCTGCTGGCCCAGGGACAGACTTTGCAACAGGCGGTGTCTTCTTTGGGCCACGTTGCCGAGGGCGTGTACAGCGCCCGCACGGTGGCGCAGCGTGCCGACAGCCTGGGCGTGGACATGCCCATCACCCACAGCGTGGTGGCTTTGCTGGACGGACGCATCCGCCCGGCTGACGCGGTTGCGTCTCTGATGGGGCGGGGCCCGGTGCCCGAGCTTGTGTAAGGTTTTGTGTCTGTTGTGTAAGGCAAAGTCTTACACAGGGCGGTAAAAAACTGACCTTCGGTATGGTGCTCCCCCGACTTAATTTTTGATTGGTGGGTATTCACAATCCATTTCAACGGATCGGGAAAAAGCACATTGCGATAAGCGCCATGTAGCCCGAACCGGGTAAGACCCAAAGGACATCACCATGAACAGCGAACAGATCATTGCCGAAATCCGCGAGGCCAATCTGACGTACCTCATGCTGGCGCAAAGCCTGATCCGGCAAGACAAGGCCGAAGCTTTGTTTCGCCTGGGCATCAACGAAGAAGCTGCCGACATCCTGGGTGCGCTGTCGGCCGCGCAGATCCTTAAGCTGGCCTCCGGGAACATGCTGCTGTGCCACTTCCGCGTCGAAGACAGCCTGGTCTGGAGCCTGCTGACCAACCACGACATCAAGAAGGTGGGCAACCCCGCCACCAACACCTTGCATGCCAACATCCTGATGGCTGGCCGCGTGGCCGAAGTTCTGTAAGGAGCGCCAGATGTCTATCGCCACAGCTGTCGAAAAAGCCCCTGCCAAGGCCCCCAAAAGCGTCTTGCAAGACTCCCAGCAGATCGAGCGCGCCGCTGCGCTGATCCGCATGGGTGCCCGCATGCAGGTGCTGGAGTCGGAAACCGATCTGTCCTACGAGCGCCTGCTGCGCTTGTACAAAGAGGTGTCGGGCAAATCACCCAGCAAGGGCCAGCTGCCGTTTTCCACCGACTGGTTTCTGTCCTGGCAAGAGAACATCCATTCTTCGCTGTTCCTGAATATCTACGAATACCTGTCCAAGAGCATGGACATGGACTCTATCGACATTCTGACCAAGGCCTACCGCCTGTACAGCGAGCAGATCGTGGCCGCCGAGGTCGACCCGCTGCTGTCCTTCACACGCGCTTGGCGCCTGGTCAAGTTTGTCGATGCGAACATGCTCAATATGACCCAGTGCAGTGGCTGCGGCGGAAAGTTCGTCACCGAGCTGTATGAAAACCCCCGCCAGTACGTGTGCGGCCTGTGCAGCCCACCGGCACGCGCCGGCAAGTGCAAGGGCGAACGCACCCTGATGCTGCACTAAGCAGCGAATTAAGCCGGTAGCTGGCGCAGGCTAGCGACCGTCTTCAAGCAGGCTTGGGCCACTTCAGCGCCCTTGTGCACAAAGTGCTGGCTGAAGAACTGCTGGTGTTCGTCGCTGCTGTGGAAGTGGTGCGGCGTCAGCACTGCAGAAAAAACCGGCACGCCGGTATCCAGCTGCACTGTCATCAGTCCCTGGATAACCGCATGGGCCACGAACTCATGGCGGTAGATGCCGCCGTCCACCACCAGGGCGCAGGCCACGATGGCGTCGAACTGGCCGGACTGGGCCAGCTTCTTGGCGTGCAAGGGAATCTCAAAAGCCCCGGGCAACTCAAATATCTGGATTGCATCGCGCGGAATGCCGTGGCGTGCCACCTCGCTCAAAAAGCCGTCGCGGGCTTGGTTGACGATGTCGGCATGCCAGCTGGCTTGCACAAAGGCGATACGGATGGGGGCGGACAGTTGGATAGTCGTAGTCATAGGGTGTCAACACAAAAAAGTTTCCAACCCAGGACGCACGCGCACCCACACAACCACCGCCGCGCACGGCGAATGGCTGTAAGGGACGCGTTCTCTTGCATCCGGACTTTAAGAACGTGTTTACGGTCTCTTTGGGGGCGCGCAGGTACCTTGTCGGGATGCACTGCTAGGCGCAAAACCCAAGACAAGGCTGGAGCCTTGCCTGGTTTTGTAACGACGCAGAGCGCCCGACAAGGTACCTGCCCTTCGGGTTGGGGTGAAATCGGGCGATTTGTCCGCCATAGCCCTTGCATGGGCGTAGCGCCCATGCTGCGGTCTACGACGACCAACTCATCCCGATTGCATCCCAACGCGACCCCAAAGAGATCGTAAACACGTTCTAACCGTCGGCTCCGGAATCGCACCGGAATCTGCTGACCCTGCGGATGCTTGCCATCTGCAGGCGCTCGCGGGCTAAACACTGCTGTTATTACCGCCGGTGGGGAATTGCACCCCGCCCTGAGAACGCTTGGCGCACCTGTTGGTGCGCACCCGCCTAGTGTAAATGCAGGCGGATATTCCTTTTTCGCATCTGCTTATATGAAAAACAAGGCTTGTGCGCAGCCAGTACCTGCATGAGCAGCTATCAAAACAGGAGTGGACTAGTCGGCGCAGCTGACGCGGTTGCGGCCGGCGTGCTTGGACAGATAGAGCCCGGCGTCGGCCCGGGCCAGCAGGCTGTCCAGCGAGTCGTCGGGCCGCAGGCTGCTGATTCCGAAGCTGGCCGTTACCGATACCGCCTCGCCGCGCACGCTGGCCATGGGCATGGCTTCCAGCGCGGTGCGCAGGCGTTCGGCCAGGGCCAGCGCTTCTGCGCCATCGGTTTCCGGCATCAGCACGCTGAATTCTTCGCCGCCTAGCCGACCCATTACGTCCTGCTGGCGCACCAGCACCCGGCAGGTGCGGGTCAGCATGCGCAGTACCTCGTCGCCCATGGCGTGGCCGAAGCGGTCGTTGATTTGCTTGAAGTGGTCTACGTCGAGCATCACCATGGCCAGCGGCCGCCCGTGGCGGCGGGCCCGAGCAAGCTCGGTCTCGGCACGCTCCATGAAATGGCTGCGGCTGGCCATGCCGGTCAGGCTGTCGGTGCTGGCCACCTGGCGCAGCGCGGTTTCTATGGATTTGCGCTCGGTGATGTCGATGATGGTGGCCAATGCACAGGGCTGGCCATCGTAGATGATGGGCACCATGGAGATCAGTGCCCAGACAGTTCGCCCATTGCCGACCACCAGGCACATTTCGCAGTCGCGCAGCACGCCTTCGCGGCGGTACTGCTCCATCATCCGGTCGCGGTCTTCGGGTGCCCGGTACATGCTGCGCGGGTTGCGCCCTAGCAGGGCAGCAGCCGGCATGCCGGCCAGATCTGCGGCGCGCTCGTTGGCGTAGACGAAGACGTTGTCAGCGATGCGGGTCACGGTCATTGGCAGCGGCGCGTTCTGCAGAATCGCCAGGGTCCGGCCCTCGCTCTCGCGCAGCTCGCGGGTGCGCTCGGCCACGCGCTGTTCCAGGGTGTCGGCCAGGCTGCGCAGCTCGGCCACCAGGCGTGCGTTGTCGATGGCGTTCACCACATTGCCTGACAGCAGCTCCAGGAACAAAATGCGCTCGGGCGAAAACGCGCCGCTGACCGCCAGGTTCTCCAGGTACAGCGCGCCCACCACCCGGCCCTGGCGCACCAGCGGCATGCACAGTACAGACCGGCCCGCGCGTTCGCCGAAGTAGGGCAGGCGCCGCCAGGCCGGGTCGAGCGCGGCGTCGTGCACCAGCACCGGGGCGGCGGTGCTGAGCACGGTGCGCAGGATTTCCAGCGGCAGCCGGCTGCCGGCTTCTTCCAGCGGCAGGCATTCCAGCACCCGGGGGCCGTTGGCGCCGCCGCTGTCGGCCTGCAGGACCCAAAGTCCGTGGTCGCGCAGCACGATCGCCACCCGGCTAGCACCGGCGCTTTCGCGCAGCACATGCAGCAAGCGGGCCAGCAGCATGTCCAGCGCGATCTCGCCGGTGACGGCCTGCACGTTCTTCATCAGGCTGGCCAGGTCTAGCGAGCTGCCGGGCACCGCCAGCAGAGTGTCGCCGGCCATAGGCGGCAAGCCGGCGGCTGGGCTGGCCGGCTGTTCGGCTTCCCGGTCTATTCTGTCCATGCTATCCACCAAGGCGCGGCCGCCCCAGCGCAGGAAGATGGTACGGGCTTCGGCCCGTTCCGCTGCCACTGCTGGCGAGCCGGGTGCGCTGTGCTCCAGGGCCTGGCTGCGCTGCCAGTGCACCAGGCCGATCAGCAGCAGGTTGCCTGTGTGCTGCGCCGCAGCCAGGGCAGTATCCAGCTCAGCTAGCCCATCGGCGGGGCCGTTGTCTTGCTGCAGCAGGCCGGCCAGCAGCATGCGGGCGCGCAGCAGATGGCGCAGCGGCCGCACATCGGCGCAGGTCTGGGCCCAGAGTGTCAGGCGCTCCAGTGCGGCGGTGCAGCGCTCGCGGGCCGTGCCGTCCTGGTGGCTGCAGGCCAGAGCGGCCATGGCGGTAAAGAAAACGCAGAACGGCACCATCACCATCCCGCGGCCGGCGGAGAACAGCTGCTGAGCGGCGTCGCCCGCCACCACCGCGGCCTCGGGCTGGCCGGCCAGCATGTGCAGCATGCAGCGCCAGGCGTGCAGGAACATGGCGCCGGTCTGGTCGGCGCGGGCGGTATAGGTTTGCGCCAGCTGCTGGGCTGAGAACTGCGCGTGCTCCAGCGGTGTGTCGGCAAAGCGTGGCTGGCGCAAAGCCCGGACGGTCTCGCGCAGCGCAGCCAGGTAGTCGTGGGCCACCGGCTGGCGGATGCGCCGCAGAGTGGCGGCATGGTGCTCCAGCGATGCCTCCAGCTCGGCCAGCGGCGTGCCGGCCAGAAAGGAGTGGTAGTCGTGCACATACAGGCCCAGGCCTGCGTGGCGTAGGCTGCCGGTTTCCAGTCCGTCTTGGTGCACCTGCATCAGCGCCGGCAGCCCGCTGGAGATGCCTTCTATCCAATGCCGCAAAAAGGCGTTAAACGAAAAGCCCGCATGGGCATGCACATTGCGCCAGCTGTGCCGCTCCAGCAGGTCCATGGACATGCGGCCGAGCTGGTAGCCAAAGCGGTAGTCGCGCAGAAATTCGGCCACCATCAGCCCCATTACCGAATAGGCCGACAGCGCTGCCGGCGCATGGCCGCGGGCCACCATCAGGCGCACCTGCAGCACGGTCAGCAGCGGCAGCAGCGCGGGCCGGGCGATGTAGGCGGCCGCCGTCATTTTGGCAATTACGTTGAGCTGCTGCAGGCACAGCGGGTCGGTCATGGCGGGCTGGGCGGCCAGGGCGGCAAAACCCAGGGCTTCGACCTCGTCGCGGGTAGCGGCCACCAGCTGCATGGCCTCGGCCGGCGTGGCCGCGGCTGGCGGCGCCGTGCCCAGCAGGCGCAGCACGGCCAGGCCCAGCTCCAGGGTTTCGTCGAGCTGGCCGGATGCGTAAAAGGATTCGATGCGCACGTCCAGCAGCCGGGCGCGGGCGGCGGGCTCGGCCACATACGGCAGGGCGGCTTCGATGAAGCCGTCCATGGCGGCGCTATCTCCCTTCAGCGCAGCCATGCGCGCGGCGTGCACATGCAGGTCCAGCGCAGCCTCGGGTTGGTGCTGCCAATGGGCTGCGCCATACAAAGCAATCGCCTGGGTGGCATAGCCCGCGGCCAGGTCGAAGGAGGCTGCATCGCTGGCCAGCCGGCTGGCCCGGGCATTAAAGCCGGCCAGCTGCACGCGTTCTTCGGCGTCCAGCATCAGGGCCTGGCCCTGGTTCAGGTGGTTTACCACCGCGAAATCCGGGTTGCCACGCTCGCTGCCGTCGCGCAGCAGCCGGCCTATGCGCAGGTGCAGGGCCGGGCGTTGCGCGGGCGTGGCCAGCAGGTAGGCGGCTTCCTGCACCCGGTCGTGCACGAACGCCAATTCAACCCGCAGGCCCTGGCTCTCCACCGCGTCCAGCATGGCAATCCATTTGTAGCGCGCGTCTTGCGGCACCAGCAGGCCGGCTTCGAGCGCCGGGCCCAGCGCCTGCAGCACGGCAGCATCGGGGCGCTGGCAGGCCACGCCCAGCGCGGCCAGCGCGAACCGGCTGCCCAGGCAGGCGGCGGTGGTGAGCACCGTGCCGGTATCGGGCGGCAGGCGACGCAGCTGCTCCAGCATCAGCGCCACCACGTTGTCGGCAATCCGTTCGCTGCGGATGCGTTCTTCGGACCAGCACCAGCGTGGCTGGCTGCGGTCCAACCAAATCAGCTGACGGCGGTGCAGGTCTTCCAGGAAGCGGCCGAGGAA
Source organism: uncultured Albidiferax sp. (assembly GCA_963513025.1). Lineage (GTDB taxonomy): Bacteria > Pseudomonadota > Gammaproteobacteria > Burkholderiales > Burkholderiaceae_C > Rhodoferax_B. The sequence goes on from CAUPON010000003.1 coordinate 213,095, forward strand.
GAAAGGGTTACCGCCGGTTTTTTCAACGCATAGCTGGGCCAGTGCCTGCACCTCGGCCAGCGGCTGTTGCAAGCTGTCGGCGAGCAATTGGGCTACGGCATCGGGCTGCAGCGCCCCTACGCTGAACGCCAGGCAGCGGCCGCCGGTGTCGGCCAGCGCGGCCAGGTCCTGGGTCAGCGGGTGTTCGGGCGGTACCTCGCCGACTCGGTAGGCGCCGATCAGCAGCAGGTGTTGCAGACCGTCGTCCAGCGCCAGCTCGCGCAGCAGGCGGCGCGAGACCCGGTCGGCCCACTGCAGGTCGTCGATGAAGACCACCAGCGGTGTACTGGCACTGGCCAGTGCCGCAAAGCACAGCTGCATGCTGCGTAAAAAACGGTTTTCGGACTCGGTAGGGCCCAGTGCCACCACCGGCGGCAACGTATCGCCTAGCAGCATACCTAGCTCGGGCAGGGCGGCATGGGCAATCGCCGCATTCGGGCCGAGCCGTTGCAGCAGGGCCTCGCGCCACACGGCCTGCTCGGCCGGCGGCAGGGCCAGCACCTGGCGCGCGCGCTGCTCCAGGGCTTGTAGAAATGCCGCGCAAGGTGTGTGTTGGCCGAACTGGTTGAATTTGCCGCTGACCATCTGGCCGTGGTGGCCCAGCAGGCTGCGCTGCACCTCGTGGACTAGCGCGGTCTTGCCGATGCCGGAGACCCCGGCGATGGTGATGGTGCGCGCCGTGCCGCCAGCGGCCGACTCGAACACCTCGACCATGCGGCGGATGTCGTCGGCCCGGCCGTAGAGCCGGCCGGACACCTGGAAGCGTTCGGACAAATCGCCCTGGGCCAGCGCCAGGCCGGCCAGTGCCTGGGGTTGCTGCAGCTGCTGCAGGATCTGTTGCAGGTCGCGCCGCAGCACATGGTGGTTCTGGTAGCGGGCCTCGGGCTCCTTGGCCAGCAGGCGTGCCAGCAGGGCGGCCAGCACCGGCGGCGCGTCGGGGCGCAGCGGCATCAGCGGCGGCGCGGCGATGGCCAGGTGGGCGTGCACGGCCTCCACCGGGTCGCTGGAATTGCCGAACGGCGGGCGGCCGGTCAGCATTTCGAACAAGGTGGCGCCCAGCGCGTAGAAGTCGGCCCGGTAGTCCAGGTCGTGGTTCATGCGGCCGGTTTGCTCGGGCGCCATATAGGCCAGCGTGCCTTCCAGCTCGCGCAGGTTGGTGGCCTGGGGCCGTTCGACCGACATGTCGGCGGCAATCCCGAAGTCGATCAGCTTGACCGTGCCGTTAGACAGCTGGGTGATGATGTTGCCGGGCGCGATGTCCTTGTGCAGGATGCCCTGGGCGTGGATGGCCTCTAGCGCATCGACTACCGCGATGGTGGTGCGCAGCGCGTCCGCCAGCGGCAGCGGCCCGTTGCGCAGCAGGGCGCGCACCGAGGCGGCGCCGTCGTCGGGCATGGCTAGGAACAGCACGCCGCCGTGGCTGTCCAAGGTTTCGGCGCTGACGATATTGGCATGCCGGACCCGGCGCGATAGCTCGTATTCACGCCGAAACCGCGCCACGTCGCCCGGGCCGAGCCTGGCACGGCGTAGGAACTTGACTACCGTGGGCACGCCAGCCTGCAGGCAGCGCACCACCACGGAGCGCCGGCCTTGGTACACCAGCTCCAGCACTGTGTAGGCGCCGAAGCGGCTGCCGGGTACGGCAAATGCGGGTGGCGGCCCCATGTCCTCTTGGGCGCCCACCGTGGTGGCATCGAACAGGGAATGGATGTGCAGGCGCGGCGCAGTCATTGCCCGACATGATAGAGGTTTGTGTCGACAAGCCTGTTAAACGGGAATGCCAGGTTTGAAGAGAAATACGCTGCTGGCGCATACTCCACTTGCGCAAGAAGCTATCTATTCAATAGCAAAATGTGTTTCAAGGTGTATGAAGACGTGCGCACCAGTCGGCGTGGTACGTCAGCAAACCGGGCAACTGCAGGCCCGGCACGGCTTGCAGTTGCTGGGCAGCCGAGGGCCGGGTCCAGCGGCTCAGCATCCAGGCGCCGCGGGCTGTGCCTTCCATCGCGTCCAGGCTGGCGCAGCAGCGGTGGCCGGGCAGTAGCGCCTGCAGCAGGCCCAGGTACAGCGGGTTGCGGGCCAGCGGGCCTTCTAGGACCACGGTGGATTGGCGGGCTTCGGGCCGTAATCGCAGTACCAGCCAGGCGGTGACTTGGGCGCAGTACAGCGCGGCCAATGCCGAGCGTGCGGCCGGGGCCAGCGCTTGCAAGTCTACGGGCTGGCCCGCGCTCAGTACCTGGCCTGCGCGTTGCATGAACGGGCCGCCCTGGGGGGCAAAGCTGGGCAGGGCCAGAGTCTGGCTGTACAGCAGTTCGGTCACATCCGCTGGCGTACCCAGGTCGGCGGGTGCGCCGTCCAGCAGGGCGGCGAATTCGCGGCCACCCATGAAGCGCGCTGTGGGCGTGGCCTGGCCGCGCACGTTGACGTTGCACAGCATGTCGCGTTCGGCGTCCAGCGTGGCGGTGGGGGCGTCGGGCGCCATCAGCACCGTCCAGGTGCCAGAGGACACGACGGTCAAGTCTTGGTCGCTGGCCAGGTAGCGCGCCAGGCAGGCATTGCTGTCGTGCACGCCGACATGGATTTCGCAGCTCTTTGGCAAACCCAGTGCTTCGGCGAGTTCTGGACGTACCGTGCCCAGCACCTGCCAGGCCGGCGCCAGCGGAGCGAACAGCGCGGCCCAGCCCTGGGTTTTAGCCAGCTGAGAATAATCATGCGCGTCTGGCCGCCACAGCTGGGTGTGGCAACCGAGAGACGACACCTCGCTGGCCGCCACGCCGCTGAGCCACCAAGCCCAGTACTGCGGGTAGGGCAGCAGAGTGCGGGTGCACGCCCAGGCATCCGGGTGGGTGTGTTGCAGCCAGTAAAGCTGGCGGGCGGCGTTCAGGCCCATGGGCAGATCGGGCGAGAGCGTGCTTTGAAAGTCGTTGCGCTGCGCCTGGTAGGCCTGGTGCAGCGCGCTGGTCTGACTGGCGTAGCCGTCGAATTCATAGTCCAGCGGTGGCCAGGCCAGGCCTGCATCGTCCAGCGCGACGAAGGCCGCGCCGTGGGTGCTGGTGATTGCGCGGGCGCAGCGCTGGGTCAGGCGGGAGGCTGCCAGCGTGCTGCAGATCCAATCGGTCAGGCCACCAATGTCCAGCGCGCTGTAGCCCAGCGGCGCCGTGACCGGCGCGTTCTTGTGGCCGTGCTGTTCCAGCACTTCGCCGCTGTCGTCTACCAGCAGCAGCTTGGCGTGGCTTTTGCCGATGTCGATGACCAGGGTCAGGTCCAACGTCATGCTCAATCTAGGTGGAACAGGCAGGGCAGGGGCTCGGCCACCGGGCTGCCATCGGGGTGGGTGCGCATCAAATCGCCCATATAGGCCCACCAGCGCTGCATCACCGGGTGCTGGGGCAGGGTATCCATGGTGTGGCCGGCCGTGCGGCGCAGCACGGCGAACAGCACATGGTGATCCTCGTCCAGGTAGATGCTGTAGTCGCTGACGCCGGCCGCTTTCAGCAGGTCCACCAGTTCGGGCCAGATCTCGTCGTGGCGCTTCTTGTATTCCGCCACGCAGCCGGCGTTCAGGAACATGCGGAAGGCGAACTTTTCTGCGCTCATGCCAGTGCCCTTCGGTGTTTGAATAGTTTGGGCAGCACCATGGACACGATCAGCAGCGCACCAATCACCATGGACATGACGATGCCGGTGACATTCGCCATGCCCATGGCAAAGGTGAACAGGCCCAGCAGCAGCACGGCCAGCATGGTGCCCACGATGCTGCCGCGCCCGCCCTGGATGGCCACACCGCCCAGTATCACCATGGTGATGGCGTCCAACTCCCAGCCCATGGCGATGTTCGGCCGTGTGCTGCCGATGCGCCCGGTCAGCATGATGGCGGCCAGCGCAGCCATCAGGCCGGCAAACACAAACAGAGCCATGCGGTAGCGGTCGCCCTCGATGCCCGAGAAGCGCGCGGCCACCGGGTTCGCACCAATCGCATACAGCTTGCGGCCCAGCACCGTGCGGTGCAGCACCACGCCCACTGCCACGGCGCCGACCAGCAGGATGGCGAATTCGATGGGGATGATCAGCCAGCGCACGCCCACCACCTCGCCCAGATAGCTGTTGCCCAGGGTGGAGAACACCTCGGGGTAGCCGGAGATCGCCTGGTCGCCCAGCGCCACCATGGCCAGGCCGCGGTACAGCGACAAGGTGCCAATTGTCACCACGATGGACGGCAGCTTGTAGCGGGTGACCAGCACGCCGTTTACCGCACCGGCAATGCCGCCGGTGGCAAATGCCGCCAGGGTCATCACCAGCGGGCCGGCGCCGGCCTTCATCGCATAGCCCATGGCCAGCGAACTCAGTGCCAGGATGGCCGCAATCGACAGATCGATCTCGCCGGTAATGATCAGCAAGGCCAGCGCCAGCGCCAGAATGCCTTTTTCGCTGAAGTTGAAGGTGCTGTCGGCCAAGGCATCGGGCGACATGAAGCCCGGCTGCGTGTAGCCAAATACCAGCAGCAGCAAGACCAGCAGGCCCAGCAGCACGCGTTCCCATGTGTTCCAGGCTTTCATGCCGTGGCCCCTTTCAATGTGGTTCTGTCCAGAATCTGGCGGCCCGCGCGGCGCTCTGAACGCGCATTTACCGTGACGGAAATCAAGATCACTGCGCCGGCAATCGCCTGCTGCCAGAACGGTGATACCTGGATCACCGGCAGCGCGCCGTTGACCACGCCGATGAACAGCACGCCGAGCGCCGCCCCCAGCACGGTACCGACGCCACCGCCAATGCTCACGCCGCCAATCACGCAGGCTGCGATCACGGTCAGCTCATAGCCCGCGGCGAGTTCGGTATAGGCAATCGAATAGCGCCCGACCCACAGCAGCCCTGCCAGCCCGGCCAGCATGCCCGACAAGGTGTAGACCATCATCAGCCGCTTGCGCGCCGAGATGCCGACATAGGCGGCGGCGTGCGGGTTGCCGCCCAGTGCGTAGATCTCGCGGCCCTCGCGGCGCAGCTTCAAAAAGACGGCCGTAGCCACCAGCACCGCGATGGCAAACCACACCAGCGCGGGCAGGCCCAGCCAGACCTCGCGCGGCAAGCCCTTGATGACGGGGTGGATGTCCTGGTCGGACACCCAGGCGCCTTTGCTGGCGACAAAGATGGCGCCGCGGTAGGCTGACATGGTGCCCAGGGTCACGACGATAGGCGGCAGGTCAAAGCGGGTGACCAGCCAGCCGTTCACCGCACCCAGCAGAGCGCCTACGGCCAACGCCACTACCAGCAGCGCCGGCACCGAAGCGCCCGGCCAGGCCTTGCCGATCAGCGCACAGACCATGCCGGTCAGCGCGAGATTGGAGGCCACCGACAGGTCGATGCCGCGGGTCAGCAGCACCAGCATCTGGCCCATCACCAGGATGGCCAGGATGGCCGAGTCGTTGGCAATGTCCATGCCGTTGCGCCAGGTCAAAAACACCGGAGCGCGTGCGCCCACGGCCAGGGCGATGGCGGCGATGATGGCTAGCAATAGCCACTCGCGGCGAATAGAAGTCCACTGTTTCATGCTGCAAATTTCTCCAGCAAGGGTGCCCGCACGGCGGGAGCCAGGTTGGGATGGGGGATAGGCGCGGGCACGGTGCCCAGGCCCGAGGCGGCGGACACGATCTGTTCTGCCGGCACGCTGCCACGTTCAAATTCAGCCACCTGCACGCCACGGCGCATTACGATGGTGCGGTGCGCCAGGTGCATCACCTCGGGCAGTTCGCTGGACACCAGAATCACCGCCAGGCCTTGCTCGACCATCTCGGCAATCAGCTGGTACACCGCCTGCTTTGCACCCACGTCGATACCCTTGGTGGGCTCGTCCAAGATCACGATGCGCGGGTCCAGCCCCAGCCATTTAGCGATCACCACCTTTTGCTGGTTGCCGCCCGACAGGCCGGACAGCAAAGTGTCGGGCGAGTGGGTCTTGATGCGCAGGCGTTCGATCATGCGCTGGCACAGCGCCGACTCGCGCACTTTGGACAGCCAGATGCCGCGCGCAAAACGGCTCAGGCCGGCCAGGCTGATGTTGTGTTCGACCGAGAAGTCCAGAATTCCGCCCTGGCGTTGGCGCTCTTCGGGCACATAGGCGATGCCGGCGGCAATCGCGTCGCCGGGGCGGCGGGCGTTGAGCTTCTGGCCGTTCACCACAAAGCTGCCGTGGGCGGCGGGGTTCAGTCCCATGATGGCCAACATGGCCTCGCTGCGGCCCGAGCCCACCAGGCCATAGAAGCCCAGGATTTCGCCGCGGCGCAGTTCAAAGCCGATGTTGTGGAACTCGGTGGGGTGCGACAGGGCTTGCACTGTCATCACCACCTCGCCGGGTTGGGAATTGATCTGCGGGTAAATCTGGTCGATGGCGCGGCCGGCCATCAGCTTGATCAGTTCCTGCTCGCTGGCGTCGGCAATCGCGCCGCTGCCCACGGTGGTGCCGTCGCGCAGCACTACATAGCGGTCGGCCACAGCAAAAATCTCGTCGAACTTGTGGGTGATGAAGATCACGCCCACGCCTTGCGTACGCAGCTTGCGCACGATACCGTAGAAGTCGCGGATCTCCTGCTGCGACAGCGCGGCGGTGGGCTCGTCCAGGATCACCACCGAGGCTTTTTGCGACAGGGCCCGGGCTATCTCCACCAGGTGCCGCTCGGCCAGGCTCAGGTCTTTCACCAGCGTGGTGGCGTTGAAACGCGCGCCGATCTGCTCCAGCACCGCTTGGGCCTGGGCGTTCATTGCCGACCAGTCGATGAACGGGCCGCGCATCAGATGCCGCCCGACGTAAATGTTCTCGGCTACGCTGAGCTCTTCGAACATCACCGTTTCCTGGTGCACTGCCAGAATGCCTGCAGCCTGCGAGGCTTGGGCGTTGGCAAAGGTGTGGGCCACGCCGCTCAGCGTGATCGTGCCTTCGTCCACCGGCACCACGCCGGTGAGCAGCTTGACCAGCGTGGACTTGCCCGCGCCGTTCTCGCCGACCAGGGCCAGCACTTCTCCGGCCCGCAGCTCCAGGTCCACCCCGCGCAGCGCATAGGTAGCGCCGTAGCGCTTGTGGATGCCCTGCAGGCTCAGCAACACGTCAGTCATTTAGAAATCCAACTTTGCATAAAAAAGGGGCACCTACCCTGATAGAGATGCCCCACAAACTCTTTGGCTGCCCAACAGCCGGTCAGCCGTTACGCAAGCCTTCGCGGAACACCGCAGAACAGGCTACGCCAGGCTGCTGGTGTTGCCCCCTGCAAGGGGGGGGGCGAAAAGTGCGCAGCACTGCAGCCTGGGGGTGTTAGAAAAATTTTGCAAACTTCTCGACGTTGGTCGCGTCGTAGGTGAAGGGCTCGGACATAGCTGCTTCGCCGTTCGCGTCCAGGGTCACCGTGCCAACGCGGCCCAGGGATACCTTGTCGCCCGTCTTACCGGTTACCTTGCCCGAGATGAACTGGCTGGCCGCGTAGATGGACGAGTAGCCCAGGTCGATAGGGTTCCAGATGGCGAAGGACTTGACTGCGCCGCTCTTCACATGGCCGGCCATTTCCGAGGGCAGGCCCAGGCCCGTCACGAAGATGGTGCCGACCTTCTTTTCGTCCTGCACGGCCTTTGCGGCGGCTGCCACGCCCACGGTGGTGGGGGCGATGATGGCCTTCAGGTTGGGGTAGCTTTTGAACAGGCCTTGCGCTTCGCGGTAGCTCTTGTCGGTCTGGTCGTCACCGTAGACCACGCTGACCAGCTTCAGGCCCTTGTAGGCGGGCTGGGCCAGCACTTTCTTGGCTTCGTCGATCCAGATGTTCTGGTTGGTGGCCTGGGCGGTGGCTGACAGCACTGCCACTTCGCCGGTGGCGCCAATCGCGTCGGCGGTCATCTTCACCAGCTTCTCGCCGATCAGCGGGTTGCTGGAGGGGTTCAGGTGCATTAGGCGGCCGTCTTTGCGCACGCCGGAGTCGAACGAAATGACCTTGATGCCACGGTCCATGGCGCGTTTGAGCACCGGGGCCAGGGCGTCGGGGTCGTTGGCCGAGATGACGATGGCCGAGACCTTTTGGGCGATCAGCGAGTTGACGATTTCGATCTGGCCTTCGGCCGTGGCCTTGGCGGGGCCGGTGTAGATGATTTCCACATTCTTCAGCTCTTTGGCTGCTTCTTGCGCACCCTGGTTGGCCGCGTCAAAGAAGCCGTTGCCCAGGCTTTTCACCACCAGGGCGATCTTGTCCGCAGCGAATGCCGGACTGGCCAAGGCCGCGCTCAATGCCACGGTCAGCAGGGTTGCGATTTGTTTCTTCATGCTTGTCTCCTGGATGTCGTTGTTAGTATCAAAAAATGGCCTTAACAATGGAGTTATGGCCGGTGTCGCTACCGGCGCTACAGCTGTCGAGCCGCGCGCCGGTGTCGATGGGTTTGCGCTATTGCCTGTGCCAATGCGCTTAAACGATGCCGCTGCTGGGGCCGCTGGCTGGCCGCACGGCGGCCATGTTGGTGCGGTAGCCCGAGGCACGGTAGGTGGCCACCGGGTCGGCGGCGCCACCGGCTTCGATGCGAATCTTTTGCAGCAGCGGTGTTACGTCGGTGTGGAACGCGGCCTTCAGGGTCTGCGCGGCCATCAGCACGTCGTTGCTGTCCTGGTAGCCGGTGAGGGCTGAGCGGTCGACCAGCAGGGCCTGGGCGTAGCAGCGCTGCACGGTCACGGCGCTGGTCATCAGGCTCTCTATCGGGTCGGTCACGTTGTGCGACTGGTCCAGCATGTAGGCCGGGTTGAAGTTGGGCGCCTTGCTTTGCGCGGCATCCACCAGCTCGTTGAACACCAGGAACAGCTGGAACGGGTTGATGCTGCCGCTGTCCAGATCGTCGTCGCCGTACTTGCTGTCGTTGAAGTGGAAGCCGGCCAGCTTTTGCGCATGCACCAGGCGGGCCACGATCATCTCGATATTGGTGTTCGGCGCATGGTGCCCCAGGTCCACCAAGCAGCGGGCCTTCTCGCCCAGGCTTTGTGCGGCCAGCAGGCTGGAGCCCCAGTCTTGGATGACGGTGGCGTAGAAGGCCGGTTCGAACATCTTGTGTTCCAGGAACATGTTCCAGTCGGCTGGCAGGGCCGCGTAGATCTGGCGGTTGCTGTCCAGGTAACGCTCAAACTGGCGGCGAAAGTGGCTTTGGCCTGGGAAGTTGGAGCCATCGCCAATCCACACCGTCAACGCCTTGCTGCCGATCTGCTTACCGATCTCGATGCACTCCAGGTTGTGCGCTACCGCCTGGGCGCGCACGCCGGCGTCGGCATGGGTCAGGCTGCCGAATTTGTACGACAGGGGCTGGTCTTTTTGGTCGGAGAAGGTGTTGGAGTTGACCGCGTCAAAGCCCATGCCGAAGGACTCGGCGTGCTGGCGCAGTTCGCGGTAGTCGCTGACCTTGTCCCAGGGGAAATGCGGCGACACGGTGGGCGTGCAGCGCACCAGTTGCTGGATCACGCCGCAGTCCTGCAGCTTGTCGAACACATTGCGCGGCTCGCCCTTGCCGGGGAAGCGGGCAAAGCGGGTGCCGCCGGTGCCCACGCCCCAGCTGGGCACGGCCACGGCGAACTTCGCTACTTCGGCCTTCAGCGTGTCGATATTGACTCCGCGGCGGGCCAGCTGCTCGCCCAGATGTTTGTAGTCGGAATCGACTCTGGCGCTCGCACTATGTGCGTGGTCAGCTATTAATTCGGGAGCAATTTTCGAGGTGGTCATGTCTGTCTCTTTGGTTTTGTTTTACCGTCGAATTAACGCGGGAAGGCCGCAAGATTACCCGCATCCACGTTGATGATGTTGCCGGTCGATTTGGCGGCCAGGTCGCTGGCCAGGAAGTAGGTGGCTTCGGCAATGTCTTCTGGGAAGACGCTGCGTTTCAGCATGGAGCGGTCGCGGTAGAAGGCCTCCAGTTCTTCTTCGCTGATCTTGTTGGCGGCGGCGCGTTCCTGGCTCCAGGCACCCGTCCAGATCTTGCTGCCACGGATCACCGCGTCGGGGTTCACCACGTTGGAACGTATGCCCAATGGTGCGCCTTCCAAGGCAAAGCTGCGCGACAGCTGAATCTCGGCCGCTTTGGCTGCGCAGTAGGCGCTGGCCTGGGCGCTGGCCACCATGCCGTTTTTACTGGCGATATAGACCATGGCGCCGCCGATGGCCTGGGCCTTCATCAGGCGGAAGGCTTCGCGGCCCACCAGGAAGTAGCCGGTGGCCAGAATGTTCTGGTTGCGCATCCACAGCGCCAGGCTGGTGTCTTCAATCGGCGCCGCCGATGCGATGCCAGCGTTGGACACCAAGATGTCTACGCCGCCAAACTCCAGCGTGGTTTGCACATAGGCGTTGATGACAGATTCTTCGGAAGTCACGTCACACACCATGCTGCGCACCACGTCCTTGCCATAGCGCTTGGCCAGCTCGGCGCGGGTCGATTCCAGCGCTTCCACATCGATGTCCAGCAGCGCCACGCAGCCACCTTCATTCAAAAAGCGTTCGACGATGGCCCGGCCAATGCCGCCGGCGCCGCCAGTCACCACTGCCACCTTGCCCACCAGGGGCTTGGCCTTGGGCATGCGCTGCAGCTTGGCTTCTTCCAGCAACCAGTATTCGATGTCGAAGGCCTCCTGCTCGGGCAGGCCCACATAGGTGTCGATGGCGTTGGCATCGCGCATCACGTTGATAGCGTTCACATAGAACTCGCCAGCGATGCGCGCCGTGGCCTTGTCCTTGGCAATCGACACCATGCCGATTCCGGGCAGCAAGATGATCACCGGATTCGCGTCGCGCAGTGCAGGGCTGTCGGGGCGCTTGCAGCGCTCGTAGTAGGCGGCGTAGTCGGCACGGTAGGCGACCAGCTTTTCTTCCAGCGCGGCGGCCAGGGCGGCACCTTCCAGCTGGTACACCGAAGCTTCCAGGATCAGCGGGCGGATCTTGGTGCGCAGGAAGTGGTCGGGGCAGGAGGTGCCCATGGCGGCCAGCGGCGCCAGATCCCGGCTGTTGACGAATTCCATCACCGTGGCTTGGCGGTCTACATGCAGCAGCTTGTGGCCGCTTTTCGAAGCCAGGCCGCGTAGCACGGGCAGCACGCGGGCGAGCGTAGCGTTTTGCTCGGCGGTGGGCAGCGATTCCTGCGCCACGCCGCCAAAGCTCACGGCCTTGCGGGCAATGCGTTCGCGGCCTAGCCAGTTTTGCGCATGGGCGATCACGCCCACGGTGTTTTCATAGCAGCTCTTGGCGGTGTCGCCCCAGGTGAACAGGCCATGGCCGGCCAGCACCAGGCCGCGCTGGTCGGGGTGGGCGGCTTGGTAGCGTTGCAGCATCAGACCCAGCTCGAAGCCGGGCTTGCGCCAGGGCAACCAGCCGACCGTGCCCTCAAAAATCTTGGCGGTCAGCGCTTCGCTGTTGGCCATGGCGGCGATGGCGATCACCGCGTCGGGGTGCATGTGGTCCACATGGGCGAACGGCAGGTAGGCGTGCAGCGGGGTGTCGATGCTGGCGGCGCGTGGGTTCAGGTTGAAGGTGCAGTGCGGCAGATAGCCGACCATCTCGTCTTCAAACTGCGGACCGCGGTACAGCTTTTGCAGCGCGTTCAGCTTGTCCATGTACAAGGTGCTGAAGCCGTCGAGCTTCATCGAGCCCACGTCGCCGCCCGAGCCCTTGACCCACAGCACCGTGGTGTCCTGGCCGCTCAGCGGGTCTTTTTGCTGCAGCTTGGCGGAGGTGTTGCCACCGCCGTAGTTGGTGATGCGCAGGTCGGAACCCAGCAGGTTAGAGCGGTACAGCAGCAGGCCGGACGCGTCCAGCGTGGCGGCATGGGCGTCGTTCCAGGTGGGGAAGGGGGCAATGGTGGTGTTGGACATGGGGGGGCAAGTGGAGGGGCGGGGTTACGATGGAAGCAAGTCTAGGGATCGGTATGTATATCCACAACCAATGCTTATTGATGATTTGCCAAAGTTTTACTTATACTTTGGGGCTGCTGCGGCAAGGTTTTGCGCTGGCCGCCTGCAGGCCCTGAAATGCTGCGTTGCAGCTTAGGGAAACTCCCCGTAAGACCACCGTTGGCGCGCCGATTTATGCCCTTGCGAAGGCCCTTATTTCCCGGTCAAACCCTGTACTGTTTGCTATGAAAAACGCCACCTTGCGCCAGCTGCGGATTTTTGAAGCCGTCGCCACCACCTTGAGCTACTCCCGCGCCGCCGAACAGCTGCACCTTACCCAACCCGCCGTGTCCATGCAGATCAGCCAACTGCAGGAGGATGTGGGCCAGCCGCTGTTCATCAAGACCGGCAAGCGCCTGGTGCTCAGCCCGCCCGGCGAAGCCCTGCTGCGCCATACCCGCCGCATCTTGGACCAGGTGCGCATTGCAGACGAAACCATGGCCGCAAGCCGTAGCGGCGAGGGTGGCCTGCTACACCTGGGCGTGGTGCCCACGGCGCACTACTTTGCACCGGCGCTGCTGATGGCATTCAAGGCGCGGTACCCGGGCATCCGCTTTAAGCTCACGGTGGAGCGGCGCGAGAAGATTCTGGCCATGCTGCAAGAGCACCAGCTGGACGTGGCCATCGGCGGCTACCCGCCCAGCGAGGCCGATGTGGAGGCCGAAACCTTCGCCCGCAACCCCCACTGCATCGTCGCTCCGCCCAACCACCCGCTGGCCGGAAAACGCAAGCTCACTTGGGCCGACTTGCGCACCGAAGACTTCATCTTTCGCGAGCCCGGCTCGGCCACGCGACAGTTCCTGGAGCACCTGCTGCAGTCGCAGTCGCTGCAGGTGAATGTGTCCATGGAGCTGTCTGGCAACGAGACCATCAAGCAAGCGGTGATGGTCGGCATGGGCATCAGCTTTTTGTCCGCCCACGTGTTCCAGGTCGAGCTGGCCGCCGGCATGCTGGCCGTGCTGGATCTGCAGGACATGCCGAAGATGCTGGACTGGTGCCTCTTGCACCGGCGCGACGCCGTGCCTTCGGATTTGGGTGCGGCGTTCCGGGACTTTGTGTTGGCGGATGGGGCGGGGTTTGCGGCCTGCAGGATGTAGGCAACTCTAGGCGTAACCTTAATGAGTTGATACCAAATTGATACCACCTCCCACCAAAACCTTAAAGTCCACGGGTCATCGCACTGCAGCTACCCTGCCATCCATTGATTTTTGACCTACATCCCACCAAGGAATTAACCGCATGACCGACATAGCCGTCTACACGCCACCCAAAGTCTGGACCTGGGACCAGGAAAACGGCGGCCAGTTTGCCAGCATCAACCGGCCTATCTCCGGCCCCACGCATGACAAGGCACTGCCTGTTGGCAAGCACCCATTGCAGCTGTATTCGCTGGCCACGCCGAACGGGGTCAAGGTCACGATCCTGCTGGAGGAGTTGCTGGCGCTGGGCCACACAGGCGCTGAATACGACGCCTGGCTGATCCGCATCAACACTGGCGACCAATTTGGCAGCGGCTTTGTCGAGGTCAACCCCAATTCCAAGATCCCGGCGCTGCTGGACCGTAGCGGCGCTGAGCCGGTGCGCGTTTTCGAGTCGGGCGCCATCCTGCAGTACCTGGCCGAGAAGTTCGGGGCTTTTCTGCCGGCCAGCGGCGCGGCGCGGGCCGAGTGCCTGTCGTGGCTGTTCTGGCAGATGGGCAGTGCGCCGTTTCTCGGCGGCGGCTTTGGCCATTTTTACGCCTACGCGCCGGCCAAGTTCGAGTACCCGATCAACCGCTATGCAATGGAGGTGAAGCGCCAGCTGGATGTGCTGGATCACCACCTAGCCGAACATCCCTACCTGGCGGGCGATGACTACACGATTGCCGACATAGCCGTGTGGCCCTGGTACGGCGGCCTGGTGCTGGGGCAGCTGTACGGCGCGGCCGAGTTCCTGAGCGTGCACGAATACACCCATGTACTGCGTTGGGCCGAACAGATCGCCGCACGCCCTGCGGTGCAGCGCGGCCGCAAGGTCAACCGAGCATGGGGCGAGCCGTCCGAGCAATTGCACGAACGCCATGCTGCCAGTGATTTCGACACGCAGACGCAGGATAAGCTGACAGCCAAGAGCTGACTAGCTTGTCATCGCACGCATGCGATTTGCCTGAGCGCCATTGGCCAGTAATTTGTAGCCCTTTGAATGGGTAAATGGGTTCTGGCGACGTCCAGGTCGTTGCTGTTTCGATTTGGATGCGATTTCGATATTAATATGGGCCAATGAAGCAAATCGCAATAGTAGGGGCAGGGTTCAGTGGCGTCGCAGTGGCATGGAATGTGTTGCAGCGTTTAACGGGCCCGGCGCGTGTCATCTTGATCGACAAAGAGCCAGGGGTTGGGCGTGGTCTTGCTTTTGGCTCGCCTTCTCCGCATCATTTGCTCAATGTGCCCGCAGGTCGAATGGGCTTAGATCCTGGTGATGAAGGCGGATTTTTACGCTACTTGCAACAGATCGGCCTTCCTTTCCAGTCGGGCGACTTTGCCCCGCGCAGCCTTTATGGATCGTACTTGGAGCACAGCTTGGGTGAGCAGCGCGCTGCGGCAGCGGATCGCGGAGTGGAGTTGCATATACAGCGTGGTGCGGTCGAGGGTATTGAACCGATAGGGGCTGGTCGCCACATGCTGCGGCTCGCGGACGGGCAGTTTTTCGAAGTGGACGCAGTGGTTTTGGCTTTGGGTAACTTTTCTCCCCGTCCGCCTGAAATTGCCAATGGTCCCAACTGGGAGGCCCCCGGGTTGTATGCAACGCCCTGGAGTTTGAGGGGCATCAATTCGTTACCTCCACGCACCCCTGTGCTGTTGATTGGTAGCGGACTCACTGCGTTTGATGTAGTCCTCCAGCTGAGGCACGAAGGTCACCGTGGTGTGGTCACGATGCTGTCGCGCAGGGGTTTGTTGGCGCAGTCGCACCGTCGGCTGGAATCCGCGCCTGCACAAGGCCTGGTACCGCATGATTTTCTGGATGGGATGCAAACTGTCTCGGCCATGTTGAGGGAGACGAGGCAACTGATCCGGCAAGCGCGAGCTGTTGGGCACGATTGGCGTGATGTAGTGGGCGGCCTACGTCAAATTACCGTTCGCTTATGGCAGCAACTGCCGACGCCAGAGCGGCAACGTTTCTTGCGCCATCTTTTACCGTATTGGGATACCCATCGTCATCGTGCCGCCGTTCCTATTGCGAGCGCCATCAGCCATGAAATTGAGGCTAAAACGCTTCAACAGGTGGCCGGGCGGCTGGAGCGTTTGGTGGCCGATGGGACGGGGTGGGAAGCGAGCATCCAATTGAGAGGCTCTGCAAAAACGCATGTCTGGAAAGGCAGCGCCGTCATCAATTGTTCAGGACCTTCGTCGAGTTTACGCGCGGCCAAGCACGACCATTTGATTCAGAGCCTGCTGGCCAAGGGGCAAATTTTGCCGGACGCCTTATCACTCGGGGTATCGGTCGACACGCAATACCGATTGTTAGATGGGCAGGGTGGAGTGCAAGACGGCCTCTTTTACCTGGGGCCGATGCTGAAAGCCCAATTTTGGGAGGCGACCGCCGTGCCGGAGTTGCGTTCCCACGCACTGCGTGTCAGCCATACCGTGGCCGGATATTGCCAGGCGTTGCGCACGTGATAAGTCCGGCGCCAGCGAGTGTTTTCAGCGGCTTTGATGGAATCGCCCAACACGTGGATGTCTTGAACTTTTGACGGGCCCGAACCGCGCCATCTATCGGTCGTTGGTGCAGGTAGCGCAACCTCTAATAGCTATTAAATAAGCAGCAAAATAGCTGTCCAGCTGTTGACGACTTATGTCTCTGGCACACCCGCCCTCCTATGAGCTCGTTTCCATGAAAACCCCACGCCCAGTGCCGAAACCGGACATCGATACCACGCGCTGCACCGGCTGCGGTTGGTGCGTTCCTACTTGCCATTTGCATCTGCTGTCCTTGGAAGCCCAGGGCTGGAAGAAGTTTTCGGTGGTCAGCGATCTGGATGCCTGCACGGGCTGCAAGAAGTGCGCGGTGCGTTGCCCTTTTGACGCCATCACCATGCGTGGCTGAAAGTTAGCTGCCGCCCCCTTATTTCTCAACCACCTGCGGATTGGCTTTCCAGTTCGCAAAGCTGAGCTTGATTAGTTCGTCGATGGCACCGGATTTCTTCAGCTGTGCGAGCTTGGCATCGATGGCTTCCAGCTTGTCAGCGCATCGGCCTTTTTTTGTGAGAACCAGGTAGTTGGGCGCGTCCACCAGATACGGTGACATGGGTGAAAAACGCTGCTCGTCGCCGCGCTTCAGCAGGTAGGCCATGCCTGTGTAGTAGCCGGTGATGAAGTAGTCGATGCGCCCCAGCGCCAGCTTGTTGAAATTGCTTTCCGGGTTGTCTGCCGATTCGATCTTGAGCTCGGTTTTTAGAAATTGGTCAAAATCGTCGCCAAACATGTTGCCGCGGGTGATGCCGCCTTTTTTGCCCACCAGATCGGCCCGTCCCTGAAAAGCAAAAGGGCGCTCACGGGCCTGGAATACCGCCACCGGATTGGACAGGGCCGGTAATTGCGGATAGAGCAAAAACTGTTCGCGTTCGGGTGTTTTCTTCAAGGTGGCGATCATGTCCACCTCGCCGCGTTCGGCGAGCTTGACGACGCGGGCGAACGGGCCGACATAGCGCACTTCATACGGTATCTTCAGTTCGCCGAGCACCCGTTTGGCAATCTCTATGCTCGCTCCTTGCAGCTGGGTGCCGTCATACCAATGCATGGGCGGGTAGGCGGGGTCGGCGGTGACGATGAGTTTGCTGCAATCGGCTTGCGCAGGGGAGGCGCACAGCAACGCACACAGGCCCAGCCCGTACAGCCGTGGCAACAGGCTGCTCATTGCAAGGGCCTCCGCCGTGTAGATCGGGGCGTCAAGGGGTGCCCCCGTAGCTGCGATAGATGCGGTCCAGCGTGCCGTCTTTTTTGAGTTTGGCCAGTGCGACTTCCAGCCTGGGCAATACCTCGGGTGCCACCTGTTTGCCTACCCACAGGTAGCTGGGCGTTTGCCCCATGGTGGCCGGCAGCAGATACAGCTTGTCTTCCAGGCCTTCGGCCTTGATGTAGTAGACGGCAGTGAGTTCGTTGGTGTAGAAATAGCGCACCCGCTTTCTGACAATGTTTTGCAGGCCGACCGAGCTGCTGGTCTCGTCCACCTTGACCTGGTGGCTTCGCAGCTTTTCGGTGTAGCTGGCGCCGGCCTAGGTCGCAACCAACCCGCCGGCGCGGGCCAGATCGTCAAACCCGGCGATGCTTTGGTCATCACCGCGCAAACCGACCAGGCGCTCACGCACCATGTAAATGGGTGTGGACACCCGCTGGGCGATCTCGTTGCGAACGGGGGAATCGAGCAGCGCACAAATGATGTCCAGATGGCCTGCGCGTATGTCTTTTTCGATCCGCCGGATGGGCATGGACATGGGGGCGATGGCAAAGCGCAGGTCTTTGTCAGCCAGCTCTATCGCGCGCAGGATATCGGGGCAGTGCCCCTTTACTACCCCGTTGGCCTGGCTGAACTTGGGCGCCGAGCCCTCTTGCGCGGCGGCGCGCAACACCCGGGGAGCGCACTCGGCCCCGAGACTGGTAGCCATAAGCGCAACGAATAGAAGATGGTTCCAGTAAGTGCTCATGCCGCCATCCAGGTAGAACTGCGCATCGGTAAGAAGAGGTTTTTCATTGAACGCGCGGGCCTGTGTTTTTGCAAGGCGGGATTAACCAGTAGTCTAGATTGACCCCAGGGGGGCGCTGCCTGACAATTTGCCATGCACCTACACCCGCCCAAGCCGAATATTGAAAGTAGCAGCGCCGAAGGCATTCGCTGACATGGGGCCGGCAGCTTCGCCCGTGGTCAATGCCACACCTACCAGCAGTCTGCGGCACGATTTGTTTTCCGTTCTGATGCTGGCCCTGGTGATTCCAGGTGCGTTGGCAATTCTGATTTTGTTGACACTCAACTGGCAGAAGACCATCGAGGTGGATGCGCGGGCCAAGGCCGAGCAGTTTGCCGACCTGTTGCAAGCGGGTCTGGTATTGCCGCTGTGGAATGTGGCCCTGGATACCGGGCGGCCCTTGGTGCAGGCCTTGGTCGCCGATCCATCTGTGGCCTGGGTGGAGGTGCGTGACGCGACCGGCGAGATGGTGTTGGATTTTCGCCGGCCAGAGGATGTGCGCACCACCACCATCCGGGTCAGCCGGCAGATTGTCAAGGACGGCACACCCTTGGGCGAGGTCAGTCTCGCCTATGCCACGGACTCTGCCCAAAGCGATGCGCTGCATTCGTCCTGGTTGCTGGCGGCTGTCGTGGGCTGTCAGTTTGTGGTGTCCTTGTTGCTGATGCGCATGTGGCTGAACCAGCGGGTCCACAAGCCGCTGAATCTGCTGCGCTCCAGTGCGGCGTCAATCTCTACTGGCGACCTCAAAACCGCGGTACCAGCGCTGCGCCACGACGAGTTCGGTGTGTTGGGGCAACAGCTGGACTGCATGCGCATTGCCCTCGCGCAATCGGTAGATGCGCTGGAAGAACGGGTCACGGCGCGCACCACCGAACTACGCCTGGCCAATACCCATCTGGAGCAGGCTTTGCACAACCTGCGGCAGGCCCAGGACCGTTTGATCCAGTCCGAAAAATTGGTGGCGTTGGGCTCTCTGGTGGCCGGCGTGGCCCATGAGCTGAACACCCCCATCGGCAATGGCCTGCTGGTCATCAGCACGGTGCTGGGGCAGACCCACGAGTTTCGCGTCAGCATGGGCCAGGGCTTGACCAAAACCCAGCTCAATGGGTACCTGGACCAAGTGGAGCAGGGCGCCGAGATTGCCGCCAGCAGCCTGAACCGGGCGGCAAATCTGATCCAGGACTTCAAGCAGTTTGCGGTGGACCAGACCAGTCTGCGCCGCAGGCGTTTCGATTTGAAGCAGGTCGTACGGGAAACCCTGGCCTCGGTATCGGTGGTCCGCAAATATGCGCTGGCCAAGCTGCAAATTGATGTGCCGGACGGCATTGAGATGGAAAGCTACCCGGGCGCGATCGGGCAGATCGTGAGCAACCTGTTCGAGAACGCGGTGGTCCATGCTTTTTCCGAGCAGCGCGCCGGTACGGTGCGGATCGGCGCGCTGCTGGACGGCGAGCACGTGGTGTTGACGGTGTCGGATGACGGCGCGGGTATTGCGCCCGAAAACCTGTCCCGCATTTTTGACCCGTTCTACACCACCCGCATGGGTTCTGGAGGGTCTGGCCTGGGGCTGAGCATTGTGTTCAGCCTGTTGTCGGGACTGTTGGGCGGCACCGTTGATGTGGAGTCCAGCCTGGGGCAGGGCACTGTCTTTCGGCTGACCATACCCAGGGTGGCCGCTCAGCGCGACGAGGCGGAAACGTAGAACCTGTTCGCCGTACCTGGCGCGCTGTGTATGCCATCGCACAGACCTGTCCCTGCTGGCGGCGCAAGCTGGGCTTGCTTTTTAGGCAACCCGGCCAACCAGAGGATCCGCACATGGACCACCGCAAGCACTATGTTTCTGGCTTTTTTGCCACCCGCGAAGCGGCGCTTGAGGCACGCAACGCCTTGATGGTGCGCGGCCTGCCCAAGGATCAACTGCAGCTGTTCGCCACCGACGCGACCGCCACAGCCCCGGCATCCAAGGGGGACAGTGACGCCGTGCTGAAGGATGTGTTCGTGGACGGCACGATTGGCACGGTGGTGGGCACCGGCATCGGGGCGCTGGCAGAAGTGGCGCTGGTAGCGGCGAATGTGAGCTTATTCGTTGCCAGCCCCTTGCTCGCACCCCTGGTGATGATGGGCTGGGGTGCGAGTGTGGGCGCCTTGGTGGGTGCCACCGTGGGCGCTACCGCTCAGGAAAAAACCGTTCCCGCAGGCGAGGAAGGCTGGTTGTCCGCCTTGGTGACCGATGCCATCGCCACCGGGCAAGTGGTGTTGGTGGCCACGACCCATACGGACGCGCAAACCGCGACTGCGCGGCAGCTGATCGAGGCATCTGTCGGCGACT
The DNA here is from genome assembly GCA_963513025.1 of uncultured Albidiferax sp. GTDB lineage: Bacteria > Pseudomonadota > Gammaproteobacteria > Burkholderiales > Burkholderiaceae_C > Rhodoferax_B. The sequence goes on from CAUPON010000003.1 coordinate 233,123, forward strand.
GCAAGGACGAGCTGGCAACGCCAAGGAGCACGGCATGAATGAAACGACTGCCCAGGTCGAGAAGAGCATCGCCGCCACTGACCACAAGGATGGGCTGCGCTCACCACACCTGTGACCTTCAAAAAATTCTTCTTTGGCGCCGACGTAGAGTCCGACTGGGAAGTCGGCCATCCGATCCTGATGAAGGGTGAGTTCAAGGGCAAGAAGTACGCGGACAAGGGCAGCATCATCGAGGTGGAGCCTCGGCGGCGGCTGAGCTTCTCACACTGGAGTGCGATGTCCGGCAAGGCGGACGTGCCGGAAAACTACCACGTGCTCAGCTTCCAGCTGAGTCCGCATGGCCGGCATACGCAGGTGACCCTCACCCAGTCCAACATGATCGGCGGGGCTACCGCGGCTGACATCCAGCACCGGGCGGACTACGAGAAGAACTGGGCCACCGTGCTGGACGGCTTGGCCAAAATCTTTGCTTGATTCAGTCGGCCCGGCAGGGATTTAGAAGAAAATTGCTGCCGGTGCAGGTAGCGCATGCGCCAGCAGCTATGAACTCTATAGCGTTTCCGCGTCAGACGCCCTTGTTGTTCGGGTTCTTGTACAGCTCGCGCACCGCGTCCGACATCGGGAAGTTCAGGTTGACGTTGTTCGGCGGAATCGGCTTGGTAAACCACTTGGCGTAGATCTGCTCGATGGCGCCGGACTTCATCAGCTCGGTGACGGTCTTGTCGACCAGCTCCTTGAACTCCGGGTCGTCCTTGCGGTACATGATGCCGTAGGGCTCCTGGCGCAGCGACTCCTTGGACAGGATCTTGTAGTCGCCGGGCTTGGGCGAGGTGGCGATCAGTCCTGCCAGCTGCACGTCGTCCAGGATGTAGGCCTGGGTGCGGTCCGAGGCCAGCAGCAGGAACGCATCGGCCGTGTCTTTGCCCGACAGCTCTTGCACATCCACGTTTTCGCTCTTGCGGTAGCTGCGCAGCAGCTGGATGGCGGTGCTGCCCGACACCGTGGCGACGGTCTTGCCGCCCAGCTCGGCGATGCTGTTGATACCCGACTTGGCCTTCACCGCGGCGGTGATATTGGTCATGAAGTGGCTGGGCGCAAAGCCCACCTGCTGCTGGCGCTGCACGGTATTGGTGGTGGTGGCGCAGTCCAGGTCCACCGTGCCATTGACCAGCAAGGGGATGCGGTTGGTCGAGGTCAGCGTGGTGTAGCGCACCTCCAGGCTGGCGAGGCCTAGCTTGGCCTTGACGGCATCGACGATCTTCAGGCATATGTCGTTGGTGTAACCGGTGGGGTCGCCACTGCCCGTCGGCTGGTAGGAGAACGGCACCTGGCTGTCGCGGCTGCCTATCTTGATCACGCCGGTCTGCTTGATCTTGCTGAGGGTGTCGCTTTGCGCCAGCGCAGCAGAGCACAGGAATACGGCACCGAGGCCGAGGATGCGGGAGAGTCGAATAGGCATAGCGGACTTTCTGGGGTGGGATGATTTTGCGGGAGCGGGAAATCTGGTGTTCATGGCTGCAAGGTTTGCGCGGCCTGGCGGATGGCGTGGCAGCCGGCTTCGATCTGTTCTACCGAGGTGGCAAACGACAGGCGCAGATAGCCCGGCATGCCGTAGGAGCTGCCGTCCACGCTGGCCACGCCGGCCTGGTTCAGCAGGAACAGCATCACGTCCATGTCGTTGGCAATCGGCGTGCCGTTGAGTTGGCGCCGGCCTAGCAAGCCGGTGACATCCGGGAACACATAGAAGGCGCCTTGCGGTGTGGCGCAGCGAATGCCGGGAATGGCGTTGAGCAGTTCCACCATGCGGTCGCGCCGTGACTCGAACAGTGCGCGCGCCTCGGCCACGCAGGCCTGCGGCCCGTTCAACGCCACCACGGCCGCGGCCTGGCCCATGGCGCTGGCGCAGGTGGTGGTTTGTGATGCCAGCAGGCTGAGCGCCTTGACCAGCGGTGCCGGCCCGGCCGCGTAGCCGATGCGCCAGCCGGTCATCGCATAGGCTTTGGACAGGCCGTTGATGGTCAGCGTGCGATCCGCCAGGTCTGGTGCCACGTTCAGCGGCGACAGGTGCTGCACGCCGCCATACACAAAGTGCTCGTAGATTTCGTCGGTCATCAGCCAGACCTGCGAGTGGGCACGCAGTACCGCGCAAATGGCTTCCAGCTCGGCGCGGGTATAGACCGCGCCGCTGGGATTGTTGGGCGTATTGAGCACCAGCCAGCGGGTGCGCGGCGTGATGGCGGCTTGCAGAGACTGGGGCGTGAGCTTGAAGCCGGTGTCCGCCGAGGTGGGGGCGATTACGGGCGTGCCACCGTTCAGCAGCACCATGTCCGGGTAGGAGACCCAGAACGGCGCGGGCACGATGACCTCGTCACCCGGGTTCAGCGTGGCGGTGAAAGCGTTGAAGATCAGGCTCTTGGCACCTACGCCGACGATGATTTCCTCTGGCGAAAACACCAGATCGTTCTCACGCTGGAACTTGGCCGCGATGGCGGCGCGCAGCGCTGGCGTGCCAGCCGAACCGGTGTACTTGGTGTGCCCGTCGGCCAGGGCCTGGATGCCGGCTTGCACGATGTGCGGCGGTGTAGCGAAGTCCGGCTCGCCCAGGGTGAAGTCGATGATGGATTTGCCAGCGGCGCGCAGCGCATCCACGCGGGCCTTGGCGGCGATGCTGGGCGAGGGCTTGACCTGGCCCAGGCGGGAAGAAAGCAGGGTGTTCATGGTGGAGTTCTCGGTGTGGAGGATTCAGAGGCCGTGGGCTGCCAGCACCTTGTTCAGCCACTGCTGCTCAATGCGGCCATTGGCGATCTCGGCCTTGATGGCGTTCTCGTTGCTTTCGGTGCTGCGGATGGCGGCCAGCAGGCGCTGCGCATCGGCCTCAGGGAAGCTGACCACACCATCCTCGTCGCCTACCAGCAGGTCGCCCGGCTGCACCACCTGGCCGCCTACGGTGACCGGGCAGTTGATGGCACCCGGGCCCAGCTTGTACGGGCCCCGGTGGCTGACGCTGCGGGCGTAGCAAGGAAAGTCGGCCTCATAAAAAGCTGCGGAGTCGCGGATCGCTGCGTCCAGTACAAAACCGGCACAGCCGCGCTGCTGGGCGTAGAGCATGATGAGTTCGCCCACCAGCGCATTGGTCGGGTCGCCTGCGCCGTCCACCACCAGCACATGGCCAGGCTGCAGGTCTTGCAGGGCTTTGTAGATCAGCAGGTTGTCGCCGGGCCGGGCCTTGACGGTGAAGGCTGTGCCGACCAGCTTGCGGCCACGGTGGAAGCGGCGCAGGCCGGTGATGCCGCACAGGCGCTGCAGGTTGTCGCTGATGTGCGGCGTAACCACGTCCTGGAAGGCTTGCAGCAGCGCGCTGCTGGCCACGGCGGGGGCGGGGTTGATCTCGAAAATGGGGTGGGCCACGGTGGATTTCCTGTGTCAAAACAGCACCAGTTGCTGCATTGCCGTGGATTGTGGAAGTCGAAATGAATTTCTAAAAGCGATTAAATTTCATCCATTAACATCACATAAAACGATGAGTTACAACCCATAGCAGGAGCGCGCGGATGATTACCTTCAAGCAACTCGAAGCCCTGTACTGGATCGCCCAGCTGGGCGGCTTTTCGCAGGCAGCGAACAAGCTGCACACCACGCAGTCGGCGGTGTCCAAACGGGTGCACGACCTAGAGGCGCTGTTCGAGACCGAGCTGTTCGACCGTGCCCAGCGCAGCGCACGCCTGACCGAAAAAGGCGAGGAGATGTTTCTGCTGGCCAAGAAGCTGCTGGCCCAGCGCGACGCGGCCATCGAGCAGTTCAGCCGGCCCGAGGTGATGGAGCGGCGCCTGCGCATCGGCATCACCGAGCTGACCGCCATGACCTGGCTGCCGCGGCTGATCGCGCTGATCCAGCAGCACTACCCCAAGGTGACCATCGAGCCCACGGTGGACAGCAGCCCCCAGCTGCGCGACAAGGTGTTGGCCGACGAGCTGGACCTGGTGTTCGTGCCCGATGCATTTGCCGACACCCGCATCGCCAGCACCAAGGTGGGACAAGTGGAGCACGCCTGGATGTGCAAGCCCGGTCTGCTGCCCACCGGCCAATCAGGCCAGCCGGGCCAGCGCATGCGGCTGCACGAGATCGCCCAGTACCGCATGCTGGTGCAAGGCACGCAGTCGGGCACGGGCCGGGTCTATGACGCGTGGATGAAGCAGCAGGGCGCCGAGCCCGGCGAGGTGATCGTGGTCAGCAATCTGCTGGCCATGCTGGGCCTGGTGATCTCTGGCCTGGGCGTCAGCTACCTGCCGCACCGCTGCCTGGCGCCGCTGGTGGCCGCCGGTATGCTGACCGTGATTGACGTCACTCCCGCCCTGCCGCCCATGGCCTATGTGGCCATGCACAAGGGCGAGCACCGCAGCGCGCTGGTGGCGTCCATCGTGATGCTGGCGCAGGAATGCTGCGACTTTTCGGCCATGTTCCAGGGACTGGACCAGACCTTTGTAAAGGGCTGATTTATAAGAAACAGGCCGCTGGCGCATGTACTGCCTGCGCCGGACGCTATGTTTAATGTAGCAAGGCCTGCTCCAGCTGGGCCTTGTTCATCTTGGAGCGGCCCTTCAGACCACGCTGGCGCGCTTCGTTGCGCAGCTGTAGCAGGGTACGGCCGCCCGCGCCTTTGTGCGAGCGCAGGCCGCCGCGCCGGCTGGCCGGCATGTCGTTGAGAGAAGACGTGCTGGCCTCCTTGGATTCGCCGTGCTGCGCGCGTTCTTTGTTGACCACGCGGGCGGCAATTTCTTCCGCCAGCGGCTCGGGCTTGCCGCGTTCCAGCAGGCTGTCCTTGATATGCGCGTACTGGCGTTCGCGCTTGGCACTCCAGGCTTTAGGCATACCGACTCCTTGAAGACGTGGGGTTCAGTGGCCTTTTAATGCTGCATGCACGGCTTCGGTCAGCTTCTCAAAACCGAACGACACATCGACAGCTACGCCGTTGAGAAAGAAGGCTGGCGTGGCCCGGATGGCGCTGCGCTCGCCCGCGCGACGGTGCTCCTGCACGCGCTGGGTGTAGATGCGGTCGGCCATCTCGCCATGGAAGCGGTTCATGTCCAGGCCGATGGATTGCGCGTAGCCGGCCAGGGCTTGGGTGCCCAGATGCTCTGTCTGGGCAAACAGCAGGTGGTGCATGGGCCAGAACTTTCCCTGGGCGGCGGCGGCTTCGGCCGCCTCGGCGGCCAGCTCGGCCTGCGGATGCACTTCCACCAACGGGAAATGCCGGAACACGAAGCGCAGATGCTTTCCCTCGGTTTCCACCAGGTGGCGCATCAGCGGCTCGGCCTGGATGCACGCCGGGCATTCGTAGTCGCCGTATTCGACCAGCGTCAACTTCGCCTCGGCATTGCCCAGGGTGTGGTCGGCGGCGGCTAGGCCGGCATCGGTGGTTTCGACGGGGCTCAGGTGGTCGATCACGGCGCACTCCGTTCGGCAGTCGGCAGCAGTGTGGCAAGCAGGGTGATTTCGGGCACGCTGGCCAGGGCTTTGGACAGTGGGCAATCGCGCTTGGCGGCCAGCGCCAGTGCCTGGAACTTGGCTTCGTCCAGGCCGGGCACGGTGGCTTGCAAGACCAGGGCGATGCGGTCGATCACAAAGCCGTCGCCCTGTTTGGCCAGGCGGACCTTGGCCTGGGTGTCGACTGCGCTGGTGGCAAAGCCGGCCTTGTCGCAGGCGAAGGAAAACGCCATGCTGAAGCAGGCGGCATGCGCGGCGCCCAGGATTTCTTCGGGGTTGCTGCCGCGGCGGTCGTCTTCAAAGCGGGTGGCAAAGCCGTAGGGTACGGCTTTCAGCGCGCCAGTCTCGGTGCTGATCTGGCCCTTGCCATTCTTGCCAGCGCCTTCCCAATGTACGTGGGCGGTTTTTTCGATCATGGTGTGTCCTCAGCGGTTGGTATGCAAGGCGCCATGATCGCCGTGCAGGCCAGCTGGGTCTGTGCGTGATCGCACATAAGAATTGTTCTCAGTGCGGCGGCGAACGTCTGCACCTCAGTGGCGCCGCAGCATCTCGTGCAGCATGGCCGTGAACTGCTCGGCGGTTTCGTGCCGCACCAGGGCCGGGCCGATCAGCGGCGGGAACCAGAAGCCCGGCAGCACCTCGGCGTGGTATGTGAGCCGGGTGCCCGTGCCCTCGGCTTCCAGCTGCATCAGGCTGTCCATGCGCTGCACATTGCCGCCCAGGCCATGGGCGCGGATCTCGTGCGGAGGGTTCAGGTGGATCTCGCGCACCGACTCGAACGGGGTCGAGAACACGCCGTAGCGGGCCATGCCTTTTTGTGCCACCTTGAGCACGGCGTCGCTGCGCTCCAGCACCTGGCTGCTGCTCAGATTAGGGATGAAGTTGGCCATGTGTTCGAAGTCGGTCAGCACCGCCCAGGCCTGGGCAGGCTCTACCGGCGCATGCATGCTCAGGTCGACTGTGAAAGTGCCGCCGGACCGCTCCACATGCACGTCGCTCTCGGCCACCGGCGGCACATCGGCGGCCGTGGCCGCGGCGATGGGCATCAAGGTCGCCAGCGCCCAGAAGACCATGCGCCAGAAGTAGAGCCTGTAAACCATGGTGATGTCCCCAAAAAGCGCTCCAGTGTGCCACGCATCGGCGCACTCTGCCGGGCTGGGGAATATGCAGTAAATCAGGCTCTGGCGCAGTTTTTACCTGCGCTGGCAGCTATCGAAAGTAGAGCGTTTGCGGGCCGCCAGTGACGATTGTTCACAATAGGGTTTTCGCAGTGTGGACTATCGGGAGACGCAATGGATTCGCTTGTGATGGTGGTGGCGCTGGGCGCGGTGGTGGCCGGGTTTGTGCAAGGCCTGTCGGGCTTTGCCTATGGGCTGGTGGCGATGTCGTTCTGGGCCTGGACCCTGGAGCCGCGGCTGGCGGCCACGCTGGCGGTGTTTGGCTCGCTGACCGGGCAGATCATCGCGGCGGTGACGGTGCGACGCGGCTTTGATGTGAAAGCCTTGCTGCCCTTCGTGCTGGGCGGCCTGGTGGGTATTCCGCTGGGCGTGGCCTTGCTGCCGCGCATGGACATGGACTGGTTCCGGCTGGTGCTGGGCTGCCTGCTGGTGGTCTGGTGCCCGGCCATGCTGATGGCCAAGCATCTGCCCAAGATTACCGCCGGCGGCCGCATCGCCGATGGCGTGGTCGGCATGGCCGGTGGCGTGATGGGCGGGCTGGGCGGCTTTACCGGCGCGCTGCCCACGCTGTGGTGCACGCTGCGCGGGCTGGAGAAAGACGCGCAGCGCGCCATCGTGCAGAACTTCAATCTGTCGATGCTGCTGGTGACCATGGGCACCTACCTGGCCAGCGGCATCGTCACGCGCAGCATGCTGCCGATGTTCGGCGTGGTGGCCGTCGCCATGCTGGTGCCGACCCTGCTGGGCGCGCGGCTGTACATCGGCATCAGCGAGGCGGCATTCCGCAAGATTGTGCTGGGTCTGCTGACGGCCTCTGGCCTGGCGATGCTGGTGGCCTCGGTGCCCAAGCTGCTGGCACGTATCGCCTAGTTCATTCACGCAATAGCGGCCCCAGCGCGCGTGCGGCCCGGTCGAGCGCGGCCGCGTCGTAGCCCGCGTAGCCGAACAGCCAGCCGCGGCGTTTTGCGTCCATACAGTAGCGCGAAATCGGCGCCAGCTGCACGCCGGCCGCGTGCGCGCGCTGGCTGAGTTCGGCGTCGTGGACATGCGCCTCCACCTCCAGCGCCAGATGCATGCCTTGCAGGCTGGGGGCCAGGCGGATCGCGCCGTGGCTGGCGCGCGCCAGGCTGTCGATCATGGCCGCCTGGCGTTCGCGGTACAGCTCGCGCATGCGCCGCAGATGGCGCAGCAGGTAGCCGTCGGCAATGAAGCGGGCCAGCACCTCCTGCACTGCAGCCGGCGATTGCCGGTCGCTCAGCGCCCGCCCTTGGGTAAACGCGTCGACCAGCGCATCGGGCAGCACAATAAAGCCCAGCCGCAGCCCCGCGCCCAGGGTCTTGGAGAAAGTGCCCACATGCAGCACCCGCGCGTCGTGCGCCATGCTGCAAAGCGCGGGAATCCGCTGCGCGCCGTACTGGAACTCGCCGTCGTAGTCGTCTTCCACAATCCAAGCGCGGTTCGCCTGGGCCCAGGCGATCAACGCCGCGCGGCGCGCCAGGCCCATGCTGACGCCCAGCGGGAACTGGTGCGTGGGTGTGACCACCGCCAGCTTGGCCCGTGGGAAGAGGGTGGCGCCGTGGGCGATGCACAGGCCTTGGTCATCCACCGGCACCGAGCGAACCAGCGCCCCCTGCGCCACCAGGTTGGCGCGGATGCCGTGGTAGCCCGGGTCTTCGACCAGCACCTCGTCGCCCACATCCAGCAGCAGCCGCGCTATCAGGTCCAGAGCCTGCTGCGAGCCGGCGGTGATCAGCACCTGGCCCGGATCGCAGCGGATGCCGCGCGACACCAGCAGCCACTGGGCGATGGCCGCGCGCAGCGGCGGGTGGCCTGCGGCATCGGTGTAGCCGGCGTTGGCGACGCGCGTGGCGGCGGGCGTTTGCCGCTCCAGCCTTTGCCAGAGCGCGAATGGAAACTCCTCCAGCGCCGGCCGGCCGATGCGAAACGGCAGGGCGTCGCTGCTGGCGGGTATCCAGCGCGAGCCGGCCTCGGCGATCAGGCGGCCGCGCTGCGACAGCAGCTGGTGGGCGGCCAGCTGCGGTGCGCGGGCACCGCCGCCACCACCACGTAGAGGCGCACTGCGCTGCGCCACGTAGGTACCGTCACCCACCCGGCCCACCAAGTAGCCTTCGGACTGCAGGCGCTCAATCGCCCACAGCACCGTGTTACGCGATACGCCCAGCACCCGTGCATGTTCGCGCGATGCGGGCAAGCGGCTGTCGGGCGCCAACACCCCGGTCTCTATGGACTCGCGCAGGCGCAGGTAGACCTGCTGGCGCAACTGGCCCGAAACGGCTCTTTGGTTTGCCAAAAAATGGCCCCTTGGATAGATTTAAATAATCTTAGTATGGAGGGCCATTCTACGGAGCACTGATTCCATGTACCTGCCCGCCCACTTTGAAGAAACCCGCCCTGAGGTATTGCAGGAACTGCTCAGCGCCCACCCTCTGGGCCTGCTGGTCACCCAGGACCAGGCGGGCGGCTTGGCGGCCAACAGCCTTCCGTTTTTGCTCGCCCCCGACCCGGCAGGCGGCCCGGGCATACTGCGCGGCCATGTGGCGCGTGCCAACCCGCTGTGGCGCGAATCCCGCACCGATGTGGATGTGCTGGTGGTGTTCCAGGGGCCGCAGGCCTATATCTCGCCATCGATGTACCCGAGCAAGGCGGCCACCGGCAAAGTCGTGCCGACCTGGAACTACAGCATGGTGCAGGCGCGTGGCCCGCTGCGCGCTATCGACGATGCGGACTGGCTGCACGCCTTCGTCACCCGTTTGACCGAGCGCCACGAGGCCCAGCGCCCGGTGCCGTGGGAAGTGAGCGATGCGCCTGGCGACTACATCAATGCGATGCTGCGCGCGATTGTCGGCATCGAGATCAGGCTGACATCGCTGCGCGGCAAGTTGAAGCTGAGCCAGAACCGCACCCGGCCCGACCAGGAGGGCGTGGTCTACGGGCTGCGCAGCCAGGGCGGGGCCGAGGCCGAAGCCATGGCCCAGGCGGTGGAGCAGGCCAGTTTGCTACCAAATAAATAGCTGCTAGCGTACGCAGAATATGCGCTAGCGGCCAATTTATGCTGTAACGGCCTGGCCGGCGTTGATGCTCTCCGCATGGTGGCAAGCCACCTCGCGGCCCATCAGCGGGCGCAGCAGCGGCTCCTCTGTGGAGCAGCGCGCCGTGGCATGCGGGCAGCGCTTGTGGAAGGCGCAGCCGCTGGGCGGGTTCAGTGGGCTGGGCAGCTCGCCGGTGATCTTGATCTTCACCTTGCGCTGGCCGCGGTCTATCGACGGCGTGGCCGATAGCAGGGCCTGCGTGTACGGATGCAGAGGGCGCTCGAAGATCAGGCCCTTGGCGCCGACCTCGACCGCGCGGCCCAGGTACATCACCATCAAGTCATTCGCCACATGCTCGACCACCGCCAGGTTGTGCGATACGAACACGTAGGCGGTCTGGAACTCTTCCTGCAGGTCCATGAACAGGTTCAGCACCTGGGCCTGGATGGACACGTCGAGCGCCGAGGTGGGCTCGTCGGCCACCAGGATCTTGGGCTGCAGAATCATCGCCCGCGCAATGGCGATCCGTTGGCGCTGGCCGCCGGAGAACATGTGCGGATAACGTAGCGCGAACTCGGGACGCAGGCCGACGCGGCGCATGGTGTCGTGGACTTTGGCGGTGCGCTCGGCGGCGGTCAACTTGGTGTTCAGCAGCAGCGGCTCGGCCAACTGGTCGATGATCTTCTGGCGTGGGTTCAGCGAGGCATAGGGGTTCTGGAACACCATCTGCACCTTGCTGCGCATAGCTTTGCGCTGGGCGCTGCTTGCGCTGTCCACCGCCTGGCCGTCCAGCACCAGCGAGCCGGAGGTCGGGGTTTCGATCAGCGTCAGCGCGCGGGCCAGCGTGCTTTTGCCACAGCCGGATTCGCCGACCACGGCCAGGGTCTTGCCGGCCTGCAGCTGGAACGAAATGCCGTTCAGCGCCTTGACCTGGACCTTGGGCTTGAACGCGCCTTGTGATACCGCGTAGTAGCGGGTGAGGTTCTTAGCCTCTAAAACGACGGCGCTCATGCCAGCACCCCATGGGAGATCGGGAAGAAGCAGCGCACGGACTCGCCGCCAAAGCTGGTCAGCGCCGGGCGCTCGGCCTTGCAGCGGTCTTGCACGCGCGGGCAGCGCGGCGACAGCAGGCAGCCCTTGGGCCGGTCGTACTGGCCTGGCACCATGCCTTTGAGGGTGCTGAGGCGGCGCGCGCCGTGGCTGCGCTCGGGCACGGCCTGCAGCAGTGCATCGGTGTAGGGATGGGCCGGGTGGTCGAACAGGCGCTCGACCTGGCCGGTTTCCACCACCTGGCCGGCGTACATCACCGCCACGCGGTGGGCCACTTCGGCTACCACTGCCAGGTCGTGGGTAATCATCACCAGGGCCATGTTGTGGGCTTTTTGCAGGCTCACCAAAAGCTCCATGATCTGCGCCTGGATGGTCACATCCAGCGCGGTGGTGGGCTCGTCGGCGATCAGCAGGCGTGGGTTGCAGGCGATGGCGATGGCGATCATCACGCGCTGGCTCATGCCGCCCGACAGCTGGTGCGGGTAGACATCGAGCCGGCTTTTGGCGGCCGGGATTTCGACCATCTCCATCAACTCGACCGCGCGGGCCGTGGCCGCAGCGCCGCGCAGACCCAGGTGCTGCTTCAGCACCTCGATGATTTGGTAGCCGACCGTGAAGCTGGGGTTCAGCGAGGTCATCGGGTCCTGGAAGATCATCGCCATGTCTTTACCCAGCAGCTTGCGGCGCTGGGCCGGGGTGATCTTCAGCAGGTCCTGGCCGTCGAAGTTCAGCGTGTCGGCGGTGATACGGCCTTGGCCATCGAGCAGGCCCATCAAGGCCATCATGGTCACCGATTTGCCCGAGCCGGATTCGCCGACGATGCCGACGATCTCGCCCTGCGAGACAGACAGGTCCAGCCCGTCCACAGCCCGGAAGGCCCGGCCTTGCGGGCCGAACTCAACGGACAGATTTTTGATTGTTAACAAACTCATCGTGTTTCTTTTTGTGGGGTTTCAAGCAGCGCTTTTGAGCTTGGGATCGAGTGCGTCGCGCAGCCCATCGCCCATCAGGTTGATCGCCAGTACCGAGAACAGAATCGTCAGGCCGGGCAGGGTGACGACCCACCACGCGCGTTCGATGTAGTCGCGGGCCGAGGCCAGCATCGTGCCCCACTCGGGTAGTGGAGGCTGCACGCCCAGGCCCAGGAAGCCGAGGGCCGAGATTTCCAGGATTGCGGCCGAGAAGCCCATGGTGGCGTGCACGATCAGCGGTGCCATGCAGTTGGGCAGCACGGTGACGAACATCAGGCGCAGCGTGCCCGCGCCCGACAGGCGGGCGGCGGTCACGTAGTCGCGGTTCAGCTCGGTCATGGCCGAGGCGCGGGTCAGCCGCACATAGGCGGGCAGCGACACCACGGCGATGGCTACCATGGCATTGCCCAGCCCGGGGCCAAGGATGGCCATGATGGCCACGGCCAACAGCAGCGCAGGCAGAGCCATCATGATGTCCATGAAGCGCATGATGGCCGAGTCCAAAGCCTTGCCGAAGAAGGCAGCAGACAGGCCCAGCACCACGCCGGGAATCATCGCCAGCACCACCGACACAAAGCCGACGAACAGCGATAGCCGCGCGCCGTGGATCAGCCGCGACAGGATGTCGCGCCCGACCTCATCGGTGCCCAGCAGGAACTGGCTGGAGCCGCCGGCCACCCATGCGGGAGGCGTGAGGAAGTGTTCGCGAAACTGCTCGATCGGGTCGTGGGGGGCGACCCAGGGGGCGAACAGCGCAGCCACGCAGACCAGGACCATGAAGACCAGGCCGACAACAGCGCCCTTGTTTTTGGTGAAGCCGCGCCAGAATTCTGACCAACTGGACGGAGGTGTGCCAGGCGCGAGTTCGAGCTCGTCGGTGGCGGGTAGGGGGAGGGTAGACATGGTTTTTTTACTTCTGGTGTCGGATGCGTGGGTTGGCCACGCCGTACAGGATGTCAACGACAAAATTGGTGGTGATCACCAGCAGGGCGACCAGCAGAATGCCGCTTTGCACCACCGGGTAGTCGCGCCGGCTGATGGCGTCGATCAGCCACTTGCCGATGCCCGGCCAGGAGAAGATGGTTTCGGTCAGCACTGCGCCGCCCATCAGCGTGCCGATCTGCAGGCCGATCACGGTCAGCACCGGGATCAGCGCATTGCGCAACGTGTGGATGAACACCACGCGCGTGGGCGACAGGCCTTTGGCCCGGGCGGTGCGCACATAGTCTTCCTTCAGCACTTCGAGCATGCTGGAGCGCGTCATGCGGGCAATCACCGCCAGCGGTATGGTGCCGAGCACGATGGTCGGCAAGATCAGATGCTTGATGGCGTCCCACAGCGCGCCGGCGTTCAGGCTGGGGTCGGCGCGCTGGGCGCGCCAGGCGTCGATTAGCATGAAGCCGGTATCGGGCGGAATGTCGAACATCAGGTCGATACGGCCGGACACCGGCGTCCAGCCCAGGCCGCTGGAGAAGATCATGATTAGCACCAGGCCCCACCAGAAGATCGGCATTGAATAGCCGGTCAGCGCCACGGTCATCACGCCGTGGTCCAGGAACGAGCCGCGCTTCACGGCCGCGGTGACACCCGCCACCATGCCGAACACCAGCGCGAACAGCAGGGCCATCAGCGCAAGTTCCAGCGTGGCGGGAAACAGGATTTTGAATTCGGTCCAGACCGGCGCCTGGGTCTTGAGCGATGCGCCCAGGTCGCCGTGCACTAGCTTGCCCAGGTACTGCACATACTGCACCGGCAGCGGCTGGTCCAGGCCCAGCTGCTTGAGGGCGATGGCATGGGCGACCGGGTCGATGGAGCGCTCACCGCGCATCACTTCGATGGGGTCTCCCGGGATCATGCGGATCAGCGAAAAGGTCAGCAGGGTGATACCGAAAAAGGTCGGAATCACCACCGCCAAGCGTTTGAGGATGTAAAAGAACATAGTGGCTTAAAACAAAAAAGCAAGGTAACGAAACTAGCCGTTACCTTGCTTTTACTTCTGACGAAGTGGGTTTACTTAACGCTGACGCCCGCGAAGTCAAACACCGCAAATGGGCTGATTTTCAGACCTTCGACACCCTTGGCGGTGGGCAGGCTCACCGTAGAGTGGGCGATGGTCGACCAGGGCATATCGCGCTTGAAGACTTCTTGCGCCTTCATGTACAGCGCGGTGCGCTCTTTCTGGTCCAGGCTGTTGCGGGCCTTGAGCACCATGCCGTCGAATTCCTTGCTGCAGTAGCGCGCATAGTTGGAGCCGCCCACGGCTTCGCAGGTCAGCAGCACGCCGAGGAAGTTGTCCGGGCTGGCGTAGTCGCCGCTCCAGCCGATCAGGCCGGCATCTTGTTCGCCCGCCTTCATGCGCTTCAGGTATTCACCCCATTCGTAGCTGACGATCTTGGCCTTGACGCCAATCTTGGCCCAGTCGCTCTGGATCATTTCGGCCATCAGCTTGGCGTTGGGGTTGTAGGGACGCACGACGGGCATGCTCCACAGCGTGATCTCGAAACCATCGGGGTAGCCAGCTTTCTTCAGCAGCGCCTTGGCTTTTTCGATGTCCAGCGGAGCGTTCTTCAGCGCCGGGTTATACGACCACAGCGACGAAGGGAACGGGTTGCTGGCTTCCTGGCCTTGGCCTTGGTAGACCGCGTCGATGATGGCCTTGCGGTTGATCGCCATGTCCAGTGCCTGGCGCACTTCGAGCTTGCCAGTGATTGGCTTTTCGGTGTTGTAAGCCAGGTATCCGATGTTGAAGCCGGGGGCGCTGATGACCTTGAGCTTCGGGTCGGCCTTCAGGCTGTCCAGATCTTGCGGCTTGGGGTAGGACATGGCCTGGCATTCGCCGGCCTTGATCTTTTGCGCGCGCACTGCACCGTCGGTGGTGATGGCGAAGATCAGGTTGTCAACCTTCACATCCTTGGGGTTCCAGTATTCCTTGTTGCCGGCGTAGCGGATCTGCGAATCTTTTTGGTAGCGCTTCAGGATGTAGGGACCCGTGCCCACGGGTTGCTGGTTGATCAGCGCGGGCGTGCCGGCAGTCAACAGCTTGTTGGCGTGTTCGGCCGACAGGATCGAGAACACTGGCATGGCGATCTTGGGCAGCAGATCGGGATCAGGCTTCTTCAACAAGAAGACCACGGTGTAGTCGTCCGTCTTGCGCACCGAGGCCACGTTGCTGTCCAGGCCGGTGTCGCCCGCATACGGGTACTGCACGGTGTAGGCCTTGGCGAAGGCATTGCTCTTGTCGAACATGCGCATGAACGTGAACACCACGTCATCGGCATTGAAGGTGCGGCTGGGGGTGAAGTTCTCGGTGGTGTGGAACTTGACGCCCTTGCGCAGATGGAAGGTGTAGGTCAGGCCGTCTGGGGCGGTGTCATACGACTCGGCCAGTGCAGGAACAACCTTGGTGGTACCGCGTTCAAATTCGACCAGGCGGTTGAAGATGGCCATGCCGGCGGCGTCAAAGGTTTGGCCGCCGGTGTATTGGGCAGTATCAAAGCCTTCGGGGCTGGCTTCGGAACAATAGACCAGGGTGCCTGCGGCGTGGGTTGCCATGGCGGCGACGGTCAGGCCCAAGGCCATAACCAGCTTGCTCAGATTTTTCATGTTGCTCCAAATATGTCAAAACGCTAAGGCAGACGTGCACCTCGATGGTGCTCGATTGGTGCGGCACAGGGATCGGTACATACCCCAGCGTCTGCCGAAGACATTATCAGCAGGTTTCATGCCATTGTCGGACATCATGTCACCTGGGTGTCATTGCTATTGAAAAGATAGCTTCTGGCGCAGGTTATATATACGCTGGCGGCAGATTTATATATATTACCTTGGCTGCACTTTGGCGCCACCTAGCAAATTCTGTGCCAGAAGCTAGGCCAGTGGCTAGCTCTGCTGCGTTCGCAAATGCGGCAAGGCCAGCGGCGTCACAAAGCAGATGCTGAAGACGCAGGTAACAGCACTTGACCGCTGCCTGCTGAACGTGATGTGGATGAGCTAACGACTTCGACGATGAAGGCGCTTGCATCGTGTTGGGCACGGATAGGCAGGGGCGCGCGATCCTGCTGCCCAATTCAATACAGCCGAGCCCATCCGCCATTCAGCTGGAGGTGGGAATGCCGTTCATCAAATTGTGTTTATCAAACGCCACGCGAGCCATCGCCACCAGCTGATTCTCGGTAGGGTGGTCTACCACTTCGTACCCGACGATCTGCGGGGCGAGTAGGGGCCGGTGTTTTTCGGCGTAGTGCTTGAAGTCGGCAGTTGCGGTGTGTGAGCCGGTGACCAGCACCTGCTGGATGCCGTCCAGCGCGTCGCAGACTTCGCCGAAGAATTCGTGTTCGGTGCGCACCGCGCTGTTGTGCTGGGCGGTGGTGTGCTTGTGGGCCTGGATGCGCTGCGACAGCGCTTGCTCGGCATCGAATTGCACGACCAGGGCGGATTGGTGGTCGGTGAGGACCACGGCGTGGAATAAAGGCATATCAAAGTTTCCTTTCAAAAATCGAGGCACAGGCCACGCAACGCAGAGACTGGGGCTCTACGCGCAGGCGTTCAAAGGGAATGGGCTGCGCGCAGTCCACGCAGATGCCAAAGTCGTCGTCCTGCAGGTGCTGTTCGGCCCGGATGATGGCGGCCAGCTCCTGCATGTCCATGTCGGTCAAGGCCATGTCGACCTCGCGTTCGCCAGCGTTTTGCGGGAAGTCGTCGCTGCCCTGGGCCAGGGCTTCCTGCGCGTGGTCTACACGGGACAAACCGTTTTGGTGCTGGTCCAGGTCGCTTTGCAGCGATAGCCGCCGGGCCTGCAAGGCCTGGCCAATGCTGTGGCGTTGTTCGGTGCTGAGGTGGGTGTGCATGGTGTTCTCCTGTATCTCCATCATGGGCGTGGCGCAGTGGCTGGGTACTGATGCAGATCAATGGCGGGCCAGCTAATGGCAACGGGTATGGCTGCACCATAGGCCAGGGGGAGCGGGGCGTCTGTTCGTTCGCCCACACAGGTGCGGCATTGCCTTGGGTTGCTATACAAGTAGTAGCTGGTAGCGCCGATGGAGTAAGCGCTGGAGGCTGTTTTTATCTATATTGTTGATGCAATGCACTAAATCGCTGCCGATGCGATACTTGCGCTCCAATTTGACTAGGAGACATGCATGCAATACCGCCCCCTCGGCCGCACCGGCTGGAACATCTCAACCGTCAGCTTCGGCGCCTGGGCCATTGGTGGCACCTGGGGCGAGACCGATGACGCCGAATCCATGGGCGCGCTGCACCGTGCACTCGACCTGGGCGTGAACTTCTTTGACAGCGCCGACGTGTATGGCGATGGCCGTAGCGAGCGCCTGCTGGCCCAACTGCGGCGCGAACGCAGCGAACCCTTCTACATCGCCACCAAGGCCGGCCGACGCCTGAGCCCGCACGTGGCTGGCGGCTATAACCGCGAGAACCTGACCGCCTTCGTTGAGCGCAGCCTGGTGAACCTGAACACCGATGCGCTGGACCTGCTGCAGCTGCACTGCCCGCCGACCGAGGTGTTCTACATGCCCGAGGTGTTTGGTGTGCTGGACGACCTGCAAAAGGCCGGCAAGCTGCGCCACTATGGCGTGAGCGTGGAGAAGGTCGAAGAAGCGCTGAAGGCCATCGAATACCCGGGTGTGCAGTCGGTGCAGATCATCTACAACCTGTTCCGCCAGCGCCCGGCCGAGCTGCTGTTCGAGCAGACCCAGAAGCGCGGCGTCGGCATCTTGGCGCGGCTGCCCCTGTCCAGCGGCCTGCTCAGCGGCAAGATGACGGCCGACAGCAGCTTTGCCCCGGACGACCACCGCCAGTTCAACCGCGAGGGCGCGGCTTTCGACAAGGGCGAAACCTTCTCCGGCCTGGACTACAGCGTAGGCCTGCAGGCGGTGGAAGCAATGCGGCCGCTGGTGCCGGCGGGCCAGAGCATGGCGCAGATGGTGCTGCGCTGGATCCAGATGCACCCGGCGGTGACCTGCTCGATTCCCGGCGGCAAGCGCGCCTCGCAGGTGGCCGACAACGTAGCCGCGGCCGACCTGCCGCCGCTGAGCGACGCGACGATGCAGGCCCTGGCCGACGTGTATGCGCGCTACGCCAAGCCGCTGGTGCACCAGCGCTGGTAAACGTTCCGTGGCTTAGGCGCCGGGTGCCAGGTGGGTTGCGGCAAAGGCCGTGGCTGCCTCCAGCGGCAGCGGGCGCGCAAAGAGGTAGCCCTGGCCGGTGGTGCAGGCCAGCTGGGTCAGCAGGGCGGCCTGCTCGGCGGTTTCAATGCCCTCGGCCGTAGTCTCCATGTGCAGTGCGCTGGCCAGGTCGATCACCGAGTGCACGATGGCCTGGGACTCGGCGCTCTGCAGTATGGCCATCACGAAAGAGCGGTCGATCTTCAGCTTGTTGAACGGAAAGCTGCGCAGATAGGCCAGCGATGAATAGCCGACGCCAAAGTCGTCCAGCGCAATGCGGATGCCGGCCGCGCGCAGGCGGTGCAGGGCGGTCAGCACGTCTTCGGTGTCCTTCAGGAATACCGATTCGGTGATCTCCAGCTCCAGCCGTTCGGCCGGCAGGCCGCTGCGTGCCACCACCTCCAGGATTTTTTCGACCAGCAGCTCGTCGTCGAACTGGCAGGCCGACAGGTTGACGGCCACCAGCAGCCCGGCCGGCAGTTGGTGGGCGGCGGTGCAGGCGGTCTCCAGCACCCACAGGCCGATGTCGCGGATCAGCCCGGCCTCTTCGGCCACCGGGATGAACTCGGCCGGTGAGACATTGCCAAAGCGCGGGCTCGACCAGCGCAGCAAGGCCTCGACGCCGGTAATCTGGTGCGTGCGCAGCGAAATCTGCGGCTGGTAGACCAGGTGCATGGCGTGCTGCGCGAGGGCCTGGCGCAAGCCGTCTTCCAGCGCGATGCGGCGCTGGGCTTTTTCGTCCATGGCCATGGAGAAGAACTGCGCCTGCCGGCGGCCGCGCGCTTTGGCCTCGTACAGCGCCAGGTCAGCGTGGTGCAGGATCTCGTCGGGCCGTTGGCCGTCGCGCGGCAGAAAGGCGATGCCCATGCTGGTATGCGGCGTGAAGCTGATGCCCGACAGGTCGCAGGGCTGCTCGATGGCCTGTATCAGCCGGGTGGCAAAACAGCGGGCTTCGGCCATCTCGGTCACGCCGTCGAGCAGGATGGCGAACTCGTCGCCGCCCAGCCGGGCCACCAGGTCGCGGCCGCGGATGGTGCTGGTCATGCGTTGGGCCACGGTCTTCAGCAGCAGATCGCCGTTGGCATGGCCATAGGCGTCATTGACCCGCTTGAAGTTGTCCATGTCGATGCACAGCAGCGCGGCGCTGCCCGGCGTGCTGCCGTCATGGCCGCACAGCTGCTGCAGGCGGTGCTGGAAATGGCGGCGGTTGGCCAGTCCGGTCAACACGTCGAAGTGGGCCAGGCGGTGCATTGCGTCTTCGGCGTGCTTGCGGTCGGTGACATCGGCGCCCACGCCGCGCCAGCCTGGCGCTACCGGTGCTACCGGCGTACCAGGTGTACCCGGTGTACCCGGTGCGCCTGGGCTGCCGGGCCACACCGGCTTGGCCGTCAGCGCCCACCAGCGCAGCGCGTCGCCTATCACCACCGGCACCAGCAGGTCGCGGAACGGCAGGGGCGCGGACAGCGCGGTCTGCAGCTGGCCGAGGCAATGGCCGGCATCGGCCGGCACCCGCGCCGGCTGTTGCTGGTGGGTGCGCGCAATCAGCGCCACCAGGTTGAAGGCCGCGTCCTGCTGCGGGTCGAACTGCAGGGCCCGTTTGAGCCGGCCGGAGGCGTGGCCCAACTGGCCGTTGGGTGCCAGTTCCCACAGGAAATCGCTGGAGTTTTCTTCGAAGTCGCGCAACAGCAGGCCGACGATCTGCTGCTTGTGCGCGGCATCGGCTTCGGCCACCAGCCGCGAGCCATAGGACTTGGCCATCACCTGCACCGACGCCAACACAATCAGGCTGTAGGCCACCAGCAGGCAGAACAAAATCTCGGCGCCCGGCAGGCTGGTGCGCAGCAGCCCGACCATGGAGCCGACCGTCATGGCCAGCACATAGGCAATTGCCGCCGCCGGCACCGTGACCAGCGCAAAACCGCCCGCGCAAATCATGCCGCAGCAGATGGTGATCAGCATCTGCTGGTCCTGCACCTCCACGCTGGACAG
This sequence comes from uncultured Albidiferax sp., assembly GCA_963513025.1. Lineage (GTDB taxonomy): Bacteria > Pseudomonadota > Gammaproteobacteria > Burkholderiales > Burkholderiaceae_C > Rhodoferax_B. The sequence continues at coordinate 253,024 of CAUPON010000003.1, forward strand.
CAGCAGCGCCGGCAGCGCGCCCCACAGCGCGCCCAGACTCAGCGCATGCCGGACGGCCCGCCGCATGGCTTTGCCGGATGCGGTTTGCCGCGTGCTGCGGCGCTGGGCGCGGTACCAGGCGGCCAGCCCCTGGTAGGCAAAGAGCAGCAGCACCAGCAGCCAGCCCCAGAGCCACGCGGACTGGACGGCCATGCGGTAGACCACGAAGCAGGCGTTGAACAGGTTGACCAGCATGGACAGCGGGGTGAGCCGCAGCATGGCCTGCAGCTGCTTGGCCCGGAAAGTCGCCGCCAAGGGCTCGTCCGCTTCGTACGGAGCCAGCAACCGGCGCATGCGGTCGAGCAAGCCAGGGGGAGTGGGTTCAGTCGTGCTTACCATCGTTTGGGCTGCGGTGCGGTCGCGCGTCAATGGTCAATGGTTTGTAAATTTTTACGCCTCTGAACATTGTGGCAGCGAGTGTGCTTCCCAAGGCGCTATATGGGGTACAAATCACCTCCAATACATCCAACAAAGGCAGACATGGAACAGACGCGTGAACAAATCGGCTTTATCGGCCTGGGCCTGATGGGCCACGGCATGGCCAAGAACATCGTGGATAAGGGTTACCCCTTGAGCATTTACGCCCGCAAGCCCTCGGCCGCGGTGGACGACCTGCTGCAACGCGGCGCCCGGCAGGCCGACTCGCTGCAGGCGCTGGCGGGCCAGGCCACGGTGGTGTTTTTGTGCGTCACCGGCTCCAAAGACGTGGAAGACCTCGTCCGCGGCCCGAACGGGCTGGGGCAGGGCCTGAGCCCAGGCTCGGTGCTGGTCGACTGTTCGACTGCCGACCCGACATCCACCATGGCCTTGGCCGCCGAGTTGGCGCCGCTGGGCATCACTCTGGTGGATGCGCCGCTGAGCCGCACGCCCAAGGAGGCCTGGGCCGGCACACTCGACACCATGGTCGGGGCCGACCAGGCCACTTTTGAGCGTATCGAGCCGATTCTGGCCACCTGGGCTGGCAAGGTGGTGCACATCGGCGGCCCGGGCGACGGGCACCGCATGAAGCTGGTGAACAACTTCATCTCGTTAGGCTACGCGGCGCTGTACTCGGAAGCCATGGCCGTGGCGCAGGCGGTGGGCATCACGCCGCAGCGCGTGGACTCGGTGATCCGCGGCGGCCGCATGGATTGCGGCTTTTACCAGACCTTCATGGGCTATGTGCTGGACGGCAACAAGGAGGCGCACAAGTTCACGCTGCAAAACGCCTTCAAGGACTTGTGTTATTTGGAGTCCATGGCCGATGCCGCCGGCGTGGCGAATCCGCTGGGCAATGCGGTGAAAAATGCGTTCGCGCTGGCCGTGGGCGGCGGTGGCGGCCAGTCGTATGTGCCTATGCTGCCAGAGATCATCGGCAAGCTCAGCGGTGTGGACCTGGCGCAGAAAGTGGCTCCACCAGCCACCGATACGCCGTAGGTGGTTTGCTATTGAATAGATAGCTGGTGTCGCAGATGCTACCTGCGCTAGCGGCCTAGTTTTTATAAATCCTGCATTTCAGGGACGCGGCTGAAATGTGCCGCGTTGCGCAGATCGTCCAGCCAGGCGGCAAACGCGGCGTCGAAGTCGCGGCTGTCCATGCGCAGCAGAGCGGCCGGGTGCAGGGTCACCAGCACCTGCAGGCCGTCGTCGCGCCGCAGCCACTGGCCGCGTTCGCTGGCCACGGCGACCGGCCGGCCCAGCAGGGCGCGGGCGGCGGTGCTGCCCAGTGCCACGGCGGCGGCTGGCCGCACTAAGGCGATCTCGTGGTCCAGCCAGTCCAGGCAGGCGGCGGCTTCCTGCTGCGCCGCGGTCTTATGGATGCGCCGTTTGCCGCGCGGCTCGAACTTGAAATGCTTTACCGCATTCGTCAGGTACAGCGAAGCCCGCGGCAGGCCCAGCTGTGCCAGCGCCCGGTCCAACAGCTGGCCGGCCGGGCCGACGAAGGGCCGGCCGTGCAGGTCTTCCTGGTCACCTGGCTGTTCGCCGACCAGCATCAGCGGCGCGTTGAGTGGGCCTTCGCCGTGCACTGCCTGGGTGGCGAACTGGCCGATGGGACAGGCGCGGCAGCGCTCGGTCGCCTGGCGCAGCGCGGCCAGCGTGCCGGGTGCCTCCACCACGTCGGGGCGCTGGTCCAGCCGCAGCGCGATGGACGCGGCGGGTCGGCGGTGCGCCGGTTCGCTCGCGCCTTGTTCGACCATCTGGCCACTACGCTGGGCCGAGAGTGCCGTCAGCGGCTGGATCAGCACCGCCTCGGGCAGGTTCTTCCAGTAGCGGCGCGGCATCTCCTTGTGCATCATCGCCAGCTTCAGGCGCGCCGGGTTGAAGATGTTTTCATAGTAGGTGAGCCACAGGCGCTCGTTGGCGTCGGCCGGTGGTGCGTCGGATTTCTGGGCGCCGGGGCCGAAGGCCAGCTGCTGGCCGTTCCAGCGTGCGCTGCGCTCGGGCGTCAATATCGCCCAGGGCATCTGCGCAAAGCGCCGCGCAAAGAACGGTGCGGTGGCCTCGACGATGTGGTGGCCGGGCTCGAACCAGGCCACGTGGGTTACGCCCCAGCCGTCGTCGGTAGGCGCGGCCAGCGGCCGAAAGCGCACAAACGCCGTCATCTTGTGCATGTCGCGCCGCACCACACGGGCCATCTGCTCGGCCTGCATCCTGTCGGGGTCTAGCGGGTCGTGGCGCAGGCCCGGCTCGCGCAACAGCCGCCAGGCCAGCCGGTACAGCAGGCCAAAGCGGGACGGGTCGGCATGCAGTGCGGTGCGGTTGCAGAGCGAGACGAAGAAGGCGGGCAGCCTCAGCACCGCACCTTGCGCCGCGTCTGAATGGGGCGGAGGTTCTTCCGGTGGGCTTTGCGCAAACAAATCTCCCTCGGCCGCGCCCGCCACATGCCAGCTGACCCGGCCCGGCTCCACGCCCTGCGCCAGCAAGCGCCGCGCGGCGGCCCGGAAGCCGTCCACGTCGTCCTCATTGGCCAGCTGCACCGTGTGCGCGCTGCTGTCAGCCATGGGGCAGCGGCAAGTCGAACAGCGAGCGCTGCTGCGGTTGCGGCCGTAGCCGGGCCGCCAGATCTGCGTCGTCCAGCCCATTGCGCGCAGCGCCCGGCACGGTAATAAAAGGCAGCACGTTTTTCAATGGAACCTTCAGCCGCGACAAGTCATCGACGCGCAGCGTACGGGTACGGCGGGCGGCCAGCAGGCGCTTCACCGAGGTGACGCCCAGGCCAGGCACGCGCAGCAGCATTTCGCGCGGTGCGCGGTTCAGGTCGACCGGAAAGCGCTCGCGGTGGGCCAGCGCCCAGGCCAGCTTGGGGTCGATGTCGAGTGCCAGCATGCCGTTGCTGGCGCCGACGATCTCGTCGTGCGCAAAGCCGTAGAAGCGCATCAGCCAGTCGGCCTGGTAGAGCCGGTGTTCGCGCACCAGCGGCGGCGCGGCCAGGGGCAGGCCGCGCGCGGCGTCGGGGATGGGGCTGAAGGCCGAGTAGTAGACGCGTTTGAGCTGGTAGGCGCCGTACAGCGTGGCGCTGGTGGTCAGGATGCTGCGGTCGTCCGAGGCGTCGGCGCCGACGATCATCTGCGTGCTCTGCCCGGCCGGCGCAAAGCGTGGCGCCCGTGCCCGCTTGGGTGCCACGCGCGGCTGCGAGGTGGCGGGCGTTGGCGTGGCGCCGGCCTTGGCATCGTCAATGTGGATGCGCAGTCGCGCCATCGAGCGGCGGATCGCCTGGCCGTCTTTCTCGGGCGCCAGCACCAGCAGGCTTTCGCTGGTCGGCAGCTCGACATTGATGCTGAGCCGGTCGGCATAGCGGCCGGCGCGGGCCAGCAGCTCTTCGCTGGCTTCAGGGATGGTTTTCAGGTGGATGTAGCCGCGGAAGTCGTGCTCCTCGCGCAGCACGCGGGCCACTTCGACCACGCGCTCCATCGTGTAGTCGGGGCTGCGGATGATGCCGGAGCTGAGGAACAGGCCTTCGATGCAGTTGCGGCGGTAGAAGTCCAGCGTGAGCTGCACCACCTCGTCGATGCGAAAGCGCGCACGGTCCACATTGCTGCTGACGCGGTTGATGCAGTACAGGCAGTCGTAGACGCAGTAGTTGGTCAGCAAAATCTTCAGTAGCGAGATGCAGCGGCCGTCGGGCGCGTAGCTGTGGCAGATGCCCGCGCCTTCGGTCGACCCTATGCCGCGCCCGCCCACCGAGTCGCGTTTCACGGTGCCGCTGGATGCACAGGAGGCGTCGTACTTGGCGGCGTCGGCGAGGATGGCTAGCTTGCGGTTCAGGTCCATGGGGCGCCTTTAAATAACTGTTCAAATATACAGTTATTTACTCTGTGGCACAAGAAATGACCTGATAGACCCCGAAGCACAGCCCGCTATTGCCTTGGTAGCAGCTGGCGCATATTCTGTGTGCGCCAGAGCCTGTTTTTATCAATATTTATCGTGCTGCTGGCGCCGGTCGTAGCGGGCCAGTTCAAGCTGCTCGCGCAGCTTGCCGGGGATGCGCCCGGGGGCATCCACGTCGCGGAGCACATGGGCGCCGAGTTCGCCCAGCGGCGGCTCGGCAGGGCGCCGCCAGGCGGTAGCGCTGCGCCAGGCCTGCAACAGCGTACGGCGCAGGTTGGGGAGCAGGCGGTGGGAGTCGGGAACGGAGGTGGGAACGGAGGCGTTGGCGTAGTCCATAGGAGGTACTCTTTATCGGGTGTGGTAAGCATAGGTGTCCAATGGAGGCGATAAAAGCGCTCATTTCTGCCAAGACTGGTTGCTTATACTTACCAGAATGGCCCGTATCCCCCTGCAAACCTTGCCCACCTTTGTTGCCGTGGCCGCGCTGGGCAACCTGCGCGCGGCCGGCGAGCAGCTGCACCTGACGCACAGCGCCATCAGCCAGCAGATCCGCCTGCTGGAACAGCAGCTCGGCTATGCCGTGTTTGACCGGCCCGGCCGCCGGGTGGTGCTGAACGCGGCCGGCGCTGCGCTGCTGCGGGCGGTGGAGCCCGCGCTGGCCCAGATCGACGAAGGCGCGCGGGCCGGCGCGCTGGCGGTGCGGGGGGCGCAGCAGCGCCTGCGGATCACCGTGTCGCCGTCGTTTGCCCAGCACTGGCTGATGCCGCGCATGGCCGCATGGCGGGCGCTGCAGCCTGGCATATCGGTAGAGCTGCATACCTCGCAAACGGCCGTGGACTTGGGCCGCGAGGGATTCCATGCGGCGGTGCGCCAGGGCAAGGGCCCGTGGCGCGGGCTGGAGGGCGAGTGCCTGATCGACTCGCAGCAGGTGGTGCTGGCCTGCCCGGCGATTGCCCAGCGCCTGGCGGGCAGCGACCCGGTCAGTTGGTTGCAGGAGTCATTGCTGGGTACCAGCGAATGCTGGGAGGCCTGGTTTGCGCTGGCCGGGCACCGGGTGCGCATCCAGCCGATTGCGGTGTTCAATGACATGGGCCTGATGCTGCAGGCCGCGGAGCAGGGCCTGGGCATCGCCCTGGGCCGCGAGCTGGTGGCCGCCGATGCTTTGCGCGCCGGCCGTCTGGTGCAGCTATCGCCGCTGGCGCTGGGCACCGAGGCGTACGACGCCTACTGGCTGGTCCACCCCCCGGAACACCGCGACTGGCCGCCGCTGCAGACATTCAGGGCCTGGCTGCAGGCGGAGCTGCAGCAGGCATCGGCCCAGCTGCAGCAGTTTCGCCACACCGGGCGGTCGGACTAGCTGCTATCTAGTTGATAGCTTCTGGCGCAGGTACTGCCTGCGCAAAAGCCTGTTTTTACTTAAATTTTCATCAAGCCATCTGCTCCGCCAGCTGGGCCCGCAGGGCCGCGTTCTCGGCGGTCAGCTCGGCCACGGTCTGCTTCAACCGGGCGATGATGCCTTCGGGCGACTCGGGTTCTGTGCGCTCCACAGCCTTGGCGTTGCGCACCTGGCGGGCGGCTTGTTGCAGCTCTTTCTTGCCACCGGCAGCCGCGGCCAGCTGGGCCTCGGCGGGCAGGCTGGCCACGGTGGCCGCGGTGTTGATGGAGATCGTGCCCGATTTGACCGCCGCCACCAGTTCGGGCGTGGCCGATTTCTGGATCTTCTCGATCTGGCTGATGGTGTTGCTGCTGATGCGCGCGGCCTTGGCCAGGGCTTCGCGGGTCAGCGCCGGTTCGGCGGCCGGGGCCGGAGCGGGCGCGGCCGATTCCTCCCAGGGCGCGGGGCCGCTGGTGTCGGCCGGAGTTTCGACTTTGGCCGGCTGGTCGCGGCCAGCCAGGATGTCTTTTTTGCGCAGGGCCAGCACGCCGCGCTGGAAGTCGGACACGCTGCGGCGGCCCAGGTGCTGGTCGATCATCCAGAGGTGCACGTCGTCCATCGACTTGAAGCTGGCGTTCTGCACGGTGTTGAACGGCAGGCTGTGCTTTTGGCAGATGCCGTAGCGGTTGTGGCCGTCTACCAGCACATCGCCCCACAGCACCAGCGCGTCGCGGCAGCCCTCGGCCAGGATGCTGCGCTCCAGCGCAGCGTGTTCGTCCGGGGTCAGCGGATCGATATAGGCAAGCAGTTCTTCGTTGACCGTGATATTCATTTTGGGGCGGATTGGGCAGTAAGCGGGGCGCGATTGTAAAAGCCCCGGCGACCACCTCCGCCCACTGCACCTGCTAGGTTGGCTTGCTGGCGTGTCGGCCGGACATCCAGCGCTGCACAGCCAACCCGCCCAGCAGCAGGACCAGGCTGGTCCACACCAGGCGGTGCATGCTGGGTCGCGGGGTAGGCGTCGCTGGGTCGCCGTCTGCCGAATGGAAGATGGAGTCAAAGGCCGAGCCCGGGTCTTCTTCGCCCAGCATGGACAGCTGGTCGTTGTTATCGGGTGGTGGGCGGATGGTGTTCATGGTCTGGTCCGTGTTGTCTGGTCTGTGGCTGGGGTCTGCGATATAGAGCTGCCGGCTAACGGTTGGCGTTTTTCCGGTTACGGCTGAGCTGCTATGGCGGCTTCCTGGCAGCGGCACAGGTTTCAGGCCGAATATCTGGCGCCAGAACGAGGGGCGCAAGAAGGCCGGTATGCCCAGCGCCGATTGGCCGGCGTCGGTCAGGCCGCGCACAATGGCGTAGCGCGCGGGCTTGGTGGGGTATTGGGTGAGCACCGGCGGCCCGATCTCGGCGTCCACCAGGCCCCGCTGCTTCAGCTGTCGCACCCAGGCAATTTCTACCGGGTCGGTGACATAGGTGTCACCGGGTTTGCGAGACAGCTCTTTCAAAAAATACAAGGTCATGGGCGCGGCTTTCCGAATGCGTCTTTATTCAAGTTCATAGCCTGGGCGTTGGCTGTAGGACAAGGCCGTGCAGATCGCCTGGCGCAGGGATGGAATGCCGGGCTTTACGTCAGGCAGGGTGGCGTCCTACAGCAAGATGCCCCGGCGGCTGACGAATCGGCGCTGGCGCCGGCCCGATGATCCAGGCTCCGCTCTGGAGAAACTTCCATGCCCTTATTTGCCCGGTCCCTCTTGCTGTCGCGCACAGCCTTGCTGATGGAGCAGGCGTATACGCCGCCCGCCATCGCGATTGCAACGGCGCTGCTGATGTCGCTGCTGATCGGCTTGCTGTGGTCACTGGGGTGGGTGCTGGGGGCCGGCCTGGTGCTCGGCAGTTTTTACGTGTCGCTGGGGCTGTTGCGGCCCACCCCGCTGGAGCGTATCGCCGGCAGCCTGGCGGTCAGCGGCTTGGTGATTGCGTCTGGCGTGTTGTTTGGCAGCATGGCCGCAGCCCTCGCCGGCTTTATCCTGCTGTTGCCTTTGGGACTGGCTGCCCTGGGTGTGGAAGATGCCTAGCGCTGTGCCGCCGTTTGCTATCTAAAGAGTAGCGGCTGCCGCAGGTGCTGATTGCACCAGCGGCTTATTTTTTACATAAAAACGGATCAGAACACCTCGTCCCCCGTGGGCTCGAAGTGCGGCACAGCGTTCATCTGGTGGCGCATTTTGGACAGCTCGTAGTACATGCGCTTGCGGGCCCGGCTCTGGTTGCCCAGCGGCCGATGCTCGGGGATGCTGTGCCAGGGGTTGTACGACAGGCGCTTGGCGAACTCCATCTGCGCGGGTGAGTCGAACTGCTGGCGCGGAATGCGCAGGGTGGCGGCCGAGATGCGCGGCGACAGGCGCTCCGGCCAGAGCACGCCGGCGTTCTCTATCGGCATCAGGTGCGGGTCGGTCTGCAGCTGCAGGCGCACGTCCAGCTCCACATCGCCCATGGCTAGGCTTTGCACCATGGCAGCGCGCAGGTAGTCGTCCGGCGGGCGCAGCGGCAAGCGGGGTATGGGCGTGCGCTGCGTGCTCTTGGGCCAGAAGGAATACTGCATGGCCTGGCCCTCGCCCAGCAAATACGGCACGCAGCTGAAGTAGGGCGCCTCCAGCGGGCTGCTCTGGGTCTTGGTCCACAGGCCTTGCATGATGGCGTCCAGCACATGCGGGCGGTGCAGGTTGAAGAAGTAGAAGATCTGCGCGTTCTTCAGGCTCTCCAGCTGCAGCTGGGCGTTGGCGATCACGTCCGGCGTGACGAAGGTGGGCGGCGATACGCCGAACATGTCCTGGGTGAACTTTTCCTCGTCCATCAGCTTGGGGCCGGGCACGTCCATCAGCTTGACGCTGATGCTCATGAAGCCTACGTCGTCGATATCCGGCGTGATATACGGGCCGGGGCCGGAGAAGCGCACCCAGGCCGGGTAGCTGCGCGGCGTGGCATAGATGCCGTGGCGCAGCGCAGGCGGCAGGTTGTCGTGGACGATGAACTCGGCGCGCACGATGCCCTGGGTCTTTGTATTGCCGCCGCGCTCGAAGCCGCCTGGCTTCCACAGCGCGCGCATCTGCAGGTTGAAGCTGCGGATGATGGAATCCACGCACTCTTCCTCGCCGGGCAGCAGCCGTTCTTCGGCAATCTGCAGGCCTTCGTTCGGCCGCTGGGCGTTGATCAGCGCGGTGGTCAGCCGGGTCAGCGGCTCCAGCAGCAGGGCTTCGAAGGCCGGACGCAGAAACGGGTCGAAGCGGCGCTGCAGCTGGATCAGCGCCAGCGAGGTGTCGGATACCCAGTCGCGCAGCGCCGACCCGGTGTTGGCGCGGGGCACGGGCCGGCTGGTGTTGGAGTTCATGGCGCAGCTCCTTGGCTTGCCAGGTAGCGCAGCGCGCGTATGCCTGGCAGGAAAAAGTAGGCCCCGCCGCGCAGGGTGACGAACTGCGGCAGCCCCGGCAGGCGCTGGTCGGCACCCTGTGCCTGGGGAATGGAAAAGCTGTCGGTGGCTGTGCCGTCGGCTGCGGGGGCTCGGCTGCCTAGCAGCGGGTCGCTCTCGTTGCGCAGGCCGTCGAAGTGTGGTGCATGCAGCCATGCGCCCTGCACAAATTCGAACTGGCGTGAAATGCTGGCGCCCAGGCAGATGAAGTGCAGGCCGGCTTCGGCCACGTCCTGGCCCGCAGCATTGTGGTAGGTCCGTCCGCGGCGCAGCAGGCGGTGGAAGCGGGTTGAGGCCACGCGGTCTTGCTCCAGCGAATGGGCGTCGAAGCCCAGGGTGCGCATCAGCCAGGACACCATGCCGGGGTCGCCCGGCGGCAGGTCGGCGGTGCGCGGGTTGGCGCGCCGTATATGGGCGCCCAGCGGGCACAGGGTGCCGCGAGGGTCTTCGTTGTAGGTAAAGGCGTTCAGGTCGGGCGGCGAACTTTTGGCGGTGGGCAGCAATGGGTGGCCGCTGCGGGTGCGGCCGACCATGGCGGTGGCCAGCTTTTCGCGCAACGCCGGGTCGCCCTCGGCCAGCTGGTCCAGGGCCTGCCAGAAGCCGTCCACGTCTTGCTGCAGCTGGCGCATTACCAGGTAGCTGCCGTTGCGGCCCAGGTCGGCGCGGTGTGGCGCGTCTTCGGCGCGCGGCAGCAGGGCTTGCGGGTCGCGCTGCGGGTCGAGCAGGGGGCGGTCGGTGTAGCCGCCGTATTCGTTCGGGTAGCCAAGCAGGAATTCGCCCAGGCAGCTGAGGTTGGTATATCGCAGCTGCTCGGCGTCGCGCACCGCGCGGTCGCGGCGCCAGTCGAGCATGGGCTGAGAGATGCCGTCGGCAAAGCCAAACGGTTCGTTGCCGCGCAGCTCACCGCAGGGCAGGCGGCTCATTATTTCGAAGCCGGCTGCGCATTGCGTTTCTACCGTGGCCTGCCATGCCGGCAGCTGGCCGGGCAGGGCGTACAGCATCAGCAGCACATGCGGTATCTGCGTGCCGCTGCCCCAGAGCCAGGCGCCGGGTGCGTTGGCGCCCGTGTCGCCAAGCCGGCGCGCCCGGCTGGGGTCCTGGCCCATGCCGGAGAGGAATTCGGGCGAAAACCCGGCAATGGTGTCTTCGGCCACGCCCAGGGCGCGCAGGCCTTCGCTGCCTAGCGCCAGCTGCAGCACGGTGGCCGGCGGGGGCTCGGTGGTGGCGGCGCTGGCGACAGGTGCGCGGGCCAGCCAGGCACGGGCGGCAGCGGGGTCGGTTACGCGCAGCAGCAGAAAGCAGGCCTCGGTATGGTGCTTGTAGCCAAAGCGGACCAGGCCCTGGATGTCGTCCAGGTCGACTGGTGCGCCGCTCATAGCAGCCTCAGCCAGGCCAGGGCCTGGGCCTCGTTCATGGAACTGCACTCCAGGCCTTCGCGGATGCGCTGGTTGCGCCGCATGTCGGCCAGGGTCAGGCCGGGGTAGGCCTTGTACCAAACCTGGGTGGGTATCTGGTGGCGCCGCTGGAAGTACTTGAATGGCTGCTCGTGGCGCGCGCCGCCCAGTATCAGCCAGCGCGTGCGCGGCCAGCCTATGCCGTTGCTGAACACCAGGTTCAGGCCCCAGGCCACTTTGTTGATGAAGTCGTCCATATACCCTTGGTGGCTGCCGTCGTAGTTGCTGGTGAAGACCACGCGGGTTTTGTCGTCCAGAAACGCCCAGCGTGCGAAGTGGATGGTCTGCACTCGCGCCAGATGACCGCGGGTGAACACGTGGCGGCAGGCGTACTGGATCAGCACCAACAGCAGGGTGACTAGCCAGCGTCGAAACAGGCCGGGCTTGACCGCGCCCAATGCGGTGTACTGGTTGCTCACGTCAAAGTCCTCCAGGTCTTGCAGCGCCTGCAGCGCTGCGGGTTCGGGGCGCGGGCAAATTTCGGGGTCGTGGAGCTCGCGGCTGCGCAGCTGCTGGACCAGCAGCGGCAGCAGGATGACGACTAGCGGCAGCACCGCCAGGCCGACCAGGGGCAGGGCCAGCAGGTTCAGCAGTTTGGCCAGGGTCCAATCCAGCGGCGTGGGCTCGGAGGGCGTCAGCGCCAGCCGGCCGGCGCTGCGCTCGGCATCGACAAAGGTGCGCAGCTCTTGCCAGATGCGCAGCGCCTGGGCTTCCGATGCCAGGGCTTCGCGCGGCACGCAGGCGGCCAGCACCTGCTGCAAGGCGCTTTCCTGGCGGATCTGCAGCACACTGCGGCCGACCCAGTTGATATAGCTGGCGGCCACCGGTTGGTCGTGTGCCAGCATCCAATCCAGCAGGTCACCCGTCGCCGCAAAGCCTGCGCAGTGGGCAAAGATGCGGCGCAGCCCGTCGCCCGCATGCTGCGCCAGGTCGGCAAGGCATTCGCGCGCCGGGCCGTCGCAGTCGCCCATGAAGGCCAGGTAGGTGGACAGGCGCGGGCGTGGCAGGCCCAGGGTCTCCAGGTCGACCTGCAGCGCATCGTCCAGCATCACCAGGCGCGCATAGTGCAGCTGCGCGAAGCGGCCGAAAGGCAGCAGCCTATTCTGCGGATCGGCCATGCCGGCGTTGCGGTTCATGCTGGCCAGCAAGGCGCGCAGCGCGTCCTCGCGGCCAGTGGCCAGCGGGGCGATCACCATGAAGTGCGACTGCGGGGTCACTGCGAGGTCCGGGGCGCCCAGCGCTAAAACTGCAGGCAGAAGTCGATTAAGCGCTCCTTGCCCCAGTACACCTTGCCCAGGTAGAAGCCCGGGCCGATGAGGCGGATCTCGTCACGGATGTAGTGCGCCAGTACCGAGGTATCGGAATAGTCGAGCACGATGCATTCTTCGCCATCGAGCCAGCTTTTGTCCTTGTAGACCTTGGCCACCACGGCCTCGAAGCCGAACACCAGTACCTTGTTCTTCAGCACGCCCTTTTGTGCGTCGAAGGTTTTGCCCTGCCAGCCGAACAGGTTGATGATGTGGGCGATGCTCTCGGTGTACTTGGTACCTGGGGCGATGATGGCCGTGCCATGGGCGCTGCCATTTGGAATCTCGCCGGCCGGGCTGGAGCGGAACAGATCGTCCAGCTGGACCTGCGTCATCGCCAGCAGTTGCGGTACGTCGTATGCCATGGTCTTCTCCTTGTGCGGTTGCCCGCTGTGAAAAATGCTATGTCTGGGCCGCGTCCTGCAGCAGCACATCGGCGGCTTTTTCGCCCACCATGTAGACCGCTGCCGCGATGAAAAAACCGGGAATCCGCGGGAACACCGAGGCGTCCACAACGCGCAGGCCGCGCGTGCCGTGCACCGAAAACCGGCTGTTCAGCACGCCACCTTCGGCTGCCGGGCCGATGGAGCAGGAGCACGACGCATGGTGGCCCCAGGCGGTGTTGCGCACATAGTCGGCCAAGGCCGCGTCGGTCTGCACGCCGGGGCCGGGCAGGCATTCCTCGGCAATCAGGCCCTGGGCTTGCAGCGGAGCCGTCAGGCCGCGCACAAAGCGGATGGCCTGCACCACGGACTGCAGGTCGGCGCCAGCGGTATCGCTGCCTTCTTCAAAGTAGCGGAAGTTGACCAGTGGCATGTCGCAGGGGTCGGCCGAGCGCAGCGTGACGCTGCCGGCCCGGTTCTGCGTATGGGCCTTGAGCACGGCCCAGGTCAGGCTGTCTGCGTGCTGGCGGATCATTTCGGCGAAGCCGGGCGCATAGCCTTCGAAGCGGGCGGGCAGGGCCATGCAGAAGATGTCGGGCTCGGGCAGCGCGGGGTCGGATTTGCGCACCAGCCCCAGGGCCGCGCCATTGGTGGCGTACATGCCGGCGCGCAACTCGTTCCAGCGCTGCCACTGCGGGTCGCTGCGCGCGAAGCGGGCCTTGGCCAGCATCTGCCAGGGGTGTTGCATGCGGTGGGTGACCGCCACCTCGTAGCGGTCCTGCAGGTTGCGGCCCACGCCGGGCAAGTCGACCTGCAGGGGAATGCCGTGGCTGCGCAGGGCTTCCGCCGGGCCGATGCCGGACAGCATCAGCAGCTGCGGGGTGTTGAAGGCGCCGCCGCACAGGATGACCTCGCGCCCAGCCCGCACCTGTTTGCGCCGGCCGGGGATGCTACTGGTCGCGGCATGGGCGCGGTACAGGCGTTCACCCTTCAGGTATTCGACACCGCGGGCCGTACCCTGCGCGTCCAGCAGCACCCGCGTGGCCAGGGCGTTTAGCTCGATGTGCAGCCGCTCCGGGTGCCGGGCTGCGGCCTGCAATACCCTTTCACGGGCGCCGGTGCGGCTGCCGTCGGCGGTGGACATCGGCGTGTAGCACAGGCCTTCGAAGCTACCGCCGCCCCAGGGCCGGGCGTTGGGGTCGCCCTTGCCGCGCATCCAACGCAGGGCGCTGCGCAGCGGGGTCGGCAGTTCGCGGGTGAAGTTGCGCGCGGTCTGGCCCACCAGGCCGCGCATCTGCGGGTCGCCCAGGGCTTCCAGCGGCACCGGGCGCTCGGTCTGCAGCCAGCCGTTCCAGCCATGGCCGGTCGGGTCCAGGCCGAGCCGGCGGAGGCTGCGCCAGATCGGACGGTGGTGGCAGTTTTCCAGCTGCTGGGCATAGCGTTGCATCTGCGGCGCGTGCCAGCTGGGGTCGCCGGTCAGTGCGGCGATCTGGTTCCAGTCGGAGTCGTGCGGCCGCATGAAGATCATGGCGTTGTGCGCGGTGCAGCCGCCCAGTGCGGCGGCGCGCGGGTAAAGCACGCCCTGGCGCTCAGTGCTGTACTTGGGGTCGCGTGCCTGGCGAGCTTCGTCGGCATAGTGGCGTACTTGGAAGTTCCAGGCCATGGCGGGGTTCTCACAGGCAAAGGCGTGGAAGCCCGGCACGTCGTAGTCCTCGGGCAGGCGCGGCCCCTGGGCCAGGCGCGGGTCGCCGCCGGCTTCGAGCAGAAACACGCGCATGCCGGCTTCCACCAGCCGCGCCGCCAAGGTGCCGCCGCCTGCGCCCGATCCCACAATGATGTAGTCCCATTCGCATGTTTCGGCATCCACCATGGGTTAGAAGGTCTTCAGGAAGGCGATCAGCGCGCGCTTGTCGTCGTCGCCCAGCACCGGCTCGGTACCAAAGGCTTTCTCGTCGGTGCTCAGGCCTTCTTGCTGGTTGAACTCGGCCGTGCCGAAGTAGTGGCCGCGGTTGATCACGAAGTCGGGGCACTTGCTGAGGCGCAGCATGGGCTCGCGCAGGTTGGCGAACTTGGCGCGCAGCTCCTGGTCGCTGGCCTCCTTGGGCGCGGTGGCCAGGTCGGCCTTGAGCTTGAGCACCAGTTCGCCCACGTTACGCACATGGGCCAGCTTGTCTCCCACGTCGTCGCTTTCGGCGCGCAGCTTGAGGTTGGCGATCAGGTTCACCGGCATGCCCTTGGGGATGGGGCCGAGCGTGATGTCGTCGCCCGCACCCACCAGCCAGGGCAGCCAGCGGTGCAGCGTGCCTTGCAGGGGCTGCAGTGCGTCGGGCACATAGCCGGCGGGCACCACCACCTCGCTGCGCTGGGTGGTGCGGTCTATGGTGCCGGGCAGCTTGTCGCCCAGCTCGGTATCGCGTTCGCGTTTCTCGGGCCACAGCATCTGCTCTATGGACGCGTCGAACACCTTCATGCGGCTGGCGACCGAGGGGCTGGATTCAAACGGCCCGACGGTGTTGTTCAGCAGATACGGCCCGGTAGACCACAGGCCGATCAGCGACGGCACGCGGGTATAGCCGCGGCCGCCGGCGGGCATGGTGTAGGGCAGCAAGGCGCCGGTGAACGGGTCGTTCAGCGTGACCGTGCCGACCGAGGGCAGCTGCTTGTACGAGCTGGACGAGAAGTTGTCCCAGATGTTGCCGCCCAGCGCATTGGTGGCCAGCGGGCTGCAGACATTGGTGCGCAGCAGGGTGGACGGGATGCGCGCCTCGGTCGACAGGTAGTTGCCCTGCAGGAAGTCGGGCGCCAGCACGATCTGGCGCATCTGGGTCTTGTAGGCCTCGGTCTGGGTCCAGCCCCAGTAGCGCTTGAAGCAGGCCAGGTAGCCGGCGCCCGCGCATTGCTGTGGCTCCAGGCCCAGGTTGGGCGGCGGGGTGGGGGCTTTGCTGGAATGGCAGCGCGCGCAGGTATCGGCAAACACCGCCTTGCCGCGCTCCAGCGTACTGCTGTCGGCGGCCAGGAAGGCTGCGCCACCGGGGGCGTCTTGCAGGTAGTCGGGCTTGGCGGCCTTCAGGAAGAACAGCGCGGTGTTCGGCGTGCCGGCCTCGGTGGCCTGCCAGTAGCCCGAGTTCTTTTGCGCGTCGGCGATGCGGATCGGGGTGACGGTCTTGCCGCCGACCACGGCGTTGAAATGCAGCAGCCATTCTTCGCTGAACAGTCCGATGTTCAGGTAGACCCGGTTAAGGGCGCCCAGCAGGCCCACCGAGTCGGCGCCGTCCTTCAGCACATGCGGGGTGCGCACGGTGCCGCTGGCCTTGTCAAAAAACTCGCTCAGCGGGCCGCTGGCGATGTAGTCGTTGAACTGCTTGTTGTCCAGCTCGCCGCCGCTGAGCTTTTCATGCCACAGTTGCTTGGCCGTGCCCATGCGGGCCATGAAGTCGTACACCGCGTTCATGGTGCGCGGGTTGTTGATGTTGTCGGTGGAGATCAGCGAGGTGTCCATGGCGCCGGGCCTGAAGGTATGCGCCAGCTGGTACATGTAGTTCTTCTGGCCCTCGGGCTTGTTGGCGTTGTGGATGAACAGCCGGTCCACCCACATGTACTGCGCGCCCACCGACGAGCTGAGGTTGGCGAACGCAGGCGCATCCGGGTCGCTGGGCGGGTTCACCGGGCTCGGTCCTACATGGCAGAAGCCGCAGGACATGCCGACCCGGTAGGGCCGCACCAGGTCCTGCCGGTTGTAGTAATTGGGGTCGGTGTAGTACTTCTCGGCGTCCCAGGTCTTGGCGGCTTTTTCGTCAAACGCCGGATTGGGGAACAGGCGCAGGCCCATGATGCCGGTGGCTTCGCCGTAGTACGAGCCGACTGGCAGCGTGCTGCCATCGCCCAGCGGCTTGCCGCGCGCGCCGATGGCCACGCCTGGGTACTTGGTGGCATCTTCGAACGGGTCGGGCGCGCAGTCCTTGCTGCGTACGTCCAGCCACAGGCCGTGGCGGGCTTTGTCGGGGCCGCTGGCATTGCCGAAGCAGGGCTCGTTGACCAGGCCCAGATACTCCCAGCGGTTGGCCCGCGAATAGCCTTGGCTGGGGTGCGAGCTGATGGATTTCAGCAGGTCGAAGGCGCCGAAGGTGAAGTCCGTCATGTGGTCCCACAGGCGGTCGTTGCCGCCGGTCCAGACGATCCACATATTGCGCCCGGCCACCTCTTGCGGCGACAGCGCCAGCGCGCCGTCCATGTCGTGGAAGTAGTCCTCTGCCGCATGCGGAAAACTCTTTCCGTCGCGGCCGGCGAGCTTGGCCTCGTCCAGCACCGCGCCGGGTTGGGGGCCTTGGGAGCATGCTGCGATGAGCAGGCCGCCCAGCAACAGGAGCCAGCGGGTTGTCGTGTGCCAGTGCCGATGTGCCATTGCCATCCTCCAGTGAAGGAAAAGGGATATCCACGCTGCTGCAGGACTGGCGGGATGGGAGGTGCAAAAAATGCGAGGTTTGCCCACTAATTGCCAAAAATGCAACTCTTAAACAGTGCGCCTTCTTTGAGGAAAAGTAAAGTTCTGTTAAGCGCATGGCAGTCTAAGTTTCTGCCAGGCTGGATACATCCCTCAAACAGAGGATGAATAAATGAATGCACAGCGCATGTGGCGGCTTAGATAAAGTGTCCGGGCAATGCACGGACCCCGCAAACGAAAACGCCCGGCAGTGCAGGCGCACGCCGGGCGGAAAGACGCTCAATATCTCTTGGCTTACTTGGGCATGATCACGCTGTCGATCACATGGATCACACCGTTGTCGGCCACGATATCGGTCTTGATGACGTTGGCCTGGTCGACCTTTACGCCGCCCATGGTGGTGATGGTCAAGTCGCTGCCTTGAACGGTTTTGACTTTGCCCGCCTTGACGTCCGCGGCCATTACTTTGCCTGGCACTACGTGGTACGTCAGCACAGCGGTCAGCTTGGCCTTGTCTTTCAGTAGTGCGTCGAGGTCTGCCTTGGGCACTTTGGCAAAGGCTTCATCTGTAGGCGCAAACACCGTGAACGGGCCCTTGCCCTTGAGTGTGTCTACCAGTCCGGCAGCGCCCAGTGCGGTGGCCAGAGTTTTGAAGTTGCCGGCGGCCACGGCGGTATCAACAATGTCTTTGGCCTGCGCAGAGAACGCAACACCAAGAGCAAGAACGGACGCGATTAAAGTCTTTTTCATAGGGTCTCCAATAGGGTTAAGGGTGCAGTTGTCACACCAGAAGACTGGTGTGAATGAAATATAAACCAATCAGTATTTCTGTGAACTATTTGGTAATTTCCGGTTTTTTCTAGGGGCTTTTGGGGGCATTGCTGTGTTTTTTAAGGCCGAGAAAGCGCAGCTGCGCTGCCATAGAGGGCTGTACCGTTGCCATCCCCCGGTGTAGGAAAAGGAATATCCACGCTGCTGCAGGACTGGCAGTGTGGGCACAGCGCGGACATCCGCTGTGGCAGTAGGGCGCGCGGCGCAAAAAAGCGCGGGGGGCGGTCTACGGCCCAATTGGGCTAGAAGCATCCTTCAAACGAGGGATGAACCAAAGGATGCAATTATTTGGGCAAGCAGGTTACCCATGTCTCATATGTGGTGGCAGCTGTTGATGTAGCACCCAAGCACCAGTCGTGGGTCCTGTCTCAGGTGTATGCGGCGCTCTTGCAGGCACTCACGTAGCGTGGGTTTCTATTGCGGGTTCTGCTTGCAGGCCCAGTAGGTCGCGGTAAGCGATCTCAGTATCACGGCACGTTTTGTCCCAGGTAAATAGCGTAAGGCGACGGTGTCCTCGTTCTATCAGGTCGGCGCGCAATGGCTGGTCGTAAAGTGCTTGTGACATCGCTAGCCGGAGCGACTGGGCATCTTTAGGTTCGAAGTACAACGCGCCGTCACCACCGATTTCCGGCAAGGAGCCGGCATTGCCCAGCACTGTGGGGCAGGCGCAGCTGAAGGCCTCCAGCACGGGCAAGCCAAATCCTTCGTACAGCGACGGAAACACAAACACTTGCGCCCGTTGGTAGAGCGCTTGCAACTCGGCATCGTTGGCCGCGCGGTGGTGCACCCGTTCTGCCAGTCCGTGTATCTCGAGGAACACACGCTCGTTCTTGTTGAACCCTGCCCCGGTGCAGACAACGTGCAGTTCCGGGTCAGCCGCCAATAGCGTGCGTATGCAGTTGATAAAGAAGAAGAAGTTTTTATAGACCGTCCGTGATCCCACAAACAGCACATACCTTGCTGGTAGCTCGGATTGTCGGGTGGGCGGCGTGTTGGCGGCGCCCATGGAACTGGCCAGATGGACCACCTCCACTTTTTCAGCGGATATGCCAAAAAACTGCACCAGGTCCTTCTTCGTGCACTCTGATATGGCAAGAATCTTGTGGGCCTTTTGGGCCAACCGGCGTTTACGGTCTGAGGTGCGGTCCGCCAGATTGAAATACTCGGGGTAGATCTCGTGGATCATGTCGTACACGGTTAAAACGAATGGCTTATTGCCGATATAGGGCAGAAAATAATCGTCGTAATACGTGGGGTGGAAGACATCAAAATTTTGCCTTTGCAACGCGGCAATAGCCACTTCCTTGTTAACTGCCTCGGCATCAATCGGTTTTCGCAACTTGTTTCTGGCGGCATAGAGGTTCCATTTTCCGCGGAAATCGCGTCCCCTCATAAAGTTCTCGTAACTATCTGGATTTTCCTGTGCCGTCAATCCAAACCGAGTGCCCTTCAAATACTCGTTTTGAGAATACTGTATGGCTACCTCTACCGAGGCGGCAGGGTTGTTGTCCAGTTGGGTAATAAGCTCGCAGAAGTACCGTGAAATACCCCCGAACTTCTGCATTTCAAAGGCTTGGTGGTCATAAAGTATTTTCATGCAATAGATTTTTCACGCCAGTAATTCAAGATATCCCGCAGGCTGGTATCCAGTGGAATGCTTGGTGCCCACCCAATTTCATCGTTAATTTTTTTTAATGACCCAATAATGGCCTTGTTGTCATTAGGCCGAACCAGCTGAGGGTCTATTTTCTGGACGACTGAAATACCCAGAATGGAAGCCATCTGGTCAATCACAGACTTCAATGCCACGCCGGTGCCGCTGCAGATGTTGTAGATATGGCCAGAACGACCTTGCCGCAAAAGCTGGTCATACGCGCGCACAACGTCCCGCACGTCCACAAAGTCGCGCACGATCGTGGTGTCGCCGGTCAGCATGACGGCATCTGCACTGCCATTTTGTATGGCCAATAGCTTGCGGGCAAATGAAGAAATAACAAAGGTATCCAGTTGTCCGGGGCCGATGTGGTTGAACGAACGGGTCATCACAATGTCGCAGCCAAACCCATCGACATACACCGTGGATAACAGCTCTTGTGACACACGGGCCACCGCGTAAGGACTGACGGGGTTGAGCTTGGCATCCTCAGTCAAAGGCAATTGGTCCAGGCCACAAGCGCCATATTCCTCAGAAGAGCCGACCGATAAAATTCGGCAGCGGGGATTGACCTTGCGCACCGTCTCCAGAAGATTCAAAAATACATTGGTGTTATTGGCAAAACTCTGAATGGGATTCACCCAGCTGAACGCCACACTGCTGAAAGATGCCAGGTGTACGATGTAGTCTGGCTGAAACAGTGCAATCAAAGGCTCCCATTCATGGTTTTGCAATAAATCGGCTTTCTTGAATGCACACTCCAGGTTGCCAAACTGGTTGAAGTCAAAGTTAACTGCGTTGCGGTCAATTCCCAATACGGAAATGGGTTCATTCAAACCATTTAAATAGTCTAAAAAATGGCGCCCTACAAAACCAGAAAATCCGGTGATTAAATATTTTTTCACTCTATGCCCTTGATTGAATGCCTGCAAGACAGCGGATGGCATAAGTTTTCAAAAATCGAAGATTGGTAGGGTCTAGTTTTACCGCTTCCCGGATAAAAGGCTGCGCCGCCTGCACATTGTGGTCGCGTTCAATATGCTGGTACCCCCGACCAAACAACTCTGCAGCCAAACGCTTGCGCATTTTTGGAATAGCACGCCAATGCGGATAATCGACATACGTCTTTTGGATTGCCAGTGTTTCCAAATTGACTTGGATCTGGTTGCTGGCACCTGAGATGGTGTTGGGAGAATCAAAAAACACGCCCAGGGCTTTAGGAACATGCAGCAGCGGGTGCTGGCTGGCGAATCGCAGCCACATATCGTAATCGGCCGCAATGCGGTAACCGGTATCAAAAACGCCCAGCGCACTGTGCAGCGATTTGCGCCACACCGGCTGCGACCCGGTAATGCAGCGTAGTAACAGGTCTTCTGGCGTGTAGTCGGGCCAGCGGCGTAGCTTGGCGCCGCGGCTCTCGCATTCGGCAAAACTCTCGTTTTCCGTATGGCTGATCAGCTGGTCGGCATACGCCAACGCTGCCTCGGGATGGCTTTCCAGCGCGGCAACCATGGTCGCCATGAAGTCTGGGTGGTGGCGGTCATCTGTGTTGGCATTGGTCAGATACTGCCCATTGGCCAATGGAATGGCACGGTTCCAAGCCACATACAAAGGTTCACGCTCGGTGCGTATGAGCTTGATTTGCGGATATCTGCACACAAACTCCTCGCAGATTGCGCTCTCTCCTTGCGGAGATCCGCTGTCAATCACCAGCACCTCCATTTCGCTGAACAGGGTCTGCGCAACCAGATCCTCCAGACAACTGCGCATGAAACGTTCGGCGCTGTATGTCGAAACAATCGCGGTAATGAGGGGTTGGGGCATGGATAGAAGGCGTTGAACGCAATAGCGGGCTGCACCGGCTGGGGCAGAAATAGCTTACCCCAAATTATTTGCCCAGCGCGTGAGCAAACAGAGGGCTTTCCAAGTAGAGCGAGGTCGAGTGCAGCTTCATATATCGGAAAAAAGCTACACGCGTCGCCTCTCGGGTGTCGCTTGTTTCGCTTGCGGCGTACGCCCACATCCCCATGTTCTACGACATGACTTCATGCTGAAATCGGTTTTCCAGGCAGCCCTAAAGTAGACTCTATGTCGCGGAATGTCGCAGGAGCGACCCTGTTTAGCCGCTTTAAACGGCTTCCCCATTTTGTTTATTGCCTGAGAGGTCACCCATGTCTGCCCAAAAATCAAAGATCATCTACACCCTGACTGACGAAGCGCCGCGGTTGGCGACCTATTCGCTGCTGCCCATCGTTCAGTCTTTTACCGCTGCTGCCGGTATCGACGTGGTGACCAGCGACATCTCGGTGGCGGCCCGCGTGCTGGCCGAGTTTCCTGAATTCCTGTCGGAAGAGCAGAAGGTTCCCGCCACCTTGGTTGAACTCGGTCGCCTGACGCTGCTGCCCGACACCAACATCATCAAGCTGCCCAATATCAGCGCCTCTGTGGGCCAGTTGCAAGCCTGTATCAAGGAACTGCAGGGCAAGGGCTACGCGATTCCCGACTTCCCTGAAGATCCGAAGAACGACGAAGAAAAATCCATCCGCGCCCGTTATTCCAAGTGCACCGGCAGCGCGGTAAACCCGGTGCTGCGTGAAGGCAACTCCGACCGCCGCGCACCCAAGGCCGTCAAGGAATACGCCCGCAAGAACCCACACAGCATGGCCGAGTGGAGCCAGGCTTCGCGTTCGCACGTTTCGCACATGCACCACGGCGACTTCTACCATGGCGAAAAGTCCATTACGCTGGACAAGGCCCGTGATGTGAAGATGGAGCTGATCACCAAGAGCGGCAAGACCGTCATCCTCAAGCCCAAGGTGTCGCTGCTCGACCGCGAAGTCATCGACAGCATGTTCATGAGCAAGAAGGCGCTGGTCGAGTTCTACGAAAAAGAAATCGAAGACGCGCACAAGACCGGCGTGATGTTCTCGCTGCACGTCAAGGCCACGATGATGAAGGTGTCGCACCCCATCGTGTTCGGCCACTGCGTGAAGATCTTCTACAAGGACGCGTTCGCCAAGCACGGCGATCTGTTCAAGGAGCTGGGCGTCAACGTCAACAACGGCATGGCCGACCTGTACACCAAGATCGCCACCCTGCCGCAGAGCAAGCAGGACGAGATCAAGCGCGACCTGCACGCCTGCCACGAGCACCGCCCCGAGCTGGCCATGGTGGACTCGGCCAAGGGCATCACCAACTTCCATTCGCCCAACGACGTGATCGTGGACGCGTCCATGCCCGCGATGATCCGTAGCGGCGGCAAGATGTGGGGCGCCGATGGCCGTCTGAAGGACGTGAAGGCTGTGATGCCCGAATCCACATTCGCCCGCATCTACCAAGAAATCATCAACTTCTGCAAATGGCACGGCGCCTTCGATCCCAAGACCATGGGCACGGTACCGAATGTGGGCCTGATGGCCCAGCAGGCCGAAGAATACGGCTCGCACGACAAGACCTTTGAAATCGCCGAAGACGGCGTGGCCAACATCACCGACCTGGTCACCGGAGAAGTGCTGCTGAGCCAAACCGTGGAAGCCGGCGACATCTGGCGCATGTGCCAGGTCAAGGATGCCGCCATCCGCGACTGGGTCAAGCTGGCCGTCAGCCGCGCGCGCAACTCCGGCATGCCTGTGGTCTTTTGGCTGGATGCTTACCGTCCGCACGAAGCCCAGCTGATCACCAAGGTCAAGATGTACCTGCACGAGCACGACACTACCGGCCTGGACATCCAGATCATGAGCCAGGTGCGCGCCATGCGCTACACCCTGGAGCGCGTGATCCGCGGCCAGGACACCATCAGCGCCACCGGCAATATCCTGCGCGACTACCTGACCGACCTGTTCCCCATCATGGAACTCGGCACCTCGGCCAAGATGCTGTCGGTTGTGCCCCTGATGGCCGGCGGCGGTATGTACGAAACCGGTGCGGGCGGCTCGGCACCCAAGCACGTGCAGCAGCTGGTGGAAGAAAACCACCTGCGCTGGGATTCGCTGGGCGAGTTCCTGGCGCTGGCCGTGTCGCTGGAAGATTTGGGACTGAAGACCGGCAACGACAAAGCCAAGCTGCTGGCCAAGACGCTGGATGCTGCCACCGGCAAGCTGCTGGACCACAACAAGGGCCCATCGCCCAAGACCGGGCAGCTGGACAACCGTGGCAGCCACTTCTACCTGGCGCTGTACTGGTCCCAGGCCCTGGCCGCGCAGACCGAAGATGCAGCCCTGCAAGCCCAGTTCGCACCCGTGGCCAAGGCTCTGACCGAAAACGAAGAGAAGATCGTGGCCGAGCTGAATGCGGTGCAAGGCCATGCCGTGGACATCGGCGGCTACTACCTGCCCGACGTGGCCAAGACCGACGCCGTGATGCGCCCCAGCGCCACGCTGAACGCCGCACTGAAGACCGTCGCAGCCTGATAGCGCCATGCGCTAAAGCCGCCAGGCTCTGACGCCATGCCCCCTGCGGACCTTGCGGTCTGCAGGGGGCATTTTGCTATGGAATGCGTAGCTGCTTGCGCGCGCTAAATATGCGCTGCAGCCTTATTTTGTCTGAAACTGCGCGAGCAGCCAGGCCTGAAAGGCTTTGAGCTTGCCTTGCTCGGCGCGCTGCGCGGGGTAGGTCAGAAAGTAGGACATGCCGCTGGGAATCTGCTGGCGGAATGGCATGGCCAGCACGCCGTCGTCCAGGCTCTCGCGCAGCAGGGCTGGATCGGCAATCGCCACGCCCTGGCCGCGGGTGGCGGCCGACAGCGCCATGTCCAGCGTGTCAAACACCTGGCCTTGCGTCGGGTCGGGCACATCGGCCCCTACGCCTTTCAGCCATAGCGCCCATTCGCGCAGTCGCGGGTCGGGGTGCAGCAGCTGGAATTTCGCCAGGTCGCCGATGTTCTGCAGCTGCGGTAGCAAAGCCGGCGCGCACAGCGGCGTCAACTTTTCCTGCATCAGCGGCACCTCGACCAGGTGCGGCCAACCGCCCAGGCCATGCGCGACGATGGCATCCACGCCGCTGCGGCTGAAGTCAGGGGCGTCCGACCAATGGGTGGCGATGCGCACCTCCAAGTCGGGCAGTGCCTGGCGCAGCTGCGGCAGCCGCGGTAGAAACCAGCGCGAGGCCAGCGTGGGCGGCAGCTGCAGGGTCAGCACGCCGCGCGCTGGGGCGAGGCTAGCCGTGGCCTGCTTGAGAGTCATGAATGCCTCCTGCACCGCCGGCAACAGCTGCATGCCCTCGGCGCTGAGCACCAGGCCCTTGGCCTGGCGGATGAACAGCGGGCAGCCGTAGAACTCTTCCAGCAATTGGATCTGCCGGCTCACCGCGCTTTGCGTCAGGTGCAGCGCCGTGGCGGCGCGGGTAAAGCTGCCGAGCTGGGCCGCGGTCACAAAGGCCTGCAAGGCATACAGCGGAGGAAGTTCTGAAGGCATGGTGTTGGCATGCGTTCAACGCATGGGTATTGTGCGAATCTTTCGTTGGACCAATAGGCACTGGTTTTCTAGAATTCCCACATGGGCTACGAGATGGCATGCTTTCCATGCATGCCTTTGCGGCCATTATCGGGCTTGGCACAGTACTTTGTGGCAAGCATTTGAAGCGGAATTTCAGGAGTTACAGGAGCTATTTATGGGCCAACCGGCTACCCACACGTCTTACGTCGAAACCATAGAACAGTATCTGGCCCAGCTGGAGCGAGGCGATGTGGATGCGATCTGCGCCTTGTTCAGCGGCGATGCCCAGGTGTTTTCCCCATTCCTGGGCTGGATGGGCCCGCGCCCGTTTTTCGAGAAAGTCCGCGATGCTTCGGGCCAAAGCCAGATCGAGACCATAGACATCCTGCTGAGTGCGCGAAATGCGCCGCGCGCGGTCGGCTACTTTGTCTACCACTGGCAGCTGAAGGACGGCAGCATGGTGCATTTCAACTGCGCGGATGTATTCGATTTCGATGCGCAAGGGCGGATTGCCTGCATGACCATCGTGTACGACACCCACCCCATCCGCGCCGAAGTCGGCAACAAATACGGCTGAGGCCGGCGCCTACAGCTTGCCGTACTGGGTGCCGCCGATCATGATTCCGCCCTCCAGCGGCATCAGGTCCGACTGGTATTCGAGTTCGCCCACGCGCACCGGTGGCGGAGGCTTGCCGCGCTCCAGGGCTTCCATGAAGGCCGCTCGCTCCTCGGGCGAAATCGGCTGGTAGCGGTTGCGCGACAGCACGCCTGCGGGCTTCTGCTGGCCGCCCGCAGCGCGTTGCGCGACCGCGGGCTCAAAGTTGCCGGTGCGCGCCGGGTCGGTAGCGCGGGAGCGGCGTTCAAACTGGTCTTCGGTTTCGCTGACCCGCCAGTACATGCCGTCGATCACGATGCCGAAGCGCCGGTAAGCGTTCTCGCGCATGTTGTGTTCCATGGCGGCAAAGCTCTTGGTTTTGGCCTGAGCACCGGCCACAAACGACTTGGCCACGTCGACCATGGCAATGAAGCGGTGGTGCCGCTCGTCCACCGGCATCACCTTGAAGCGGTACATGTGCGAGACCACCTCCATCGACAAAAACGTCTCGCGGATCGACTGGTACAGACATTCCTTGCGGTAGGCCATGCGCTCCTCCAGCGCCATGCGCATGGCCGGCGACTCGTCCGAAATACTCAGCGGGCCGGGCGCGGAGCGCTTGGCGCGTTTAAAAAAAGCAAACATGTCGAATGGCGGCTTTCGAGAGGGTTGATCGTGTGCGGCCTGCTGTAGTCCAGAAGGCTTGCCCCATTATGCGGATTTATGCCCCCTTCTGGGAGTTGCTCCTTAATGTATAGCTGCTGGCGCCCAGGCTGCCTGCGTGGAAGTGCGATTTCGCATTACATCCGGCAGCCTCACAGCGTCAGCGCAAACCCCTCCACTATCGCCCCTGGCGCGGTGATGCTCTGCAGCTGCCGCGCTCCGTAGGTGCCGTCGGCCGGCACCAGTTCGGCGTGGTCGGTCAGCGCCACCAGCCCGGGGCCGAACATGCGCAGGAAGGAGTCGTCGAAACGCATCACCGGAATCGGCGCGACGATCTGGCCGTCTTCCACCCAGAAGCAGGCGAAGCGGGTCATGCCGGTCATGCGGCAGGCCTGGCGGTCGCTGTAGTTCAGGTAGTGCAGATTGCCGATGTAGACGCCAGTGCCCAGTGCCTGCAGCACCTCGGCCTCGGGCAGGCTGCCGGGGGCCATGGCCAGCGACTCGGGGCTTTCGCCGCCATGGCTGCCGTTGGTGGGCTGGCCGTATTCCTTGGCGCTGCGCGGACTGGTCAGCGACGCTGCCATCTGGCCGGCGCGTACCAGCGCCACCGCGTCGGGCTTGGTGAAGCCATCGGCCTGGAAGCGTGGGGCGACGCCTTCGGCCGTGGCCTCGGTCAAGGTCAGCAGCGGGCTCAGCTGGGCCTTGCCCTGGTGCGCCAGCAGCAGGCTGGAGGTGCCAGTCTGCAAGTCCTTCAAACCAAAGCCTCCCCAGGACAAAGTGCCCAGCAGTTCGGCCACCGCCACCGGGCTGAAATAGACGCGGTACGCGCCCGGCGCCAGGGTCTTCGGCGGCAGCGCCAGCAGCTGGATGCGGGCGCGGGCCTCGGCTACGCGGCGGGCAAATTCGGCGTTGCTCCAGGCCGTACCGGCGTAGCTGCATTTCACCGCCTGGTCTTTCTCACGGTACAGGCACCAGTCGAAGAGAAAGCTCTCCACGCTGTGCCAGTTGCGCTGGCCACGGCTGTCGGCAAAGGCCTGCACCACGCTGCCACCGGCGTAGAAGCCGACCAGGTCCGTGCCGGCTGCGTGCTCGGCCAAGGCGTCCATCAATTGCTGCGGCGTGGGCAGGCTGCCGGTGGCGCTGCGTTCGGTGTTCACTACCGCATCGGGCAGCAGTAGATACGCGTCGTCGGGCACCAGCGGCAACTGCTCCAACAAGGCGGCGCGCTCGGCCAGCAGGGCTGCGGTGTCGGCCGCCAGGTCGCCACCCAGGCTGATGCTGCTGGAAGCGCGCTTCTGGCCCGTGACGATGCTGACCGTGCCGTAGCGCTGCTCCACATGCGTGGCCTGGCGAACCTGGGCGTGGTTGAAGCGGATGAAGTCGGATGCCTCGGCGCTGAAGGAGAGAGTGATGCGGTCGGTGCCCACCAAGGGCGCGCAGACGGCGGTGGCGAGTTGTTGGAAGTAGCTGTGCATCATGCGGCTCCGCCAAACACCGACACGTCTTTGAACAAGCAGGCGGGCGCCGCGTGGCCCACGCGTATCACCTGGTTCGGCTCACCTTTGCCGCAGTACGGCGTGCCCATGACCTTGAAGGTGCTGGCGTCGCCCACCATCGCCAGGGATCGCCAGAAGCCGGCGGAGATGCCGCGGTAGTTGGGGCGCTTCACCACTTCGGCCAGCTGGCCATTGCGCACCATCTGGCCCCATTCGCAGCCAAACTGGAACTTGTTGCGCGAGTCGTCGATGCTCCACGACGCATTGGTGCGCAACAGGATGCCGTAGTCGATGCAGGCAATCATTTGCTCCAGCGTGCTGTCGCCGGGCTCGATGTTCAGGTTGCTCATGCGGTCAATCGGGGCGCGGTTCCAGTTGCAGGAACGGGTGGTGGCCACGCCGCCCAGGCCTGGCAGAAGGCCCTGGGCCCGGGCTTGCGACAGGCTGCCGCCCAGCGGCCGCTGCAGGATACCGTGGCGGATGATCCATTCGCGTTGGGCTGCGGTGCCGTCGTCGTCAAACGCAAAGCCAGCGAATTCATGCTGCTGGTCGGGTGCGAAGCTGACGTTCAGCAGCGGGCTGCCGTAGGCGTAGTGGCCGAACATGTCCAGCGTCACAAAGCTGGTGCCGGCGAAGTTGCGCTCGTCGCCCAGAATGCGGTCCAGCTCCAGCGGGTGGCCTATGCTTTCGTGGATCTGCAACATCATCTGGTCAGGCATCAGCAGCACGTCCATCACGCCGCTGGGGCAGTTGGGCGCTTGCGCCAACTCCAGCGCTTCACGCGCCACGCGCGGGCCGTCCTGGGCGAAGCCGGCGCGGTCCAGCACCTCCAGGCCGCCTTGCTGGCAAAAGCCGTTGTACTGGCCGGCAGCGGAGCGGGTCTGCGTATCACCATTCGCGCTGGCGACCGCCATGATGTTGGGTACCACAAAGTCCCAGCTTTGCGCCATGTGGCCGCCGTCGCTGGTGATCAGCAACTGCTCGGTATGCGTGGTCCATAGCGAAGCGCTGCGGTCCTTGATCGCGTCGCTGATATTGGCGCTGGCGCAGACTTCTTTCAAAAGATCGAAGCGCTCGGCCAGCGAGGTCTGCGCGACCGGCCGCGTGGTCGCCGACCGGTAATCGCCCCGGCCACCGGGCCGCGGCGCATCGCGGAAGTCGAACACGCTGTGCGCGGCACTCGCAGCTGCCAGGCTTTGCGCCTGGGCAAAGGCTTGGCGCAGGCCGTGCTCCGACACATCGCTGGTGGCCGCATAGCCCAGCCCACCGCCGTGCTGCACCGACACCATCACGCCGGCTTCGCGCTCGCGCGAGGGCGCCTCGGCTACGTCGTTGCGCACCGTCAGGCGCTCCGCGGATTCCACTACGTGGCGAACCGACCAGAAGTCTAGGCCGGAGGGTGCGGCGGATGGGGCGAGCTGTTCTATGGTGGGCATGGTGCTATGGAATGAGTAGCTAATAGCGCAGGAGGAATATGCGCCAACGGCTAGTTTTGTATAAATTTCAGATGGTTTTGCAGGCGCCGCTCAAACCGCTGCTCGTGCACCTCGGCGCCCCATTGCGTGCCGGCTTGCTGGTGCACCAACTGGAAGCCGTGTTTCTCGTACAAATGCCGGGCCGCGCCCAGGCCGTCGAAGGTCCAGAGGTAGCTCTGGTCATAGCCCTGGGCGTCGCAGAAGTCCATGGCGGTGGACAGCAGCTGCTTGCCCATGCCACTGCCGCGCAGCGCGTCAGAGGTGATGAACCAGCGCAGATGGGCTCCGTCCTGGGCCGCGTGGGCGCCGTCGATGGCGATGGACCCATGCACTACGCCGTCTTGCAGGGCCAGCCACAGGCCGTCGCGCTGCGGGTCCATGCGTTCGCAGAAGGCCGCCAGTTCGCGCGCCACCTTGGCCTCGAACGGCAGGCCGAAGCCGACCAGCGGGTGGTAGTAGCGGGCGTGGAGTTCGGCTATGCGGCCGATGCAGCCGGGGGCGTAGCCGGAGTGGATGCTGAGCGCCATCGGGAACCTCTGTGGTGATGGATTACGGACAGGGTGACAGTCTAGACCGCCTGCAGCGCGCCGCTCCATGCGCCGGCCTCGCAGCTGGCCAGCAGCAGGAGGTTGCCGGTGCCAGGCGCGGCCACCACCAGTTGGCCGCCTGGCGCCCAGAAGCCGCTTTTGCCGGCGCTGGCATAGCCGCCGCTCGGGCCGCCGTGGTTGGCCAGCAGCACGCCCAGCTTCCACTGCTGGGCATAGCGCTGCAGCTGCATTGCTTCGGCCGCGTAGCCGCCCTCGGAGACCAGTGAACTGGCCAGATACAGCGCGGCGCCGGCGGCCACGGCGCGCTCGGCATGCGGGGCGTGCATCGCGTCGGCGCAGATGGCTAGGGCTGCGGCCGTGTGGCCTAGCAGGTAGTGGTTGGGGTTGCCGGCGTCTACGGCGCCCGGTGCGGCGAACCGGTCTTCGCTGGCGTGCAGGTGCTGCTTGCGGTAGACCGTGCTGCTGCCATCCGGGTAGAAGCTGATGGCGCCAATACAGGGCTTGTCGGCCACGCCGCTGGCCACCGGTGCACCGACGACGATGGCCATGCCGGCCTCGCGCGCCAGCGCCTGCAAGGGCGCGAGCCGGCTGTCAGCGGGGTGCAGCACGCAGCCGGGCAGCAGCGCGGGTTCGTAGCCGCTGAGTGACAGTTCGGGAAACAGCAGCAGATCAGCCCGGGCCTGGCGGGCCGCGTCTATGAACTGCAGGTGATTGCGCAGATTGGCGGCGATGTCGCCGGGCACCGAGCAGGATTGGGCGGCTGCGATGCGCAGTGTGTGGGGCGTGGTCATGGCGGTGGGTGCGCAGGCTTCAGCAGGCGAACGACTCGACAAACTTGGGGTCGCCGGTGAAGCTGCAGAGTAGCGACTGGGCATGGACCTGTAGCTGCGTGCCGTTGCTGAATTGCAGCTCCAGCCGCACCGCGCCGCTAGACGCGTAGGGCAGGGCCAGGCGGGACAGCACGGAGTCCCCGTCCAGCAGCCGCCCGCCAGAGAGCCGGCCTATGCAGTCGGCCAGCGAGCCGTCCCAGCGGGCGCCCAGGCACTGGATGTGCAGCGACTGCGCGTAGCCCGCCTGGTCCGGCGCCAAGCGCACCCAGGCGGCGGAAAAAGCGATGTGCAGCGTGTCGGCCTGCGCAGCCGTGCTGCGCACTTCGGAGTCGTGGAATTCGAGGCTGGCGTGCATGGGACGTTGGCGGGTGGGTCGGGGTTGGTATGCTATTGAAATAGTAGCTTCTCGCGCAGGAAGAATATGCGCTAAGGGCATATTTTGTTTAAAGCGCCCATAAAAAAAGCCGCATCGCTGCGGCTTTGTATTCGACCCAGGGCCGATTACTTCAGGTGCTTGCCGATCAGGCCAGCCATTTCGAACATGGTGACTTCGTCCTTGCCGAACACAGCCTTCAGCTTGGCATCAGACTTGATGTTGCGCTTGTTGGCTTCGTTTTGCAGCTTGTGCTTCTTGATGTAGACCCACAGTTGCTTGACGACTTCGGTACGGGGCAGGGGTGCTGCACCGACCACAGCGGCCAGAGCGGCGCTGGGGGTCAAGGCCTTCATGAAGGCGGCGTTCACAGCGCGCTTGGCGGGAGCTGCAGCGGCCTTCTTGGCGGGAACCGCCTTGGTTGCTGGAGCGGCCTTGGCTGCAGGAGCAGCTTTCTTTGCAGGAGCGGCAGTTTTTGCCGGGGCTTTTTTCGCAGTTGCCATGATGTTCGGTCCTTATTGGAGTTGAGTATTCACCAGTGTGAAGCGGCTCAGACTTACGCAGCGTCCGAGTGGTGGGCTCAGTGGCCTTCACTCGGGAGCTGCGTAAGTCGTGACAGCTTTCTCTCTGGCAGACCGTGATGCTACTGGAGAAAAAACCGGTTTCCTAGGCGGAATGCATATTTTTCGCATGCGGAGGCCGTCTTTTCCCTTGTAAAGCTGCTCTGGCGCCACGGTTTTTAGCCCTATGAGCCTGCTCGATGTCTTTTTGGGGCCGCACAGCTGCCTTTTCGAAGGGGTTGGCAGGAGCCGCAACGCCCAAGACTGCCCGAAAATCGCAGGTTTCGCTGCGGGTTGGGGAGCAACGAGATCGTTCTTACGAAACAGATGCCCCCGGCTCTACAGGGCCATGTCGCGCGCCGGCGTCGTCTTGTTGCCGGCAGGCTCGCCGCGCACGGTGGGTTGCGCGACCCGTCCCATGTCGATGGCGGGTGCCTGGGCCAGCTGCAGCAGCTCGGCGGTGTAGGCCCATTCCTGGACCGCACGTGCCGCACTGTCGTTCAGCTGCGTGCCGTAGCTCGGCACGATCTGTCGGATCTTTTGCTGCCAGGCTGGCGTGGCGAGCTTGTCCTTGAATACTCTTTCGAGCACGCTTAGCATGATGGGTGCGGCTGTGGACGCGCCAGGCGAAGCGCCCAGCAGTGCGGCGATGCTGTTGTCCTTGGATGCGACGATCTCGGTACCCAGCTTCAGCACGCCGCCCTTTTCCGGGTCGCTCTTGATGATCTGCACCCGCTGGCCTGCCTGCCACAGGCGCCAGTCTTCCTTCTTCGCCTCGGGGAAGTATTTTTTCAGTTCGTTGAAGCGATCTTCATCTGACAGCATCAGCTGGCCGGTCAGGTACTGCACCAGTTCAAACTGGTCCACGCCCACCTTGGTCATGGGCCAAAGGTTCTGCGGCGTGGTGCTGCTCAGCAGGTCGAGGTAGGAGCCTTCCTTCAGGAACTTGGTGGAGAAGGTGGCGAAGGGTCCGAAGAGGATCAGGCGCTTGCCGTCGAGCACGCGGGTGTCGAGGTGAGGCACCGACATCGGCGGCGCGCCGGTCGACGCGATGCCGTAGGCCTTGGCCATGTGCTGCTGGGCGATGGTGGGGTTTTCGGTGACCAGGAACGAGCCGCCCACCGGGAAGGCCGCGTAGTCGCGGGCCTCAGGAATGTCCGATTTCTGCAGCAGATGCAGTGCGCCGCCACCTGCCCCGATGAAGACGAACTTCGCGTCGGTTTCGGTGATGGCGCCGGTCTTCAGGTTCTTGTAGCTCACGCGCCAAGTGCCGTCGGCGTTGCGCTTGATGTCTTGTACTTCGCTCGACAGCTTCATCGAGAAACTGGGCCGCGATTGCAGGTGCGCAGCGAACTGGCGGGTGATCTCGCCGAAGTTCACGTCGGTGCCGATGGGTGTCCAGGTGGCGGCCAGCTTCTGCTGGGGATCGCGGCCGGCCATCATCAGCGGAACCCATTTGGCGATCTGCGCCGGGTCTTCTGAATACTGCATGGGGCGGAACAGCGGGCTGGCCTGCAGTGCGTCGTAGCGCTTCTTCAAGAAGGCAATGTTGTCGGCGCCCCATACAAAACTCATGTGAGGCGTCGAATTGATGAAGGAGCGCGGGTTCTTCAGCACGCCGGTCTTCACCTGCCAGGCCCAGAACTGGCGCGAGACCTGAAAGGCCTCGTTGATTTCGATGGCCTTGGAGATCTGCACCTTACCGTTCTTGTCTTCGGGGGTGTAGTTCAGCTCGGCCAGCGCCGAGTGGCCAGTGCCTGCATTGTTCCAGCCATTGGAGCTTTCTTCGGCCACTTTGTCGAGGCGCTCGACCAGTTCCATTGACCAGTCGGGTTCCAGTTCTCTGAGCCACACGCCGAGCGTGGTACTCATGATGCCGCCGCCGATCAGCAGCACATCGACCTTGCGGGGTGCTCCTGTTTTGGTGATTTCGTTTGCGGCTCGCGCGGCTTCTATTTCAAACGCTGCGGCAAGACCCAACACGGCCGCCGGGACCATTCTTCTCTTCATGACTTGATTACTCCTGGTAGGGGAATCCGTCTTTCCACATCAGGGTATGCGGTGGTCGCCCGGGCTTGGTGCGCGGCGGCTTTTCTGGAGGCCGGGGCACTGCGGCTCCGGTTTGAGACCCACATTCAATTCCATGGAAAACGGGGACGACCGGGGGGGCATCAGCCCATTATTCCGGCGTTTCTCGTCTCCTCCGCCTGATTGGCAGGTGTTCCCGCTTCCGCACTTGCTGGAGCGAAGGTTGGCCCGTCTTGGTGCGGGAGGCGATATTTTACGCCGCGATGATGGGCCACTTTCAGGGCTGACGCGGTACGGCCTTTTCGTGCCTACAAATTTGCGGCCATCCAGTGAGTGCATGGCAAACGGGAGGCGTCTGCATGAGGATCTAACGCGCCTTTTGACCGGCCCAGAGGATCAGAACCACGCCAAGCAGGATCACGCCGCAGGCCAGCCATTCGGTGCTGGTAACCACCTCATTGGCCAGTACCACGCCCAAAAACAGGGCGATCAAGGGGTTTACGAACGCGTAGCTAGTGGCCAGCGCGGACGAGGCGTGGGCCAGTAAATACATGTAGGCACTAAAGGCCACCAGCGAGCCCGCCAGCACCAGGTACAGCCAGGCGGCGCTGGCCGCCAGGGTGGGTGGCCACTGCGGCTGCTCGCCCAGCGCCAGCGATACCAGCAGCAGGGCTGCGCCACCGCACAGCATCTCGCTGGCAAAGCCGACCGGCCCCTTGGCCAGCGGCAGCCGGGTGGTGGACAGCACCGAGCCCAGCGACCAGGTCAGGGTTGCGCCCGTGATGCAGATAAGGCCTATGGGCGCGGCGGCAAAGCTGGCTCCCTGCACCAGCAGGCCCACACCCACCAGACCGGTGGCCATGCCCATCAGTTCCAGCCGGGTAGGGCGTTGGCCGAACAGCAGGCCCCAGCCGCTGGTCAGCATGGGCACGACGGCGATGAAGGTGGCGATCAGGCCCGAACCTATGTGGACCGAGGCCTGGGCCGTCAGCCCCATACCGCCGCCCAGCATCAGGATGCCGATGAGCAGCGCATTGCGCCATTCGGTGCGGCTGGGCATGGGCTGGCCACGCGCCACCAGCCAGGCCATCAGCAGGCCGCCGGCGGCCAGAAAGCGTGTGCCCATCTGGAAGAACGGCGGAAAGCTGGGCAGTGCGACGTGGATGGCCAGGTAGGTGGAGCCCCAGATCAGATAACAGGCCAGCAGGGCGGGCAGCAGCAGGGCATTGCGCCGGGGTGCGGTGGGTAAGGCGGTGGTGTGCATGGCAGCTATGTTAGGTAGACATGCGGCCTGAGGCCATGCGATATTCTCGGAAATATGCGGCCCGCGCCGTTAGTTTCTTGGGAAAAATAGATGTTGACTGAAGTTTATGAATTCGATGCCTGCGACGACCGCATCCTGGCCGAATTGCAGCGCGATGCGCGCATCACCATGGCCGAGCTGGGCCGGCGTGTGCACCTCAGCCAGCCGGCGGTGACCGAGCGGGTGCGCAAGCTGGAGAGCAGCGGCGTCATCAAGGGCTACCGCGCCGAGCTGGACCTGACCAAGCTGGGCTATGGCATCCGCGGCATCATCCGCGTGGCGCGTGCCGAGTACGCGCGGGTGGTCAAGCTGATCGAGCAAACCCCCGAGGTGATCAACGCCTATAACGTGACCGGCGAAGACAGCTGGGTGCTGGAGATTGCGGTGATCGACGTGCAGCACCTGGATGCGGTGGTCACCAAGTTCTGCATCCTGACCGAGACCTCCACCGCCATCGTGCTGAACGCCCCGCGAGAAAACGCGCCGGTGCTGCCCGCGCGGCGCGAAAACATCAAGCATTCGATCCAGAAAGTGACCGGCAAGTAAACGCTGTTTGCCTCAGCTGGCAAAGCCTTTCAGCTCTTCGCGCATCCAGTCGACCAGCACCCGGGTGCGCGTGGGCAATAGCCGAGCATGCGGATAGACCACGCTCAAGGGACGGGCGGGGGACTCGAATGTTTCCAGCACGATCTGCAACTGCTGCGTGGCCAGATAGGGCGCCACCTGGTAAGACAAAAACATGCCAAAGCCCAGGCCGGCCGCGCAGGCCTCTACGGCCGGGGCGATCTGGTTGAACTCCAGGTTGCCGCTGACGTTGATGCTGAACGGCCGGCCCTTGTCGATGAACGGGCCCCAGCTGGGGTTGTTGCCGGTGCGGCGCACGCAGTTGGCGCGCAGCAAATCGTTGGGGTGCGCGGGCTGGCCGGCCTGCTGCAGATAACCGGGGCTGGCCACCACCACCCGGCGGATATGGCCTATGGTTTGCGCCACCAGGGTCGAGTCCTCCAGCGGGCCTATGCGTATGCCCACGTCTATGCCTTCTTCCAGCAGGTTGACCACCCGGTCGTACAGCAGCACGCTGCAGCGCATCTGCGGGTAGCGCTGCACAAAACGGGTGATGGCGGGCGCCACATGCATCTGGCCGAACTGCACCGGCGCGGTGATGTTCAGGTGGCCTACGGGTTCGGCGGAATCGGCGGTCAGCGCGGCCTCGGCTTCTTGCAGGTTGCTCAGTAGCTGGCGGCAGCTGTCCAGATGGCGCCGGCCTTCGTCGGTCAGCGAGATGCGCCGCGTGGTGCGGTTGAACAGGCGTACGCCCAACTCGGCCTCGAACGCCGCTAGGCTGCGCACCACCGCAGGCAGCGACGACTCCATGGCGCTGGCGGCCGCGGTCAGGCTGCCGTGGTCGGCAATCTGCACAAAAGTCTGCATGGCTTTGAGTTTGTCCATGTGGGCATATTAATCCGGTAAGTGGAGTAGTTAAATGCAATAAGCGCCATTTATCTTGAAGGGTGGAGTAAACACAATGAAGGCTCCTTCAACCACTACCCCCGAGACCCACCATGCACACAACCACAAATCGCCGCCCCGCCCAACCCATCCAGCTGTACCGCCACGTGGTGTCCGGCCACGCCCACCGCGTGCAGCTCATGCTGTCGCTGCTGGACCTGCCCTTTGACACGGTCGAGGTCGATCTGCTGGCCAAGGCCCAAAAAAGCCCCGAGTTCCTGGCGCTGAACGCCTTTGGCCAGGTACCGGTGATCCAGGACGGCGATGTCACGCTGGCCGATTCCAACGCCATCCTGGTGTACCTGGCCACGCGCTATGCGGCGCCGGGTACGTGGCTGCCAAGCGATGCGCTGGGTGCCGCCCAGGTGCAGCGCTGGCTGTCGGTGGCGGCCGGGCAGATCGCCTTTGGCCCAGCCGCGGCGCGGATCATCCAGCTGTTCAAATTGCCCTCCGACCCCAGCGAGGCGATCCACCGGGCGAACCAGCTATTTGCCGTGATGGACGCGCACCTGCAGCCGTCTGGCTACCTGGTGGGCAGCACCCCGACGATCGCCGACATTGCCTGCTACAGCTACATCGCCCACGCGCCCGAAGGCAATGTTTCGCTGCAGCCGTATCCGCAGCTGCGCGCCTGGCTGGCCCGTATCGAGGCGCTGCCTGGCTTTGTGCCCATGGTGCAGACCCGCATTTGTCTGGCAGCATGACTGCGACCTTCCATGCGGGCGAGCGTGCGGTGCAGCAGCGCGCCGGTGTGGCCGAGCGCATGGCCGAGATCGGGCCGCGGGTGATCCGCGACTACATGCCCGACCAGCACCGCGACTTCTTTGCCCAGTTGCCCTTCGTGGTGCTGGGCAGCGTGGATAGCCAGGGCCAGCCCTGGGCCTCGGTGCTGGCGCATTCGCCGGGCTTCATCCTCTCGCCGGACGCGAGTCGCCTGCGGATACACGCGCTGCCCGCAGACTCCGACCCGCTGGCGCACAACCTGGTGGAAGGCGCGGCCATAGGCCTGCTGGGCATAGAGCCGCACACCCGGCGCCGCAACCGCATGAACGGCACCGTCACCACGGTTGATGGCGCCGGCTTCGGCCTGCAGGTCGACCAGAGCTTTGGCAACTGCCCCAAGTACATCCAGGCGCGCGAGCCGGTGTATCTGGCGCCGGTTGCAGTGCCGGCAGCGGCGGTTGCCGGCAGTCGTCTCGACGCCGCTGCGCTGCAGCTGGTGCAGGCCGCAGACACCTTTTTCATCGCCACCGCCCATCCCGCTGCTGGTTCTGCCAGCGACCAGGCGCAGGGCGTGGATGTGTCGCACCGCGGTGGCAAGCCGGGTTTTGTGAAGGTGGAGGTGGATGCGGCAGGCCAACAGTGGCTGACGGCGCCCGACTTTGTCGGCAACTTCTTCTTCAACACCTTGGGCAATCTGGCGGTACAGCCGCAGGCGGGCTTGCTGTTCATCGACTTTGACAGCGGCGATCTGCTGTACCTGGCGGTGCGTGCGGAGATCGTCTGGGACGGCCCGGAGCTGGCCAGTTTTACCGGTGCCCAGCGGCTGCTGCGCATGCAGGTGCTGCAGATGCGGCGGGTGCCAGCGGGCCTGGCGCTGCGCTGGGGCGAGGCCCGGTTGTCGCCGGTACTCGAGCCCACCGGGGACTGGAACGCGGCTTAGGACGCGTAGGCCCGCTGCGCCAAGGCCTGGGCCAGTACCTGCGCCGGGTTGAACAGGCGTAGCCCGGCGGTTTGCGCCGCGCCGTCCAGCGCCAGCGGAATCTCGGTGCAACCCAGCAGCAGCGGCGCGCCACCATGGCGTTGCGCCAAAGCCTGGGCCACCTCACCAAAGCAGCGCTGCGCCAACGGCATGTTGCCGGCTTTCACACCCTCGTAAATGCCTTGCATGATGCGGGCGCGCTCTGCCGGTGTGGGCAAGTGGCATTGCACGCCAGCGCGCGCCAGGGCCTGCTCGTAGACACCGCTGCGGTAGGTGCCGTCCGTGGCCATCAGGGCGGCTGCCGGCACGCCCTGGGCCGACAGGTTCAGCGCCATTTCTTCGGCAATGTGCAGCACATCCAGCTGCGGAAACCGGTCCTGCAAACGGCTGTGCCAGGCATGGGCGGTGTTGCAGGGCATGGCCACGCAGCGCGCACCCAGCGCGGCCAGGCGGCCCAGGGCCTGCAGCATCGGCTCCAGCGGCTGCTGCGCCCAGGCCGCATCGGCTTCAAGCGCCCGTGTGCGGTCCGGCACCGGCACCTGGGCCAACCAGTGCTCGGGAAAGTGCTGGTCGCTCACCGCCAGGCCCAGGGCCTGCATGCGTTCTATGCAGGACTGGACGAAAAGGCGCACAAAGTCCGCGCCGGCGGCCGGCCCCATGCCACCCAGGATGCCTACGACTTGCATCTTCAGACCGCCGGCTTGTCGCTCAGAGCTTTGAGGTTGTCGCGCAGCTCTTTGCTCATGGGCAGGTTCAGGTTCTGGCCCTTGGGCGGGATCGGCGACATGAACCACTTGGTGTAGAGCTTCTCGAACTGGCCGGACTTCATCATGCCGCCGATCACGCCATCGACCAGTTGTTTGAACTGCGGGTCGTCCTTGCGCAGCATGCAGGCATAGGGCTCAACCTGCAGCGAGTCGCCCACCACCTCCCATTCGGCCGGACTCTTGGCATTGCCGATCAGGCCGAACAGCAGGATGTCGTCCATCGCAAAGGCCGAGGCCCGGCCGCTGTCGACCAGCAGCATGGCGTCGTCGTGGTCCTTGCCGAGCTGGATTTCCATGCCCAGGTTCTTCTCCAGGTTGTACTTGCGGATCACCTGGGCGTTGGTCGTGCCGGAGGTGCTGGCCACGGTCTTCTTGGTCAGGTCGGCGTAGTTCTTGATGCCCGCGGCCTTCTTTACCAGCAGGCGGGTGCCGGTGTAGAAGTGGTTGATGGCGAACTGCACGTCTTTGCCGCGCACCGTGTTGTTGGTGGTCGAGCCGCATTCCAGGTCGATGGTGCCGTTCTGCAGCAAGGGGATGCGGTTTTGCGAGGTGACGGCCTGCAGCGCCACTTTGAGGTCGGGTTTCTTCAACTGCTTCTTGACTGCATCGACCACGGCGTTGGTGATCTCCACCGAAAAGCCCTCGGGGGTGGTCGCGCCGGCCAGGTAGCTGAACGGCACCGAGGCTTCGCGGTAGGCCACGGTGATCTGGCCGGATTCGGCAATTTTTTGCAGCGTGTCGGCGCTGGCCGATGTGGCAGCCAGGCCGGTGGCCAGAATCACGGTGGACAGGAGAGCGGAGGTTTGCATGGTGGCCCTTGGTGGTTGGAATGTGGGGGCAGTTTAGGAGCCACTGGCAGCCGCGGATAGTGCATTTTTCGCGGCAGGGTATTACATAAAGTTATGGGTGGCAGCGGATTTGGAACTGTTCAGCCGCGCAGTCCCCACCTAGAGTCGGTGCATGCCAATCAACCAGGGTGAGCGCAAATGCATGTATGTGTTTTAGGGGCCGGTATCGTCGGGTTGGCCACGGCCTATGTGCTGCGCCAGCAAGGGCTGGAGGTGACGGTGGTGGACCGTGCCACGCCTGGCGCCGGTGCCAGCGGCGGCAATGGCGCCCAGCTCAGCTACAGCTATGTGCAGCCCCTGGCCGACCCCGGCATCTGGCGGCAGCTGCCCAAGCTGCTGCTGTCCGCCGATTCGCCGCTGAAGCTGCAGCCGCAGTGGGACTTGCAGCAGTGGCGTTGGGGCCTGGCCTTTTTGCGTGCCTGCAATGCACGCACCTCGGCCAGCAGCACGGCGCAGCTGCTGCAGCTGGCGGCGCGCAGCCGGGTCGGCTTTGAGGCCATGCTGCAAGACCTGGCGCTGGACTGCGACTTCAGCCGCACCGGCAAGCTGGTGGTTTACGCCAGCGCCAACGCCTTGGCCGCGGCCGGCCGGCAGGTGGCGCTGCAGCAGCGCCTGGGCAGCGTGCAGGAACTCGTGTCGCCGCAGCGCTGCGTGGAGCTGGAGCCCGCGCTGCAGCAATACCAGGCCCGCATGGCCGGCGCGGTTTACACCCCGGACGAATGTGCGGCCGACTGCCTGAAGGTCTGCGCCGGCCTGCATGCGGCGCTGCGGGCGCGCGGCGTGCGGTTCGTGCTGGGTGCCGAGGTGCAGGGCGTGGCGCGCCAGGGCGCGCGCATCAGCGCGGTACACACCACGGTGGGTAGCCTGCAGGCCGACCAGTTCGTGCTGGCCTTGGGCAGCGCCAGCCCGGCATTGGCGCAGCAACTGGGGCTGCGGCTGCCGGTGTATCCGCTCAAGGGCTACAGCATCACCCTGGGTATTGCGGATGCGCCGCATATCGCGCCCCGGGTCAGCGTGACGGATGCGGCGCGCAAGGTGGTGTTTGCCCGCATCGGCAGCCGCCTACGCGTGGCCGGCATGGCCGAGCTGGTGGGGCAGGACAGCCGCATTCCGCCTGCGCGTATTCAGAGCCTGCAGGACAGCACGCAGGCCTTGTTTCCCAGCTGTGTACCGGGCCCCGATGTGCAACCCTGGACCGGCATGCGCCCGGCCACGCCCACCGGCTTGCCACTGGTGGGGCGCCAGGCGCGCGGGCCGGAGAATCTGCTGCTCAACACCGGGCACGGCGCCCTGGGTTTGACCCTGGCGTTTGGCACGGCCCAGCTGCTGGCCGATGGCCTGCTGGGCCGGGATGTGGTCAGGCCGGGCGCAAGGCCGTTTCAACCACCTGCTGCACACACTGCGTCATAGCGCTGGCCAGCAGGGAGCCCGGGCGGTTCACCGCGCGCAAGGCCTTGATGGGCACCACGATCTGCGGCTCCAGCACTAGCACATCGACCTTGCTGGTATCGGCCGACAAGGCGGTGCAGCTGTCGACCAGGGCCACGGCCAGGCCGTGGTGGGCCAGCGCCAAGGCCGCGTGGTAGGTCTGCACCGTGATGGCCGACGACAGGCCGACGCCGGCCTCGCGGCAGGCATGGCTGAGGGTCGAGCCCACCGGGTCGCGCACGTCGATGTTGACCACCTGCGTCTGGGCCAGGTCCGCCAGGTTCACCACGCCTTGTTTGATCTGCTTGGCGCTGAGCACGCCCTTGGGCGCAACGCAGACCATGCGGCCGTCGGCCAGGTGCCGCTGCTCCAGCGAGGGGTGGGCGATGGCGCTGAAGACAAAGCCCACATCCGCCTCCTGCAGCACCAGCGACGAGATGATCTGCGGCGAGTGCAGTGCGTCCATGGTCACCACCACATTCGGGTGCTGCTGGCGGAACAGCTTGAGCGCGCGGGGAAGCACCTCGTAGCTCAGCGCCAGCACCGTCAGGATGTGCAGATCGCCGTCTTGGTGGCCTTGCTTCAGGCTGTTGGCCAGGCGCTGCACGTCGTCCAGCTGGGCAAACAGGCGCTCGATGTGCGGGTACAGGGTCTGCGCCTCGTTGGTCGGCGTCAGCCGGCCCTTGGTGCGCTGGAACAGTGGGAAGCCCAGCTGCAGCTCGGCATGCGCCAGCACCCGGCTGACAGCGGGTTGCGTGACGTTGATCAGCCGGGCCGCGGCACTTACGCTACCGGTCAGCATGATGGCGTTGAAGACTTCGATGTGGCGCAGGCGCATGGGGGTTCCTCGTTCAGGACAGTGTGGCCAGCAGCACGCCCAGCAGCGCCACGCCAAAGGCCAGCAGCTGCATCGCGCCCAGGGTTTCGCCCAGCACCAGCACGCCGGTCAGCGCGGTGGCAATGGGCAGCAGCACGGTGTACACGCCGGCCTGGGCCGCAGGCACCACGCGCAGGCCGGTCATCCACAGCCAGACCGTGCCGATGCTGGCCGCCATGGCATAGAACACCAGCAGCACCCAGATGCCGGGGTGTACGCCAGCGAACGGGAACGACAGCGCCAGGTACAAGCCCATCGGGGTCATCAGCGCCAGGCCCCACAGGTTGATCAGCGCGCTGATGCGCTTCGGGCCCATGCTGCCGGTGAGCTTCTTGCCGATCACCGCATACGCGGCCTCGCACAGCACGGCGCCAAACACCAGCAGATTGCCCCATAACTGGTTTTTTGATGCCAAATCGGCCTCTGGCGCAGGTAAGGATTGCGCAAGGTGCTCTTGTTTTGATAGTGCCAACAAGCCCATGCCGAGCACGCCGCAGGCCACCGCCGCCCAGACCCGCAGGCCTATGCGCTCGCCCAGCAGCAACCAGCTGAACAGGGCCACCGTGGCCGGAATCGCCGCCAGGATCACGCCGGCCGACACCGCCGTGGTCATGCTTACGCCGTACAGCATGCAGATCGAGAACAGGAAGTTGCCCAGGAAGGATTCCAGAAACACCAGCCCCTGGGTGCGCCGCGACATCGGCCCTTCGGAAGCCGGCTTCTTCAGCCAGGGCAGCATGGCGATGGCCGCAATTCCGAAGCGCAGCCAGGCCAGCAGGAACACGGGCAAGGCCACGACCAGCGGCTTGCTGAGCGCCACATACACGCCCACCAGGGCCATACCAGCCGCCAGACACAGGCGGGCGGTGAGGGGAGTCGGATGGTACATATTTTTATGATTTTTATAGCGGATAACGCAGGCTGTACCTGCGCTGGAGGCCTGAAAGGCTTGAAAGCCCATGATCTTAGCCGACGGGTATTCGTCCCTGGATGCGTCTGGCCCGTATGCCACGGATGGCCGCCACTATGGTTTGTGAGTGGCTTGCTTGGACGGCAGCGCCGAGCATGTGGCTTTCTGAGTCAGGAGTTTGTATGCAATCTGCAATTTGCAGGAGATTCGTTCCATTCTGCTTGCTGGTTGTGGCCTGCCTCCGCGTTGACATGGCCGCAGCGCAAAGCAAGGTCGAGTTTGGCGAGTTGGTGAAGTCGCTCATGGTCCCACCAGGGCCGACG
The DNA here is from genome assembly GCA_963513025.1 of uncultured Albidiferax sp. Lineage (GTDB taxonomy): Bacteria > Pseudomonadota > Gammaproteobacteria > Burkholderiales > Burkholderiaceae_C > Rhodoferax_B. The sequence continues at coordinate 295,943 of CAUPON010000003.1, forward strand.
CAGAATTTGCCTGATTGGAGTCTGCCGATGCATCCGGCGATTCGCTGGAAAGACTCCGCACCCCGGCCCGCCGCCAAGTCCAGCGACCGCGATGCACTGCCGATGGTCCGTGAGGGCACAGTGTTTATCACTGTAGATGGCCAACCTAGCTATGCGCCAAATAAGCCCGGCACTCCGGCCAGCCTGTGGTACGTGACGTTGAAGGGTACGCGACAAGGGCGCCTGGAGGCAGAGCTGGCCCAGGCTGCTTATGGCGACGGCATGTCGTTGCCCCCTGATTTACTGAAGCCTGCCGGGTTTCGTGTCAAGTCCATGTGCAAACCTCAGGGCATCAGCAGCGGCATGGAAGTATTTGCCGTGGCCACACTTGGATTTCACCCTGCGGTGCTGGGCTATGAGTGGAGTAGCGGCAGTGCGGGCACGACGGTATGGCTGCGGTTCGCCTTCACCAGCCAGCGGGCAGCCAAGTTGAAGTGCGAATGAATTTTTAACGAGGAGGTTCTATGGACGCAACGGTGGCGAAACCCAACTATGGGTTTGATGTGACGACGGGCGATGGCTATACCCAGTTCCATGTAGTGCCGCCGCCGTTTGATAGCGGCGCCAAGTTTTCCATCTTCTACATAAAATTTGGCGTGATGGTGACGATGATGTTTGTCAGTTTGGTTGTTGCATTTGTTGGTGCAGGTTTATTCAATTCATGGTTTGTGTTCTGGTTGCTTTTAGTCGGTGGCACAGTATTGAGTTGGAAGATGAAGGGTGGCGATCAAACCAAGGTACTGGTCCCCGTCACCATCAAAGTCAGCGCACAAGGTATCTCGGTGAACCAGACCGTTTATGCGCGAGAGCACATTCGAGAATTCTGGACCCAGGTAGGTAACACGCGCGCCCAAGCGCACCAGAGTGAACCCAATTTGATGCGTGAGGTCAGCGCAAGTGCGGCCGCAGGCGCTCATGTTGCGGCTGCCGCGGCCAATGCCATCAACAAGCGCATGTACAGCGTGCAAATGCGCTATGCCGCTGACGATGTGATGCTGGCCCAAGCACTACCGGAGGGCAGCGCCAATGCACTGTTGGAAAAAATACTGGGGGCTTATCGCGCTGCGGCTTAGTCCAGCCGAAACCGGCCCAGAAGCAACAGCAATTCCGTCTGCCGCGTCGTCCCGGTTTTTGAGAACAGCACTTGCAGCCGCTGGCGCGCATGGCCTTCGCTAATACCAAGTGCCTGGGCCGCTTGTTGCAGCGAGGTACCGGCCATCAGGGCTTGGGCCAACTGGGCTTCCTTGGGGGTGAGGGCAAAGCTTTCCTGCACCAGCGCCAGGCTTTGGGCATCCAGCGCAGGGTTCCATTCGGGGTCGCGCAGCAGCACCAGCGCTGCGGGAGCCCAGGCGGCCAGGGATGTGTCGCCAGGCCGCAATGGGCTCACCCAGGCCAGCAGTGGCAGTTGCTTGGGGCGCGGCAGTACCAGTGTTTTGGGAGCGGGCCAGGCAGCTCCGTCGAAGGCCGTTGCCAATGCTTGCGACAGCATTGTTTGTAGCCGCTGCCCCAGGGCAGGCGGGTGGGCGCTGAGTCGGCCTGCATGCACGCGCAGCACATCCTGTTGCCGCAGCCAGGTTTCCGCCAGCGGGCTGGCGTAGCAGACTATTCCCTGGGCTTGCACCACCAGCAGTGCCCGGCCCTGTTGTCCCAATGCCTCTGCACCGGCTTGCGCTGCTTGCCGCTGCTGACCCAGTGCGTGGTGCAGACGTAGGGCTTGTTGCAGGTGCGGCAGCAGCAGGGCGGCTCGGCGCTGTTCGGCCAGGGTGTAGCGGCCTGCACGCTTGGGGCGGTGGATGCCCAGCACGCAAGTGGCATTGCCTACCGGAAACACGCCGCCCACCAGGTGGTAGATCTCCAGCGGGCGCAGCCAGTCCTGGTAGTAGCCGGAGCGTTCGAATTCGGCAGGTGGCACCAATTGCTCGCTGGTGACGATTTGCCTCGAGCCATGGGCCAGGCTGCGCTCTACCCACAGGTCATTGCGGTGCCAATGGTCGGCCAGGTCTTTGTGTGCGTCGGACAGTTCAAGGTTGGGGGTGGTGTCGGTCAGTGCGACGCTGCCGTCGCTGCGGTGCATCTTCAGCACTGCGCTGGTGGAGTCGAAGGCACGGGCTAGTTCGTGGGCCAGACCAGACCACAGCCGGGTGTCAAACACCGCGTCATAGCAGCGCCGGATCAAAGGCTGCAACATGTCGTCGCCGGTCGCATCCATAGGACCCTTCCGCTTGCTGTGCAAGCCTTGCGTAGTGCGTTTCAGTTTACATAAATTTACCTAAGCAAGAAATGCGCTCAAACCGTCCAGCACCTTCTTCACATCGGCCGCCGTGGTGGCAGGCGACACCAGCAGCATGCTGTGGAAGGGGGTTAGAAGCACGCCGCGGTTCAGCATGAACAAATGCAGCAGGGCATCTAGCTCGGGCTGGCTGGCGTGGTGGACCTCGGCGGCATTGCGCGGCGGCTGGGCGGAGTGTTGCAGCTCCATGCGGGCACCGAGTTGGGCCAGGCTCCGGCCCAGGCCGTGGGTCGCAATCAAGGCGCGTAGCCCGGCGGCCAGCGTGTCGGCCAGCGCCAGCAGGGTGTCGTAGCGCTGGCACAGGGCCTGGGCGGCGGCCCAGAAACCGGGATATGGCAGCACCAGGCCGCAGTTGGTCAGCGCCGGCTCGGCCAGCAGGCAGGCCACCTGGCGGTCGGCCAGTGCAGCCTCCAGTGCGGCCAGGTCGTTGAACGGGATGATGCGGGTAAAGGCCGCGTGGTTGTGCACCTGGCCCAGTACCGAGGGCCGGTCTACCGTGCGGCCATCGACCAGATCCACCAGGGTGCCGTCGACCGCACCGTGGTAGCAGCCGTCGAACACCAGCAGTTGGGGCCGCTGGGTCACGGCGCGAGCCCAGCGCAGCAGGAAGCGGTTCGCATCGCTGGCGGTCAGTGCCATCTGCCACTGCGGTAGGCTGAAGGTGGCGGCCAGCAGCGCGCCGACTTCGGCGGTCTGCACTGATGGAAGCATGCTGGTCAGCGCGCGACTGGCTTGCTGGGCGATCGCCTGGGCCACCGGTGCCGGGCTGTGTCCGAACATTGCGCCGGTGTCGCCCAGACAGAAGTAGTTGTAGGCAAGACCGTCGGCGCAAAGTAGCTGCGCGCCCTGCGCCTGCTGTACGTACAGGCTGGCGAGATGGGGCCAGTGGCGCATTCAGTACAGCGGAACGCCGAACAAAAAATGCTGCGCCGCCTGCTCGGCCAGGGCCATTGAGCGCGGGTGGCTGGCGCTGAAGCGCTGGGCCAGAGCGGCCGGAGCGAGGGCGGGGTGCTGGGGCAGGGCAGTGGTCATGGGCAGATAGCTGCCACGCCGCCAGATGCGACAGCGAAAGCGGATCACACGACGTGTTTTAGGTATGAATTTAACTCATGTATTTTGGAAAATTCATCGATATTCAGAAACGCTTCCCATACTTAGCATGGATGGCATGCAAAAGAACCAGTCGACCAATCTAGTGGATTTATTCATCATCTGCCACAGCTATCAGCTGATCCCATATGTGCGCCACGCTGGAAGTCGAGCGCTGCAGCCGGCAGAAGCGCAGAGGCACGCGCCAGCCCGGGCGTCAGGCTTCTTTGCGTATGTGGGCCATCTGCTGGCGTGTGCCAAGCTTTAGCGCGCTGCCATTGGGGGAGCTTGTGGCGGGTGGCCTAAAGCGTGCTTATGTTACACAGGATTACAAACCAACCCTTGTTACACCGGAGTTTTCCCCATGCTAGAGCGATTTTCCTGCAGCAGCCTACCCACTTTGGCGGGTATTGCCTGTGCCCTGTTGTTGCAAGGCTGTGACAGCCCACCCGCCACCATCAAGATCGGTGTGGCCCAGCCCTTGACCGGCAACCTGGCCTCTCTGGGGCAGGATTTGCTGAACGGCGTGACACTGGCCGTGGAGGAGCTCAACAAAGAGGGCTTCAAGATCGACGGCAAGCCGGTGACACTGGAAGTGGTGGCCGTGGACGACCGGGCCAATGCCGATACCGGCAAGGAAGTCGCGCGCCAACTGGTTGATGCCGGCGTGGTGGCTGTCATCGGGCACCTGAATTCGGGTGTCAGCATCGCTGCCGCGCCCATTTACGCCGAGAAGAACATTGCCCAGATGGCGATCTCCACCAACCCCAAGTACACCGCGCTCGGCCTGGCCACCACCTTCCGGCTAGTGGCCAACGACACCATGCAGGCCAAGGCCATCGGCAGCTATTCGGCCGCGCAATTCAAGGCGACCAAGTACGCGGTGCTGGACGACGGCACCACCTACGGAAAAGACCTGGCCGCCGGCGCGGCCGTGCAGCTCAAGCTGGCCAACAAGGAGGTGGTGTTGACCCAGTCCTTCGACGACAAGACCAAGGACTTCGAGGCCTTGGCCGGCAAGCTCAAGGCCGAGGGCGTGGAGGCCATGGTTTCCACCCTCAACGACTTCCAGGTGCTGGCGCTGCTGGAGGAGCTTAAGAAGATCGACTACACCCGTGTATCTGTGCTGGGCGGCGACACCATTAAAACCACGCTGATGCTTAAGGGCGAGGCGATTCCGCAGGGCCTGTTCGTCACTTCGTCGATCCAGGAGGCGCGCGAGTTCCCGGCGGGCCCGGCCTTTCTGGATAAGTACCGCGCCAAGTTCAAGCTGGAGCCCGCTTATGGAGGCCACTACACCTACGACGCCACCTATGTGCTGGCAGCCGCCATCCGCCGCACCAAGTCGGCTAAGCCAGCAGCCATTGTCGAAGAACTGCGCCGTATCGACGGCTATGCGCCGGTGACTGGCTCGATGAAGTGGGATGCCAAGGGCGAGCAGCGCTACGGCGTGATCGGGGTCTACCGCGCTCGAGATGGGTTGTGGGAAATACAGGTGCGCTCCGACGTTTGGTAAAGCCCGCCAGGGGCTCTGGTTTTCCCCCAAAAGGTGGAGAACCGGGGTGACGTGGTGCCGGGGCGCGTCTATCGTTGGGAGATATTCAAAACGTCCGATGAACGACCCAACAACGACCCAATGCGAGGCAGCGCCATGAACTCCTACCCACCAGCCCCAGCAAGCGAGGCCGCAGCATGACGCAGCGCGCTGTGCAGACGCGCCGAGTGCATATTCCACGGAGCCTGGCATGAACCCAGTGGTCCTGGTGCTGGCCCATGCCGAAGACGATGGCGCGGCATCGGTTGCAGCCTCGGTGCGCAGCCTATTGCAGCCGCGCGACCACCGCACCGAAGTCTGGGGCGTGCGGCCCGAAACCTTGGGCCAGGCCAGCTGGTCGCACACCGTGGACAGCCATGGCCGGCCGCATACCTGTCTGGCCCTGCCGGGCCGCCCGGAGTTGGACAGCACGCAGATCCGTGCCGTGTTCAACCGCATCCAGCATCTGCCGATTCCCCCCAGCACCCATGCCAGCGGGCAAGATCATTCACAGGCCGAGCGCGAGTTCCAGGCGTTGGTGCTGAGCTGGCTGGCCGCCTGTGGCGACCGCGCGGTCCAGCCCTTGCGCAACCAGCCTTGGCTGACGCCCCAGCTGCCGGTGCTGCAATGGGCGGCGGCCGCCACGCGCTGCGGCTTACCGGTCGCGGCCCGTGATGCCGCTGCCTCGGCCGAACCCTGGGACGCTACCGTGCTGGTGGCCGGTACCCACACCACCGGCATCCTGGCCACCCGCTTCGGCGTGGCCTGCATTGCCACCGCCCAGACCCTGGGTTTCCGGGTGCTGGAGTTCCGCTTCGTGCGCCGCGACGATGCCGTGGAGCTGGTCGATGTGTCACCGCACCCCGATCTCAGCGACATGGAAGACATTGATGCCGTCGCCCTGTGCATCGCCGACCTGACGGAGTCGGTGGTCACGGCATGATCCTGGTCTACGGCCCAGGTAACGACCCTTCGATCCAGCACCTGGTTGCCGCTTTGCAGGCAGCCTCCGCGCGTTACCAGTTGCTGGACATGGGCAATCTGGACCAGGCTGCGCTGCATATCGAAGTCGGGCCGCAGGGTCTGCACGGCGTGCTCACGGTAGACGGCCGGCAAATTGCGCTGGATGCCATCCGCGCCATCTATGTGTATCCGCAGCTGCCGGCCTATGTGCAGAGCAGCCGCTCCCGGCTGGCGCTGCACCAGCAGTTGCTGGCCTGGCTCGATATGGTGCCCGGCGTGGTGGTGAACCGGCCCGCTGCGCTGCAGGCCAATGCCTGCAAACCCTGGCAGGCCCAGCGCATCGGTGAGGCCGGGTTTCTGGTGCCGCCCATGTTGGTTACGTCCGACGAGGCCGAGGCCTACGCCTTTTTACAAACCCACGGGCGGGCGGTGTTCGAGTCCTCCAGCGGTATCCACACCACGGTGTCGGCACAGGACGATGGCTGGCTTGCGCACATGCAACACCAGGCCCCGCTGCCCAGCCAGTTCCAGGCTTATGTGCCGGGTGTGGATGTGCGGGTCCACGTGATCGGCCAGCAGGTATTTGCTGCCAAGGCCCGCAATGGCAGCATCGGCTCCCGCCAGGCCTATGGCAGTGAGGCCTTTGTGCAGGCCGTGGCCACCAGCTTGCCGATCACCGTGGAGTCGCAATGCGCGGCCATGTCTGCGTCCATGGGGCTGCATGTGTCGGGCATCGACCTGCGCCTGTGCCCGGACGGCGAGTACGTGTGCTTCGAGGTCAACTCGGCTCCCACCTACCGCGACCTGGAGCAGCAAAGCGGCTTGCGCCTGACCGCCGCACTGGCCCAGTTGCTCATGGGTTCATAAGAAAAGCGTCTCTGGCGCTTATTCAGTGAGCGCAAGATGCTATATAAATAATAGCAATTGAGGTGGCGGCCGTGCATCCCTGGTGCATCGCACCTGAGCCCAGGCACCAGCGGGGTGCGGCGCTGGCCGGCGCCCGGGGCTCCGTCGACTCGCTGCACCAGGGTTCTCACTGGGCGCCGTGCGCAATCGGTGGCTCTGGCTCAACTGGCATTGAATTTGCATGTTCTTCTACCGCGGGGGCAGCCACACTGGATTGCTTCTACAAATGACCGCTAGGGTTCCGGCTGCTTGATTACCAAGCGGTGTCTGGTCCGAGAGCAGTCGGCCAGCAACGGCTCCTACCGCTGCAGGCTCCACGGCGGGACAAAAGCCCGGGAGGTTCACTTCGTAATCGAGGTGGTCTCCCGCATTTGTCCCTCAACCTGGAGCCCTGCTATGTCTTCTTCTTTTCTGTCGATTTCCCGCGCGTTCAAACGCAGCGTCGCTGGTGCCTGCATGGTGCTGACCGGTCTGGTCGCCACCAGCGTCGCCACGCCGGCGGCTGCCGAGGTCAAGGTCGGTCTGTCCGATTGGCCGGGCTGGGTTGCATGGTATGTGGCCGAGCAAAAAGGCTTCTTCAAGAAGCACGGCGCTGACGTCAAGCTGGTCTGGTTCGCCAACTACACCGATTCCATCGGCGCGCTGTCTTCGGGGCAACTGGATGCCAACTCCCAAACCTGGTCCGACACCCTGGGCCCCTTGGCCAAGGGCCTGCCGCTGAAAGCCATTCTGGTGAACGACAACTCGGCCGGCAACGATGCACTGATGGTCGGCCCCAAGATCACCTCTTTCGCCCAGCTCAAGGGCAAGAAGGTGGCGCTGGAGCAGTACAGCATTTCGCATTTCGTATTGGCTACAGCGCTGGCCAAGAACGGCATGAAGCTAGGCGACGTGAAGGTCGTCAACCTCTCCGCCGGTGATGCCGCCGCCGCCTTCATCGGCGGCAAGGTCGATGCCGCCGTGCTGTGGAACCCCTGGGTCCACCAGATCGAGAGCAGCGGCAAAGGCAAGGCCTTGTTCACCTCCAAAGACATGCCCGGCTTGGTGCCCGACCTGTTGGTGGCGCAAGACAAAGCCATCCAGACCAAGCGCAAAGAGCTGGTCGGCATGATCAAGGCATGGTTCGATACCGAGAAGTTCATCCGCGAGCAACCCGCCGAAGCCGCCAAGATCATGTCCAAGGTGGTCAGCATGTCGCCCGAGGAATACGCCGTGTTCCTACCGGGCACCAAGTTCTTCGACGCTGCCGCCAACACCCAGGCGTTTGACGCCAAGAATGCCTTGTCGCTGTCCAGCACCGCGCCAACCATTGCCGCCTTTCTGACGCAGTACAAGCTGATCGACGGCAAGCCCGACGCCGCCAAGGGCATAGACGGCACCCTGGTTCAAGACGCTCTGAAGTAGGTCTTACCCATGTGGTCAAGTCTCTGGTCTATCAGACTGGCGATCTCGCGTCGCAGTTACGGTTTGCTCGCACTCACCGGCCTGGTGGTTCCGCTGCTGGGCTGGGCGCTGCTGAGTGCGTTTGCCGGCGTCAGCCCGGTGTTTCTGCCCGGCCCACAGAAGGTGGTGGAGCGCATCATCACCTGGGCAATGGAAGACGACCTGCTGGGCGACGCCGCCATCAGCACCTTGCGTGTAGTCACCGGCTGGGCCTTGTCGGCGTTGCTGGCGCTACCGCTGGGCCTGCTGATCGGTAGCTGGCGCGCAGTGCAGGCGCTGCTGGAGCCACTGACCGACTTCATCCGCTACATGCCGGCAGTGGCCTTCATCCCGCTGGTGATGCTGTGGGTGGGCATTGACGAAGGTGCCAAGGTGGCCATCATCTTCATCGGCACTTTCTTCCAGATGGTGCTGATGGTGGCCGAGGATGTGCGCCGCGTGCCCATGGCGCAGATCGAAGCTGCCCAGACCATGGGCGCAACCCGGCGCGAGGTGCTGGAGAAGGTTATCTTGCCTTCGGCCAAGCCCGCGTTGCTGGACACCCTGCGTATCACCATGGGCTGGGCTTGGACCTACCTGGTCGTCGCCGAGCTGGTGGCAGCGAACTCGGGCCTGGGCTTTGCGATCCTGAAGGCGCAGCGCTTTCTGCAGACCGACAAGATCTTCGCCGGCATTCTGCTGATCGGCTGCATCGGCCTGGCGATCGACCAGCTGTTCCGCCTGCTGCACCGCAAGGCTTTCCCCTGGCTCCACGCCCGATAAGCAGCTATGAAAATCGAATGCAAAAACGTCTGGAAGTACTTCGGCCAGACCACGGCGTTGAACGACGTCAACCTGGGCATTGCCGACAACGAGTTCGTCACCCTGGTGGGCGCTTCCGGCTGCGGCAAATCCACACTGCTGCGCACTTTGGCCGGGCTGGAGACGCACAGCCAAGGTGACGTGTTGGTAGACGGCCAAGCCATCACCGGGCCGGGCCAGGACCGTGCCATGGTCTTCCAGCACTACAGCCTATACCCGTGGTTGCGCGTGTCGGAAAACATCCGCTTCTGCCGCCAGCTGAGTGCACAGACCCGCGACCGCAGTAGCGCCGATGTAGAGGCCGCATCGGGCCGCGCTGACGCTTTGCTGCAGTTGATGGGGTTGACGGCTTCGGCCAACGCCTATCCGAACCAGCTGTCCGGCGGCATGCAGCAGCGCGTGGCGATTGCCCGTGCCCTGATGGGCAAGCCGCAGATCCTGCTGATGGACGAGCCCTTCGGCGCGCTGGATGCGCAAACCCGCGAGGTGATGCACGACCTGATCCTGCACGTGCACCGCCTGGAGCGCACCACCATCGTATTCGTGACCCACGACGTGGAAGAGGCCATCTATCTCGGCCATCGTGTGGTGCTGATGGCCCCGCGCCCGGGGCGTATCGACTCGATCTTTGACGTGCCCCTGCCAGCCAAGCGCGAGCAGGACATGAAGCTCGCCCCCGAGTTTCTGCGCCTCAAACGCCAGCTGCTGGACCGCATCCGCGAAACCTCCGGCATGAAAACCGATTTAGACCAATTGCAAAAACTGACGCAACTGGCCGACGAAAGGAACCCTGTATGACCCCCATCCCCGCCAACAAGCTGCTGTGGGAGGAACACCTCCCCGGCGGCAACCACTGGTCCGGCCGGCTGCGCCGTGGCACCGCGCTGCGCCTGACCGACTGCCAAGGCGGCGCCAATGTCTCCGCGCTGTTCTTCAATGCCGAGCAGCCGCTGGAGCGCTACAACATGCCCGACACGCTGAAGTCGCAGCACACAGCCTTCCTCACCGCCGGCTATGTCTGCCAGTCCGACATGGGCCGCGTGCTGTGCTCCATCACGGCAGACAGCCTGGGCTGGCACGACACTTGGTGCGGCGTCAGCGACGCGGCCATGGTGCTGGCGCAGTACGGCGAAAAGCACTACCAGCAGCACCGCAACGGCCGCGACAACCTACTGATCGAGCTGGCCAAGTGGGGCCTGGGTGCACGCGACCTGGTGCCCAGCGTCAACTTCTTCAGCAAGGTGGTGCCCGATGCCGATGGTGCTCTGAGCCATGTTGCGGACCACAGCGTGGCGGGCAGCTACGTCGATCTGCGCTTCGAGATGGACACCCTGGTCGTGCTCAGCAGCGCACCGCATCCATTGGATGAGAACCCCGTTTACGCGCCCGCCGATGTGCAGCTCAGCGCCTACCGCGCCGACCCGGTCGCTGCCGACGACGCCTGCCGCACCCAGTGCGTGCAGAACGGCCGCGCTTTCACCAACACTGAACGCTATTGCGGGGTAACTCTGTGACCAAGCTACTCGAAAGCACCCTGAACCCTGCCGTTGCGGTGCTCGACCAGACCTGCCTGGCCGGCGACCCGTGGATGGCCACCGTGCGCGCGGGCCAGACCTTGCGCATCCTCGACTTGGAAGGCAACCAGGCGGTGGACACGCTGTTTTACAGCGCCGCCAACGCCGAGGAGCGTTACAGCGCCGCCGACACCATCGCCCGCAACGGCCAGCTCTACCTGGGCCTGGGGTCCAGGCTGTACTCCAGCGAGGGCCGTGTCATGCTGACCATCACCGCAGACACCTGCGGCCGGCACGACACCCTGGGCGGCGCCTGTTCCAGCGAGAGTAATACCGTGCGCTACGCGCTGGACAAGCGCCCCATGCACAGCTGCCGCGACAGCTTCATGCACGCCATCTGCAGCTGCCGTGAAGCTGGCGTGCTGGGCTTGGGCAAGCGCGATATCGCGCCCAACATCAACTTCTTTATGAATGTGCCGGTCACGCCGGATGGCCACCTGAGCTTTGAAGACGGCATCTCTGGCGCAGGCAAGTACGTGGAACTGAAGGCCGATATGGATGTGGTGGTGCTGATCTCCAACTGCCCGCAGCTCAACAACCCCTGCAATGGCTACAACCCCACGCCGATTCGCCTATTGGTCTGGGATTGAGTTGCTACTGAATTCATAGCTGCTAGCGCAGGTGCTATCTGCATCAGCGGCCTATTTTCTTCAAATCTTGCATTTGCCCACGGGACGACTCGTGGCGCGCTATTGACCTGGCGGGACGACCCGCCCCATGAGGGACCACCCCATGTTCGATACCGTTTTGATCGCCAACCGTGGCGCCATCGCCTGCCGGGTGATCCGCAGCCTGAAGGCGCTGGGCCTGCGCTCGGTGGCCGTGTATTCCGAGGCCGATGCCGACTCGCTGCACGTGGCCATGGCCGATGCCAGCGTATGCATCGGCCCGGCACCGGCCGCGCAAAGCTATCTGGACCCGCAGCGCATCCTGGACGCGGCGCGGGCCACGGGCGCGGGCGCCATCCACCCCGGCTACGGCTTTCTGTCAGAGAACCCCGACTTCGCCCAGGCCTGTGAAGACGCGGGCATTGCCTTCATCGGCCCCACACCCGCGCAGATGCGTGCCTTTGGCCTGAAGCACACGGCCCGCGCGCTGGCTGAGGCCCAGGGCGTGCCTTTGCTGCCCGGCAGCGGCCTGCTCGCTGATGTGGTCCAGGCGCAGAGCGAGGCCGCGCGTATTGGCTACCCGGTGATGCTGAAAAGCACGGCCGGCGGCGGCGGCATCGGCATGCGGCTGATCCGCAGCGACGCCGAAATGGGCCCCGCCTTTGAGGCGGTGCAGCGCCTGGCCCAGGCCAACTTCAAGGATGCCGGCCTGTTCCTGGAAAAGTTTGTCGAGCGCGCCCGCCACATCGAGGTGCAGTTGTTCGGCGATGGCCGGGGCAAGGTGGTTTCCTTGGGCGAGCGTGACTGCTCGGCCCAGCGGCGCAACCAGAAGGTGATCGAGGAAACCCCGGCGCCCGGCCTGTCCGACGCCACCCGCACCGCGCTGCAACAGACCGCTGTGCGTCTGGCCGAAGCCGTGAATTACCGATCTGCCGGCACGGTGGAATACGTGCTGGACGCCGACACCGGCGCCTTCTATTTCTTGGAGGTCAACACCCGGCTGCAGGTGGAGCACGGCGTGACCGAGCAGGTGACCGGAGTCGATCTGGTGGCCAGGATGCTGCGCCTGGCGCGGGGCGATGATTTCGCGCTGGATGTGCCGGCGCCGCAGGGCGCATCCATCCAGGTGCGGCTGTACGCCGAAGACCCCGCGCGCAACTTCCAGCCTTGCGCGGGCGGTTTGACCGAGGTTGTCTTCCCGACAGACGTGCGTATCGAAACCTGGGTCGCTACCGGAAGCGAAGTGCCGCCGAACTACGACCCGATGATCGCCAAGCTGATAGTCACCGGCAACGACCGCGCCGATGCCGTCGCCAAGCTGCAGGCTGCGCTGGCCACCACACGCCTGGCGGGCATAGAAACCAATCTGCGCTATCTGCGCACCGTCGCCGCCGACCCGGTGTTTGTCGATGGCCTGATGGTCACGCGCAGCCTGGCCGATCTGCATTACCAGCCGCAGGCGCTGGAGGTGCTGGAGGCGGGCGTGCAGACCACCGTGCAAGACCACCCGGGCCGCGTTGGCTACTGGGCCGTGGGCGTGCCGCCGAGCGGCCCGATGGATGACCTGGCCATGCGACTGGCGAACCGGCTGGTGGGCAATGCGCCGGATGCAGCGGCGCTGGAATGCACCCTCAGCGGCCCCAGCCTGCGCTTTCATGCGGATACGCTGGTGGCCGTCTGCGGTGCGGCGATGGCCGTCAGCGTCGATGGCGTGGCACTGCCGCTGTGGCAGTCGCACACGGTCAAGGCCGGCAGCGTGCTCAAGCTCGGCGCAGTGCAGGGCGCCGGTACGCGCACCTACCTGGCGCTGCGCGGCGGGCTGGACGTGCCGCTGTATCTAGGCAGCCGTTCCACCTTCACCCTGGGCCAGTTCGGCGGCCACGCGGGCCGCACCTTGCGGGTCGGCGACATGCTGCACATCGGCGCGGACGCCACCCATGAACCGCTGACCGCCTTGCCTGCCGAGGTGGTACCGACGTACCAAAACCACTGGGACGTCGCCGTGCTCTACGGCCCGCACGGCGCGCCGGATTTCTTCACCGAGGCCGATGTGCAGATGTTCTTCGGCACCGACTGGCAGGTGCACTACAACTCCAGCCGTACCGGCGTGCGCCTGATCGGCCCCAAGCCCGAATGGGCGCGGCGCGACGGAGGCGAGGCGGGGCTGCATCCGTCCAACATCCACGACAACGCTTACGCGATTGGCGCCATCGATTTCACCGGTGACATGCCTGTCATCCTCGGCCCCGATGGCCCCAGCCTGGGCGGCTTTGTCTGCCCGGCCGTGGTGCTGGCCAGCGAGCGCTGGAAGATGGGCCAGCTGCGTCCCGGCGACAGCGTGCGCTTCCGCTGCGTCACTGCTGACGAAGCCCGGTTGCTACACGCCGCGCAAGAGCGCGGCATTGCCGACCTCGAATGGAACCCGCCCGCTATTCCGCAACGCAGCGAAGCCGTCGGTTCGCCCATACTGGCCTATCGCGCCGCGCAAGGGGAACGCCCGGCCCTGGTGCTGCGCCAGGCAGGCGACCGCTACGTGCTGGTGGAGCTGGGTGACGCGGTGCTGGACATTGCGCTGCGCCTGCGGGTGCACGGCCTGATGCAGTCCCTGCAGGCGCAGAAGCTGCCGGGCATCGTGGATCTGACGCCGGGCATCCGCTCGCTGCAAATACATTTTGAGCCGCTGGCGCTGGATGTATCTGCGCTGATAGCTGCGATTTTTGTAGCAGATGATGCGCTCGGTGACACCGACGACCTGGTCGTTCCATCGCGCACCGTCTACCTGCCTCTGAGCTGGGACGACAGCGCCACCCGGCTGGCTATCGAGAAATACATGCAGTCGGTACGGCCCGACGCGCCCTGGTGCCCCAGCAATATCGAGTTCATCCGCCGCATCAACGGCCTGGACAGCATCGCCGAAGTGCAGCGCACCGTGTTCGAGGCCCGCTACCTGGTGATGGGCCTGGGCGATGTGTACCTGGGCGCGCCGGTGGCGACTCCGCTGGACCCGCGGCATCGCCTGGTGACCACCAAGTACAACCCGGCCCGCACCTGGACGCCGGAGAACGCGGTGGGTATTGGCGGAGCCTACATGTGCGTCTACGGCATGGAAGGTCCCGGCGGCTACCAGTTCGTTGGGCGCACGCTGCAGATGTGGAACCGCTGGCGTGATGCGGTCAGCGGCGCCCCGGCGTTCGAGGCCGGCAAGCCCTGGCTGCTGCGTTTCTTCGACCAGATCCGCTTCTACCCGGTGGGCGAGGAGGAGCTGCTGCAGATCCGCCGCGACTTCCCGGCCGGCCGCTATCCGCTGCGGGTGGAGGAGGGGACTTTCAGCCTGCACGACTACCGCCGCTTCCTGGCCGACAACGCCAACGACATCGCCGCCTTCCGTGCACTGCAGGGCCAGGCGTTTGAAGCCGAGCGCGAGCGCTGGCGTGTGGCCGGCCAGGCCGAGTACGTGGGGGAGCCCGAAGCGATGGACGCCGCCGTGTCGCAGGACGACTTGCCCCCCGGCGCGCGCAGCGTGGCCAGCGCCGTGCCCGGCAGCGTGTGGAAGCTGCTGGTGGCCGAAGGAGACGCGGTGGCCGAGGGCCAGCCGCTGCTGGTCATCGAGTCGATGAAGATGGAATTCAGCGTGGCCGCGCCATGTGCCGGCACGGTGTGGCGCATGGCCTGCCGCGAGGGCAGCGCCGTGGCGGCCGGGCAAGACGTGGTGGTGATCCAAGGAGAACAAGCATGAGCAAGACAGATATTTCCCTCAGCCTGGGCGCGCTGCAGCAGGCCTACCGCAACGGCAGCCTGACGCCGCTGCAGGTGGTGGAGCAGGTGGTTGCCGCCATTGGTGACGACCCTCACACCGCCTGGATTCACCGCATCGATGCCGCTAGTTTGCGTGCCAGGGCACAGGCCTTGATGGACCGTGGCCCCGAGGGCTTGCCGCTGTGGGGCATCCCGTTCGCCATCAAGGACAACATCGACCTGGCCGGCGTGCCGACCACTGCCGGCTGTCCGGCCTATGCCTACACACCGTCTGTCAGCGCCTTCGTGGTGCAGCGGCTAGTGGACGCCGGTGCCATCGCCATCGGTAAGACCAATTTGGACCAGTTCGCCACCGGGCTGAACGGCACGCGCTCGCCCTATGGCGCCTGTCGCAACTCCTTCAACCCTGACCATGTGTCCGGTGGTTCCAGTGCCGGCTCGGCGGTGTCGGTGGCGCTCGGACATGTGAGTTTTTCGTTGGGCACCGATACCGCTGGTTCGGGTCGGGTGCCTGCCGGCTTCAACAACCTGGTCGGCCTGAAGCCCAGCCTGGGCCTGCTGTCCACCACCGGCGTGGTGCCGGCCTGCCGCTCGCTGGATGCTGTATCGATCTTCGCGCTGACGGCGGACGACGCACAACAGGTGTTCTCCGTCGCCCATGGCTATGACGCGCAGGACGCCTATGCGCGCCCGGCCCAGCCGCACGGCTTCGACTTCGGCCGCGCTGCGCGGCCTCGTCTGGGCGTGCCGCGTGCCGACCAGTTGCAATTCCTGGGCGATGCCGGCTATGCGCAGTGCTTTGAAGAGGCCCGTGCGCACGCGTTGGCGCTGGGCGCCGAGCTGGTCGAGATCGACTTCGAGCCATTCTTCGAAACCGCGCGTTTGTTGTACGAAGGTCCGTGGGTCGCAGAGCGCTACCAGGCCATCCGCGCCTTCATCTACGCCCAGCCGGATGCCGTGTTTCCGGTGACGCGCGAAATCACGCTGGGTGGCGCCAAGCCGCTGGCCGCCGACGCGTTTGCGGCCCAGTACCGATTGCGCGCTTTGGCTAAATGCTGTGCCGCCGTGTGGGCTAGCATCGATTGCATGTTGCTGCCGACATCGCCGACGATCCACCGCATTGACACCATGCTGGCCGAGCCGATTGCGCGCAATAGCGACTTCGGTATCTACACCAACTTCGTCAACCTGCTGGATTACGTGGCCATCGCGGTGCCCGCCGGCTTCCGTGCCGACGGCCTGCCGTTCGGCATCACCTTCGTAGCCCCGGCACACCAGGACCAGCCGCTGCTGCACCTGGCCCAGCGTTGGCAGAAGAGTCTGCAGGGCAGGGCAGCGACTCTGGGCGCTACCGGCCATGCGGCAGTGGTGTTTACAGCGACCAATGCTGTCCCGTCCGGCCAGATCCGGGTGGCGGTCTGCGGCGCCCACCTGCAAGGCCAGCCGCTGAACCCCCAGCTCACCAGCCGGGGTGGCCGTCTGGTGCAACGCACGACTACGGCCCCGGTATATCTGCTCTACGCCTTGCCAGACGGCAAGCGCCCCGGCCTGGTCCGTGTGCCCGAAGGCGACGATGGCGGCGCTGCGATCGAGGTGGAAGTGTGGGAACTGCCCGGCACGCAGTTTGGTAGCTTTGTCGATGGCATCCCGGCGCCGCTGGGCATAGGCCGTACGTTGCTGGCCGATGGTTCGTCGGTGGCGGGCTTCATCTGCGAGCCGTCGGGGATAGAGGGGGCGCGCGACATCACCGCCTTTGGCGGCTGGCGGGCTTACAAGGTGCAAGGATGAAATTCAAATAAAACAGGCCGCCAGTGCATATTCCACCTGCGCTGGCTGCTATTAAATTTGTATCAAGGTGTGCAGTGGGCTGGAGCGGCTATGCTGCTGCCATGGCATCCACACCCGACCCCCGCCGCCAGTCACTGCGCCGCATGCAGTGGTTCGCCATCGCGCTGCTGCTGGCCTCGCTGTGCGGCCTGCTGCTCAGCCACTGGATGGGCGGGCTCGGTGGCTGGGGCTGGCTTCGGGCGTTCTGCGAGGCTTCGGCCGTCGGTGCGCTGGCCGACTGGTTTGCGGTGGTGGCGCTGTTTCGCCATCCGCTGGGGATTCCGCTGCCGCACACGGCCATCATCCCGCAGAGCAAGGAGCGCATTGCCGACAGCCTTGCCGACTTTGTGCGCGACCATTTTCTGGACCCGGCCACGCTATTGGCCAAGCTGGCGGTGCTAGACCCGGCGAAGCGCCTGGGTGAATGGCTGCGCGACCCGGCGCGGGTGGGCTTCTGGGTGACCGAGGCGCGTGGCTGGGCGCTGGGCACCTTAAACATGTTTGACGACGAGCGCATGCAGCGCGCCACGCTGGAGCTGGTGGTAGCGCAGGCGCGGCGCTGGGATGCAGCAGCCACCGCCGGCGAGGTGCTGGGCTTGCTGACGCAGGGCGGGCGCCACCACGCGCTGCTGGATGCGGGGCTGGAAAAAGTTGGCGCGTATCTGGCGCAGGACGAGGTGAAGGCCACCGTGGCGCAACTGCTGCTCAAGCATGTGCGCAAAGAGTGGCCGAAGGTGGTGGGCATGGTGGACGCGGTGGCTTCTACGTCCAAACTGGCGGACAGCATGGCCGAAAAGCTCAGCGCCTCGGCGCTGGAGGAGCTGCGCGAGGTGCTGGCCCAGCCCGAACACCCGGTGCGCTTGCGCTACGAGGCTTGGCTGAGCGAATACATCACGCGACTGCGCGACGATCCTGCCCTGCGCCAGGCCTGCGACGACCTGAAGGAGAAGGCGCTGACCGACCCTGCGCTGCGCAACTTCGTGGCCTCGCTGTGGACCGACATCAAGCAGCTGCTGCAGAGCGATCTGGCCGATCCGCAGTCGGCTATCGCCCGCAACCTGGAGGGCGCGCTGCGCACCGTAGGTGAGCGGCTGGCCAGCGACGCCAGCCTGCGCGAAGCCATCAACGAACATGTAATGGCGGCTGCGGGCCAGCTGGCGCTGAGCTTGCGCTCGGGCGTAACGGCGCATATTTCGCAGACCATCAAGGGCTGGGACGACCGCCAACTGGTGCAGGAGCTAGAGCTCAGCGTGGGGCGCGACCTGCAGTTCATACGCATCAGCGGGACCCTGGTGGGCGGCTTGGCCGGTCTGGTCTTGCACGCGCTGGTGCTGTGGCTGGTGTGACGTAGCGCCCCTTGGGCGGGCCGGTGGGGCGTTTCTTGGCTGTGAAACGGCCCACCAGGGTGCCGCTATTTCCCTTTGCCTTTTCCCCCCGAACTGCCTGAGCTACCTGAGCTGCCTGAGCTGCCTGAGCTGCCGCTATTGCTGCTTTTGCTGTCATCGCCAGATTCCGACTTGCCCGAGCTTTGCGAGCTGGAGCTGCTGCTTGAGTCGTCTGAGCCGCTGCTGTTTGTACTGGTGCTACTGCTGCTCTCACTTTTGCCGCTTCCAGAGTTGCGGCGCTTGGCTTCACTGTGCCGCACCTCAATGTGCTGCACCGTGACACGGTCATTGCTATCGCGCAGGCCGGTAATGCGCACCCGCTGCTCGCGATCGCCGCTCAATGCCGCACGGTCTGCGCCGGACAAGGCTTTGGCCAGAGACATGCGCCCCTGGCCAATGTCTACGCTGTCTTGTGAGGCTGATTTGACATAGCCTTCGACCACCACGCGTTCCACCGGCCCCAGGGTTTTGTGTGTGGGTTGCGTTTGTATTGCGTTGGCGACCAGCTCGCGCCCGTTCCATGTACCCGTGACCTGGACTTCTTGCCCTTGACTTGCGGCACGCCAAGCACGCAGCCCGTCCAAGAAGCCCAGCCGTTCGGTGTGCACGGTGGTGCCACCGATTCGGATGTAGCCGTGGCCGGCGGATACAGCAAGCCCCGTGAGCATGGCTTGCGCTTGTGGAGGCACCGGCTGCAGGTGCGACATCTCGATGCTGCCGTCGCTGAGCCTGTAGCCGCTGACGCGCAGCCATTGTCCCGTTTGCAGGCCTGCCAGGATGGAGGTGTCGTCGCCCACGCGCACGCTTTGCCCCAGTACCGTCAGCTCGCCTTGGGTCGGGTTGACGGACTCGACTGGGCCGATGACCAAGTGTTGCAGTGCAATCTGCCGGGCTTGTAACTCGTCCCCCTGGCCGGTTGCGGTTACGACCACCACCTGGCCCACAGTCAGTGTGCTGGCCGGGGCGGGTACGCCGTTGTCGTTGATCGGCGTGGTGGCGTCGTAATGCACCTCCATGCCGTTGACGCAGATACTGGCAAAACCGGTGATGACACCCACAATGCCGGTGCCGCCTATGCCGCCGTTGTCATGCAACTCTGCGCTGTCAATACCAGTGCCACCGATGCCGGGTCTGGTGGCTACATTGCCGGTGCCGCCTATGCCTGGGCGCAGCGCGGTGTCGCCGGTGCCGCCTATTCCTGGCGCTGCAGCTGCGGGGTTGATGGGCGAGTCGCTCTTGCCACACACGTTGGCCGCGTAAGCATGCGGCGCGCTGAGCAGGACTGCCAGCAGTGTCGCGGCTGGAAGGCTGAGCCATCTTGGTTTCATGGCGTCGCTCCAGGTGCTTGGGTTGGCGCGGCATCTGCAGCAACCGGTGCGCAGTAGTAGTAGACGCCGAAGGTCATGCGATGCCGGGCAGTGCCCGCGGGGGCATCCGCCTGCTCCAGGGCCAGCGCATTTCTGTTGACTGCCAGCAGGGCTTTCATGGCTACATCTCCGCTTTGCTTGGCCAGTAGGGCGATGGAGGCTTCGCTGAGCGCATCGTATTGCACGCTACGTTCCAGAAACGGCGGATTTCCGCCCAACAGGTTACTGGCGGCCGCGGCAGCATGGTCGTGCAGGTTGTGGCCAAAGTAATAGGCCTTTTCGTCAAAACCTTCGCTGGGTACAAAGGCTTCGGCATTCAGGCAGACACGGTTGGTGGCGTCGATATGCACCACGCCCAGGCGTAGCCACTCATCCAGAACCACGCGGGAGCGGATATCGCTATTGACCCCCGCCACCAGGCTTTCGAATGACTGGTCACCGCCCTCGCTGGCAAAGCGTGCCAAGGGGAGGGGGCTGCCATCTTCATGCAGATAGCGCGGCGACCCCAGCCACACGGCCACCAGCTCAGCACCCAGGGATACGACGTCGGGCACCGCATCGGCGGTTTGCTGCAATTCGGCCCGCAGGCGGCTGACGTCTTTGCGGTGAACGCCTGTCATCAGGCTGATGCGGCTGTCTGTGGGCGGTTTGTCGTCAAGGCGGAATTCGGTCGCGGCGACGTCCACAAACAAATTTTTCAACAACTCCGCGACATAGGGGAAGGTGATGCCCTGCGACAACATGACCCTTACGACTGGGCGTAGAACCTTACGCAAAGCGCGGACCAGGGACGGTGGCGGCCCCGCAGGGGAGGTGGTAGAGCTATCCATGCCGTAAATGTAGCTCGTTTGTGGGAAAAAATTACACAGAACTATTGCAGTGGGAAAAATTCCCGCATATAGTTGAATCGTGTGTGGGAAAAAATCACACACAAACAACCTGTAAACCATCTTTTAAAGGAACCACACCATGAACACCCTTCGCACCGCCTTCTTGGCTACGACTGCCTCCTTGTTGCTCGCGCTGGCCAGCGCCCCGGCCATGGCAGGCAAGGGAGGCTCATCTGGCTCCTCTGGTAAATCGTCTTCTGGTTCGTCCTCATCCGGCGCGTCGTCGGGCTCCTCGTCATCGCGTTCGGCATCCGGAGACGATTCCAGTGCTGGTCGCGCAGGCCGCCGGGCCGATGACGCTGCAGGGCACATGCGCCAGGGGCGCGGCGCCGACGATGCGCCAGGCCATGTCCGCCACGGCCGTGGGGCAGACGACACGACGGCCACCGGCACAACCACCACTACTGGCACAGCGGCTCCCGGAACCCTCTGACCACTAGACACCGCCAACCAGGCCGGCACAGCGATGTGCCGGCCTTTTTTTGTGGGGCGTGGCTATCTGGGGCGCGTATTGCCGTCGCACACTGGCCGACAATTCATGCGTGCCTGGTGCGCGGATGGATGGGCTAAAAAAAGGGTAGCGTATGTTTGTAAAGAAATGCATTGCGGCGGCGTGTTTTGCTGCCAGCCTGTTGCCGCTGCCAGCACTGGCCTGGGGCCACCAGGGACACATGCTGGTGGGTGCCATTGCCGACCAGTTGCTGACCCCGCAGGCCCAGGCCGGGCTGCAGCGCGATATGGGTTTGACGCTATCGCAGGCGGCACCCTGGGCGGACTGCGCCAAGGGCGTGGGTCTGGGCACGCGGGGTTTTGAGTACGCGGCCGACGAGCGCTGGCCGTCGCCCGTCTGCACCCGCTTCGAGACCGCCGACGGGGTGCAGGCCATGCAAAGCTACGTCTCGCGCAACTGGAACACCTGCGGCCAGCGGCGCGACTGCCACAAGGTCTACCACTACACCGACGTGGCCTACCAGCGCGACCGCTACAAGATGGGCTTTGTGGGCACGAACGACCACGATGTGGTGCATGCGGTCAACGCCGCCATTGCCCGGCTGCAGGGCCGTCCGGTGCCGCCGCCGTTCAGCCTCACTAGCCGGGCCGAGGCCTTGCGGCTGCTGGCCCATTGGGTGGGCGACCTGCACCAACCGCTGCATGTGGGCGCTCTGTACCTGGATGCCGACGCCCAGCCTATCGACCCGGATGCGCCTGGCGGCTCCGAGGCGTTTGAGACCCGGGGCGGCAACAGCATCGAGTTGGTGCGCGGCGGCAATCTGCATGCGCTGTGGGACGATATTCCCGATGGCCTGCGGGCCGACGCGGTTCCGGCCCGTATGCTGCAGCAGGCGCGGGCGCTGCGCCTGAGCCGAACCCCGCCGGCGCGTTGGGCGCAGACCTGGGCCAGTGATACTTTGCGCGTGTCGCACCAGGCGTTTGACGGCCTGGCGCTGAGCCCGGCGGCAGCACCCAAGGGCGGACGGATATGGATCGGCGTGTTCGACGACGAAGACGCCTACCACGCCCGGCGCGAGCAGCTGCAAACCTTGCAGCTCAGCAAGGCCGGCGCCCGACTGGCCCAGCTGGTGAACGCGTTGTATGCGCCTGCACCGTGAGCCCGGGTTTATAGATAAAAAGTGGCCCTGGCGCTTATTCCATTTGCGCAAGCAGCTATAAAAAGAATAGTATGTCAGGCGGGCGCAGTGGCTCGTTTAGGTTACAGTGAAGGCTCATCGGATCGGTAACCCATTCTTCTGAACAATGGCTGGGCATGACATCCTCTCCAGACGTAAACACTTCTGATGCATCTTTTTCGCGGCGGCCGCTGGTGTGGCTGCCGATGGACCACCGGCAAAACCGCAGCGGTGACGCCGACAGCTCCCTGCCTTATCTCTATCTGGGCGACAAATACGCCCGCGCCGCGGCCGATGGCGCTGGTGCCCAGCCGGTGGTGTTTCCGCTGGCCGATGTAGGCCAGATCCCGAGCTTGCTGGCCCTGGTGGACGGGGTGATGCTGACTGGCTCACCGTCGAACGTGCACCCTTCGCATTTCAATGAGCCCGTGGCCGACCCCAGCCTGCCGCTGGACCCGGAGCGCGACACGCTGACCTTCGCTCTGGTGCGCGAGTGCATCGCCCAGGGCGTGCCGCTGCTCGGTGTGTGCCGGGGTTTCCAGGAGATGAATGTGGCGCTGGGCGGCAGCCTGCACCAGGCGGTGCAGCTGCTGCCGGGCATGCTGGACCACCGCGAGGACGAGACCGCACCCCTGGCCGAGCAGTACGGCCTGAGCCACAGCCTGGAGATCGCTGCCGATTCGGCCATGGCCACCTGGGCGGGCGGCACGCAGACACGGGTGAATTCGCTGCACGGCCAGGGCATTGCGCGGCTGGCACCGGGCTTGCGTGCGATAGCCCATGCGCCGGACGGGCTGGTCGAGGCCTTCGAGGTCTGCGGTGCAGCGGCTTTTGCCTACGCGGTGCAGTGGCACCCCGAGTGGCGTTTCTGGGAAAACTCTTTTTATACAGCGATATTTGCGGCCTTTGGCGCCGCCTGCAGATCACGTAGCAGTGAAAACGGCACGAACGGCAGGGCATGCGCATGAAAGACCTTTGGTCTGCCATGTGCATGCCCTGCCGTTCTGAAACGGCTTACGCAGCGCTCGGGCTTTAGAGCCGGGCGCTGCGTAAGTCATAGCAACCTAACCTCACCGGAGCAATTGCCTATGGCTGATGTCAAAAAAGAACACATGACCTTCAACGACCTGGAGAACTGGCTCAACGAGCGCAGGGTCACCGAGGTGGAATGCCTGGTGCCCGACTTGACCGGCGTGGCGCGCGGCAAAATTTTGCCCCGCGCCAAGTTCACTGAAGACCGCGGCATGCGCATCCCCGAGGCCGTAGTGGCCATGGGCGTGACCGGCGAGCTGCCGTCCCAAGGCCCGTACTACGACGTAGTTAACCCGACCGATCGCGACATGCAGCTGCGCCCCGATCCGTCCACGGTGCGCATCGTGCCCTGGGCCAGCGACCCCACGGCGCAGGTGATCCACGACTGTTACGACCGTGAGGGCAAACTGGTGCCGTTTGCCCCCCGCAGCGTGCTGCGCCGGGTCTGCGACCTGTACGCCGCCATGGACCTGGAGCCGGTGGTCGCGCCCGAGCTGGAGTTCTACCTGGTGGCCCGCAATACCGATCCGAACACCGTGCTGCGCCCGCCGATTGGCCGCAGTGGCCGGGCCGAAACCTCGCGCCAGTCCTACAGCATCGACGCGGTGAATGAATTCGACCCGCTGTTTGAAGAGCTGTACGACTACTGCGACAAGATGGAGCTCAATGTGGACACCCTGATCCACGAGGCCGGCGCCGGGCAGATGGAGATTAACTTCTTCCACGCGCACCCGCTGGGCCTGGCCGACGAGGTGTTCTTCTTCAAGCGCACGGTGCGCGAAGTGGCGCTGCGCCACGACATGTACGCCACCTTCATGGCCAAGCCCATCGAGGGCGAGCCCGGCAGTGCCATGCATGTGCACCAAAGTCTGGTCAGCAAAATTACTGGCAAGAACATCTTCAGCAACGACGACGGCACGCCGTCCGAGGCCTTCTTCCATTACATCGGCGGCCTGCAGCGCTATCAGCCTGCGGCCATGGCCCTGGTGGCCCCGTACGTCAACAGCTACCGCCGCCTGTCGCGCAACACCGCAGCGCCCATCAACACCGAGTGGGGTTTTGATAACCGCACAGTGGGCATCCGCTCCCCCATCTCCAGCCCGCAGGCGCGGCGCATCGAGAACCGCGTCATCGGCGTGGATGCCAACCCCTACGTGGCCATGGCCATGACACTGGCCTGTGGCTACCTGGGCATGAAGAACAAGATCAAGCCCAAGGCCGAGATGAAGGGCGATGCCTACCTGGCCCCGTTTTCGCTGCCGCGCAGCCTGGGCGAAGCGCTGGACCTGCTGCGCAACGAAACCGACCTGCACGACATCCTGGGCAAGGAATTCATCACCGTCTACACCGAGATCAAAGACCTGGAGTTTGAAGAATTCATGAAGGTGATTTCGCCTTGGGAACGCGAGCACCTGCTGTTGCACGTTTGATCTTCATCTACAGAAAACGCCTATGTCAAACACCGTCGATACCGCTCACATCCAGTCGCTGGACAGCGCCCACTTTCTTCACCCCTTCACCGACTTCAAAGACCTGAATGCGCGCGGCGCCAAGGTGATCACCAAGGCCGAGGGCATCTACATCTGGGATTCCGAAGGTAACCGCCTGCTGGACGCGATGAGCGGCCTGTGGTGCGTGAGCGTGGGCTATGGCCGCAAGGAGCTGGCCGATGCCGCCTACCAGCAAATGATGGCGCTGCCCTACTACAACAGCTTCTTCCAGACCACCAATGTGCCGGCTGCCACCCTGGCCGCTAAGCTGGCCAGCCTGGCGCCCAAGGTGGATGGGCGCAGCTTCGAGCATGTGTTCTATTCCAGCAGCGGCAGCGAGAGCAACGACTCCAATGTGCGCATGGTGCGCCGCTACTGGGACCTGCTGGGCCAGCCGCAGCGCAAGGTCATCATCAGCCGCCACAACGGCTACCACGGCAGCACCATGGCGGCGGCCTCGCTGAGCGGCATGTCGTACATGCACGCCCAGGGCGATCTGCCGATTCCCAACATCACCCACATCGAGCAGCCGTATTTTTTTGAAAACGCGCGGCCCGGTGAGACCTCTGACGAGTTTGGCCTGCGTGCAGCCGGATGGCTGGAGGCCAAGATCCTGGAGGTCGGACCCGACAAGGTGGCGGCCTTCATCGGCGAGCCGGTGCAGGGCGCGGGCGGGGTGATCATTCCGCCGGCTACCTACTGGCCGGAGATCCAACGGATTGTCGATAAGTACGGCATCTTGCTGATCAGCGACGAGGTGATCTGCGCGTTTGGCCGCCTGGGCCATTGGTTCGCCTACGAGAAGTTTGGCTACAAGCCCGACCTGGTGACTTTTGCCAAAGGCGTGACCAGCGGCTACATCCCGCTGGGCGGCGTACTGGTCGGCGACCGTGTGGCCAAGGTGCTGATCGAAAAGGGCGGCGAGTTCAACCACGGCTATACCTATAGCGGCCACCCGGTAGCCTGCGCCGTGGCCTTGGCCAACATCGCCATCATGGAGCGTGAAAACCTGCCCGAGCGGGTGCGTACCGACGTGGGCCCGTACCTGGCATCCAAGTACGCGGCCTTGAACGAGCACCCGCTGGTGGCGCATGCCGAAACCTGCGGTTTTGTAGCCGGGCTGGTGCTGGTGAAGAACAAGCACACGGGCGAGCGCTTCGACCCCAACCTATCGGTCGGCATGCTGTGCCGCAAGCACTGCTTTGCCAACGGCCTGGTCATGCGCGCCGTGGGCGACCGCATGATCATTGCCCCGCCGCTGGTGATGACGCATGCCCAGATCGACGAAATGGTGGCGCTGATCTTGCTATGCCTGGACTTGACCTGGCAGGAGCTTAAAGCCGCAGGTTACGTGCAATAAGAACGTGTTTACGATCTAAGATCGATTCGCTTTATACAATCTGGCCCGGCCTTTTTTTCCTTACTTTTTACAGGTTTTTTTGGAGTTACTAACACTATGAAACAGCAAGCATTGGTTATTGCGCTGTCGGCAATTTTGCTGAGCGCCTGCGGTAAAAAAGAAGAGGCCCCGGCAGCCGCTGCGCCGGCTGCAGCGCCGGTGGCATCCGCTCCCGCTGCACCCCCTCCACCCCCCGCCAATACCGAAGAAAAGGTATTGAACGTGTACAACTGGCCCGATTACATCGCGGCCGACATGGTGGCCAATTTCGAGAAAGAAACCGGCATCAAGGTCAACTACCAGACCTTTGAGAACAACGAAGGCCTGCAGGCCAAGCTGGTGGCCGGCAATAGCGGCTTTGACATCGTGGTGCCGGGCGCCGTGTTTGCCAAGTCACAAATCGACGGTGGCCTGCTGATGAAGCTCGACAAGAGCAAGATCCCGAACCTGGCCAACCTCGACCCGACCATCATGTCCAAAGTGGCCAGCGTCGATGCCGGCAACGACTACCTCGTGCCCTGGGCCTGGAGCTACACCACGGTGGCCATCAACAAGGCCAAGGTTGCCAAGGCATTGGGCTCGACCCCTTTGCCGGACAACGCCTGGGATCTGGTTTTCAACCCCACCTACACCTCTAAGCTCAAGTCTTGCGGCATTGCCTACCTGGATTCGCCTACCGAGGTGATTCCTCCCGCTCTGCACTACCTGGGCAAGAACGCCTATTCCGCCGAAGTGGCCGACCACAAGGAAGCCGGCGCCATGTTGGCCAAGGTGCGCAAAGACATACGCCTGTTCTCCAGCACCATGATCGACGACCTGGCCGGTGGCAAGGCCTGCGTGGGTCTGGGCTGGGCGGGTGACATGAACATCGCCAAGGCGCGTGCCATCGAGAACAAGAACGGCAACGACATCGAAGTGCTCGTGCCCAAGAGCGGCGGCCTGATCTTCTTTGACAACCTGGCCATTCCGAAGGACGCAGGCCACCCGAACAATGCCATGATGTTCATGGACTACTTCCTGCGCCCAGAAGTGTCGGCCTCGCTGACCAATGAGCTGACCTACCCCACGGCCAACAAGGCCAGCATCGAGAAGGTCAAGCCTGAAATCGCCAACGACAAGACGATTTTTGTGGATGCCGACAACATGGCCAAGATGGTTTCGCCCTCCAGCCTGAGCAACGAAACCCGCGAGTCCATGAGCAACGTCTACACGCTGTTCAAAAAGAGTAAGTAATCGGTTTTGAGTGTTTGAGTGACAGGCCGTGCACCGTCTTTACCGGGGTGCACGGCTTTTTTATTGTTTGTTAATTGCTGCAGGGAAGCACCCTTATGAATTTGCCCAAACTTCGTCCTGAGGGTTTTTTGCGCACCGAGAACCTGGTCAAGCGCTTTGACGGCGTGGCGGCGGTGGACAACGTCAGCTTGTCGATCCAGAAGGGCGAGATTTTTGCGCTGCTGGGCAGCTCGGGCTGCGGCAAATCGACCCTGCTGCGCATGTTGGCCGGGTTTGAAACCCCGACCTCGGGCCAGGTGATACTGAATGGCGTGGACATCGCCAAGATGCCGCCGTACGAGCGGCCCATCAACATGATGTTCCAGTCGTACGCGCTGTTTCCGCATTTGAATATCTGGGACAACATCGCCTTCGGCCTGAAGCGCGAAGGCATGCCCAGCGCGCAGATCAAGACCCGGGTCGACGAGATGCTGAACCTAGTGCAGCTCACCGACTTCGCCAAGCGCAAGCCGCACCAGCTGTCCGGCGGCCAGCAACAGCGCGTGGCCCTGGCCCGCAGCCTGGCCAAGAAGCCCCAACTGCTGTTGCTGGACGAACCCCTGGGTGCACTGGACAAAAAGTTGCGCGAGCGCACCCAGTTCGAGCTGGTCAACATCATCGAATCGGTGGGTGTGACGGTGGTGATGGTGACCCACGACCAGGAAGAGGCCATGACCATGGCCTCGCGCATCGCCGTCATGAGCAAAGGCAAGGTGCTGCAGGTCGGCACACCCAAAGAGGTGTACGAGCACCCGGCCAACCGCTTTGTCGCCGACTTCATTGGCAACATCAACCTGTTCGACGGCCAGCTCAGCGTGGACGAGCCCGACCGCTGCGAAGTCACCACCGAGCAGGGCGTGGTGCGCATCGGCCATGGCATCAGCGGCACCCTGGGTATGCAGCTGGCGGTGGCGGTGCGGCCCGAGAAGATATCCATCTCCAAAGACAGGCCTGCCGACGTTTCCTACAACTTGTTTTCAGGCACGGTGCGCGAGATCGCCTACTTCGGCAGCTACAGCTCGTACATTGTCGAGATGCCCGGCGGCCGCCGCGTCAAGGTGACGGAGGCCAACCAAAGCCGCCACGACAACAGCAACATCACCTGGGACGACAAGGTGTTTTTCTGGTGGGACGATGCCGCCCCTGTGACCCTGACCCAATAGGAGCGCAGCGCCATGAACAACCTTCTGAAATGGACCCGGCTGCTGCCTGGCGCACGCTTTGTGATCGGCGTGCCCTATCTGTGGCTGGTGGTCTTCTTCGTCGTGCCGTTTTTGATACTGGTGCGCATCAGCGTGACCGACATGGGCAATGGT
Organism: uncultured Albidiferax sp.; assembly: GCA_963513025.1. GTDB lineage: Bacteria > Pseudomonadota > Gammaproteobacteria > Burkholderiales > Burkholderiaceae_C > Rhodoferax_B. The sequence goes on from CAUPON010000003.1 coordinate 324,552, forward strand.
GTGGATCCGTTTGCGCCCCTGGTCACCGCGGCCGATGGTGTGTGGCACATCCTGCTCAAGTACCACAACTACCTGTCCATCGTGGGCGAGCAGGGCGACGACGGCGTGATGGTCTGGGGCCAGACCATTTACATCGAGGCCTACATCACGTCGGTCAAATATGCGTTCTGGACCACCGTGCTGTGCCTGTTCATCGGCTACCCGTTTGCTTACTTCATCGCACGCGCCAAGGCCAGCCGCCAGCCCGCGCTGCTGATGCTGGTGATGCTGCCGTTCTGGACCTCGTTCCTGTTGCGGGTTTATGCCTGGAAGGGCATCCTGGCTGACCAGGGCGTACTGAACAACCTGCTGATGTGGGCTGGCATCACTCATGAACCGATCCAGATGCTTTACACCGATGTGTCCATGCTGATCGGCATGACCTATGTGTACTGCCCCTTCATGATCCTGCCGCTGTACGCCAATCTGGTGAAGATGGACTTTCGCTTGCTGGAGGCCGCGCACGACCTGGGCGCCTCACCCTGGCATGCGTTCTGGCTGATCACCGTGCCGCTGAGCAAGGCCGGCATCATCGCCGGCTCGATGCTGGTGTTCATCCCCAGCGTCGGTGAGTTCGTGATTCCGTCCCTGCTGGGCGGGGCCGAGAACCTGATGATTGGCCGCGTGGTGTGGGACGAGATGTTCAGCAGCAACAACTGGCCACGCGCCTCGGCACTGGCGATTGTGATGATCTTGTTCATCCTTGTGCCTATGGCCATCTATAACCGGTATAGCGACGCGGCCAACGCGCCGAAGGACGCCTGAAATGACACGCTTCATCCAGCAATACTTCGGCCGCTTCTGGCTCGCGGCGGTCTACCTGTTTCTGTACCTGCCGCTGTTCTTCTTGATCGTCTTCTCGTTCAACAGCACGCGCCAGGACGGCATCTTCACCGGCTTTTCTCTGCGCTGGTACACCGCACTGATGGGCGATTCGCGGCTGGTAGAGGGCTTCTTCCTGTCGCTCAAGGTGGCGGTGATCACCGGCACTTTGTCCACCATCCTGGGTGCGTTTGCGGCCTTTGTGCTGGTGCGCTATGTGCGCTTCAAGGGGCGCACCATGTTCGCCGGCCTGGTCAGCGCGCCGCTGGTGATGCCCGAAGTGATCATCGGCCTGTCGCTGCTGCTGCTGATGGTGGCGGTGCAGCGCGCGCTGGGCTGGCCGGACCGGGGGGCCATCACCATCGTGCTGGGCCACACCCTGCTGGGCATGGCCTACGCCACGGTGGTCATCACTGGCCGGCTCCGCGAGATGGACCGCTCGATCGAAGAAGCCGCCATGGACCTGGGCTGCCGCCCGTTCCAGGTGTTCTTCTTGGTGACTTTGCCGAACATCGCACCGTCGCTGGTGGCGGCCTGGATGCTGACCTTCACCCTGTCGTTTGACGACGTGGTGGTGTCCGAGTTCTTGTCCGGCCCGGGCGTGACTACGCTGCCACAGGTGATTTTTGGCTACGCGCGGCGCGGGGTAAACCCGTCGATCTATGCTGCGGCCGCTATTTTGATCACGGTCGTCAGCGTCGGCATCATTGCCTACAGCATCATCATGGCACGCCAGCAGGTACGACGTGCGCGTGA
>CAUPON010000004.1:0-252124 GCA_963513025.1 uncultured Albidiferax sp.
ACAGGTGATTTTTGGCTACGCGCGGCGCGGGGTAAACCCGTCGATCTATGCTGCGGCCGCTATTTTGATCACGGTCGTCAGCGTCGGCATCATTGCCTACAGCATCATCATGGCACGCCAGCAGGTACGACGTGCGCGTGATATCCAGGCGGCCACGGCGGCCTAACTTTCATGTACTTGGGGGCAGAGCACCCCGAGTCCGTGAAAGTTCTTTCACGTTAACCCCGTTACGGAAACCAGCATGTTCAATGTCTCTGATCTCAAACTAGACGGTCGCGCCCTCATAGACGGCAAGCGCGTGCAGGGCGCAGCAGTGTTCAGCAAGACCTCGCCGGTCGATGGCCGGGTGCTGTGCGAAGTCACGCGCGGCGGCGAGGCCGAGATCGACCTGGCCGTCACCGCCGCCCGTGCCGCGTTTGAAGACGCGCGCTGGCGCGGCCTGCCGCCGGCGCAGCGCAAGCGGGTGCTGGTCAAGTTCTCCGAGCTGCTGCTGGCGCATGCCGACGAGCTGGCGCTGACCGAGACCCTGGACATGGGCAAGCCGGTGCGTTACGCGCGTGCGGTGGATGTGAACAGCGCGGCCAACTGCATCCGCTGGTACGGCGAAGCGGTGGACAAGGTGTATGACGAAATCGCCCCCACGGCCAACACGGCGCTGGCGCTGATCACCCGCGAGCCGGTGGGCGTGGTCGGAGTCATCGTGCCTTGGAACTACCCCATGATCATGGCCGCCTGGAAGATCGCTCCGGCTCTGGCCGCCGGCAACTCCATCGTGCTCAAGCCGAGTGAGAAATCGCCGCTGACCGCCTTGCGCCTGGGCGACCTGGCGCTGGAGGCCGGTATACCCGCCGGCGTCTTCAACGTGGTGCCCGGCTACGGGGCGGAAGCTGGCTCGCCGCTGGCCATGCACATGGACGTGGACTGCATTGCCTTTACCGGCTCCACCGCCGTGGGCAAGAAGATCCACGTGATGGCCGGCCAAAGCAATCTGAAGCGTGCCTGGACCGAGCTGGGCGGCAAGTCGCCCAATATCGTGTTTGCCGACTGCCCTAATCTGGACCGCGCGGTGGAAGCCGCCGTGGGCAGCATCTTCTTCAACCAGGGGCAGAGCTGCAACGCGCCGTCGCGCCTGTTTGTCGAAGCCAGCATCAAGGATGCCTTTCTGGAAAAGGCGCTGGCCTTGCTGCCACAGTACACGCCCCGTAACCCGCTGGAGCCCGACACCATCATGGGTGCGCTGGTGGATACCGTGCAGATGAACAACGTGCTGCGGTACATCGAGCTGGGCAAGTCCGAAGGTGCCAAACTGCTGTCCGGTGGCGAACAAGCCTTGGCAGAAACCGGTGGCTGCTACGTGCAGGCCACGGTATTTGACGGCGTGCGCAATGACATGACGATTGCACGCGAAGAAATCTTCGGGCCGGTGCTGTCCGTGCTGTCCTTCACCGATACCGCCGATGTGGTGCGCCAGGCCAACCAGACAATTTACGGCCTGCAGGCTGGTGTCTGGACCAGTGACCTGAACAAGGCCCACGGGGTGGCACGTGCCCTGCGCGCCGGTACGGTGCACGTCAACCAGTATGACGAGGATGACATCACCGTGCCGTTTGGCGGCTTCAAGCAAAGCGGGGTGGGGCGTGACAAGTCGCTGCACGCCTTCGATAAATACACAGAGTGCAAGACGACATGGATCCGCATCGATAGCCCCGTCTGATCCCATGGGTGATACGACCAGGACGGCAGAGGCAGTGCAGCAAGCCTTGCAGGCTCAGGGTGCTGCAGCCAGCGATTATTTGCCCCCTCTTTGCGGTTTAGCGGGGATGCGGACAAAAACTTGGACTATCAGGAGGTAGTCCACGTATTCCTACGAAGACAGAATTCGAGCCGTCGAGCTCTACATCAAGCTCGGAAAACGCGTCAGGCCAACCATCCGTCAGCTGGGTTACCCCCCAAGAATTCCCTAAAGGGCTGGTACCGCGAGTACCAGCAGCGGCTCGACTTGCGGGTGGGCTATGCAGGCCGGGAGCCCAAGTTTTCGCAGGCGCAGAAGGAACTACCGCAGGCTGCAGGCTTCTCTGACCAGGCAGCACGCCCCCATCTCCGAGAAGGTGGTGCAGAGATTGATGAAGCAGGAAAGCCTGGTTGTAGCAAAGCCCAAGCGGCGCAGGTACGCGTCCTACCTCGGTGAGATCAGTCCAGCGCCTGCGAACATCATCAACCGCGACTTCCAGGCCGCGGCGCCCAATGAGAAGTGGCTCACGGACATCACGGAGTTCCAGATCCCTGCGGGCAAGGTGTACCTGTCACCCACTTGTGCCAATGCTGAACTGATAGGTCACGTCTATCGGGAAAGGCGCATCCAGCTTCATTCTGCGAGGACTCCGGATGGTCATGAAATTACTGGCGGTGTAATCAAACTGCGGCTAGCGCCGACACAGTCGTCTCCGGGAGTATCTTCCAGCAACGGATTTCTTGATCCAGATTTCGCAAAAGTCAACCTTCTGGGTTATCGTCGTGTGAGATGACCAATTCCAGAAAACTCCGCGCCGATGATGCTTTGGTTCTGTCCGAGAGCAGCATCTCGCGCATTGTGGAGATGGCGTGGGAAGATCGTACGGCCTTTGAAGCGATTGAGGCCCAGTTTGGCTTGGATGAGTCCGCTGTCATTGACTTGATGCGAGGGCATATGAAACCCTCCTCTTTTAGGATGTGGCGAAAGCGGGTTACCGGACGGCGCACGAAACACGCGGTATTGCGCGGAGCGGTTTTCTTGCGCCACCGCGCCATCAACTCCCGCAGGTGATCTCCTGCTGCGACCCTTTGTAGTTGTGAGAGCATTCGAGCTGATGAGGTGTGACGCAACTTAATCCCCGAGGCCTGCGCGGGTGGTGGTGTTGCGCTACAAACAGCTCTCCAGTATGTTCTGGCAAACCTGAGGCCGTTCATCATGACTGCTGCCGCACCCCCTCCATCCGCCCGGAAAGTCCCGCAACTAACGGCGCCGCCTGTTGCGTGCGACGCGCTCACCGTCATGTTTGACGGAGCCTGCCCTTTGTGCCGGCGCGAGATTGGGTTGTACCAGTCGCTTACACCGCTAGAGAATGTTGCCTGGCTGGACGTTAGTGACGCCACGGCCAACCTGAATCCGAGTGATCAGGTCCGATACATGGCCCGCTTTCATGTGCGACAAAAAGACGGCAGCTTGCTCAGCGGGGCGGCGGCTTTTGTGGCGCTGTGGCTGACCATGCCGGGTTGGCGCTGGCTGGGGCGGTTCTCACGCCTGCCCGGCGTTACGCCGCTGCTGGAGTTGGCGTACCGGGGCTTTTTGCATCTGCGGCCCACCTTACAGCGCTGGATGCGTGCTGCTTAAGTCATCGGGCGGGGCCTACAGATTTGCGGTTTAACACGGCTTCAATCACCATGGATACTCGAAAGTGCTTATCTTTAGCGACTGGCCGCACAGAGGTCCACTTGGGAAGCAACGGCTTTTGGGAATGGAGTGCGCCCGTAAAGCGATAGTTGCCAAGACTAAATGTCGTGCAACCGGAGTTCGTCCAGGGTAACCATCGCCGTGCGAGGCTGCTGGCGGACACCTGGGAGTGGCTCACGCCCTAATGCATTGCAAGTGTGCTGCATCAGCGCTCGGCGAGTTCAAAAACAGCTATGTAATTCACGCTGGTGTCCCGGCACCATTGAGCTGTGTGCCGCAGGGGGTTGTACTGCATGCCCCTTAGATCAATCTGATTGAAGCGGGAGTCATCAATCGCTGCAGCAAGCTCTGCAGGACGCACAAACTGCCGCCAGTGGTGCGTGCCGCGAGGTAACACCCGGAGCACATACTCTGCCCACACGATGGCGAAAACAAAGCTTTTCCAGGTGCGGTCGATGGTGGAGATAAAAAGCAAACCTCCAGGCGCTACGCTGCGCGCCACAGTCTGTACAAAGGCCGCTACGTTGCTCACATGTTCCACCACTTCGAGTGCCAGCACCACATCAAATAGCTCATCAGAGGCTAACGCTGCCGCAGGTTCGCCTAGCCGGTAGTCCACCGCAACACCTTGCGCAGCAGCGTGCAAGCGCGCGGCCTCAATATTGCCCTGGGATGCATCCACACCCACCACCTGCGCACCCAGTCGCGCCAGGGGCTCAGACAGCAGGCCGCCGCCACACCCCACATCCAGAACACGCACCCCATTGAGTGCGGTACGGGTCGTATCACGCTGAAGGTGCTGTGCAATTCGCTCACTCACGTACTGCAGACGCAGCGCATTGACCACGTGCAGCGGACGCATCGGGCCTTCGGGGTTCCACCAGGTTGCCCCTAGGCGGTTGAATCGTTGGATTTCGGAAGCTATCGTCGTCATCCCAGGACTCCTTATATACGGCGGCAAACTGCCACTGCAGCACGCGATCCGGTGTCCACTAGCCAGCACCAAAGCCGCAGCATTGCGCCCGGTGCTACTGAGCCCAACGCCGCAGCAGCTTCATCACGGTGGGCAACCTCGTCGGCTTGGCAGGCCAATAGAGTTTGACGCAGGGCGTGCAAATCAGCGTTGGATTCCAGCCGATGCACTTGTTCGGCATAGTGCCGGTCTACAAAAGTTTCAACTGCTTGCACGGTGGCATACACCGCACGCGGTCCCAGCATCGCGGGTATTGCGCCTGTTAGCCATCCCGCCAAGCGCCAAAGGGGTAAAAGACGGCTACGGTCCGTCTGTGGCACCCAGACTTCAATTTGCCGTAAATGCTCCGCCTCAGTCTCCAGGTGTCGCGCGGCAAATGCGCGGACACCTTGGTCACGCGCAAATTGCAGTACCCCTTGGTAAATACACAAGGCACCTGTTTCCCCGGCGTGATCGGTTCGTAAATCCGCGATTACCTCTCTGGGATAAAGGAAGACGGTATTGGTAGCAAGAGAATGGCTGTGGGCTGGCATCATCACACCGATAGTAGAAAGGGTCCGGCCATTAGGCAGGTGAGGGGTTAAATACCCTCCATCCCCTGTGACTTCTCGAGTCCACTACGATCAAAGCGTCAAATCGCAGGCCTATTTCCATGATCCACTCGTTGGCTATTTTGAGCACGGCGCTCCTCTTTGGCGGTATGACGCTGTACTCCTTTGGCTTCGCGGCTTTTTTATTTAGTGCTTTGCCGGCCGCTACCGCGGGTCAAGTTTTACGGCAAGCGTTTCCGTGGTTCTACGGATTTGTTATCGTGACTGCGAGTCTGGCAGCTGCGTTCTGGTGGCTTGCCTCTGCGGCGTCTGCTGTTCCTGCGGTCACACTGGTGGCCGTTGCGTTGACGGCGTTGGTGGCGCGACAAATTCTGATGCCTGCCATCAACGCCGCGACAGACGCCGGACAGCGGCAGCGATTCAAATGGCTCCATGGCTTCTCGGTAGTCATCACGCTGTGCCATATTGCCGCCACGGGCTGGCTGCTGGCAACCATCGTTTAAAAAACCGGAAATGGCGTGGTGATTGGGGGGTGCGATGTACAGCAGGGTGCGCCCATAAACAATCGGCTTCATATGCACAATATCGTAGGCGGCTGCCGCATCCGTCAGAATCCTCGGGTATGAATGCACTGCACCCCAAGAAACTGCTTCTCACCAAGTGGACGGCAGTCAAGCCCATTGCCAAGAATAAGCACTTTCTCGTCGCCAAGGTGATCGAGCCTGAGTTACCAGAGACTGCGCTGGTGTGGATCGACCTGGAGGCGGTGTACTCCAAGAAACAAATCCGGATCGGATGGCGAGATTTACGCGATGTCTCGCAGTGGAAGCAGGGATGGGTTTGAATGACTGTAAGCGTCCGGCCAACCCCATCTTGAGTTGATGCCCTGTGTCTCGCAAGATGGTGTGCACGCCACGATCGTGCACACCATGCTTAAAGATTCAGAGATTTCCAGAGATACAACCCGACGCACCCATCGGACTTACACGCCAGAGTTCAAGGCCCAACTGGTGGCGACGTGCCAGCAGCCTGGTGCCTCGATCACGGCATTGGCAGGGCAGCATGGAATGAACGCCAATGTGCTGCATAGCTGGCTCAAGTAGCACCAGCGCAGTGGATGCCGTCAACTCGTCGATGCTGGCAAGCATGCCTTCGCTGCGGCCCCATCTCAAAGCCCTGCTGCGTTCATCGCCTTGGCGCTGCCCCCGCCACCCAAGGAGCAGGTAGTCAAGATTGAGCTTCGCAAGGGTGGCGTCCAAGTTGCCTTTGTAAGCATCTTCCAACCACGGCTTGACCAGATCGACTGCGCTCCTCCCCGTAGCCCGTGCTGCGCGACCATGTCTCGCTCCTCAGCCTGCCCCCAGCTGGTAGCGTCCACGATCTCTCGTCGGGATCAGTCATCGGAGTCAGGGCATCGAGGATTGCCTGGCAAGGGCGCGGGCCCGTGCTGCTGATCTTGCCGGCCCAAGGGTCATATTCGTCAAGGCTTAAAGAATCGCTTCCCGTCTTTACCCAACGTGATTGCAACCAAGGTCAGTGTTGCTCGGCGGTCATTCGTGGTGAGCAGTCGAACTTCGGCTTTGCACGACTGCTCTTCTGGTCGCTGATCGACCGCTATGCGTCCGCAACCAGACGTTCAAGATCTCGAAGTGACAGGCGGCAATCGCTGCAATGCCGCCGGTCGCAACACACGGTTACCCGAGCGTTTACGACTTTAAAAACCCGTCTCCAAAATCCAACACCCAGCAAACCCGCATGAATGCTAGGGTGCTGTTTACGACTTTATTAAACAGTTTACGACTTTAATTGCATGGAATACCAGCGTACAAAATGTACCTCTATCGCTTACAGTTGAATCATTTTATGCTATAAATCTTATAGCATAAACCTCACTCCACCGTCACGCTCTTGGCTAGGTTCCGTGGCTTATCGACATCCGTACCTCGTGCACAAGCCGTGTGGTACGCCAGCAGCTGCAGCGGCACGACGTGCAGCAACGCAGACAGAGCGCCGTAGTGCTCGGGCATGCGGATCACGTGCAGGCCTTCGCCACTGGTGATGTGGGAATCGGCATCGGCCAGCACATACAGCACGCCGCCTCGGGCGCGGACTTCTTGCAGATTGCTTTTCAGCTTCTCGATCAGCGTGTCGTTGGGCGCCACAGCCACCACCGGCATCTCACTGGTGACCAGGGCCAGCGGGCCGTGCTTTAGCTCACCGGCGGCGTAGGCTTCGGCGTGGATGTAAGTGATTTCCTTGAGCTTGAGCGCGCCTTCCAGCGCGATCGGGTAATGCAGGCCGCGGCCCAGGAACAGCGCGTTTTCTTTCGGAGCAAAGTCTTCGGCCCAGGCGATGATTTGCGGCTCCAGTGCCAGTACGGCTTGAAGCGCGGCGGGCAGGTGGCGCATGGCTTTGAGGTGGCTGGCCTCTTCTTCGGCGGTCAGGCGGCCCTTGGTTTTGGCCAGCGCCAGAGTCAGCAGGAATAGTCCGGCCAGCTGGGTGGTAAAGGCCTTGGTAGAGGCCACGCCGATCTCAACGCCGGCGCGGGTGATGTAGGCCAACGCGCACTCGCGCACCATAGCCGAGGTGGAGACATTGCACACCGTCAGCGTGTGCTGCATGCCCAGGCTTTGGGCGTGGCGCAGAGCGGCCAGGGTGTCGGCGGTTTCTCCGGATTGGGTGATGGTGACGACCAGCGTCTTCGGGTTGGGCACCGAATCTCGGTAGCGGTATTCGCTGGCGATCTCCACCTGGGTTGGGATCTTGGCGATGCTCTCCAGCCAGTATTTGGCGGTGCAGCCGCTGTAGTAGCTGGTGCCGCAGGCCAGAATCAGCACCGAGTCGATCTCGGCAAACACTTTGTCGGCAGCGCCGCCTTCGGGGTTGTTCGGGCCGTCGAATAGGCCGGACACGATGGCGGTCACGCCTTCCAAAGTGTCGCCAATGGCGCGCGGCTGCTCAAAGATTTCCTTCTGCATGTAGTGACGGTACGGGCCCAGCTCGGCCGCGCCGCTGTGGGCGTGCACGGTTTTCACCACGCGGGTGACAGGCTTGTGCGCCTTGTCGACGATCCAGTACTTGCCCATTTGCACATCGACCACATCGCCCTCCTCCAGGTAGACGATCTGGTCGGTCACGCCGGCCAGGGCCATGGCATCGCTGGCCAGAAAAGTTTCGCCCTGGCCTACGCCCAGAATCAACGGCGAACCGGCACGCGCGCCGATCACGCGGTGCGGTTCATCCTTGCAGAAGACGGCAATCGCATAGCCGCCGCGCAGCTGCAGCACGGTGGCCTTGACGGCTTCAAACAGGTCGCCGTTGTACAGGCTGTCGACCAGGTGGGCAATCACTTCGGTATCGGTCTGGCTGCTGAACAGGTAGCCCTTGGCCTGCAACTGGGCGCGCAGCTCGTCGTGGTTTTCGATGATGCCGTTATGCACCAGGGCGATACGGCCAGCACGCTCTGCCGCATCCACGCCGGGGCCGTGGCTGAAATGCGGGTGCGCATTGTGCACGGCCGGTGCGCCATGGGTAGCCCAGCGGGTATGGGCGATGCCGGTGCCGCCTTCGATCTTGTCCTCGGTAACCTGGGCAATCAACTCGGCCACGCGCGAGGTGCTGCGGGCGCGGCGCAGGGCGCCGGTGTGCTGGGCGTCCGGCCCGTTAGCCTGGATGGCCACGCCGCAGGAGTCGTAGCCCCGGTACTCCAGCCGCTGCAGGCCCTGGACCAGGATGGGAACGATATTGCGGGTAGAGACTGCGCCGACGATGCCACACATAGAAAACTCCGGAGGGGTTGTTTGTGCCCGGATGTTAAGCCTGTGATTCGCGCAAAGTGCTTCAATATTTCACACTATTTGAAATATTATTTCTTTGAAAAAATACCGAGAAATAATATTTCACTTAAAGTAAATATATGGAACAAATAGAACTTGATGCCACCGACCTGCGACTGCTCACCCAGCTGCAGCACGACGCCTCCCTCAGCAACCAGGCTCTGGCCGAGCTGGTCCATGTGTCGGCGCCCACCTGCCTGCGGCGGGTCAAGCGGCTGGTCGATGCGGGCCTGATCGAGCGCCAAATTGCCGTTCTGAACGCCGACAAACTGGCCGAAAAACAAGGCCACGGCCTGACCGCCATCGTGGAAATAACCCTGGACCGGCAGGACGAAGAACGGCTTGCCGCGTTCGAGCTGCGGGTGGCCGCCGATGACGCGGTGCAGCAGTGTTACCGTGTGTCACCGGGGCCGGACTTCTGCCTGGTGGTGTTTGCGCGCGACATGCCCGGCTACCTGGCGCTGGCGCAACGGCTATTTACCAGCGACGCCAATGTGCGCAACGTCAAGGCCTTCTTCAGCCTGAAGCGCGCAAAGTTTGCCCCCTTCGTACCGGTACTGCCTGGGTGAACAAGGACTTACATCTGCATTAGTGCGAGTCAGCTTGTATGCATTTACATTACCCGGAACATGACTCAGTACAAAACAATTTACAAGTGCAGTCGATGCGGCGCGACCAGTTACCAGTCCGTCATCGGCCGTGACGCCACCGGCGCATTGATGCCCACCGGCGTCTACCGCTGCACCGGCTGCCGGATGACGTTTACCGACGCCCGCGACTGGTGGGGCCACCCCGGCGCCAGCACAGCAGCGCCTGCAGCCCCCAGCGAGCAGCCCAGCGCATCCAACGGCAGCTGAATCTGGTTTGCTCTGATTTTTGAAGTAAAAATCAAACATAAAAACAGAGGCTAGCGCATATATTTCCTGCGGAAGCAGCTAGCAATTCAGGAGTAACAACTGGGTATGCATGCCCCAGCTTGGTGGGACTAAGGCAAACCAGTGGCGTAGATTTCTGCACGCAACGGCACCGGAAATTTCAACCCCGGTCGCGCCGCCAGCTGCTTATAGTGGGCGATTCGCCGCTCTGCCCCACGATGAACACCGCACACACCGAAGACCGCCCGCAACTGCTGGCCCGCCGCGCCGAGGTCGCCGCTGCGTTGGCCGCCGCCCTGCCCCGCCACGCCATCCTGTCGCGCCCTGAAGACACCACGCCTTATGAATGCGATGGCCTGACCGCCTACCGCGCCCAGCCGCTGGTGGTGGTGCTGCCGGAGACCGAGGCCCAGGTCGCCGCGGTGCTGAAGATCTGCCACGCGCTGCAGGTGCCCATCGTGGCCCGCGGCGCCGGCACCGGCCTGTCGGGCGGCGCCATGCCGCACCGCCTGGGCGTGACCCTGTCGCTGGCCAAGTTCAACCGCATCTTGAAGATCGACCCGCTGGCCTGCACCGCCACCGTGCAATGCGGCGTGCGAAACCTGGCCATCAGCGAAGCCGCCGCGCCCCATGGCCTGTACTACGCGCCCGACCCCAGCAGCCAGATCGCCTGCACCATAGGCGGCAACGTGGCCGAGAACTCGGGCGGCGTGCACTGCCTGAAATACGGCCTCACCCTGCACAACGTGCTGCGCGTGCGTGGCTACACCGTGGAGGGCGAAGAAGTGGAGTTCGGCTCCGAAGCCCTGGACACACCCGGCCTGGACCTGCTACCGCTGGTCATCGGCAGCGAAGGCATGCTGGCCGTGACGCTGGAAGTCACCGTCAAGCTAATCCCCAAGCCGCAGCTGGCACGCTGCGTCATGGCCAGCTTTGCCGATGTGGAATCGGCCGGCAATGCGGTAGCGGCGGTGATTGCCGCCGGCATCATCCCCGCCGGGCTGGAGCTGATGGACAAGCGCATGACTGCCGCGGTAGAAGACTTCGTCCACGCTGGCTACGACCTGGACGCCGCCGCCATCCTGCTGTGCGAGAGCGACGGCACACCCGAAGAAGTAGAAGAAGAAATCGCCCGCATGGAGGCCGTGCTGCAAGCCAACGGCGCCACCCGCTGCACCATCAGCCGCGACGAGGCGCAGCGTTTGAAGTTCTGGAGCGGGCGCAAAAACGCCTTCCCCGCGTCCGGCCGCATCAGCCCCGACTACATGTGCATGGACTCCACCATTCCGCGCAAGAAGCTGGCCGAAATCCTGCGCGCCATCGAGGCCATGGAACAGCAATACGGCCTGGCCTGCGCCAACGTGTTCCACGCGGGCGACGGCAATCTGCACCCGCTGATCCTGTTCGACGCCAACGACCCCGACCAGATGCACCGCTGCGAGCTGTTTGGCGCCGACATCCTGGAAACCAGCGTGCGCCTGGGCGGCACCGTCACCGGCGAGCACGGCGTGGGCGTGGAGAAGCTGAACTCCATGTGCGTGCAGTTCAGCGCGTCCGAGCGCGAGCAGATGTTTGCCGTCAAGCGCGCCTTCGACCCGGCCGAGCTGCTAAACCCCGGCAAAGTCATCCCCAGCCTGCAGCGCTGCGCCGAATACGGCAAGCTGACCGTGCTGCGCGGCATGCTGCCCTTCCCCCATTTGCCCCGATTCTGATGAACACCCCAGACCCCGTTTTAAAACACCTGATCGACCAGGTGCGCAGCGCCCACAAGCCACTGGACATCCAGGCCGGCAACACCAAGCGCTTCTACGGCGAAATGCCGCATGGCGAGCTACTGGACCTGCGGCCGCTGGCCGGCATCAGCAGCTACGAACCCAGCGAACTGGTGGTCACGGTGCGCGCCGGCACACCGCTGGCCGAGCTGGAGGCCGTGCTGGCGGACAAAGGCCAATGCCTGCCGTTCGAGCCGCCGCGCTTCGCCGCCGGTGGCACGGTCGGCGGCATGGTGGCGGCCGGCCTTAGCGGCCCGTCGCGCGCCAGCGTGGGCACGGTGCGCGACTACGTGCTGGGCACCACCCTGCTGAACGGCCAGGGTGAGCTACTGAGTTTTGGCGGCCAGGTGATCAAGAACGTGGCCGGCTACGACGTGTCGCGGGTCATGGCCGGCTCGCTGGGCGTGCTGGGCGTCATCTGCGAGGTATCGCTGAAGGTGCTGCCCAGCGCGCCGGCCAGCGCCACCCTGCTGTTTGCCATGGACCCTGCGCAGGCACTGCAACAACTGAATGCCTGGACCGGCCAGCCGCTGCCGATCAACGCCAGCGCCTGGTACCACGGCCAGCTGCATCTGCGGCTGGCCGGCGCTCAGGCGGCGGTGCGGGCCGCTTGCAGCAAGCTCGGCGGCAGCCTGGTCGAGCCGGAAATCGCGGCCAGCTGGTGGGACAGCGTGCGCGACCACCAGCATGCGTTCTTCCACTTCGACAGCACCCAGTTGGCGCGCGGCGAAACGCTATGGCGCATCTCGGTGCCAGCCACCGCCGCCCCGCTGGACCTACCGGGCAGCCTGTTTATCGAATGGGGCGGCGCCCAGCGCTGGCTGCGCGGCCATGCGCCGGCCAAGCAGGTGCGCGCCGCTGCCGCCCAGGCCGGCGGCCACGCCACTTTGTTCCGTGCCGCAGCGCCGCGCAGCGAGGTATTCACACCGCTGTCGGCCCCGCTGCTGCGCATCCAGAAGGCCTTGAAGCACGCCTTCGACCCGAAGGGCCTGTTCAACGCCGGCCGCCTGTACCCAGGCCTCTAAGCATGCAAACCCACCTCGCCCCCGAGTTCCAGCACACCGCCGACGGCCAGGCCGCCGAGGCGATTCTGCGCAAATGCGTGCACTGCGGCTTCTGTACCGCCACCTGCCCCACCTACCAGCTGCTAGGCGACGAGCTGGACGGCCCGCGCGGCCGCATCTATCTGATGAAGCAGGTGCTGGAGGGCGCGGAAGTCACGCGCAGCACCCAGCAGCACCTGGACCGCTGCCTGACCTGCCGCAACTGCGAATCCACCTGCCCCAGCGGCGTGGAATACGGCGCGCTGGTCGACATCGGCCGTCGCATTGTCGATGCCCGGGTGGAGCGCCCGGCCACCGAAAAAGCCGCACGCTGGCTGCTGAAGGAAGGCCTGACCTCGCCGCTGTTCGCCCCGGCCATGCAGGTCGGCCAGGCGCTGCGCCCGCTGCTGCCCAAGACATTGAAGAACAAGGTGCCGGCCACCACGCCTGCCAAGCCCTGGCCGACGCGCGAGCACGCGCGCAAAATGCTGGTGCTGACCGGCTGCGTGCAGCCGGCGATGATGCCGAACATCAACAGCGCCACCGCCCGGGTGCTGGACGCCGCCGGCATCCAGACTCTGGTTGCTCCCGGCGCCGGCTGCTGCGGCGCGCTGCGCAGCCACCTGGGCGACCACGAGGGCGGCCTGGCCGATATGCGCCGCAACATCGACGCCTGGTGGCCGCTGGTGCAGAGCCACACGGTCGAGGCCATCGTCATGAACGCCTCGGGCTGCGGCGTGATGGTCAAGGATTACGGCCACGCGCTGGCAGCCGACCCGGTCTATGCCGCCAAGGCGACCCGCATCAGCGACCTAACCCGCGACCTGAGCGAGCTGCTACCCGAGCTGGTGGAAAAGTTGCGCGGCAAGGTCCAGCCCGGCGCCGCCAGCCATCTGGCCTTTCACCCGCCCTGCACGCTGCAGCACGGCCAGCAGCTGCGCGGTGGGGTCGAGACGCACCTGGGCGCGCTGGGTTTCAAGGTGCAGGTGGCCGGCAGTGAAAGCCATTTGTGCTGCGGCTCGGCCGGCACCTATTCGGTACTGCAGCCCAAACTGGCCTACCAGCTGCGCGACCGCAAGCTGCAAAACCTGGAGCCGCTGGGCGCGCAGGCCATCGTCTCGGCGAACATAGGCTGCATCCAGCATCTGCAGAGCGGCACGGCCACGCCGGTCAAGCACTGGGTGGAAGTGCTGGATGCGGCCATGGTTTATGCATGAAATAGGCCTCCAGCGCAGACATCACCTGAGCCGGCAGCTATAAAAATAATAGTATCAATCGGCCAGCGTGGTGGCGACGCTGATCTCGCCTTCCAGCAACCGATGGATGGGGCATTTGTTGGCAATCTCCAGCAGCTTGGCCCGGTCCTCGAGCGTGATGTCGCCCTCGATATGTAAATTGCGCTGCAATGCGTAACGGACCTTGCCGTCCTCGGTCTTGCTCTCGGTATGACTGATCTCCACCCGCAGCCCGGTGACGGCCATTTTGCGGCGGCGGATGTACAGCTCCAGGGTCAGCGTAGTGCAGCCCGCCAGCGCCGAGTCCAGCAAATCGTGCGGATCGGGGGCCAGATCGTCCGAACCCAGGGTTTTGTCCACGTCGGCGCTCCAGGCATGGCGGCCGTTGCTCAAGGTGGTCAAGGCGCCGTGGGCGCGGTGCAGGCGGGCTTGTATAGGCATGGAATTCCTCAAAGTATGCGAGAAAACACACTGTAGCCCAGGCAGATGGCCCGGCCAGGCACTAGCAGGAACTTGTGCGGCCATAGCCGACTCCTACCAACACCCCAGGCACAGTAGGCTTGAACTGGCCGGGGCTTAGCACTCTTCTTTGTAGAGTGCTAATATTCAAGCTTAGAGAAAAGGAATCTGGTATGAATATTCAAACTGGAACAACGTCTACAGCGCTTGCCGCTCCGAATCCTTGGTCGCTGGTGCCGCCGCTCGGCAACCTCGACGCATATATTTCCGCGGTCAACCGCATGCCCATGCTCACGCTGGAGCAAGAGCAGCAGTTTGCCCGCCAACTCAAGAACGACAACGATGTGGACGCCGCCGGTAAGCTGGTGATGTCGCATCTGCGCCTGGTGGTCTCCGTGGCCCGCCAGTACCTGGGCTATGGCCTGCCGCACGGCGACCTGATCCAGGAGGGCAATGTCGGACTGATGAAGGCAGTGAAGCGCTTCGACCCCGACCAAGGCGTGCGCCTGGTCAGCTATGCGCTTCACTGGATCAAGGCCGAAATGCATGAGTACATCCTGAAGAACTGCCGCATGGTCAAGGTGGCTACCACCAAGGCCCAACGCAAGCTGTTCTTTAACCTGCGGTCCATGAAGCAAGGTTTCAAGTCCGATTCGGCAGCCATTGACGGTGATACCCACCGCGATACGCTGAGCGCGGCAGAAATCGACTCCATGGCGACCCAGCTGAAGGTCAAGCGCGAAGACGTGATCGAGATGGAAACCCGCTTGTCGGGCGGCGACGTGATGCTGGACCCCGGCCCATCGGACGACGGCGAAGACAGCTTTGGCCCGATCGCCTACCTGGCTGACACCCACCAGGAACCCACCGCCCTGCTGGAAGCCCGCGCCCGTGACACCATGGCCAGCGACGGCATCCGTAGCGCGCTGGACGGCCTGGACGACCGCAGCCGCCGCATCGTGGAAGAGCGCTGGCTGAAGGTACAGGACGACGGCTCTGGCGGCATGACACTGCACGAGCTGGCGGCCGACTACGGCGTCAGCGCCGAGCGGATTCGCCAAATCGAAACCGCCGCCATGAAGAAGATGAAAAAGGCGCTGACCGACTACGCATGAGCAGGCGGTAAGCAGCTATAAAAAAAGGGACCTCACGGTCCCTTTTTTACGTCTTCTGCTTGAGCAGCAGCTTCAGATCACCGGCCAGCGCCGGCGCGCCGCTGCCGTAGCGCGCGTACAGGCGCAGCCGGCCCTGGGTGTCGTAGACATAGCTGCCGGCAGAGTGGTCCATGGTGTAGCTGGTGGGCGTGCTGCCGTCGACCTTCTTATAGTAGACCTTGTAGTCCTTGGCCAGGGCCGCCAGCTGCTCGGGCGTGGGCACCAGGGCCAGGAAGCTGGGATCGAAGTTGCCCATATAGGCCTTCAGGATCTCGGGCGTATCGCGCTGCGGGTCGACCGTGATGAAGATGCCTTGCAGCTTGTCGCCATCGGCGCCCAGGGTCTTCTTGACCTCGGCCAGCTCGGCCATCGAGGTGGGGCAGACATCCGGGCACTGGGTGTAGCCAAAGAACACCACCACCAGCTTGCCGGCAAAATCCTTCAGGCTGCGCGGCTGGCCGTTGTGGTCGCTGAGCTGGAAGTACTTGGCGTAGTCGGCACCGGTCACGTCCACCGCGGCAAACTTGGGCGCAGGCTCAGAACAGGCAACAAACAGGCCGCTGGCGCTTATTGCTAGAGCGCTAGTAGCTATTTTTTTAAGAGCATCGCGTTTATGCATGGGATCAGATCAGGTAATGGTCTACCAGCAGCGCGGCAAACAGCACGCTCAGGTGGATGAGTGAAAAACGGAAGGTCTTGCGCGCCAGCGCGTCCGAGTAGTTGCGCCACAGCGCAAAGCCGTAGCCGCAGAAGCCGATGCTCAGGACAACCGCCACGACCAGGTACAGCCAGGAACTCATTCCGTAGATGAAAGGCATCAGGCAGGCGGCGAATAGCACCAGGGTGTACAGCAGCACCTGCAGCCGGGTGAACTCGTTGCCGTGAGTCACGGGCAGCATGGGCAGGCCGGACTTGCGGTAGTCCTCCACCCGGTACAGCGCCAGCGCCCAGAAGTGCGGCGGGGTCCACAGGAAGATGATCAAGAACAGAATCAAGGCCTCGGGCGCCACGTCGCCGGTCATGGCGGCCCAGCCGAGCACCGGCGGCATGGCGCCGGAAGCGCCGCCGATGACGATGTTCTGCGGCGTCAGCGGCTTGAGGATCACCGTGTAAACCACGGCATAGCCAACAAAGGTGGCAAAGGTCAGCCACATGGTCAGCGGATTCACCCACACATACAGCAGCACCGAGCCGGCCGTGCACAGCAGGCCGGAGAACAGCAGGGTCTGCCAGTCCTGCAGCTCCTGCCGCGCCGTTGGGCGCCAAGAGGTGCGCTTCATCTTGGCATCAATGCCCTTCTCCACCAGGCAGTTGAAGGCGGCAGCCGCACCGGCCACCAGCCAGATGCCCAGGCAGGCGATCAGCCCCAGGCGCACCTCGGCCCAGCTGGGTACGCCTGGCACGGCCAGCACCATGCCAATCAGTGCGCAGAACACGATCAACTGGATCACGCGCGGCTTGGTCAGCGCATTGAACTGGCGCAGGCGCGACGGCATGGAAGTAGCCGGGGGGGATAGGGATTCAACAACACTCATGCAGGCAATCTCGGTCTAGAAGAAGGACGGGCGTGGCGCTGGGCGCAGACCGTCCAGGTCATCACCACCACCAGCGCGGCCGCGCCACCGGTATGGGATACAGCAGCCAGCAGCGGCCAGCCCTGCACCACATTGCTCAGGCCGGTAGCGAACTGTAATAGGGTCAAGGCGGCCAGCCAGCGGGCCTGGCGCCGGGTGGCCGGATGGCGGTGCAGGCGCCAGGCCAAAGCCAGCAGGGCAAGCAGCACCACATAGGCGACCAGGCGGTGGCTGTAGTGGATGGTGGTCAGCGCGGCAAAACCCAAGTAGCTGCCGTCCTGCAGCTGGCCCAGGGGGCGCCATATCTGGAACGCCTGGCGGAAGTCCATTTCCGGCCACCAGCTGTTCTGGCACAGCGGGAAGGTGTCGCAGGCCAGCACCGCGTAATTGGTGCTCACCCAGCCACCCAGCACGATCTGCAGAGTTAGCAGTGCGAACACCGCCAGCACCAAGCGGCGAACCGTTGGCGACAGCTGCAGCGCCGCATGCTCACGACCCCAGCGCGAATAGCCCACAGCCTGGGCGCAGAGCAAGGCCAGCAGCACCAGGCCGCCAATCAGGTGGAGGGTCACGATGGCCGGGAAAAGCTTCATGGTGACCGTCAGTGCGCCAAAAGCGCCCTGCAGGCAGACCCACACCAGGGTGGCGGTGGGCCACCACGGGTTCACCGGGATATCGGCCAGGCCGCGTTTGCGCGCCCACCAGCTGCCCGCAGTCAGGGTCAGAATCA
Source organism: uncultured Albidiferax sp. (assembly GCA_963513025.1). GTDB lineage: Bacteria > Pseudomonadota > Gammaproteobacteria > Burkholderiales > Burkholderiaceae_C > Rhodoferax_B. Next base: position 17,633 of record CAUPON010000004.1, read on the forward strand.
ACACGCCAACCGCGGTGGCTAGGTAGCGGTGCACCATCTCCACCCAAGCCTTGCTGTGGGTGACGGGGCCGCTGGGCATGGTGTTCTGGGCATGGGTGATTTCGGCAACTGCCCCCAACGGGCTGGCATTGCCATAGCAGCCCGGCCAATCCGGGCAGCCCAGGCCGGAGTCGGTCAGACGCGTGAAGGCGCCGAACAGCACCAGATCAAAGGTCAGGAACAAGGTCAACACCGTCAGCGCCTGCAACCGGCGAGGCGTGGACGCCTTGGCATTGCGCAGCCAGACCCAGGCCAGCGGGCCCAAGGCAATCACCGCGCCCACCAGCATCATCTGCAGCGCGGGTGACAGGTCGTACAAGGCTTGCGGCTCCATTTAGCGACCTGCTTCATCCCAGGAGGACGAGGCGCGCAACAAGCGGTCCAGATCGCGCTTGGCACTGGCGGCGTTGGCCAGGTCCAGCTGGGCCGGGAAGCGCAGCATCCAGTTGCCGATCGGGTCCACCACGTACAAATGGTCTTGCAGTAGCTGGCCGACGGCGGGCGAGAGCCATTGGGAAAGTTGCAGCTCGCCTACGCGCAACACGGTTGCGCCTTTCAGGGCCGGGCGCAGGGCGTCGGGGACGGGGGCGTCGTCGGTGACCAACCAGACCCAGTCGACGCGGTCTTTTTCTTTGCCCAGGGTTTCGCGCAGCTGGCGCTGCAGGTACAGGTGCTTCTGGCAGGCATCGTCACAGGCACCACCGGCGGCGCTGACCAGCAGCCACTGGCCTTTGAGGCTGCGCAGATTGCCCGGCGTGCCGTCCACGCCCACCACGGCCTGGTCCGGCAAGGGGCGCTGCGGGTCCACCAGCTCGCCAAAATTACGGCGGCCTTCGGGGCGTACCACGTAGTAGGTGAAATACGAGGCGATCACCGGCGCGGCGCAGGTCAGCAGCACGGCCAGCATCTTCCAGCGCCCCAACACGGTACGGCGAGCCGACCCATCCACGGCCTCCTGGGGCGTGGGCAGGGAATGCACGGTCAAACCCAGGGGGTGGTCGTCAAGACTGCCGTTTTGGCGGAAGGAAGAAGCGTCGGACAATTTGGAACCAGACATAAAGAATTGCGATCAGGGCGCTGAGCCCAAACCATTGGAATGCGTAGCCATAGTGTTTTTCCACACCGGTATTGGCGGGGGGCCAATCGCGCTGGAGAGGGTTGCCGGAGGCGCTCACGGCAGGCCCGGTTTGCAGCACCGACAGGGGTAGCAAGGCCAGGCCCGTCTCCGCAGCAAAAGCCGCCAAGTCTAGATTTTGCCGGATGGGGCCTTGCTCGGCGGCCTGGAACGCATAAAGTTTGGACGGTGGCGGGGCCATACGCCCTTGCACCTCGACCAGACCCGCCGGGCTTTCAACCTGCGGCAGCTGGGTACGGTCCAGAAAATTGCGCGCGACCCAGCCCCGCTGCACCAGAATCACCGCCTGGCTGTCGGCCAGCTGCAAGGGCGTGACCACAAAAAATCCAGTCTGCCCGTGCATCTGACGGTTGTCCAGAAAGACGGTCCGCTGCGGCAGCCAGCTGCCCTGGAGACGCACCTGGCGGTGCACCAGATCCTCCGACGGCGTCGCCCCCAACAGGTCAGCAGAACCCACGGGCGGGCGCAGGTGCTGGGACTCGATGGCCGCATGCAAGGCTTCCTTTTGCGCGGCTCGCGACAGCTGCCAGCGCCCCAGGGAGAAAGTCAGGGCCACGCCCAACAGCGCAGCTGCTGTCAACAAGCCAAAACGGGTTTTCGGGCTCACAGGATAATGCCGTCCATGACCTACCTCGCCCTCGCCGCTTTTGCGGCCATACTCGCCAGCCTTGGCGCCGCCCTGTACTTCATGCTGAAGGGGGGCAAGTCAGATACCGACAGCGCGCCACGAGCTGGGCGCATGGCCAAGGCGCTGGCGTTTCGGATCGGGTTTTCGGTATTGCTGTTCATCTGCATTCTGGTGGGCTGGAAACTCGGCTATTTGCATCCCACAGGCATCCCTGCAGGCAAGTAAACAGCGACTCACAATAAAAAAGCGCCAGTAGGCGCTTTTTTATGGGCTGATTTTGCACTACGCCATTACATCCAGTACACGATGACGTAGAGGCCCAGCCAGACCACGTCGACAAAGTGCCAGTACCAGGCAGCGCCTTCAAAGCCAAAGTGCTTGCTTGGAGTGAAGTGGCCCTTCATCAAACGCAGCGTGATGAACAGCAGCATTAGCATGCCGACCAGCACATGGAAGCCGTGGAAGCCCGTCAGCATGTAGAAGGTGGAGCCATAGACACCGGAGCTCATCTTCAGATTCATTTCGCTGTAAGCGTGGGCGTATTCATAGCCTTGCACGAACAGGAATACCGTGCCCAGCAAAACCGTCGCCCACATGAAGGCGATGGTCTTGCCGCGTTGGCCCTTGACCAAGGCATGGTGGGCAATCGTCAATGTCACCCCCGATGTCAGCAGCAAACCAGTGTTGATGGTGGGCAACCAGAACGGGGTCATGGTCGTGAACGGCTCGATGATGTTTGCGGGCGAAGCCGTCACACCGGCCGCCAGGCTAGGCCAGACCGCTTTGAAATCGGGCCAGAGCAAGGCGTTTTCCAAGCTGCCGAGGGCTGGCACGGAATGCGCACGCGCCCACCACAAAGCCGTGAAGAAAGCGCCGAAGAACATCACTTCAGAGAAGATGAACCAGCTCATGCTCCAGCGGTACGACAAGTCGATCTTGTAGCTGTACAGGCCGCCTTCGCTTTCGTTGATGGCATCGCGGAACCACTGGAACAACACGCCCCACCAGAACAGCATGCCGAAAGCCAGCGAGTACTTGCCCCAGTCGGCACCATTGATCCACTGGCCAGCACCCAGGATGACAAAGAACAAACCCAATGCGGCCATGGCCGGATGGCGCGATGGGCCAGGTACAAAATAGTACGGTGTCGCAGCGTGTGCAGTTGAACTCATTTCAGCTCCTTACTCTCTTCTCATTTTCTTGAACCCAACATGGCAAAAACAGCTCACTTTGCCACCACCCAATTAACAAACACCACCAAACCCAGCACGATCAGCAATACCGCTACCAGGCCGACTGCAATCACATGCAACGGGCTGATCTTGGCCAAGTCGTCTTCAAAACCACTCCGCTTGCGGATACCCACAAACGACCAGGCGACGGCCTTCACCGTACGCAGAAACGAGCTTTTTGCCGGCGCGCTCATGAACCCTGACCGGTGCCGACCAGACGGCTCGCATCGACCGTCGAGGCCGGCGCTGGCGGAGTCTTGCCGCCTACTTCAAAGAAGGTGTACGACAAGGTAATCGTCGTCACGTCTTTCGACAGCTTGGGATCGATCACGAAGGCGACCGGCCATTGCTTCTTCTCGCCCGGGTCCAGCGTGTACTGGTTAAAGCAAAAGCATTCCAGCTTGTTGAAATGCGCCTGCGCCTGGCGCGGTGCGTAGCTGGGTATCGCCTGCGCGGCCATGCGCCGGTTCTGCGTATTTTGGAACTCGTACATCACCGTCGTCAGCTCGCCAGGGTGTACTTGCACAGAACTCTTGGCCGGCTTGAACTCCCAAGGCCCACGGGCATTGGCGTCGAACTCGACCGTGATGGTGCGGCTCATGTCGACCTGCGTATTGGCCGGCAACTTGGCATCCACGCCAGCCGAACCCACACCCGGCACCTGGCGCTCGGCCAGCGCCAGAATGTTGATGCCGGTCATTTCGCAGATGGCTTTGTACAGCGGCACCAGTGCGTAGCCAAAGGCGAACATGCCAAAGGCCACGAAGGCCAGCTTGCCCACCATTTTGATATTTTCGCTACGCACTTGCATGAGGACTAGAACCGGCTCAGTGCCGGCTCAGCACAACCATCTTGACCAGGAATCCGATAAAAAAAGCCACTGCGACCGACGCCAGAATCAGGCCGGTACGCAGATTTTTTTTCTTTTGGACGGGCGTCAGCATGGCCGCGCCTTAGCCGATGACACGGGTGGCCGTGCTATCCAGCTTGGGAGGTGTCTCGAAGGTATGGAAAGGCGCGGGAGAGGGAACTTCCCACTCCAGGCCTTCGGCAGCTTCCCAAGGCTTGGCGGAGGCTTTTTCGCCCTTGCCGCGCATGGCGGGCACCACTATGAACAGGAAGAAGTACACCTGGGCAAAACCGAAGGCGAATGCGCCTACCGAGGCGATCGCATTGAAGTCGGCGAACTGCATGGGGTAGTCGGCATAGCGGCGTGGCATACCGGCCAGACCCAGGAAGTGCATGGGGAAGAAGGTCACGTTGAACGCAATCAGCGACCACCAGAAGTGGATCTTGCCGCGGGTTTCGCTGTACATCACGCCGGTCCACTTGGGGCACCAGTAGTAGAAGCCGGCAAACATGGCGTACAAGGAACCAGCCACCAGCACATAGTGGACATGCGCCACCACGTAGTAGGTGTCCTGCAGCTGGAGGTCGATAGGCGCTACCGCCAAAATCAGCCCAGTGAAGCCGCCCATTGTGAACACGAAGATGAAGCCCACAGCAAACAGCATCGGGGTTTCAAAGGTCATCGAACCTTGCCACATGGTGGCGATCCAGTTGAAGATCTTCACAGCGGTCGGCACGGCGATCAACATGGTTGCGTACATGAAGAATAGCTGGCCCGTCACCGGCATGCCGGTGGTGAACATGTGGTGCGCCCAAACGATGAACGACAAAATCGCAATCGACGAGGTTGCATACACCATCGAGGCATAGCCGAACAGCTTTTTGCGCGCAAACGCCGGCACGATGTGGCTGATGATGCCGAAGGCCGGCAAGATCATGATGTACACCTCGGGGTGGCCGAAGAACCAGAAGATGTGCTGGTACATCACCGGGTCACCGCCACCGGCGGGGTTGAAGAAGCTGGTGCCAAAGTGGCGGTCGGTCAGCGTCATGGTGATGGCGCCGGCCAACACGGGCATCACGGCGATCAGCAGGTAGGCAGTGATCAGCCAAGTCCAGCAGAACATCGGCATCTTCATCAAGGTCATGCCAGGAGCGCGCATGTTCAGGATGGTCACGATGATGTTGATCGAACCCATGATCGACGAAGCGCCCAGAATGTGCATCGCGAAAATGCCGGCATCCATAGAGGGGCCCATTTGCAGCGTCAGCGGCGCGTACAGCGTCCAGCCGGCTGCCGGTGCGCCACCAGGCATGAAGAACGAAGACACCAGCATCAGCGCCGCAGGAATCATCAGCCAGAAGCTGAAGTTGTTCATGCGGGCGAAAGCCATGTCGGACGCGCCGATCTGGAGCGGAATCATCCAGTTCGCAAAGCCCACGAAGGCCGGCATGATGGCGCCGAACACCATGATCAGTCCATGCATGGTGGTCAGCGAGTTGAACAGCTCGGGGTTAACCAGCTGCAGGCCCGGCTGGAACAGCTCGGCCCGTATCAACAGTGCCAACACGCCACCGACCATCAGCATGGTGAAGCTGAACAACAGGTACAAGGTACCGATGTCCTTGTGGTTGGTAGCAAACACCCAGCGGCGCCAGCCGGTGGGGGCGTGGTGGTCGTGCCCATCGTGCGCGTGGTCGTGGTCGTGGGGATGGAGAACTGCACTCATCTTTATTCCTAGGGGATCTGTACGTTACGAGGCCAGCTTACTTGCCGCGCTGGGCCAAGACATCGGCCGGCTGCACCAGCTGACCTGTCTTGTTCGACCAGTTGTTCTTGGTGTAGCTGATCACCGACGCAATATCGGTATCGCTCAGCTGCTTCCATGCGGGCATGGCACCGTTGTTCTGACCATTCAGCAATACATGGATCTGCTTGTTCTTGTCAGCATCCAGCACGATAGGGGCACCATCCAGCGCCTTGATCGGGCCCGCGCCCTTGCCGTTGGCCTGATGACAGGCCGCGCAGTTGGCCGCATAGACCTTTTCACCGCGCTTCAGGATGTCGTCCAGCGTCCAAACCTTTGAAGGATCGTCCAACTTGGCGGCCATTTTCTTCTTCTCGCCATCGACCCACTTGGAATAGTCTTCGGCCGACACCACTTTCACGTGGATGGGCATGTAGGCATGCTCTTTACCGCAGAGCTCGGCGCATTGGCCGTAGTAGCTACCCACTTTTTCGGCGCGGAACCAGGTGTCACGCACAAAGCCAGGAATCGCATCTTGTTTGATACCGAAGGCCGGCACCATGAAGGCGTGGATCACGTCGTCGGCCGTGGTGATGATGCGGATCTTCTTGTTGACCGGCACTACCAGCGCGTTGTCGACCTTCAGCAGGTAGTCGTCGCTCGCCTTGGTCACATCGCCACTATTGGACATGGCGCGCTGGCTGCTGTCCAGGGTAGACACAAAGCCAATGCCTTCGCCTTCGCCCTTGATGTAGTCGTAGCCCCACTTCCACTGCATGCCCGTGGCCTTGATGGTCAGGTCGGCGTTGGTGGTGTCCTTCATGGCCACCACGACCTTGGTCGCGGGCAAGGCCATCAGGATCACGATCACGAACGGGACAATAGTCCAGATCACTTCGACGGTGACGGACTCGTGGAAGTTGGCCGCCTTGTAGCCCTTGGACTTGCGGTGCTTCCAGATGGAATAGAACATCACGCTGAACACCGCCAGGAAGATAACGGTGCAGACGATCAGCATGAACCAATGCAGCGACTGCTGCTCGGCTGCGATTTTGGTGACGGCCGGTGGCAGATTCAACTGCCGTACCGCTGGGCCTCCGGGAAGATCATTGACGGCATGCGCCGCGGTGCTGAGCCATGCGCCCGCCCAGACGCCAAGCGCGGGCAGCAGTGAAGCCAATTTGTTAGGAATCATCTTCATCGTTTTCACTTATTCAACACCTCAATTGAACCAATCTTGCCGTGCCATCCAGTGCGCCCATGGGCACGCGCTACGCACTGCGCAACGCCATTCGGATCTCACGTGCCAGAGCCGACCGTAGCTCTGGACTCACATACCGTCCCACCTCGACTGACCGCCCCTGGCCAGACACCTCGATCAAAGACCGGTCGCCGGCCTTGGGTTCGATACGAACCCATTCACGGCGAAACTCGGCCCGCTCCAGGTGCCCGCCGTTTTCCAGCTCGACCACCAGCTGCGTGCCCTGCAGCGAAATTCTTTCGCCGTCACTCGCGTGGCGGGCGTAGACCAGGAAGGCGGTGCCCACCGCCGCCAACTCCAGCCAGGCAAACGGCAGGACCAAAGTTGCACCCTGGGCCCAGAAAAACGTCGCAATAGCAAGAGACACCACGCAGATCGATGCATACATCCAACCCAACTGGGCCGGCGTGACCGAGCAGTTGCGCTTCAGAAACCAGTGGATGTTCTGGCCCGAAACTGTGGCGAAGCGAAATACCAAGTTCGACACGAATGGCACTCACAAAATTCAGCACACCAGCCAACGCGCTTGTCGCCTACCGATCTGCCTTACTGCGTGGGGAGATACCCATATGTTTTTCTAACCGCGAATTGTAGCCGGGCTTTACCGCGCGTTAACCCTTAAAACGCCTCAAAGACCGCCCTGTTTACCCCGCTGAAGCATGTCCCGCATATCCCGCAGCGATACCGCGCTGTGGGCGCTGACGCGCAGCTTGGGCTGGGGCTTGAGCGCATGGCCGTAAATCAGCTCAAAGGTCAGCGGCAGGCGCCCGTCTTCCGCGGCATCGGCCAATTGTGTGGCCAGTGCCTGCTCCAGTTGGAGCCGCCACTGCCGGCCGCGCAGGCCCGCAAAGCGCTGCGGATGCAGGTTGCGGCCGACCTCGCGCAGGTCTTGCAGCAGCCGCTCGGGGCTCTCGTAGGTCAGGCGGATGCGTTCCATATCCATCACCGGCTCGGCAAACCCCGCATGCACCAGCATGTCGCCCCAGTCGTGCATGTCGGTGAACTGGTGGCCGGGCAGCGGCCAGCCCTGCGCCTGGTAGACGCCGCGCAGCTCCTGCACCGTGTCCGGCCCCAGGCAGGAGAACATTAGGAACCCATCGACCGCCAGCGCCCGGTGCCACTGGGCGATCAGCGCCTGCGGATCGGCAGCCGAGTGCAGCAACATGTTGGCCCACAGCATCTGCACGCTTCCGTCGGGCGGCAGCTGGGCGTGCTGGGCTGCAGCGCTCCAGCGGCCCGGGTTCCACCACGGCTTTGCTACAGATTGAATAGCTGCCTGCGCTTGTCCTGCATGCGCTTCAACCACATAACACTCAGAATTTGGATAGCGTTCAGTGAGTTTGGCGTGCGCTTCCAGGCCGCCGCGCACCGGCTCCCAATGCGCCCAGGCCTGGGGCTGCAGCTTGATCCACTGCAGTCGGTCTTCCATGCGCCGGGCTACTTCTTCGTGCAGCCACGGCGATGTGGTGGTGCGTAGCTGGGCCCAGCGGGCAGCCGCTGGCGGGTCGATAGTGGGGGGGAGTTGGGTCGTCATGGGCGTAGCCGACGAGTATATTGAGCCCATGTTCCGCGCGCTTTTGCACCAGGCAGCAACCCTCATTCCCAGCCAGTGTGCGGTCTGCCGCGCCTGGCCAAGCCAGCCGGTATGCGGGGCCTGCGTGAGCCGCTTCGCCCAGCCGGTGCCGCGCTGCCGCACCTGTGCCCTGCCCTTGCCCGATGGCGTGGCGCAATGCGGTACCTGCCTGCTGAACCCACCGGCGCTAGACGCCTGCTTCGCCGCCGTGGCCTATGCCTACCCCTGGTCGCAGTGCATCGCCCAGTACAAGTTCCGCCAGCAGGTCGGCTGGGCCGCCACCCTGGCCGAGCTGCTGCGGCACAGCCCCTGGGTCGAGCCGGCGTTGGAGCAATGCGACGCCGTGCTGCCCATGCCCTTGTCGCCCGAACGGCTGCGCGAGCGCGGCTACAACCAGGCGCTGGAGCTGGCCCGCCAGCTGGCGCCGCACAAAACCCAGGCCCAGCTGCTGCTGCGCACCAGGCATACCGCGCCGCAGCCCACGCTAAAACGCGCCGAGCGCCTGCGCAATGTGCAAGGCGCGTTTGCCGTCGAGCCGCTGCGGGCCGCCAGCCTGCGCGGCCAGCGAGTGGTGCTGGTCGACGACGTGATGACCAGCGGCGCCTCGTTGTTTGCCGCGGCCGCCGTGCTGCGCCAGGCCGGCGCCGCACATATCACCGGCCTGGTGGTGGCGCGCACCCCGGCGGATTAGGTCGGCAAGCGCTGACCCAGCAGCTGCAGCTCCTGCACGGCGAGCGCCAACACCGCCGCCGCGCCATCGGTCTGTAGCCAAGCCTTGCGGCACACCACGGCCAGGCGGCTGGTGTAGCCAGAGGCCGCAAGCTGGCGGAACACCACCTGCGGATGGGCCAGCACCGCCAGTGAGGCCGGCACGATCGCCACCCCCAGGCCGCTGCCCACCAGCGTCAGCACGCTGATGAACTGCCCCGCCTCGTGCCGCATGTGCGGGCTGAAACCGGCCTCCATGCACAGCGCCACGGTGCGGTCGAAGTAGGCCGGGTCCTGGTAGCGCGAAAACGCCACAAACTCCGCATGCGCCACCTGTTTCAAGGCCACCACACCGGCTTCCGCCGCCAGCGGATGCTGCGCGGGCAGGGCCAGGCAGTACGGGTCGGTGATCTGCGCAGCCATGTGCACATAGGCGTCGTGCTGCAGGGGCTCGGCCGGACGGGCCAGGCCGATGTCGATCTCGTCGTTCTGTATGGCCTTGAGCTGCTGAGAGCTGATCATCTCGCGCACCTGCAGCTGGGTGCCGCTGCCCGCCTGCTGCAGGCGCTGCAACAGGCCTGGCAGCAGCGAATGCGTGGCCGACGGCACCAGGCCGATGCGCACACTGCGCTCCTGCACGCCATGGGCGCGCGCATGCACGGTGGCCTGCTGCACCCGCGCCAGGATCGCCCGCGCGTCCTCCAGAAACGCCGTACCCGCTGCCGTCAGCTGCACGCCGCGCGGCACGCGCACCAGCAGCGGCGCGCCCACCTCCTCCTCCAGCTGGCGGATCTGGGTGGACAGCGCGGGCTGTGCAATAAACAGCTTTTGCGCCGCCCGGCTCACGTTGCCCTGCTCGGCCACCGCCACGAAATACCGCAGATGCCGTAGTTCCATAACCCCTCCTCATCTATAACTTTCAAGTATGCCGCACATACTCCATCGGTCTTGGACGTATGGCACAGCCGCCGGCACACTGCCAGCCATCCCCACCAAGGCATGACCATGCAAGCACTGCAAAAAACCCATACCGGCCCCGGACTGGAACTCCAGACCGTCGCTCCACCACCTTCTCCCGGCCCGCACGAGGTGCTGCTCCGGGTACAGGCCGCCGGCGTCTGCGGCACCGACCTGCACATCGATGCCTGGACCGCCAGCTACCACTTCCTGGCCGCCGCCTTGCCGGTCACCGTGGGCCACGAGTTCAGCGGCGAGGTCGCCGCTTGCGGCAGTGCGGTCAACGATCTGCCGCCCGGCACCCGGGTGGCGGTGCGCCCGTCCACCGTCTGCGGCAGCTGCGCGGCCTGCCAGAAAAGCGACTTCGACGCCTGCACCCAACGCCGCGGCATCGGCGTGTTGCGCGACGGCGGCTTTGCGCCCTGGGTCGTGGTGCCGGCGCGCAACTGCGTGGCCGTGCCCTCCGAAGTACCCGCCGATGTGGCGGCGTTGGCCGAGCCGCTGACTGTCAGCCACGAAGCCGTGCGCATAGGCGGCGTGCGGCCCGGCGACCGGGTGCTGGTGCTGGGGCCGGGCAATATCGGTCAGGGCATCGCCTTGTTCGCCCGCGCTGCAGGTGCGGCCCAGGTGGTAGTGGCCGGCTATGACGACGCCGCGCGCCTCAAAGTGCTGCGGACCATGGGCTTTACCGACTTGCTGGACTTTGCCGAGCAGCCCATGGCCCAGGCGCTCGCGCCCTACCTGGCCCAGGGCAAGTTCGACGTGGTGATCGAAGCTACCGGCGCCGCCGCGGTGATCAACCCCGCGCTGGCCGCCCTCAAGACCCATGGCGTGCTGGTGATCACCGGCATCCACGCCCAGCCCGTGCCCATCGACCTGACGGCCCTGGTGCGGAATCACCAACAACTGCGCGGCAGCTACCGCGCGCCCGAGGCGCACTGGCCGCTGGTGATGGACTTCATGCGCGAACACCACGCCCTGCTCCAGCACATGATCACCCACCGCTTCCCGCTGGCGCAGGCGCTAGAAGGCTTTGCGCTGGCGCACAACAAGGCAGCCACCAAGGTGCTGATCCAGCCGCAAGCCGAGGCGGCATGATGCAAGCCTTTCTCGCGCTGTGGAACAGCGTGGCCCCCGAGGTGCAGGACGAGTACGAGGCCTGGCACAGCCTAGAGCACGTGCCCGAGCGCACCGCCCTGCCCGGCTTCATCGAGACCTGGCGCTACCGCGCGCTGCACGACCCGCTGCGCTACTTCACCTGCTATGCGCTGGACAGCCTGGCCGCGCTGGACACGCCCGGCTACCGCGAGGTGATGGCCCAGCCCAGCCCCTGGTCGGCCCGCATGCGCCCGGCGTTGCGCGACTTTGTGCGCCTGCCGTGCACGCTGCGCGGTGCGGTTGGCGTATCCACGGCCGCCCAACTGGTGGTCACGGTATTGGACATTGCTCCTGAAAACATAGCTGCTTGCGCAAGCAGAATAAGCGCCCGAGCCCTGAATCACCACATAGTCTGTGCCCACTGGGGGCAATTGACCGACCTAGGCGCCTACCCGGTGGCAGACCTGGGCAACCAGGCCTCCAACGCCCTGGCCCAGGGCGCGCACCGCCATGTGCTGATGCTGCAAGGCGTGAACCCGGCCCGGCTGTTGGAACAGGCCCAGCAGCTCTGCGCCGAGCTGGCACCCTACAGCAGCACGGTCATCGCCCCCGAGGCCTTCGGCCTGCTCAGCCACACCCGCCACGACGCGCTGGACACGGCCACCCGGCTGGCACCGCGCATGGATTTATTCGCACAATTTCAGCCCACCGGAGACAAGACATGAACAAACGCAGATTCCTCCACACCGCCCTCGCACTGGCCAGCGGCCTGGCACTGCAAGCCCAAGCGGCCGACACCTGGCCCAGCAAGCCGCTGCGCATCATCGTGGGCTACGCCAGCGGCTCCTCACCCGACATCCAGGCGCGCATGCTGGCCGAGCCGCTGTCCAAGGCCCTGGGCCAGGCCGTGGTGGTGGAGAACAAGCCCGGTGCCAGCGGCAACATCGGCGCCGACGCGCTGGCCAAGGCCGATGACGGCCACACCATAGGCGTGATCGGCAACGGGCCACTGACCAGCTCGCCGTTTCTCTACGCCAAGCTGCCGTACCAGCCGCAAAAAGACTTCGCGCCCATCGCCTTGATCGGCAGCGCGCCCCTGGTCTGGGTGGTGCCCAAGGCCGAGTACCCGGGCAGTACCGCCGCCTACCTGAAGGCCGCGCACGCCGACGGCGACCGCCTGGCCTACGGTTCAGTCGGCCCGGGCTCGGGCGGGCATCTGGGCATGGAACTGGTGAAACAGGCGCTGGGCTTCAAGGCCTTGCACGTGCCGTTCAACGGCGGCCCACCGATCCTGAACGCCATGATGGGCGGCCAGGTGCAGCTGACGCTGCTGCCCGCCGCCACCGTGATGCCGCTGGTGCAATCCGGCAAGCTTGCCGCCGTGGCCGTCACATCGGCGCAGCGCAGTCCGCTGGCGCCGGAGCTGCCCAGCATGGACGAGCTAGGCGCCAAGGGCGTGAACATCGAAGTCTGGAACGCGGTGATGGCCCCGGCCCGCATGCCGGCCGCCCACCAGGCGCGGCTGGCCAGCGAACTGGCCAAGATCCTAGGCAACCGCGAGATCCGGCAAAAACTGCTGCTGCAAGGCTGGAAGGACCAGGACCCCTCGCCCGCCGCGCTGACCCAGCGCATCCAGGCCGATACCGCGGTCTACCGCAACCTGATCGCCCAGAAGGGCATCAAGATCGACGGCTAAAAGAAGGCGCGGATGGTCTGGGCCGCGCGCCGCACGTCAGCCTCGCCCACGTCCAGGTGCGTGACCAGGCGCAGCGTGTAGCGGCCCGAAGCCAGCACCTGCTGCGCCTGCAAATGGGCCACGAAGCCATCGGCCTGCTCGGGCGCGATCTGCAGGAACAGCATATTCGTCGGCCCCAGGTCGACTCGCAGCCCCGGCACGCCGGTCAGCAGCTCGGCCAGCAAACGGGCGTTTGCATGGTCATCGGCCAGGCGCGCCACGTTGTGCTCCAGCGCGTACAGGCCGGCCGCGGCCAGCACGCCCGCCTGGCGCATGCCGCCGCCCAGCATCTTGCGCCAGCGCCGCGCCTGGTTGACCAAACTTTGGCTGCCCAGCAGCACCGAACCCACGGGCGCGCCCAGGCCTTTGCTCAGGCAGATGCTGACCGAGTCGAATCCGGCGACCAGCCGGCGCTCGGCCTGCGCCAGCGACTCGCCCGGTCGCTGCGAGGCCACGGCCGCATTGAAGAAACGCGCGCCGTCCAGGTGGCATTGCAGCCCCCGGCCATGGGCCAGCGCGGTGGCGGCCTCCACATAGTCTTGCGGCAAAACCTTGCCGCCTATGGTGTTCTCCAGCGCCAGCAAGCGGGTGCGCGCGTGGTGGAAGTCATCGGGCTTGATGGCCGCGGCGATACGCTCCAGCGGCAGCGAGCCGTCGGCCGCGTGGTCCAGCGGCTGGGGCTGGATGCTGGCCAGCACGGCGGCGCCACCGGCCTCCCATTTGTAGCAATGCGCCTCCTGGCCGACGATGTACTCGTCGCCGCGCTGGCAGTGCGCCATCAGCGCCAGCAGGTTGCTCTGGGTGCCGCTGGGGCAGAACAACCCGGCAGCAAAACCCAGGCGCTCGGCCAGCGTGGCCTGCAGCCGGTTCACCGTGGGGTCGTCACCATATACGTCGTCACCCAGCGGGGCTGCAGCCATGGCGGCTTGCATGGCCGGGCTGGGGCGGGTCACGGTGTCGCTGCGCAGGTCTATGGTTTTCATGGAAACACACAAAGTCAATAAGCCGCTATTAGAGCCGGCTTTGCGTGGTCCGTCAGGGCGCGGGGTCTGGCAGGCCGCCGTCTCCCGGGTCTTGCGGCGTAGCGGGTTGCGGCGCGCCGGCGTCGGGCTCTACCGGCATGCCGCCGGGTTCTGGGCCACTCGGTACGTCGTCGTGCGGGCGGTGGGGTTTGTGCAAATGGAAGGACATGCTGGCTCCTAGTGTGGGCTTGCATCTTGGCCCGATTGCCTGGCAATGTCACCTGGACCAGGCCGCGCCGCAGCGTCGGCCGGGGCCTACAGCGCATCCCGGATAATCCGGCCCATGTTTCACATCGTCCTGGTCGAACCCGAAATCCCGCCGAACACCGGCAACGTCATCCGTCTGGCGGCCAACACCGGCTGCCATCTGCACCTGGTGGAGCCGCTGGGCTTCTCGATGGACGACAAGCACATGCGCCGCGCCGGCCTGGACTACCACGAGTACGCCACGCTGACCCGGCATGCCGACTGGCCCAGCTTTCTGGCCAGCGCCCTGCCCGACCCGCAGCGCATGTTCGCCCTGACCACCCGCGGCACCGGCAACGTGTTCCACACAGACTTCGCGGCCGGTGACTGGCTGGTGTTTGGCTCGGAAACCAAGGGTTTATCGGACCGCGTGCGCGCCGACTTCACGCCCGAGCGCTGCCTCAAGCTGCCGATGAAGCCCGGCCAGCGCAGCCTGAATCTGTCGAATGCGGTGGCAGTGACGGTGTTCGAAGCCTGGCGCCAGTGCGGCTTTGAATAGCTACTGAATTGATAGCTACTTGCGCATATGGAATATGCGCTAGAGCCTGATTTTTATAAATTCAGGCGTAGTGCCGGACCAGCGACTCGGCAACGCATGCCGGCTTGGCCTGGCCTTCCAGCTCCATCGTCGCCTCCAGCGTGAGCTGCACGCCGGGTGTTTCTGGAGGCAGCGACGTGCAGGCCAGCAGCTTGAGCCGCGCACGCACCCGGCTGCCCACCGGCACCGGGCTGATGAAGCGCACCTTGTTCAGCCCGTAGTTCACCGCCATGCGCGACTCGGCGATGCCGAACGAGGCATCGAACAGCCGCGGCAGCAGCGACAGCGTGAAAAAACCGTGCGCTATCGGCCCGCCGAACGGCCCGGCCTTGGCCCGCTCCACGTCCACATGGATCCACTGGTGGTCGCCGGTAGCGTCGGCGAACTGGTTGACCTGCTGCTGGGTAATCAACGTCCAGTCGCTGACGGCGATCTCGCTGCCCACGGCCGCGGCCAGGTCGGCAAAGCAGTCGAAACTGCGCACGGCGTCAGGCGTCCAGCCAGGCGCTCAGCGGCTGCCACTGCTCCAGGTCTTTTTCGACCCGGCCCGGCGCCACGTCGAACACGCTGAGCCCGCCGGCGGCCAGGTGCACATAGTTCTGGGTGTTGCGCAGGTAGGTCAGCACCGGCAGCTCCAGGCCTTCCAGGTAATCGTGCAGGCGCTCGGCGGCCAGGGTGCGCTCGTCGACCCGCATGCCGACCAGGCCGACCTGCATCTTGTCGATGCGGCGGTGCTCGGCCAACCGGTCCAGAAATTTACGCGTGGCGAAAATGTCGAACACGCTGGGCTGCAGCGGCACAATGATCTTGTCGGCCAGCTTCATCATGTCCTTGAAGCGCTTGCCTTCCAGGCCGGCCGGGGTGTCGAGCACCGCATAGGTCGTGGCCTTGCCGGCGGCTTTGGGCGGCTTGTCGATCTCGTCGGCCTCCACGTTCCAGGCACCAATGGCCGCCGCCGAGGCCGGGCGCAGGCTCAGCCACAGGCCCGAAGACTGCTGCGGGTCCGCATCGCCCAACACTACGTGGTGGCCCCGCGAGGCGTAATAGCCGGCGATCTGGGTCGACAGCGTGGACTTGCCGACACCGCCTTTGGGGCTGGCAACAACGACGATGGGCATAGATGGCTCCTAAAAAGGGAAATGTGGAACACGACATCGGCAGCGGCCAGTTGAAATGCCGATGGCATTTCAACTGGCCGCTGCCGATGTCCTTGTAAATTTGCTATGTTAGCGGCATGCACGATCAGAGTCTTCCCACACCGTCCCCTGCTTCCCCGCCCCGCATTTACCTTCTAGCCGCCCACCCGAACTGGCGCGCCTCCCACGTCAACCAACGCCTGCTGGCCGCGGCCCGGGCCCTGCCCGCCAGCGCCGACGGCCCGCAGATCGAAGTACAAGACCTGTACGCCAACTACCCCGACTACGACATCGACGTGGCCGCCGAACAGGCCCGGGTCGAGGCCGCCGACCTGCTGGTGCTGCTGCACCCGATCCAGTGGTACACAATGCCGGCCCTGCAAAAGCTCTGGTTCGACGAGGTGCTGACCTACGGCTGGGCCTATGGCGCGGTATCGGCCGAGGGCCTGGATGTGGCCCCAGCCGGCACGCCCGGCACCGCGCTGCGGGGCAAGGCGCTGTGGCTGGTGCTGACCACCGGCGGGCAGGAGGGCTCGTACCAGCCGGGCAACGACCACCGGCACCCGTTCGACAACTTCCTGCCGCCCTACGAGCAGACCGCCGCGCTGTGCGGCATGCGCTTCTTGCCGCCGCTGGTGCTGCACGCCGCGCACAGCGCGGGCAAGCAGGAGGTCATCGCCCACATCGACAGCTTTCGCCAGCGGCTGCAGAGCTACCCCCATTGGCCCGAACTGAGCACCTGAGCACATGGAACACGCACCCACCTGGCTGACCAACAGCTTCATCTACCTCAGCGCCGCGGTGATCGCCGTGCCGCTGAGCAAAGCCCTGGGCCTGGGCTCCATCATCGGCTACTTGGCAGCCGGCATCGTCATCGGCCCCTGGGGCCTGGGACTGGTCACCGAAGTGCAGGACATCCTGCATTTCGCCGAATTCGGCGTGGTGCTGATGCTGTTTTTGATCGGCCTGGAGCTGGAGCCCAAGCGCCTGTGGAGCCTGCGCCGGCCGATCTTCGGCTGGGGTTCGGCCCAGGTGCTGGGCTGCGCGGCGGTGATCTTGCTGGTCGGCATGGCGGCCGGCGCGCCCTGGCGCATCGCACTGGTGGCGGCGCTGGGCCTGGCCTTGTCCAGCACGGCGATTGCGCTGCAGGTGTTTGGCGAGCGCAATCTGCTGCCCACGCGCAGTGGCCAGGCCGGGTTTTCCATCCTGCTGTTCCAGGACGTGGCGGCGATTCCCATCCTGGCGCTGCTGCCGCTGCTGGGCGCTGCTTCTGAACAAAATGAGGCTCTAGCGCATACATCACCTGCGCTGCAAGCTCTTAAAACTGTAGCAGTGATTGCCGGCATCGTGCTGGGCGGTCGTTTGCTGCTGCGGCCGCTGTTCCGCTGGATCGCGCGCTCCAAGGCGCCGGAGATCTTTACCGCCGCGTCCTTGTTGCTGGTGGTCGGCATTGCCTCGCTGATGCTGTCGGTCGGGCTGTCGATGGCCTTGGGCGCCTTTCTGGCAGGCGTGCTGCTGGCCGAGAGCGAATACCGGCGGGAGCTGGAGACCGACATTGAGCCCTTCAAGGGCCTGCTGCTCGGCCTGTTCTTCATTGCCGTGGGCATGGGGGTGGACTTTGGTGTGCTGCGCCAGTCGCCAGGGCTGATGGCGGCCATCGTAGTCGGCTTTCTGGCCGCCAAGCTGCTGGTGATCTACGCCATCGCCAAATTCATGGGGGTGCCGTTCCAGGAGCGACCGGTGTTCACCGTGCTGCTGGCCCAAGGCGGCGAGTTTGCGTTCGTGGTGTTCCAGACGGCCAGCGCCGCGCAGGTGTTCTCGGCCCAGACCTCGTCCCTGCTGGTTGGATCGGTGGCGGTGTCGATGATCGTCAGCCCCTTGCTGCTGCTGGCCATCGACAAGCTGCTGCTGCCCCGCTTTGCCGAGCGCGGCGGCAAGCGGCTGGACGAAATCTCCGAGCAGCAGGAAGCGCCGATCATCATTGCCGGCTTCGGCCGCTACGGTCAGATCGTCGGCCGCATGCTGATGACCCAGGGCTTGGGCGCCACCGTGCTGGACCACGACGCCGATATGGTGGAGACCATACGCCAGTTCGGCTTCCGGGTGTTCTACGGCGATGCTACGCGGCTGGACCTGCTGCGGCTGTCGGGCGCGGCCACAGCCAAAATTCTGGTGGTGGCGGTGGACGACAAAGAGCAGAGCCTGAAGATCATCGACCTGGCACGCGAGCATTTCCCGAACCTGGAGATCGTCGCCCGGGCCCGCGACGTGCCGCACTGGTATGCGCTACGCGACCGCGGCGTACAGCGGGTGGAGCGCGAGCTGTTTGAATCCAGCCTACGCAGCGCGCGCTCGGTGCTGGAGCTGCTGGGCTACCCCGCGCACGAGGCGCGCCAGCAGGCGATGCGCTTTCGCCGGCACAACATCGAGCTGTTCGAGCAGATGTACCCGCACCGCAAAGACCGCAACAAGCTGATCGCCGTGGCCACCGAGGGCCGGCAGCAGCTGGAAGAGCAGATGGCCCAGGAGCGCGCGCAACAAGCGCAGCGGCGGCCTCAGGGCTGGGGCAAAACCGAGAGTTAAGGCTCCAGCGACAGAGCCTCGTCCAGGGCCTGGGCCTCTTCTTCGTCTACCGGCGCGGGCGCCTGGTAGGCCAGCACCATCTTGCCCACCTCGTCGGCCATCGCCTGGCGCAGGCTGGCCGGGCCCAGCACCTCGCAGTGTGCACCGTGCTGCAGGATGTCGGCGATGAGCCCGCGGTGGTCCATATAGGGCACGCGCAGCAGGTAGCTGCCGTCGTTCTGCAGCTTGCCCTGCTGCAACGGATGCCATTGCACATTGGCTACCGCGCTAGCCCGTTCGGCACTGAACTGCAGCCGCGCCCAGCGCACCCGGCCGCTGGTGAACACGCCGTAGCCAGGACCAAAATGGGCGTCTAGCTTGGGCTCGGGCACGTCGATGGCGCTGCTTGCGTGAACCCGGGCGTCGGTGATTGCGTCTACCGCAAAGCTGCATAGCGCCTCGAGGGAATGGCTCCAGGCTTCCAGATGCCAGCCGCCGCGGCAGTGCACGAGGCGCAGCGGCGAGATGTCGGGCTCCATCACGCTTTCGCCGCCTTGCGCATGCACTAGGCCCAGGCGCTTGCGCCGCACCAGGGCCAGTCCGACCCGCTCGAAATAGCGCGGCGTTGCGGTGTCCTGTTCCAGGCCGATGATGCGTACACGCCGGAGCAGCTCTTGCAGTTCGGCGTCCTTGCTGTCCAGCAAGGCCTTGAGCCGGTCGCCCACCGGCACCGGGTTGATGATGAGCCCGCCGGTGTCCAGGCTCGCCAGCAGATGCTGCATGGTCAACAAGGCATGGATTTCGGTGGACGAGAACCACAGGCCCGGAAGCTCATGGGCGCCGGTGGTCACCTCGCCGGCCATGGGGGCCAACCGGTAGCCACCCGAGGCGCGGCTCCATTCAATGGGGAGTTTGAGGCGGGTGCGCAGATCGTCGAGATCACGCTTCAAGGTCGCTCGGGAGACCTTCAGCTCGGCCTGCAAAGCTGCGAAACTAATCACCTTGTGCTGCCGCAACAGCTGGTCAATTTTGTAAAGACGCCCGGTCTGGTCCATGGTTTCCCCAAATCGAGGTTCGGTTTTATGTAATAGGTGTAACCATTTGATTCCAACATTGGCCATAGAGCAAGGCCCTTTTACACACTGCCCTCGCTCGCATGAGCCACCAGCCCCGGTGTATCGTCTATTTCACAACATCCCACAGTAATTTGCATCCGGTCAGCAGCATGCCAAGGTAAAGCAGGCGGTAAAACAACACCGGACTGATGCGCTTGGCGATGCGCACGCCAATCCATAAACCCACCGGCGCCATGGGCAACAGCGCGACCGACGTGGCCAGGTTGCGCCAGTCCAGCAAGCCCAGCCAGGCGTACGGAATCCACTTCGACAGATTGATGCAGAAGAAGAACACCGCCATGGTGGCCGAGAACTTCAGCGGCGGCAGGCGCAGCGGGATCGCGTAGGCGTTGATCGGCGGACCGCCCGCATGGGCAATGAAGCTGGTAAAGCCCGAGGTGATGGTCAGCAAGGCGCCAACCCAGCGCGGCGGCGGCGGGCTGTCGAGCCGGGGCGGGAACAGCAGCCGCTGGGCCAGAAACAACAAGGTAAAGCCGCCGACCATGCCCGCCACCAGCTTGGCATCCAGCAGCTTGAACAACAGCGCCCCGAGCACCGTGCCGAACAGCCCGAACGGGATCAAAAAGCGCAGCAAGGGCGCGTCGAAGTTGCGCCGGAAAGCCGCCAGCCCCAGCACATCCATCAACAGCAGCACCGGCATCAGGATGGCGGCCGCCTGCGGCACGGTCACTACCAAGGCCATCATCGGCACAGCTAGCGAGCCGAAGCCCGCGCCGAAACCGCTCTTGCTTATGCCCAGCAACAGCACGGCAGGAATGGAGATGGCATAGAAATGCCAGTCCGTGATCAGGGGAAAGCTTGCAAGCATGGTCGGCGATTCTAGGAGCCGCTCCAGGGCTGCGCTTGGCCCATGGTAGGCTTGCGGGATGTTCAATCCGTCTCAAGCCGATGTCCGCCGATTCTTTTGCTCCGTTTACGCCAAGGCGCAAGCAGGGCAAGCGCTAGAAGCTATTGAAACCATAGCAAGCCAATGGATCGATGAGCACCCGGAATACCACGCGGACTTCCGCGATGTAGATGCGGCACTGGCCCGCAACTACGATGCCGAAGCCGGCAAGACCAACCCTTTCCTGCACCTGTCCATGCACCTGTCGATCAGCGAGCAATGCTCTATCGACCAGCCGCGCGGCATCCGCCAGTCGGTCGAGCTGCTGACCCGCCGCCGCGATTCCCTGCACGATGCCCACCACGAACCCATGGATTGTCTGGGCCAGATGCTGTGGGAAAGCCAGCGCGCTGGCCGACCACCCGACGGTGCTGCTTATATAGATTGCGTGCAGCGCCGGGCCACGCAGGACTGACCTAACTCCCCAATAAAAAACCCGCCGAAGCGGGTTTTTTATTGAAAGACTGAATCCGATTCAACGGAAGCGCGACTGCGGCACCACTTTGAGCTCGCCGTCCAGCGAGTTCACATAACCAGCCAAGGCCTTGAGTTCTGCCGTAGAGAACTGCTTGGCCACGCCGCCCATGATGGCGTTGGAGCGGCCTACCAGTGCGTTGTTCTCTACCTTGTAGGACTTCAAAGCCACAAACAGGTAGTCGGCATGCTGGCCGGCGATCTTGGGGTAGCTGGGGTCGATAGGCTTGGAGAAGTTGTCGCCATGGCAGGACACGCATGCACCCTTGGTCAGCAAAGCCGCCACCTGGGCACTGGGTTCCACCGTGGATTTAGCCGGTGGCGCAGCACCTTCGACCACGCCATTGGCGCTATAGAAGGCAGCTACGTCCGCCATGTCCTGGTCGCTCAGCGAATCGGAGATACCGCGCATGGTGGGGTGCTTGCGCTCGCCCCTCTTATAGGCATTGAGTGCGGCAACGATGTACTTCGCGCCCTGGCCGGAGATCTTCGGCACCTTGTGCACCTCCGGAAAGCTGGCCTGGTAGCCCACGATACCGTGGCAACCAATGCACATATCCACCTTGGCATGGCCTGCTTTGGGGTCTCCGACGATCTCCTGTGCAAAGGATGCAGCGCCCATGGAAGCGACTGCCAATGCAAATACCGTGGTGAAATACTTATTCATTTTTGCGCGCACAATCTGGTGAAAAATCGAGCCTGTAATCAACCTTCGATTATATCCGGCGCGCTTCATATTTCTTCACTTCTTCCGGCTAGCTCCATCCCATGAAGTTTCAAGGCTCCAACAACTACGTTGCCACCCAAGACCTGATGCTGGCAGTCAATGCCGCCGCCACACTGCAGCGCCCGCTGCTGGTCAAGGGAGAACCCGGTACCGGCAAGACCATGCTGGCCGAGGAAGTCGCCCTGGCGCTGGGCATGCCACTGCTGCAATGGCACATCAAATCCACCACCAAGGCGCAGCAGGGCCTGTATGAATACGATGCCGTTAGCCGCCTGCGCGATTCGCAGTTGGGGGATGAGCGGGTCAAGGACATCCACAACTACATCCTAAAAGGTGTGCTGTGGCAGGCGTTTACCGCCGACGAACCGGTGGTGTTGCTGATCGATGAGATCGACAAGGCCGACATCGAATTTCCCAACGACTTGCTGCGCGAAATTGACCGCATGGAGTTCTACTGCTACGAAACGCGCGAACTGATCCGGGCCAAGAACCGCCCGCTGGTGTTCATCACTTCGAACAACGAGAAAGAATTGCCCGACGCGTTTTTGCGCCGCTGCTTCTTCCACTACATCAAGTTCCCGGACGCCGGCACCATGCAGCAGATTGTGGACGTGCACTTTCCCGATCTCAAAAAGGAGCTGCTGACGGCGGCCATGAAGACCTTCTACGACGTGCGCAACCTGCCGGGCCTGAAGAAAAAGCCCTCCACCTCCGAGTTGCTCGACTGGCTCAAGCTGCTGGTGGCCGAAGACATTTCCGCGGCCACTCTGCATAGCCAGGACGACTCCGTGGTGGTTCCGCCGCTGGTGGGCGCTTTGCTCAAAAATGAGCAGGATGTGAGCCTGTTCGAGAAACTGGTGTTCATGCAACGCCACCACCGCTAAGCCCCAAGTTTGAGATCCTGCACGCGATTGAGCCTGCCACCATGCTGATCGACTTCTTCTACACGCTGCGCTCAGCCAAGCTGCCGGTTTCGGTGAAGGAGTACCTGAGCCTGCTGCAAGCACTGCAAGCCGGCGTAGTGGGCCCGAACAGCGAAGATAGCTACAAGATAGACGACTTTTACTATCTGAGCCGCTGCACCCTGGTAAAGGACGAAAAGCACTACGACAAGTTCGACCAAGCCTTTGCCGCTTACTTCAAGGGCGTGGAGACGGTGACCGACTTCACCCAGGATGTGCCGCTCGAATGGCTGCGCAAAAACCTGGAACTCGAACTCAGCCCCGAAGAAAAAGCCAAGATCGAGAAGATGGGCTGGGAAGAGCTGATGGAAACGCTCAAAAAGCGCTTCGAAGAGCAAAAAGAACGCCATGAGGGCGGCAGCAAATGGATCGGCACCGGCGGCACCAGCCCGTTTGGGGCCAACGGCTACAACCCGCAGGGCATACGCATAGGCCAGGAAAAAAGCCGCAACAAGAGCGCGGTCAAGGTCTGGGACCAGCGCGCCTTCAAAGACTACGACGACCAGCAGGAGCTGGGCACGCGCAATATCAAGGTGGCACTGCGTCGGCTGCGCAAGTTTGCCCGCGAAGGCCATGCCGACGAACTGGACCTACCCGACACCATACGCTCTACCGCTGCCAACGCCGGCTATCTGGACATCAAAATGGTGCCAGAGCGACATAACAACGTCAAAGTGCTGCTACTCATGGATGTCGGCGGCAGCATGGACGAACATGTGCAGCGGGTCGAAGAACTGTTCAGCGCCAGCAAGAGCGAATTCAAGCACTTGGAGTTCTATTACTTCCACAACTGCGTCTACGACTTCATGTGGAAGCACAACCGCCGCCGCTACAGCGAGAAATTCGCCACCTGGGACATCCTGCGCAAGTACAACAAGGACTACAAGCTGATCTTCATCGGCGACGCCACCATGAGCCCCTACGAGATCCTGCAAGCCGGTGGCAGCGTGGAATACAACAACGAAGAGCCGGGCGCCGCCTGGCTGCAGCGGCTGACCCAGGCCTTCCCCAAGTTCGCCTGGATCAACCCCGAGCCCCAAGGCCTGTGGCAGTACCGCCAAAGCATTGGCGTGATCCAGCAACTCATGTCACAGCGCATGTTTCCCCTGACCCTCAAAGGCCTGGAAGACACCATGCGACTGTTGTCCAAATAGCCAATGCAGCGATTCTGGTTTCGGGTTTTGCTGTGTGCGGGTGTGCTACTACTGGGATGCTCAGGGGAACTGCAGGCGCAGCCCTTGCCGGAGCCAGCCGCCGCCAGTACACCAACGCTTCCGTTCGCTTTTGACCTGCGGGTGGAAGCCCCCGATAAAATACGCGAACTGCTGACAAAACACCTGGAATTGCAACGTTACCGCAGCCTGACTGATCTGGACAGCACAGAACTGGCACGCCTGCTGCAAGCCGCCGAGCGCAACGCCCACGACCTGCTGGCCACGCAGGGCTATTTTTCCTCCACCGTCACCATCACCACGCTGGACACCCCACAAAGCGCCAGCGCACCGCGCGAAGTGCTGGTGACGGTACAACTGGGCGAACCGGCCCGCATTGGCCAGGTAGACATTGCTTTCACCGGCCCCATCGCCGAAGACCCGGATGCGCAAGCGCTGCGCTACAGCATACGCAGCGGCTGGCTGCTGCGCGCCGGCGAACGATTCACCCAGGAAGCCTGGGACGACGCCAAAACGCAGGCTCTGCGCAGCCTGACCATCCAGCGCTTCCCCATCAGCGAAATCGCCAACAGCCTGGCCGATATCGACCCCGACACCAATACCGTGCGGCTGGAGCTGACTTTGGCCTCCGGCCCCGCCTTCCGGTTTGGTACGCTGGACCCGCGCGGTACGCAACGCTACAGCCCGGAGCTGGTGCGCCGACTGGCCCAGCTGCCCACAGGCTCCGACTACACCCAGGCCCAGCTGCTGCAAACCCAACAGCGCCTGGCCGACAGCGGGTATTTCGAATCGGTATTCCTGACTTTGGACACCAATGGCGATCCGCGCACTGCCACTGTGGTGGCCCAGCTGCGCGAAGCCAAGCTGCAAAAACTGGTGCTGGGCGTGGGCTTCAGCACCGACAGCGGGCCGCGAGTGTCGGCCGAACACACCCACCGCCAGCTGCCCTGGATAGGCTGGCGCGCAATCTCCAAGCTCACGCTCGACCGCAATACCCAAACCCTGGGCAGCGAACTCACCGCCCCGCCCGATACCCGCAACTGGCGCTGGGCGACCTCGGCCCAGCTGCAGCACCAGGACTTGAGCGCCACCGTCACCAACAGCCAGCGCCTGCGGGCCGGTCGCAGCCAGGAAAACGAACGCATCGACCGCAACATCTACCTGCAATACGACCATGCGATTGAAACCGCCGGCACCGGGCCTGCGGTGTCGTCCAGCGCCATCAGCGCCAACTACGCCTGGACGCGGCGCGACTTTGACGACATCCGCACCCCTACCCATGGCTATGGCGTGGCGGTGGAACTCGGCGGTGGCTTCACCCTGGGCAGCGACCGCCAGCCTTACACCCGGGTGCTGACCCGCTGGCTGGGCTACATACCGTTGGGCCAGCTGCTCCCCGGCAATACCTCAGCGGTACGCGCCGGCCGCCTGGCGTTGCGGGCTGAAGCAGGGGCCGTCATCGCCAAGGCCGATGCCAACATCCCCAGCAGCCAGCAGTTTCTGACCGGCGGCGACACCACCGTGCGCGGCTACGGTTACCAGGACATCGGCGTGCCTAGTACCAGCGGCAGCATCACCGCCGGCCGCTATCTGGGCTCGGGCAGCATCGAATGGCAGCGCCCCATCGTCGTCAACGGTCGCGCCAGCGAATGGGAAAGCGCGGTGTTTGCCGACGCCGGCGCGGTGGCCGACACCGTAGGCGCCATGCACGCCAAGGTTGGCGTGGGCGCCGGCGTACGCTGGCGCAGCCCCGTTGGCCCGGTGCAGATGGACCTGGCCTATGGCCTGGCCACCCACAAAGTGCGCCTGCATCTGAGCGTGGGGTTCAGCTTTTGAGTACGACGCGCAGGTCATATCGCAAATGGCTGCTCTGGCTGCTGGGCGCGCCCCTTCTACTGCTGGTGGCTCTGGTCGTGGGGCTGATCATCTGGCTGGGCACCGACACCTCGCTGGCCACCGCACTAAATCGTGCCGCCGGCTACCTGCCAGCCGGCCACAGCCTGGAGGCGCGCGATGTGACCGGCTCGGTACGCCGTGGCGGCCACATCGGCAGCCTGCTGTACCAAAGTCCCAGCCTGAAGGTCGAAGCCCAGGACGTGGCGGTGGACTGGCAGCTCGACCGCCTGGTGCGGCGCGAGCTGCAGCTGGGCAAACTGAACATCGCCCAGCTAAGCATCGAAGCCACCCCGTCCACCGAGCCCAGCAGCCCGCTCGCCGACATCGTGCTGCCCCTGACCGTGGACCTGCCTTTCGAGGTAGCCGAGCTGCACTGGAAAGGCCCGCCAGCCCTGGAAGCCCAGCAACTGGGTGGGCGCTACCGCTTTGACGGCAACCAGCACCAGCTCGACATCACGAATGTGCGCATCGCATCAGGCCAGTACACCGCCCAGGCCAGCCTGCAGGCACGCAGCCCCATGGCATTGCAGGCCAGCGTGCAAGGCACGGTGGATACCCAGGTCCCGGGCGGCGGTAAGCCGTTGCGCGTTACCGCCCAAGCCTCGGCCAGCGGCCCGCTGGCGGGGAATGAGGCTTTGCTGCAGATCCAGGCTCAGCTGCTACCCGGCAACGCCAGCGCTTTGCAAGCCACTCTCACCGCGCACATCCAGCCCTGGGCCGTGCAGCCGGTACAGCAGGCCGATGCCAGCTTCCAGCAGCTGAATCTGGCCGACCTGTGGCCCGAAGCCCCGCAAACCCTTCTCCAGGGCGACGCCCAAGTCCGGCCTGGCAGCGCCGCCGCAACCTGGCGCGCCCAGGCCCGCGTAGGCAACCGTCTGAGCGGCCCGTGGGACAAAAACCGGTTGCCACTGGACCGTGCGGAAACCACCCTGCAGTTCCAGCAAGGCGCGTGGATCATCGAATCGCTCAATGCCCGGCTGGGCAAGAGCGAAGTGCAGCTCAGTGGCCAGTGGAATGGCGCTGGCTCCACCGACTGGACCGCCCAGGCCCAACTGCGCCGCATCAACCCTGCCGCCATCCATACCCGCATGGACCCGGCCTTGCTGGACGGCAAAGTCAACGCCAGCAGCATCGGACAGGCGATCCGTTTCGACGCCGCACTCCAGCCCGCGACCAGCCCCGCCGTCAACCCGACCCTGCGGGGCCTGCGCGTGCGCAGCGTCCAGGCTACCGGCCGCTGGGCCGCAGGGACGCTCAACCTTTCGGCCCTGAAACTGCAAACTGACGACGCGCTGCTGCAAGGCCAGCTGGAAGTGGCCATCGCCACCCGCGCGGCCAAAGGCCAGCTGCACCTGACGCTGCCCGGCGCCCAGGCCGATGTGCAAGGCCAGCTCAGCGCAGCCCAGGGTGCGGGCGATTTCACGCTGCAGGTCAAAGACGCCAACCTAGCCACGCGCTGGCTGGCCCGCCTGCCCGGCGCGGCCGCCAGCCTGCAGACCACCGCCATCAAGGGCCAGGCCGCACTGACCGGCCGCTGGACCGGTGGCTGGGCCAATGCCCTGGCGGCCAAGCCCAGCGGCACCCCATTCCATCTGCAAGCCCAGCTGGCGGTGCCCGCCTTGGAGATCCGCGCGCCGGCCGACACCGGCACGCCCGTCAGCCTGCGCCAGCTGACACTCGATGCATCAGGCAGCCTGAACGCGCTGGACCTGGCCTTGCAAGGCGAAGCCGCCACCGGCACCCAGCGCCTAAGCCTGAGCAGCCGCGCCAGCGCGGGCCTGTTGGCCCCCAACCAATGGCAGGCCCGCGTCGCCAGCCTGGCGCTGCAGCTGCAAGACAGCAGCCGCCCCGGCCCCTGGAAGCTGCAGCTGGACCAGGCTCTCGCCCTGAAGTTCGCCACGCCAGCCGGCGGTAGCAGCATCGACGCCGCTGCTGGCAGCGCCAGCCTCACCGGTCCGGCGCCCGGCACCGCCAAAATCAACTGGCAGCCCGTGGCCTGGGCGCAGAACGGCGGCCGTCTGCGCAGCACCGGCACGCTGCAAGACATCCCCATGGGCTGGCTGGAGATCCTGGCCGCCGGCAATGGCCGGCTGGCGCAAATCGGCCTGCAAGGCAATCTGGTGCTGGACGGCGACTGGGACATCCTGGCCGCGCAGACCCTGCAACTCAGCGCCAACCTGCGCCGCCGCAGCGGCGACCTGCTGCTGCAAACCGGCGACGATGCGGTCAAAGGCGCACCCAGCACCATCAGCGCTGGCATCCGCACCGCCAGCATTGGCCTGCGCACCCATGGCGATACCCTCAGCGCCAGCCTGCGCTGGGACAGCGAGCGCGCCGGCCAGATCGAGGCCGACCTGGCCACCCAGATCCGCCAGGCCGACGGCAGCTGGACCTGGCCCACCGACGCCCCGCTGAGCGGCAATGTGCATGCCTCCCTGCCCCGCGTCGGCATCTGGTCGGTGCTGGCGCCGCCCGGCTGGCGCATGCGCGGCAGCCTGGCCGCCGATGCCAAGCTCGGCGGCACCCGGCTGGCGCCGCAGTGGACCGGCACGCTGCAGGCCGACGACCTGGCGATGCGCTCGGTGGTCGAAGGCATAGAGCTGCGCGATGGCCGGCTGCGCGCCAGCCTCGAAGGCCAGCGCCTGAACATCAGCGAATTCAGCCTGCGCGGCGCACCTACTACCGCAACCGCTACCGCTGCTGCCGCCAGCAGCGCCTCCCGCACCGCACCGCCGGCCAATGACGGCGGCAGCCTTACCGCCACCGGCTCGGCCAGCTGGAGCGGCAATGCGCCGGCCGGCATCCAACTGGATATGCAGGCCCAGGCCACGGCGCTGCGCATCTCGACCCGGGCCGACCGCCGCCTCACGGTATCCGGCACGCTGCAGGCCAAGCTGGCCCAGGGCAAGCTGGCGCTGCAAGGCGCGCTCAAGGCCGACCAGGCTTTGTTCATCCTGCCCGATGAAACCGCGCCCAGCCTGGGTGGCGATGTGGTGGTGCGTTCGCGCAGCACCGCTGTGGTGACCCCCAGCCCGGCCACACCGGCGCCCAGCGCGTCAAAAAACACGCCCGAGATCAACCTGGAACTCGACCTGGGCAGCGACTTCCACTTGGTGGGCCGCGGCCTGGACACCCGCCTGGCCGGCAAGCTGAATCTGCGGGCCGGCCCCACCCTGGCCGGCCCACGCGTCACCGGCGAGCTGCGCACCGTGCGCGGCAGCTACCGCGCCTACAGCCAGCAGTTGGACATCGATGAAGGCATCCTTCGCTTCAACGGCCCCTACGACAACCCCTCGCTCGACGTGCTGGCGATCCGCCCGAACCTCAGCGTGCGTGTGGGTGTGCAAATCACCGGCACCGCACTGGCGCCGCGCATCCGCCTGTACTCCGACTCCGATCTGTCCGACGCAGAAAAGCTCGCCTGGCTGCTCCTGGGCCGCAGCGCCGCTAACGGCGGGGCCGAAAGCGCGGTACTGCAGCAGGCCGCGCTGGCCCTGCTGGGCGGCAACGGCAAAGGCATCTCCGGCGGGCTGGCATCGGCCCTGGGCCTGGACGAGCTGTCGTTCAGCGGCAGCGCCAGCAAATCAGATGGCACAACCAGCGCCGCAGCCGTCACCTTCGGCAAGCGCCTGTCGCGGGATTTCTATGTGGCCTACGAGCACAGCCTGGCGGGCACCCTGGGCACGCTGTACATCTTCTACGACCTGAGCAAGCGCTTCACCCTGCGCGCCCAGACCGGCGAGCAAAGCGCCATCGACCTGATCTTCACGCTGACCTACGACTAAAGCTGGCTACGCAGTGACCACCTGCGACGCATGGGACTGCGGCCGCCGCGCCGTGGCCGCACTGCCCATGGACGCAGCCATGATGCAACCTATGGCCAGCCACTGCTGGTGGCTCAGGTGCTCGTCCAGCAGACCCACGGCCAGCACGGCAGCCACCGCCGGCTCCATGCTGATCATGATGCCGAACGCTTCTTTGGGCAGGCGCTTCATCGCCACCATTTCTAAAGATATCGGCAGCGCGCTGGAGATGGCCGCCACACACACGCCCACCAGCAGCACCGTGGGCGACAGCAGCGCCGTGCCGGCATGCGCAATGCCCACCGGCACCACCACGATGGCCGCCACCAGCAGGCCGAGCGACACCGAATGCCCAGCATGCAGATGGCCAACGCGCTTGCCAAACACGATGTACAGCGCCCACAGCACAGCCGTCCCCAGCGCGTACATCACACCCGTGGGGTCCAGATCGTTGCTGCTCAGGCCCAGCGGCAGCAACATACCCAGGCCCAGAGCGGCCAGCGCCAGCCAGACAAAGTCCACCATCCGGCGCGACGCGGCAATTGCCAAGGCCAGCGGTCCGGCAAATTCGATGGCCACGGCCAGCCCAAACGGCAAGGTGCGCAGCGACATGTAGAACATCAAATTCATCACGCCCAGCGCAGCGCCATAGCAGGCAATCGAGATGGCATCTGCCCGCGACAGATGCCAGCGCCAAGGCCGCCACAGCAGCAGCAGCAGCAGGGCCGAAAAGCCCACCCGCACGGCCGTCGTGCCCTGTGCCCCCACCAAAGGGAAAAGCTGCTTGGCCCAGGACGTGCCAACCCCCAGGGCCGTCACCGCGCCCAGAACTGCCAAAAAAGGAATCACCCGTGGGTAGCGCATCAAAGTCATGGGCGAAAATATAAATCGCAGCACGGCTGGTTTTCGCTGTAAAAACAGGCCGCAAACGCAATATTCGCTCACCAGCCCCCACCCACATGCCCACTGCCCTGCCCCTAGACGCGTTCGACATCGCCATCCTGGACATCCTGCAAAAGGACAACAGCGTGCCCCAGCGCGTCATTGCCGAGGCCGTGCACCTGTCGGCACCAGCGGTGCAGCGGCGCATCCGGCGGCTGCAGGACAGCGGCGTGATACGCGCCAATGTGGCGGTGATCGACGCGGCCAAGGTCGGCCTGCCGCTGACCATCATCATCGAGCTGCACCTGGAGAACGAACGCCCCGACCGCACCGCCGCCATGCGCACCCGCATCGCCGCCGAGCCTGCGGTACAGCAGTGCTACAGCGTGACCGGCGAGGCCGACTACCTGCTGATCGTCACCGTCGCCTCAATGGCCGACTACGAGGCGCTGACACGGCGCCTCTTCGAAGGCGACGACAACATCCGCCGCTTCCGCACCTCGGTCACCCTGGGCTGGCTGAAGTCCGGCCTGCAGTTGCCGCTGGACAAGGCGCTGCCAAGCGGCGCAGCCGGATAGATTTATAAAAAATTAGCCTCCAGCGCATATATCACCTGCGCAAGGAGCTACGGTTTTAATAGCAGAAAACCATCCAGGCGCGATGGACCCGATCTTCACGCCGGCCGCACGCCGCGCCAAAACCGGCCTTGCCAAGCCCTACAATCCGCGCTCCCCTTCGTAGTTCAATGGATAGAACGAGTGCCTCCTAAGTGCTAGATACAGGTTCGATTCCTGTCGAGGGGACCACATCCAAGGCCGCAAGCTTCCAAGAGCTTCCGGCCTTTTTCTTTTCCCCATCTAGAAGCCTGTTTTGAAGGCCCCAAGCTTCGCTAGGCGCTGACGGAGCTAAATAGGGCGAAACCCAAAAGGCCTGGACACATTGGGCGTTGAACCCGTGGGAGCAAAGTTGCCCCCTTGGTCCTTGCAGCCCCCTCTTCGGTCAGCATTCTGGCTATGAAGTCCCATCTTTCGGTCATAAATTTGGCGCGCCACCGGATCAGACAAGATGGAATAGGCGTTATTGATCAGAATTATTCTGTCATTGCAGATAACGTCATTATTGGCAATATTCTTATCGGGATGATGGAACTGTGCCAAACAACGGTAAGCAGCCCTTAAGACTTCGACGCTGGCACGCGGACTGATTTCCAGAACTTCGTAAAGCGTGTCTTCAGGTTTCATTCAGTCATGCCATGTGAGCAGGTCATAAAAAGGATATTCACAACGACTAATCGGCACATTCACGTTAGAAGTGCAGAAATTGCGCAGTCATTTATGGCGTTGAGGAAGCTTAAAGACTGGAAATCTGTCATTCAGTGCGCCTACACACATAGCGCACAAATGCTAACAAATCTAGCAACGGAGCAATCGCCAGTGGACAGGGCTGCATTTTTAACCTACACCGCACCAAAATCTTTTTTGAATCAACGCCTTACAGGCATCTCATCGATTTCATTTTCCTGTCGAGGGAAGCAGCCTTTCACCTTGCATGTAGCAACTGGTAAAGCCTGTGCGCGACACTAGGCCCAGCGCTAGACTGGTTACAGCCCCATGCAGTGCATGCGCAGTGCACTGCCCACTTGAAAGGTAGAGAAAGGTAGATATGGCCGTCAACTCAGTAACCTCCGCCAGCACCGTGCCCGGGCCGCAAAAGGCCAGCGCACTTACCCCCGTCGACAGCGCCTCCGGCAAGAAGCCCGCCAGCAAAGACAGCACGGCGGGTGAAGCCGAAGCCGTGCCGAGTGCCAGTTTCAATGTAAAAATGCCGGTGCAGCCCACCTCGAATGCGCTGGGGCAAACCATAGGCCAGCATCTGAACCTGAAGGCCTGAGCTGTAGAAATTGCATAAAAAACGTCACTAGCGCCTATTGGATATGCGGCATCAGCTATTGAAAAAATAGCAAACACTATGACCCACCATACCGCCACCATCGTCTGGCAGCGCGATGCGCAAACCTTTAACGACCACCGCTACAGCCGCCGACACAGCTGGCATTTCGACGGCGGTGCCCAGGTGGCCGCGTCCTCATCGCCGCACGTGGTGCGTCTGCCTTTCTCTGACCCAGCGGCGGTAGACCCGGAAGAGGCGTTCATCGCCGCCCTGTCCAGCTGCCACATGCTGTGGTTTCTGGACCTGGCCGCCCGGGCCGGCTGGGTGGTCGACAGCTACCACGACGCCGCTACCGGCCTGATGGCCCGCAACAGCCAGGGCCGCATGGCCATGACCCAGGTGACGCTGCACCCCGCCGTGCAGTTCGGTGGCGACCGGCAGCCAAGCCCCGCAGAGCTAGAGCAGCTGCACCACGCGGCCCATGCCGAGTGCTACATCGCCAATTCAGTCACCACCGAAGTGCTGTGCGAGCCGATGTTCTAACTGAGATCGGATTTACCAAGCCAGTAGTTCAGGATATCGCGCAGACTGGTATCCAGCGGTATGCGCGGCACCCAGGCAATCTCGTCGTTGATTTTCTTCAATGATCCAATAATCGCCTTGTTGTCATTCGGCCGCACCAATTTCGGATCGATCTGCTGGGTCACGGTAATACCCAGAATAGAGGCCATTTGGTCGATAACCGATTTCAGGCTGACGCCGGTTCCGCTGCAGATGTTGTAGATATGCCCAGACCGGCCATGCTTCAACAAATCGTCGTAGGCCCGCACCACGTCGCGCACGTCGACAAAGTCGCGCACGATGGTGGTATCGCCGGTCAGCATCACCGGCTCGGCACTGCCATTTTGAATGGCCAGCAATTTGCGGGCAAAAGACGAAATCACGAAAGTATCCAGCTGGCCCGGACCAATATGGTTGAACGAGCGGGTCATTACGATATCGCAGCCATAGCCCTCGACATAGACCTTGGACAACAACTCCTGGGACACCCGGGCCACCGCGTAAGGGCTGACGGGGTTCAGCTGGGACTCTTCGGTCAGCGGCAATTTATCCAGGCTGCAGGCGCCATATTCTTCCGAGGAACCGACCGACAAAATCCGGCAGCGCGGATTCACCTTGCGCACGGTTTCCAGCAGATTCAAAAACACATTGGTGTTATTCGAAAAACTGCCAATCGGATCGACCCAGCTAAAGGCCACGCTGCTGAACGATGCCAGGTGAACGATGTAATCGGGCTGAAATACCTCGATTACCGGAGCCCAATCCTTGCTTTGCAACAGATCAGCCTTTTTGAATGCACATTCCAGATTCTCAAACTGGTTCAAATCAAATTCAGCCGCATTCCGGTCCAGGCCCAAAACCGAGATGGGTTCATTCAAGCTGTCCAGATAAGCCAGAAAATGGCGCCCGACAAATCCCGAAAATCCCGTGATGAGGTATTTTTTCATGGATGGATCTTATTCAGTTGCACTGGATGCCGGCAAGGGTGGGGTCGAAACTACAAACTGGTCCGCAAAGCCTGGACTTGCACGTGCAGATCCTTGGTCCAGGTTCGGCGGTCGCGGCCCTGGGCGTGCTCGGCCTGGCCATACAGCACGTCGGCACCCAGCGTGGTGGCGCTGAGGGTGCGCCAGAGGGAGCCCAGCAGGGTTTCGTCGCCGACAAAGCTGGGGGCGAAATGCAGCGCCCCGGTATGCACATCGACAAAGCGCAGCGCCAGCGGCTGCACCGGCACATTGGCCGAGATCGCCGCTTGCAGCAGGTTGGCGTGGAACGGCAGCAGGCTGCGGCCGTCGCCGGTCGTGCCCTCCGGGAAGACGGCAATCACATCGCCGGCGCGCAGGCTCTCGACCATGTGGTGTACCACGCGCATGGCGTCGCGGCGCGACTCACGCTCGATATACAAGGTGCCCGACGCCGTGGCCAGGGTGCCGACGATGGGCCACTGCTTGACGTCGGATTTGGAGACAAAGCGGCAGTAGCCAGCCGCGTGTATCACCGCAATGTCCAGCCACGAAATGTGGTTGGCCACCAGCAGCAGCGGGCCCTGGCTGGGCGTGCCGCTGACCCGCAGCCGTATGCCCAACACGCGCAGCAGTTGCTGTGACCAGGCTTGCACCTGCCGGCCGCGCTCGGCGTTGTCCATCTGGGGGAAATGCCGGCGGATGGTCCACCAGCCGGTAGCGATGTGCAGCAGCAGGTGCAGCAACTTGGCAAGAACGCGAAACAAGCGCATCAGGAATTTATAAAAATAATGCCACCAGCGCAGGTACTACCTGCATCAGTAGCTACTATTTTTATAGTGCATCGCGGCGTGATTCGAAGGCCACATGGCCGGCCACCACGGCGCAGCGCACGCGACCGGGCAGCTCGTAGCCCGAAAACGGCGTGTGCTTGCCCTGGCTGCGCAAGGTGTCGGCAGCCACCGTCCAGCTGGCGTCGGGGTCGTAGATGCAGAGGTCGGCCACGCCGCCCTCGACCAGTTGGCCCAAGCTGGCTTGCAGGGTACCCAGGCTGCTGCCCAGCACGGCAGCGGGTGCGCAGGTGACGGCGGCCAGCGCGCGCTGCAGCGGCACGCTGTCGTCCTGGCTCCACTTCAGCGCCAGGCTCAACAGCAGCTCCAGGCCGGTGGCGCCGGGTTCGGCTTCGGCAAAAGGCAAGGCCTTGGCATCGGCCTCTACCGGCGTGTGGTCGGACACCAGGGCGTCGATGGTGCCGTCGGCCAAGGCTGCGCGCAGGGCTTCACGGTCGCGCTGCTGGCGCAGCGGCGGGCTCAGGCGGGCGCGGCTGTCGAAGTAACCGATGTCCGTATCCGTCAGGTGCAGAGAATTGATGCTCACATCGCAGGTCACGCGAAGGCCGTCCTTCTTGGCCTGGCGTACCAGGGAGATGCCGGCGGCACTGCTGATGCGGCAGAGGTGCACGCGGGCACCGGTCGTCTTCATCAATTCGAAGATGGTGTGCAGCGCGATGGTTTCGGCGGACACAGGCACGCCGCTCAAGCCCATACGCGTAGCCAGGGGGCCGCTGGCGGCCACGCCCTTGCCCAGGTGCAGCTCTTGCGGGCGCAGCCAGACGGCGTAGTCAAAGGTGGCGGCATACTGCAGCGCGCGCTGCAGCACCTGGGTGTTGCCCAAGGGCACCTCGGCCTGGCCGAAGCCGATACAGCCCGCGCCGGTGAGCTCCACCATCTCGGTCAGCACCTCGCCTTGCAGGCCACGGGTCAGCGCGCCCAGCGGGAACAGGCGGGCCTGGTGGTTCTTTTTAGCGCGGAACTTCAGCATCTGCACCAGGCCGGGCTCATCCAGCACCGGGTCGGTGTCGGGCGGACAGACCAGGCTGGTCACGCCGCCTGCGGCCGCCGCGGCCATTTCGCTTTCCATCATGCCTTCATGCTCGTAGCCGGGCTCGCGCAGGCGCGCGCACAGGTCCACCAGGCCGGGCAGCACGATGCAGCCGCTGGCGTCCAGCACGCGGTCGGGCTGGAACTCGGGCACATCGCGGCCGATGGCGATGATGCGGCCCGTGGCGATGGCGATGGAGCCGGTGGTGTCCAGCCCGCTGGCCGGGTCGATGATGCGGCCGTGTTGGATCAGGGTCTTCATATTTTTATACCAAATAGGGCTCTAGCGCAGAAGA
Source organism: uncultured Albidiferax sp. (assembly GCA_963513025.1). Lineage (GTDB taxonomy): Bacteria > Pseudomonadota > Gammaproteobacteria > Burkholderiales > Burkholderiaceae_C > Rhodoferax_B. The sequence goes on from CAUPON010000004.1 coordinate 53,627, forward strand.
TACCTGCGCTAGCAGCTATGGATTGAATAGCAAAAACGCTCAAGCTTCATTCCCGGCGACGATGCCCATGACGGCCATGCGCACGGCGATACCGAAGGTCACCTGCGGCAGGATCACGCTCTGCTGGCCGTCGACCACGGCGGAGTCGATCTCCACGCCGCGGTTGATCGGGCCGGGGTGCATGACGATAGCGTCCGGCTTGGCCAGCGCCAGCTTTTCGGGCGTCAGGCCGAAGCTGCGGAAGAATTCCTGGCTGGACGGCAGCAGCGCGCCGCTCATGCGCTCGTTCTGCAGGCGCAGCATGATGACCACGTCGCAGTCCTTGATGCCTTCTTCCAACGTGTGGCAGACGCGCACGCCCATCTGCGCCATGTCGCTAGGCACCAGGGTCTTGGGGCCAACCACGCGCACTTCGGCGCAGCCCAGCGTCGTCAGCGCATGGATGTCAGAGCGCGCCACCCGCGAGTGCAGCACATCGCCAACGATGGCCACAGTGAGGTTGCTGAAGTCTTTTTTGTAGTGCCGGATGGTGTACATGTCCAGCAGGCCCTGGGTGGGGTGCGCATGGCGGCCGTCGCCGGCATTCACCACATGCACATGCGGGGCGACGTGCTGGGCGATCAGGTAGGGCGCGCCGGATTCGCTGTGCCGCACCACGAACACGTCGGCGGCCATGGCGCTCAGGTTGGCAATCGTGTCCAGCAGCGACTCGCCCTTGGCGGCGCTAGAGCGGGCAATGTCCAGGTTGATCACGTCTGCGCTCAGGCGCGTGGCAGCGATCTCGAAGGTGGTGCGGGTGCGGGTGCTGTTCTCGAAGAACAGGTTGAACACGCTCTTGCCGCGCAGCAGCGGCACCTTCTTGACCTCGCGGTCATTGACGCTAACGAAGTTGGCGGCGGTGTCCAGGATCTGCGTCAGGATGTCCTTGGGCAGGCCTTCGGTGGACAGCAGGTGGATCAGCTCGCCATGCTTGTTGAGTTGGGGGTTGTTGCGTTTGTAAAGCATAGGGGGTCAGCCTTCGACGTTGAAGCTGAAGGCACCTGCCACACTGCGCGCCAGCGCCAGCTGCTGGCTGGCCGGCAACGCTATGCGGGAAGCGGCGAAATCGGGTTGGATCGGCAGCTCGCGGCCACCGCGGTCCACCAGCACGGCCAGGCGCACGGCGGCGGGGCGGCCGAAGTCGAACAGCTCGTTGATGACGGCGCGGATGGTGCGGCCGGTGTAGAGCACGTCGTCCAGCAGGATGATGTCTGCACCATTCACGTCAAAAGCCAGCGCGGTCTGCCCGCCGCCGCCCGAAACCATGCCGCGCTTGGAAAAGTCGTCGCGGTGCATGGCGCTGGAGATCACGCCGGGTTTGCCGGGCAATTGCAGGTCGGCCTGCAGGCGCTCGGCCAGCCAAGCGCCACCAGAGGTGATGCCGACCAGGCGAGTGTCAGGTTTCAACGATGCCCTGACACCTCTTAAAAGCTCAAGGTACAAGGCCTCGGCGTCCAACATGAGTGTGCTCACGGAATACTCCTCAAAAATTGTTCCAGGATGATGCAGGCCGCAGCGGCATCAGCGTCTTTGGCACCCATCTCCAGCGCTTCTGTGGTGCTATAGCGCTCATCTACCTCGAAAACCGGCAGATTGAAGCGGCCACGCAGTTGTCGCGCGAACTTCTGGGCGCGCCGGGTGTTGTCGTGCGCGGCACCGTCCGGGTGGAAGGGCACGCCGACGACGATGGCGTCGGGCTGCCATTCCTTGACGCGGGCGGCGATGGGGACGAAGCGCGTATCGCCCTCGGCAGTGATCGTGCCCTGCGGCGTGGCGGTGCGGGTGAAACGGTTGCCGACTGCGACGCCGGTGCGCTTTTGGCCGTAGTCAAAAGCCAGAAATGATTGCAAATTGACGGGAACGACAGTCATCCTGGTTGCATAAAACGAGACGGCATTTTTCGAAAAATACCGCAGAACCGGCTTTGCCGGGCTGCTGGTATTGCCCCCTGCAAGGGGGTTGGAGGCCACACGCAGTGGGCAAGCCTGGGGGTGTGCCTCTGCGCAATCATGCGTGGCCCGCCTCGGGGGACAGCATCCAGGCCTGCAAGCCCAGCAGCATCAAGGCTTTATCGTAGCGCTGCTCGACCGGGGTGTCGAAAATCACCGCCAGGTCGGCCTCTACCGTCAGCCAGCTGTTTTCGCCAAGTTCGGCCTCCAGCTGGCCCTCGCCCCAGGCCGAATAGCCGAGCGAAATCAACACCCGGCGCGGGCCGGCACCGGTGGACAGGGCCTCGAGCACGTCTTTGGAGGTGGTCATCTCCAGCCCGCCGGGAATCGCCATGGTGGAGGCGTAGACCGACTCGCTGGGGTCGATATCGGTGCCGATAAAGGCTTCGTGCAGCACAAAGCCGCGCTCGGTTTGCACCGGGCCGCCCTGGAATACCGGGCTATCGCTCAAATCGGCGCGGCGCAGCGGCAGCTCGACCTTGTCGAACAGGCTTTTCAGGCTGATGTCGCTGGGTTTGTTGATCACCAGGCCCATGGCGCCGCGCGGGCTGTGCTCACACAGGTAGACCACGCTCTTGGCGAACGCTTCATCCTCCAGCCCGGGCATCGCAATCAAAAAGTGATGCGTCAGGTTCATGGGGGAGGTATCGGTGCTCATCCTCCAATTTTAAACAGTCCAGCAGCGGATTACGCGGCCAGCCCGAATAGACAGATCCGACGCAATGTCGAATTTGAGCAAGTGTGCGTCTGCACGGCGCAAGGTGACACACGGGGGACATCCAACAATGCATCCAGATTCATTGGACCTCCACGAGAAACCCATGCGCGGCCAAAACTACTCACTCTGGAGCCTGCTCAAGCACGGCTTTAAAAACCACCAAACCTGGGAGCCAGCCTGGGAACGGGTGGCCTTGAAACCATCCTATGACGTGGTGATCGTCGGCGGCGGCGGGCACGGCCTGGCCACCGCTTACTACCTAGCCAAGAACCACCCCGGCGTCGGCAAGATCGCAGTGCTGGAAAAGGGCTACCTGGGCGGCGGCAACACGGCCCGCAACACCACCATCGTGCGCTCCAACTACCTGTGGGACGAATCCGCGGCCATCTACGAACATTCGCTGAAGCTATGGGAAGGCCTGACGGAGGACCTGAACTTCAACGTGATGTTCAGCCAGCGCGGTGTGTTCAACCTGGGCCACACCCTGCAAGACATGCGCGACATCGAACGCCGGGTCAACGCCAACGCGCTGCAGGGCATTGACGCCCATGTGCTGAACGCGCAGGAAGTCAAAGAAAAAATCCCCCAGCTCGATTGCAGCCGCAGCCGCCGCTTCCCGGTGCTGGGCGCCAGCTGGCAGCCGCGCGCCGGCATCGCCCACCACGATGCTGTGGCCCGTGGCTTTGCACGTGCCGCCAGCCGCCTGGGTGTGGACCTGATCGAAGGCTGCGAAGTCACCGGCATGGACATCCAGGGCGGCAAGATCCGCGGCCTGCAAACCAACCTGGGCGCGGTCAAAACCGACCGCGTAGGCTGCGTGGCCGCAGGCCACTCCTCCGTGCTGGCCAAGATGGCCGACCTGCGCATGCCGCTGGAAAGCCACCCGCTGCAGGCCTTTGTGTCGGAATCGATGCAGCGCGTGATCGACACCGTGATCATGTCCAACGCGGTGCACGGCTACCTCAGCCAGTCCGACAAGGGCGAGCTGGTGATCGGCGCGGGCATCGACAGCTATTTGGGCTACGGCCAGCGCGGCAGCCCGCATGTGATCGAGCATACGGCCGCGGCCATCATTGAACTGTTCCCACAGTTCTCCCGCGTACGCATGAACCGCCAGTGGGGCGGCATTGTGGACGTGACACCCGACGCCTGCCCGATCATCTCCAAGACCGCGGTGCAAGGCCTGTTCTTCAACTGCGGCTGGGGTACCGGAGGCTTCAAGGCCACGCCGGGCTCAGGCCATGTGTTTGCCGACATGCTGGCCCAGGGTGAACCCGGCCCGCTGTCCAAGGCTTTCTCCGTAAACCGTTTCCTCACCGGCCATTTGATCGACGAACACGGCGCCGCAGGCGTCGCACACTAGGTATGACGAACACCCCCAGGCTACAGCGCAAGCGCTTTTCGCCACCCCCCTTGCAGGGGGCGACACCAGCAGCCTGGCAAAGCCAGTTCTGCGGTATCTCTGGAAAGAGTCCGTCTCATTTATTGCGTTGTGTTTTACGCAACGTGCTGTGGAGTTAACAAGATGTTTTTTTTGCACTGCCCCCATTGCGGCGAAACGCGGGACGAAGAAGAGTTCAGCAACGCCGGTGAAGCCTATATCCCCCGCCCAGCCCAACCCGAAGCCGTGGACGATGCCGTCTGGGGTGACTATGTTTTCTTCCGCAAGAACACCAAGGGCTGGTTCTGGGAGCAATGGCAGCACACCGCGGCATGCCGCAAGGTGTTTGCCGTGAAGCGCAACACCGCCACCTACGAAGTCGCTGGCAGCTGGACCCTGGCCGAAGGCAAGGCGCAGTTCCTCGCAGACATGGCCAAGGAGCAAGCAGCATGAGCGGCACCCGAGTCCCCCAAACCGGCACGCGCATCGACACAACGCGCACCATTAAATTCACCTTCGATGGACGCGAATACACCGGCCATCCTGGCGACACACTGGCTTCTGCCCTGCTGGGCCACGGCGTGCGCCGCATGGCCCGCAGCTTCAAATACGGCCGCCCGCGCGGCATCATCGGCGCCGGCGCCGAAGAACCCAATGCGCTGGTGCAACTGGGCGTGGGCGCACTGACCACCCCGAACGTCAAAGCCACCCAGGCCGAGCTGTACGACGGCCTCAGCGCCAGCTCCACCTCGGGCTGGCCTTCGCTGGACTTTGATCTGAAGTCGGTATTGGGCCAAGGCTCGCGCTTCATGCCCGCCGGCTTCTACAGCAAGACTTTCAAGTGGCCGCAAAAGCTGTGGCCCCTGTATGAAACCGTGATCCGCAAGTTCGCCGGGTTTGGCGACGCGCCCACCGAGCCCGATCCCGAGCACTACGACCACCTGCACCACCATGTGGACGTGCTGGTAGTGGGCGGCGGTGCCTGCGGCCTGCTGGCCGCGCTGCAAGCCGGCCAAGCCGGCTTGAAGACCGTGCTGCTGGACGAGCAAAGCGAAATCGGTGGCTGGCTGCTGTCCGACCCGACTGCGCAGATCGATGGCCGAAGCAGCGATGCCTACATCCGCGCCGTGTTGGCTGCACTGCATGACATGCCCCATGTCACCGTGCTGCCCCGCACTACGGCATTCGGCATGTACGAACAAAACCTGGTGCAGGCCGTCGAATTGGTGCAAGACCATATCGCCCCAAACCAGCGCCAAGCCCACTTGCCACGCCACCGGCTGCACAAGATCCGCGCCCACCATGTGGTGCTGGCAACGGGTGCCATCGAGCGCCCTCTGGTGTTCGGCAACAACGACCTGCCCGGCGTGATGACCGTGTCCGCCGGCCAGACCTTTCTGCAGCGCTATGGCGTGCGCGTCGGCCAACGCATCGTCATCTGCGGCACCAGCGACCTGGTCCACGACTGCGCTGAGTTGCTGGCGAAGGCCGGCGCCAGCGTCACAGTGGCCGATGTGCGCCACGGCGCTGTCGCCCGAAGCAGCAGCTACAAGGTATTGGCCGGCCACGGCATTGCCGAAGTCACCGGCGGCAGCGAAGTCAAAGGCGTGCGCCTGGTGCCCTTGCACGCTACACGGGACGAAGTAACTGGCCCCAGCACCCACATCGCCTGCGACGTAGTGCTGAGCTCCGGTGGCCTGTCGCCCACGGTGCATCTGTTCTGCCATGACGGCAGCCGCCCAACATGGGACGAGTCCGTCGCCGCCTTCGTGGTACCCAGCCAGGGTCGCAAGGGCGTGGCCTGCGTCGGCTCCGTGACCGGTGCGTTTGAACTGTCTGCAGCGCTGGCACAGACCACACAGGCCATGCAGCAGGTGCTGGCCCATTGCGGCAAGCCCCAAGGTCTGCAGGTGCCCACCTGCAACAAAGCCCAACGCATGCCAGCCCGCCCCATGTTCCGCCTGCCCGATGGCAAACAGGAAGGCGCTGGCGCCAAGGCCTTTGTGGACTACCAGAACGACGTCAGCGCCGCCGACATCGAACTGGCGGTGCGCGAGAACTACCACTCCATCGAACATGTCAAGCGCTACACCGCGCTGGGCTTTGGCACCGACCAGGGCAAGCTGTCCAACGTGAACGGTTTCGTCATCACCGCCCGCGCCCTGAAACGCCCCGTCGCCGAAGTCGGCACCACCACCTACCGCCCGGCCTACACCCCGGTCAGCCTGGGTGCGCTGGCCGGCACCATGACCGAAGAGTGCTTTGATCCGAGCCGTTTTACGGCCATCCACGCGTCCCACATGGCACGCGGTGCCGCGCTGGAGCCGGTCGGCCAATGGCTGCGCCCCTGGTACTTTGCCAAGCCCGGCGAAGACCTGCACGCCGCCGTGAACCGCGAATGTCTGGCGGCCCGCAATGGCGTAGCCGTAATGGACGCGTCCACCCTGGGCAAGATCCAGATCGACGGCCCGGATGCACGCGAGTTCCTGAACCGCATCTACTCCAATGCCTGGACCCAACTGGCCGTCGGCAAATGCCGCTACGGCCTGATGCTGGACGAAAACGGCATGGTGATGGACGACGGCGTAACGGCATGCATCGAGCAAAACCAGTTCTACATGACCACCACCACCGGCGGTGCGGCACGCGTGCTGAACTGGCTGGAGCGCTGGCACCAGACCGAATGGCCGGAGCTGAAGGTGTGGATGACCTCAGTGACCGACCACTGGTCCACCATAGCCCTGGTCGGACCCAAGGCCCGCTTCGTGCTGGCCAAGCTATGCCCGGACATCGACCTGTCGGCCGAGAACTTCAAGTTCATGGACTGGCGCCCTGGCACGGTGCACGGCCTGCCGGCCCGCGTGTTCCGCGTCAGCTTCTCGGGTGAGTTGTCCTACGAAATCAACGTCGAGTCCGGCTACGGCCATGCCCTGTGGGAGGCCGTGATGGCCGCCGGCGCCGAATTCGACATCACCCCTTACGGCACCGAGACCATGCACGTGCTGCGCGCCGAAAAGGGCTTCATCATCGTCGGCCAGGACACGGACGGCTCGATGAGCCCTCTGGATCTCGATATGGCCTGGGCCGTGGGCATGAAGAAGCCCTTCAGCTTCCTAGGCAAGCGCTCACTAGCCCGTAGCGACACGGCGCGTGAAGGCCGCAAGCAGCTGGTCGGCCTGCTGCCAGAAGACCCGGCCACCGTGCTGATCGAAGGTGCGCAGATCATGGAAAGCGCCACGGTCGGCACCAGCAACCAGATGCTGGGCCATGTGACCTCCAGCTACCACAGCGCCTTCCTGGGCCGTTCGATTGCCATGGCCGTCGTGATGGGTGGCCTGCAACGCAAGGACCAGACCCTGTACGTGCATGCCCACGGCAAGGTCGCGCCGGTCAAGGTCAGCAGCAGCGTGTTTGTGGATGTGAAAGGTGACCGTCAAAATGTCTAAGGTTCTGTTGGAATCCCCGCTGCACGCCTTTGGCCTGTCGGCCCGCGTGCAAACCCCAAGCAGCAGCGACCGCATCGTGCTGGCCGAGCTGCCCCATATGGGCTACCTGGTGCTGCGCGGCAAACCCGATGACGGCGCCTTCATGCAGGCCGTGGCCGGCGTGCTGGGCCAGGCACTGCCCACCCAGCCCATGACCGTATTGAATACCGATGCAGGTGCGGTGCTCTGGGTATCGCCCGACGAATGGCTGCTGGTGTGCAAACGCTCGCGCCGCGACAGCCTACTGGCCGCGCTGACCGGCGCCGTGCAAGGCCTGTTCGCGCAGATCGTGGACAACAGCGGCGGCCTGACATCCATGCGCCTGGCCGGCCCTGACCACATCCAATTGCTACGCCAGCTCGGCCCGTACGACTATGAAAGCCTGGCCGTAGGCCGCTGTGCCAGCACCGTGGTGTCCAAGACCGGCATGACGGTGGTGCGCACCGACACCGCTGGCGTGCTGCTGGTTTTCCGCCGCAGCTTTGCCGACTACACCTGGCGCCTGCTGGAGCGCACTGCGCGGTCCTATCGGCCCTGCATCACCAGCCCACATTTATGTGTCGACCCGGTGTTCACACCCCTGTTCGAAACCGTTTGAAAAGCTTTCACCATGACCACTGAAGCCTTCTTCTCCACCGGCGTAGCCCAAGCCGACCCTGCAGTCAGCGTCGCCATGGACCACGAGCTGACACGCCAGCGCGAACAAATCGAACTCATCGCCTCGGAAAACATCGTCTCCAAGGCCGTACTGGAAGCGCAAGGGTCGGTACTGACCAACAAGTACGCCGAAGGCTATCCCGGCAAGCGCTACTACGGCGGCTGCGAGCATGTGGACGTGGTCGAGGCCCTGGCCATCGAACGCCTGTGCAAGCTGTTCGGCTGCGAGTTCGCCAATGTGCAACCGCACTCCGGCGCGCAGGCCAACACCGCCGTGATGCTGGCCCTGGTGCAGCCTGGCGACACGGTGCTTGGCATGTCGCTATCCGCCGGCGGCCACCTGACACACGGCGCCAAGCCCGCGCTGTCGGGCAAGTGGTTCAAGGCGGTGCAATACGGCGTGCGCCGCGCCGACTCGCTGATCGACTACGACGAAGTCGAAGCGCTGGCGGTTGAACACAAGCCCAAGCTCATCATTGCCGGTTTCTCGGCCTATCCCCGCACCATCGACTGGGCACGCTTCCGCGCAATTGCCGATAAGGTCGGCGCACTGCTGATGGTGGACATGGCCCACGTGGCCGGCCTGGTCGCCACCGGCGTCTACCCCAGCCCGGTCCAACATGCGCATGTGACCACCTCCACCACCCACAAAACCCTGCGCGGCCCGCGCGGCGGCGTGGTGTTGACGAATGACGCCGAGATCGCCAAGAAGATCAACTCGGCCGTGTTCCCCGGCTCGCAAGGCGGCCCGCTGATGCACGTCATTGCTGCCAAGGCCGTGGCCTTTGGTGAAGCGCTGCAACCCAGCTTCAAGGCCTATACCCAGCAGGTCGTGGCCAACGCCAAGGCCCTGGGCGCGGTGCTGAAAGCCGGTGGCCTGGACCTGGTAACGGGCGGTACCGACAACCACCTGCTGCTGGTGGACCTGCGTCCCCTAGGCCTAAAAGGCAATACCACCGAAGTGGCACTGGAGCGTGCCGGCATTACCTGCAACAAGAACGGCATCCCGTTCGACGACGAGAAGCCCACCATCACCTCAGGCATCCGCGTCGGCACTGCTGCCGGCACCACGCGCGGCTTCGGCGTGGCCGAGTTTGAAGAAGTTGGCCGGCTGATGCTGGAAGTCTTCAACAGCCTGAAGACCAACCCCGCCGGCGACCCGGCCGTAGAGGCCTCGGTCTACGCCCGCGTCAAAGCGCTAACTGCCCGTTTTCCTCTGTACGCATAAAGGACACGCACCATGAGCACCCTGCACCAAGACTCCATCGTCATCGACGGCCTCATCATCGCCAACCTGAACCGCAGCGTATTCGAAGACATGAAAAAGGGCGGTTTGGCCGCCGCCAACTGCACCGTCTCCGTTTGGGACGACTTTCCAAAGACCGTCGACAACATCGCCCAGCTGAAACAGCTGATCCGCGACAACAGCGACCTCGTGACCCTCGCGCGCAACACGGCTGACATCATCCAAGCGAAAGCCGATGGCAAAACCGGCATCGTCCTGGGCTTCCAGAACGCCCATGCCTTTGAGGACAACCTCGGCTACATCGAGGCCTTCCACGACATGGGTGTGCGCGTGGTCCAGCTTTGCTACAACACGCAGAACCTCTTGGGCACCGGCTGCTATGAGCGCGATGGCGGGCTTTCCGGCTACGGCCGCGAGGTCATCACAGAAATGAATCGCATAGGCATCATGGTCGACCTGTCGCACGTGGGCAGCAAGACCTCTGAAGAAGCAATCCTGGCCTCCACCAAGCCCGTGGCTTACACCCACTGCCTGCCCCTGGGCCTGAAGGACCACCCCCGCAACAAAAGCGACGACGAGCTGAAATTCATCGCCGACCACGGTGGCTTCATCGGCGTGACCATGTTCTCGCCCTTCCTCAAGCGCGGCAATCAGTCGACCGTGCACGACTACGTCGAGGCCATCGACTACGTCATCAATATTGTTGGCGAAGACTGCGTAGGCCTTGGCTCTGACTTCACCCAGGGTCACGGCCATGAGTTCTTCGACATGCTGACGCATGACAAAGGCCGCTGGCGCCGCCTGACCACCTTCGGCGAGGTGATCAATCCCGAAGGCATTCGCACCATCGGCGACTTCCCCAACCTCACGGCCACGATGCAGCAATCTGGCTGGTCGGATGCCCGGATCACCAAGGTACTGGGTGCCAACTGGATGAAATTCTTCGACCAGGTCTGGGGTACCTAAGACCAGCAACCTACAGATTTCCCCGTCCCCTCTCATTCCCTATCCACAACCAGGAGTTAGCTGCTATGACCGTTTCGTTCTCCCCCCGCAAACGTCGTGAATTTCTCACGCAGACTTTGAGCCTTTCTGCATTGGCCATGTCCGGTGGCGCTGCCTTCGCCCAAGCCAAGCCCACCATCAAGATCGGTTTTGTCGATGGCTGGTCGGACAGCGTCGCCACCACCAATCTGGCCGCCGCCATCATCCGCAGCAAGCTGGGTATGACCGTGGAGCTGGTGCCGCTGGCCGCCGGCATCATGTGGCAGGGCGTGGCGCGCGGCGACATCGACGCCACCCTGTCGGCCTGGTTGCCCGTGACGCACGAAGCCTACCTGGCCAACTTCAAGGACAAGGTGCAGATCCTGGGTGCCAACTACCCCGGCGCCAAGATCGGCCTGATCGTGCCCGAGTACGTCAAGGCAACCAGCCTGGCCGACCTGAACAGCCACCGTGCCGACTTTGACAACCGCATCGTCGGCATCGACGCCGGCGCTGGCGTGATGAAGAAGACCGAAGAAGCCATCAAGGCTTACGGCCTGGAAATGCGCTTGCAGCCCAGCTCCGGCCCGGCCATGGCCGCCGAGCTGGACCGCGCCTACCGTGCCAACAAATCCATCGCCGTCACCGGCTGGATCCCGCACTGGATGTTTGCCAAGTACAAGCTGCGCTTCCTGGCCGACCCGAAGAATATCTACGGAGCCGAAGAGCATGTGGACAGCGTGATCAACCCCGGATTGAACGCCAAGGCACCTACGGTGGTGGCCTTCCTGAAGAAGCTGTCATGGAAGCCAGAAGAAATCGGCGCCGTGATGCTGGCCGTCGAAGGTGGGGCCAAGCCCGACGCCGCGGCCGAAAAATGGATTGCAGACAACCCTGCGCGTGTTGCTGGCTGGCTCGCCTGAGCCCCCGACTGAATCCACGTTCTAGATAGCAAAGGCTGTGTCGCAATGTTGAAGCAGACAATTTCTTTCCAATGGCTGGCGCCTTGGGCGCTCAGTCTGGGCCTCGCGTTTTCCGCCCAGGCCCAGACAGCGTTGAAGCATTGGCCGCCCGAGGCTGCGACACAGCTGGAAAGCCTGATCCAGGCCAACGCCAACAAGGGCGCCTTTGCGGTGTTTGACGCCGACAACACCACCTATAACAACGATCTTGAAGAATCCTTGCTGCCGTTTCTGGAAATGAAAGGCATTCTGAGCCGCGACAAGCTCGACCCGGCTTTGAAATTGATTCCATTCAAGGACATCGACGGCCACAAAGAAAGCCTGAACAGCTATTACTACCGCCTGTGCGAGATCGACGACCAGGTCTGCTATCCCTGGGTAGCCCAGGTGTTTTCGGGCTACACCCTGCGCGAGCTCAAGGGCTGGGTCGATGAAATGCTGGCCGCTGGCACCAGCATCCCCGCCACCTACTACGAAGGCACGGCACTCAAGACCATCGCCGTCAAGCCGCCGAAGTTCTACACCGGCATGCAGGAGCTCTACAACAAGCTGATGGAGAACGGCATCGAGGTCTATGTAGTGAGCGCCGCCAGCGAAGAGCTAGTCCGCATGGTGCTGGCCGACCCGAAGAATGGCTACAACATCAAGCCGCAGAACGTCATTGGCGTCGGCCTGCAGCTGAAAGACCGCAAGACCGGCGAACTCACCAATGCGCGCAAATTGATTGCCGCCAAGAAATACGACCCAGCCGCCCTGCTGGACCATGAGCTGACCCCTGCGCTGTGGGCACCGATGACCTGGTTCGAGGGCAAACAAGCGGCCATCTATACCTATATCGACGAATGGAAGAAACCGATTCTGGTGGCGGGCGATACCCCGGTCAGCGACGGCCCCATGCTGTTTCGCGGTACTGACGTAGAGCGCGGTGGCCTGCGCGTCTGGGTGAACCGCAAAGACAAATATCTGGTGCAGATCCAGGCCATGCAAAAGAAGAATGCCGAAGCCCAGAAGGCCCAGGGCCTGCCTGTGACGGCAGACCGCAACTGGGTGGTGGTCAAGTCGGAACAGATCCAGTAAGCCCACGGCTGCGCACTTCCCTATCCCTACAAAGAGATCCCCCATGAACCCCCAACTCCCAATTGAAGTCAACGCCGACACAGGCGTCTGGACCACCGACGGACTTCCGATGATTTACGTGCCGCGGCACTTCTTCGTCAACAACCATGTTGAAACCGAGGCCGTGGTGGGTCGGGAGGTGTATGCGCCGGCGCTGTACAAGGCCGGCCACCGCTCGGCCTACTTCTGGTGCCAGCAGGAAGCCGCCACCCATGGCCTGAGCGGCATGGCGGTGTACGAGCACTACCTGAAACGCCTGTCGCAACGGGGCTGGGGCCTGTTCTCCTTCATCGAGGCCGACGCCACCACCGGCCACGCCCAGGTGAAGCTGGAGCATTCGGTGTTCGTGCTGGCGCAAGGCATTGCCGGCGTGCCGGTGGACCACAGCAAGGTCTGCTATTTGTTCGCCGGCTGGTTCTCGGGCGCCATGGACTGGGTGCTGGAAACCAGCTGCTCGGCAGTGCGCACCACCAGCGTCGAGACCCAATGCGCGGCCGAAATTCACGACCATGGCCATAGCCACTGCGTTTTCACCGTCAGCCCCCTCTAGAGATCCGCCATGCGCTACCCGCATTTGTTTGAGCCCATCCGCCTGAACCAGGTTCTGCTGCGCAACCGTATCGTCAGCACCGCGCATGCCGAGGTGTATGCCGAAGGCGGCAACCCGACCGAGCGCTACATCCGCTATTACGAAGAAAAAGCCAAGGGTGGTGTGGGCCTGGCGATTTGCGGCGGCTCCAGCCCGGTGTCGCGCGACAGCCCCTGGTCGTGGTGGAGCTCGGTCAACTTGGCCACCAACAAAGTGATTGAACCGCTGGCGACGCTGGCCGAAACCATGCACAAGCATGGTGCCAAGCTCATGATCCAGGCCACCCATATGGGCCGGCGCAATGCCTGGCACGGCTTTGACTGGCCACATCTGGTCAGCCCATCCGGTATCCGCGAGCCGGTGCACCGCGGCAACGCCAAGACGATTGAGATCGAGGAAATCCGCCGCATCGTGGCCGACTACGGCCGCGCCGCCAAGCGCGTGAAAGACGCAGGACTCGACGGCATCGAAATCTCCGCCGCCCACCAGCAGCTGATCGACCAGTTTTGGAGCCCGCGCGTCAACCACCGTACCGACGAATACGGTGGCAGCCTGGAGAACCGCCTGCGCTTCGGCATGGAAGTGCTGCAAGCCGTGCGCGAACAGGTCGGCAGCGACTTCTGCGTCGGCATGCGCATGTGCGGCGATGAATTCCATGAAGATGGCATCAGCCACGAGATGGCCAAGGAAATCGCCCAGGCCATGTCTGAGAGCGGCCTGATCGACTTCCTCAGCGTGGTGGGTTCCGGCGCCGACACGCACAACACCCTGGTCAACTGCATGCCGCCGATGGCGCTGCCGCCTGAGCCGTTTGTGCACCTGGCGGCCGGCATCAAGTCGGTGTCCAAGGTGCCGGTGATGCACGCGCAAAGCATCCGCGACGCATCGCAGGCCGAGCGCATCCTGGCCACCGGCATGGTCGACATGGTCGGCATGACCCGCGCGCAGATCGCCGACCCACACATGGTCATCAAGATCCGCGACGGCCGCGAAGACCAGATCAAACAGTGCGTGGGTGCCAACTACTGCATCGATCGCCAATACAACGGTCTGGACGTGCTGTGCATCCAAAACGCCGCCACCAGCCGCGAAGAAACCATGCCGCATGTGATTGAGAAGACCACCGGCAAGCGCCGCAAGGTGGTGGTGGTCGGTGGTGGCCCAGCCGGCCTGGAAGCCGCACGTGTAGCCCGTGAGCGTGGCCACGACGTGGTGCTGTTCGAGAAGAACGCCTTGGTCGGCGGCCAGGTAAACCTGGCGGCCAAGCCACCGAAGCGAGAGCAGATGGCAGGCATCATCCGCTGGTTCGACATGGAAACCCTGCGCCTGGGCGTGGACCGCCGTTTGGGCGTGGCCGCCACCCAGGAAATGATTATGGCCGAGCAGCCCGACATCGTGGTGCTGGCCACCGGCGGCTTGCCGCACACCGGCCAAACGCCCGCCTGGGGCGCAGCCGAGGGTCTGTGCGTCAGCGGCTGGGACATTCTGTCCGGCGCCGTGGCTCCCGGCGAGAACGTGCTGGTGTATGACAGCATCAGCACCCACGCGGGCACCGGCGTGGCCGACTTCATCGCAGCGCGTGGCAAGCTGGTGGAGATCGTGACACCCGACGTAAAAGTGGCCGACGACGTGGGCGGCACTACCTTCCCGATCTTCTACCGCCAGCTGTACGCCAATGCCGTGATCCAGACGCCGAACTTCTGGCTGGAAAAGGTGTACCGCGAGGGCGACAAGCTGATCGCCGTGCTGAAGAACGAATACACCGAGGCGTTGGAAGAACGCGCGGTGGACCAGGTGGTGGTCGAAAACGGCATCCTGCCGAACGACAGCCTGTACTGGCAGCTCAAGCCCTTGTCGCTGAACAAAGGCCAGACAGACATCGAAGCCCTGTACGACGCCCAACCGCAGCCCGGCCTGAGCCAAACGACTGGCAACGGCAGCTTCCTGCTGTACCGCGTCGGCGACTGCGTCTCCATGCACAACATCCACGCCGCGATCTACGACTCGCTGCGCCTGTGCAAGGACTTCTAAGATGCTGCAGCACCTTGTAAGCGCGGTCTTCTGGCTGGCAGTCCTGGGGCTGGCCTGGGGCCTGGCGCGCCGCGCCCTTATATGGAAAACAGGCCGTTCGAGCACAGTAGACATGCGCGGACTGCTACAAATACCGAAGCGCTATTTTGTCGACCTGCATGATGTGGTGGCGCGCGAGCCCTTCGTCGCACGGGCCCACGTCGGCGTCGCTGGCGGTGCCATCCTGGCGCTGGCGCTGGTAGCGCTGAACTACGGCCTGGGCCTGTACTGGCGCAGCCTGGATGCTGTGCTGCTACTGGCCGGCTTGATGATGCTGGCCGGTTCCATCGCCATGGCCTCGCGGCGCCGCAAGGCTCCGGCCCGCCTGTCCCAAGGCCCGTGGAGCCGCCTGCCCTATTCGCTGATGCTGTTTGCGCTGGCCGTGGCCCTGGTGGGCATGGTGGCTTTGACGGGCACCGCGCTGGCGCCCTGGCTGGCTGGCCTGATCAGTCTGGCATTTGCCGCTGGCGCCGCCGAGCTGGCACTGGGCATAGGCCTGGGCGGGCCGATGAAGCACGCGGTTGCCGGCCTGCTGCACCTGGGCCTGCATCCGCGGCCCGAGCGCTTTGGCGACAAACGCTTCGCCACCGCGCTCAAACCCCTGGCCCTGACCGCCGACGACATGGGCGTAGGCAAGCCGGCCGATTTCGCCTGGAACAAGCTGCTGTCCTTCGACGCCTGCGTGCAGTGCGGCAAGTGCGAAGCCGCCTGCCCGGCTTTTGCCGCCGGCCAGCCGCTGAATCCGAAGAAGCTGATCCAGGATCTGGTGGTCGGCATGAGCGCCAAGAGCGATGCGAACTACGCCGGCAGCCCGTATCCAGGCCAAAAGGTCGGCGAGCACGCGGGCGCACCGCACCTGCCCATCGTCAACGGTCTGATCAACAGCGACACGCTATGGTCCTGCACCACCTGCCGCGCCTGCGTGCAGGAATGCCCGATGCTGATCGAACATGTGGACGCCATCGTCGACATGCGCCGCCACATGACCCTGGTGGGTGGCGTGGTACCAAACAAGGGCATGGAAGCGCTGGAGCAGCTGCGCGACACCGATACCGTCGGCGGCTTCCCGCTGGCAGCCCGGCACCACTGGGCGGCCGACCTTAACGTGCCGGTACTCGATGTCGGCGGCCAGACCGATTGGCTGGTGCTGGTGGGCGAAGGCGGCTTCGACATGCGCTACCAACGCACCCTGCGCGCCTTCATCAAGACGCTGCAAAAAGCCGGACTGAAGATCGCCCTACTGGGCGCGGCAGAAACCGATTGCGGCGACCTGGCGCGGCGACTGGGCGACGAAGCTGGCTTCCAGCGCCTGTCGCAACGCCTGATCGCCACCCTGAAGACCCGCGGCTTTCTGCACATCGTGACGCCCGATCCGCACATCTTCCATTCGCTGAAGAACGAGTACCCGGCCATGGGTGGCCACTTCGACGTATGGCACCACACCCAGCTGCTGGCCGAACTGCTGGCCAAGGGCCAGTTGCAGCCCACGCGTGCCGGCAGCCTGGAAGCCGTGACCTACCACGACCCCTGCTACCTGGGCCGCTACGGGCGCGAAGTCGATGCGCCGCGTGCCGTGCTCAAAGGCATAGGCATCAAGGTGGTGGAGATGGAACGCAGCCGCGAACGTGGCCGCTGCTGCGGTGGCGGTGGCGGTGCACCGTTTACCGACATCCCCGGCAGCACCCGCATCCCCGACATCCGCATTGCCGATGCCAAGAGCACCGGCGCCGGCATCGTGGCCGTGGCCTGCCCCAACTGCACGGCCATGCTGGAAGGCGTGGTCGGCCCCCGGCCCGAAGTGCAGGACATTGCCGAACTGACCGCCCACGCCCTGGAGCTTGCATGACCGTACACACACCCGTGCGCCGTGTTGATCCACGCCGCCCCGCCATCATCACGCCGGCCGGCCTGCGCCGCATCGTGCTGGGCAGCAGCGAGGGCGAGCGGCTGGCCGCCAGCCTGTCGCATGGCCCGGCGGTCAAGCCACTGCGCAGCGCAGGCCCGTTCAGCCGCACCACCCTGGTGGTCACCCATGCCGAACGCGGCGCCTTGACCGATGGCGCGCGCCAGGCTATTGCCGCCGCCGCTATCCTGGCTACTGCCGACACCGAGGTGCTGGTCGCGGTACTGGGCGCCTGCCAGGACGATGCCGCAGCCCTGGGCGTGGACCGCCTACTGGTGCTAGACGACCTGGACACCAGCCACTACCAACCCTCGGCCTGCGTGCGCTGGCTGCAAGGCCTGCAGACCCGCCATAGCCCCGCGCAGTGGCTGTTTGCCGACAGCGGAGCCGATGGCCAACTGGGCCGCCGCTTTGCCGTGCAGGCCGGGTTGGACCTGGCCTGCGGCGTGGTCGAGCTTGGGGCCGACGCATTGCGCGTGCCGGCCAATATGCGCCAGGACTGGCTGCGCCCGCACACTCCCGTAATGCTGCTGGCCAAAGCCGTGGCCAGTACCAAGCTGCCCTTCGTCGGCCTGGGCCTGCGCGAAGCCGCACCCGCCTTGCCGGCCATTATCGAGGCCGGTATCGAAGACCTGGGCCTGAAAGCCGGCGACCCACAAACCCTGGCACTGGAAGAAGCCGACTTCATCCTCGCCGCCGGCAATGGCGTAACCAACCTGCCACTGTTCCACTCGCTGGCGCTGGAAGTCGGCGCGGCCGTAGGCGCATCCCGCGTGGCGGTGGACGATGGCCGCTTCGCCCGGGCCCAGCAGATCGGCGCCACCGGCAAGACCGTGTCGGCGTCCGGCTATCTGGCACTGGGCATCTCCGGTGCGGTACAGCACTTGCAAGGCATCAAGGACTGCCGCCATGTGATTGCGGTGAACCTGGACGCCTCGGCCCCCATCGCGCGCCGCGCTGACCTGACCGTGGTGGAAGACAGCTCTGTCCTGATGCAGGCCCTGCTGGGGCTGGTACGCAAACAGAAGGAAGGCGTATGAGCACGATCACCGTCCTGGTTGCCCCGCGCATCCACCCTACCAGCCAGCGCGCCACGCGCTGCAAAGCCGATGCCACGGCCGTCGCCCTGGGCCTGGAGCTGGGCCTGCCGCTGCGCATGCTCTGTGCGGGCGGCATGGGCGATAGCGTAGCCCGCGATTACCTGGCCTTGGGTGCGCCCAAGCTGGAGATCCTGCAATGCGCCAGCGATGCATCGCTGCTGGACGCCTTGCTGCCCGCGCTGCGCGATGTGCCCTGGGTGCTGACCGGCACCCGCAGCGAAGCCGAGCAGGGAACGGGCGTGCTGCCATATGCCCTGGCCGCAGCGCTGGGGCGCCCAGTAGTCACCGATGTGCTAGCGGTACAGCCGGATGGCGCCGCCTGGATCGTGACCCAGGCCCTGCCCAAGGGTGCACGGCGGCGCTTGCGGGTACAGGCCCCGGCGGTACTGGCCGTGAGCGCGGCCGCACCGCTGACGCTGCGCCACGCGCTGGCCGATGCCGTCACCGGCCAGATCGTCCATACCGCCGTCGCCCGCACCGCAACCGAAACGCCGGCCGGCCAGTTGGTGCCGACCAGCAAGCGCCGCAAGCTGCTGGAAGCCAAGACCGTGCAGAGCGGCCATGCGCGCATGCTGGGGGCGATCGAATCGCCGTCCACCGGCGGCACCGTGATCCAGACCGGCACACCCGATTCCAAGGCCCAGGCAGTTCTGGACTACCTGCGTAGCCATTCTCTTGTGAGTTTTTAAGCATTGAAGGAGACGCCACCATGACCAA
This sequence comes from uncultured Albidiferax sp., assembly GCA_963513025.1. Classification (GTDB taxonomy): domain Bacteria; phylum Pseudomonadota; class Gammaproteobacteria; order Burkholderiales; family Burkholderiaceae_C; genus Rhodoferax_B. The sequence goes on from CAUPON010000004.1 coordinate 72,543, forward strand.
CCCCATTTCTGCGCAGACCCTGCTAACCCGTGAGTTGTTGGCGCGCCGCCGCCCGGGCTACAGCCTGGAGGCCCCGTTCTACCTCAGCGACACCATCCTGCAGGCCGATCTGGAACACATCTTCGGCAAGCACTGGATCTTCGTTGCGGTAGAGCCGCAAGTACCCGAAGCCGGCGATTACATCACCGTGGACTTCGGCAAGAACTCGATCCTGATCGTGCGTGACGACGACATGCAGATCAAGGCCTTCCACAATGTTTGTCGGCACCGTGGCTCGCGCCTTTGCGCCACCCAGCAAGGGGTAGTGGGCAACATCGTCTGCCCCTACCACCAGTGGACCTACGACCTGAGCGGCCAGCTGATCCATGCCAAGCACATGGGCGACGACTTCAATCCCAAGGGCCTGGGCCTGAAGCCGGTGCATGTACGCAGCTTGGCCGGCCTGATCTTCATCTGCCTGGCCAAGAACCCGCCCGAAGATTTCGAGCAGATGGTGGCCGAGATGACGCCCTACCTGGCGCCACACCGGCTGCAGGACTGCAAGGTGGCGGCCCAGATCGACATCGTGGAAGACTGCAACTGGAAGCTCACCATGGAAAACAACCGCGAGTGCTACCACTGCGTGAGCAACCACCCCGAGCTGACCATCTCGCTGTACGAATACGGCTTCGGCTACCAGCCCGACGAACACAACAAGGACGAGCTGCAGCGTTTCCAGGACATCATGGCCGCAAACCATGAGCGCTGGGAAGGCATGGGCCTGCCCTCGGCCGAGATCGACACCCTGGACGACCGCATCACCGGCTTCCGCACCCAACGGCTGCCGATCGACCGTTCGGGCCAGTCGCAGACCATGAATGCCGAGGTGGCTTCCAAGAAATTGCTAGCAGACTTCGTAGATCCGGCGCTCGGCGGACTGTCTTTTTGGACACAACCGAACTCCTGGCACCACTTCATGAGCGACCACATCGTCAGCTTCACCGTGCTGCCAATCTCGGCCACCAAGACCCTGGTGCGCACCACCTGGTGTGTGCACAAGGATGCGGTCGAGGGCGTGGACTACACCAAGGAAAACCTGACCGCCGTGTGGAACGCCACCAACGACCAAGACCGCCGCCTGGTCGAAGAATCGCAGATCGGCATCGCCACCGGCGCCTACGAGCCCGGCCCCTATTCGCCATTCACCGAAGGCCTGGTGGAGAAGTTCTGCAACTGGTACGTGAACCGCTTGAGCGAACTGACCAAGTAAGCGCCTACCCAACACCCGCAATTTGCCCGCTGCGCACCTGCCCATGTCTACCTCCTTCTACGCTCCCGACTTCGCAGCCCCGGTGTCGCCCCCCTGGTCGGCCGACCAGGATGAAACCCTGCGCTGCGTGCACATCCGCCAGGAAACCCACGATGTCAAAACCTTCGTGCTGGCGGCCAATGGCCCGCGCAACTTCCGCTACCTGCCGGGCCAGTTCATCACCTTGGAGCTGGAGATCGGCGACAAGAAGATCAACCGCTGCTACACCCTCTCCAGTACACCAACCCGCCCCGACCTGGTGAGCATCACCGTCAAGCGGGTGCCGGGTGGGGTGGTGTCCAACTGGCTGCACGATAACGTGCGCATTGGCATGGAATTGGGCGCGATGGGGCCGTCGGGCGAATTCAGTTGCTTCAAGGCGCCGGCCCAACGCTACCTGTTTCTGTCGGGCGGCAGCGGCGTGACGCCGTTGATGTCCATGACCCGCGCGCTGCACGACCTGGGCAGCGACGCCGACATCGTGTTCGTGCACTGCGCCCGCACCCCCGCTGACGTGCTGTTCCCGGAAGAACTGACCATGATGGCGCGCAATATGGCCAACCTGCGGCTGGCCATGGTGTGCGAACAGCACACACCGGGCAGCGCCTACGCCGGCCACCTGGGGCGGCTCGACGCGGCCCGCCTCGCGCATATCGCCCCCGATTTTCTGCAACGCGATGTCTACACCTGCGGCCCAGCGCCGTTCATGGGCGCGGTGCGGGGCTTGCTGTCCGGCGCGGGTTTTGAGATGCAGCGCTACCGCGAAGAAAGTTTCGCTTTTGAATCGCTGGCGACCCAGGAAGCAGCCGAATCAAATAATACAAATTCATCTAATAGCGACACCATTCCTGCATTTAATATTCAATTACAAAAAATGGGCAAAGCATTTACTTGCCCTACAGACCAAACCATTTTGAAATCTGCCATCGCAGCCGGTATACGCCTGCCATCTTCTTGCAGCAGCGGTGCGTGTGGCACCTGCAAAACCAAAAAAATATCCGGTCAGGTTGAAATGAAACATGCGGGCGGCATTCGCCAGCGCGAAATCGACCAAGGCTGGTTTTTGCCCTGCTGCAGTAAGCCTTTGAGTGACATCGTGATGGAGCGCTAAGACCAAAAGCGTGCACTCTCAAGAGTGCAAAGATATTCCAAAAAACTTGTTTTTGAATATACAGCGCCATTCTGGTGCAAACATAAAAATTTCAATTAAAACCTATGGATTGACCCTATGGTTTAAATAAAAATACACCAGAAAATAATGGCACGCCGCTTGCTAATAATAACTATCACTGCGTGCAGTTGTTGACCCCCATTCTCGGAGACCCGCGATGACCAATCCCAAAATTAGCGTCAGAAATCTGTACAAGATATTCGGCAGCAATATCGACCCTGCCCTCAAAATGCTGTCCGAAGGCCGCAGCAAAGACGAGGTTTTTGCCAAGACCGGCCATGTGGTCGGGGTCAATAAGGTGAGTTTTGACGTTGCCGCGGGTGAAATCTATGTGCTGATGGGCTTGTCCGGCTCGGGCAAGTCCACGCTGATACGCCTGATCAACCGGCTGGTGGAGCCGTCCTCCGGCTCCATCAACATCGATGGCGAAGACATTGCCAAGCTGCCCCAGCCCGAGCTGGTCAAGTGGCGGCGCAAGCGGGTGGCCATGGTGTTCCAGTCGTTCGCCCTCATGCCACACCGCAACGTGCTGGATAACGCTGCCTTTGGCCTCGAAATGGCAGGAACACCGCGCAAAGCACGCGAAGACCGCGCCATGGAAGTGCTGCGCCAGGTCGGTCTGCAAACCTATGCGGCCAAATACCCCTCACAACTATCGGGCGGCATGCAGCAGCGGGTGGGCCTGGCCCGTGCGTTGGCGGTAGATCCCGACATTTTGCTGATGGATGAAGCCTTTTCGGCGCTGGACCCGCTGAAACGCGTGGAAATGCAAGGCCTGATGCTGGACCTGCAGCGCGAGCAGCAGCGCACCGTGCTGTTTGTCTCGCACGACCTCGAAGAAGCCCTGCGCATCGGCACCCGCATCGCCATCATGGAAGGCGGCAACCTGGTGCAGGAAGGCACGGCGCACCAGATCATCACCCAGCCCGCCAACGACTATGTGCGCCGCTTCTTTGAAGGGGTGGACACCTCGCGCTACCTCACCGCGGCCGATCTACTCGACCCGCGGCTGAACGGCCACTCGTACAACGGCGGCCCGCGCCTGCCCTGGTCCACCACCCTGCCCGAAGCCATGAAGATCGTGCTGGGCATAGACCAGCCGGTCGGCGTATTCGACGCTACCGACCAATGCCTAGGCTGCATCTCTGCCCGCAGCCTGCTTGCCAAAATGTCCCAGGAAGCCCGCCATGTCTGATCTGCTCACCCAAGTCACCGAAGCCTCCCGCAATATGCTGCCCCTGGGCAAGTGGGTCAACGCTGGGGTCAAAAGCCTGCTGGACAACGGCGCTACCGTCTTCGACTCCATTGGTGTGGTGGTCGAGGGTTTTGCCGAAGCCATCGAGCAGGGCATGCTGGCCATCCCCTTCTGGCTGGTGATTTTGGTAGCCACCATCGTCGGTATTCGCCGGCTCGGCTGGGGCTTTGGCGTGTTTGTTGCTTTAGCTCTGATGCTGATCGTGGTAACCGGCTTCTGGCCGCAAACCATGGTGACCCTGGCGCTGACGCTGTCGGCCACCATCATCAGCCTGATTTTTGGCATTCCCCTGGGCATTTGGTGTGCCCGCAACAACCATATCAACGCCAGTGTGCGGCCCGTACTCGACTTCATGCAGACCATGCCCGCTTTTGTGTACCTGATCCCTGCAGCCATGCTGTTTGGTCTGGGCCGCGTGCCCGGGACGATTGCGACCGTCATCTTCGCCATGCCGCCCGTGGTACGCCTGACCAGCCTGGGCATCCGCCAGGTCAGCTCAGAACAGGTCGAAGCCGGCAACGCCTTTGGTTGTACCTCGACCCAGCTGCTGTTCAAGGTGCAGCTGCCTATCGCCATGCCGACCATCATGGCCGGGGTCAACCAGACCATCATGATGGCGCTGTCCATGGTCATCATCGCGTCCATGGTCGGTGCGGGTGGGCTGGGTAACGATGTGCTGGCCAGCATACAGCGCCTGGACATCGGCCTAGGGTTTGAGAGTGGTCTGGCCGTAGTGTTGCTGGCTATCATCTTGGACCGCCTCACCGAGAGCTTTGGCGTGGCCCGCAAGAGCCGCGAGTCATGACACACCCCCAGGCTGCAGTGCTGCGCACTTTCCGCCACCCCCCTTGCAGGGGGCAACACCAGCAGCCTGGCGAAGCCAGCTCTGCGGTGTTTCTGGACGGTGTGCGTTCTGGCTGTGGCCATAGTTGATAGTTACCACCTAACAAGGATTTTTCGCCGTGGCACGCATTCCCCTTGCATCATCTTCGTCTGCTGCCCCTGCGCCGGCCGCGGCCTATGGTGCAAACGACGCTTCGGGCAAGACGGGCACGACCCACATCGGCTTCATCCTGCTGCCCGACTACTCGATGATCGCCTTCGCCAACGCCGTGGAAACACTGCGCATGGCCAACTACATCAGCCGCCAGCCGCTGTACCGCTGGACCGTCGTCAGCCCCGACCAGACCGCGGCCCGGGCCAGCAATGGCCTGGCCGTAGGCTCCACCGGCGACGCTGCCGGTCTGGCCGACTGCGACACGGTGTTCGTCTGCGGTGGTGTCAATATCCGCAACAACACCGACGACACGGTGCGCCAGTTGCTGCGCCAGTGCGCCGCCGCGGGTGCAACCATCGGCGCGCTGTGCACCGGCTCTTTTGCACTGGCCAGCGCCGGCCTGCTCGACGGCTACCGCTGCGCCATCCACTGGGAAAACCTGGCCGCCATCAGCGAAGAATTTCCCAAAGTGAAGTTCTCTACAGAGGTCTTCATCCTCGACCGCGACCGCATTACCTGTTCGGGCGGCACCGCGCCGCTGCACCTGATGCTGCACCTGATCCGGGCCCGCTTTGGCGCCAAACTGGTGATGGACATCTCGGAGCAGTTCATCGTCGAGCGGCTGCGCGCCAGCAACGACCGCCAGCGCATTCCGCAGCCCGAATGCATAGGCCCGGGCTACCAGCACCTGACCGAAGCCGCGGAAATCATGGCCGCCAACATCGAAGAGCCTCTGCCGCTGGCCGAGCTGGCGAATGCAATTGCCCTGTCGCTGCGCCAGCTGGAGCGCTTGTTCCACCGCTACTTCAGCATGAACCCTGCGCAGTACTACATGAACCTGCGCCTGCGTCGCGCCCAGGAGCTGTTGACCCACAGCAGCATGCCCATCATGCAGGTCACGGTGGCCTGCGGCTTTCAGTCGTCGTCGCACTTCTGCAAGGCCTACCGCAGCCTGTTTGGCCACTCGCCCAGCGAGGAACGCCGCCGCCATGCAGGCACCGCCAAGCCGCGCGCGCCTGTGCCGGCCCCAGCCTGGCAGGAACACACCGGCCCGGTGATGCGGGCAGCCTGAGCCAGGTTTCCCGCAGCGCGGCTGGCGCTCACATAGCAGTCCCAGCATTCACGCCATTGTTAGCTACTCAAAATATAGCTGCTTGCGCTTACGGAATATGCGCGGGCGGCCTATTTGGCACTGTATTTTTTACCCTGCCTGCAACACTGCCGCCCTGGGACAACTCCGCGTCGTTCTTAGCCAAGTTCCGGCGCGTCAACCTGTGAAAGTGCGGGGGTGTCTTAGCTCGGTGCAATCTCCTCTCTTCAAGGATCTGGTCATGAAATTGAAACTTGCTTTCCTCGGTCTCGCCTCCGCCCTGGTATCCGTCTGCGCTCCCGTCGCCCAGGCAGCCGAGCCGGCCAGCTGTAAAACCGTGCGCTTCGCCGATGTGGGCTGGAGCGACATCGCCGCCACCACCGGCCTGGCCTCGGTAGTGCTCGAAGGCCTGGGCTACAAGCCCACCGTGACCATCGCCTCGGTGCCCATCACCTTCGCCGGTATCAAGTCCAAGCAGATCGACGCCTTCCTGGGCTACTGGAACCCCAGCATGACGCCCATCATCGAGCCCTTCGTCAAGGCCGGTCAGATCAAGGTGCTGGACCAGCCCAACCTGGTGGGCGCCAAGTACACCCTGGCCGTGCCCGCCTACCTGTACGACAAGGGCCTGAAAACTTTCAACGACATCGCCAAGTTCCAGAAAGAGCTGGACGGCAAGCTCTACGGCATCGAACCCGGCAACGACGGCAATGCGCTGATCAAGGGCATGATCGACAAGAACGAGTTCGGCCTCAAGGACTTCAAGATGGTCGAATCCAGCGAAGCCGGCATGTTGGCCGAAGTGCAGCGCGCAGCCCGCGGCAACAAGGCCATCGTCTTCCTGGGTTGGGAACCGCATCCCATGAACGTGCAAGTGAAGATGAAGTACCTGGAAGGCGGCGACGCGGTGTTCGGCCCCAACCTGGGTGAAGCCAAGGTCTTCACCGCCGTGCCACCAAGCTACGAAGCCCGCTGCCCCAACGTCGCAGCGCTGCTGAAGAACCTGCAGTTCACCACCGAGATCGAAAACACGGTAATGCTGGCCATTCTCGACAAAGCCAAGCCCAACGATGCAGCCAAGGCCTACCTGAAGAAGAACCCTGGTGTGCTGGACGGTTGGCTCAAAGGCGTGAAAACCTTTGCCGGCCAAGAAGGCCTGCCAGCCGTGACCGCCGCCCTGAAATAGGCACACCCCCAGGCTGCAGTGCTGCGCATCTTTCGCCACCCCCCTTGCAGGGGGCAACACCTGCAGCCTGGCTGAGCCAGTTCTGCGGTGTTTCTGGGAGCGTGCGTTCTGGCTGTACGGTAGTCAGTCACCATAAGCCTGCGCGCTCCCCCGTCATTCCCTTTTTTTGCTTAGCCCCGCTTATGACTGCAGACCAAGCCACCCATTACTGCCTGAACCTGGCCTGCGGCAGCGACCAGGGCCAGGTCGCCGCCGTCTCCGCCCTGCTGAACCAGCACGGCGCCTACATAGAACAGTTCTCGGTGTTCGACGACCACACGACAGAGCGCTTCTATGTACGCAGCGTGTTCAGCCTCAGCAGTTCGGTGCAGGCCCTGCGCAGCGCGTTTGCCGAGCTGGCCGTGGGCTTTCCGCAGGCGCAATGGAAGGTGCACGACCTCGCGGAGCCGACACGCGTGCTGGTCATGGTGTCCAAGTTCGACCACTGCCTGCGCGAGCTGATCGCCCAGTGGCGGCGCGGCGAGCTGAAGATGGACATCGTGGCCATCGTCTCCAACCACCCCGACCTGGCCCCACTGGCCGAGGCAGAGGGCATTCCCTTCCACCATATTCCGATCACGGCGGACACCAAGCCCGCACAGGAAGCCAAGCTCAAGCAGCTGATCGCCGATACCGACGCCGAATTCATCGTGCTGGCGCGCTACATGCAGGTGCTGAGCGAAACCCTGTGCCATGAGCTGCATGGCCGGGTGATCAACATCCACCACTCCTTCCTGCCCGGCTTCAAGGGCGGCAAGCCCTACCAGCAAGCGCACGACCGCGGCGTCAAGCTGATCGGCGCCACCGCCCACTTTGCCACGACCGACCTGGACGAAGGCCCGATCATCGAGCAGTCGGTCGAGCGCGTCGACCATGCGGACACGCCGCAAAATCTGTCCCAGGCCGGCCGCCTGGTGGAGAGCCTGGTGCTATCGCGCGCGCTGCGCTTTGTGCTGGACCGGCGCGTCTTCATCAACGGCATGAAAACAGTGGTGCTACGCTGACTGAGTTCCAGCCCCTAAAAGAAAAAACTATGACCGAACACCTGATTCCCAGCTTCGTCGATGGCCTGCCCGTGCAAGGCAGCGGTGAACGCTTTACCACGCTGAACCCCGCCACCGGCGCCGTTATTGCTGGCGTGCATGACTCTGCCGAGGCAGATGTCAATGCCGCCGTAGCCGCAGCCGAGCGCGGCTTTGCCATCTGGTCAGCCATGACGGGCGCCGAGCGTGGCCGCATCCTGCACCGCGCGGCCCAGCTGCTGCGCGAACGGAACGACGAACTGGCCGCCATCGAAGTGCAGGACACCGGCAAGCCCTGGCAGGAAGCCTGTGTGGTCGACGTGGCCAGCGGTGCCGACTGCATCGAATACTTTGCCGGCGCCGCCGCCACCCTGGCCGGTGCGCAGTACCCGCTGAAGAACGCTTTCGCCTACACCCGGCGCGAGCCGCTGGGCGTCTGCGTGGGTATAGGCGCGTGGAACTACCCGATCCAGATAGCGTGTTGGAAGTCTGCGCCCGCCCTTGCTGCGGGGAACGCTATGATTTTTAAACCATCGGAACTCACGCCGATGACCGCCGTGAAGCTGGCGGAGATCTACCTGGAAGCCGGCGTACCTCCGGGCGTGTTCAATGTGCTACAAGGCCGCGGCACCACCGGTGCCCTGTTGGCCGCCCATCCGGGTGTGGCCAAGGTATCGGTCACCGGTTCCATCCCCACCGGCAAGCGGGTCATGGCCAGCGCCGCCGGCACGCTGAAACGCGTGACCATGGAACTCGGCGGCAAGTCGCCACTGATCGTGTTCGACGATGCCGACTTTGAGCAGGCGGTGACTGCCGCAATGATGGCCAACTTCTACACCCAGGGAGAAATCTGCACCAATGGCACCCGGGTCTTCGTGCAGCGCGGCATCGCCGACAAGTTCCTGGCCCGGCTCAAGGAACGTACCCTATTGCTGCGCGTTGGCGACCCGACCGACCCCGAAACCGAAGTCGGAGCACTGATCTCGGCAGCCCACCGCGACAAAGTGCTCGGCTATGTGGCCAGCGGCGTAGCCGACGGCGCCACCCTGGTCTGCGGCGGCACGCCGGTCAGCGTGCCGGGCGGAGAGAACGGCAACTTCGTCGCCCCCACCATTTTTGCAGGCTGCACCGACGGCATGACCATCGTGCAGGAAGAAATCTTTGGCCCGGTACTGGCGCTGCTGGTGTTCGACGACGAGGCCGAGGTGGTGCAGCGCGCCAACGCCACCCGCTTCGGCCTGGCTGCCGGCGTATTCACCCGCGACGGTGCGCGCGGCCACCGCGTCGCCGCCAAGCTCAAGGCCGGCATCTGCTGGATCAACAACTACAACATCACCCCGATCGAGATCCCGTTCGGCGGTGCGGGCGAGTCCGGTATCGGCCATGAGAACAGCATGGTGGCACTGGAACACTACACCCAGCTGAAGACCGTCTATGTGGAACTGGGCGAAGTTGCCTGTGGATACCGCTGAACCATGGGTACCGAAAGTTTCGACTACATCATCGTTGGCGCCGGTTCGGCGGGCTGCGTGCTGGCCAACCGCCTGACCGAAGACCCGGAGGTGCGCGTGCTGCTGCTGGAAGCCGGTCCCGGCGACCGCAGCATCTTCATCCACATGCCATCCGCCTTTGCCTACCCGCTGGCCAACGACAAGTACAACTGGTTCTACCATTCCGAGCCCGAGCCCTACATGGACAACCGCGCCATGTACTGCCCTCGCGGTCGGGTGCTAGGCGGCTCCTCGTCTATCAACGGCATGGTCTATATCCGCGGTCACGCGCTGGATTACGAAAACTGGGCCAACTACAAAGGCCTGGAGAACTGGTCGTATGCCGACTGCCTGCCCTACTTCCGCAAGGCCGAAACCAGGGCCAAGGGCGGCGATACCTACCGCGGCGACAGCGGTCCGCTGAACGTCTCCACCGGCGCCTGCATCAACCCGCTGTACAACGCCTTCATCGAGGCCGGCCAGCAAGCCGGCTATGCACGCACCGAAGACATGAACGGCTACCGCCAGGAAGGCCTGGGGCCTATGGACATGACGGTGCACAAAGGCCGGCGCTGGAGCACGGCCATGGCCTACCTGCGCCCGGCGCTGAAGCGGCCCAACCTACAGGTGCGCACCCGCGCGCTGGTGGCCCGGGTCGCATTCGAACCCGAATCCAGCCCGCCGCGCGCGATCGGGGTGGAGGTCGTCAACGGCCACCGCACCGATCTGGTCCGCGCCCAGCGCGAAGTCATCCTCTGCGGCGGTGCCATCAACTCCCCGCAGCTGCTGCAGCTCTCTGGCGTGGGCAATCCCGACGACCTGCGCAAGCTGGGCATCCGTGTGGTGGCACCACTGCGCGGCGTCGGTGCGAATCTGCAGGACCATCTGGAAACCTATGTGCAGTACCGGTGCAAGGAGCCGATCACCTTGTACAGCGCCATGAACCCGGTGGCCAAGGTGAAAATAGGCGCGGAGTGGATGCTCAAGGGCACGGGCCTGGGCGCCACCAACCACTTCGAATCGGGCGGATTCATCCGCAGCGAGGCCGGCGTCAAGCACCCAGACCTGCAGTACCACTTCCTGCCGATGGCGATCCAGTACGACGGCAGTGCGCCCGCCAGCTTCCACGGCTTCCAGGCCCATGTTGGGCCGATGCGCCCCACCAGCCGCGGCGCGGTGACCCTGAAGAGTGCCGACCCCAAGGAGGCAGCACGCATCCTGTTCAACTACATGGCGACCGAGCAGGACCGCAAGGAAATGCGCGCCGGTATCCGCCTGACCCGCGAGATCTTTGCGCAAAAAGCCTTTGACCGCTTCCGCGGCGACGCTGTGTCGCCCAAGGACAACGTGCAGACTGACGCCGAGATCGACGCCCATATCCGCGAGCACGGCGAGAGCGCTTTGCATCCGTCGTGCACCTGCCGCATGGGCACGGACGAGATGGCCGTGACCGATGGCAGCGGCCGGGTCCATGGCGTGGCCGGCCTGCGGGTAGTGGACGCGTCCATCATGCCGGATGTCATCAGCGGCAACCTGAATGCGCCTACCATCATGCTGGCCGAGAAGATGGCCGATGCGATCCGCGGCAAGGCGCCGTTGCCCCGCTCGGACGCCCCGTTCTTCGTGCACCCCGACTACCAATCCGCCCAGCGCTAAAAGAATAAAGAGACAACCACTATGGCCGTCAGTGTTTTCGACATCTTCAAGATCGGTATCGGCCCCAGCAGCTCGCATACCGTGGGCCCGATGCGGGCCGCCCGCCTGTTCACCGACCGGCTGGCGCACCAGGGCCTGCTGGCACGGTGCGCACGGGTCGAAGTCAAACTCTATGGTTCCCTGGGCGCCACCGGCAAAGGCCACGGCACCGACAAAGCCGTGCTGCTGGGCCTGGAAGGCCACGACCCCGAGACCGTGGACGTAGAGGCCATTCCCGCCATGCTGGATGCCATCCGCAGCACCGGCCAGCTGCGCCTGGGCGGCCAGCACACGATCAGCTTCAAGGAGAAAGACCACCTGGCCATGTACCGGCGCGAAACCCTGCCCTTCCATTCGAACGGCATGCGCTGCATCGCCTTCGATGCAGACGGCACCGAGCTGCAGAACCGCTGCTACTACTCGGTAGGCGGCGGTTTTGTGGTCAGCGACGAAGTGGCCGCCGACGGCCAAAAGCAGAAGGTGTTGGCGCCCGATACCACGGTGCTGCCCTACCCCTTCCACAGCGGCGACGAACTGCTGCAACAGTGCAAGACGGCAGGCCTGTCGATCGCCGAGCTGATGCGCCGCAACGAACAGCATTGGCGCAGCGATGCCGAAATCGACGCCGGCCTGCAAAAAATCTGGGCCGTGATGCAGGCCTGCGTGGTGCGCGGCTGCCGCACCCAGGGCGTGCTGCCAGGCGGCTTCAAGGTCAAACGCCGCGCGGCCGACCTGTACACCAAGCTCTGCTCGAATCCAGAATTTGCGCTGCGCGACCCGCTGCAGGTGCTGGACTGGGTGAACCTGTACGCGCTGGCGGTGAACGAAGAAAACGCCGCCGGTGGCCGGGTCGTCACCGCCCCCACCAACGGCGCCGCCGGCATCGTGCCCGCCGTGCTGCACTACTACGTGCGCTTTGTGGCCACTGCCACGCCCAGCGGCGTGATCGACTTCCTGCTGACCGCCGCCGCCATCGGCATGTTGTACAAGGAAAATGCCTCCATCTCCGGCGCCGAAGTGGGCTGCCAGGGCGAGGTCGGCGTGGCCTGCTCGATGGCCGCAGCAGCCCTCTGCGCAGTGATGGGAGGTACACCTGAGCAGGTAGAAAACGCCGCCGAGATCGGCATGGAACACCACCTGGGCCTGACCTGCGACCCCGTCGGCGGCCTGGTGCAGATCCCCTGCATAGAGCGCAACGCGATAGCGTCGGTGAAGGCCATCAACGCCGCCCGCATGGCGCTGCATGGCGACGGCAGCCACTTCGTAAGCCTGGACAAAGTCATCAAGACCATGCGCGAAACCGGCGCCGACATGATGACCAAGTACAAGGAAACTGCGCGCGGAGGGCTGGCCGTTAACATCGTGGAATGCTAGCGCCCACTCCTGCCACAAACGTTTCCCCAGAGTTCGCCACCGGCATCGTCTGGTTCCGGCGCGACCTGCGCTGCTTTGACCACGCAGCGCTGTACCACGCGCTGAAAACCTGCCAGCAGGTGCATTGCGTCTTTGTCTTCGACAAGGACATTCTGGACCACTTGCCGCGCGCCGACCGCCGGGTCGAATTCATCCAGGCCTCAGTCGCCGAGCTGGATGCTGCCTTGCGCGCCCTGCAGCCCTCGGCCGGCCTGGTCACCCTGCACGCGGTTGCGGCCCAGGCGATTCCGGCGCTGGCCAAGACGCTGCACGCCCAGGCCGTGTTCGCCAACCACGACGACGAGCCCCAGGCACTGGCCCGCGACGCCGTGGTGCGCGGCGCGCTGGCGCACATGGGCGTGGCACTGCGCACCTACAAAGACCACGTGATCTTCGAGCGCAAGGAACTGTTGACGCAGCATGGCAAGCCCTATGGGGTGTTCACGCCCTACAAGAATGCCTGGCTGAAGAAGCTGGACGACTTCTACCTGAAGTCCTACCCTGTCGCCGCCTACGCCGCCCACCTAGCCCCCTGCGAACGCCAGCCCGTACCCAGCCTTCAAGACCTGGGCTTTGAAACCACTAACCTGGCCAGCCTGAAGCTGCCCACAGGCGCCAGCGGTGGCCAGCAGCTGGTGGAAGAGTTCTTTGAGCGCATAGAGCACTACCACGCGACCCGCGATTTCCCCGGTATCAAGGGGCCAAGTTACCTGGGCGTGCACCTGCGCTTCGGCACGGTGTCGATCCGCCAGCTGGCGGCCATGGCCTACCCGCTGCACCTGCAGGGCTTCCAGGGCGCCAGCGTCTGGCTCAGCGAGCTTGTGTGGCGCGACTTCTATGCGCAGATTCTGAGCAACTTCCCGCACGTGGCCCAGGCTGCGTTCAAACCCGAATACGACCAGATCGCCTGGGAGCATGGCAAGCCCGCCAAGGCCTTGTTTGAGGCCTGGTGCCAGGGCAAGACCGGTTATCCGCTGGTGGATGCGGCCATGGCCCAGATCAACCAGACCGGCTATATGCACAACCGCCTGCGCATGGTGGTGGCGAGCTTTCTGGTCAAGGACTTGGGGCTGGACTGGCGCTGGGGCGAGGCCTATTTTGCCGAGCACCTGAACGACTTTGACCTGGCATCGAACAACGGCGGCTGGCAGTGGGCCAGCTCCAGCGGCTGCGACGCCCAGCCGTATTTCCGCATCTTCAACCCGACCAGTCAGAGCGAGAAGTTTGACCCCGAGGGCAAGTTCATCCGCCGCTACCTGCCGCAACTGGCCAAGCTACCGAATACCGCGCTGCACGCGCCCTGGACTGCCAAACCGATGGAACTGCAGGCTGCTGAAGTGGTGCTGGGCAAAACCTATCCGCAGCCCATCGTGGCCCACGACGCGGCGCGGGCACGCACCCTGCTGCGTTACGCCGTGGTCAAAAAGCCCCACGCCCTACCCGACGCTTAGCGCTATTAATTAAATAGCTGTTAGCGAAGGCAACTATTGCGCTAGACGCTTAAAACATCCTCAGTTTTGACGGTGTAGCGGCGCACCAGGCTGAGCAGCTCTTCTTCGGGATAGGGCTTGCCCAGATAGTGGTTCACGCCCAGAGCGCGCGCGTGTTCGCGGTGTTTCTCGGCCATGCGCGAGGTGATCATGATGATCGGCAAGTCCTTGAACGCCGCATCGCTGCGGATGTTGCGCGCCAGGTCGAAGCCGTCCATGCGCGGCATTTCGATGTCCGACAGCACCAGCGCCGGCGTTTCGTCGCGCAGCCGCTCCAGAGCTTGCAAGCCGTCGTTGGCCAGGGTCACGCGGTAGCCTTCGCGCTGCAGCAAACGCTGGGTGACGCGGCGCACGGTGATCGAATCGTCAACCACCAGCACCAGCGGGGTTTGCTGCGCGGCCGCGACCAGGGGCGCCACGTTGCCGGTGCCGTCCTGCCACTGCCGGGCTTGCGCGCCGTACACCGACGACAAGGCCACCGGGTTGTAGATCAGCACCACTGCACCCGATGCCAGCACCGACATGCCGGACAAGCCGGGCAGGCGCGACAGCTGCGGCCCAAGGTTCTTAACCACCACTTCCTGGTTACCCAGCACTTCGTCCACATGCAAGGCCAGGCGCTGCGCCGCGCTGCGGAAGATCACCACTGCGCTATTCTTGGACGCTGGCTCGGTGCTGCGCTGCGATACCTGCAGCAATGCCCCCGACCAGAAAAACGGCACCGATTCGCCATCGAATTCGACCACGTGGTTCTGATAGGCCTGCGCCAGTTCGGCCTGCGGCATACGGCGCACTACTTCAATCACGTTGGCCGGGACGCCGATGGACAAGGCCCCGGCACGCAGCATCACCACCTGGGTCACCGCCGTGGTCAGCGGCAACACCAGCTTGAACTGCGTGCCCTGGCCGGGTTGGCTGGAGGTTTCGATCCGTCCGCCCAGTGCCAGCACTTCGGCGCGCACCACATCCATGCCAATGCCACGACCGGCCAGCTCAGTCACCTGGGCTGCCGTCGAAAACCCGGGCAGAAAGATCAGCTCGGCCACCGTCGACGCATCCATCTCTTGGTCGGCCGGCACCAGGCCCTGGGCGACCGCCTTCTGGCGGATACGCCCCATGTCCAGGCCTGCACCGTCGTCGGCAAAGCGCACCGAGATGTCGTTGCCTTCGTGGTGCAGCTCCACCGTGATGGTGCCCGCCGCGGGCTTGCCAGCCGCGGTACGCGCGGCCGACACCTCGATACCGTGGGCCACGGCATTTCGCAGCAAATGCTCGAAAGCGGGGGCCATGCGGTCCAGCACGCCACGGTCCATTTCGATGGAGCCGCCAATGATGTCCAGCTTGATCTGCTTACCCGTATCTTTGGAAGCCTGGCGCACCACCGCGTACAAGCGCTCGGCAATGCCTTCAAACTCGACCATGCGGGTGCGCAGCAGATCGCGCTGCAGCTCGCGCGCCTGGCGCGCCTGGTTCACCAGATCGTCTTCGGTACCTTCAATCGTGCGCTGCAGATTGCGCTGCACCGTGGCCACGTCGTTGACCGACTCGGCCATCATGCGGGTCAGTTCCTGGACCCGTGTGAAGCGGTCAAATTCCAGCGGATCGAAGCCTTGTGCCGTGTCCTTGACCAGGGCCAGACGCGACTGCATCTGCGACTCGGCCTGCACCTCGATGTCGCGCAAATGGGTGCGCATGCGATCCAGGTTGCCGGTCAAATCGCCCAACGAACTGCGCAGTTGGTTCAGCCGCACTTCCAGCCGGGTGCGGGTGATGATCACCTCGCCCGCCTGGTTCACCAGCCGGTCCAGCAGCTGGGAGCGCACGCGCACCGATTGCTGGGTCAGCTGGCGCGGCGCTGGCATGGATGGAACATCGGGCACCGACGGCGCAGGCAATGGCACTACCGAGCCGGTGCCGCTAGCGGCCTTGGCCTCGGGCTTGGCCGGTACCGGCAGCGCGACGACCTCGTTCGGGGCCCGCACATGGGCGTGCCGCAAGCCATCCAAATCGGCCTGCAAGGCATCGAAGTGCGACAACAGCGGCTCGATCTGGGCCGATTGCAAGGACTCGGAGCCCAGATGCTCGATCTCGGTTTCCAGCCGATGGGCCAGCTCGCCTAAGCGCAGGGCACCGGCCAAACGGGCACTGCCTTTGAGCGTATGCAGCGCGCGCAACACCTCGTTGCGGGCGCCCATATTGTCAGGACGGGCCCACCACTGGCGCAACGCTCCGCCCAGCTGGGGCAGCAGCTCGGCGGCTTCTTCTTCGAAAATCGGGAACAGATCGGCATCGATCACGTCCACCACATCCATTTCGTCATCGAAGTCCGATGGCGGCGGCATGGACGTATGCTGCGCCGGGATGAAGTCCTCGGCCACTCCAGCGACTGGCTCTGGAGCCGCGACGGTTTCGGCAACCGGCACATCCAGCTCAGCTGGCACTTCGGGTTCAGGCGCATCGAAGAAGGCAAGCGCAGCGGCATCGTCCAGCTCGGCCGCAGGCTCTTCTTCCACCGCGGGCAGCGGCGCTGCTGGCTCGGCTTCCAACAGGTCGCGCAGGGCCTGCAGTACCACCGGGTTGGCATCCTTCAGGAAACCCGCCGCAAACTGGTGCAGTAGGCGGCGGATGTCTTCGGCCGCATCGGTGAAGATTTGCGCGTGCTGGGCCGTGCCGTGGCTGAGCAGCTGCACGTGTTCTAGCGCGGTTTCCAGGGCCCGCGCCATTTGTGACAAGGCCTGGAAGCCAACCGTGGCCGAACTGCCGGACAGCGAATGCGCGAGCGCGACGGTGGAATCGGGCAACGGCTGGTGCAGTTCCAGCGACCACTCGCTGATCTCGGTCAGCAGGCGCCGCGACCATTCGTCGGCTTCGTTGAGGTAGACGTTGTACAACGGTATGCCCATGCGCAACGTACCGATCACCTTGGTGGTGTCATCGGTTTCCGGCACGGGCAAGAAAGCCGGCGCCGCAGCCTCGGGCGACTCCGGGGTGTCCAACGACAGTTCCGCCGACAACTCGGCTTGCGCAGGCACCTCAGGCAAGTCTACGGACTCGATCGGCTCGGGCAAGGATTCAATCTCTTCTGGAACAGCAAGCAGCTCCGGCGCAACCGCTTCAGTATCCAACAAGGCGATGGTTTCTGGCTCGACTTCAGCTGGTGCAGGTTGCATCTGCGGCAACTCCTGCGGCTCCGACGGCTCGGGCTCCAGCCGCAGAGGTTCACTACGCAACTCCAAACGCAAGGCGTCAGCCGAAGCGCGGAACGGCTGGGCGCGCCAGGCATCGGCGGTACCAGCGGCAATATCTTCAACCCAGCGGCCAAGAGCTTGTAAAGCATCGGTAGACAGGTCCAGCAACGCCGGGCTGGCCGGTACCTGCTCAGCCAACCAGCCATTCACCAACTGCTCCATCGCCCAGCTGGCTTCCCCTAACTCCGACAAGCCGACCATGCGGGCACTGCCCTTGAGGGTGTGGAAAGCCCGGCGCAATGTGGTTTGCGGCCCCATGTCCGCAGGAGCGACCTGTAAATCGCCAACTGCTTCCAGGCCACTTTGCACGACTTCTCGCGCTTCCTCCAGGAAGATGTCGCGCAGCTCGGCGTCATCGTCTTCTGCGGCAGGTTCGACCTCGGCTGCCGTGGGGGCGGGCACCACATCAAGCAGCTTGGCCAATTCGGTTTCATCCAGCGCTTCACCGGTGACTTCGGTGATATGGCCCAGGCCCGGCTCGTCCACCGACATGGTGAGCTCGGGCAAAGGCTCGGGCGCGACCATCACCGACAAGGGTGCGAGATCGTCGACCACGACCGTCTCGGGTTCGGGCAACGATTCCAGCAGATCCAGCGAAGGCAGCTCGGCAGCCAAATCCAGCTCGGGTAGGAGGGCCGTCTCTGGCTCGAAATCCACGGCCAAGGGCATGTCCAGCGAGGGGAAAGGTTCTGGGACGGCTTCCGGCAAGGGCATTGGCACGGTGGCCGACTCCTGCATCGCGCGCTCGACCAACGAATCCAGGAACGGTGCCTGGACCGAATCCTCCACCGGGACCGTGCTGCGACCCATTACCAGCTTGAACTCGCCAGCGTCTTCGTCGTAGACAAACAGTTTTTTGGCCAACGCCCGCTGGTAGCCCAGCATGTCGATCATGAAGCCCAGCGCCCCCAGGCTATTGCCCAGCCGGTCAAAGCTGGCGGCGCGCTCGGCCTCATCGGCCAAATCGTCGGACATATAGCCATCGACGGTTTCGCGCATGCGCATGACCGCATAGGAGGCTTGGTCCAACCCCAGCACCGACAGCACGCCACGCATTTGCGACAGCTGGTTGGTCACCTTGGCCAAAGGCACTTTCTCACGCGGCGTGCGGAAGAACTGGTCCAGCGACTGCTCAACCTCGCCCAAGGTGTTGCGCAGCTCATCGACCACACTGCCCATGGTTTGGCGGTCGCTCACGCGGTGGTACAGCTCCTCCATCCAGGGTGCCAGCGGCTCGGGCTGACCGCCACGCTCCACACCGATCAAACGATCGGCCAGCAGCTTGGCCCGCTCTTCCAGCTGGGCATCAGCCTGGTCCAGCTCTTCAAACGCAGCCTCCAGGTAGAGCACCGAGGTCGCCACCTCCATGCCTAATGCAGCCGACGGTGGCACTTTGGAACGCACTGTGCTTTCCACCGCCTCGCACAGGGTTTGCGCCAATACGGCGCTGCCGGAATGCAGCTTGGTCAGCGATTCGCCAACCATGTTGAACTGGTCGAGTGCCGGCTTGAAGCGATGGGTATCACCTCCCGCCAGCGCAGACCAGGTTTCGGCGGCCGCTGCCAATCGCTTGCGGGCCTGCGCCAGCAGCGCCGGGTCAAAGCGGCCAAACTGGCGCACCTCGTAATCGATAGGCGCATGGCGCTGCAAGCCGTAGGCTTGGCGCACGGCGGCCAGGGTCGGCGCGTCCGCAAATTGCGTCGGCACCGCCTGGGCACAAAAGAACAGCATGTCCTGCGCCAGGCGGGTCCCCACCGTAGGGTCACCCTTGGCCAGCGTCGCGTACTGGGTCAGCACCCGTGAAGCAATCCTCTTGGAATACACGTCCGGGGGGAACAGCCCCATCGACAGGGCTTCAAAATAGGCTGCGGCAATGGTCCAGAACGCCCGCTCGGGCTGGCGCTGCTGGCCAGCGGCAAACCCCAGGCAAGTCGCCACCAGCTCCTGGGACGCCACCGGGTCCCCGGTCTTGACGACCTTGAGCACGCACTGGTCCAGCCGCGCACGCAATGCTGGCGCATAGGCCAACGGCGCCACGGGTATTGCGGCCGCCACCTCGCGCCAGCGCACCTCCATCGGCCAGAGATCAGCCGGATGTATCTGGTTCACCCCCGCCAGCACCTGTGCCTCGCGGTACTGTGGAAACAACCCGACTGACGATACCGGCTTGCTGGCGAGCACGCCTTCCAGATAGTCGACCAGCGCAAAACTGGCACGTTCGATCTTTCCTACCGACTCCTCCACGCACAGGCTGGGGTTATCGACAAACTTGTTGACGGCAGCCTCCATGGCGCGCAGCACCAGAGAGGGCGCTGTCATGCCGACCATTTCCAGCGCGCCTACCGTCAGGTGCAACTGCTGCGAGGCGATGCGCAGGTGGCTGGTATCGGGCACAGCAAAACCTGCGCCCTGTGCGGCATCGGATTCGCGCACAAAGCGCTTGAGGGCTTTGACCGCGGTATCTAGCGTCTTGCGCAGCTCGTCAAGCACCCAGGCCAAAGGGCCGAGGTCTTGCTCGGGCAACTCAGCAGCCGTAGATTCGGTGGTTTGCATGGATGCGTCCCTGGCGGCGAATGGCAACAACGGCATTCGCGCTTACTTGATTTTGAACCGTGCAACCGACTGGCGCAATTCTTCGGCCATCTGGGACAGCTCGCGCACCTGGGCAGCGGTGGTACGCGTACCCTCGCCGGTTTGCTCGGTCACCGCAAAAATGTGCTGGATGTTGTCTGCCACAACGTTGGCTTTTTCCGCTTCACGCGAGGTCGCTTGCGAGATCTGTTCAATCAGCTCGGCCAGTCGGCGCGACACGCGGTCAATTTCAGACAGCGCAGTACCCGCACTGTCCGACAGCCGGGCACCGGCCACCACACCCTGGGTGGAACGCTCCATAGCGGCCACGGCATCCTGGGTGTCGGTCTGGATCGCCTTCACCAGGGTCGCAATCTGGCGCGTCGCATCTGCGGAACGCTCGGCCAGCCGCTGCACTTCTTCCGCCACCACCGAGAAGCCGCGACCGGCTTCGCCGGCGGACGCAGCCTGGATGGCGGCATTCAGCGCCAGCACGTTGGTTTGCTCGGTAATGTCGGAAATCAGCTCGGTGATTTCACCAATCTCCTGCGACGACTCGCCCAGGCGCTTAATGCGCTTGGAGGTTTCCTGGATCTGGTCGCGGATCGAATTCATACCGCCAATCGCGTTTTGCACCGCCTGCAAACCGGTGTCGGCAGCTTCCAGTGACTGGCGCGCCACGGTAGCCGATTCTTGCGCCTGGGTAGACACCTCATTGATGCGGGACGCCATGTCCAGCACCGAGCGGCCGGTTTCGCGGATCTCGCGCAGCTGTTCGGTCGATGCGGCCAGCAGCTCGGTAGAGGTGTTGTCCACCTGCGAAGTCGTCTGGGCCACCTGGGTTGCGGTGTTCTGCACGCTACCCACCAGCGCGCGCAACTCTTCCACCGTGTAGTTCACAGAGTCGGCAATCGCGCCGGTGATGTCTTCGGTCACCGTAGCCTGTTGCGTCAAATCGCCTTCAGCGACCGCTTGCAGCTCGTTCATCAATCGCAAAATAGCCGCCTGGTTTGCGTCATTCACGCGCTTGGTGCCTTGCTGCGACAACTCGGCCTCCACCCGCTGGACTTCGGCCGTGGTCTGCCGTTTGCGGCTACCAAGCAGCTGCACGCGGGCCAGGCCGAACGCGCAAGCCAGAGCCAGCAGCGCCGACAAAACCAGCACCGCCACCGCCACCACGCCCAAGCCACTTTGCGACGACAGCTTGTCTTGCAGTTCTTCGAGTTGGCGACGCAGCGGCTCGCTATCGGCCACCACCGCAGTCTGCGCTTCGCGGGCCGATACCAGGCCCTGCAAATTACCCAGAATCGCGCCCGCTTGGGTACGGGTTTCGTCATACAGCTTGAGCAAGGCGCCCAGTTGCTCGCGTGTAGCCGGGTCTTTGGCCGCCGTCAGGCGCAGCTCGGCACTGCCTTCCAGCAGGCCCTGGGTGATTTCCTTGAACGAATTCAAATCCTTGCCCAGCAGAAACACGGCCTCGGGGCTCACGCCTTCCATGGTCTGAAATTCATTGGCCGATTTGCCGATGCGCTGGGTCAGCATCACTAGCTGGCCCGCCGCGGAAATCTCGGTGGGCGAAGCCGCCTGCTGCAACTTGAAGGAGGCAACGGTTTCGGCGATCTCCAGCAAATCAGAGGATTGGCGGTTGATGGTGCGCAACGCGGCGCCCACCTGGGTCAGAATCTTCTGCTGGCCCATCACGGTGGCCGCATTCTTTTCGGCCCTGTCGGTCAACGGAACAATTTTGGCGATGTCGGCTTGGTCATCGGAACTCACGGGCGACAGGCGGTCGTCACCGGCTTGCAGGCCGCGCACGTTCTTGGCCAACACGTCGGCGCTTTCGGCCACGTCGGGAAAGGCCGAGGTGCTGCCGACCAGGGCCTGGGACACCGATTTGGCCAGTCGCTGCGACTGCATCAAGGCCTGGCCGGTGGCCGCCAACTGCTGCGCGACTTTGTCAGATCGGTTCAAGGTATAGGCCGCCACCAGCACCAGCACCAATACCGCCAGCGCCAGTATCGTCACCAGAATGCGCTGGTGGGTGTTAATGCGGCGCTTGCCCAGCAAGGGCAGCGATACCCATTCGTCCACCGAGGCCGGAGCACTAGAGCCGACCAAGCGGCTTTCCGCAAAGTCAGGCGCCGGGGGCACGGGAGCCGGGGCTTCAGGGGCTGCCTCCGGCAGACCTGCCACGGTATCCAGGTCGGTTTCGGCCGAAGACATGGTGAGCGACGAATTCAGGTTCTCAACAGCGGGCATGGTGCAGCTTTCTGGATGGGCCCTAAGCACTGATGCTCAGAAAAAAAGGAAGTTGGGACAAGGTCAGCAGGTTGATTTCCTGCCATGAAATACCGGCCGCATCGCTGTATGTGCGGCCGAAATACGTGGGCGCCCCTTCCTCGGGTGGCGCAGAGGATGCAAATGAATCGTTACCGCGCAAGCCGCTGAGCTGGTCGACCAGCAAGGCGCAATTCACATCCATGGCGCCGTTGAAGGACAGCAGGCTGCAGTCCGGCAGCTCGGACTCGGCGCGCGCTTTGGGAGCATCCGGGGCCATAAAGCGCTGCAAGTCCACCACGCCGCACAGGCCGCCGCGCAGATTCGCCACACCCAGAAACCAGGGCTGGGTATAGGCGGCCGGCTGCACCGAAGTCCATGGGAAAATTTCGCCGCATTGGGCCAGGGGAAACAGATAACGCCCCGAACCCACATGGATCGCCAGCCAGCGTACCGACAAGCCTTCGTTGCGGGCGGCTTGCAGCCGGGAGGCTAGCCGGGTTTGCAGTTCTCGGAGTGCTTCACGATTCGCCATGGGTGCAGCCGCCTTAGCCCAAGGCGCTGATCTTGGCCTTCAGCTCTGCGGCGTTGACCGGTTTGGTGATGTAGTCGCGGGCTCCCTGGCGCATGCCCCAGACGCGGTCGGTTTCCTGGTTCTTGCTGGTGCACATGATGATGGGCACGTCCGCAAAATCAGGGTTGCGGCTGATCGTGCGCGTCAGCTGGAAGCCGTTTTGCCCGGGCATCACCACATCCATCAGGATCAGGTCGGGCTTTTGCTCGGCCAGCCGGCGAAACGCCTCTTCTGCGTTCTCCGCCGTGCGCACCGACATGCCCTCTTTTTGCAGCAGCTCGGTGAGGTACAACAATTCTGTTTTGGAATCGTCCACGATCAGTACGTTGTGGATAGTCATTCGTCAGATCCTTGCACCACGGCACCAAACTGCTGTACGGCCTGGAGCAGCTGGTCCTTGGTAAACGGTTTGGTTAAATAGTCTTGCGAGCCCACCATGCGGCCACGCGCCTTGTCGAAAACACCGTCTTTGGACGACAACATGACCACCGGGATGGACGCAAATTTGGGGTTGCGCTTAATGATGGCACAGGTCTGGTACCCGTCCAGCTTGGGCATCAGGATGTCGCAAAAAATCAGCTGCGGCAGGTGGTCGTTGATCTTGGACAGCGCGTCAAAGCCATCTTCGGCCAACAACACTTCGTGCCCGCCTTGCTTCAGGAATATCTCAGCACTACGACGTATCGTATTGCTGTCGTCCACCACAAGGACTTTGAAGGTCGTGGCTGTCGTACTCACGTGGCACCGCTCCTCATTAGGACTGGACAACGCGGACGGTCGCCGCGCATCAAAGTTGAACCATCTCGAAATCTTCTTTACGAGCCCCGCATTCGGGGCAAGTCCAGTTCATGGGCACCAAAGCCCACGCGGTTCCAGCGGCAATGCCATGCTCGGGCGAACCCGTAGCCTCGTCATAAATCCACCCGCAAATCAAACACATCCAAGTTTTAGGGTCAGTCACAGCTTAAAGGGCCTTCGAATAGAATGCAACGGATTGTATAGACGCAGTTTGACGGCCTCGCCAATTTGCTCGCGCCCCCTGCCGAACTAGGCCCATGAACTCTCCCAAATCCCCCCAAAACCCCGCCGCCAACGACCCGCTCGACGAGGTTGATGAGCCCGAAGCCACCGATGATGACCTCGCCGGACCGGCCTGCGTCATGGTGTTCAACGCCAGCGATCCGAGTGGCGCGGCCGGCCTGGCCGCCGACACCACGGCCATCGCCTCTGTCGGCGCACACGCCCTGCCGGTCGTCACTGGCGCCTATGCGCGCGACACCGGCGAGATCTTTGAGCACTTCTGCTTCGACGAAGAAGCCGTGACCGAGCAGGCCCGCGCGGTGCTGGAAGACGTGGAAGTGCAGGTCTTCAAGGTCGGTTTCGTTGGCAGCCCGGAGAACATCAGCGCCATTGCCGAGATCACCTCCGACTACGCCGAAGTGCCAGTCGTCGCCTACATGCCCAACCTTTCCTGGTGGGACGAAGACAAGATCGACGAGTACCTGGACGCCTTCCGCGAGCTGCTGCTGCCGCAAACCACAGTGTTGGTTGGAAACCACAGTACGCTACGCCGCTGGCTGTTACCCGACTGGGATGGCGAGCGCAACCCCACGCCCCGCGACATTGCCAAGGCCGCCGCCACCATGGGCGTACCCTACACCCTGGTCACCGGCATCCCCTTGCCTGAGCAGCATGTGGAAAACGTGCTGGCCAGCCCCCAGGCGGTGCTGGTGAGCGAGAAATTCGAGCTATTCGAAGCCGTTTTCACCGGAGCGGGCGAGACCCTGTCCGCCGCCTTAGCGGCCCTGCTGGCCAGCGGCAGCGACCTGGCCGAGGCCACCAATGAAGCCATGAGCTACCTGGACCGCTGCCTGGACGGCGGCTTCCGCCCCGGCATGGGCCACATCCTGCCCGACCGCATGTTCTGGGCCCAGCCCGAAGACGATGCGGCAGACGATAGCTCCGACCCCGACCAGACCCTAGACGAAGAAACCCTGCGTGCCATCGCCGCACTGGAAGCCCCACCGCATGACCACCGCCACTGATAAGAACCAACAACTGTTTGAACGCGCGCTGAAGGTCATCCCCGGCGGCGTGAACTCCCCCGTGCGCGCGTTCAAGGCCGTGGGCGGCACGCCGCGCTTTGTGCAGCGCGCCCAGGGCGCCTATTTCTGGGACGCCAACGGCCAGCGCTATACCGACTACATCGGCTCCTGGGGCCCGATGATCCTGGGCCACGGCCATCCAGCGGTGGTCGAGGCAGTCCAAAAGGCTTTGCTCGAAGGCTTCTCCTTCGGCGCACCGACCGAGCGCGAGGTCGAACTAGCCGAAGAAATCCTGTCCCTGGTGCCGTCGATGGAAATGCTGCGCCTAGTCAGCTCCGGCACCGAAGCAGCGATGAGCACCATCCGCCTGGCGCGCGGCGCCACCGGTCGCAACAAGATCATCAAGTTCGAAGGCTGCTACCACGGCCATGCCGATGCCCTGCTGGTGAAGGCCGGCTCGGGCCTAGCCACCTTCGGCAGCGCCACCAGCGCCGGCGTGCCGCCCGAGGTGGTACAGCACACCCTGGTGTTGGAATACAACCACATCGCCCATCTGGAAGAAGCCTTCGCCCTGCACGGCAAGGACATTGCCTGCCTAATGATCGAACCCATCGCCGGCAACATGAACTTTGTGCGCGCCAGCGTACCCTTCATGCAACGCTGCCGCGAACTCTGCACCCAGTACGGCGCCCTGCTGGTCCTGGACGAGGTAATGACCGGCTTCCGCGTGGCCCTGGGCAGTGCGCAAAGCGTCTACGCCAAGGCCATCCCCGGCTTTGCGCCCGATATGACGGTGCTGGGCAAGGTGATCGGTGGCGGCATGCCGCTGGCGGCCTTTGGCGGCTCGCGCGCGGTGATGGAGCACCTGGCGCCCATGGGTACGGTCTACCAAGCTGGGACCTTGTCGGGAAACCCGGTGGCCACGGCCTGCGGTTTGGCGACTCTGCGCGAGATTCGTAAACCCGGCTTTTACGAGGCCCTGGGGGAATCCACCCGCAGCCTGGTCAGCGGCCTTCAGGCAGCGGCCGATGCCGAGGGCGTGGCCTTCTGCAGCGACAGCGAGGGCGGCATGTTCGGCTTCTTCCTGCTGGACCAGCTGCCGCAGAACTACCCGCAGGTGATGAAGACCAGCGGCCCGCGTTTCAACCAGCTGTTCCACGGCCTGCTGGACCGCGGCGTGTACATCGCCCCGGCGCTGTACGAGGCCGGCTTCGTTAGCTCGGCGCACACGCCAGAGGATATTGCGGCGACGATTGAGGCCGCGCGCGCGGTTTTCAAAGAACTATCAAAAGCATAGCTGCCAGCGCAGGCAGAACCTGCGCCAGAGGTCGATTTAATGCCTCAATTTTCAATGGAAAATTGAAAATGCGCGGTAAAGCCTGAAACCTAGGGGCGGGTTCAGGCGTTTAATCACCACCATGAAAAACATTCTCATCCTCAGCGCACTGACCTTGGCGTCAGGCCTTGCAGCCGCCCAGGAAACCGGGCGTGTCTTGTCGTCCACACCCATCATCCAGCAGGTAGCCGTGCCGCGCCAGGTGTGCAACACCCAGCAGGTGGCGGTAGAGCCGCAGCGCTCCGGCGCGGGTGCCCTGATGGGCGGTATCGCCGGCGGTGCCATGGGCAATGCCATCGGCGGCGGTAGCGGCCGGGCCGCAGCCACCATGCTGGGCATTGTGGGCGGTGCCATCCTGGGCGACCGGATCGAAAGCCCTGGCCCGACCCAATTGCAGAACGTGCAAAGCTGCAATACGCAAACCTTCTACGAAAACCGCACCGCGGGCTACAACGTGGTGTATGAGTTTGCTGGCAAACAGTACACCACCACGATGGCCAACGATCCGGGTCCGACCATCCCGCTGCATGTGAGCCCCGTGGCTGGCAACAACCCGCCGCCAGTGCGCGCCCCGGTGCAGACCATTTCTGGCGACTACTACCAACCCCAACCGGCCTATGCCGAGCCCACCTACGCCGCGCCGGTGGTGGTGCAGGCGGCGCCCTACTACCGCCCCCTCGTCCCGATTGGCGTGGAGCTGAATTTCGGCTACAGCCGCGGCTACGGCCACTGGCGCTGAGAACCCGGGGCTCGCCCACAAAAAAAGACCGCATCCGCGGTCTTTTTTTATTCGCTACAACTTATATAGCTGCCTGCGCAATATCCATATGCGCTAGAGGCTGATTTGGCACGTAAATCAGCCGACTTGCCGCATCTCCAGCATCTCCAAGTCGGCGATCCAGTCGCCGGCCTGGGCACGGAACGCCGCGCTGTGCGGGCCGGCCAAATGCTTTTCCCACGCCGCGCGGTCCTGCCAGCGCTCATAAAACACCACTTTGCCCGGCTGGTTCAGGTCTTCGTGCAGCTCATAGGCGATGCAGCCCGGCTGCTGACGCGACAACGGCACCAATGCGGTTTGCGCAGCCACCAGAGCGGCTTCCAGGCCCGGCTTGGCTTGCACGCGGACGATGATGACGAGATCAGACATGCGGAATTCCTGCTGAAAAAGTAGAGAAGAGCGCGATGTTACGGTGCCGGCTGGGACAGTACCCAGCGCGCCAGGGCCTGGGCGTCGGCTTCCGACACATGGGGCTGGCGCGGCATGCTGAGGCGGCCCCAGGTGCCGACGCCACCACTGCGGATCTTTCCGGCCAGGCGTTGCTGCGCCTCGGCATCACCGCGGTAACGGGCAGCTACCTGGGCGAAGCCTGGGCCGACTTGCTTGCGCACCAGACCGTGGCAGGACATGCAGCCGTAGTCCTGGGCCATCTCTGAGGGTGAGGCGGCTACGGCCAGCCCCGTCCACAGGAGCAAGGTTGCCATGGCGCCCAGCCGCAACATGCTTTTAATGCCGGAAGTGGCGTACGCCGGTCAGCACCATCACCACGCCACGCTCGTTGGCGGCTTTGACTACTTCATCGTCGCGCATCGAGCCACCGGGCTGGATCACGCAGGTGGCGCCCGCATCGATCACCACGTCCAGGCCGTCGCGGAAAGGGAAGAAGGCGTCGCTGGCGACAGCGGTGCCGGCCAGGCTCAGATTCGCATGGCCGGCCTTGATGCTGGCGATGCGTGCCGAGTCCAGTCGGCTCATCTGGCCCGCGCCCACGCCCATCGTCATGCCGTCTTTGCAGAAGACGATGGCATTGCTCTTCACGAACTTGGCCACCTTCCAGGCGAACAGCAGGTCTTGCAACTGCTGTGGCGTGGGCTGCAGCGTGGTGACGACCTTCAGATCGGCCAGCGCCAGCTCGTGGTTGTCGGCGGTCTGCATCAGCAGGCCGGAGCCGATGCGCTTGATGTCCATGGCGTTCTGGCCCTTGTCCCAAGCGGTCGCACCACCCGGTGGCAGGGCGATTTCCAGGATGCGGACGTTGACCTTGGACTTGAACACTTCCAGCGCCTCGGCGGTGTAGCCGGGGGCCATCAGCACTTCGACGAATTGCTTCGAAATTTGTAGCGCAGCGTCCTTATCCAATGTGCGGTTGAGGGCAATAATGCCGCCAAAAGCAGAGGTGGGGTCGGTCTGGAAGGCCTTGCTGTAGGCTTCCAGGCCATTCGCGCCCACGGCCACGCCGCAGGGGTTGGCGTGCTTGACGATTACGCAGGCTGGCACGTCAAAGCTCTTCACGCATTCCCAGGCGGCGTCGGCGTCGGCGATGTTGTTGTAGCTGAGTTCCTTGCCCTGCAGCTGCTTGGCGGTGACCAGGGAGCCGGGCGCGGGATGCAGGTCGCGGTAGAAAGCGGCTTGCTGGTGTGGGTTTTCGCCATAGCGCAGGTCTTGCAGCTTGACGAAGCGGCCATTGGTTTGCGCGGGGAACTGGGCGTGGCTGCCGTCGTCGGTGATGCTGGACAGGTAGTCGCTGATGGCGCCGTCGTATTGGCTGATGCGGTTGAACGCGGCCACCGACAGGGCGAACTTGGTTTTTTGGCTCACGCTTCCGGTGGCTTGCAGCTCGGCCAGCACGGTGGCGTACTGGCTGGCATCGGTCAGCACCGCCACGTCTTTCCAGTTCTTGGCGGCGCTGCGCACCATGGCCGGGCCGCCGATGTCGATGTTCTCGATCGCGTCTTCCAGCGTGCAGCCGGGCTTGGCCACGGTGGCTTCAAACGGGTACAG
Source organism: uncultured Albidiferax sp. (assembly GCA_963513025.1). Lineage (GTDB taxonomy): Bacteria > Pseudomonadota > Gammaproteobacteria > Burkholderiales > Burkholderiaceae_C > Rhodoferax_B. The sequence continues at coordinate 101,509 of CAUPON010000004.1, forward strand.
GTTCACCACCAGCAGGTCGATGGTGTCGATGCCGTGGGTCTTCAGCGCAGCCATGTGCTCGGGGAAGTCACGGCGCGCCAGCAGGCCGCCGTGCACCTTGGGGTGCAGGGTCTTGACCCGGCCGTCGAGCATCTCGGGGAAGCCGGTGTGGTCGGCCACCTCGGTCACGGGCAGGCCGTTGTCGGCCAGCAGTTTGGCGGTGCCGCCGGTGGACAGCAGGCCGACGCCCAGGGCGTGCAGTGCGCGGGCGAGTTCCAGGACACCGGTTTTGTCAGAGACGGAGAGAAGTGCGTTCATGGGGATCTGAGGAAGGTAAAAAAATCGTTGTTGTTCGGTGCGCGGCGCGCTTATTCCATCAGCTGGTGTTCCAACAGCTTCTTGCGCAAGGTGTTGCGGTTCAGGCCCAGCCAGGCGGCGGCGCGCGATTGGTTGTGGTCGGCCTGGGCCATCACCACTTCGAGCAGCGGTTTCTCGACCACGCGCACCATCATTTCGTACATGCCTGCGGGCTCGATGCCGTCCAGGTCTTTGAAGTAGCTCGCCAGGCTCAGGCGCACACACTCATCAATACTTTTTTGGCTCACGCTGCGCTCTCCAGATCGGATACTTGTTCTTGGTCATTCATGCTGTGGGCGACCGGCATGCGGTCCATGGCAGTCGCCAGTTCGGTAAAAAAATCGTCCACGGCGGCCAGCTGCAGCTGCGGGTCTTCCAGCAAGTTCATGCGGGCACGGAAGTCCTCGCCGCCGGGCAGGGTCTTGACGTACCAGCCGATGTGCTTGCGCGCCGTGCGCACTCCGCTGAATTCGCCGTAAAGGCTGTAGTGGTCTTCCAGGTGGTCGAGCAGCAGGCGCCGCACCTCGGCCACCAGAGGCGGTGCCAGATGGCTGCCGGTGTCCAGGAAATGCGCGACCTCGCGGAAGATCCAGGGCCGGCCTTGGGCGGCGCGGCCGATCATCACCGCGTCGGCGCCTGTATAGGCCAGCACGTCGCGGACTTTCTCGGGGCTAGTCAGGTCGCCGTTGGCCACCACCGGCACACGCACCGCGGCCTTGACGGCGGCGATGGTGTCGTATTCGGCATGGCCTTTGTAGCCCTGCTCGCGGGTGCGGCCGTGCACGGTCAACATCTGCACGCCGGCCTGCTCGAACTTGCGCGCCAGGGCTACCGCGTTCTTGTTGTCCTGGCTCCAGCCGGTGCGCATCTTCAGGGTGACGGGCACGCCGTGCGGCGCGCAGGCGGCCACAACGGCTTCGACAATCGCCAGGGCCAGGGGCTCGTCCTGCATCAGCGCGGAGCCGGCCCATTTGTTACACACCTTCTTGGCCGGGCAGCCCATGTTGATGTCGATGATCTGGGCGCCATTGGCCACGTTATAGGCGGCGGCCTCGGCCATCATGGCCGCATCGGTACCAGCGATCTGCACCGCGATGGGTGCCACTTCACCGTCGTGGTTGGCGCGGCGCGAGGTCTTCAGCGTGTTCCACAGATCCCGCCGCGAGGTCACCATTTCGCTGACCGCATAGCCCGCGCCCAGGGTTTTGCACAAGCGCCGGAACGGCCGGTCCGTCACGCCAGCCATGGGCGCGACAAACAGACGATTCGCTAAAGCGTACGGGCCGATGTGCATGGAAATAGGAACAAGCGCCGGCAGGGCGCAAAGGGTATTTTTGGGGGGAGACGCATTCTAACTGCTCAAAATTTCAGCAATTGAAATGCGCTACCCCATGGCGGAACTTCGGCGACAGCCGGCCGGCAGGCACTAATATGCGCCCATGTTTGAAAAGCGATTTGCCATCTGGCTGCTGCTGTTGTCCTTCTTGCCCGGGTGCTCGACCACCCTGCGCGCCCAGCCGCTGGCGGCGGAAGAACCCAGCACTGAAGCCCCTGAAACCGCCCCGTTGGTAACCAATCCCACCGACTTCTGGGCCACCGACCTGGGCGCCGGAACGGCCCAGCGCGGCAAAGCCAGTTGGTATGGCAAGCGCTTCCACGGCCGGCGCACGGCCTCGGGCGAAGTCTTCAAAATGTCGGAACTGACGGCGGCCCACCGTACCCTGCCCTTGCTGAGCTACGCCAAGGTGACCTTGCTGAGCAACGGCAAAAGCGTCATCGTGCGCATCAACGACCGCGGCCCACACATCCTTACCCACCGCGTCATCGACCTGAGCCAGGCAGCCGCGGCCGAGCTGGGTCTGCTGGCACAGGGCACGGGCGACGTGCTGGTGGAGCGGGTCGTAGCACGCAACCCAGACGATCCGTCGTCGCTATCGAAAAAGTAGCGGCATACGCAAACAGCCTGCGCGCTGGCAGGCTTTTTGGTTATGAACTCAGCTCAGGCGGCAGCGAGAGCGCCGCCTGAGAGACAGCATTTCAGTGGAACTGCTCTTCTTCGGTGGAACCGGTCAAGGCTGTCACGCTGGACTTGCCGCCCTGGATCACCGTGGTCACTTCGTCGAAGTAACCCGTGCCCACTTCCTGCTGGTGCGACACGAAGGTGTAACCGCGGTCGCGGGCGGCGAACTCGGGCTCTTGCACCTTCTCAACATAGGCCGACATGCCGCGCTTCACATAGTCTTGCGCTAGGTCGAACATGTTGAACCACATCGAATGGATGCCGGCCAAGGTGATGAACTGGTACTTGTAGCCCATGGCGCCGAGTTCGCGCTGGAACTTGGCGATGGTCGCGTCGTCCAGGTTCTTCTTCCAGTTGAACGATGGCGAGCAGTTATAGGCCAGCATCTTGCCGGGATGCACCTTGTGCACGGCGTCGGCGAACTTCTTGGCGAAGGCCAGGTCCGGCGTGCCGGTTTCGCACCACACCAGGTCGGCGTAGTGGGCATAGGCAATCGCGCGGCTGATGGCCTGGTCGATGCCCTTCTTGGTCTTGTAAAAGCCCTCAGACGTGCGCTCGCCGGTGATGAAAGGCTTGTCGTTCTCGTCGTAGTCGCTGGTCAGCAGATCGGCGGCTTCGGCATCGGTACGGGCAATCACCAGGGTCGGCACGCCGCAGACGTCGGCCGCCATGCGGGCGGCGATCAGCTTCTGCACGGCTTCGGCAGTCGGCACCAACACCTTGCCGCCCATGTGGCCGCATTTCTTGACGGATGCCAGCTGGTCTTCCCAGTGCACGCCGGCGGCGCCGGAGTTGATCATGGCCTTCATCAGTTCGAAGGCGTTCAGCACTCCGCCGAAACCGGCTTCGGCATCGGCGACGATCGGCGCGAAGTTGTCAATATAGCCTGCGTCGCCAACGTCAATGCCCTTGGAGTGCTGGATCTCGTCGGCACGGCGGAAGGTGTTGTTGATGCGCTCAACCACTTTGGGCACCGAATCCACGGGGTACAGCGACTGGTCGGGGTACATGGCGGCGTAGCCGTTGTTGTCGGCAGCCACTTGCCAGCCGGACAGGTAAATGGCCTTCACGCCGGCCTTCACCTGTTGCATGGCCTGGCCGCCGGTCAATGCGCCCAGGCAATTCACATAGGCTTCTGTGTGCAGCAAGTCCCAGAGCTTTTCAGCGCCGCGGCGGGCCAGCGTGTGCTCGATGGGGAAGGAGCCGCGCAGACGCACTACTTCGGCCGCGGTATAGCCACGTTTGATGCCCTTCCAACGGGGGTTGGTGTCCCAGTCTTTTTGCAGAGCGGCGGCTTGTTGTTCACGGCTGAGTTGTTCGGTGATGGATTGCGGCATAAAAAGCTCCAGAGGTGGTTGAAACAGGGTCTGCATCTGCGGCGGGTTCCGCGGTGCCTGTGGAAAAATTTTAAGTCTTCTACAAGACTTTAAATACTCTTATGTCTTATATAAGATTAAATATTTCAACCAATAAAATCAACAACTTACAAAAATTTATCACATTAAGAAACGAATTTCCGCTTCCCGGAAGAAAATGCGGCAGTGCAGCAATTGACGTTTTCGCAAAGCGGTTTTAGTTTTTCGCATCGTGAAATGGCCGGGTGAGACAGGAATTCCGCCCCAGGCGCGCCCCTATACTGCGCCGATGCAAGTCTGGATAGAGCACCTTTTGACCCTGTTGGCCCTGCCGCAATACGGACTCAGCACGGTCTTTGTGGTGTCCTTCATTTCTGCCACGCTGCTGCCCATGGGCTCGGAGCCGGTGGTCTTCGGCCTGGTCAAGCTGAATCCCGAACTGTTCTGGCCCGCCATTCTGGTGGCCACCGCCGGCAATACCCTGGGCGGCGCAGTCGACTGGTGGATGGGTTTTGGCGCCCACAAGGTGGCCGACAAATACAGCCATTCCAAACACCATGTGCGGGTGCTCGGCTGGCTGGAGAGATTGGGACCTAAAGCCTGCTTACTGGCCTGGTTACCACTGGTGGGCGACCCGCTGTGCGCGGTGGCGGGCTGGCTCAAGCTGCCGTTCTGGCCCTGCCTGGGCTATATGGCGATCGGCAAGTTCATCCGCTACGTGCTGATGACCGGATCGCTGGTCTGGGCGTTCTAGCGAACGGCTTTAGAAGCGTTCGTGTTCGGCCAAATAGCGCCACTGGCCGGGCGCCAAAGCAGTCATCGGCACGCGGCCGACGCGGATGCGCTTGACCGAGCGGATCTGCAGCCCGGCGCTTTCGCACAGGTAGTCGAGCTGGCCGGGGCGCTCACCTTTCAAGGCGAAGCGCAGTTTGGTCTCGGTTGCGTCTTCGTTCTGACTGCTGACGCTGACCTTGGCGGGCGCCAGCAGGCGCTCGTGGTACTGCACCGGGTCGGCCAGCTTGCGCAGCATGCCGGGCGTGACTTCGCCCGCCACCTCCACGATCACCTCGTGCTCGATCAGGTCCGCATCCTCTTCCAGCTTGCGCACCACACGACCGTCCTGGGTGTAGACCACCAGGCCGCTGGCCCGGCTGTCCATGGGCGTGGCCAGGCGCAGCTGGGCGAAATGCTTCTTCAGCGTGCGGATACCGGAGCGGTCGTCCGGCGTCTGGTTTTCGCGCGTCAACAGCGCCAGCGCGGCCTGGGCTTTGGGGCCCGGGCCCGCATCCAGCCCGGCGGTAAAACCCACGGGCTTGTGCAGCAGCAAAGTCACCGTGGGCGGCGCCAACAGGGTGGCGTCCGGGTCGACCTCGATCTTCTGCGTGGTGACACGGAACATTGGCTCTTCGACCAGCTGCCCATCCACCCGCACCCAGCCGCCCTCGATGTACTGCTCGGCCTCTCGGCGGGAGCAGGCCAGCTGTTCAGCAAGGCGTTTGGCAAGTCGAACCGGTTCGGTCATGGATGATTACTACAGTTTTAATAGCTGCTAGCGCAGGTGGAATAAGCGCCAGTGGCCTAAAAAGCTTAAAGTTTACGAACTGAACAAGAAGTTCATCACGTCGCCATCCTTGACCACGTATTCCTTGCCTTCGGCGCGCATCTTGCCCGCGTCCTTGGCGCCCTGCTCGCCCTTGTGGGCAATATAGTCGTCAAACGCAATGGTCTGGGCACGGATGTAGCCCTTTTCAAAGTCGGTGTGGATCACGCCGGCCGCCTGCGGTCCGGTGTCGCCCACGTGGATGGTCCAGGCGCGCACTTCCTTCACGCCGGCGGTGAAATAGGTTTGCAGGCCCAGCAACTTGTAGGCGGAGCGGATCAGGCGGTTCAGGCCGGGCTCGGTCTGGCCCAGCTCTTCCAGGAACATCTGGCGGTCCTCGTCGCCCATCTCCGACATTTCGGCTTCCAGCTTGGCGCTGATGGCGACCACGGGCGCGTTTTGCGCGGTGGCATACGCGGTCAGGCGGTCCAGCATCGGATTGTTCTCGAAGCCGTCTTCGGCCACATTGGCCACGAACATCGCCGGCTTGGCGGTGATGAAGAAAAACTGTTGCAACAGCGGCAGCTCTTCCCTGCTGAAGTCCAACGTACGCACGGGCTTGGCTTGGTTCAAAGCCGCCTGGCACTTCTCCAGAATGGCGACGAGCTTGATCGACTCCTTGTCGCCGGAGCGCGCGGTCTTGGTCACGCGGTGCAGGGCTTTTTCTGCCGCTGCCAGATCGGCCAAGCAGAGTTCGGTCTGGATGACTTCGATGTCGGAGATCGGGTCGACCTTGCCGGCCACGTGGATCACGTTGTCGTCTTCAAAGCAGCGCACCACATTGATGGTGGCGTCGGTTTCGCGGATATGCGCCAGGAACTTGTTGCCCAGGCCTTCGCCGGTACTGGCGCCAGCCACCAGGCCGGCAATGTCCACAAACTCGACCACCGCGGGCACCATGCGCTCGGGTTGGACGATCTCGGCCAGCTGGGCCATGCGCGGATCGGGTACTTCCACAATGCCGACATTCGGCTCGATGGTGCAGAAGGGGTAGTTTTCCGCGGCGATACCCGCCTTGGTCAACGCGTTAAACAGGGTCGATTTACCGACGTTGGGCAGGCCCACAATGCCGCACTTCAAGCTCATAAAAATCCTTTGGAACCCCCCCGGTCTTGCCCACTGCGTGTGGCCGCCAACCCCCTTGCTGGGGGCGTTTATTACTTGCCAGGGGTGGCGTAAACAACCGTCTAGTGTATGCGACGGGGTTTAGTCGAACTTGTAGTCAGCCGCCGCCGCCTGGCCCACGCGCAATTCAAAGTCCACGCCGTCCAGCACGATGGCGTTCATACCGAAGGCCACGGCGCCACCCACCACCGCGGTCTGGCGGTAGGTTTGCAGCATGTCGCCCACGGTGGGCGTGCACTGGGCGGTGCGGGGGTCGATGTTCGGGATCGGGCAGCGCGGGCAGGGTTTGACCATGCGCAGCCGGGCCTCGCCCTGGGCGGTGGTCACCAGCAGCTCGTCCAAACGGTCTTCGTCGTGCGCGTCGATGCCGGACAGAACGATATTCGGGCGGAAGCGCTGCATGCCGACCTCGGCTTCGCCTGCCGCGGCCAGGCGCTGGTTCAGCCCTTCCAGCGAAGCCTCGCTGACGACCAGCACCGCGTAGCCGTCGGAGAACTGGTTCAAACCCTCGGTGTCGCCCGTCCACTGCGCGCTGGACAGCCGGCGCTGCTCGGGGTTGAAGCGCACCAGCCGCAGGCTTTGGCCCAAAAAGTCGCTGAACCACTGCGCGGCCACATCGCCCATGTCAAACGCGGCCACGGTGTCTTTCCACACCGTCACCTGCACGGGTTGCTCTACTTTATCTAGCGCGATGTGCAGAGCCAGCATGCCGGGAGCCCGCAAAACCATCTCAAAGGTCTTCAGCTCGGGCTGGACCAGGGCCATGCGCGGCAGTTCGCGCTGGGTTACAAAAACGCCCTGCTCGTCCACCACCATCCAGGCGCGGTCGAACTCCAGCCCAGTTTCCGTCAGCGTGGCCTGGGGCAGCTCCACCCCGGCGCAGGATTTGATGGGGTAGACAAATAGGCGGCTGATGGTGGCGCTCACGTCCATGGGGCGAATCCTTGGGGCAAATTCCAACATTGTGCCCGCCTCCTACAATCCCAGGACTGGACTTGGCACCCGCCGGGAGCCCCGTCCACCCAGACTTATTTATATGGCCCAACCCTTTGACATTTGTATCCGCGGCGCCGGCATCGTCGGCCGCACCCTGGCGCTGCTGCTGGCGCGCGACCGGCTGAGGGTGGCCTTGGTGGCCGACCCCGCGCACGCCGCCGCAGCAGACGACGTGCGCGCCTACGCGCTGAATGCCGCGTCGCACAGCCTGCTCGAATCGCTGCGCTGCTGGCCCGACGACGCCCACGCGACCACGGTGCAGCAAATGCACATCTGGGGCGACAAAGGCGGCGAGGTCCGGTTCGACGCCGCCACCCAGGGCGCCGCAGCCCTGGCCTGGATCGTCGACGTGCCCGCACTGGAAGCCCGCCTGGGGGAAGCCGTGCGCTACCAGCCCATGATCGAGGTGGTTGCCGCGCCGGTCGACGCCACGCTGACCGTGGTTTGCGAAGGCAAGGCCAGCGCCACCCGCGCCGAGCTGGGCGTGGAGTTCGACACCATGCCCTACCACCAGCAGGCGATTGCCACCCGGCTGACCTGCGAACACGCGCACGGACAAATCGCCCGGCAGTGGTTCGACAACGGCGAAATCCTGGCTTTTTTGCCCCTGCAAGGCGAAGCCGGGAACTCTGTGGCTGTGGTGTGGTCTGTGCAGGAGGACCGGGCGGCGGCGCTGCTGGCGCTGACACCCGAAGAATTTGCGCAAGCCCTGCAAACCGCCAGCCATGGCACGCTGGGCCATATGACGCTGGACGGCCCGCGCGGCGCCTGGCCCCTGCACAAGGCGCAAGCCACCCGCTGGATGGGCAGCCAGGGCAAGAACGCCTGGGTACTGGCTGGCGATGCGGCCCACACCGTGCACCCCCTGGCCGGCCAGGGGCTGAACCTGGGCCTGGGAGATGCAGCGATGCTGGCGCAGGTACTGCACGAGCGGGACTACTGGCGCAGCGTGGCCGACACCCGTCTGCTGCGGCAGTACGAGCGGGCACGCAAAACCGCGCTGCTGGCGGTGGGCGGCGCGACCGATGGTTTGCAGCAGCTGTTTGCGCGCGGCGACGCCACGACGCAAGGCCTGCGCAATTGGGGCATGAGGGGGTTTGAGCGCAGCGGCGGGTTGAAATCCTGGATCGCGCGGCAGGCCATGGGATTAAAAACGCTCGGCTAAGAGCTTAGGTAGAACGATATGACATTCTTGAAATTCGCAGCGGCCACGGCCATCGCCCTGGCCTGCCTGGGTGCCCAGGCCCAAGAGGCCACCATCCGCAAGAACTTGGCCGAGCGGATTCCGCAAATGCCCAAGATCGACGAGGTCAGCAAGAGCCCGATGGCCGGCCTGTACGAGCTGCGGGTCAACGGCAGCGACATCATGTACACCGACGCCGAAGGCAACTTCCTGATCCAGGGCAACCTGATCGACACCAAGCTGCGCCGCAACCTCACCGAAGAGCGGGTCGAAAAGCTCAGCGCCGTGGACTTCGACGCGCTGCCCAGCAAGGACGCATTCACCATCGTGCGCGGCAACGGCAAGCGCAAGATTGCAGTGTTTGAAGACCCTAACTGCGGCTACTGCAAACGCTTCGAAAAAGACATGCAGAAGATCGACAACGTGACGATCTCGCTGTACCTGTACCCCATCCTCAGCGCCGACTCCACCGAAAAATCGCGCAACATCTGGTGCTCCAAGGACAAGGCCAAGGCCTGGACCGACTGGATGCTGCGCAACCAGACACCGACCCAGGCGGCCGCCAGCTGCGATGCGCCGGCACTGGCGCGGAATGTCGAGTTCGGCAAAAAATACCGTATCACCGGCACGCCGACGCTGATTTTTGCCGACGGCTCGCGCATCCCCGGCGCGATTCCGTCCGAACAGGTCGAAGAGCACCTGGCCAAGCTGAAGAACTAGCCGGCTGGCCACCCGCCTCTTGGGCGGCGTGGCATTTTCAACACAGTCGCTAGCCGCTGGCGCGCAAGGCTTGTAAAAGCCTTGAGAATCGCGCCCATGCAAAAAACAACTACCGAGATTCTGGTGCAGCGCCTGGCCTACCTGGGCCTGCTGCCCTATGTGCTGCTGGCCGCGCTGGTGTGGATGGTGCCGGCCGACCTGCACCCCTTCATCGCCATCGCACTGGTCGGCTACGCCGCCGTCAACACCGCGTTTCTGGGCGGCATCCACTGGGGCATAGGCCTGCGCATGGCCGCGCCGACGCCGCGCTGGCATGTGGGCTGGGGTGCTGTGGTGATGGCCGTGGCCTGGGTCGCCGTGGTCATGCCCGCCTATGCCGGCCTGCCGCTGCTGGGCCTGCTGCTGACGGTTTGCTGCGTGGTCGACCACAAGACCTGGCCCGGCGCCGAGCTGTCCGCCTGGCTGCCGATGCGCCTGCACACCACGGTGGTGGCGGTGCTGAGCTGTCTGCTGGGCGCCGCCGGCACCTGAGAAGCCCTGCGCCGTGGGGTATTCTTAGCCCCATGCCTACATCTTCAGCGCCCTGCCCCGTCCATTACCGCGTGGAGCTTGGCGACCTGCACGCCCACCTGTTCCGCGTCACGCTGACCATCGCCCAGCCCGCAGCCACCCAGCGCGTGTCGCTGCCAGTGTGGATTCCAGGCAGCTACCTAGTGCGCGAGTTCTCCAAGAATCTGCAGCACCTGCAGGCCCGCCAGGGCAAGCGCGCCGTGCCGCTGCTGCAGCTGGACAAGAACAGCTGGGAGGTAAAAGCCAACCCCGCCAAGCCGCTGGTGCTGGTATGTGAGGTCTATGCCAATGACGCCTCGGTGCGCACCGCCTGGCTGGATGCAACCCGCGGCTTCTTCAATGGCACCAGCCTGTTCCTGAGGGTGCACGGCCAGGACGACGCGGCGCACAGCCTGGAGTTAGTCGCTTCCAAGCCCATCGCCCATTGGTCGGTGGCCACCGGCATGGCGGCCACCGATGTCGACAGCGCCGGCTTCGGCCACTACCAGGCCAGCAACTACGACGAACTGGTCGACTGCCCGTTCGAGTTGGGCAGCTTCTGGAGCGGCGAATTCAAGGCCTGCGGCGTGCCGCACCGCTTTGTGGTGGCCGGCGCCCCGCCCTCGTTCGACGGCGCGCGGCTGATGGCCGACACCAAGGCCATCTGCGAGGAGGAGATCCGCTTCTGGCACGGCAAGCAGCGTGGCAGCAAAGCCCCCCACAAGAATTACGTCTTCATGCTCAACGCGGTGGACGACGGCTACGGCGGGCTGGAGCACTGCAACTCCACCGTACTGGTCTGCAACCGCCGCGACCTGCCGCGCACCACCGAAGCCGATGGCAAAAAGCCCGCCGCGCCGCCCAAGCGCGGCGAGGGCTACACCACCCTGCTAGGCCTGATCAGCCACGAGTACTTCCACACCTGGAACGTCAAGCGCCTGCGGCCCGCCGAATTTGCGCGCTATCAGTACGACGCCGAGCAGTACACACAGCTGCTGTGGTTCTTCGAAGGCTTCACCAGCTACTACGACGACTTGCTGCTGCGCCGCGCCGGCCTGCTGGACAACGCCAGCTACCTGAAGCTACTGAACAAGACCATCAACCAGGTGCAGCAAACCCCGGGCCGGCTGGTGCAGTCCGTCGCCCAGGCCAGCATGGACGCCTGGGTCAAGTACTACCGGCAGGACGAGAACACGCCCAACGCCACCGTCAGCTACTACACCAAGGGCGCGTTGGTGGCCCTGTGCTTCGACCTGACCCTGCGCGGCGAAGGCCAGACCACGCTGGACGAGGTAATGCGCACGCTGTGGACCCGCTGCCAGGCCGGCCCGATGCGCGAAGCCGACTTTGCAGAGGTGCTGACCGCGCTGGGTGGGCGCAGCTTCGACGCCGAAATCCAGGCCTGGGTACATGGCACGGGCGAGCTGCCCTTGAAAGACCTGCTGGCCGGCCATGGCGTGGCGGTACATGAGGACCCGGCCCAGCTGGCGCAGCGCCTGGGCCTGCGCGTGGGCGAGAGCCAGGGCGTACAGATCAAGGTCGTCATGCGCGGCGGTGCAGCCGAACAGGCCGGCATGGCGGCAGGCGACGAATGGCTGGCGGTGGAGCTGGCCGATGGCAGTGGCTGGCGCATGTCCAAGCTGGACGACCTGCTGCTGTATGCGGGCCACAGCCGGCAAGTCACGGCCCTGGTGGCGCGCGACAAGCGCCTGCTGCGTCTGCCGCTGACTCTGCCCTCGGTGGCCAGCACCACCACTTGGCGCCTGGCGGCCGAAACCCCGCGCAGCATCACCGCCTGGCTGGAGTCCAGCCCGGAATAATTTATACAAAAACAGGCTCTGGCGCATATTCCACAAGCGCTACGAGCTACGTTTACTATAGCAAACCGTTTTCTTTTGAAACAAGGCGATCCATGGACTACGCAACCATTACCGTACGCACCGAAGCCGACAAAGTGGGCATCGTCACCCTGAACCGGCCCAAGCAGCTGAACGCGCTGAACGACCAGTTGATGGACGAGCTGGGCCATGCACTCAAGGCCTTTGATGCTGAAGAAAAGATTGGCTGCATCATCGTCACAGGTAGCGAAAAGGCGTTTGCCGCGGGCGCCGACATCGCCACCATCGCCAGCCTGAGCTTTGCCCAAGCCTACAAAACCGACTTCGTCTCCAGCAACTGGGAAACCATCCGCAGCGTGCGCAAACCGGTGATCGCAGCCGTCAGCGGCTTTGCGCTGGGCGGCGGCTGCGAGCTGGCCATGGCATGCGACTTCATCATCGCCGCCGACAACGCCAAGTTCGGCCAGCCCGAGATCAAGATCGGCGTGATCCCCGGCGCCGGCGGCACCCAGCGCCTGCCGCGTGCCGTGGGCAAGTCCAAAGCCATGGACATGGCCTTGACCGGCCGCATGATGGATGCCACCGAGGCCGAGCGCAGCGGCCTGGTCAGCCGCGTGGTGCCGCTAGACCAATTGATGACCGAAACCCTGGGCGCGGCGCTGATGATCTGCGACTACGGCCAGCTGGCCGTGATGGCCGCCAAGGAGGCGGTGAACCGCGCGTTCGAGGGCGGCCTGAGCGACGGCATCATGTTCGAGCGCCGCCTATTCCACGCGCTGTTCTCCACCGCCGACCAAAAGGAAGGCATGGACGCCTTCATCGGCAAGCGCAAGGCAGTTTTTACGCACCGCTGACCAACCCCTCAAAAATCGGTATATAATTTCGGGCTGTTGGTGATATAGCTCAGTTGGTTAGAGCGCAGCATTCATAATGCTGATGTCGGTGGTTCAAGTCCACCTATCACCACCAAAAACACCTAAAACCCGCAGAGCTACCGTTCTGCGGGTTTTTTCCGTTTCGGGCTCCGTTTTATCCAGCTCCCCCCATGAAATCGAATTTCTTCCGCGCCGCGCTCGTACTCGGCCTGCTGTCTGCGATTGGCCCGTTCGCCATCGACATGTACCTGCCGGCGCTGCCGTCCATCGGCCAGAGCCTGAACGCCTCCATCGGCGCGGTGCAGGCCAGCCTGATGGCCTTCTTCATATCGCTGGGCATTGGCCAACTGATCTACGGGCCGGTGTCCGACATGGTGGGCCGCAAGGCGCCACTGTATTTCGGACTTGTGTTGTTTGCCATCGGCAGCGTGGGTTGCGCGCTGGCGCCCGATATCCACACCCTGGTGGTGCTGCGCTTCATCCAGGGCCTGGGCGCCTGCGCCGGCATGGTCGTGCCGCGCGCCGTGGTGCGGGATCTGCACACCGGACACGATGCCGCACGGCTGATGTCGCTGCTGATGCTGGTGTTCAGCGTGTCGCCCATTCTGGCGCCGCTGGCCGGCAGCTTTCTGATCGAATGGTTTGGCTGGCGCAGTGTGTTCTGGGTGGTGACCGTGGCCGCCGGCCTGGGCCTGGTACTGCTGGCGACCAGCCTGCCCGAAACCAGGCCGCAGTCCGAACGGGTGGACAGCACCGTGCGCAGCGCCCTCGCCGCCTACGGCGTGCTGCTGCGCGACCGGCATTTTCTGGGCCTGGTGCTCATAGGCGCATTTGGCATTTCCAGCTTTTTTGCCTACCTGGCCAATTCGTCCTTTGTGCTGATCGACCACTACGGGCTGACGCCGCGCCAGTACAGCTTGGCGTTTGCGGCCAATGCCGCCTCCTTCATCGGGGCCTCGCAGTTCACCGGCAAGTTGAGCCTGCGCTTTGGCCTGGTGCCGGTGGTGAAGGTGGCCGTGATCGGCTATGCGGCGCTGATGGCCTTGCTGCTGGCACTGAACCTGGCCGGCATCGACCAGCTGGAAGTGATGATGGTGCTGCTTTTCATCGGCTACGGCTTTCTCGGCCTGGTGGTGCCGACCACGGCGGTACTCGCGCTGGAAGAACATGGCGCGATTGCCGGCACCGCATCGGCGCTGATGGGCACGCTGCAGTTCGTTACCGGGGCGGTGGTGATGGCCTTGGTCGGGTTGTTTGTCGACGGCAGCGCCCGGCCGATGATTGCGGGCATCGCTGGCTCGGCGTTGGTGGCGTTTGCATTGACGCGCAGCACCCTGGGCGGGCACCGTGCAGCACCAGCGGCAACGTCGTCGACCTGATTTCAGGCCAGTAGCCGGGCCTCGGTCTGGCCGTATTTCAGCGTCCGTTCATCGGCATTGAAGCTGCCTGTGTGTTCGTCGCGGCCCTGCAATAAAAAGCGCGCGTCCGTATTGCCTAAAGTCGCAGCGGCCTGCAGGCTGTTCTGGCCGATCACGCCAGCTTGTAGCCGGTTAATGATCACGCCCAGCCGGGTATCGGCAAAGTCTTTCATCATCCAGGCATCGCCATCGCTGTCGCCAAACACCAGCGCCGGGCCATAGCCTTTCTGGGCCACAAAGACATTCTGGATGCCGATGGTTTTACCCGGGCCCCAGTTGAAATGCCAGTCTTTTTTATACACATTGGTGTATTTGCCGTTGGCCATTTCCAGCTTCAAGCCGAGCACGTTTTCGGCCGGAATGTTGTAGCCGTAGAGAGGGTTGGTCGCAAATACCCGCACCACATCGTCGATCGACGCTGTGGATACATAGACGTCGATGCCATTGGCGCGCAGCGTAGCCATCAAGGCGACGATTTCCGCGTGCACCCGCATGCCGTAGAAGTGCACCGGCACCACCCGGCCAGCGCGGCCCGGCTGCTGTTCGCTGCTGGGAATCGCCGCCTGGTGCAAGCTCTCGGCCAGGTTATAGGCAATCGAACCGGACACCATCGCTTGCAGCTCAGCGGGCGTGAAGTTCTTATAAAAGTAGATGATCCACTTGTAACCCACCTCCATCGGATAGGTGTCGCAGAGGGCGCCGTAAAGGTAGTAGAACTTGGAACGAAAATTCTGGAACTGCGGAGTTGTGCGCAGCTCGGCCAAGGGCTGCGTGCCACCCAGCCCTGCACAGTGCGCATACAGCCAGGCATAGGCTTCGTCGATGTCGGCCGCCAAGTCGGCCATCGCCACCGGCTGGCCATCGAGGTTGGTGTAGTCGGGGTGGAAGACTCCCTCGGGCACACCTTGGCGCAGCACCTCGGCAAACTCTGCAGGCGTCAGCTTGAACAGCATGTTGTCGGCCTGGTAGAGCAACAACGACTCCTCGGTGTCGTTCATGATGCAGGTGTTGTCCCAGTCGAACACCGCATAGGGTTTGCGGGCCGGGTTATAGCCCGCGCTAACGCTGCCGACAGTCTGCAGCAGCTGGTTGATGGCGCGGCGGTTGGCAGCCGACCAGCCCGCGGGTTGGTCGGGCAAAACAGACGTGTCGATCGCCATGCTCATGCCACTTCTTCCAGTACCAGGAGGTTGTCGAAGGAGAAGCCCAGGGTGATGTTCTCACCGCGCTGCGGCAGCGTGCGGTGGGGGTCATTGAACACATCCAGTGAAATCGCCACCGCGCCCATGCGAACCCGGATACGCACCACGGCGCCCAGGAAATTCACCTCTTCCACCGTAGCCGCCAGCGAATTGCGGCCCGGCGCGGGAGCCTCCAGTGCAATAGCTTCGGGCCGGATCGCCAGCGCCCGGGTTTGGCCAGTCACGGCGCCCAGTATGGAATTCGAGGTCACCAGCGGCTGGCCGTTGACCGAAATCTGGCCGGCCGCGGCATCCACCACCACACCGGACAACAGATTGAGCGTGCCGACAAACGAGGCCACGAAACGGGTACGTGGAAAATTGTAGACCTCGCTGGGCGTGCCGATCTGCTCGACCCGGCCTTCGCTCAGCACCACGATGCGGTCGGAGATCGACAAGGCCTCTTCCTGGTCGTGGGTCACGAACACCGAGGTGATGCCCAGCTCGCGCTGCACGGCCCGAATTTCTTCGCGCAGCGAGACGCGGATCTTGGCGTCCAGGGCGGACAAAGGTTCGTCCAGCAGCAGCACCTGCGGTTTGCCAGCCAGCGCGCGGGCCAGGGCTACGCGTTGCTGCTGGCCGCCCGACAGCTGCCATGGGTAGCGCGCCCCCAGGGCGGCCAGGCCGATGAGCTTGAGCATCTCGGTCACACGCACATGGATCTGCTCCTGCGGCATCTTCGCCACCTTGAGGCCAAAGCCAATGTTTTCGGCCACCGTCATGTTCGGGAACAGCGCATACGACTGGAACACCATGCCGATGTTGCGCTGGCTGGTCGGCGTGTGGGTCACGTCCTTGCCATCAAACTTGATGACACCGCCGGATGGGCCCTCAAACCCGGCCAGCATGCGCAGGATGGTGGTTTTGCCGCAACCCGAAGGGCCGAGAAAGGTAATGAACTCACCGCGTTCGATGTCCATGGTGAAGTCATGCACCGCCGTTTGGTTGCCAAAGACTTTTTTCAGATGGGAGATTTCAAGGAAGGCCATGCGCTGCTTTTCTGTAGACGGAATTTATTGCTTGGCGTTCTTGGCATTGCGCCCGAACACTTGGATCAAGCCCATGGAAGCCCAGGTGATCAAGAAGGCCATGATGGCCAGCGCCGACGGCTCATAGGCCTTGTTGGCCCCCACCAATTGCAGATACGGGCCAAACGCAGGCCGGTTCAACAGGCTGGCCATGGTGAACTCGCCAATCACCACCGCAAAGGTAAGGAAGGCGCCTGACAAGATCGCCGAGCGCACATTGGGGAAGATCACCTTGAACAGAATAGTGAAAGTGCCCGCGCCCAACACCTCGGCGGCCTCGGTCAGGGTGCGCACATCGATGGTCCGCAAGCCGGTATCTATGGAGCGGTACATGTACGGCAGAGACAAGGTGACATAGCTGCAGACCAGCAGAAAGTCGGTCGCCCGGTCGTTGCCGGTCAGCGGTATCCACGAGTTGCTGCCGAAGATGCGCAGATAGCCAAAAACGATGACGATGGCCGGAATCACCAGCGGCAGCAAGGTGATGAACTCAACCAACGGCCGCAGCTTGGGCAGGCGCAGCTGCACCCAGTAGGCGGTAGGCACGACAAGCAGCACACCGACCACAATGGTCACCAGCGCCATCACGATGGAATAACCAAAAGTGGCCTGGAACTGAGGGTCGCCAAACACCACACGGTAGGCCTCGAAGCTGTACTCGCCACGCAGCATGCGCAGACTGAACTCGAAGGTAGCGATCAGCGGAATCAGGAAGTAGCTGGCACCGATGCCGATGGCGATCCAGGCACCCAGCCGAGAAGTTGGTTTCATGTGCGGCCCCGCTCCGATTTGCTGCGCAGCCAGATGTAGCCCGCATTGGAAATACCGGTGATCACCACCATGCCCAGAGCCAGCGCGTAGCCCAGATTCGGGTTGTGCAACACGTCGCCACGGATCTGTGCAAACAACAGAATCGGCACGATGTTCAACGAGCTGCCGGTCAGCGCATAGGCCGTGGCCACCGCACCAAAAGCATTCGCAAACAACAGCAGCATGGCGCCCATGATGCTGGGCCACAGCACCGGCAGCGCCACATAGCGCCAGTAGTGGTAGGCCGAGCCGCCCAGGCAGTCGCAGGCCTCGCGCCATTCGCGCTTCAAACCTTCAAGGGCGGGCGAAACGATCAGCACCATCAAGGGAATCTGGAAGTACAGATAAGTCAGCGTCAGCCCGGTAAAGCTGAGGATGCTGAAGCCGGTGGAGTACAGATCGAACCCCAGGTACTTGCGCATCAGCGTGGTGACCAAACCGACCCGACCCAAAGTGGCCAGGAAGGCAAAGGCCAGGGGCACACCGGCAAAATTGGAAGCCACACCAGAGAAGGTCATTAGCGTAGGCCGTATCCACTCGGGCAACTTGCCTTGCACTGCGGCCCAAGCCAGCAGAAAGCCAATGATGCCGCCCCCCACAGCCGACGCGGCGCTGATGCGGAAGCTGATCCAGTAGGCATTGAGAACGTTGTCGTCCATCAGGCCGCGGATATTAGCCAGCGTAAAGTGGCCGGCTTCGTTCTGGAACGCGCCAACCATCAGGTAGGCGGTCGGCAAGATCAGAAACAAGGTGGCGAACAACAGGAACGGCAGCACACCCAGCCACTGCAAATTCAGCCCGCCACCGGGATTGGGCGGCGCAGCAGCGGGCCCAGAAGTCAAAAAAGTAGTCACGTACGCTGCGCCTTTCAGCCAAGCACCAAACCCACCAGGGAGCGGGTGCGACCGCTTTGGCCGCACCCGCGCTATGAACGCACCAGGCGTTCGGGGCTTACTTCACAGCAGCGCCAACCACCGTATCCCATTGCTTGGTAATCACTTCCTTGGCCGCGTTTTGCTGGTCCAGCGTGGGGAACATCGCCTTGGCGTAGCCTTCAGCCGGTGGCAACTTATCCAGCATGGCTTTGGGCAGCTTGTTCTTGGCTACCAGGTCGTTGAAGCGGATGGGGTGGCAGTAGCCGTCCAGCCAGGCGATCTGGCCTTCGTCGGAATACAAGTATTCCATCCACAGCTTGGCCGCATTGGGGTGGGGAGCGTAAACGCTGATGGCTTGCACGTAGACACCCGCAACAACGCCGGTCTTCGGCACCACTACCTGCACCTTGGGGTTGCCCTTGAGTGCATCGCGGTCGGCCAAGGCGTTGTAATCCCAGCGAATGATGATGGGGGTCGTGCCTTGAGCCAGCGATGCTGCCTTGCCGATCACTGGCACAAAGTTACCGGCCTTATTCATGTCGGAGAAGTACTTCAGGCCAGCATTAGCGGCTTTGGCAGGATCACCACCGCCCGTGGAAATACCTGCAGCGTACACACCCTGGATCGCCTGGTTGGCGGAACGCGGATCGCCCGCCAATGCCACGGCATTCTTGTAGTCAGCCTTGAGCAAATCGCTCCAATCGGTTGGCACTTTGCTGACCAGGTCGGTGTTGACCTGGAAGGCCAGCACACCGTAGTAGTCACCGTACCAGTAGCCTTCTGGGTCCTTGGACGAATCGGGGATGGTGGCCCAGTTCGCCACCTTGTAGGGTTGCAGCAAACCGGCTGCCTTGGCCTGTGGGCCAAATGACAAACCAACGTCAATGGTGTCGGGCGCCTGTGGACCCTTGTTGTCTTTATTGGCCTTGATGGCTTCAAGCTCATCGCCGGAACCGGCGTCTGGATTCAGCTCATTCACCTTGATACCGTACTTGGCCTTGAAGGCGTCGATCATCTTGCCGTAGCCACACCAGGAACGCGCCAGCGCGATGACCGTGAGCTCGCCCTCAGCTTTTGCAGCAGCGATGAGTTGGGCCGACTGGGCCGAAGCGCTTTGCGCGCCACCCAAGGCGACGGCAGCAGCAGCTGATACAGCAAGAACTTTGAACAATTGACGCGGCATATCACTTCCTTTTGGTTATCCGTTAGAAACACATTTGACGGCGAAAGATCAGGGCCCCGCGAACGACCTAGGCATGACGGCAGAGCCAGCCCCCTCGGCAACAGCATTCGCAAACACCCAGCCTAGGCTGGCGATGTGGTCGCAAAATGTAAGTTCTGCTTACCCCGATTGCATACTAATAGCCCCCCTGAGCTTGCGCAATCCTAGTGGCGGTTTATGACTAATCCGCGACCATTCCGTGACATTAAGCAATATGCGGGCCAGAAAATCGAGGGCATTCATGTGCAAAAAGCGCTGCGTTAATATGCTTCTCCCGTGCTGCAGCCGGGCCGGTCGGCGAGCAATAGCCGGGTCCGTCACCTTCAAAATTCGTCCTACATAAAAACAACATAGAACTGATGCGCGACACCTTGCTTGGACTTAGCTGGTACCAGATCATGCTGTGGGGTTGCATATTCTTTGGCAGCCTGTACTGGGGCATGGGCGCGCTCAATCAACTGATTACCCACCACCTGCTGCCCGCCCTGGGGCATGGCCGCACGCTGGACCCGCGCCCGCTCGGCCCCGGCCAGCGCGCGCGGGAGCAAACCCAGTCGGCCCTCAGCGTGCTGCTGTTTGGTGTGGGCAGCGTTGTGCCCTGGAGCTTTCTGCAATGGGGCTGGGCCGGGCTGGCAGTCAACCCCAGCGGATGGCAGATCGCACTGGAGGTCGGGGTATTGGTGGTATGGAATGAAGTGCATTTCTATGCCAACCACTGGCTGCTGCACACCCGCTGGTTGCGCCGCTTCCACCTGATGCACCACCGCTCGGTGGTGGTGACCCCGTGGTCCACCTACTGCTTCCATCCGGTGGAAACCATGATGCTGGGTAATGTGCTGCTGCTACCCATGCTGCTGCACGACTTCAGTGTGTGGGCGCTGCTAAGCGTGCCGGTGTTCAGCATCGTCTTCAACAACATCGGCCATTCGAACTTCGACTTCCTGCCCGATGCAGACCGCGACCGTTGGTGGCTGAACGGCGCCCGCCGCCACCACTTGCACCATGCGTGCTACCACGGCAACTTTGGCTTCATGTTTCCCTTCATGGACCGGCTGTTCGGCACCGCGCTGCCACCCGATGCGGCCCAGGCGCAGATCGCCCGCCACGGGCGCAAGCCCTGACCCATGCTGCGCGCTCCCCGTGACTGGCAGTCTGTGCTGTACCTGCTGCTACTGCCTGCGCTGGCGGCCTGGCAATGGCGTTATGGCTTCACCTGGTGGCTGTACGTGCCCATGCTGTTCTTGACTTTGGGTATCAGCGTGGTCCACCACAACCACGCGCATCTGAAAATGTGGCACAGCCGCCCGCTGAACCGGGCGACTGACCTGTGGCTGAGCCTACTGCAAGGCCACCCCGGCTTTGTATTCCACGCCACCCACAACGCCAACCACCACCGCTACCGCCATGGGCCGCAGGACGCGGCCCGCACCTACCGGTTTGGCGGCGACACCAACCATCTGGTCGGCTATTTGCTCCACCCGTTTCAAGCTACGGCCGCGCTATATCCGCTGTTCTTTCGCTGGCTGGCCCGCATGCGGCGCAGGGCTCCAAGAGCGTTTCGGTATTACCTGCTGCAATACCTGCTGGTGGGCGGTTTGTGGAGCGGCCTGGCCTATCTCGACTGGCAGAAATGGCTGCTGCTTATCTGGATTCCGCAGCTGCATGGACTGCACTGGTTGCTGGCCACCAACTACCTGCAGCATGCGCATGCAGACGGCCATTCGCGCATAGATTTCGCCCGCAACTTCGAGGGCTGGCTGAATCCGCTGCTATTCAACATCGGCCTGCACACCGCCCACCACCTGCATGCACGCGCACACTGGTCCGGCCTGCCGGCCCTGCATGCGCGCTACCGTGGCCAGATCCATCCCCGGCTGAACTGTGGCGGGCTGGTTCCGTATATGTTCACCACCTTCGTGTTGGGCCCACTGCTGCCGCGTTGGCGCAGCCAGTCCCTGATGCACACCACCGAGACCTCTTGATGCCTACCCGTTTTGAACGCGTCTATATCAGATCCGCGGGCTACTTTCTGCCTGGCGCACAGGTCAGCAATGCGGAGATGGATGCCTTCATTGCGCCCATCAACCGCATCTCCGGCCGCATCAAGGCGCGCATCCTGGCCGAGAACGGCATCCAGTCGCGCCACTACGCGATCGACGCAGAAGGCACAACCGTCATCTCCCACGCCCAGATGGCAGCCGCAGCCGCACAGGACTGCCTGGCCCGCGCCGGGGCCCGCATGGCCGATATTTCGCTGCTCAGCGTCGGCTCATCGGGGGGCGACGCGCTGATGCCAGGCTTTGCCAACATGGTGCAGGGCGAGATGGGCGCACCGCCGATGGCGACCCTGTCCAGCCAGGGCGTGTGCGCGGCCGGCGTCAGCGCCTTGCTGCACGCGGCCCAGGGGATTGAGCTGGGCGCCCACCACCAAGCGCTGGCGGTGGCCGCTGAAATGCCCTCGCGCATGTTCAAGCGCAGCCGGTTTGGCCCGCGCGGCTACCAGAGCGATTTCGACGCGCATTTTCTGCGCTGGATGCTGTCCGATGGTGCAGGTGCCCTGTTGCTGAGCGACAGCCCCCACGGCTTGTACGGCGCCAATGGTGTGGCCGGGCGCTCCGGGGTGCGGCTCAAGCTGCAGTGGATCCACCAGCAGAGCTTTGCCGGCGACTACCCGGTCTGCATGCAGCTGGGCCTGAGCGAAGACCGCAGCACCTCGTTCCTCGATTACCCCAGCGCCAGCGAGGCAGAGGCTGCGGGCGCCCTGTCGCTACGCCAAGACATCCGCCTGCTGCCGCATTTGTTCGATGTATCCATCCACGAGTACGTCAAACTGGTCAACGCAGGCTGGGTGCAATCCAGCGAGGTAGACCACTTCCTGTGCCATTACTCGTCCGAGAAATTCATCCCGGTCGTCGCCGACCTGCTGGCCAAGGCCGGGCTCGAGATCCCGCGGGAACGCTGGTACAACAATCTGAGCACCCGCGGCAATACCGGGGCGGCATCGATCTTCATCATGCTGGCCGAGTTCATCGACACACATAGCCTGAAGCCGGGTGAAAAAATCCTCTGCTTCATCCCCGAATCCGGCCGCATCAGCGCCGCCTACATGCTGCTGGAAGTCGAGGCTGCCGATGCCCCTGTCACCCGCTCCGCGCCCGATCCCGTCGCCCGCCCGGTCGATGCCATCGCGGCGCCGCACGACCCGCAGCACGCACCGGCCCCAATGCAGCCGCTGCTGACGGTCTTGGCCGACATCTGGCACGGCTACCGCTCCCAGGTATGGCGCAGTCCGGTGATCCACAAGCTGGTGGCCGGAAAATTCAGCACCGACGACTACCGCAATTGGACGGCCCAGTGGGTGCCCCAGGTGCGCGAAGGCAGCCGCTGGATGCGTGAGGCCGTTGCCGGGCTGACCGGACCATTTGCCGCGCTCGGCGAGCTGATTGAAACCCATGCCAGCGACGAGCAGGACGACTTCCAGATCCTGTACCGCGACTACCTGGCTGCGGGCGGCAGCCTGCCGCTGGACGGACTGCGCCGCAACCCCGGCGGCGAGGCGCTGAACAGCTACCTGCACGCCCTGGCCGCCACCGAGAATCCGCTGGGCTTGCTGGGCGCGATCTACATCATCGAGGGCACGGGCCAGCGCATCGTGCCCGCCCTGCTGCCGCTGCTGCGCCAACAACTGCCGCTGCCGCCCAACGCGTTCCGCTTCCTCGAATACCACGGCGCCAACGACGAAAACCATCTGGCCCGCTGGCTGGCCGCAGTGGAAATCACCCTGGCGCTGGACCCGTCGGCCGCAGAAGCAATTCTGCAAACCGCCCGCCATACCGCCCAGCTGTACCTGATGCAGTTTGAGCACATCGCCTAAGCCATGAAAAACCCGCCCGACTTCCTGACCCAAGCCTACGACCCGCTGGACCCCAACCCCTGGCTGGCGCTGTACTTGGACCAGAGCACGCCGCTGCCCGACCACGTAAAGCAGGCCTGGCTGGCCGACTCGTGTTCGGTATCGCGGCAGTTTCTGCTGCCCTTTGTACGGCCGCTGGCGCGTACCTGCATTGTGCTGATCCAGGTGGTCAAAGCCTTTCTACCGCGGCGCTGGGCGGCATCGCGCCTGCTGCACTGCCTGCTGGCCGAAGGCTTGAAGCGGCTGGTGTCGCCCGAGGCCAACTGGCTGGTGATGCGCCACTTCCACCTGGGCGGGCAGATTCTGGAATTCATCGCCAAGAACGCCCCCACGCCCGTAGCCACTGCGCCACTGCAGCCGCTGCGCCTGGACGATCTGAAGGACGACTTCTTTCTGAAGCACGACCTGAACCTGTTCAACTTCGTGATCCGCCTGAACCAGGCCTTGCGCGCGGCCGGCCAGCAGCTGCAGCCAGTGGCACAGCCGGACTTCAGCATGGTGCAGGAGCCACCGCTGGAACTGGCGCACTTCCCCCATGGCCGGCTGAACAAGATTGACCTGCAAACCGCCATTGAGTGCTTCACGCCGATCTACCAGCTGTTCCTGACGGACAACGACTTCTGGCGCGCCGCCAATTCGCTGCAGCTGGACGAAACCGTGGGCATCTACGTGGCCACCATACTGAACACGCCGCAGCACCTGATCCTGCTCAACAACAAGCACCCGCTGGTGCCGCTCAGCACCTTACGGGCCGGGCACCGCCTGGTGGTCCATGGCCTGTCGACCGAGATGCTGCATGCGCTGCTGATGCAGATGAAGGCCGCGCAGGCCGCCGAGGCGACACCTGACCCCGATTCCGGCCCCCCACGGTAAAATCCGCCCTCCCCCAGCCTCTGGATGTACACCACGAACCGCTGCATGATGATCCCAGCC
Source organism: uncultured Albidiferax sp. (assembly GCA_963513025.1). Lineage (GTDB taxonomy): Bacteria > Pseudomonadota > Gammaproteobacteria > Burkholderiales > Burkholderiaceae_C > Rhodoferax_B. The sequence goes on from CAUPON010000004.1 coordinate 125,546, forward strand.
CCCACCCCATCAGCTATTAAAAATATAGCTACTTGCGCAGTATTTACCTGCGCTAGCGCCTTATTTTCTTTAAATTCCCAAGCCCAGACCCGGGAGTTCCCGGCCGCTGCCCTGCGCGGCTCGCTGGAAGTGACGGTACCGCCCCAGGTGGTGCTCGACGGCAAGCTCGACCAGCTGTCGCCTGGCGCCCGCATCCATGGCACCAACAACATGTTGTTGCTGTCGGGCAGCCTGGTGGGCCAGAAGGTCAAAGTAAATTACATCCGGGAAATCAACGGTGCACTCTCCGAGGTGTGGGTACTGACCGAAGCCGAGGCTGCGGTCAAACGGCCTACCGCCAATCCCTCGCGCTTCTTTTCCTTTTTCGATTAAGCCTGGGCCGCCGGTCGGCCCTGCGCACTGTGAGTTCCCCATGTCCAAAAAAGTCTTTATCAAAACCTTCGGCTGCCAGATGAACGAGTACGACTCGGACAAGATGGTCGATGTGCTGCACGCCGCCCAGGGCTACGAGGCCACACAGAATGTGGACGAGGCCGACCTGATCCTGTTCAACACCTGCTCGGTGCGCGAAAAGGCGCAAGAGAAGGTGTTCAGTGACCTGGGCCGCATCAAGCACCTGAAGAAAAAAGGCGTGCAGATCGGCGTCGGCGGCTGCGTGGCCAGCCAAGAAGGCGCGGCCATCATCGCCCGTGCGCCCTATGTGGACGTGGTGTTCGGCCCGCAAACCCTACACCGCCTGCCCGAAATGCTGAACCAGCGCGCGCTGCAAAGCCGCCCGCAGGTCGACATCAGCTTCCCCGAGATCGAGAAGTTCGACCACCTGCCGCCGGCCCGGGTCGAAGGCGCCTCCGCCTTCGTCAGCATCATGGAGGGCTGCTCCAAATACTGCAGCTACTGCGTGGTGCCGTATACCCGCGGTGAAGAAGTGTCGCGGCCGTTTGAAGACGTGCTGGTGGAAGTTGCCGGCCTGGCCGACCAGGGCGTAAAAGAAGTGACGCTGCTGGGCCAGAACGTCAACGCCTACCGCGGCACCATGGGTGGCACGGCGGAGATCGCCGACTTCGCGCTGCTGCTGGAATACGTGTCCGACATCCCCGGCATCGAGCGCATCCGCTACACCACCAGCCACCCGAACGAATTCACGCAGCGGCTGATCGACGCCTACGACAAGCTACCCAAGCTGGTCAGCCATCTGCACCTGCCGGTGCAGCACGGCTCGGACCGTATCCTGATGGCCATGAAGCGTGGCTACACGGCTATGGAATACAAGAGCACGGTGCGCAAGCTGCGCGCCATACGCCCCGATATGGCGATGAGCAGCGACTTCATCGTCGGCTTCCCCGGCGAAACCGAGGAAGATTTCCAGAAGATGATGAAGCTGGTGCACGACGTCGGCTATGACAACAGCTTTAGCTTCATCTTCAGCCCGCGCCCCGGCACGCCGGCGGCGAATTTGGCCGACGACACGCCGCACGCCGTCAAGCTGGCGCGGCTGCAGCACCTGCAGACCGTGCTGAACGACAGCGTTCGCGCCATTGCCGCCAGCCGCGTCGGCACAGTGCAGCGGATTCTGGTCGAAGGCCCGTCGAAACGCCCCAGTGCCGAAGGACTGGAGCTAATGGGCCGCACGGAATGCAACCGCGTGGTCAACTTCCAGGGCCAGCCGCGCCTGGTCGGCCAAATGGTTGACGTACGGGTGACCGAAGCCATGTCGTTCTCGCTGCGTGGCGAGATCCTGGTACAGGAAACCGCGGCCGCGGTCTAACTGTCGAGTTCGGCCCGCGCCATGTCGGAGTCCAGGTGCTCCATGGCATCCAGGGGCGCGGCGGCGGCGGCCTGCTCGTAAAGCCGGGTGGCCTCGGCCATGCGCGGCTCACCATCCAGCATCACTAGGGCATTGGCGTACTCGACCATCGCAATCGCCGAGCCAGGATTCAGGCGCAAGGCTTCTTGCAATAGCTTGATACCCACGTCTTTGCGCACGCCATAGGTCATGCTGCCAATCAGGGGACCGACCTTGTCGATCACCTCGGCATGGAAAGCGCCCAGAGCGATGTGGGCGCCCACATGGTGGGGCTGCAGGCGGATGGTCTTCTCCAGAGAATCCTTGACCTTGCCGCCCAGGCCCCGCGCCAGCGCTTTAGCCACGCTGATGCACTGGCTGTAGCGGCCCAGTGCATAGGCATGCCAGTACCAGGCGTTGGCGTTTTGGGGATCGGCCTGCGCCTGGGCTTGGGCGCGCTCGGCCACATCCATGAACAGGTCGAGCCGGGTTTTTTCATGCGGCTCAAGATAGGTAGCGTAGATGCTGATGGCCTTGTTGGCCACGGTATAGCCCGGCCCTCCGATCTGCAGCCCGGCATCGGCCGCCTTCTCGAACTCGCCGTTGTGGAACAGGGCCCAGGCCTCCAGCAGGGGCACGTCGGTGGGCAGCGGCTCGGAGTCGCCGCGGTGCAGCCGTTCCCAGCTCTTGGCGGTGCTGGCCGCATCAAACGCATATTCGCCCGGGTGGGGGAACGTAGTCCATTGGGCCATGGCGTGTCTCCTGGGGAATGGACGGGGTTCAGGTCGCGGCTTGGGCAGCCGGGCAGGCATAGGCCGACACAAGGGTCCGCAAATGCTGGCGCTGGCTGGGCTCCAGGTAGGGCAGCAACAGGTTCAGCACATGGTGGGCGCCGCGCAGCAAAGCCTGCTGGGCGCTTTCAGCCTCCAGCGCATGGCGCGGGTCGCGCACATACTCAAAGCTCAGCCAGTAGGTAAGCATGACCACCATGCTGGTCGCCGTGGCCTCAGCCTCGCGCGCATCGATCTGCAGGGCACCGGCCTGGGCCATCCCGTCGAGCAGGGTTTGCAAGGCGCGGGTCTTGTGCTTCAGAACGCCCTGGAAATGGGTCTCCAGGTGTCGGTTGTTACTCAAAAGGTCGTTGAGATCGCGGTACAAAAAGCGGTACTGCCAGATCAGCTCGAACAAGGTATGCATGAAGAACCAGGCGTCTTCCACGTCACGCACGCCGTCGCTGGCGCTGAGCAGCTCGGTCAGTCCGCTCTCGTAGCGGTCGAACAGCGCATTGATCAGCTCTTCTTTGGCGGGGTAGTGGTAGTACAGGTTGCCGGGGCTGATGGACAGCTCGGCCGAAATCAGCGTGGTAGAGACATTGGGTTCGCCAAACCGGTTAAACAGATCCAGCGTGACCTCCAGAATGCGTTCTGCGGTGCGGCGCGGCGCTTTTTTCGCCATGGATGTCTTCCCCCGTTATGGAAGACTGCACTCTACCCCAGGCATTCCGATAGTGGCACTAGGGATCGCGCTAGTGCATCCATAAACCCAAGGAAGAAATCAAGCGTCCGGCTTGGCCGCACGGGCGGGCTTAGCCTTGGCCGCAGGTTCTTGCTGGGCCACCAGGGTTTGCACCAGTTGGTTCAACTCTTCGATCCGGGCCGTCAGCACCTCGACATCGCGGGCGGACGGCACGCCCAGCTTCTTCAAGGCCTTGGCCACCCGGTCCTCAAAAATATTTTCCAGCTTGTCCCACTGGCCTGTGGCGCGCTCGGAAATGCCCTGGGCCATGCTGCTCATCTTGTTGGCAGCTTCGGCAAGTTTTTCTTCAGCCATGGCCTGCGACTTGGTCTGCATGCCAATGCCGTCTTTCACCAGGGCTTCAAAAACTTTGCTGCCCTCTTCCTGCGCCTTGGCAAAAGCACCCAGTCCTGCAAGCCAGATTTGCTGGGCTGAATCTTTGACGCTGGGCTTGGGGGGTACGTCGGAAGGGTTGTCGCCAGCGGGGCTGTTTTGCTGCTTGTCCATGGAGGTCTCTCAAAGTGGGGGGTGGGTTAGCCGTAGTCTGGAATGACTGCAGCGCATGGCGAGCACTGTACGCAGTGTTATGCGCCGGGTGTAGGTGCAGCATCCTAAATGGCTAGAGCGAACGCTCTACGGCTATGCAGCAAATTGGCTCCATTCCAGTGGGATAAACTTTATCGGTTAAGGCGCTAAGTTGCACAGGCATGCCAGCGCCATGTTCTACAAGGAAAATTATGATTCTCGTCACCGGCGGCGCCGGATTTATTGGTGCCAATTTTGTGTTGGACTGGGTGGCGCAGCAGGGCGAACCGGTTGTCAACCTCGACAAGCTCACATACGCCGGCAATATTGAAAACCTGGCCACCGTGCAGGCTGATAGCCGCCACATCTTCGTGCAAGGCGATATCGGGGACAACGCCTTGGTCGCCCGTTTGCTGGCCGAGCACCAGCCCCGCGCCGTCATCAACTTCGCAGCCGAGTCGCATGTAGATCGCTCCATCCACAGCCCCGAAGCCTTCATCCAGACCAACGTCGTCGGCACTTTCCAGCTGCTGGAAGCCGTGCGCGCCTACTGGGGCGGCCTGGCGGGCGATGCCAAAGCCGGTTTCCGCTTCCTGCATGTGTCCACCGACGAAGTTTATGGTTCGCTGGCCGCCACCGACCCGGCGTTTACCGAATCCCACCCCTACGAGCCGAACAGCCCGTACTCGGCCAGCAAGGCTGCCAGTGACCACCTGGTGCGCGCCTACTACCATACCTACGGGCTGCCAGTGCTGACCACCAACTGCAGCAACAACTACGGCCCCTACCACTTCCCCGAAAAGCTGATCCCGCTGATGGTGGTGAATGCACTGGCTGGCAAGCCCCTGCCGATCTACGGCGACGGCCAACAGGTGCGCGACTGGCTGTATGTCAAAGACCACTGCAGCGCCATCCGCCGGGTGCTCGAAGCCGGCCGCCTCGGCGAAACCTATAACGTCGGCGGCTGGAACGAAATGCCGAACCTGGACATCGTCCATACCGTCTGCGGCCTGCTGGACAGCCTGCGCCCGCGCGCCGACGGCCAGAGCTACGCCCTCCAGATCACCTATGTGACCGACCGCCCCGGCCATGACCGCCGCTACGCCATCGACGCCGGCAAGATCGAGCGCGAACTAGGCTGGAAGCCCGCCGAAACCTTCGCCACCGGCATCCGCAAAACCATAGAGTGGTACCTGGCCAACCCCGAATGGGTGGCCCGCGTGCAAAGCGGTGCCTACCGCGACTGGGTGCAGACCAACTACGCAGCGCGCGCCGCATGAAGCCTGCGCTGAAAGTCCTGCTGCTGGGCAAGAACGGCCAGGTCGGCTGGGAACTGCAGCGCAGCCTGGCAGCACTCGGGCACTTGACCACTTTGGACCGCCATAGCAGCGACTACTGCGGCGACCTCGGCCAGCTCGATGGTCTGGCCGATACCGTGCGCCGCCTGCAGCCCGATGTCATCGTCAATGCCGCCGCCCACACCGCGGTAGACCGGGCAGAGAGTGAGCCCGAACTGGCGCATACCCTCAATGCCCTGGCCCCCGGCGTGCTGGCAACCGAAGCCGAAAAACTCGGCGCCTGGCTGGTGCATTACTCGACCGACTATGTGTTCGACGGCAGCGGCAGCCAGCCCTGGCGGGAGACCGATACCACGGCCCCGCTGAGCGTCTATGGCCGCAGCAAGCTGGAGGGCGAACAGCGCATCCAGGCCGCCTGCAGCAAACACCTGATCTTCCGCACCAGTTGGGTCTACGCTGCACGTGGTGGCAACTTCGCTAAAACCATGCTGCGCCTGGCCCGGGACCGCGCGCAACTCACGGTGATCGATGACCAGATCGGTGCCCCCACCGGGGCCGAGTTGCTAGCTGACGTGACAGCCCTGGCCTTGCGTTCGGCCATGGCCGTGCCTACTTTGGCGGGCATCTACCACTTGGCGGCATCCGGCCAGACCTCCTGGCATGGCTATGCGCGCTATGTGCTGACCCAGGCCCAGCAGGCAGGCATCGCCCTGAAAGCCGGCCCCGACGCCGTCCAAGCCGTGCCCACTACAGCCTTCCCCACTCCCGCCAAGCGGCCGCACAACAGCCGCCTGGACACCCACAAACTGAAAGCCGCATTTGGCCTGACCCTGCCCGACTGGCAGGACGGCGTCGCGCGCATGCTTAACGAGACACTGCCCACACCATGACCCAACGCAAAGGCATCATCCTCGCCGGCGGCTCCGGTACCCGCCTGCACCCCGCCACCCTGGCCATCAGCAAACAGCTGCTGCCGGTGTACGACAAACCGATGATCTACTACCCGCTGAGCACGCTGATGCTGGCCGGGATCCGAGACATCCTGATCATCAGCACGCCGCAAGACACGCCGCGCTTCACCCAGCTGCTGGGCGACGGCGCGCAGTGGGGCCTGAACCTGCAGTACGCCGTACAGGCCAGCCCCGACGGCCTGGCACAAGCCTTCCTGATCGGCGAAGACTTCATCGGCAATGATCCCAGCGCCCTTGTGCTCGGTGACAACATCTTCTACGGCCATGACTTTGCCCAGCTGCTGGGCACAGCCGATGCCAAAACCGCAGGCGCCTCGGTGTTTGCCTACCATGTGCATGACCCTGAACGCTATGGTGTGGTGGCGTTCAATGCCCAGGGCCAGGCCACCAGCATTGAAGAAAAGCCCACCCATCCGCAGAGCAATTACGCTGTCACCGGCCTGTACTTCTACGACAACCAGGTGGTGGAGATTGCCAAGGCGGTCAAGCCCAGTGCCCGCGGCGAGCTGGAGATTACCGCCGTAAACCAAGCGTATCTGGACCAAGGCAAGTTGGACGTGCAGATCATGCAGCGTGGCTATGCGTGGCTGGACACTGGCACCTTCGACAGCCTGCTTGAAGCCGGCCAGTTCATCGCCACGCTGGAGCGCCGCCAAGGCCTGAAGATAGCTTGCCCCGAAGAAATCTCCTGGCGCAACGGCTTCATCAGCAGCGAGCAGGTCGAACGCCTGGCCCAGCCGCTGGCCAAGAACGGCTATGGCCAGTACCTGCTGCGCATGCTCAAAGAGGAGCTACGTAAATGAAAGCTACGCCCACCCGTATCCCGGAGGTGCTCATCATCGAGCCCAAGGTGTTTGGCGACGCCCGCGGCTTCTTTTTTGAAAGCTTCAACCAGCAGGCATTTGCCCAGGCCACTGGCCTGGATGTGGCCTTTGTGCAGGACAACCATTCGCGCTCGGCCCAGGGCGTGCTGCGCGGCCTGCACTACCAGGTACAGAACCCTCAGGGCAAGCTGGTGCGCGTGGTGCGCGGTGCGGTGTTCGATGTGGCGGTGGACATCCGCCGCAGTTCGCCCACGTTTGGCCAATGGGTCGGTGTGGAGCTGTCGGAAGACAACCACCGCCAGCTATGGGTGCCGCCGGGCTTTGCCCATGGTTTTCTGGTGCTCAGCCCATCGGCCGACTTCTTGTACAAGACCACCGACTACTACGCGCCAGCACACGAGCGGTGCATCGCGTGGAACGACCCGGCTATTGGCATAGAGTGGCCTGCTGGCATCACGCCGCTGCTGTCGGCCAAGGACGCGGTCGGCGCCACGCTGCAAGACGCCGAAGTATTTGCCAGTTGAGCCGGCTGCAGACGCTATATATAAAATAGCTGCTGGCGCTTACACAATCAGCGCCAGCAGTATTTTTCTTACAAATTTCAGGGTTGCACCGCCTGGGCCAACAGCTTGTCCATGCGCCGGGCCACTTCGGTCTCGATCTTGTCTTGGAACGCGCTGAACAAGAAGCCCAGCTCGGCATCCAGCACAAAGCGGTCTTCGGTGACCTGCACTGTCCCGCTCACACCGGCACGCTCAAAGGAAATCTCGTCGCAGCTCGCGCCCTCGACATAGGTGCAGCTCAGGCCCAGCCGGCTTTCAGCCTGCTCCAGCCATTCGTTGGCGAGCTTGCGCGCGGCGGGCAAGCCCAGGGTATGTTCACGCTGCATATGGATGTCGGACACTCAAAATCTCCTGTGGGAATAGACATGGACCAGACGGCACTCAACCAGGGGGATAGCGCACATCCTAGGGAAGTTACGGGCCAGATCATGCCAGTCTAACGGCAGCAAGCCGGGCACAATGGTGACACCATTTCCAACGGAGGTTCCATGATCTATAAATTCAAATCCAAGGCGGACGGCGACCTTGTCATGCTCGAACCGAATGGACGCCAGATACTGGATATTCTGGGCAAGACCACCGGCGCCCACGGCATCATCCTGCCTGCCGAAATCCCGGGCGCGATCAGCGCGCTGGAGGCCGCCATCGTGCAAGACAACGCCGCCCGCCGTGCAGCCACATCCGAGGCCAAGGCCCATGAAATGGACAGCGTCACTCTGCAACAGCGGGCCAAACCCTTCATCACCATGTTGCAACGCTGCGCCAAGGACAACGTCGAAGTCGTTTGGTAAATAAAAAAGCCGCTGGGCCTCGCGGCGCAGCGGCTAATGTCAACACAGACGTGATCAGTCCGCGTACACGCCGGCAGCCTTGATGATCGGGCTCCACTTGGCGATTTCAGCCTGCACGTATTTTTTGTGCTCCGCCGGTTCCACGCGTTTGTCGTTCACCACCACCGCGCCCAAGCCCTCTTGCTTCTTGATGAAGTCCGGGTCTTTCAGCGCCACTTTCAATGCGGCGTTGAGTTTGGCCAATACGTCCGGTGGCGTGCCTTTAGGGGCATACAGGCCATGCCAGATGGTGACTTCAAAATCCTTCAAACCCAGTTCCTGCAGCGTGGGCAGGTCCTTCAGGGCCGGGGTCGTCAGGCGCTTGCTGCTCGCCACGGCAAAGGCCTTGACCTTCTTGGCTTCGATCTGGCCAGAAGTGTTGGTTGTCTGGTCACACATCAGATCGATCTGGCCACCGATCAAATCCGTCATTGCTGGGGCCGCGCCCTTGTAGGGCACGGTGGTCATATCGGACTGCAAGGCGCTCTGGAACAACAGACCGCACAAATGCGATGCCGAACCCACACCCGCATTGCCCAGGTTCACCTTGCCCTTGTTCTGCGCCAGCCAGACCGTCAACTCTTTGTAGTTATTGGCCGGCATGCTGGGCTTGGTCACCAGGGTCATGGGCACTTCATTGACCATGCCCAGGTATTCAAAGTCGCTCTCCACCTTGAAAGGCAGGTTGCGCACCAGTCCAGGCATGGTTGCCATGCCGATGTGGTTCAGCAGCAAGGTATAGCCATCGGGCGTTGCCCTCGCGACCTTGGCGGAGCCGATCGAGCTACCGGCACCGGCGACGTTGTCCACCACGATGCTGACGCCGCCCAGGGGCTTGCGCAAGGCTTCGGCCAAGTCACGGGCTACCCGGTCGGTAGGGCCGCCAGCCGAGAAAGGCACGACGATGCTGACCGGTTTGCTGGGAAAGTCGGCCGCCTGGCTGCATACAGCGACAGCCGCCAATGCGACCAAGGTAACTAGTTTTTTCATGGATGCTCCTGTTGAACTGGGGCGATCATAGCCAAGCCCCTGCTTTTCAGCGTATGGGAAACCACGTAGGCTGAGGCATGGGAAATCACCTAGTCCAGCCCGAAGAGTCAGGCCGCTTCCTCGAATTCCGGCTCCGATTCCGGCGCCTCACTCGGCTTGATCAGCATTACCGGCACCTTGGCCGCATGCAGCACCTCGTGCGACACCGAGCCCAGCAGCGCGCTGCGCAGGCTGCCCTTGTCGCGCGCGCCCATCACCACCATGTCGCAGGCAAAGCGCTCCACGATGTCAATCAGCGTGTGCGCCGGGTCGCCGGTGGCCACCTCTGTGGCGTACGGAATACCTGCATGCCGCAACAAGGCCTCGCCGGCCTTCAGCGCCTTGGCGCCAGCCTGGGCACTGGCGCGGGCGATCAGCGCCGGATCGGCCGCCATCACCATCTCATACAGATGGGCGGGCTCTTGCACATTGGCCAGTACCACCTCGGCCTGCAGGCCCTGGCGCACCATGCTGATGACCTGGCGCACGGCCTGCAGCGATACCTCGGAGCCGTCTAGGGGTAACAAGATCTTCATGGCGTATTCTCCCGGGGTTTGAATACGGCCAGCATAGGCCAATTTCCCCCCTCCGCCCGAAGATTCCCGCATGCCCCAACTGATTCTGATCCCCGGCCTGGCAGCCGATGCCGAGATGTGGTTGGACCAGCTCGCCGCCTTGCCGCCGCGCTGGCGCACCACGGTGACCGACGTGCACGCCCGACACGGCGACATTGCGGCCATGGCCGAAGCGCTGCTGCAAGAGCATGCAGGCGAGCTAGTGCTGTGCGGCGCCTCCATGGGCGGCATGGTGGCCATGGAGGCCACCCGCCAGGCGCCGCAGCGGGTCCGTGGCCTGGCTTTGCTGGGCACCGTCGCGAGGCCCGAGAGCGCGCTGCACCGGCGCCAGCGCGAAGCCGCAATCCAGATGTTCGAACAGGGCCGGGTGTCGGAATTCGTGCGGGCCAGCGCCTCCCTGGCCTTCTCGCGCGAGCAAGCGAGCAACAAGGCCCTGACACGGCGCTACAAAGACTTGGTGCTGCGGGCCGGCACGGCCCAATGGATACGCCAGAACCGCGCCATCATGGACCGGCCCGACGCCCGCCTGCACCTGGCCCAGGTGCCCTGCCCGACCTTGGTGCTGTGCGGCGAATCCGATCTGCTGACGCCGCCCGCGCTGTCGCAGGAGATCGCCGCGCTGGTGCCCGGCGCCGAGCTGCAACTACTGCCCCAGTGTGGCCATATGCTGACCATGGAGCAGCCCGAGGAGGTGAATGCGGCCTTGCTAGCCTGGCTGACCCGGCTGGGCCGCTAGGCTACGCGCTTTGGCGTCCAGCTGCTGCTGCACGAAGGGCGAAACAAACTTGTGCACCTCGCCGCCCAGCAAAGCGATCTCGCGCACAAAGGTGCTGGATACGAACTGGTAGCCGTCGCTGGGCGTCAGGAACACGGTTTCCACGTCCGGCATCAGCGTGCGGTTCATGCCGGCCAGCTGGAATTCGTAGTCGAAGTCGGTGACCGCGCGCAGGCCGCGCACCATGGCCTTGCCGCCGCGCGCCACCACGAAGTCGCGCAGCAGGCCCGAGAAGCTCTCCACCCGCACCTGCGGATAGGCCTTGACCGATTCGCGCACCATCTCCATGCGCTGCTCCAGGCTGAACAGGGTTTTCTTGTGGTGCCCGGCCGCCACGGCCACGATCACCTGGTCGAACAGCTGGGCCGCGCGGCGCACCACGTCCTCGTGGCCCAGGGTCATGGGGTCGAAGGTGCCGGGGTAGACGGCCAGGACCGGCGGATTCATGCAGCATCTCCGACGTCTGCGCCCTGGGCTTGCAGCAGATGCGCATGCACCGCACCGGCCTTCAGGTAGCGGTAGACGTGCAGGCCGAACGGGGCCAGCAATTCGTCGGTCCATTTGGTCGGACCTTCTAGGTACACAAAGCCTTTTGGCTGCAACACCTTGGCGGCCGCATTCAGGCCGGGCTCGTACAGGCCGGACTCGAACGGCGGGTCCAGGAACACCAGATCGACACTGGCCGGCGCCAGCTGCCGCAGCGCGGCCACGCCGTCGCCGCGCTGGATCTGGGTGCTGCCGGCCTGCAGCTTGATCTGCGTGGCCTTCAACTGGGCCACCAGGGCCGGGTCTTGTTCAAAAATATGCACCTCGGCGGCACCGCGCGATGCCGCCTCGAAGCCCAGTACGCCGGTACCGGCAAACACGTCCACGCAGCGCCAGCCGCCCAGGTCCTGGCCCAGCCAGTTGAACAGGGTTTCGCGCACCCGGTCGGGTGTGGGGCGCAGGCCGGGTTTACTGGCAACCGCGAGGCGGATGCGCTTCCACTGGCCGCCGATGATGCGGATCTCGCCGGGCTTGCCGCTGGTCGGGTGCGGGTCGGACGGGCGCGGCTTGGTCTTTTTGGGTGCTTGCTTGGTGGGGCGTTGCAACGTGCTCATGGGTTTTCTCCGACCACCACGGTGGCCATTTTCTCGGGTTGCAAGATACGCTGGAAAGCCAATTGGATGTCGGCTTGCGTCACGCGTTCGATCTGCTGGGTCCAGTGGTCCAGGTAGTCCAGCGGCAGATGGTTCCAGGCGATGTTAGCCACGTTGTCCAGCAGTTTGCGGTTGCTGTCGATGCGCAGCGCAAATCCGCCGGCCAGATTGTCCTTGGCGGCCTGCAGCTCGGCGGCCGTCGGGCCCTCGGCCACAAACCGGGCCAGCACCTGTTTCGCCACCTGCACCGCCTGCGCGGCCTGGTCGGGCCGGGTTTGCAGGCCGATGGTAAAGGCCCCCGCATGCAGGCCCGGGCCGAAGCCGCTGTAGACGCTGTAGCTCAGGCCTCGCTTTTCGCGCACCTCGCTGGTCAGCCGCGAACCAAAGCCGCCACCGCCCAGGATGTGGTTGCCGACCAGCAGGGCAAAAAAGTCCGGGTCGCTGCGCGGGTAGCCGCGCTGGCCGATCATCACCTGGGCCTGGGCCGCATCGAAGGGAATGCGCTGATCGCTGGCCTGGGCCAGCGGCGCCACCTCCGGCAGCGCCGGCAAGGGCGCGCAGGCGGTTTGTGGGAGGCGCGCGAGCAGCCGGGTCACCAGCGCATCGGCCTGGGCCCGGTCCACCGCGCCGACCAGGCTGACGGTGGCCCGGCAGGGCAGGATGCTGCGCGCATACAGCGCCCGCATGTCGGTGGTCTGGATGCGCGCCAGGGTCGCCTCGGTCAGCTGGTAGCCATAGGGGTGGCTGCCGTAGACCGCGGCCGCCAGCGCCCGGCCAGCCACCGTGCCGGGGCGGGTGGCGGCTTCCTTCAGCTGGGCAGCCACGCGCTGGCGCTCGCGCTGCCACAGGCTGTCGATGAACGCCGGCTCGCCGATCTGCCGCGCCGCCAGCGCCGTGGCCTTGTCCAGCAGGTCGGGGTAGGTCAGGCTGCGCAGCGAAAAGCTCATGCGGTCGGCACTGGCGCTGCTGCCCAGCGAGGCGCCGAGGTCGGCCCAGGCCTCGCCCACGGCGTTGTCATCCAGTGCCGGGTCTTGACCAACGGCACGCACGCCCTCGGTGGCCATATTGGCGGTCATGCTGGCCAGGCCGGCCTGCGCGGCCGGGTCGCGGCGGCTGCCGGCGTCGAAGTCGAGCTGCACATCCAGCATAGGGATCGCCGGGCTGGCCACCAGGAAGACCTGGGCACCGCTGGGCTGGGTCCAGTGCTGCACCGGAATCGCCGCTGCTGCAGAATTTATAAGAAAAAGGCCTCCAGCGCAGATACAACCTGCGCAAGAAGCTATATTTTTAATAGTAAACATCAGCGCAGTTCTCCGGTGGGCAGGGGGCGTTTCTTGGGTCGGTTCGGGTCCAGCGGCTGGGGCCGCAGTGCCGCCACGGTGAGCTGGTCGTCGCCAAAATAGCGGCCAGCCACCGCCTGCACCTGGGCCGCAGTGATACCGCGCAGCCGCGCAATCAGCCGGTCGTTGGCGTCCAGCGGCAGGCCTTGCACCCAGTTGCTGCCCAGCTCGCGCGCCTGGTTGAACACCGAGTCCAGCTTGTACACCGCGTTCGACACCCACTGGGTCTTGACACGGCTGAGCTCGGCCTCGGTCACGCCGTTTTGCGCCACCAGGGCCACCTGGGCGCGCAGGGCGGCTTCCACTTCTTCCGTGGTGTGGCCGGCGGCCGGCACGCCGTCCAGCATGAACAGCTGGGGGCCGCGGCCGACCAGGCCGTTGTAGGCGCCGGCGCTGTCGGCCACCGGGCCGCCGGCCTGGCCGCGGTCCTGGGTCAGCGCGCGCTCCAGCCGGGCGCCGCTGTAGCCGTCGAGTACCGCAGCCAGCACGGTCAGGGCCAGGGCATCGTCGTTATCCTCGGCCAGCTTGGGCACCTTAAAAGCCAGGGCCACATAGGCCTGCTCGGCCGGGGCCTTGTAATCGAGCCGGCGGATGCCGACCTGCTGCGGCTCCAGCCGGGGCTTGCGGGCCGGCACGGCGCGCGCGGGGATGCTGCCGTAGTGCTTCTGGGCCAGCGCGCAGACCTGGGCCGGCTCCACATCGCCGGCCACCACCAGGGCGGCATTGGCCGGCACGTACCAGCGCTGGTAGAAGGCCCGGGCGTCGTCGGCGGTCATAGCCTCCAGGTCGCTCATCCAGCCCACCACCGGGCGGCGGTAGGGCGAGGCGGTAAAGACGGTGGCGGTCAGCGCCTCGTGCATCAGCGAACGCGGCGAATCCTCTACCCGCATGCGGCGCTCTTCCTTCACCACCTCCAGCTCGCGTTTGAATTCGTCGTCGCTCCATTGGTTGTGGGCAAAGCGGTCGGCCTCCAGCTGCATCACCGCTTCCAGCTTGGCGGCGGGAATCTGCTGGTAATAGCCGGTGTTGTCCTTCGCGGTGAAGGCGTTCTCGCGCCCGCCCAGGGCCGCCACCCGGCGCGTGAACTCGCCCGGTGCCAGGCTGGGCGTGCCCTTGTACAGCATGTGCTCCAGGATGTGGGCCACGCCCGAGGTGCCATCCACCTCGTCCATGGCACCGACGCGGACCCACAGCATTTGCACCGCGGTGGGGGCCCGGTGGTCGGGCTGGACGATGACCGTCAAGCCGTTCGCCAGCCCGCATTGCGTGGCCGTGGTGGGGGTGGTGGAGGGGGCAATCTGGGCGTTCGCCAGGGCACTGAGGCTGCAGCACAACAGGGGCAAGAGGCGTTTCATAGAATGGTTGATTCTAAGAACGCCCTTTATGTTCAGCTTTTTCAAGAAAAAACCTCCTACCCCCGAAATTCCCGCCCCCGCCGTGGCGCCCGCGCCCCTGCCCGCCCCCCCATCCACACCGGCGCCGGAAGCCCCCGCCTCCAGCTGGCTGCGCAACCCCTTCGCGGCCAAGCCGGCTGCCGAGCCTGTACCGGCTGCCCCGACAGCCCCCGCCGCTCCGCGCGCCGACTGGCTGGGCAAGCTGAAGAATGGCCTGCGCAAGACCGGCTCCAGCATCGCCACCGTATTCACCGGCACGCAGATCGACGACGCGCTGTACGAAGAGCTGGAAGACGCGCTGCTGATGGCCGACACCGGCGTCAAGGCCACCCAGCACCTGCTGGCCGACCTGAAACAGCGGGTCAAGGCCGCCAAAGCCACCGAGCCGCAGGCCGTCAAAGCCTTGCTGGTCGAATCCATCACCGCCCTGCTGGCGCCGCTGGAAAAAGCCCTGGTGATCGGCCAGCACACGCCGACCGTCATCATGGTCACCGGCGTCAATGGCGCCGGAAAAACCACGTCCATTGGCAAGCTGACGCGCCACCTGTCTTCGTCAGGCGCTAGTGTTTTACTAGCAGCCGCGGACACCTTCCGGGCTGCGGCGCGTGAGCAGCTGAGCGTCTGGGCCGACCGCAACACCGTGGAAATCATCAGCCAGGAAGGCGGCGACCCGGCCGCCGTGGCCTTTGACTCGGTCAGCGCCGGCAAGGCCCGCGGCCGCGATGTGGTGCTGGTGGATACCGCCGGCCGCCTGCCGACCCAGCTGCACCTGATGGAAGAGCTGAAGAAAATCCGCCGTGTGGTGCAAAAAGCCGACGCCACGGCACCGCACGAGGTGCTGCTGGTGATAGACGGCAATACCGGCCAGAACGCGGTCAGCCAGGTGAAGATTTTTGACGACGCGATCCAGCTGACCGGCCTGATCGTCACCAAGCTGGACGGCACGGCCAAGGGTGGCGTGCTGGCGGCCATCGCCCAGGAGCGGCCGATTCCGGTGTATTTCATCGGCGTGGGCGAGCAGCTGGAAGACCTGGAAACCTTCAACGCGCGAGAGTTCGCGCAGGCGCTGCTGACCTAAAAACTAAGGTGCGCGGCTGTCGCACTTGCCTTCGAACAGCAGCTTCCCGCTGCCGCCTAGCAGACGCGCCTGGCGAGCCTGGCGGTCCACCACCCACTGGGCGCCGCTGCCGAACACCACCTCGGTGTCGCTCACAAAGCCCGAGCTCAGCCACTGGTGGTTAACCGCCACCGCGTCGTCCTGCGCGCTGAAGCGCACTTCCACCCCGCGCCGGGTCTCGTTGCTGCCATCGGCCTGCAGGTCGCAATACACACTCAGCATGTCGGGCGGGCCGCCTTTTTCGCGCAACTGGCGGGCAATATGGCGCGCCGCGCCGGGCTGGCTGCTGCTGCGGCAGGCGAATTCGGCCACCAGCCAGGTGCCGTCCAGCATGTGTACCGGCGCGAAACTCAGACTCTCCGGGTCCAGCGCCGTGGCGCGGCGTGGCAGCAAAGGCGGTGGCTCGGGCTGCAGCGAGCCCGATGGCAGGGTGGACGACAGGGTGGCGATGCGCAGCGGCCCCTGGCAGTCGGCCACAAAGTCGGCATAACCGGCCACCGGGCTGGGCCGGCGCAGATTGATCAAAAAATAGGTGCCGGCCACATGGCGGCGGCCCAGAATCTCCAGCGACACCGCATCCACCCCAACCAGCACGTCGTCGATGCGCTGGACGATCTGCATGTCCTTGCTGGCCGGCGCATCCGCCGCCCACGCCGCATTAACCAAGAGGCCACAAAAGGCAAGGCAGACAGATAGCGAGAGGCAGCGGCGCAGAAAGGGCATGCGGGCGATTTTGCCCGGGTTCACCTTAGCTCCTTAGAATCACTACCCTCCCGACGCCGCGAACCTGCGGAAAACCCTTAGTACGCACTATGACCAATCTTCTGCAGCGCATTGAAATCGAAACCGCGCCCCACCCCACCGCCGCCATCATCTGGTTGCACGGCCTGGGCGCCAGCGGCGACGATTTTGCGGCCATCGTGCCCGAGCTGGACCTCCGCGGCTGCGCGCCCATCCGCTTCGTGTTCCCGCACGCGCCGACCATGCCGGTCAGCATCAACAACGGCTATGTGATGCCTGCCTGGTACGACATCAAGAACGTAGACCTGGTGCGGCAGGAAGACGCAGCCGGCATCCATGCCTCGGCGCTCGCCATCGAGGCCCTGATCGCCCGCGAGGTAGCCCGCGGTATCGCCCCCGAGCACATCGTGCTGGCCGGCTTCTCGCAGGGCTGCGCCATGGCCTTGCACACCGGGCTGCGCCACAGCGCCCGGCTGGCCGGCATCATGGCCTTGTCCGGCTATCTGCCGCTGGCCGGCACCCTGGCCGCCGAGCGGCATCCGGCCAACGCCCAGACCCCCATCTACATGGCCCACGGCACGGCCGACCCAGTGGTTGTGCTGCCGCGCGCCGAGGCCTCGCGCCAGGCCTTGCTGGCCCTGGGCTACCCGGTGCAATGGCATACCTACCCGATGCCGCACAGCGTGCATCCCCAGGAGGTGGCTGACATCAGCCGCTTTCTGCAGTCAGTTCTGGGAGCGACCAAAGGATGATGCTCGGTATCGATTTCGGCACCTCGAATACCGTGGCGGCGCTGGTACGCGCCGACGGCAGCCTGGACACCATCGCACTGGACGCGGGCAAGCCCACCCTGCCCACGGCGCTATTCTTTTCGCATGAAGACCAGCACACCAGCTTTGGTGCAGCGGCCATGCAGGCCTACCTGGCCGGCACCGACGGGCGGCTGATGCGCTCCATCAAAAGCCTGCTGGGCAGCAGCCTGATGGACGAGAAAACCGTGGTCAACGGCCAGCTGATGAGTTTTACCGACATCCTGAGCCTGTTCTTCAAGGAGCTGAAGAAGCGCTCCGAAGCCCATTTAGGCCACGCTGTGCAGCACGCCATGCTGGGCCGGCCGGTGCACTTTGTCGACGGCAACCCGCAGCGCGATGCCCTGGCCCAGGCCACGCTGGAGCAGGCCGCACGCGCCGCCGGCTTTGACGAAGTGCAGTTCCAGCTGGAGCCTATTGCCGCGGCCTTCGACTTCGAGCGCCGTGTCACGCAAGACACCACCGTGCTGGTGGTCGACATCGGCGGCGGCACTTCGGATTTCACCGTGGTGCGGGTCGGCCCCGGCCGGCAGGCGCTGGGCGACCGCAGCCACGACATCCTGGCCACCACCGGCGTGCACATCGGCGGCACCGACTTCGACCAGATTCTGAATCTGCGCCACGCCATGCCGCTGCTGGGCCTGGGCCATACCGGGCCGAGCGGGCGCGAAGTGCCATCGGGCGTATTTTTTGACCTGTCTACCTGGCATTTGATCCACCAGTCGTATTCGCGCAAGAGTCTGGCCCAGGCCGTCGATCTGCGCGACGCCTATACCGACCGCAGGATGCACCAGCGCCTGCTGCATGTGCTGCAGGACCGCGTAGGCCACCACATCCTGGCGAATGTGGAAGCCGCCAAGATCGACTGCTCGCTGAGCGCGTCGCCGGCCGATATCGACCTGGACTGCATAGAACGCGGCCTGGACGCACGGCTCACGCCCGAGGGCCTGGCCCAGGCGCTGCAGGCCCAGCTGAGGCGGGTGGTGCAGTGCGCGCAGGAATGTGTGGAACTGGCGGGGGTGGAGCGGCCGGATGCGGTGTACCTGACCGGCGGCTCGTCGGCGCTGGCGCCGCTGCAACAGGCTTTGCAAGCCCTGTTCCCCCAATCGCGCATGGTGGTGGGGGACCGCTTCTCCAGCGTGGCGGCCGGGCTTGCCTATGCGGGCTCGGTGGCGCGGGAGTTGGCCACGGCCTGAACCCGGAAGCAATTGCTATCTAATAAATAGCTACTGGCGCAGGTGCTACTTGCGCCAAAGCCGTATTTCTTTAGATTTACTTGGCGGGTTGCGCTGCGGCTTCTAGCCGCTTGCCAATGGATTGCTCCAGGGTCTTCAGCTTGGGCTCGATCTGGCCTTTGGTGTCGGCCACCAGCTTGTCGACCAGGGATTTCTGGATTTCCTGGCCCAGCTGGTTGAATTTACGCTGTACCGGCGACTCCAACAGGGCGATCAGCTGGCGCAGCTCGTCTTCCGTGAACTTTTCGTCCAGCAACACGCCAATGGTCGAAGGGGCCAGTTTGCTCGCGCGCTCGCGCAACAGCGGGCGGGCTTCGTCGATGTATTTCTTGACGTCGCCCTGGATTTCCTTGCCCAGCGCTTCGCGGCGTTCGGGCGGCACGCGGAACTGGACGGCCGCCTCCACTTGCTGCTTCAGACGCAACAAGGGTTGCTCGGCGAGGGCCGATGCAGTCACGTCCACCGCAGGCTGCTGGATTTGCAGCAATTTATTGATCAGTTCTTTTTTTGCGGGATTGGGTTCGGCATGGGCCATGGCAGCGACCGCCAGCAAGGTGGCAGCTAGGAGTGTTTTCTTCATTATCGATTCTTTCAGTAGAAGTAATCTGGGTGGCACAGGGCCACGGGGCCACAGCGTCGTGTGCGGATTATCACCATGCTAACCCGCCGCCAACGTAAAGCGCACAGCGCAGCCACCATCCTGCACCGCCTGTGCGGAGATGCTGCCGCCATGGCGCTGCACGATCTTGCGCGCCAGGGCCAGGCCGATGCCCGCGCCTTCGAACTCAGATACCGTATGCAGGCGCTGGAACAGCTCAAACATCGTGCCGCTGGCCGCCGGGTTGAAGCCCACGCCGTTGTCGCGCACCCAGAAGCTGAATCCCTCCGCAGCCGGCTCCCAGCCGATGGCGATCTGCGCCTGCGGCCGGGGCCGGGTGAACTTGATGGCGTTTGACAGCAGATGCCGCCACAGCTGGCGCAGCAAAGCGGCATCGCCATTCACCGCCGGCCAATCGGCGGGCAACTGCCAGTCGATATTGCGGCCGGCGCTGTCGGCGGCCAGCTCGCGCCGGGCCTCGGCGACCAGCGCGGCCATGTCCAATGGCTGGCATTGCAGTGGGATGCGGCCCAGGCGTGACAGCTCCAGCAATGCATCGACCATGCGGGCCATGCTGCGCGCCGACTGCTCCAGCGTGTCCAGGCAAGGGGCCGGGTCTTCGCCCTCGGCCAGCATCTCGCGCACCAGCGGTGCATAGGCGCTGATATGGCGCAGCGGTGCCCGCAGATCGTGCGAGACATTGCGCACAAAGTGCTCCAGCTCGTCCTGCAGCGCGGCATTGCGCGCCTCGCTCTGTTGCAGGCGGGTCTGCAGGTCGGCGATCTGGGTGGCGGGGTCGGGCTGGGTCAAGGCTTGGCCTTTTTCGGACGGCTCCAGTTGGCAATTGCCACCTGGCGGCCACGGGCCACGCTCAAGGCGCCTGCGGGGGCATCCTTGGTCAGGGTTGAACCGCCACCCACGGTGCCGCCCGCACCCAGGGTGATGGGCGCGACCAGCACGCAGTTGCTGCCCACGTGCACGTCGTCGCCGATGACGGTACGGTGCTTGTTGGCGCCGTCGTAATTGGCGGTGATGCTACCGGCGCCGAAATTGACCCGCGCGCCCACGCTGGCGTCGCCCAGGTAGGCCAGGTGGTTGGCCTTGGCGCCATCGCCCAGGGTGGAATTCTTCACCTCGACGAAATTGCCGATGTGCACCTCGGCCCCCAGCTGGGCGCCGGGGCGCAGCCGGGCGAACGGGCCGATCAAGCTGCCCGCGCCTACCGTGACGCCGGCTTTTTCTCCGTCGATATGGGTGAAGGGGTGCACCACCACGCCGGCCGCCAGGCGGGCATTGCCGATCACGCAATTGGCACCAATCCGCACGCCCTCGCCTAGCACCACCGTGCCTTCAAACACGCAGTTCACGTCGATAGACACGTCCTGCGCGCATTCCAGGCTGCCGCGCACGTCGAGCCGCGCCGGGTCGGCCAGGCGCACGCCCTGCTCCATCAAGGCCAAGGCCTGCTGGCGCTGGTAAGCGCGCTCCAGCTCGGCCAGTTGCACCGGGCTGTTGACGCCCGCGACCTGCAGCTCGTCGGTAATCTTGTGCGCCACCACCGGCACACCGTCGGCCACGGCCATCTTGACGATGTCGGTCAGGTAGTACTCAGACTGGGCATTGCGGTTGTCCAGTCGGCCCAGCCAGGTGCGCAGGCGGGCGGCCGGCACGGCCAGGATACCGCTGTAGATTTCACGGATCGCGCGCTGGGCGTCGCTCGCGTCCTTGTGCTCGACGATGGCCTGCACCGCATCACCCTCGCGCACGATGCGACCATAGCCGCTGGGGTCGGGCAATTCCAGGGTCAGCAACGCCAGTTTGTCGCCGCCGCCCACGGCCAGCAGTTGGCGCAAGGTGTCGACCTGGGTCAGAGGCACGTCGCCGGACAGGACAATCACCACACCGTCGTCTGCGACATAGGGCAAGGCCTGCTGCACCGCGTGACCGGTGCCGAGCTGCGGCTCCTGGCGTGCAAAATTTAAAGAAAATGGGGCGCTAGCGCGCATAAAGCCTGAGATAGCCGCTTCAACTTCTGTAGCACCGTGGCCGGTAATCACCACCACGTTGCGCGGCTGCAAGGCGCTGGCGGTATCCACCACATGGGCCAGCAGTGCGCGCCCGGCCAAAGAATGCAACACTTTGGGCAACTTGCTTTTCATGCGGGTACCTTTACCCGCCGCCATGATGACTACATCGACTTCTGCCATGTCTTGTTTCTTTAGAGGTAAATGGAACGGCTTGCGCAGCGTCCGAACGGGTATCCAACAGGCTTTCCAACCGCTGCGCAGGCACGGGTGGATTCGGATTATCGGCCTGTTGCTGCTGGCCGCTGCGCTGCCCGCTTGCACCGGCATCAAGCTGGGCTACAACAACGGCGTAGACCTGGCTGTTTGGTGGCTGGACGGCTATGTCGATCTGGACACCACCCAAACCCGACAGTTACGCGAAGACCTGGTGCTGCTGCAGCGCCAGCACCGCCAGCGGCAGTTGCCCAGCTACGCCGAATGGCTGAACCAGGCCCAGACCCTGGTGACCAATGACCTGGGGTCAGAGCAGGTCTGCAGCATGGGCAACCAGGTGCGGGGATTTGTCGACGAGCTGCTGCTCAGCGGCGAATCGGTCGCCACCACCCTGGCACTGAGCCTGACGCCGGAGCAGCTGGCCCAGCTGGAACGCAAATACACCAAGAACAATGCCGAATTCCGCAAGGAATGGCTGGCGTTGGAGCCCGCAGAAGTGCGCGCCAAGCGCTATGACAAGGCCTTGGAGCGTGCCGAAATGGTGTATGGCCGTGTCACCCCGGCACAGAAGGCCTTGATCCGCCAGCAGGTCGAGCTGTCGGGCTTCGACCCGCAGCTGCTGTACGCCGAGCGCCAGCGCCGGCAAACCGACATCCTCCAGACCCTGCGCCAGCTGCAGCGCGCAGCTCCCAGCACTGCCGACACCCTGCAAGCGGTCCGCGGCCTGTTGCAGCGGGCCACGCACTCGCCCCAGGCCGCCTACCGCAGCTATGCGGCAACCCTGGCCCAGCAGGACTGCCAAGGCATGGCCGCGGTGCACAACAGCACCACCGCCAAGCAGCGCGAAGCCGCGGTGCGTTGGCTGGGCAGCTATGAAAAGTCGCTGCAGGAACTGGTGGCGCAACGCTGACCCCTGCTGGAGCCCTGTTTCATACCAAAAACCAGGGTTTTTGGTGCATGCGTCACAGAATTCACCCCCCAAAGTAACTGCCTAGAAACACTAGGTTTACATATGCTTGGTACCAGCCACGCTGCCTACCGCATTACATGCACCGGCCTGCATACCGCAGGACCAGCGGGCTCCCAGGGAATCCGCCATGTTGCACGCTACTTTCGCCGCTCTCGCCTCCGAATCCGTCAACTACATCGACGAACCCAGCACCAGTGAATCTCCCGACGCGCTGGGCCTGATGCAGTGCGTGCTGGAGCAGATGGACTACGGACTGGCTCTGGTGCACATGGCAACCCGCCAAATCCGCTTTGCCAACCGCCTGGCGCACGACGGCCTCAACGGCCCCGGCAGCCTGCGAAGCGGCCTGTGCGTAGTGGCCGGACGTCTAAGCACCCTGCTGCCCACCGACCATGCACAACTGGAACGCGCTTTGCTGCGCGCCCATGGCGGCGTGCGCGCCCTGATCAGCCTGGGCGGCGAAGACTGCACCACCAGCGTGGCCGTGGTTCCGCTGAATGCCCCGACACCCACTCCCTATGCCCTGCTGGTTTTTGCTAAACAGCAGCTGTGCGACAGCTCGACCATGGCGCTGTTCGCCCGGGAACGCGGTCTGACCAGCGCCGAAAGCAATGTGCTGGCATCGGTCTGCAGCGGCATGCGCCCCACCGAAATCGCCCAGCACCACGGCGTGCAGATATCCACCGTGCGCAGCCAGCTGCGCAGTATCCGGCTCAAGACCCGCTGCGACACCATCCGCCAATTGGTGGAAACCGTGTCCATCCTGCCGCCCATGGCGCGGCACATGGCCGCAGTGCAACACTGAAGCCATCGGCCCGCCAGCCGGGCTTGCATTCGTCTTTCCACAGGCTTGCCATGGCTTAGACTGGCGTGCGCCGCTTGCGCCCGCCTATCCATGCAAACCCCACTTCCGACCCTGACCCAACGTTTCTGCGATGACCCCAGCTATCCGCAACTGGTGCGTGAACTGGTACCGCTGGGCGAAGTGCGGCGCTACCGCAAGGGTTCGATCCTGATCCACGAGGCCGATGCCGGCGATACGCTATTTGTGGTGGTGGACGGACGTGTCAAGGTGTATTGCACCGACGACAATGACAAGGAAATCACCTTTGGCGTGATTGGCCCCGGCGAATACTTTGGCGAAATGGCGCTGGACGGTGGCCCCCGCGCCGCCAGCGTGGTGACCCTGGAGTCCACCGTCTGTGCGCTGCTGACGCGTACCACCCTGCTGGGCTTCATTGCCCGGCACCCGGAATTTGCGCTGCACCTGCTGTCCAAGGTGATACGCCGCGCCCGCATGGCGACCAATAGCGCCCGCAACCTGGCGTTTGTCGACGTCTATGGACGACTCAGCCAGTGCCTGCTGGGGCTGGCCAGCCCGCAGGAAGACGGAACGCAAAAAATCACCGAGCGCCTGACCCATCAGGAAATCGCCAGCCGCACCGGCTGCAGCCGGGAAATGGTCAGCCGGATACTGAAAGATCTGGAGAACGGCGGCTACGTCCGCATCGACAACCGCCAGATCGTGCTGGTGCAGCCCCTACCAGCGAGATGGTGACGCAACCCCGCCAGAAATATGCTTTTTAGGCCTCTAGCGCTTACTCAATAAGCGCAAGTCGCTATTTAATCAATAGCAAATCAGTCGAGCGCGCGTTTCAGGCGGATTTCTTCGATCTTGATGTCGCCCATGGGCACGGTCTTGGCGGTGTTCAGTTCACGCTTAAAGCCGGCCAGGTCAAAAAACCGCAGCGCGCGCTCGTTGCGCAGCGGAATCCACACGGTGACGGTGGTGCACCCCTCTTCAACCAAGGCTTCGCGGGCGGCATCCCACAGAGCCAGGCCCACGCCTTTGTCCCAATGGCTGGCCGCCACGTAGATCGACCAGATTTCGCCCACGGTGTTCTTCGTGCCTTTGTCACGCGAGCGGTCGAAGCCCACAAAACCGACGATCTTGTCGCCATCCAGCGCCACCTGCACCTGCGGATCGCCGTATTCGATGGCCTCGCGCCACAGGCTCAGGCGCTTGGGCATAGGCAAGGTGTTCAGATGCTCGTCCGGCACCAGGCCTTGGTAGGCGGCGGCCGTGGCGCTCACGTGCAAATCGGCAATCGCCTGGGCCTCGCGCAAAACGGCGGGACGAACATCAATAGAGAGAGGACTGGTCATGGGGAAGTTGCGGCCAACAGCGGCCAAAGAACGAAAGTATTTCGGGGGAGCAGGATTGTCGCCGCAAAACGCCGGCTCTTGGCATCGGAGGGCAGCCCAGACTAAACTCAAGCCACCCATGCCATCAGAAGCACCCCGTTACAAAGTCAGCCTTTTTCCTGAGGCCGAGCACTTTGATGCCCCACCCGACCTGCCTGTGCTGGTGTCGGCTGAGCACGCGGGTCTGCTGCTCGCCAGCTCCTGCCGCAACGGCAGTTGCCGCAGCTGCATCTGCAGGATGCTCAGCGGGCGGGTGCGCTACCAAATCGCCTGGCCCGGCCTGAGTGCCGATGAAAAAGCCGAGGGCTACATCCTGCCCTGTGTGGCTTATCCGATGTCGGACATGGTGGTCCAGCTGCCGCCGCGGGCCGGCTACACCGTCTGACCCCGCCGCCGACGGAACTGCGCTGTGCATACCTTTGACGCCCCCGCCCTGACCATGACGGTGCTGCTGGAAGAGTCGCGCATGTCGATGGCGATTTCCGACGGACGTGCCATCGGCCTCATCACCAGCATTCAGCTGGCGCCCTGCACGCTGGCCCCCCTGGCCGAACCGGCCCCGGCCAGCCACCTCGAACTCCAGACCCGGGGCGCCGGTCTGTTTGCGCGGTTGTTCCCGGAAAAAATCCGCCTGCTGCTGCGCCACAGCCCACCGCGCGACCTGTGCCTGCAGCTGGATGCGAAAGTACTCGACATCCCCTGGGAAATGGCCTTCGACGGCAAGAACTTTCTGGGCGAAAAATTCCAGATCGTCCGGCGCATCGTGTCCGATGCCACGCTGGCCTTCACGCCGCGGGTAGAGCTGCACCGCGAAACCCTGCGGGTGCTGCTAGTGCTGGGCACCGGCAGCAGCCAGGCCCACAACGAATACAGCCATGCCTTGGCCACCCGGCTGCGGGCCATGGAGTACCTGGTCGTGAGCGAAGCCAGCGCCCAGGCTCTGGAGCGCTCGGCTCTGCTGCGGCTGGCTGACGAGAGCGACGTGGTGCACTGCATAGACGCCATCGCCCCCAGTCTGCACCCCGCCACTGCGCACACCCTTCCGCTGGTCTGGAACGACCTTGCACGCCAGGCCAAAACCGCCCAGCTGCTGGTCTTCGACAGTCTGGCCAGCGCAGCCGGCCAGACCAGCAACACGGCCTGGCTGCAAACCGCCTGCCACCGCAGCGCTCCCGTATTGGTCCAAACCCATTGGACGGACGGGCACAACAGCGTCGACGGTATGCACGCGCTATACCGTGGGCTGGCGCAAGGCCTGGGCCTGGGCGAAGCAGTGCGCCTGGCCCGGGTGGAAAGCCTGCAACACAGCGCCCACGGCGACACGGCCGGCCGACGCCCCTGGACCCCAGCGCTTTACGGCGACGCCAAAATGGTCTTGCAGCCTGCCAGCGACCGCCCCGGACTGGGCGACCATTTACGCCAGGTCACAGCCATGTCCTGCGACCTGGTGGAATCGACCAAGCTGCTGGGGGTTTGGGGTGCCGAGCGCTACAGCGACATGCTCGACAGCTACCACGCAGCCTGCGCGGGCATCGTGGCGCGCTGGGGCGGCATATCGGACAGCCCCCAGGGCGACGACGGCGTGATGTGCTACTTCGGCATTCCGCTGGCCTATGAGGACTCGGCCGCGCGGGCACTGCGGGCCGGGCTGGAAATCCTGCAAATGGTCACACAGCTGGGTATCCAGGTGCGCCTGGGCGTGGTCACCGGCCACGTGGTGGTCAAGGCTGGCCAGCCCTTCGGGGTATCGCTGCACCTGGCGGCGCGGCTGCAGTCGATTGCCCGGCCCAACACGCTGGTGGCCAGCGACTCGACGCGGCAGATCGTCAAGGACAAATTCATTTTTGAACGCCTGGACAGCCTGCCGCAACTCAAAGGTTTTTCGCTGACCACCACCGCATACCAGGTGCTGGGCGAGGTGCTCGACGGCACCACGCAGCCGCGCGAAGGCGCCCCACCGCGGACCCCGTTTGTGGGCCGGGATGCCGAAATCCACCTGCTGGAAACCCAATGGACCGCTGTGCAAACAGGCACCTTGCGCAGCGTATTGGTGTCGGGCGAGGCGGGTATGGGCAAATCGCGCCTGGCCAGCGAATTTCGCCGGCGGCTCGCGGCGCGCAGCCACCGGGCCATCGAATGCCGCTGCACGCCAGAGCACATCCACAGCGCATTCCATCCGCTGATCGACCTGCTGCGCCGGCGGCTGCGCCTGGCCGACGACGACACCATCGAAGCCAAGCTCGACAGGATCCGGCAACGGCTGCCGCAGGAGATGGCGCACGACGACAATCTGGCGCTGGTCGCCTCGCTGTTGTCGGTGCCCATAGAGGGTCATCTGTCACCGCCGAAAACCTCGGCCGAGAAACAACGCCAGGGCACCTTGGACGTACTGGTCTACTGGCTGCTGCAGGAGACCCGGCGCGGCCCGGTTTGCCTGGTGGTGGAAGACCTGCAGTGGATAGACCCATCGACCCGGGAGTTCTTGCACCGTGTGGTGGCCGAGGCAGAGCTCACCCCGCTGCTGATTCTGCTGACCTTGCGCTCGGAGCAGCCGCCCCCGCACGACCCAGGCTTTGCGGTCCACGAAATCGGGCTCAAGGGCCTGTCGCCCGACGCCACGCGGGCGATGATCCTGACCGCCTGCGGCCCCTCTGCCGTGCCGGGCGAGATGGTCCAGCTACTGGCCGAAAAAGCCGATGGTGTGCCCTTGTTCATTGAGGAATCGGCACGCATGGTGATGGACCTAGGCGTGCAGGCGCACAGCGGTGACGCAGCACTGGCCGCCCGCTTCTCGGTACCCACCACCATCCACGACCTGCTGATGGCCCGGCTGGACCGGCTGGCCGGCGCCAAACAGGTGGCCCAGGTGGGTGCCACCATCGGCCGCGAATTCTCGCTGCCCCTGCTGCAGGCCATCCTGGGCCACGAAACCTCGCCCATCGGGCTGAACCACCTGCCAGCCCAGCTAGCCACCCTGGTGCGGTCGGGCCTGCTGGTCGAAAAAGGCAGTGCCGCCAGCGCCAATTACTTCTTCAAGCATGCACTGGTGCGCGACGCCGCCTACGGCTCGCTGTGGGAGCGCGACCGCAAACGCCTGCACCGCACCATTGCCAACGTTGTGCGCGAGCAATTCCAAGAGCTGGCGCAAAGCCAGCCCGAGCTGCTGGCACACCATTTCGCGCAGTCGGGCAACGACGCCCAGGCCCTCGAATACTGGGAACGCGCGGCCCGCCGCGCCGCCGCCCGCTCGGCCCACATGGAGGCTACCAACCACCTGCGCAGCGGCTTGGGCCTGCTGGCCCGGCTTCCGGCGGTACCCGAGCGCGACCGCACCGAACTGCGCCTGCAACTGATGCTGGCCGGGCAACTGATCGCCACCCACGGCTATGGTGCCGACCAGGTTGGCCATGCCTACGAACGCGCCGCCGAGCTCTGCCAGCGCGCCGGCGACGAAGCCGCGCAGATGAAAACCCTGCTCGGTCTGGAGGGTTACCACTTCATGCGTGCCGACTTCGAGCGCGCCCACATCATCGCCCGCCAGGCGACCGCCATGCTGGGCGACTCAATCGACCCGATCCGCAAGATCCAGCTGCAGTGGGCGGTGGGCAACATCCTGTTCCACCAAGGCGAATTTGCGGCCACGGTGGAGCGGCTAGACGCATGCCTGGTCGCCTACGACGCTATACCCCACCACCCGAGCATGGTGCAGGACCCGGGCGTTATCTGCCTGTGCTATTCGGCCTGGGCTCTGTGGGAAATCGGCCAGGCCGACCAGGCCCTGGCCCGCGCGCAAAAAGCTGTCGCCGTGGCCGAGCAGCTCGAACACAAATTCAGCATGGCTGAAGCCTATGCGTTCTGCGCGTCGGTGCACCTGTTCCGCGGCGAGTACCCGCAAGCCCTGCAGTGCGCCCAGCGCTCCCGGGACATCTGCCAGGAAAACGGTTTTGCTGTCTGGCTGGCCTATGCCCAGCTGCTGCACGGCCGCCTGGTGGCAGAACTGGGAGACCCTGCTGCCGGGGTCGAAGAAATGCGCCTGGCCTATGGCATGTGGGTGTCCACCGGCGCGGTCGTGACCCGCCCGCTGTACCTGGCGATGCAGGCCGAAGGCCTGGCATTGGCCGGACGCCCCGACGACGGCCTGGCCGTGCTGGCCCAAGCCTTCGAAATGGTCTGCCAGTACAAGGAGCACTACCACGAAGCCGAGGTCCGTCGGCTCACAGGCGAGCTGATTCTGCAGTCGGCCGCCCAACACGGGCAGGACCGCAGCCTGGAAGCCCAGCAGTGGCTACTGGGTGCGCTCGAATTTGCCCGCGCCCACCAGCACCATGCAGCCGCCTTGCGCAGCGCCACCAGCCTGGGCCGTCTGTGGCAGACCCAAGGCCGGCCGCAAGATGCCTGGCACATCCTCAAATTAGAGTATGACGCTGTAACAGAAGGTTTCTACACTCGGGACGTACAAGCGGCCGGCGCGTTGCTGGAACAACTGCAGCTCGCCAGCAGTACACCCATCCTGGCATAAAGCGGGTCAGAGCCATCTCGGTCAACTGGCCCCATCACGGAGCCCCCATGACCAAACTACTGAGCATCTTCGACGCGCCCGACAACTCGGCGTTTCAGCAAAACCGCCTGCTGTTCAGCTGGCTATGCGACGAGCAGCAACGCGCCACGCTGTACCGCGAACTGCTGCACACTCCACGCGTGCTGGCCTTCACCAGCCGGGCCGACACCAAAGCCCGGGCCAACGACCCCGGCGACTCCCAGTACCACCAGACCGTCTACCTGCTGACCCAGCGCGCCCATATCGAGCAGGCGCTGACCGACACCGCATCCTTCAGCAACTCGCCCTACCTGGCCCTGGGCAGCGGCACCTTTATGCTGGGCCTGGACAAGGACCAGCCAACGCCCGCCACCGACGAGCACAAGGCGCAGCGCCAGTTTGCGATGAGCGCCTTCAAGTACGACGGCCGCACCATCGCCGCGCTGTCGGCTCTTGCCTACCAGGCCGCCGCGGTACTGCCGTTGAAGACCCGTGAGTTCGACCTCGCCTACCTGAGCGAGCAGGCGGCGCTACGGTTTGTCGGCTTCTTGTTTGGCTTTGCCCAGTCCGACGTCGGCCTGCTGGAGCAGACCATGCGTATGGCCTACAACGGCATGAGCTACCAGATGTTCGCCCGCCACTTTGTGGCCAACCCGCTGGCCGTGCCACAGGCCTCGGGAGCGATGGGCATGTTGCTGGTGCGCGTAGGCCAGCTGATCGACCAGTACCAGCAGGCCATCGGTAAAAAAGAGCAGGACGATGTCGCCGCGCTGCAGCAGGAACTGAAAGAGCTGCAGACCTTTGCCTTCCCGCCGCAAGGCGCCCAGCTGTTAAAGGATTTCGAACCTATCCTGCCGCGGCTGGCGCGCACGGCAGCGCAGTACTCCGGTACGGAACTGGCAGCTATCGTGGTCGGCTCCATCGCCGGCATCATCGGCAATGTACAGGCCAGCGTCAGCATCGCTATCAGCCAGTTTTTCACCCAGGGCCAGATGCGGCTGGCAAAGGCCGCCGCGCTGCGTGCGGCGCAGAACCCGGCCGATGCCGGAGCGCTGAGCAGTCTAATCCTGGAGGCACTGCGCCTGCAGCCGCCCGCGCCCTTCCTGCCGCGCCGGGTGCTGAAGGACAACCCATTTGGAGACGCGGACGGCGTGCGCGTCCCGGCCGGGTCGCTGGTCATCCTGGCAGTGGGCGCCGCTACGCGCGACGACGGCCAGCCGCATCCGCACGAGTTCCGCCCCACGGCCAGCAAAGACGATCCGCTGATCTTCGGAGGTGACCCAGGCGACCACCTGCACCAGTGCCTGGGCAAGTACATTGCGATGCCACTGGTAGCCCAGGTGGTGCAGGAGGTGCTGCTGCTGCCCGGCCTGGCGCAAACGCTGGAGCCAACCACCGGCGAACCCAACAGGCTGCAAAAGCACTGGGGCTTCAACTGCAGCAGCTTCCCGCTGCAGTTCACTGTGGACAAACGGGTCATCCAGCAGTCGCTCAACGTGGTGATGGAAATCAAAAAACCGCTGGCTGTGCACGCCGAGGCGCTGAAGCAAATCATCGTCTACGGTGCGCCGCGCATCGAGCTGCGGCTGCAGCAGGCGCGCCATGTGCACTTCGCGTTCTTCGAATTTCTGGAAAACGACAGCAAGCTGGTGCTGCACACGATCTTCGACGGCGACTTCGATGCCTATATCGAGCACTTCGCGCTGCAGATCGGCCCGCTGTTCGACCTGCTGTTCGAGCACATCGAGCATGCGCCGCCGCTGCCGGTGGCCGAGTTTCCAAAGGAATTCATCGACGCCATCCGCCTGCACAACAAGGCACCGGCCGGGCGCTATTTCTACAGCGCCTACCCGATGCGCACCGTGGCCGACATCAACGCCAGCCCGGAGGTCCGCTAAATGCCGCACACTGCCCCACTGGAAAAGGACCACATCCAGAACATCGTGGCCAACGGCTACGACTTCCACTGCAGCCGCTACTTTGTGCTCAGCATCACCCAGGCCGATGCGGCACGACAGTTTCTGCGCGCGCTGCTGGACGGCGGCTGGGTCGTCTCGGCCACCGCCTCGCGCGCGAATGCCGAACGGCTGAAAGCCCAGCAGCGCTGCCCGATGGGCATAGGCTTTACCTTCCAAGGCTTGCAGCAATTGCAGCTGCCTCCGGTGTATCTGCGCGCCTTCCAGGACCGCGCGCCGGCCTTTGCCCAGGGCGCCTACCAGCGGGCCGCGCACCGCCTGGCCGACACCGGCCCCAGTGCCGCAGAGCAGTGGGATACCAGCTTTCGGCCGAACACGGCGCACATCTTCCTCACCCTGCATGCCGACACCCAGGCCGAGCTGGACCAAGCCCAGGCCATGTTGCAGCAGCTGGCAGGCCCGGCGTTTGGGCCCGAGGGCTGGACGGCAGCCTTCCGGGGCGGCCACCTGAACCGTGAGCGCAAAAAGCGCCGCATCCACTTCGGCTACCTGGACGGCCTCACCAACCCGCTGATCGAAGGCCTGCACCCGCATGCTGCGCACTATGCCGATCTCAAGCTGCAGCCGCAGTTCCATGCGCCCGGCGAATTTCTGCTGGGCCACGACAACGACGAGGGTTACAACCGCTGGCTGCTCAGCAGCGAGGACGAGCCGGTGCGCCAGTTCTTTGCCAACGGCAGCTTTTCGGTGTTCCGCAAGATGGCGCAGGACACGGCGGCGTTTGAGTCCTTTGTGGACAAGGCCGCCAGCGATGCCCCCTCGGCCGACTATGTGCGCGCCAAGCTGATGGGCCGCTGGAACGACGGCCGGGTGCTGGATGCCACATCGCCCAACCAGCCCGGGCCAGACCACCGCCCCCAGTCCAACGCCGAGCTGAACGACTTCGACTTCTCGGCCGACAAGCAAGGCCTGGGTTGCCCCTTCGGTGCGCACATCCGGCGCATGAACCCGCGCGCCGATCCAGTCGTGCCGTTTCGCCGGCGTCCGTTGATGCGCAGGGGCATTCCCTACGGCCCAGCCGCCGCAGGCACGGCTGAAGCCGACCGTGGACTGCTCGGCCTGTTCTTCTGCGCCAGCCTAGAAGACCAGTTCGAGCACCTGGTGTCCGAGTGGGGCAACAAGAACCCGTTTGGCACCGGCATCCAAGGCACGGCCAAAGACCCGCTGATTGGCAACCACGAGGGCAGCGGCGGCCAGTACGATATTCCGATGGGTGGCGGTGTGAACAAGCCACTGACCGGCTTCACCCCCTTTGTCACGACGCGCGGCACGTTGTACACCATGTTCCCCAGCCTGCCGGCGCTGCGGGTGCTGGCCGAGCACCCCAAGGCTTGATCCAAGCCAAATCGGCTTCTGGCGCAATTAATACCTGCGCCAGCAGCTATCAATAAAATAGCAATTGAGAATCTGAAAGCCCGCCTCGCAGGGAATTCCTGCAGCGGGCACGCGGCTGCGCTATAAAACGCCTTTCGCCCGCAGAAAGCTCCCTCCCCATGACCACCACCCTGCCCACCTATTTCATCTCCCATGGCGGCGGCCCCTGGCCGTACATGGAAGAGATGCGCCCCATGATGCGCGTCCTGGCCGAGTCGCTGGCCGACATGCCGCGCCAGATCGGCGTCACCCCAAAGGCCGTACTGTGCATTTCCGCCCACTGGGAGGAAAGCGCCTTCACCGCCATGTCCAGCCCCCAGCCACCCATGCTGTACGACTATGGCGGCTTCCCGGAGCACACCTACCACGTGGTCTACCCCGCTCCCGGCGCACCAGCGCTGGCGCAGCGCGTACACGACCTGATTGCCGCCGCCGGCCTGCCGGCCCGGCTGGACCCGCAGCGCGGCTTTGACCACGGCACGTTTTCGCCCCTGGTGGTGATGTACCCGCAAGCCGATGTGCCGGTGCTGCAGCTGTCGCTGAAGACCGGGCTGGACCCGGCCATCCACCTGGCGCTGGGCCGGGCCCTGGCGCCGCTGCGCAACGAGGGCGTGCTGATCGTCGGCAGCGGCCTGAGTTACCACAACCTGCGCATGTTCGGCCCGGCGGCCCGGGCGCCGTCCAAGGCTTTTGACGACTGGCTGCAGGACACCGTGGCCGCCGCCCCGGCCGAGCGCGAAGCCCGCTTGCTGGACTGGGCCAGCGCGCCCTCGGCACGCCTGGCGCACCCACGCGAAGAGCATCTGATCCCGCTGATGGTCGCCGTGGGTGCCGCCTACAAGGACCCGGCAACCTGCGTCTACCACGAAGACGCCATGTACGGCGGCGTCACCGCCTCCAGCTTCCGCTTCGACGCCAAGGCATAAACAGACCGCTAGCGCAGATACCACCTGCGCAAGCAGCTACACATTCAATAGCAAAATGCATTTCCCCTCCCTCACCGCCCTGTGTGCCGCCCTGCTGTGTGCCGGCGCGGCCCACGCCATCCAGGACTGCGAACTCAACGGCGAATCCGTCAATCCGAACAACGGCAACACCACCGCCGGCAAGACCGGCATCATGCGCTGCAAGGACCGCGACAGCGGCCAGTTGGAACGTGAGCAAGAGCTGCAGAACGGCCGCTTCATGGGCCTGGACCGCTTTTTTCAGAACGGCAAACTGCTGCGCGAACGCCAGATCAACGAGCGCGGCAACAACCACGGCCGGGTGCGCGAATTTGCCCCCGACGGGACGGTGCTGCGCGAATCCACCTACGACAACGGCAGCGAAGTCGGCCTGGTGCGCCGCAACCATGCGAACGGTGCCCTGCAGCGCGCCACCTACTACGGCACCGGCAACCAGGGCGAACTGGCCTATGCCGAGCAGACGCCGCGCGGCCAGCTGCGCGCCCTGCGCTGCGGCGACAAGCCGCTGCTGGCGCCGCTGGTGGACGACGCCAAGCTCTGCGGCTTCGGCGGCAGCCCTGCATCGGTGGAGATGTTCAACGAAGCGGGTGTGCTGCAGATGCGCGCCCGCTACGCCAACGGCCAGCGCCAGCGGCTCGAAGAGCTCTACCCCAGCGGCAAGCCCGCGCGCGTGGAGGAAACCAAGGACGGTAGCCGCTCCGAGCGCCGCTTTGCCGAAGACGGCGTGCTGCGCCGCGAAATTCTCTGGCAGCTGGACGGTAAAACATCGAGCAAGACGCTGGAGCGCGAGTTTTCCGAAAGAGGCAGCCTGGTCCGCGAGCAGAAATGGGCCGAGCGCCGTTTGGCCAGCGACGCCAGCTTCTACCTGAACGGCCAGCCCAAGAGCCGCTTGCTGTACAGCCGCGACGGCAACACCGAGTACGTAGACGAAACCGACTTCTATGACAGCGGCAAGCCGTCCCGCACCGGGCGCTACATCCAGACCGACCGCTACAACCAGACCCCCGTAGGAACCCACCAGTCCTTCAACGCCCAAGGCAAGCTGGTGGGCGAATCCATCTATGACAGCCGTGGCCGCATCAGCCGCGAACGCGACTGGGACGACGACGGCAAGCTCTTGCACGACGACGAGGTGTTTGAAGACGGCTCGCGCAAGGCCTACGCCAAATAAAAAAGGCACTGCGGGTCTGCAGCGCCTTTCTGGCTGGGTTTATAAAAATAGGCTTCTAGCGCAGGCAGAACCTGCGCTAGAAGCTATTTATTCCATAGCATCGAGGTTTATGCCGTGCGGCCACGGCCAGCCACCAGGGTGTCGCCCAGGCCGACCAGGCCCATGGCCAGGCGCCCGGCAGCCGTGGCGGCGGAACGCAGCGCCCAGGCCAGGTCGCGGCCTGGCTGGACCACGCCACCGCGCCACTGGGCGCCGGCGCTGGCAGCTTCCTGGCGGCCGTCCCAGACGGTTTCGGTGGCGGCCTCCCAACTGAAGTAGGCGGATTCAGCCTGGCTCGCACTCTCGCCCAAGTACCAGGACTCGACCACCATGCGCTGGCCGGCGTGCAGCCGCAGCGTATCGCCGGCTTCCAGGATGTGGTCGCCCAGCACCATGGTGTGGCCGGTGTGCGGGCCGTCCAGAGTCGCCCACACCTTGCCCTTGGTTACTCGGAACACGCCGGCCTGGTGCGGTTGCAAGGTGGTGGCATGGCCCGCGTCCAGCTTCCAGCATTCCGTCAATGCCGAAGCAGAAGGGGAGGATTGCAGTGCAAGGGTAGCGGACATAGGGTTCTCCAAATAAATACGTTTCGGGAATGAATCATCGTTGCCATAGGCCCCCGGGTCCAATGAAATCGGGTTAGGCTATTGATTCCCAAACCGCATGAATGCAAAGCCCGAAATGCTGCAACCCCAAACCCATTTGCGCACCCGCCCGATCGGCGTGGGCCAGCTGCGCGCCTTTGCCGCCGTGGCCCGGCACCTGAACTTCCGCGCCGCCTCCGAAGAGCTGGCGCTGACGCAGTCGGCCGTCAGCCGGCAGATCCAGGCGCTGGAAGAAGAAGTCGGCGTACCCTTGTTCCTGCGCCACACCCGGGCTGTGGAGCTGACCGGCGCGGGCACGCAATTGATGCGCAGCGTGACGCATACGCTGGAGCAGCTGGACAGCACAGTACGCATGATCCGGCGCAGCGCGGGGCGCAAGAGCGTGGCCGTCAGCACCTGGGCATCGTTCGCGTCCATGTGGCTGATAACCCGGCTCGAAGCCTTCCAGACCGAGTACCCCGACATCGACATCCGTATCGACGCCACCGACAACCTGGTGGACATGGAAACCGCCGATGTCGACCTGGCGCTGCGCTATGCAATGCCCGAAACCGTGCCCCAGGGCGCAGTGCGCCTGTTTGGCGAGCAGCTGACGCCGGTGGCAAGCCCCTGGCTGCTGAAGACCGGCCACGCCCTGACGCGCGGCGAAGACCTCGCCCATTTCGCCCTGCTGGAGGCCAGCGACTCGCACCGCACCCAGCACCTGGAATGGCTGACCTGGCGGCGCTGGCTGGAAATCCACCATCTGGAAAAAATCGAACCGCGGCGCTGGATGCACTTCAACTACGCGCACCAGATCGCCCAGGCCGCCCTCACCGGCCAGGGCGTGGCCCTGGCCCGCATGCCGCTGATCGCCGACAGCCTGGCCAGCGGCGACCTGGTGGAAATCCTGCCGCATATGCGGGTGGACTCGCCCATGGCCTACTGGCTGGTGGTCGGGCCGCGCAGCGCGGCGCGCCCCGAAATCAAGGCGTTTTGCGCCTGGCTGCTGCTACAGGCCCAGGCCACACGCACAGCCATAGGCGATGCGCCGGACCCGGATACCGTCGATCACTTCGACTGACGCGTGAGCATGCGGCCGGCGCGCTGCAGCACGCCGTCGGTGCCGGCTTCGCAAGCCAGCTGGCCGTTGACGAATACCTGTTCGATGCCGATAGATCGTTCCAGCGGGCTGGCGTAGCTGGCCATGTCCTGCACCCGCGCCGGGTCGAACACCACCACGTCCGCAAACCAGCCCGGCTGCAGCTGGCCGCGCTGCTGCAGGCGGAAGTTGCGCGCCGACAGGCCGGTCATCTTGTAGACCGCCTGCTCCAGCGTGAACAGCTGCTCGTCACGCACATAGCGGCCCAGCACGCGCGGAAACGCGCCCCAGAGTCGCGGATGCGGATGCTGGTCGTGCGGCAGGCCGTCGGAGCCAATCATGCTCAAGGGGTGGGCCAGCACGCGCTTCACGTCGTCCTCGTGCATCTGGAAGTAGCACGCGCCGCCGGGCTGCAAGCGCTGGCAGGCGGTTTGCTGGTCTACGCCCCACTCTGCCGCGATGTCGGCCAGCAGGCGCCCGACCATCTCGGGGTGCGGGGTGGACCAGCTGAGCAGCACATCGATCACGCCGTCCACCAGGTCCTCGCGCAGCACGGTGGAGCCGGCCAGGTAGGGGTACACGTCCATGGCCACGCTCTGGCGCCGGGCCATCTCCTCGATCAGCGGCAAGGTCTGCAGCGTGCGGCCCCAGTTAGCCGGGCCGGCACATTTGTGGTGCGAAATGACCAACGGCACGCCCGCGATGTGTGCAATGTCGCCCGCCTCGTGCAAGGCCTCGATGATGGCCGCCATCTCGCTGCGCAAATGCGTGGCGTAGACGCCGTCGAACTGCGCCACCACTTTCGCCAAATGCACCACCTCTTCCATCGGCGCGGCAAATGCCGGCTCGTAGAACAGGCCGGAGGACAGGCCAGTCGCGCCCTGGGCCATACAGTCGGCCAGCAGCGCGCACATGCGTTCCAATTCGTCGGCGCTGGCCGGCTTGTCCATATTGGCCATGCAGGCAAAACGCAAGGTGGTGTGGCCGATCAGCGAGGCCACGTTTACCGCCGGCTGGGCGTGGTCCACGGCTGCGGTGTAGGCAGCAAAGGCGGGGTATTTGAACGAGTCCTGGCCCAGCAAATTCAGCGGCGGCAGCGGCTGCTGCACCTGGTGGGGGGCCAGCGAAATACCGCAGTTGCCGGTCACCACCGTGGTGATGCCCTGCGACAGCTTGGGCCACATGCCGGGCGACTGCAGCACCAGGTTGTCGTCATGCGTGTGCACGTCGATGAAGCCGGGGGCGATCACGCGGTCGCGGCAATCCACGCGCTGCAGCTCGGGCAGGTCTAAGGCGAGCTTGGGCCCCATGGCGGCGATACGGTCGCCCTGTAGCAGCACATCGCCCACCCATGCGGGCGCGCCCGTGCCGTCGATGATGCGGCCCTGCTCCAGCAACACAGCGGCTTGCGTCATGCTGCGTCTCCCGAATCCGCAGGGTTTACACCCCAGTTGAGCTGCGGGTGGTGCCGCATGTCTACGCCACGGGTACTGAGAATTTCGTGCACGCCACCCAGCCGCTTCACCGCCTGGTCGCCCAGGCGCTGGGCCACCAGTACGGTCAGGATTTCGATCACCGTCAAATGCACCAGATAGGCCTCGGTGCCGACGTGCATTACCGGGTCTTCGGGCACATGGATGCCGAGCACGATATCGGCATGCTGGGCCAGCAGGCTATCTTGCTGGGTCAGCGCAATCACCGTGGCGCCCTGGCTGCGCGCCACGTCCACAGCCTCGATCAGCGAGGGCATGCGCCCCACGTGCGAGATGGCAAACACCACGCCACCGGGCATCTGCGTGGCGGCCGACACCAGCTGCAGATGCATGTCCAGATAGGCATTGGCCACCAGGCCCAGCCGAAACAGACGCGCCTGCATGTCGGAGGCCATGAAGCTCGATGTGGCGCCCACGCTGTAGCAATCGACCCGCGTGGCCGCCGCCATGGCGCGGGCTGCGGCTTCCACCGCCTCCACACTCAGCTGGGCCGGCACGCTATTGATGGCCGAGGCTGCGCCCTTGATGACCTTGGTGATCACCTGGGCAGCATCGTCCTCCAACCGCACCTTGCGGTGCAGCGGCGAACCGCCGACGGCCATCTCCTGCGCCAGCGCCAGCTTGAATTCACGCAGGCCCGGGTAGCCCAGGTCGCGGCAGGTGCGCATGATGGTCGGCACCGAGCTGCCGGCGCGCTGGGCCAGGGCCTCAAAGCTTTCATCGAGCACGCGCTCGGGGTCTTGCAGCACCAGGGCCAGCACCTTGCGCCGACCGGCCGGTGCGCTGACCATCAGGGCCGCTATTTTTTGGAGTACGCCAGAGGACATGCAGGCTTTCAGAAACAGGTCACCAGCGCGTCGCAGACACCATAGTCGGCATCGACCACCGGCATCCAGCGCCATTTGTCGAAGGTGGTGCAAGGGTGCGAAATCCCTAGCGCTACGCGGTCACCGACCTGCAGCAGCGCGCTGCCGGCCTCCGTCCAGCGCAGATAGGCATGCTGGTCGTTCAGGGCGCTGACCGTCCAGTCGGCGGGTGCGATGGTGATGCTGCGGCCACCGCGCGGGCTGTAGGCAATCGGCGTAGGCAGATCGAGGTCATAGGACAGGTCACGCCGCCCCACAGCCAATATCGCTAGGCCGGGCTCGGGGCAGGACTGCACCGTGGCCCAGACTTCGATCGCCGGGTGCAGGCCGTCCTCGCAGCCCAGGCGCTGGTTCACCGAATTCACCATGCGCTTGTAGAAGCCGTGGTCGTGCGTCACATAGCAGCCCGAGCGCAGCAGGCCGCGCACGGGACGCGACAGCACAGGCTTCAGCTGCTGCGCCACTAGGTCAAAAATAGCCGAGCCGCCAGCGGTGATCAGCACCTCGTCGTCGGCAAACCAGCCTGCAGCGTCGCAGGCCAGAGCGATGGCGGCAACACGCTGCATCAGGGCATCGGCGTAAGCGCTGTCGGGCTCGGTCTTGCCGCTGGCGCCACCGCCTTCGTAGCACTCGATGCCGACCAGGCGCACTGCCGCGCTCTGGTGCAGGCGCTCGGCCAGAGCAAGTGCATCGGCATGGGTACGGCAACCGGTACGGCCACCGGGCACGCCGATCTCGACCATCACTTCAAACGGAGTGGCTTGCGGGTGGGCACTAAACCAGGTTTCGATCAATGCCAGCTGGTCTAGCGAATCCACCAGAAAAGCGATGCGCAGACCAGCAAACTCTTGCTGCAGGCTCTGAATGCCTTGCAAGTCCGCAGCGCTCAGCACCTGGTTGGCGATCAGGCAGCGGCGCGCGCCGGTGGTGGCGCCGGCGCGCACCTGGCCGACGGTGGCAAAGGTCAGGCCCCAGGCGCCGGCATCCAGTTGGCGCTGGAACAGCTGCGGCGACATGGTGGTCTTGCCGTGCGGTGCCATGTCGACGCCGCGCTCGGCGGCAAAGCGCTGCATCCACGACAGGTTGTGCGTCACCGCATCGCGCTTGACGATGGCCAGCGGCAGCGGCAGGTCGCCGTCCAACACGTTCCAGCCTTGCGCTGCTACGGCAGAGCGGCGCAGCGGTGCCGTGTTCTGCGGAAAGCCTTTGAACGAGGCGTCGAGTTGGGGGTCCAGGATATCTTGCAGAGTCATATTCATTCCATGTTCACCAGGGGCAGATCATCGCGCAAGCAGGACTTGAAACGGCCTTGTCCCATGTCTTTGAGTTCGGGCCGCTGCTCGGCGCACAGCGCGATTGCGTGCGGGCAGCGGGTACGAAAGACGCAGCCCGAAGGCGGGTCAATCGGGCTGGGGATATCGCCCTGCAACGGCACGTGCACGCTCTTGTGCTGCGGGTCAGGTTTGGGCGATGCAGCTAGCAGCGCCTGGGTATAGGGGTGTAGCGGCTGGCAGAACAGATCGGCGGTGGGCGCTACCTCCATCACCCGGCCCAGGTACAACACGACCACGCGGTCGCACAGGTATTCGACCACGTCCAGATCGTGCGAGATGAACAGCATGGTCAACGACAGCTTGTCACGCAGGTCGCACAGCAGGTTCACCACCTGGGCCTGGATGGACACATCCAGCGCCGACAAGGGCTCGTCGGCGACGATGAATTCAGGCTCCACTGCTAAGGCGCGGGCTACGCCAATACGCTGGCGCTGGCCACCCGAAAACTCGTGCGGATAGCGCGCCGCATGCTCAGGCCGCAGGCCCACGGTTTCCAGCAGTTCGGCGATGCGCGCGGCGCGCGCCTGCTTGCCGCTGTG
This sequence comes from uncultured Albidiferax sp., assembly GCA_963513025.1. Lineage (GTDB taxonomy): Bacteria > Pseudomonadota > Gammaproteobacteria > Burkholderiales > Burkholderiaceae_C > Rhodoferax_B. The sequence continues at coordinate 166,002 of CAUPON010000004.1, forward strand.
CAGGCCATGCACCTGCAGCGCCTCGCCCAGAATGTCGCGGATACGCATCTTCGGGTTCAGGCTGGCATACGGGTCCTGGAAGATCATTTGCAGCTTGCTGCGCAGTGCGCGCATGCGGCGGTCGGACACCTTGCCCAGGTCTTCGCCACGGTACAGCACCTGACCTTGCGTGCTTTCCACCAGGCGCAGCAGAGTGCGGCCTATGGTGCTTTTGCCAGAGCCCGACTCACCGACCAGGCCCAGGGTTTCGCCGCGCTGGATGGCGAACGACACATCGTCTACCGCGCGCACCGGACGCGTGCTGGCGCCAAAGTACTTGTGCAGGCTGCGGGCCTCAATCAGGGTTTCGCTCATGCGGCCTCCCTGTGCTGCATCACATTGCGCTGCTCAATCGGCAGCACACAGCGGGCCCACCGCCCCGGCCCTTCGGCATTCAGCGTTGGCATGGATTGCTGGCACAGCGGCAGCGCCAGGTCGCAGCGCGGTGCGAATGCGCAGCCGGTAGGTGGCGACAAGGGGCTGGAGACCTGGCCGCGGATGGCGTACAGCCGGCGCTTGCCGTCGGCGTTGAGCGCGCGCTTGCCGTCGGCGTTGAGCGCGCGCTTGCGCTGCTGCGCTGGCAAGCAGGCCAGCAGGCCCTGGGTGTAGGGATGGCGCGGCTGGGCGAAGAGTTCGACCACGGGAGCCGCCTCCACAATCCGCCCGGCGTACATCACCGCCACCTCGTCCGCATGGTGTGCCACCACGCCGAGGTTATGGGTGATGAACAGAATGCCCATGCCGGTCTCGGCCTGCAGGCGCCGCATCAGCGCCAGGATCTGCGCCTGGATGGTGACGTCGAGTGCGGTGGTCGGCTCATCGGCGATCAACAGCGTGGGGTTGCAAGCCATGGCCAGCGCAATCATCACCCGCTGGCGCATGCCGCCCGAGAGCTGGTGCGGGTACTCTTTGACGCGCTGGGCCGCGGCCGGGATCTCCACCAGCTCCAGCATGCGCTGGGCATGGGCCATGGCGGCGGCAGCGTCCAGACCCAGGTGCAGGCGGGCTGATTCGGCGATCTGCTCGCCGACAGTAAAAACCGGGTTCAGGCTGGTCATCGGCTCCTGGAAGATCATCGCGATTTCGTTGCCGCGGATGGCGCGCATCTGCGACTCGGGCAGCTGCAGCAGGTCCACGGTGCGGCCATCGCGCTGGGTGAAAAGCGCCTCGCCGCTGACCTGGGTGCTGGCGGTGCGCGACAGCAAACGCATCAAGGTCAGGCTGGTGACGGACTTGCCGGAGCCGGACTCGCCCACCAGTGCGGTAGTGCGGCCCGGGTGGATCTGGAAGCTGACATCGGCCACCGAGCGGATCAGGCCCTCATCGGTGTCAAAAAAAGTGCTGAGATGGCGTACATCCAGCCGTGTGGGGCTGGGGTTCGGGGGGGGCGTGGGGGTAGACATAGTTTTACAGGGACTTCTTCAACCGGGGGTCCAGCAGGTCGCGCACACCGTCGCCCAGCAGTTGCAGCGACAGCGCCGTCAGGATGATGGCCAGGCCGGGAAACAGCACAATCCACAGCGCCTGCTGCGCATACTGCTGGCTACCGGCGACCATCGTGCCCCAGGTGGGGATCTCGGGCGGCACGCCAACGCCCAAGAAGGACAAGGCGGCTTCGGCCAGGATGGCGTAGGCGAAGATGAACGAGGTTTGCACCAGTATCGGCGACATCAAGTTCGGCAAAATATGCCGCAACAAAATGCGCCCGGTGGACACGCCCAGCGCACGCGCCGCTTCGACAAACAGCAGCTCGCGCACCACCAAGGTCGAGGCCCGCACAACCCGCGCCACGCGCGGCGTGTAGACCAGCACCAGGGCCAGCACCACGTTCAGCATCGACGGGCCGAGGATCGCCACCAGCGCAATCGCCAGCAGGATGTCGGGGAAGGACATCATCGCGTCCACGACGCGCATCACAGGCGCATCCAGCTTGCGGAAGAAGCCGGCCAGCAGACCAAACAAAGTACCAAAAACAATAGCACCTCCCGCAGTCAGCGCGGCGATGGTAAGCGAATAGCGCCCACCAAATGCAATACGGGCAAACAGGTCGCGCCCCAACTCGTCGGTACCAAGGATGTGCTCCATGGTCGGCTTGGACAGGCGCTGACTGACTGCCGTGTCGTTCGGGTCAAACGGCGTCAACACGCTGGCAAACACCGCCACGATGACGACCAGCAACAAGCAGATGGCGGCCACCAGTACGATGCGGCGGCGGAATAGTTTTTGTAGAACGTGGGGGATTTTCATGCTGGCTCTGGCTCAGTACTTCACGCGCGGATCGACCAGCATGTAGAGCAGATCGACTAGAAAATTAATCACCACGTAGATCACCGCGATGACCAGCAGGGCGCCCTGGATCACCGGATAGTCGCGCCGCAGCACGGCGTTCACCACCAGGTTGCCGACGCCGGGCAGGCCGAATACGGTCTCGGTCACCACCGCGCCGCCGATCATCAGGGCCGTGGTCAAGCCGAGCACGGTGACGATGGGCACCAGGGCGTTGCGCAGCGCGTGCTTGAGAATGACGACCTTTTCGGTCAGGCCCTTGGCGCGGGCGGTACGCACATAGTCCTCTTCCAGCACATCGAGCATCGACGCACGGGTGAAGCGGATGATCAGCGCCGAATTCAACACCCCGAGTACAGTAGCCGGCAGTACCAGATAGTGCATGCGCTCCACCAAGGTCGCGCCCGGATCACCATATCCGGACACCGGAAACCAGCCCAGAGCCACGGCAAAAATCTGCATCAGCACCAGGCCCAGCCAGAAGCTGGGGATGCTGGCCCCTAGCATCGCCAGCCCGGTCACCAGTTGGTCTATCCACTTGCCACGGTACACCGCGGAAACGATGCCACAGGGCACGCCGATCAATGTGGCGATGGCCACCGCCAACAGGGTCAGCAAGGTGGTGGGCTCGGCCCGCTCCCACAGCGCCTGGGTCACAGGGCGCTGTAGAAAGATCGACTGGCCCAGATTCCCGTGCGCCAGCTCTTTCAGCCAGTAGCCGAACTGCACCACCAGCGGTTGGTCCAGCCCGTATTCGCGCTGCACGCGAACAATGTCTTCGGCCGTGGCCTGGTCGCCCAGCAGCACCGAAATCGGGTCGCCCGACGCGGCCCGCGTCAAGATAAACACCAGTACCGCTACCAGCGCCATCACCACCAGCATGCCGCCTAAGCGGGACAACAAATAGGACTTCATACCCGGCTCTTACGCTGTGCGAAATCCATTTACTTCTTCAGACCGGTGTTCCAGAAGAACGGCCAGGTGGCGGGCGTATAGCCTTCCAGCGCCGGCGACTTGGCCGACAGGCTGTTGAACTTGCCTACGTTGATGTAAGGCACTTCGTCGTACACCACCTGCTGCACCTTGCCCCACAACGCGGCGCGCTTGGTCGGGTTGGTTTCCTGGTTCAGGGCAGACAGCGCGGCCTGCTTGGCCGGTGTGGACCACCAGCCGGGCGCGCCATCACCGAGTTGCGGCGGCGACAGCATGGGCTCGGGGAACTGACCGGAATGCGTCACATAGATATCCCACAGCTTGGCGTCGTTGCGGCGCTGCACCAGGGTAGCCCAGTCCACCACGTTCAGATCCACCTTGAAGCCGGCCTTCTTCAACTGCTCGGCCATGATCAAGGCCATGTTGTAGTGGAAATCGTACTGGCGGCTAGTCAAGATGCGGATGGGGTCGCCCTTGTAGCCCGCAGCGGCGGCCGCCGCCTTGGCCTTGGCGGGGTTGCGTTCGTTGTATTTGTCCGCACCGGCGGCCGAATAGAACGGCGTACCTTTGGGAAAGTGGTTGCTTTCGGCGGTGAAGAAGCGGGTGTCACCAAAACCGGCAGCCAGCATCTCGCCCTCGCCCAGCGCCACTTGCACGGCCTGGCGCACGGCCAATGGCGCCATCACGCCTTCTTTGGTGTTGAACACCAGGTAAGGAAAGCCAAACGACGGCGTCATGATGGGCACCACCTTGTCAGTGGCTTTTTCCATACGCGGCAAGGCTTCGATGGGCAGCAAATCGGCAAACTGGAACTGGCCAGCCAGCGCGCCTTCGACGCGGGTATTGGCGTTCGGCACCGGGATGAAACGCAGCTCTTCCACCACCGCGGTCTTCTTGCCGCCGTAGCCGTTGGCAGCTTCTTTGCGTGCGCTATAGCCGTCAAAACGCGTCAACAGCACGTATTGGTCGGGGCGGCGTTCCTTGAACTTGTAGGGGCCGGTACCCACAAAGTCTTTCAAAGGCTGGGCGATCGACTCCTTGGCCATGATGGCGGCCATGCCCGACGGCAAAGCCAGCTGCGGCAGCAGCGGCGCATAGGGGTTCTTCAGGGTGATGGATACCACCAGTGGGCTTTTGGCGGACAGGTCGTCCACTTCCTTGGCCAGCGCCTTGCCCCGCGGCGAGACTTCCATCCAACGCTTCAGGCTGGCCACCACATCGTCCGCAGTCAACGCCCTGCCGTTGTGCAGTTGCACGCCAGCACGCAGAGTGATGGTGTATTGCTTGCCATCGGCCGATACCTTCGGCATGGCTTCGGCCAACATAGGCACCACATTCCATTTCGCATCGAAGGTGAACAGGGGCTCATACACGTGCTGCATGATGGTCCCGACCAGGTCGGCGCTGCTGGCCATCGGGTCCAGGGTTTGCGGCTCGGCCACCATGGCCAGGTTGAGTGCAGACTTGGCCGTCTGCGCTTGAAGGGCCATGGGCAGCAGCGCCGCGCCCATGGACATCAATAACACGGTGCGGCGCAACAAGGCGGTAGCTGACTTCATCATGGACCCTTTGTATTGAAAGTAAATTTCACAATGCAAAGAATATGCCATGCAATTTCTTAACAAAACAGGGAAAACCCGTGAAATTATGAAAATTAATTTCACCAAAACAGTGCAAAGCCCGGTCCACCCAAAGACTGCGTGCCAGAATGGGGCCTGTTTTGTTACTGCCCCACAGGAGTTTTTCATGCCGCTAATCCATATAGGCAACCCACCCGTCACCTCCGACCAATTGCCACGCCCGTTCTCACCGGCCGTGCGGGCAGGTGACTTCGTCTACGTATCCGGCCAGGTGCCGGCCGACGACAAGGGCGAGATTGTCCAGGGCGGCATCGAAGCGCAGACCCGCCAGGTAATGCACAACCTGACCCAGGTGCTTGCGCTGGCAGGTTGCACGCTGGACGATGTGTGCAAGACCAGCGTATGGCTGGACGACGCCCGCGACTTTGCCAGTTTCAACCGGGTCTACATGGCTTATTTCGGCGACAAAAAGCCCGCCCGCTCCACCACCGAAGCACGCTTGATGGTGGACGCAAAATTGGAAATCGACGTTATTGCCTACAAGCCAGTCTGAATCCGGCAGCAGGCAGCACACCGGCCTGGACTAGGCTCAGGCCGTTGGCCAGACCACGCCGTTGTCGTTCAGGATGGCGTCCAGCGGCATGTCGTGGGGCTCTGGCGCAAAGTCGTCCAGGTAGCCCTGGGTAAAGCCCAGCCCCACCGTAAACGGCCTCGGGTTCAGGGACGCCAGCATGCGGTCGTAAAAACCACCGCCATAACCCAGGCGGTAACCACCGGCCGCATAGCCTACGCAGGGCACAAACAGCAAGGTCGGCTGCACCATCTCGGTCGCCTTGGGCTTCAGGATGCCATAGGCATCTTCTTCCATCGGACAGCCCGGATACCACGCATGAAAGGTCATGGTCTTGTGCAGCTTGTTCACCACAGGCAAGCCAATGCGCTTGAGCTCGGGGCCATCGAGCAACTCGCCGTCTTCCTTCCAGCGGTGCAGAGCCGGCAATGGATCGAACTCGCCCTTGATCGGCCAGTAGGCGCCAATCACGGTATCGGGCCGCCCCACCAGCCAGATACGCATCACACGTTGCAATAAATCGGCCCGTTCCAGGCGGTCGGGCAGCTCCAGGCGTTGTGCGATCAGTGCCTCGCGCAGGGCTTTTTTGTCCTGGGCCTTGTCGTTTGTTGAGTTGTCCATAATCCCCACATGCAATTTCCTGCCATTCTGACATCCTTAACGCTGGCCCTGGGCCTCGTTTTCTCCGGCGCTGCCTGCAGCCAATCCAAATCCGATCCCGCGGGCGACGGCACCATTCTGGACATGGCCCAGGCCTTCAAGAAGGGCGACCGCAAGCGCCTGACCGCCCTGCTGCCCCAGGTGCGCGGCCACCTGCTGGAGCCTTGGGCAGCCTATTGGGAGCAGCGCGCGCGGCTGGACGAGCTGACATCGCTGGACCTGCAGAGCTTCAGCAGCCGATTCCCCGGCAGCTACCAGGAAGACCGCTTGCGCAACGACTGGCTACTGCTGCTGGGACAGCGCCGCGACTGGACCACGTTTGCCGATGAACATGCCCGCTACCGCATGGCCGATGACCGCGAAGTCCGCTGCTACGCGCTGCTGATCGACCAGATCAAACTAGGCGCCGACAGCCCACCAGCCCTGGCCGAAGAAGTGCGCCGCAACTGGTATGCGCAGCGCGAGCTGGACGACGGCTGCACTCAAGCCGCAAGCCACTTGTTTACGGCCAAGAAGCTCACGCCGGTAGACATCTGGCGCAAAGCCCGCCTGGGCATGGAAGCCAACCGCCCGCGGGTTGCCGCCAAGGCCGTGGAGATCGTCGCGCCCGAGTCGCTGCCCATGCTGAACGCGCTGAACGACAGCCCCACCAAATTCCTGATGGGCAAGGTCACCGCCCTGTCCCTCGCGCGCCGCGAGGTGATGTTGCTGGCGCTGGTCAAGCTGGCCACCTCCGACCCGGACAATGCCGCGGCCTTGATGGAGAGCAAATGGGAAACCCAGCTGACGGTGGAAGAGCGCAACTGGACCTGGGGCGTGATAGGCAAGCAGGCCGCGATGCGTTTGTCCAATAGCGCATCCGACTACTACGGCAAAGTCAGCAAGGACAGCGACCTGACCGACGAGATGCTGGCCTGGAAGATCCGCAGCGCCTTGCGCCTGGGCCGATGGAAAGACGTGGCCAGCGCCACCCAGGCCATGGGCGACAACCTGCATGCCGATGCCACCTGGGTCTACTGGCGCGCACGGGCGCTGCAAGCCCTGGCCAAGTCTGACCTGGACCGCGAGGAACCCAAGCGCTTGCTGAAGAGCATTGCCGGGGTCCGCGGTTTCTATGAACAGCTGGCTCTGGAGGAATTGGGCGAAAAGATAACCGTGCCGCCCCGCCCAACCATGCTCACCGCGGAAGAAAAAGACGCCGCTCGCACCAACCCCGGCCTAGTGCGTGCCCTGGCGGCCATCCAGCTAGGCCTGCGCAGCGAGGGCAACCGCGAGTGGAACTACACCACCAATCTGCATGAGCGCGGCGGCATGGGCGACCGCGAGCTGCTGGCCGCCGCCGACCTGGCCTGCCAGCGCGAGGTATGGGACCGCTGCATCAACACCAGCGAACGCACCCGCAATGTGATGGACTTCGAGCAGCGATTTCCCATGCCGCACCAGAACGCGGTGGTCAAACGCAGCCGCGAGATCAACCTCGACCCGGCCTACGTCTATGGCCTGATCCGCCAGGAATCGCGCTTCATCATGGACGCGCGCTCCGGCGTCGGCGCCTCCGGCCTGATGCAGGTGATGCCCGCCACCGCCCGCTGGACCGCTAAGAAGATCGGACTGAGCGGCTTTACCCCCGACCAGCTGAACGACCGCGACACCAATATCGCCATCGGCACCGGCTACCTGAAGCTGGTACTGGACGACTTTGCCGGCTCCATGCCCATGGCCGCCGCCGCCTACAACGCCGGCCCGGGGCGGCCCCGCGCGTGGCGCAACGGCCCGGTGCTGGAAGCCGCCATTTGGGCCGAGAATGTGCCGTTTACCGAAACCCGCGACTACGTCAAAAAAGTCCTCTCCAACACCACCAACTACGCCGCCATCCTGAGCGGCCAGCCGCAGTCACTGAAGGCCCGCCTGGGTATGGTGGGTCCGCTGGCCGCCAATGCCGTAGAACCCTACAAGGACCTGCCATGAGCCAGACCACCAGCAACACGCTGCCCAACGCCACCTCTGCATCGCCTTACGGCACCCTGCCGCCGACCAGTACGCCGGCGCAACGCAAGCCCATCAGCCTGCCGCGCCTGGCCGAAATGCACCAGCGGGGCGAAAAAATCACCATGCTGACGGCTTACGACGCCACCTTTGCCGCCGTGGCTGACGCCGCCGGCGTGGAATGCCTGCTGGTAGGCGACTCGCTGGGCATGGTCTGCCAAGGCCTGCACAACACCGTGGGCGTGAGCCTGGAGACCATGCGCTACCACACCGAAAGCGTGGTGCGCGGGCTGCAGCGCACCCAGGCCACCGCCTGGGTGATTGCCGACCTGCCGTTCGGCAGCTACCACGAAGGCCGCGAGCAAGCCCTGCGCAGCGCCGCTGTGCTGATGCAGGCGGGCGCCCACATGGTCAAGCTGGAAGGCGGCGGCTGGACCAGCGAGATCGTGCAGTTTCTGGTCGACCGCGGCATCCCGGTCTGCGCCCATCTGGGGCTGACGCCACAGACCGTGCATGCGCTAGGCGGCTACCGGGTGCAAGGCAAGTCGGACGCTGCGGCCAGCACGCTGCGCCAGCATGCCCATGCGCTGCAGGACGCTGGCGCGACCATGGTGGTGCTGGAAATGGTGCCGGCGCCGCTGGCAGCCGAGCTGACCAAGGCGCTCACGCACTGCGCCACCATCGGCATTGGTGCCGGTAAGGACACCGCCGGCCAGGTGCTGGTACTGCACGACATGCTGGGGATCAACCTGGGTAAGATGCCGCGGTTTGTGCGCAACTTCATGGACAGCGCCAGCAGTGTGCGCGGTGCCATGGAGGCCTATGTACACGCCGTGAAAGACGGCAGCTTCCCCGACAACAGCCAGCACGCCTGGTGATTTTTGCAGCCTCGGCTGCGCCTGCAACATGTTCATCGCCCACACCATTGAAGAGCTGCGCGCCCATTTGGGCGCATACCAGCATCCCGCTTTTGTACCCACCATGGGCAATCTGCACGCCGGCCACCTGGCCCTGGTGCGACAGGCCAAGCCGCTGGGCGATGTGACCGTGGCCAGCATCTTCGTGAACCGCCTGCAGTTTCTGCCGCACGAAGACTTCGACAGCTACCCCCGCACCTGGGACAGCGACTGCGCGCAGCTGCGCGCAGCCGGCTGCGACGTGCTGTTTGCCCCCAACGAAAAAGAGCTGTACCCCGAAGCGCAGACCTACAAGATCCATCCGCCAGCCGGCCTGGCCGATCTGCTGGAGGGGCAGTTCCGGCCCGGCTTCTTCGTGGGCGTCAGCACCGTCGTGATGAAGATGTTTGCCTGCGTGTTCTCCGAAGCCAAGGGCCGGCGCACTGCCGTGTTCGGCCAGAAGGACTACCAGCAGCTGATGGTGATCCGCAGCATGGTGCGGCAATTTGCCTTGCCTATCGACATCGTGGCCGGCCCCACCCAGCGAGCCGACGACGGACTGGCTCTGTCCTCCCGCAACGGCTACCTAAATACACAAGAGCGGGCTGAGGCCGTGCAACTGTCGGCCACACTGCAGCGCATGGCGGCAGCCTTGCGCGCCGGGGCCAGCGATATCGTCGCACTGGAAGCCCAGGCCATGGACGGCCTGCGGGCCCGCGGCTGGACACCCGACTACCTGGTGGCTCGCCGGCGCAGCGATCTGCTGCCGCCCGATGCCACCGACCCGGCGCCGCTGGTGGTGCTGGGCGCGGCCCGCTTGGGCCAAACCCGATTGATCGATAACCTTGAAGTTTAAATTCGACCGCTATCAATATAAGAGCTTCTAGCGCTTATGGAATAAGCGCTAGAAGCTCTTTTTACATATAAATTCAGTCTCAACCGGCGTGCGTGGTGGCGCGCGAAATCGACACACCCGCCACCAGCGGCTGCCCCAAAATCTCGGGGCGCGCAGTGCGCGGCGTCGCCACATCGTTTTCATCAAACAAATGCATGCAGTGCGGCGGAAGGTACAAGCTCACCGCGCTGCCTACGCTGCAGCTGGACTGGCCGCTTTCGCGCACCGTGACCAGCTCGCCGCCAGCCAAGCGCACATAGATATAGCTGGCTTCGCCCAGTTGCTCCAGAAAAGCCACCAGGCCGGCCACCACATTGCTACCACCGGGTGGCACGATCTGCACATGTTCGGGCCGCACGCCCAGGGTCACCATGCTGTGCCCAGCCAGGCGCGAGGCATCGACCTCGGCTTGCACCTCGACCTCGGCCACTTTGGCGGTGGCCACGCCATTGGCGGCGCCGACCAGTTGGGCGGCGATGAAGTTCATCTTCGGGCTGCCGATGAAGCCGGCCACGAACTTATTCACCGGGTGGTGGTAGAGCTGCAGCGGCGCGCCGCACTGGGCCACGCTGCCGTCGCGCTGCACGGCTTCACCGGCATTCAACAGCACGATCTTGTCGGCCAGGGTCATGGCCTCGACCTGGTCGTGGGTCACATAGATCATGCTGGCGGTGCCGATGTCCTTGTGCAGCTTGGCGATTTCGAGCCGGGTCTGCACGCGCAGCGAGGCGTCCAGGTTGGACAGAGGTTCGTCGAACAAAAACACATCGGGCTCGCGCACGATGGCCCGGCCAATCGCCACGCGCTGGCGCTGGCCGCCGGACAGCTCTTTGGGTAGGCGCTTGAGTAGCGGGTCGAGTTGCAGAATCTTGGATGCCTTGCGCACCCGCTGCTCGACAGTGGCGGTGTCGGTTTTGGCCTGCTTCAGGCCAAACGCCATGTTGTCATAGACGCTCATGTGCGGGTACAGCGCGTAGCTCTGGAACACCATGGCCACACCGCGGCGCGAGGGCGGGGTTTCGTTCATGCGCTGGCCCTTGATGCTGAGCTCGCCACTGGTGATGTCCTCCAGGCCCGCGACCATGCGCAGCAGCGTGGACTTGCCGCAACCAGAGGGGCCAACAAACACCACGAACTCACCTTTGTCGATATCCAGATCGACCTTGCGGATGGTGTCGGGCACACTGCTGTTGTAGCGTTTATGCACATCACGGAAGCGGATTTCAGACATGGATGTCTCCTTGTTATGAGGACCTGCGCAACAGGCTGCGCAGGCCGTGGTTTTGATTAAAGCGTTGCGAATACCGCGCCATAGGGCGGCAAAACCAAAGTCTGGCCTTCCAGTGCGCCCGATGGCAAAGAATGCAGGGTGTCCAAAGCCAAGGGCCGCACCTGGTCGGGCAAGGCATAGCGCACCGGACTGTTACCCAGGTTGAAAGCACACAGCAGGGCAGCGTCGTCGCTGCGGCGCACAAAGGCCAGGACTGCGTCGTCGGCGGCCAGCAGCTCCATATCGCCGTTCCGCAGCACCGCATGCTGGCGCCGCCAGGCCAGCATGGCCTGGTAGAAATGGAACAAGGAATCCGGGGCCGCCATCTGGCTGGAGGCGGCCAGCGACAGATGCTCCGAGGCAACCGGCAACCAGGTCTTGGCGGCTGTACTGAAGCCCGCATGGGGCGCGGCCCCGTCCCAGACCATGGGCGTGCGGCAGCCGTCGCGTCCCACAAACTCCGGCCACATGGCAATGCCATACGGGTCTTGCAAGTCCTCGAAGGCCACCGTGGCTTCGGTCAAACCCAGCTCGTCGCCTTGGTAAATGCAGGGTGAACCGCGCAGGCTCAGCTGCAGCCCGAACACCAGGCGCAGCCAGGCGGCATTGTGACCAGGCTGCTGCCAGCGGCTGGCGACCCGCACCGCGTCATGGTTAGAAACCGACCAGCAAGGCCAGCCATCCAGGCACACGGCTTCGAGCCGCTGGACCACGCCATGGATGTAGCGCGCATCGCAACGCGGGCCGAGCAGGTCAAACGAATACGCGGTGTGCAGCTTGTCGCCACCGCCGGTGTACTCGGCAATACGGGTCGGGGTGTCGTCGTCGCCGATCTCGCCCACGGTCATCAGGTCCGGGTACTGGTTCAACAGGCTGCGGATGCGGCGCAGAAAGTCCAGCATCTCCGGCTGGCTCTTGTCGAACTGGTGGTACTGCCAGCCGTAGGGGTTGACCTTGTTCACCGACGGGTCGTCGGTGGGCATACCGCGCGCCGGGTTGTTGCGCAGCTGCGCGTCGTGCACGCAGAAGTTGACTGCATCCAGGCGGAAGCCATCGACGCCCCGGTCCAGCCAGAACTGCATATTGTCCAGCGCCGCTTGCTGCACTTGCGGGTTGTGGAAGTTCAAGTCTGGCTGGCTGGCCAGAAAGTTATGCATGTAGTACTGGCAGCGACGGGTGTCCCATTGCCAGGCGGAACCACCGAAGATCGACAGCCAGTTGTTGGGCGGTGTGCCATCGTCCTTGGGGTCGGCCCAGACAAACCAGTCGGCGCGCGGGTTGTCGCGGCTGGAGCGCGACTCGACAAACCAGGGGTGCTGGTCGGAGCAATGACTCAGCACCTGGTCGATCAGCACCTTCATGCCCAAAGCGTGGGCCTTGGCCGCCACCGCATCGAAATCGGCCAGGCTGCCAAACATCGGATCCACCCCCCGGTAGTCGGAGATGTCGTAGCCAAAGTCCTTCATCGGACTCGGGAAGAAGGGGGACAGCCAGATGGCCTCCACACCCAACTCGGCCAGATAGGGCAGGCGCTGCACCACACCGGCCAAGTCGCCAATGCCGTCGCCATTGCTGTCTTGAAAACTGCGCGGGTAGATTTGGTAAATCACCCCGCCACGCCACCACTCGTTCGCCTGTGCCATGCTCAGCCTTTAACGGCACCAGAGGTCAAACCACCCACAATCTTGCGCTGGAATATGAGTACCAGGGCTATCAGTGGCAGGGTCACCAGCACCGATGCCGCCATGATCTTGCCCCAGGGGATTTCATACTTGTCAGCGCCGCTGATCAGCGAGATCGACACCGGCACCGTGCGGTCGTTGTTGTTCAGCACAAAGGTCAGGGCGAACATGAATTCGTTCCAGGCGGCGATGAAGGCCAGCAGCCCAGTAGTTACCAGGGCCGGCCACATCACAGGCAAGAAGACTTTGGTGATGATGCCCCAGGGGGTACAACCGTCCATGATGGCGGCCTCTTCCAGCTCCTTAGGCAAGTCGCGCACAAAGGTGGTCAACACCCACACCGTGAACGGCAGGGTGAACACCATGTATGGCAAGGTCAGACCCCACCAGTGGTTGTAAAGGCCGAAGGCCTGCATCAGCTCGAACATGCCCGACAGCACTGCCACCTGCGGAAACATGGACACGGCCAGCACGGTCAGCAGCAGCAGGCCGCGGCCACGGAACTGGATGCGGCCCAGTGCGTAGGAGGCCGTCACACCCAGGAACAACGAGGCGATCACCACCAGCGTAGACACCGCCACTGAATTAAGGATGTGGCGACCGAATGGGTGCTCGGACACGGTGAACATGGCAATGTAGTTCTTCAGCGAAGGCGCATCCGGCCACAGCGAGGTGCTGAACAGCTCGGTGCCCGACTTCAGCGAGGTGACGATCGCGTAATAGAAGGGGAACAGGCAGAACAGCGCAATGATCGCCACCAGGGCATACAAGCCGATGGAGCCGAGGATTTTTTGGAAAGTGTGGTTCATGCTCGGTTTCCTTACTTCTTGCCGCCCAGATCGACACGCGCCAGCTTCAGGTACAGCAGGGTGCAGACCGCGATGATGAGGAACAGCACGGTGGATGCCGCCGAGCCGTAGCCCACGTAGTTGTTGTCGACGATTTCGCGCCGCACAAAGCCGGACATACTGATGGTGTCTACGCTGTTGGAGGTCATCACATAAATGATGTCGAACACCCGCAAGGCGTCGAGCAGGCGGAAGATCACGGCCACCATCAGGGCCGGCCAAATCAATGGCAGGGTGACCTTGAAGAACACCCGCACCGGGTGGATGCCGTCCACGTGGGCGGCTTCGTAACAATCGGTAGGCAGCATCTGCAGCGCCGCCAAGGTCAGCAGAGCCATGAAGGGAGTGGTCTTCCACACGTCGACCAGCATGACCGACCACAGCGCGTAGTCGGGGTCGGCAGTCCAGGCGATGTTCTGGTCGATGATGCCCGCGCCCTTGAGCAGCGCATTCATCACGCCAAACTGGTCGTGCATGATCCAGGCCCACATCTTGGCCGACACGATGGTGGGAATCGCCCAGGGCACCAGCACTGCAGCCCGCACAAACGAACGGCCTTTGAAGTTGGCATTCAGCACCAGCGCGAACACCACACCCAGCAGGGTCTCGGTGACAACGGAGACGATGGCGAACTTGAAGGTGTTGCGGATCGCCATGCCCCAGTCGGTTTTCCAGAAGCCTTCAACCGCGTCCAAATTGAAAACCCCGTACTTGCCGAAGTAGTTCTGCAGGCCCACCATGTTGTAGGAGGACTCGCCGATGTTCTCCAGCGTCGCATCGGTAAAGCTGAACCAGATGGTGCGGCCTAACGGCCAACCCGCGACCAGCAGCAGGACTATGAGCGTGGGGGCCAGAAAGATCCACGCACTGCGGGTGCGCTCGCGTGTGAGTTCGGATGTTTGGGTGCGCATGGCGACTCCTGGGATCAAGGTGCTGAACGGGCCGCCATGCTGCATGGCATGGCGGCCCGGGGGTTCAACAGTGGGGGCTTACCACTTCGGACCGCGACGGATCGAATCCAGCTTGCCTTCGAGCTTCTTCACACTCTCTTCACCGGTGGATTTGCCCGACAGCACTTCGTGCGTGGCGTTCCAGAACGCGGCAGAGACTTCGTTGTACTTGGCACCCGTAACCGTGGCCGGGCGGGGTACTGCACCGACGAAGGTGTCATACAGGTCACCGAAGAACGGGTTGGCGGCCAGTACTTCCTTGTCTTTGTACAGCGAGGCGATGGTGGGGTTGTAAGAACCACGGATGGCGCGGTCTTTTTGCACGGCCTCACTGGTCAGGTACATCACAAAATCAGCCGCTTCCTTCGGGCTCTTGGAGTACTTGCTCACCGCCAGCTGCCAGCCACCCAGGGCGGCAGCCGTCTTGCCGCCATCGCCCTTGGGCAGAGCCACAACCCCGACCTTACCCTTGACCGGGCTGTCGGCGCCCTGGCTCAGCGACCATGCATATGGCCAGTTGCGCATGTACACAGCATTGCCCTTTTGGAACACGCCGCGCGCATCTTCTTCCGCGTAGTTCAGCACGCCCTTGGGTGCAATGGTGCCGATCCAGCCAGCAGCCGTGTTCAGCGCCTTGGCAGCCGCAGGGTTGTTGATGGTGATCTTGCCGGTGCTGTCCACAATACTGCCGCCGCCGAAGCTGGACACCCATTCAATGCCATCGCAGGTCAAACCTTCGTAGGCCTTGGCCTGGAACACAAAACCTTGCATGTCGGCATTGCCCGCCTTGCGCTCGCCGTCCATCACCTTCTGGGCGGAAGCGGTGAGCTCAGCCCAGGTGGTGGGGGCTTTTTCGCCGTACTTGGTCAACAAGTCTTTGCGGTAGTACAGAACGCCCGCATCGGTGAACCAGGGCATGGCCAGCAGCTTGCCGCCCACGGTGTTGTTGGCGACGATGGCCGGGAAATGGGCTTTTTCAGCGCCTTTGGTGTAGGACGTCAAATCCAGCAAGTGGTCTTTCAAAAGACCGGGCCACACGACATCCACATTGATCACGTCCACCTCGGTGGATTTGGCGGCGAACATTTGGCGGAACAGGCCCAGGATGTCGCTTGTGGACTGGGGAATGCTCAGATGCTTCACCGTATTGCCGGTTTTGCTGGCCCACTCGTCGCCGGCTTTCTTGCAGAACTCGTAGTCCTGGCCAACCGAGCCACAGGAAATGGTGATGGTCACGCCCGCTGCATAGGCCCCCGCGGCGCCGATGCTGAGCAGCACAGCGGCTGCGGTTTTGGTGATTGCTGTCATGTAGATGTCTCCTTGTGTATTCGATGTGGGCCCAGGCAGTTCTGGCAGTCCATGCCAAGCCAGCAGGCCTTTGTTTTGTCGCCGGTAAAAGCCGAGCCAGTATAAATTCAAAGCGCTTTGAATTGAACACTGGGTTTACCCGAGGGCAAGCGTATTTGGCGCATCCCAACATCCATCCAACGCAAAAAGCCTGCATATCCCAGAGGGCGATGCAGGCTTTTCATGGAAGACATACTCCCGCCTAGACGGCAGGAAGCATGGTTGCAGCGGTCATGGCCGCTGGAGCTTAGAACTCGTAGTTCACGCGCAGAGCAAAACCAGTTGCATTTGGCTTTTCGTTGGGGCCACTGGATTTAGAGTGGGAGATCGCGGGGGTGATCTTGGCACCCTTCACGTCAAAGAATGGAATCGCGTAGGCAGCCCAGAAGGTGGTGACTTTGTCGTCGGCGCTCAGGTTAGAACCTTTACCGAACACGCTGGCCACGGTCAGATTGCCAAAACCCGCCATCAGCGCAAAGGTGTTTTGCTTGATGTTGGACTGGCTCTTGCCAGCAGCGTAATTGGCGTACAGGGTCACGCCGCCGAAGTTGTAGTCACCGGTCAAACCGTAGCCGGTGCGGTTCACACTACCCGTAGCGGGAGTGCCGGCCGTGGTGGTCGCAAGTACCGACGTGCAAACGCCGGCGGTGATGGCTCCGCAGCTCAACGTGGTGGTTGCTGCGGTCGCAGCGGTACCTTCATACTTGATCGCTTCAACACCAGCGGCCAAATGCAGAGGGCCGTTGGCGTAGTTCAGCACAGGGCGCAGACCGGTCGCACCGCCAGCGCCTTTGCTGGACACGCCGCTCACTTCCAGGCTCAGGCCGCCGCCCAATTGAACGTTCACAGCAGCATGGAAAGGAGCGCTGCCATTGGCGTAAGCGCCTTGGCGGCCGCGCAGCACATTGGCTTGGTAAGGCGAGAAGCCAGAGTACTCAACGATCACGTCACCAGGGGTTTGGAACAGATTGGCAGCTTCGAAACGGCCCAACTTGATGTCGGCGGTTTCGGAACCGAATTGGGCCCACAAGTCATCCGTACCAGCCGAGCCATCAGGCTTGGACAGGTAGGTGGCGCGACCCGCCATGAAGTACTTAGAACCCAGTTTTTGGCTGGCATTCAGCTCGACACGGCCGGACTGGGAAGCGCCACGGTCGTTGTTTTGGTACTTGCTATCGAGCTCGATATTGGCGTCGATATTGGGCAAAGCGAAAGCCGAGGCAGAAACCATTGCGAAAGCAGCAAGGGCAGTGGCGCGGGCGGTAAAAGTAGCTTGTTTCAAAGACGTCTCCAGTGTGTTTAGGGTTGTTCTTGATTTGCCAGTCCACCGGCTGCCTGAACGCTGCAGACGCCATGTGAAGACCGTGCAAATCTGGGGGTATTTTTGGTGGGCTGCGTTTTGCCAGCGATAAGCAATTACCCGAGTTACAGAAACAAGCGAGTTACCAAACTGCCAAGCCATGCACTGCAACGGCGGGCGCATTAGGTCGAGCAAAAAACAAAAAGGAGTGAACTCTCAAAAAATCCGTTTCCCCAATGAAATGGCACCCTTTTTCGACCTCTTTTGCCCCCTAAGATACATACATAAAATGGCATCAAAAACCACCGAAGATTGTCAAAATTATTTAGAAAATGGTGGAACTTTTAGGTCGCAGCAGCCTCCCGCATTCGTTGCGAAATTGCTACACAAACCCCTCCAAGGCTTGACCTCTGATTGACGCAAGCGGACTTTTAAGGCCCTTCGACTACTATTCCCGGCCTCCAACACGCTTTTACCCGCCTCAATGTCACTGAAACGGATCGCCGAAGAACTCGGCCTGTCGCTCACCACGGTGAGCCGCGCGCTGAATGGTTACCCTGAGGTAGCGGCCGCTACGCGCCGGGACGTGATGGCGGCCGCGTTGCGGCTTAATTACAAACCCGACGCGCGCGCCCGGGGACTGGCGCTGGGCCGGGCGGACGCGGTCGGTATCGTCTTCCCGATCACCACCGGCGACCTGGGCGACCAGCAGTTTCTGCAGGTGGCCTCGTCCATGAGCGAGCGCTTTGCCCAGGCCGGACTGGATTTGCTGATCATGTCGGCACCCGCCCAGGACGAGCTGGCGGCTTACGAGCGCGCCATCACCGGCCGGCATATCGGTGTCTTCGTGGTGCCGCGTACCCGCTTGCACGACCGCCGGCTGGAGTTGCTGCAGTCGCGCAACGTGCCGTTTGTGGCCTATGGACGCAGCTCCACGCCTGCGCAGAGCAGCTACCCCTGGTTCGACTTCGACAACTTGGCCGGTGCCCGCATGGCCACCGACCGCCTGCTGCGCCTGGGCCATCGCCGCATCGGTTACCTGGGCGCTCCGCCCGAATACAACTTTGCCGACCAACGCTATGCGGGCTTCTGCGCCAGCCTGAAAGCCGCAGGGGTGACCCTCAAGCCCACGTCGGTGCAACGCAATGCGCTGGAACGCCGCTCCGGCTATGCCGCCATGCAAAAACTACTGGCCCTACCCCAGCGCCCTACGGCCGTGCTGGTAGACAACAACCTGGCCGGCATAGGCGCGGTGCATGCGGTGCTGCATTCGGGGCTGGTGCTCGGGCGCGACCTATCCGTCATCGTCTACGACGGCCTGGGCTCCGACTCGGTAGTGCGCACCAGCGTGACCGCCGTGATGCAGCCCACACCGGCCGCCACCGGCCTGGCCTTGGCCGAGCTGACCCTGGCCCGGATGCGCGATGAACCGGTGGAGTCGCTGCAAAAGCTGTGTATGCCTGAACTGGAAATCGGCGACAGTGACGGGCCGCCACCGGCCACGTCCTAAGAACCGATTCTTAGCCCCCCGCCTAGGCGGCCATGCCGCTGTTGCGCAAGGCCGCCACCCGCGCGGCATGCACCAGCCCCCCAATGTCCTTACCCTGCAAGCCCTTGGCCTGGGCTTCGCGGGCAATCGCCTCGGTCGCAACCGACTGCGCGGCCGCCAAAGCCCGTAGCCAATGCGGGCGCTGGGGGTAGGCGGAGTCGTGCAGACCCAGCCGGCCGCGCGCATCGCACTCGCAGGCCAGCAAGGCATCGGCAAATCGCTGCGGTTTACGCAAGGCATCGCAGCGCTCCAGCAAACGCAGTGTGGCCGCCGCCCCGAATTCCATGCCGCGGTGGATATTGCCGTGTTCGCGCGCCACCACATCGGCCAGTTCGCGGCAGTCGGTGGGCACGCGCAGGCGCTGGCACAGGCCTTTGAGCAGCTGGGCGCTGCGGGCTTCGTGGCCGATATGGCGCGGCAGCACATCGGCCGGCGTGGTGGCCTTGCCCAGGTCGTGGGTCAGGCAGGCAAAGCGCACCGGCAACGGGGCCTGCAAACGCGCCGCCATGTCAAGCACCATCATCAGGTGCACGCCGGTATCGATCTCGGGGTGGTAGTCGGCACGCTGGGGCACGCCCCACAGCGCCGCAACTTCGGGCAGCAGACGCGCCAGCGCCCCGCATTCGCGCAACACTTCGAACATGCGCGAAGGCTGGGCTTCCATCAGGCCGCGTGCAAGCTCTTGCCAGACGCGCTCGGGCACCAGGGCATCGACCTCGCCCGCGTCCACCATCTCGCGCATTAAAGTCATGGTCTCGGGGGCCACGCTGAAATCGGTGAAACGGGCGGCGAACCGGGCCACCCGCAGAATCCGCACCGGGTCTTCGCGGAAAGCCGCGGTCACGTGGCGTAGCACTTTGTCGCGCAGATCCTGCTGGCCACCGTAGGGGTCGGTCAGGTTCTCAGGATTTATAGAAAATTGGCCTCCAGCGCTGATGGAATCTGCGGGAGCCGCTATCGCATTGATAGTAAGGTCACGGCGCGCCAGATCCTGCTCCAGCGTGACATCCGGCGCGGCATGGACCGCAAAGCCGCGGTAGCCGGGGGCGGTCTTGCGCTCGGTGCGGGCCAGCGCATATTCCTCGTGGGTGCGGGGGTGCAGGAATACCGGGAAGTCCTTGCCCACCGCCAGGTAGCCCTGGGCCAGCAAGGCCTCAGGCGTCGCCCCAACCACCACCCAATCACGATCGCCCGGCGGGCGGCCCAACCAGGCGTCGCGAACCGCCCCACCCACCAGATAAATTTGCATGCCCGCAGTTTAGCTAGCGCGACAGCCGGTAAGGCTCCTCGAAGTCCAGAAAATCCTGCTCGGACAGCGCCTCGCTGATCCAGGCCTGCACGCCGGGCAAGGCGGTCACGCGGTCCACATAGGCATGGATGGCGGCTGGCAGCGGCAGCGCGTAGGTGTTGAAGCGCATGCAGACCGGCGCAAAGTAGGCGTCGGCGATAGAGAAATCGCCAAACAGCATCGGCCCACCGTGCGCATCTAGCAACTCGCCCCACATGGCGGCCAGCCGCGCTACGTCGGCCCGCACGGCCGGCTTGTCGCGCCAGAGCAGTTGGCCGACTTCGGGCAAGCGGGCTTCGATGTTCATAGGGCAGTGGCTGCGCAAAGCGGTAAAGCCTGCGTGCATTTCGGCGCACACGCTGCGGGCCCGGGCGCGCGCCTTGGGCTGGCGTGGCCACAGGGCTTTGTCGAGAAACTGCTCGGCCAGGGTTTCGGCAATCGCCAGCGTGTCCCAGACCGCCAGATCGCCATCCACCCACACGGGCACCTTGCCAACCGGATTGACGGCCTGCACCGCAAGCTTGAAATGCGATTGGACGTCAAACGAGTCAAACCGCAGCATGATCTCTTCAAACGGAATACCCGCCTGCTTCAAAAGCACCCAGGGGCGCATGGACCAAGACGAATAATTTTTATTACCGATGTAGAGCTGTGGCATGGGGTTTCCAGAAAATAAAGCCGGTGGAGGGAATCAAAGTACAAGACTACCGCAACCCGGCCTGGGTATTGATGCAAAGATCAGGGCAAATTGATGCAGCCCGGCCCATCCAAAGCCATAAATGCAAAAAGCCCGGTCAAACGACAGGGCTTTTGCAGTATCTCAACCGCCGCAGGTTGAAAGCGACAGCGGGATAATATCGATCAGGCAATCAGGAATTGGTCGCGCTCTTGGCCTTGGATCCATTTTGGCGGCTTGCCGCGGCCGGTCCAGGTGTCGCCCGTAACTGGATTACGGAATTTAGGCGCCACCTTGGCAACGCTCTTTACCTTGGCTTTACCACCGGTAGAAAAAATATCCTCAGCGGTCAAACCAAAATCTGCGACCAGCGTTTTTACTTTTTCAATCGCGTCGGCATTTTCACGCTGACGGGCTTCAGAAATTTGCTGCTCGAGGAGTTCACGCTGCTGCAGAAGTTCTTTGTAGGATGACATTTTTTTGTTTCCGGATACGTCGAAAGTTAAAATCAGGCCCGATTATATGCCTTGAAAAAACCCTGCGCAGACTGAAGCCTATTAAAAATAGCTTTCAATGCATTTATCCGGATTGGCTGTGCAATAAACCCACTCCCAAAGACCCAATATAAATCCCAAAGCTGCGAATGGCGCCTGATTACCCTGCGATCAGGCCAATGCCACGGCCGCGTAATCGCCCACTTTGTCGGCCAATCCGGCGGGCACCAGCAGGGCACCGGCAGTTAATGCCGGCAGTTTGCCGTCAATATGCGATTGCAGGCGCGGCAACAGAAACTCGCGGTTGTGCCAGAACACGCTACCGCCCAGGCTGATGCGCTGCAAGTCCAGGGTCACAACCAGGTTGTACAGCGCGCGGCCCAGCACGCGGCACAGGTCGTCGACCTTGGCCAGCGCAGCCGCATCGCCGGCGCGCGCGGCCTGGAACAGCACGGCGGCGTCCTGGCCAAAGCGGCGGGCAATCGCATTGCCGGCCACCAGGCCTTCGACGTCGCCGATATTGCCGCAGCCGCAGAGTGCGTCGTCGTTGTCCGAGACAAACATATGGCCGGCATGGCCGGCATTGCCGTTTTTGCCGCGCAGCACATGGCCGTCCACGCACACGCCCATGCCGATGCCGGTGCTCCAGGTCACATAGGCGCAGTGGTCAAAACCGGCCAGCGCGCCCCAATGGCGCTCGGCTTCGAGCGCGGCAACGCAGTCGTTTTCGATGCGCACGCGCGCGAAACGGGCGCCCAGCGGTGCCTCCAGCAGAGCCGTATCCCAGTCGTTCGGCAGGCCACGCGCGGGGCCCGCCATGCCGCCGCAGATATTCGGCGCGGCCAGCTCGATCAGGCCGTCGCGGATGATGAACGGGCCGCAGGACGACACACCGGCGTTCTGCACCGTGGCCGGGTCCACGCCGATCTCGGCGCAAGCCTCGCCGACCATGCGGATGATCTGCACCGCCAGCGCATCGTTGGTTCCGGTTTTGGCCGTGGGTTCGGTGCGCCGCGCCTGCAGCACGGGCAGCGCTTCGTTGCCATTAGCCAGGCTGACGGCGACCTTGGTGCCGCCGATGTCGATACATGCTTTCATGGGATCAGTTCTTTAGAGGAGTTTGGAAACAAGGCTGGCCAGAAAGCTCAGCACCAGGGTGGTGGTCAACGGAATAAACCAGGGTCGGCCAAAGAGTCTGAAGCGCAAGTCGCCCGGCAGTCTGCCAAAGCCGAGCTTTTGCAACAACGGGGAAAACCAGTCAATCAGCAACAGGGCCAGGAAAATAACCAGCAGCCAGCGGATCATCCTAGATTCCGTAGTTGGACACGTCCGAGTGTGCCGCTGAGGACGTGGCTGGATAGGCGCGACAACGAAGCGGGCTCATGCCCGCAAGGCGGAGCAACGAAGCCAGACGCGGCGCCAGTGGTGCAATCGGATGTGTCGCGTGGTCCACCCAGAAGGTGTCCGACTAGAGGGTCACAAAATTCAATAGCCATACGGTGTTCCAAGTGATAACAAGCGATCAACTGCGGAATCTAGGATTCATGGCTACAGCGTATGGCTGCGGTCGCCGACAGCGAAGCCCAGGGGCTCCCACTCGGGGCCGGCGCCGAATGCGGTGACTTTGAACAGCTCGCCCATCTCGTGTTCAGCGATCAATTTGAGCGATTGCGCACGTTCTGCATGCGTAGCATGCTCCATTTTTGAGAGCAAACCGCAGTTCATCAGAAAGCGCGCCTGGGTGGTGTAGCCCAGCACCGTCAAGCCCGCGTCCTGCCCGGCCAGCGCGATGCCGGTGAAGTTGACGTGGGCAGTGATGTCCTTCAGGCCCACATCGGCCAGCGGGTCGGGGTCGGAGCGGTGCGCGTAGTGGCACATCACCGTGCCGGTGCTGCGCTGCGGGTGGTAGTACTCGCCCTCGGGAAAGCCGTAGTCGAGAAAGAAGGCCGCGCCCTGGGTTAGTCGGTCGGCCAGGGTACGGATGAAGGACTCGGCCTGGGGGTGGATTTCGGTCAGGTAGTCGTGCGGGCCGTCGATCTCGACCGGCGGGCGCAGATCGGTGGGGCGGTCTTGCCAGACGAAGTCATCGCCCTGCATTGCCACACCCCGCTCATGCCAGGCGCCGCTCTGGCGCACCAGCAGCTGCACCGGCATCGCGTCCAGCACCTCGTTGCCGACCACCACCGCCTGCAGACTGGCGGGCAGCTCGGTCACCCATTCCACCTTGTCGGCAAAGCGCTGCAGCCGCAGTTGCTGGCGCGCGCGCAGGCTGCCGGACAGGTCGACGATGCAGTAGCGCTGCACCTGGTCGCCCAGGGCTTCCAGCAATTGCAGGGCCAGCGCACCGGAGCCGGCGCCAAACTCCCACACTTCGTTCGTCTGAGTAACCTGTAAGGCCTGGGCCACCTGCACCGCCAGGGCCTGACCGAACAGCGGCGACATCTCGGGCGCGGTGACGAAGTCGCTGCCTTCGACGCGCTGGCCGTCTTGCAGCTGCGTGGGCATGGCGCCGAACTTCGGGCGGTCGTTGGCGTAGTAGCCCAGGCCGGGGTGGTACAGGGCCAGGGCCATGAAACGGTCAAATGCGATCCAACCGCCGGCAGCGGTGATCACGTGCCGAATCTCTGCCTGGAGCGCGCTCGTTAAACTGGGGGGTGTTTTTTCCACCCCTGGATTGTCTCTGAATGTTGCCTCCCTCTCTGCCCTCCCCGCAAGCTCGTACCGTGTTGGTAACTGGCGCAGCCAAACGGCTGGGGCGCGAAATCGCCCTGGCGCTGGCCCGCGGCGGCTGGCAAGTGGCCGTGCATTACCGCCATTCCGCGCAGGATGCTATTCAAACTGTAGCTGACTGCGTAGCCATAACAAGCGCTAGCGGCCTAAAACACCATATTTTCCAGGCCGACCTGGCAGACGAAACTGCAGTACGCGCCCTGCTACCCCAGGTGATCACGCACTTTGGCGCGGTCGATGCGGTGGTCAATAGTGCGTCCACCTTCGAGCACGACAGTGCTCAGAGCTTCGGCTTCCAGGCCATGGAGCAGCATTTGCGCAGCAATACCGGCGCGCCCATACTGCTGGCGCAGGCGCTGCACCAGCATCTGCACACGCGCGGCACCCACAGCGGCGCGGTGGTAAACCTGCTGGACCAAAAGCTGTGGAACCTGAACCCCGACTTCTTCAGTTACACCCTGTCCAAGGCCGCGCTCGAAGTGGCCAACACCATGCTGGCCCAGGCCCTGGCACCCTGGGTGCGGGTGGTGGGTGTAGCCCCGGGCCTGACGCTGAAGAGCCATATGCTGAGCGACGAGCAGTTTGCCGCGCTGCACCAGATCTCGCCGCTGGGCCGCTCGTCCACCGCGGCCGACGTGGCGGCCACGGTGAAGTTTGCGCTGGAGAATGGGTCCATCACCGGCACTACCTTGCTGGTCGACGGCGGCCAGCACCTTATGCAATTCGAGCGCGATTTTTCCCTGATGGACCTTACTTAAAAGAACACCATGTCCCGTACCTCTGGCAACCAAACCCTGCAACTCACCGGGCTGCGTTTCGACGCCAATCTGGGCATTCTGGAGTCCGAAAAAACCTCGCCCCAGCCCATCCTGGTGGACGCCGAGCTGAACCTGGGCCCGCAGCCGTTGGAACCCAGCGACGACGACATCAACCACGTGCTGGATTACCGCAAGGTACGCCAGATCATCATCGACGACTGCACCGCCGAACACGTAAACCTGCTGGAAAGCCTTATCGGCAAGCTGGCCCAGCGCTTGATGCAACTGCCCGGAGTGCTGGGCGTGCGCGTAAAGATCGCCAAATTGGAGATTTTTGACGATTGCGAAGTTGCCATCCGGGTCGAAACCGGCCAATGGTAAGCAGGGATATCCCGTACAAACAGCCTCGGCCTGCCCATAGAATAAACTGATCTTGCCTGCCTTGGATGCGTTCAGGCCTATTCGTTCGCCAATGTGGAGATATAGCTGCATGATCTTGTCCGGCTTTGCGACATCGGCCCGCCGCACCCTTATGCTGCTGGGGCTTTGCGCTTGCGTACTGCCCACCTGGGCAGTGGAGACCGTCAAGATCCTGACCGAGGAATACCCGCCCTTCAATTACACCGACAAGGGCAAGATCACCGGACTCGGCACCGAGGTGGTCCAAGCGGTCTTGAAAGAGATCAATATGGAAGGCCAGTTCCAGTCGGTTCCGTGGGCTCGGGCATACGAGACCGCGCAAAACAGCGACAGCGTGCTGATCTATTCCATGAACCGCTCCAAGGAACGCGAAAAGCTGTTCAAGTGGGTCGGCCAGATCACCCCGACGGACTTCTATCTGTTCGCCCTGAAAAGCCGCCACATCCAGCTGGCCGACCTGGAAAGCGCCAAGAGCCTGCAGATAGGCACGGTCAACCAGGACATTGGCGAGCAGTTCCTGGCCTCGCAAGGCTTCGCCCTGGGCCGCAACCTGCAGTCCAGCAGCAAATACGAGCTGAATTATGAAAAGCTCAAGCTCGGCCGCGTCGACCTGTGGGTGATGAACGAGCTGGGCGCCTACTTCATGTCGCGCCAGGCCGGCGATGACCCGGCCCAGGTGCTGCAGAAGGCGCTGCGCATCCCCGAGCTCAGTGGCGGTGGCAACTACATGGCCTTTGGGCTCAAGACCCCGGACGCCCTGGTCGAACGTTTTCGCAAGGGTCTAGAGGCCATCAAGAAGAATGGCACCTACGACGCCCTGCAGAAAAAATGGCTTTGAGTGCAGCCCATACCCGCCCCCGCCGGCCCCACCCCGCCTGTTGACGCTGTGACAGAAGCCCCTTCTGTAAAGCAGCCGAAGTCGGTGTCCCTGGGCGGCCGCATCGTGCTGGCCACGCTGGGGTTCTGCCTGCTGTTCACCGTGGTGGTGGTGGGCTTGCGTACCTGGTCGGCCTGGCAAAGCAGTGTGGCGGTGATGTCGAGCGAGCTGACGCTGATCGGCCAGGTCTATGAGCGCACGCTGTCCAAATCCATCTGGGAGATGGACCGTGAATCCATGCAAACGCATATTGCCAGCGTAGCCGATGTACCCTCGGTCGGCCAGGTGGTGGTGACGCTGCAGTCGGCCAACCGCGTACCCGAGGTGTTCCGGCGAACGCGCGAGGGCTGGCAGATGTCCAAGCTGGCGCCAAGCTTGCAGACCCAGCTGGGATACGAGGTATTTCCCGGCACCAAGGAAACCGTGGGTTCGTTTGCCCTGTATGGCGATGAGCGGGTGCTGTGGACCCGGCTGCGCGCCGAGATCGCCAACATCGTGATCACCCAGGTTGCGCAGTCCCTGCTGCTGGCCGGGCTGATCATGCTGCTGTTCAGCCGCCTGGTGACGGCGCATGTGCGGCGCATCGCCCAGCATCTGGGCCAACTGACGCCCAGCAATCTGCGCCAACTGCTGGCGCTAGACCGCTCTCCTAGCCGCCAGGACGAGCTGTCACAGTTGGTCACCGGGGTCAACCAGTTGCAGAGCAACCTGTCCAACTACCTGGAGCGCCAGCAGCGCGACGAGAAAGAACTGTTGACCCACCGCGACCACTTGGCCGACCTGGTGCGCGAACGCACCACCGAGCTGGAAAACACCAACACCCGGCTGAAAGACGCGAACGCCTTGCTCGACGGCCTGGCGCGCACCGACCCGCTGACCGGCCTGGCCAACCGGCGGCATTTCGACGAGGTCAAGCAGATCGAGTTCCGCCGCGCGCTGCGCACCGGCCAGCCGCTGTCGCTGCTGGTCTGTGACATTGACTTCTTCAAACGCTACAACGACCGCTACGGCCACGCCGCTGGCGACCAGTGTCTGCGCGCCGTGGCCAAAGCCATGCAGACCACCTGTTCCCGAGCCGGCGACCTGGTGGCACGCATAGGCGGCGAAGAGTTCGCCATCCTGCTGCCAGGGATCGACGCCGCACATGGCACCGAACTGGCTTCGCATCTGTGCCAGGCCGTGGCCGCGCTGGCCATTCCGCACCAGGACTCCGAGGTCGCGGCCCACGTGACCCTCAGCGCCGGCCTGGCCCAGCTCGACGCGACCCAGGTTGAACGCTTTGACACCCTGTTCGACCAGGCCGACAAGGCGCTCTACCAGGCCAAAAGCCAGGGCCGGAACCGGGTGGTGGTGCATGCACCAGCCGCCATTGCCTTGCAGGAACAGCCATCAGGCAACACAGGAGCAAACCATGGATAAAGCATTGCGAATCGGGCTGCTGTCGGTCGCCCTGGTGGCGCCGCTGCTCAGCGGCGCGCAAACTGTGCGGGTAGTGACCGAAACCACACCGTATGTCTACATGCAGGGCGACAAGATTGCCGGCCCAGCCACCGAAATCCTGCACAAAACCCTGCAGCTGGCCAACATCAAGGACTACAGCCTGACCATGTACCCCTGGGCCCGTGCCTACGACATGGCCTTGAAAGAACCCAATGTGCTGATCTACTTGATCGCCCGCACCCCGGAACGCGATCCGCAGTTCCAATGGGTCGGCGAGCTGCTGCAAGTGCGCTACGCCTTGTACAAGCTGAAAGACCGCAGCGATATCAGCGCCGCCAACCTGGACGCCGCGCGCAACTACGTGGTCGGCGTGATGCGCGACGACCTGCGGCACCAGTTCCTGCAGCGCCAGGGCTTTACGCGGCTGGTGGTCTCGGCCCAGACCACCGAAAACTTCGCCCAGCTGGTGAACGGCAAGGTCGACATGGTGCCGCTCAGCGAATCCGGTGCACTGGCCCAGTGCCAGACCACCCACTTCGACTGCGCCGGGCTGGAAAAAGTGCTGGCCCTGGACGAAATGACCACCGGCGTCTACATGGCCTACAGCAAGTTCACTTCGGCCGAACTGGTCGCCCGCACCCAGGCGGCGTTCGAGCAATTGCGCGCCAACGGCACGGTACGCCGCACCATGGAGCCTAAAACGCCCATGGCAAAGTCCACGGCCAGGACCAGCAAATCGCAGTGATATCCCCGGGTTCGACCCGGTTGGCAGCGCAGCGCGGGATAATCGGGGTTTTTAGAACCGATTGCCCCCTATGAGCGCCGTATGGACCACCGACGAGGCCGAAGCCCAAACGCCCGTCACCCCCACCGCCACTGACTTCAAGATCGAGCGTGAAACACACAAGCTCGAAAAACGCCTGTGCCGCGAAATGGGCAAGGCCATCGTCGACTACAACATGGTCGAAGAAGGTGACAAGGTCATGGTCTGCGTCAGCGGCGGCAAGGACAGCTACGCCATGCTGGACATCCTGCTCAAGCTCAAGGCCCGTGCGCCCATCCATTTCGACATCATCGCGGTCAACCTGGACCAGAAGCAGCCCGGCTTCCCTGCCGAGGTGCTGCCCACCTACCTGACGGCCCTGGGCGTGCCGTTCCACATCGAGAACCAGGACACTTACAGCATCGTCAAGCGCGTGATCCCCGAGGGCAAGACCACCTGCGGCCTGTGCAGCCGGCTGCGCCGCGGCATCCTGTACCGCGTCGCCGATGAGCTGGGCGCCACCAAGATAGCGCTGGGGCACCACCGCGACGACATGCTGCAGACCTTTTTTCTAAACATGTTCTTCGGTGGCAAGCTCAAGGGCATGCCACCGAAGCTGGTCAGTGACGACGGCAAACACATCGTCATCCGCCCGCTGGCCTATGTGACCGAGAAGGACCTAGTGCGCTGGGCCGCCCACAAGCAGTTCCCCATCATCCCTTGCACCCTGTGCGGCAGCCAGGAAAACCTGCAACGCAAGCAGATCTCGCAAATGCTGCAGGAGTGGGAAAAGAAATTTCCCGGCCGCATCGAGAGCATGTTCAGCGCGCTGCAGAACGTCGTGCCCTCGCACCTGATGGACCGCAGCCGATACGACTTCGAAGGCCTGCAAACCACAGGCATACCCAGCGAAGACGGCGACCAGGCATTTGACGCGCCCAGCTTCCCGCCAGCTGGCTTGCCAGGACTGCAAGTCGTACGCCTTTAAGGAGCTCCCATGCTGATCTGGCGCACCCTCCTCCTCGCAGCCGCCGTGCTGCTGACCGGTTGCGCCAACCTCTGGCGTGTGGACAGCGAGGTCCAGAGCTTCGCCTCCTGGAGCAGCCCGCCGGGCCCGCTGCCGTTCCGCTTCGAGCGCCTGCCTTCGCAGCAAACCGAGGCCCAGAATGCGCTGGAACAACTGGCGCTGCCGGCGCTGAACCAGGCTGGTTTTGTGCTGGACACCGCCCGTCCGGCCTACAGCCTGCTGATCACCTCCCAGGCACAAGAGACCACCTACCGCGACGACCCGCTCCTATGGGGCGGTGGCTACTACTCGCCGTGGATAGGTGGCGGGATTGGTGCCGGTCGGGGTTGGGGCATGGGCTTCTCGGCCCCGCTGTGGCGCATGCCGCCGCGCAACTTCCAACGCCAGCTGAGCCTGGTGCTGCGCGAGCTGTCCACCGGCCAGGTGGTGTATGAGACCCGCGCCGGTTTTGACAGCCGCTCGCCCATCGGCACCGACGTGGTGCCCGCGCTGGTGGCCGCCGCCCTGCAAGGCTTTCCGCACCCGCCCGCTGGCCCGCGCAACGTCACCATCGAATTACCGCATTAACCTATTTGCCCACCCTGGAGCCCTGATGGACCCCACCCGCATCATCGCCATCCGCCACGGCGAAACCGCCTGGAACGTAGACACCCGCATCCAGGGCCAGCTGGATATTCCGCTCAACGCCACCGGCCGCTGGCAAGCCCAGCAACTGGGCCTGGCGCTGGCAGGTGAGCCGATCACCGCGGTCTATGCCAGCGATCTGTGGCGCGCGTACGAGACGGCACTTTCAGTCGCCGGCGCGGTGGGCCTGGAGATCGACACCGACGAAGGCCTGCGCGAACGCGGCTTCGGGGTGTTCCAGGGCCATACCTTTGCCGAGATCGAAGCCAGCCTGCCCGATCAGGCGCTGCGCTGGCGCAAGCGCGACCCGGAATTCGCCCCCGAAGGCGGCGAGTGCTTGAACGACTTTCGCGACCGGGTGGTGGGTTGCGTGCAAGACCTGGCGGCCCGGCATCCGGGCGAGCTGATCGCCATCGTGGCCCACGGCGGCGTGATGGACGTGCTGTACCGCGCGGCCGTCGGCCTGGGCCTGCAAGACCCGCGCAGCTGGGAGCTGGGCAACGCGGCCATCAACCGCCTGCTGTGGACGCCGCAGGGCTTCAACCTGGTGGGCTGGGCCGATACCCAGCATCTGGAAACCGATAACGCGCTGGATGAAACCAGCGCCTGAGGAACAGACCATGCTTCATTACTTGATGCACGCAAGCGAATACTCGTGGCAGGAGCAATTGCTGTACGCCGGTCTCTTCGTTGCAGCTCTTGTGTTGCTGTTTGTGTTTTTTTGGTGGCGCAAGCGTGCTACGCGGCCCCGCCAGGGCGACTTTGCGGCACTGGTACAGCGCAACTCCATCGCCGAAGCCTTGGTGGAGCAACAACAACAAAGCCCGCTGGCGGACGCGGCCGATGCCTGGCAGCAAACGCAAACCGCGCTGGGCACCGTCAAAACCGGCGTGGAACGCGCACTGGCACTGGTCTGGCTGCTGCTGTCGGGCCTGCTGTGCGCCATCAGCATCCTGTTTGTGCTCATAGGCTTGGTGAAATTTCCGGCGCTGAACTGGGGCCAGCAGGGGTTCTTCCTGGCACTGGCCGCGGTGTGCGCCTGGTTTGCGCGAGCGCAATGGCGCGACCTGCGTGGCGTGAAGTAGGCCGGCAGCCCTGCCACGCTTATAGCCAAATCAGCCGTTCGCGCAGGTATTAGCTGCGCAGGCAGCTATTAATTAAATAGCAAATCTAAATTCCCCTTACTCCGCAGTAAACAGCCCACCCTCGGTCTGCGGCGGGGTCACCCCCAGGTGCCGGTACGCAGCCAAGGTAGCGATGCGGCCGCGGTTGGTGCGCTGCAGAAAGCCCTGCTGTATCAGGTAGGGCTCGATCACATCTTCAATCGTGTCCCGCTCTTCGCCGATGCTGGCGGCGATGTTGTCCAGGCCCACCGGGCCGCCGTCGAATCGGTGGATCACGGCTTCCAGCAGCTTGCGGTCCATCAGGTCGAAGCCTTGCGGGTCCACGTCCAGCATGGACAGCGCGCGGTTGGCGATGTCCAGGGTGATGGTGCCCGTGCCTTTGACGTCCGCGTAGTCGCGCACCCGGCGCAGCAGGCGGTTGGCGATACGCGGTGTGCCACGCGAGCGGCGGGCGATCTCGTAGCCGCCCTCGGCGTCCATCGGCGCATTCAACAGCCCGGCGCTGCGCTTGACGATGCGCGCCAGCTCGTCCGGCGTATAGAACTCCAGCCGCGCGACGATCCCGAAGCGATCCCGCAGCGGATTGGTCAGCATGCCGGCGCGGGTGGTGGCCCCCACCAGGGTGAAGGGCTGCAGGTCCAGCTTGATGCTGCGCGCCGCCGGGCCTTCGCCGATCATGATGTCGATCTGGTAGTCCTCCAGCGCGGGGTACAGGATTTCTTCGACCACCGGGCTCAGGCGGTGGATTTCATCGATAAAGAGGACGTCGTTCTTTTCCAGATTGGTCAGCAACGCCGCCAGATCCTTGGGTTTTTCGAGCACCGGGCCACTGGTCTGGCGCAGGTTCACGCCGAGTTCGTGGGCAATGATGTGGCTCAAGGTGGTCTTGCCCAGGCCGGGTGGGCCGAACAGCAGCACGTGGTCCAGCGCCTCGCCGCGCTTGGTGGCGGCGCCGATGAAGATCTCCAGCTGCTCGCGCGCCTTGGTCTGGCCCACGTAGTCGTCAAACAGCTTGGGGCGCAGCGCGCGTTCAATCGCCTCTTCCTGCGGCGAGGACGGGGCGGCGGAGACTACGCGCTTGGGCGGCGGCGCAGCAAAATCATCAGTCTGGATGGACACGGCGGGCAGGGGGCAGAGAGTGGGCTGGCCACTATAGCGTGTCGCTGGGCTACAACTTGAAACACGCACGCGCTTATGGCTATAGTCGATGCAACACATTCCCCGAAGCCAGGACTCCATCCATGATGCACCGCCCCGCCCCAGTGCGCGCTCTCACCACCTCCCCTTGGCGCACTGTGCGCGGCAGCACGATAGGCTGGCTGCTGTGTTCGGGCCTGCTGGCCAGCGCCTGGGCCGCCGATGCGCCGGCCGAAAAGCCCAAATCCATAGGCAAGATCACCCTGCCCGCCAAGCCCGAGCCGCAAGACCCGGGCAGCAAGGAATCCATCGCCCACCAGGTGCGCGATGCGGCCGACAAAGTCAATGCCGCGCCACCGCCAGCCAAGAAGGGCAAGGCCGCCAAAAGCAAGCCGGCCGAGACGCCCAAGATGGTCCTGACCATCGAGGCCGAACCCAAGAAAGCCGGTGCCCGCGGCGCGCCCGTGCCGCCGCCGGATGTGGCCGCGGCCTACAAGAAAGCCCACGGCGGCCTGGTAAACCCGGTGGACAGCCGGGCCGCCACGCGCGCGGCCGCCCTGGCCGCCGCCGGCCGCGAGCCCAGCGCAGCCCTCAGCGGCAGCAACATCGGCGGCAGGGCCGGCGAAACGCGCTGGGGCTACGAGGGCAGCAACGGCCCGCAGGCCTGGGCCAAGCTCAACCCCGAATTCAACCTTTGCGCCCAGGGCACGCGCCAGTCGCCCATCGCCATCGACCAGCTGAACACCTTACAAGGCCCGGCCGAGCCACTGCAGATCCGCTACCAGCCCAGCAGCGCCATGGTGGTGAACAACGGCCGCACCATCCAGGTCGATGTGGCGGGCGAGAACACGCTGACGGTGCGCAGCGCCACCTACAAGCTGCACCAGATCGTGTTCCACCACCCGAGCGAAGAGCGCGTGAATGGCAAGACCTTCGCCATGGTGGCCCACCTGGTGCACCGCGACCCCGATGGGCAAATCGCGGTGATTGCGGTGCTGCTCGACCCCGGCCAGGCGAATGCGCTGATCAACAAGGTCTGGACCTATATGCCGCTGGACAGCGGCGACCGGGTGCGTATGCCCGCCGGCCTGCTGGATCTGAACGAGCTGCTGCCGCAAGACATGCGCTACTACCAGTTCATGGGTTCCTTGACCACGCCGCCCTGCTCCGAAGGCGTGCTATGGATGGTGCTGAAGCAGCCGGTGCAGATCAGCCCCGAGCAGCTGCGGCTGTTCAGCCAGCTGTTTCCGTACAACGCCCGGCCGGTGCAGCCACTCAATGGTCGCGTCGTGCGCGACGCACAGTAAATCGGCCGCCAGCGCATATTCCACCTGCGCAGGCAGCTATCAAAAGCATAACAACCAGATTTGGCGTTTACTTCGCCAACGCCTTTAGCGCCAGCTTGATACCTTCGCTCACGCCCACGCCAGCGGGCAGGGCCTTCAACGCCAGCGCCGCTTCCTTGTCGCTATAGCCCAGGGCCACCAGGGCTTGCAGGATGTCGGCCTGGGCGTCGCTGGTGGCGCCGGTGCGCACGCCGATATCGGAGCCCAGCTTGCCCTTCAGCTCCAGCAGCAGGCGCTCGGCAGTTTTGGGGCCGATGCCGGGCACCTTCTTGAGCCGCCCCACCTCTTGCAAGGTAATTGCCTGCGCCAGATCGTCCACGCCCATGCCCGACAACACGCTCAAGGCGGTGCGCGGCCCCACGCCGGAAATCTTGATCAGCTGGCGGAACGCATCGCGCTCGCCCGGCGTGGCAAAGCCGTAGAGGATTTGCGCGTCTTCGCGCACCACGAAATGGGTCAGCAGGGTGACCGACTCGCCCAGCGCCGGCAGGTTGTAGAAGGTGCTCATGGGCACATCCACCTCGTAGCCCACGCCGTGGCAGTCGATCAGCACCTGGGGCGGGTTCTTGGCGGCCAGCAGGCCTTGGAGTCGTCCGATCATGGGGTTCCCGTGTTGAAAGCGCGATTGTCCACGACGGGGCAGTCCGCCATTTTGTTACAGACCTTGCATCCTGCGGGGCGATGTAACCAGCTTAGGCCCCTACCATCAATGGCTTCTGAGACGTATGTCGTGTCTCTTCAAGGAGGAATCCCCATGGCTTTGCAAGCCCCGTTTTTTGGCAAGCGTGAACCTGAATCCTTTGGCTTGCGCCAGAACCTGACGAATACCCCCCCTCCCCTGGCCCGGACGCCCCCTATGACCACGAACCCCATTGAATCGCCAGCCGCTACCGTTGCCCCATTTGTGGCAGAAGCCCCCGTCAAAACCACCGGCAGCACCCTGACCGTCGGGCCCAACATCAAACTCAAAGGCGTAGAAATCACCGACTGCGACACCCTGGTGGTCGAAGGCACGGTCGAGGCCACGATGGACTCGCGCCTGATGCAGATCACCTCGGCGGGCGCCTTCAAAGGCTCGGCCGATATCGACATCGCCGAAATCCACGGTGCGTTCGACGGCGAACTGACGGTGCGCGACAAGCTGGTGATCTACGCCACCGGCAAGGTCACGGGCAAGGTCCGCTACGGCAAACTGGTGATCGAAGAAGGCGGCCAGCTGTCGGGCGAAATCGCGTTCGGCACCAACAAATCCGCTCCCGCCAAAGCCCCTCTGCAAGCCATCGTCTGACGGACTGCAAGGCTACCCGCAACAGGGTTGCGGGTAGCAGGCGACAATACATGCCATGATTGTTCGCCACACCTTCTCGCCCCCCAACAACACCCGGCTCGACAACCTCTGCGGCCCCATGGACGCGCATCTGCGCACCATCGAAGACGCGCTGCAGATCAAGATCGCCCACCGGCACGAACAGTTCAAGATCGACGGCCCCAAGGCCACGGCCCAGCAAGCGCTGGAGCTGCTGCAAGCCCTGTACGAACAGGCCGGCCGCCCGATCAAGCCCGACACCGTGCAGCTGATGCTGGCCAGCGATGCCGACCTGGGCGCCGACGGCCACAGCCTGCAAACCCGCCGCACCGACCTGCGCGCCCGCACGCCGAACCAGACCACCTACCTGGACAACATCGCCCAGCACGACATCACCTTCGGCATCGGCCCGGCCGGCACCGGCAAGACCTACCTGGCCGTGGCCTGTGCGGTGGATGCGCTGGAACGCAGTGCGGTGCAGCGCATCGTGCTGACGCGGCCAGCGGTAGAAGCCGGCGAACGCCTGGGCTTTTTGCCCGGCGACCTGAACCAAAAAATCGACCCGTATCTGCGACCGCTGTACGACGCGCTGTACGAGCTGATGGGGCCGGAGAAAGTGCAAAAAGCCTTCGAGCGCAATGCGCTGGAAGTGGCGCCACTGGCCTTTATGCGTGGCCGCACGCTGAACAACGCCTTTGTCATCCTGGACGAAGCGCAGAACACCACGCCCGAACAGATGAAGATGTTTCTGACCCGCATCGGCTTCGGCTCAAAGGCCGTGGTCACCGGCGACGTGAGCCAGATCGACCTGCCGAAAACACAGCTCAGCGGCCTGATCGACGCCGAGCAGGTGCTGCGCCGCACCAAGGGCATCGCCATCTGCCGCTTCACCAGCGCCGACGTGGTGCGGCACCCGTTGGTGGCGCGCATCGTCGACGCCTACGACACCCGCGGCAAGTCCGACATCCCCGTGCGCAGCCGCAAAGCCGCCTGACACTACAAAAACCATAGCTGCCTGCGCAAATATACCCTGCGCTAGAGGCCTAAAACATGCTTAATAACCTGCAACTCTCGCTGCAATTCGGCAAGTTCGCGGATGCCGCTACCCACCGCGCCGCCCTGCCGCGCCACAGCGTGGCCCGCTGGATCCGCCACGCCTTGGCCGTGGACGCCGAAATCACCGTGCGCATCGTCGATGCCGAGGAAGGCCAGGCCCTGAACCGCGAGTACCGCAAGAAGGACTACGCCACCAATGTGCTGACCTTCGACTACACCCAGGAGCCGGTGGTCACGGCCGACCTGGTGCTCTGCGCGCCAGTCGTGGCCCGCGAAGCCGCCGAAAACGGCAAGTCGCTGCAAGACCACTACGCCCACTTGCTGGTCCACGGCACCCTGCACGCCCAGGGCTGGGACCACGAAACCAGCGCCGCCGACGCCGACGAGATGGAAGCCTACGAAACCGAAATCCTGGCCGAACTCGGCATCGCCGACCCTTACGCCGGCTGAATCTGGAGCGGAATCGTCACCGGCCCGTCGTTGACAAGGTGCACCTGCATGTCGGCCGCAAACCGCCCGGTCTGCACCGGCTGGTGCACCAGCCGCGCTTGGGCCACGAAGTAGTCGTAGAGCCGCCGCCCGTCCTCGGGTAGCGCCGCGCTGGTAAAACTGGGCCGGTTGCCGCCCGAGGCGTCGGCTGCCAGCGTGAACTGGCTGACCACCAGCAGCCCGCCGGCTACGTCCTGCAGGCTCAGGTTCATCTTGCCGGCTGCGTCGCTGAAGATGCGCAGCTTCAAAATCTTGGCCAGCAGCTTGTCGGCCTGGGCCTCAGCATCTCCACGCTCGGCGCACAGCAGCACCAGCAGGCCGGGGCCAATCTCCCCCACCACCTCGGCGCCGACCACCACCCGTGCTTCGCGCACTCTTTGCAAAACGGCTTTCATCCAGACTCCTCAGAAGACCGGGATTGTCACCCGGCGAGGCACAATGGGTTCCATGTGGAAAGCCGTACAGCGCCGTGGTTGGTGGCTCCTGGCGTGGTGCCTGCTCACCGCGCTGGGGAGTGTGGCATTGGCGCGGCTGGAGTTGGCGCAGCTGCGCGAGGCGTTTGAAACCGATGCCCGCATCGCCCACCGCCTGCTGAGCCAGCGCGCGGTGCAGCACGACGCGGTGCTGGCCATGCTGGCCCTGGTGCAGCCGACCAGTGCCCCCGGCCTGTCGGCCGCACCCGAGCAGCGCCTGGCCTCGGTCTACCCGCAAATTCTGGGGGTGCAGCACCGCGCCCCCAACGCCAGCTGGCCCGACACCGCGCTGGCCACGGCCGAGGAGCGCTCGCGCCGCAGCCACCAGGTGGTGCTGGCCAGCGCCCACCTGGCCCAGGGCCACTTCCAGCTGCTACTGGCCGCCGACCCGAACAGCTATGCGCTGCGCATAGACGCGCGCAGCATGGTGCCCTGGAGTGAATGGCCGATGCCGGCCAACACCAGCCCGGTGCGTCTGGTGCTGGAGCAGGCAGGCCAGGAATTCGTGGTGCAGCCGGGCCGCATCGGCGATGGCGGCTGGCGCTTTGAGTTCCACAAGCACCTGGCTACCGAAAGCCAGCCCTTCGACGTTGCCGCGCTACGCCAGGTCGGCTGGAATGAGCTGCCCTGGACATGGATGCTGGCCTGGGCCGTGGCCATGGCGGCCCTGCTGCTGGCCGTGCGAACGCTGCAGCGCCAGCGCAACGAACGCCGCCGCGCCGAAGAACTGCTGCGCCTAGGCCAGGTCGCGCGGCTGAATACCCTGGGCGAGCTGGCCGCCGGCATGGCCCATGAACTGAACCAGCCGCTGACCGCCATGCTGGCCAACACCCAGGCCGCCAGCCGCCTGCTCGACGAAGACCCGCCCGAGCTGGGCACCGCCCGCAGCGCCATGGCGCAGGCGGTGGAGCAGGCCCGGCGCGCGAGCAGCGTGGTCGGCCGGCTGCGCCGCGCAGTAGAACGGCCGGACCTGGCCGGCCCCCTGCAGCCGGTGAACCTGCAGGACGCGGTGCACGACGCCCTCTACCTGCTGGAGCCCGAATGCACGCGCCGCGAGGTGCGCCCCAGCGTAGTCAGCAGCCTGCCGAGCATCAGCGTGCTGGCCGAGCCGGTGGCGCTGGAGCAGATCGTGCACAACCTGCTGATGAACGCGCTGCAGGCGCTGGAGCAGCTGTCGCCGGCCGAACGCCGGCTGACGCTGAGCATCACGGCCGACCCGCAGCACGGCCGGCTGACGGTTCAGGACAGCGGCCCCGGCATTCCACCCGAAGTGCTGCCGCGCATCTTCGAACCGTTTTTCTCCACCCGCCACGGCGGCCTGGGCCGACCCACAGGCGTTTCTGGCCGAATTCGACCGCCAGGGCATAGGCGCCATCGTGCTGGATGTACGCATGCCCGGCATCAGCGGCCTGGCCATGCTCGACACCCTG
This sequence comes from uncultured Albidiferax sp., assembly GCA_963513025.1. Lineage (GTDB taxonomy): Bacteria > Pseudomonadota > Gammaproteobacteria > Burkholderiales > Burkholderiaceae_C > Rhodoferax_B. The sequence goes on from CAUPON010000004.1 coordinate 204,252, forward strand.
GTGGCCCAAGGCGTGGACCAGCCCGTCATCATGCTGACCGGCCACGGCACGGTTGCCATGTGCCGACGTGCGTTCAAGGCCGGCGCTGCCGAATTTCTGGAAAAACCAGTCAACGACGAAGCCCTGCTCGAAGCCCTGCAGAACGCGGTGCGCCAGCATGTGCACTCCCGCACCCGGCACCAGGCCGACCGGCAGGCCCGCGAACGCTACGCCCAGCTGTCGGAGCGCGAACGCGAGGTGCTGGGCCTGATCGTCGCTGGTTTGACCAACAAGGAAATTGGCCGGGCCCTGGAGGTGTCGCCGCGCACCGTGGAAACCCACCGCGCCAATCTGTTCGCCAAGCTGGAGGCCGAGTCCCTGGCGCAGCTGATCCGCAGCTATGCGGCACTGGCCGACGAACAGGCTCCGTAGTTCTACGGAGGGCCGGGCGTAGCCGTACGCATGGGCAAATCGAGCGTGATTTTTTACAGTTCTTCCACGGTTGATCGAACCGCTACCGCCCCTCGGAGAACACCATGTCTATTTGCATCAAAACCACTTTCATCGCCGTGTCTTGCATCGCCGGCGCCGCCCAGGCCCAGGCGGTACGCACAGAACACAATATCTCGCTGGACCTGGCCAACCAGATCGCCGCCGCCAGTGTCTCGGCCTGCGCAGCCAATGGCTATGCGGTCAGCGCCACCGTGGTGGACCGCGCCGGTGGCGTACGCGCCGTGCAGCGCGCCGACAACGCTGGCCCGCACACCCTGGGCGCCAGCCAGCAAAAAGCCTACACCTCGGCCTCGGCCAAGAACAGCACTCTGGCAATGATGGAAGGCGCACAAAAGAACCCCGCGGCCGCCAACCTGGTCTACATCCCCGGTTATCTGCTGCTGGGCGGCGGCGTACCGATCAAGCTGGGCAATGAAGTCATCGGTGCCGTCGGCGTTGGCGGTGCGCCCGGCGGCCACCTGGACGAGCAATGCGCGCTGGCCGCGCTGGACAAGATCAAGGACCAGCTGAAGTAAGCCATGCGTAGCTACCGCACCTCGTTGACGCTGGCCGCCGCCTGCCTACTGGCCAGCCCCGGCTGGGCCCAGGTACCGCCCAGCGCGGCACAAATTAGCCGCTACACCGGTCTGCATGCGGCGGCCCAGCGCGGTGACCTGGCCCAGCTGCAACAGCTGCTGGCGCAGAAGTCCGAGCTGAACAGCCGCGATGCACAGGGCCGCACTCCGCTGCATGTGGCCACCTTTGCCCGGCAGCCACAGGTTATACGCCTGCTGGCGGGGGATGGCGCCGATCTGGGTTTGCTGGAAAACGACCGCTACGACGCCGTCACCATCGCCGCTGTGGCCGATGACGAAGCCACTCTGGCCACCCTACTGGCACTTGGCGCCAGCGCCCAGCTGACCACCAGCCGCTACGACGGCACGGCGCTGATAGCCGCCGCGCATCTGGGCTTTGAGGGTGTCGTACGGCAGCTGATTGCGGCGGGTGCGCCGCTCGACCAGGTAAACAATCTGCACTGGACCGCGTTGATCGAGTCCATCGTGCTCGGCGACGGCGGGGCACGCCACCAGCGGACTCTGGCGGCGCTGGTACAGGCCGGGGCCAATCTGCAGCTCAGCGACCGCGCAGGCAACACTCCGCTGGAGTTGGCGCGCGCCCGGGGTTACCGGGAGATGGTGATCTTGCTGGAGAAAGCGGGCGCCAAGTAGCGCCGTGCGAACTTACTGCAGAGTAACGCGGGCGAATTTCCGCTTACCGACCTGCACCACGTAGGTGCCGGCACCCAGCTTCAAGCCCTTGTCGCTGACCACGCTGGAGTCGACGCGCACGCCGCCACCGTCGATCAGGCGGTTGCCTTCGCCACTGCTGGCCGCCAGGTTGGCCATCTTCAGCAGCGCAGCAATACCCACCGCCGCACCGCCTTCACCCAGGGGCAAGCTCAGCTCGGCGATGTCATCCGGCACACCACCCTTGCTGCGGTTGTTGAAATCCTGCTCGGCCGCATCGGCCGCGGCTGCGCTGTGGAAGCGCGCGGTGATTTCCTTGGCCAGCGCCACCTTGGCGTCTTTCGGGTTCCGGCCAGCCTCCACTTCCGCCTTGAGCGCGGCGATTTCGACCTCGCTTTTGAACGACAGCAAGGTGTACCAGCGCCACATCAGCACATCGGAGATGCTCAGCACCTTGGCGAACATGGTGTTGGGCTCTTCGCTGATGCCGATGTAGTTGTTCTTCGACTTGGACATTTTCTCCACGCCGTCCAGGCCTTCGAGCAGCGGCATGGTCAGGATGCACTGCGGCTCCTGGCCGTACTCGGCCTGCAGGTGACGGCCCATCAGCAGGTTGAACTTCTGGTCGGTGCCACCGAGTTCCAGATCGCTCTTCAAGGCCACGGAGTCGTAACCCTGCATCAGCGGGTACAGGAACTCGTGCACCGCGATCGACTGGCCGCCGTGGAAGCGGTCGTGGAAGTCGTTGCGCTCCATCATCCGGGCCACGGTGTAGCGCGAGGCCAGCTGGATCATGCCGCGCGCGCCCAGCGGGTCGCTCCATTCGCTGTTGTAGCGGATCTCGGTTTTGCTGGGGTCCAGCACCAGGCTGGCCTGCTTGTAATAGGTTTCGGCGTTGACCTTGATCTGCTCGGCGGTCAGCGGCGGGCGCGTGCTGTTGCGGCCCGAAGGGTCGCCGATCATGCTGGTGAAGTCGCCGATCAGGAAGATCACCGTATGGCCCAAGTCCTGCAGCTGGCGCATCTTGTTCAGCACCACGGTGTGGCCGATATGGATGTCGGGCGCTGTCGGGTCCAGGCCCAGCTTGATGCGCAGCGGCGTGCCGGTGGCCTCGGAGCGCGCCAGCTTCTTCAGCCAGTCTTCTTGCGGAATCAGTTCGTCGCAGCCGCGTAGCGACACCGCCAAGGCCTCCCGCACACGGTCTGTTACAGGAAATGAGCCACCAGGCTCGGCATGTACTGCTTGATTCATAAGGGTTTTTCAGGGCTTTTTCGGTTGTGGCGCACGGGGCACGCCGCTATACTCGCTGCTTTGCTGTCTGCCCTGATTTTAGTGGTGCGTTGCCTGATAGGCCGCCCAAAGGCTGAACTTCCAGGGCTCTTCTCTACTCAGCAGTCCACCTTCGCGACTTTCGCAGCACCCCAGCAGCAGGCCCAAGGCCCTGCCCCGGATGAGGCGCAAGTCCTAATTTTTGTTGGGAACCCCTCTTTTGAACCACGGTCTCACCACCGTCAGCGATAGGCTTTTGTCCGTACTGCAACGCCACCCCAAGCGCATCACCGCGCTGGTGGCCGCTGTATTGCTGGGCGGCGGCGGCGGCGCATATGCTGTTGCCTCCCTGGCCCCGGACCCCGCTGACCTGCCCATCCGCCAAATCACCGAATCCGTCCAGCCCTTGTCGCTGCAAGAGCAAGCGAACAGCCTGGACACCCACAGCTTCAACCTGTTCCGCACCGAAACCACCCGCTCCAGCGATACCGCCAAGTCCTTGCTGCAACGCCTGGGCATTGACGACGCCGACGCCGCGGCCTTCCTGCGCAGCGATGCCCTGGCCAGCAAGGCGGTACTGGGCCGCGCAGGCCGCACCGTGCACGCCGAAGCCAGCGACAACCACGCCTTGCAGCGCCTGAGCGTGCGCTGGAACCCCGGCAACACTGGCGTGTTTGAGCGCCTGGTGGTCGAAAAAACCCCGCAGGGATTCCGCTCGCGCATCGAAGAAGCCGCGCTACAAAACACCAGCCGACTGGCTGGCGGAACCATCCGCAGCTCGCTGTTTGCCGCCACCGACGAGGCCGGCATTCCCGACCCGGTGGCCACCCAGATCGCAGAAATCTTCTCTGGCGACATCGATTTCCACCGCGCGCTGCGCAAGGGTGACCACTTCTCCGTTGTCTATGAAACCGCCGAGGCCGATGGCCAAGTGCTGCGCAGCGGCCGCGTGCTGAGCGCCGAGTTCACCAGCAACGGCAAGACCTACCAGGCCATGTGGTTCGCCGAGCCGGGCCAAAAAGGCGGCTATTACACGCTAGACGGCCAAAGCCTGCGCCGCTCATTCCTGGCTTCGCCGGTAGAGTTTTCGCGCATCACCAGCGGCTTCAGCATGCGCATGCACCCCATCCTGCAAAAATGGCGCGCCCACCTGGGCGTGGACTACGCTGCCAGCACCGGTACCTCCGTGCGCACCGTGGCCGATGGCGTGGTCGAATTTGCCGGCGTACAAAACGGCTACGGCAACGTGATCATCGTCAAGCACCGCAACCAGAACGAAACCGTCTACGCACACCTGAGCCGCATCGATGTGCGGCCCGGCCAAAGCGTCAACCAGGGCGACCATATCGGCGCTGTCGGCTCCACCGGCTGGGCTACCGGACCGCATCTGCACTTCGAATTCCGCGTCAACGGCCTGCACCAGGACCCGCTGACCGTGGCACGCCAGAACGATAGCCAGCCGGTATCGACCGCCGCCAAGCCTGCGTTCAACCAGTTGGCTTCGATCATGCGCCTGCAGCTGTCTGCAGCCACGTCGATCCAGCAAGCCAGCGCCGATTAAGCCCGTGCGGGAACTCACCATCGGCCTGATGTCCGGCACCTCGCTGGACGGGGTGGATGGTGTGCTGGTATCTTTCTCCGATGGCGCACTGCAGGTGCTGCAGTACGCCACCCAAACCTTTTCCCCTGAAACCAAGGCCGAGCTGCTGGCACTGAACAGCCCCGGCAGCAACGAGCTGCACCGGGCCGCGCTGGCTGCCAATGCACTGGTCGGCGTCTATGCCGACGTAGTGCAGCAGCTGCTGGAGCGCAGCGGCTGCAGCGCCGCCGACGTCCAGGCCATCGGTGCGCACGGCCAGACGGTACGGCACCGGCCGCAGGAGTTCGACGGCACCGGCTATACCCTGCAGCTCAACAACCCGGCCCTGCTGGCCGAACGCACAGGCATCACCGTGGTGGCAGACTTCCGCAGCCGCGATGTGGCGGCCGGCGGCCAGGGTGCGCCCTTGGTGCCCGCCTTCCACAGCCAGGTTTTCGGCCGACCGGATGAAACCGTTGCGGTGCTGAACATCGGCGGCATCTCCAACCTGAGCCTGTTGGGCGAACAGATCCTGGGCTTCGACTGCGGCCCCGGCAATGCGCTGATGGACTACTGGTGCCAGAAGCACACCGGCCAGGCCTATGACGCCGACGGCGCCTGGGCTGCCAACGGCAACGTGCAGCCCGCGCTGCTGGCTGCGCTGCTGGCCGAACCCTATCTGGGCAAAGCCCCGCCCAAAAGCACGGGGCGCGACCTGTTCAACCCGGCCTGGTTGGCCGCCAAGCTGCAAGGCTTCGGCGCGCTGGCCCCGGCCGACGTGCAAGCCACACTAACCGAATTGACCGCTAGCGCAATCGCTACCTGCATGAGTAGCTACGGAAAAAATAGCAAGCTGCTGATTGTCTGCGGCGGCGGTGCGCTGAACGGTTATTTGATGCAGCGCCTGCAGTCCGCCTTGCCAGCGCTACAGGTGCAATCCTCGGCGGCGCACGGCCTGCCGCCGTTGCAGGTCGAGGCCGCGGCCTTCGCCTGGCTGGCCCGCCAGGCGCGGCTGCTGCAGCCAGGCAACCTGGCCAGCGTGACCGGCGCCCGCGGCAACCGGGTGCTAGGGGCGATCTACCCAGCCTAGTGGTTGTCGGCGGGGTCGGTACCGACACCGCGTGCGGCGGGCGACAGCTGCCAGAAAATCCAGGCCGATGCCAGCGTCATCAAGCCCATGGTGGCAAACGTGGCGTGGAAAGCCTGCAGAGTCTGCGCGGCACCGGCAGGTGTGAAGTAGCCGGTATAGCCCGCCAGTACAGCCCCCGCAGCCGCCACGCCCATACTCATGGCCAGCATCTGCACCATGGACAATAAACTATTGCCGCTACTGGCCAGCGGACCATCGAGGTCCTTCAGGGTGACGGTATTCATGGCCGTGAACTGCATCGAATTGACCGCCCCAAAGAACGCCAATTGCACCAGGCGCAGCCACAGCTGCTGGCCGGGCGCCACCAGCGCAAAGCTGGCCATCGTCAGCCCCACCAGCGCGGTATTCAGCACCAGCACCTTGCGGTAGCCCAGCCAGGTGATCAGGCGGGTGGCTAAGGTCTTGGTGACCATGCCGGCCAGCGCCACCGGCAGCATCATCATGCCGGCCTGCGAAGGCGAATAGCCCATGCTGACCTGCAGCAGCAAAGGAATCAGAAACGGCATGCAGCTGCTGCCGATGCGGGCAAACAGATTGCCCAGCAAGCCTATGGTCAGCGATGGAATGTCGAACAGCCGGGGCGAGAACAAGGGCTCGGGCTGGCGCGTCGCATGCAGCCAGTAGGCCACCAGACTGGCCAGGCCGAACACCAGCAGCACCAGCACCGTGGCCTGGCGCAAGCCCAGCTCAGACAAGCCATCCAGCGACAAGGACAAGGCCACCATGCCGAAGGACAGCATCAGGTAGCCGCTGAGATCAAACCGCCGGGCCGCACCGCGCATGCCCTCTGGCATCAGCGCCAGCGTGGCCACGCAGCCCGCTAGGCCCACCGGCAGGTTGATCAGAAAGATCCAGTGCCAGGTGGCGTACTCCACCAGCCAGCCACCCAGCGTGGGGCCGATCAAGGGACCGATCAGCCCGGGCAAGGCCACAAAACTCATGGCCTTGAGGAACTGCTCGCGCGGAAAGGCCCGCAACACGGCCAGGCGCCCGACCGGCAGCAGCAAAGCCCCACCCACGCCCTGCAATACGCGGGAGATGACCAGCTGGGTCAGGCTGTGCGAAATGGCGCAGAACAGCGAGCCCAACGAAAACAGGGCAATCGCCGCCACGAACAGCCGGCGCGTGCCAAAGCGGTCGGCCATCCAGCCCGAAGCCGGAATCAGCATCGCCATGGTCAGCGAATAGGCCACCACCACCGACTGCATGCGCAGCGGGCTCTCGCCCAGGCTGGCCGCCATGGCGGGCAAGGCGGTGTTGACGATGGTGGCATCCAGCGTCTGCATGAAGAAGCCGATGGCGACCAGCCAGAGCAGGCGTTGGTTGGATGTGTCGTCTTGCATGGGCAGGTTTCGGGCAAGAAAAAGCCGCCCTCAGGCGGCCATGTTTTAGAAGCGCAGCAAGCTCAGGCGGAGAAGCTGGAGCCGCAGCCACAGGTGCTGGTGGCGTTGGGGTTCTTGATGACGAACTGCGCTCCTTGCAGATCTTCTTTGTAGTCGATCTCGGCACCCAGCAGGTACTGGTAGCTCATCGCATCAATCAGCAAGGACACGCCATTCTTGGTCATAGTGGTGTCGTCTTCGTTGGTGATCTCGTCGAAGGTGAAGCCGTACTGGAAGCCCGAGCAGCCGCCGCCTTGCACAAACACCCGCAGTTTGAGATCCGGATTGCCTTCTTCTGCGATCAAGTCAGCCACCTTGGCAGCAGCGCTGTCGGTGAAGACGATGGGAGTCGGCATTTCGGTCTGGATGTTTTCGGCAAGGGCGCTCATGTGGGGTACTCCGTAAGAATCTGTGTGATGCTACTGCAATTCCCGACTTAAGTTGCGGGGCAAAAATTTGCCGGTATCGGCAGTGCGGTCTTTTCAAAAACAAAAACCGCCAAAACCCGAAGGCTTGGCGGTTTTTGCGGACACAAGGGTCGCGAGGCTTAACGCTTCGAGAACTGCTTGCGGCGGCGAGCAGAGTGCAAGCCGACCTTCTTACGTTCGACTTCGCGCGCATCACGCGTCACGAAACCGGCTTTGCTCAGCTCGGGTTTGAGCGTTGCGTCGTAGTCGATCAGGGCGCGGGTAATGCCGTGGCGGGTTGCGCCAGCTTGGCCGGACTCGCCACCACCGTGCACGTTCACCATCACGTCGAAAGTCTCGGCGTGGTTGGTCAACACCAGGGGTTGCTTGCAAATCATGATCGAGGTAGCACGACCGAAGAATTCGGTGATGTCTTTACCGTTGACCTTGATCTGGCCGGAGCCTTTTTTCAGAAACACACGAGCGACGCTGGATTTGCGACGACCGGTGCCATTGTTCCAATCACCAATCATTTAGAGCTCCTTAGATGTCCAACACTTTGGGTTGCTGGGCGGTGTGGGGGTGCACAGCACCACCGTAGACCTTGAGCTTCTTGATCATGGCGTAGCCGAGCGGGCCCTTGGGCAGCATGCCCTTGACGGCTTTTTCCAAAGCGCGGCCTGGGTGCTTGGCTTGCATGTCACGGAACGAGATGGCAGAAATGCCACCTGGGTAACCGGAATGGCTGTAGTAAATCTTGTCAGTCGACTTGGCGCCGGTGACACGCAGCTGGGCTGCGTTGATAATGACAATGAAGTCACCGGTATCGACGTGAGGCGTATAAATGGCCTTGTGTTTGCCGCGCAAACGGAGAGCAACTTCGCTGGCTACTCGTCCGAGGACCTTGTCGGTCGCGTCAATCACAAACCACTCGTGCACCACGTCAGCGGGTTTGGCGCTGAAAGTTTTGGTCATGAGTTTTCTCTTTAAAAGAATGGTTTGGCCAACCCTAGGGGTTGGCGTCCTAGCAGCCCTTTTCCACGGTCGGCGTCTCTCTGGTGGAGATCTCTTAGGTGGGTTGGAACCTTCGCCGCGGGGCCAGCTAAACGCTGCGAAGCCTTTGATTATACAAAGTTGCCCCGCTGTGCGTCAAATAGCCACCTACCGACGCTGTTGCTGCTGGGCCAACAGGCGCTGGGTGTTGTCCACGCAGACCGGTAGATCGACAAATTCCGGCTTCTGGCACTCCCGGTACATACACATGGAACGGGTGAAGAAATTGCTATCGCCACACAGGTCCGGCTGCGGCGTCTTGCTGGTGCGGTAGTGCGCCGCCAGCTCGGAAGGGGTGGACACCGGCGCCGCACGCGGCTCCGCACGGGCGCTCTTGGCAGGCTGCGGCGTAACAGTCCGCTTGCGTGGCTCGCTTTTGGTAACCGGTTTGGCAACCGCCATAGGTTCTGCAACCACCTCCAGCTTGATCGGTTCGTCCAGCACTGCCGCCGCGACGGCTTCAGCAGGCGGCACAACCTTCGCGACCGGCAGCGGCTGCTCGGGCATATGGGCCCACCAAGCGGCCGAGGCCAGCACGGTGGCCAGCGCCAAGGATGCCAACACCGCCGGCATCTTCCAGTGCCGCGGCTCCACATCCACCACACTGTCCAGCACCACCAGGCCATCGGCCGACTGTCGCGGTGGATACATGAACTGCGTCGGCAGCTCAGCCTGGTCCATGGGCCCCGATCGCGCCCGCCGCGCCTGTTCTTCGCGCGACAACTGCCAACCCGGGCCCATCTCGGCACGCCAGTCGAACTGGGCCATATCCGGCGGCGCCTGCAGCCCCAGACCCAGAGAAAATTCGGCCACCGACTGTGGTCGCTCTTCGGGACGTATCGCCAGGCTGCGGTCCAGCGTAGTAACAAACGCAGGCGAATACACCCGTCCATGCTCGGCCTGGGCCGCTTGCGCCACATCTTGCATGCTAGGCATGCGGTCACGCAATACGCGGAAGGTAGCGGGCAACGGCAAGTCGTTGGCTAGGCAGCCGTGGACCACCGCCGCCAGCGAATACAAGTCGCTCCAAGCCCCCTGCTCCATATCGCGGGCATCGGCATATTGTTCGATCGGCGCGTAATTCACCTTCAGCACTGCCGTGTGTCGGCGGCTCAGGTCGCCAATCGCCCGCCGGGCCGCGCCCAGATCCAGCAGCACCGGTGGCCCGCTGTCCTGCAGAAAAATATTGTCGGGCGATACGTCGCGGTGCACCGTGTCCTGCGCATGCAGCAGCTTGAGCGCCTCCAGTACCGACCACAGCACCTGGCGCAGCCAGGCCTCGGGCGGCGGATGGCGCATCTGGCTGCGCGCCTGCTTGAGAGTCATGCCCACATACAACGGCATCACCATATAGGCCGTGTTGTGCGCTTCCCAGAAGCGGAACACCTTGACCAGCGAGGGGTGGTCAAACCGGGCCAGCAAACGCGCCTCGGCCACAAATGACTGCAGCCCTGCGCGGTAGCTGGCGCCGTCGAGCGACGAGCGGATGGACACCGACACCCCCTCGGCGCGCCCCGCCAGCGCGGTCGGCATGTATTCCTTGATCGCCACCGAGCGCTGCAGCGAATGGTCGTAAGCCTGGTAGACCATACCGAAGCCGCCCACCCCCAGCAAGCGGATGATCTCGAACTCGCCCAGCCGTGCGCCATTGGGCAGCGCATCGGTATGGAGCACCTTGGGGGGCGCGGTGAGATGGACAGAGTTGGTCATGGAGCGGTACGCAATGGTGCGAAGTTTAGTGCCCATGGCAACACCGCAGGCGCCGCGCTCGTTACCATAGGGGTATGTTTAGTTACCGCCACGCCTTCCATGCAGGCAACCATGCCGATGTGCTTAAACACACGGTTTTGATTGCAACCCTCAAATACCTCGCCGAAAAAGACCCGGCCCTGGCAGTGCTGGACACCCATGCCGGCGCCGGTCTGTACCGGCTAGATGGCGACTACGCCGAGACCAGCGGAGAGGCGGCCAATGGCATCCTGAAGCTGCTGGCACCCCCCGAGCCCGGGCAGCCCCCTTTCCAGGCGGCGCCCGCGCTGCAAGACTATCTGGACATGGTGGCCAGCTTCAACAAGTCGGGCGGCAAAAAAGTCTACCCCGGCTCGCCGTTCATCTTGCAACAATTGTTACGCGACCACGACCGGCTCAAGCTGTTTGAACTGCATCCCACCGACAGCAAAACCCTGTCGGCCAATATTGCCCAATTGGAAGCCGGCCGCCAGGTCGCGGTGTTCCGCGAAGACGGCTTTGAAGGCATCCGCAAATTTCTGCCCCCACCGAGCCGCCGCGCTTTGCTGCTCTGCGACCCTAGCTATGAAATCAAGAGCGACTACAGCCGTGTGACCGAGATGATTGGCAACTGCCTGAAGCTGTTTGCCACCGGCACCTACGCGGTCTGGTACCCGATCATTCCGCGCCCCGAAGCGCATGACCTGCCGCGCAAGCTCAAAACCCTGGCCACTAAGGCCGGCAAGAGCTGGCTACACGCCACACTGACCGTCAAGTTCAGCAAGCTGACCACCGATGAAGCCGGCGAAGTCAAGCGCCCGGGCCTGCCCGCCAGCGGCATGTTCCTCATCAACCCGCCCCACACATTGAAGGCGGTGCTCAAACCGGCCCTGGAGCAGATGGTGGAACGCCTGGGCCAGGACAAGCACGCCACATCCACGCTGGATTCGGGCGGCTAGACCGACAGGCGCAACCCGGCGACAGGGCGACGACCCGGTCGCCGCGGGCGCATCGTCCGCCATCCATTGGTCTTTTCAAATTACGAAATTCGATATATCCGGTATCAGCAGACACTGGTTTTCGCCACTTCCCGGGCGCTTAAATTCGCTTAGCATGTAGCACCGCTGGGAGGTTCCCCGTTACACAACGTGTAGCGGTCCCCGGCTTTCCTTTACCCAACCCATTTGTCCGCTATGAAAATCACTTCCATTTCCCTGGCTGTAGCTGCTGCACTGTGCGCATTTGGAGCCCATGCCGCCGACCCCAAACTGGCGCTGGTCTACGGCAGCGGCGGCAAGTTCGACAAGTCGTTCAACCAGTCGGCCTACGAAGGCGCAGAGCGCTTCAAGAAGGACACCAAGATCGGCTACCTGGAAGCCCAGGTGAACTCGGATGCGCAAAGCGAGCAAGTGCTTCGCCAGATGGCCCGCAAAAACGTCGACTTGGTTGTCTCCATCGGTTTCTCGATGACCAATGCGGTGACCACCGTGTCCAAAGAGTTCCCCAAGGTCAAGTTCATGATCATTGACGACGAGGTCAAGGGCGACAACGTCAACTCCGTCACCTTCAAGGAGCAAGAAGGCTCGTACCTGGTAGGCGTCGCCGCCGCACTGGCCAGCAAGTCGCAAAAGGTCGGCTTCATCGGTGGCATGGACGTACCCCTGATCCGCGCCTTCGGCTGCGGCTACGCCCAGGGCGTGAAGTCGGTGGATAGCAAGATCGAAGTCACCCAGAACATGGTCGGCACCACGCCCGCCGCCTGGAGCGACCCGGCCAAGGGCGGCGAACTGGCCCGCGCGCAATTCGACCGCGGCGTCGATGTGGTGTTTGCCGCTGCCGGCGGTAGCGGCATGGGCGCGCTGCAAGCAGTCAAGGACAAGGGCAAGCTCGGCATTGGCGTGGATTCCAACCAGAACCCACTGTACCCCGGCTTCATCCTGACCTCCATGCTCAAGCGCGTGGACAACGCCACCTATGACGGCTTCATGAGCGTCAAGAACGGCACCTGGGCCGCCGGCGTGACCAACAAGGGCCTGAAAGAAGGCGGCGTGGACTGGGCGCTGGACGCCAACAACCGCAAGCTGATCACCCCCGCCATGGAAACCCGCATCAAGCAGGCCGCTACCGACATCAAGTCGGGCAAGATCAGCGTGGTGGACTACCGCGCCGCCAACAGCTGCCCCGTCTAACCAGGAGTGGCGTTGACGCTGCAACACAAGGGCGCCACCGCCGTGGCGCCGGTCGTGGAATTCCGGGGTATTTGCAAGCAGTTCGGCGCGGTCAAGGCCAATGCCAACGTCAGCTTCCAGATCCGCAAGGGCTCGATCCACGGCATCGTCGGAGAAAACGGCGCCGGCAAATCCACGCTGATGAGCATTCTGTACGGCTACTACCAGGCCGACAGTGGGCAAATTCTGCTGGACGGCCAGCCCGTTCCCATCCGCAACAGCCAGGAAGCCATACAGCGCGGCATCGGCATGATCCACCAGCACTTCATGCTGGTGGACAGCTTTACCGTGCTGGAAAACATCATGCTGGGCGTGGAAGGCGCACTGGTGCTGGATGCGAAGTTCAAGATCGCAGAGCAAAAGCTGCGCGAGCTCGGCGCCCAGTACCAGTTGGAAGTCGACCCGAATGTGCGGGTCGAGCACCTGTCGGTGGGCGCCCAGCAGCGGGTAGAAATCCTCAAGCTGATCTACCGCGGCGCCGACATCCTGATCCTGGACGAGCCCACCGCCGTGCTCACCCCGCAGGAAACCGACGCGCTGTTCGCCATCCTGCGGGTGTTCCGCGACCAGGGCAAAACCATCATCCTGATCACCCACAAGCTGCAGGAAATCTTTGCGCTGACCGACCGCGTCACCGTGATGCGCGCCGGCACCGTGGTGGGCGAGGTCGATACCGCCACCAGCAGCCGCGAAGCCGTGGCCAGCCTGATGATCGGCCGCTCGATTGAATCCACCTTGTCGCGCGGCCCCTACCAGCCCGGGGCGGCGGTGCTGGATGTGGCACATCTGGGCCTGCAGAATGCCCAAGGGGTGAAGCTGCTCGACGACCTGAACTTCTCGGTGCGGGCCGGCGAGATTGTTGCCATTGCCGGCGTCTCCGGCAACGGCCAGTCCGAGCTGCTGGAAGTGCTGGCCGGCATGCGCCTGCCCAGCCAAGGCGACATCCGCTACCAAGGCAATCTGCTGCCCTACACTGGCCGGCGCGATGCCGACGGCCTGCCCGCCGCTTACCGCAGCCTGGGCATCGCCCACGCGCCGGAAGACCGCTTGCGCGAAGGCCTGGTCAAAGCCAACTCGGTGGCGCTCAACACCTTGCTCGGGCACCAGAACGACGCCGAATTCGCCGCCGGCTGGCTGCTCAACCCGCCCGCCATCCTGGCCCATGCGCAACAGCTGATCCAGGAATTCGACGTGCGCCCCACTGACCCGCAGCTGCGCGTCGGCCTGCTCTCTGGCGGAAATCAACAAAAAGTGGTGCTAGCGCGCGAGATTGCTGCAAAGCCTGCTCTCATTTTGATAGGACAACCGACGCGCGGCGTGGACATCGGCTCGATTGAGACCATCCACCGCCGGCTGCTGGCGCTGCGCGATGCCGGCATTGCCATCGTGCTGGTGTCGGTAGAGTTGGAAGAAATCCGCGTGCTGGCCGACCGCATCCTGGTGATGTGTGGCGGCCGCATCACCGGCGAGCTGGCGGCCGGCGATTTCGATACCACCCGCATCGGCTTGATGATGGGCGGCGTAAGCCACTGACTTTATGAACCCACACAATCTGCCCCGCTGGGCCACCAACCTGCTGCTGCCCATACTGAACCTCGTCTCGGCCATGCTGGTGGCCGGCGTGGTGATCTTTGCCCTGGGCGAAAGCCCCATCGAGTCGCTGGGCATCCTGGTCAACAGCGCCTTCCTGAACCCCGAGGGGCTGGGCTACACCCTGTTCTACGCCACCACCTTCATCTTCACCGGACTGGCGGTGGCGTTTGCGCTGCACGCCGGCCTGTTCAACATCGGCGGCGAAGGCCAGATGTACATCGGCGGCCTGGGCATGGCACTGGTGGTGCTGAACATGGACGCCCATTGGGGCCCGTGGGTGGTGATTCCGCTGGCGATTGCCGCCAGCACCGTGTTCGGAGCCGCCTGGGCTTTCTTGCCCGGGTACTTGCAAGCCAAGCGCGGTAGCCATATCGTGGTGACCACCATCATGTTCAACTTCATCGCCTCCTCGCTGATGAACTACATCATCGTCAGCCTGCTGATCCCGGTCGGCCAGCAAAGCACGTCGAGCCGCCAGTTCGCCGAATCCGGCTGGCTGCCGCGGCTCAACGACTGGCTGCCGGTGCTGGGCCAGACCCCGGTCAACGTCAGCTTTCTGCTGGCGCTGCTGGCACTGGGCGCCTATGCGCTGGTGATGTGGCGCACCTCCTGGGGTTATGGCGTCAGCACGGTGGGGCTGAACCCGCACGCCGCCCACTACGCAGGCATTTCCATCAAGCGCACCATCATCGGCGTGATGGCGGTATCGGGTGCGCTGGCCGGCATGGCGGCGGTCAATAGCCAGATGGGCTCATCGCACAACCTGGGCCTCAACTTCACTGCCGGCGCCGGCTTCATCGGCATCGCGGTGGCGCTGATGGGGCGCAACCACCCGATCGGCATCCTGCTGTCGGCTATTCTGTTTGGCGGGCTGATTCAGGGTGGCTTTGACCTGTCGCTGGAAAAGTCCAACATCCCGCCCGAAACCTTTGTGTTCATCCAGGGCCTGATCATCCTGTTCTGCGGCGCGATGGAAAACCTCTACGCTCCGGCCCTGGCCGCGCTGCTGCAGCGCTTTAAAAAGACGAGTGCCGCCTGATGGACGATATCCAACTCTC
Source organism: uncultured Albidiferax sp. (assembly GCA_963513025.1). Classification (GTDB taxonomy): domain Bacteria; phylum Pseudomonadota; class Gammaproteobacteria; order Burkholderiales; family Burkholderiaceae_C; genus Rhodoferax_B. Next base: position 219,417 of record CAUPON010000004.1, read on the forward strand.
CAGCATCCTGGTCGCCATGGTGCGCAGCGCGCCGGTGCTGATTTTTGCGGCCCTGGGCGGCCTATTCGCCGAGCGCTCGGGTATCGTCGACATCAGCCTGGAAGGCAAGATCCTGGGCAGCGCATTTGCCTCGGCCTGCGTCGCCTATGCCACGCAAAGCCCCTGGTTCGGGGTGTTGGCCGGCATTGCAGTGTCCTGCCTGCTGGCCCTGCTGCACGGCTACGTGTGCATCCGGCAACGCGGCAACCAGCTGGTCTCGGGCATGGCCATCAACATCGCCGTCAGCGGCCTGACCTTTGTGCTTGCGCAGTTCTTTTTCCAGCAAGGCGGTCGCTCGCCATCGCTGGACGAAGGCCGCTTTGGCGTACTCAACATCCCTGGCACGCAGGGCCTGGCCGATGTACCGCTGCTGGGCTGGCTGCTGCGCCAGCTGATCGGTGGCCATACCGTGCTGGTGTACCTGGCGTTTCTGGCCGTGCCGCTAGTGCACTGGGTGGTCAACCACACCCGCTTTGGCCTCCGCCTGCGCGCCGTGGGCGACAACCCGCACGCGGCCGACACAGCCGGCATCAACGTCGGTCGCACGCGGTTCCTGGCCCTGCTGGTCGGCGGCGTGCTGTGCGGATTGTCGGGCGCCTACCTGGCGATCGTGCAGACCGGCTTCTTCCTCAGCGATATGTCGGCGGGCAACGGCTTTCTGGCGCTGGCGGCGCTGGTGTTTGGCAGCTGGCGCGCGGTGCACACCACGCTGGGCTGCCTGATGTTTGCGTTCTTCAGCGCCCTGCAGATCCAGCTCGAAGGCGTGGTGCTGCCCGTCATTGGCAAGGTGCCGGGCTCGCTGATCCAGATGATTCCCTATATCGTCACCGTCATCATCCTGGCGGGCTTCATGGCCAAGTCGGTCGCCCCCAAGGCCATCGGCGTGCCCTTTATCAAATCGCGTTAACCCTTTCTTTCCCATGATTTTTGTTGCTGGCTCGGCCAATCTTGATTTTGTAGTGCGTGCATCCCACATCCCCGCACCGGGCGAAACCGTGCTGGGCCGCGCGTTCCAGACCTTCCCCGGCGGCAAGGGCGCCAACCAGGCCATCGCCTGCGCGCGCGCCGGCGGCGCCCCAACGCATATGCTGCTGGCACTGGGCGACGACGCCTTTGCCCAGCCGCTCGAAGCCTCGCTGGCCGACGCCGGCGTGGTGTCGCACGTGGTGCGCACCCCGGACACGCCTACAGGCACCGCCTTCATCTGCGTCTCCGACGACGCAGAGAACGCCATCACCGTAGCCCCCGGTGCCAATCTGGCCCTGCAAGCCAAGCACCTGCCGCCGCTGGCCGGCTTCAGCCACCTGCTGCTGCAGCTGGAGACGCCACTGGACAGCGTTACCGCCTACGCCCAGGCAGCGCAGGCGCAAGGCGTGCAAGTGGTGCTGAATGCCGCCCCGGCGCAGCTGCTGCCGCCGGCCTTGTTGGCCACGGTGGACGTGCTGGTGGTCAACGAAGGCGAACTGGCCAGCGTGGCCCAGCACCAGGGCAGCGTGGCCGAATGCCTGGAACGCCTGGCCGTGCCCTGCGTGGTCGTCACCCTGGGCCACCGCGGCTGCTGCGCCCGGCTGAATGGCCAGATCCTGCTGCAAGCCGCCTTCCCCGTGATGCCGGTAGACACCACCGCCGCCGGCGACAGCTTCTGCGGCGCACTCACCGCCGCCCTGGCCCAAGGCCACAGCCTGGCGCTGGCCATGCAATACGGTAGTGCCGCCGGCGCCCTGGCCTGCACCCGGCCTGGCGCGCAGTCCAGCATTCCCACCCACGCCGAAGTACAGGCTTTGGTGCACAGCGGCACGCCCCAGGGCGCGGACGCCGAACTGCGCGCATTCTGCGGATTCCCCGCCTAATCTCTTTTATCTAGCACTGGACCGAACGCCATGAGCACACCTACCAAAGTCATTTTTGATACCGATCCTGGCGTGGACGACGCCATGGCCTTGTACTTCGCGCTGGCCCACCCGGCCATCGACGTGGTCGGCATCACCACCACCTTCGGCAATGTGACGGTGGAACAGGCAGCCACCAACGCCCTGTACCTCACCGCTATCGCCGGCAAGACGATTCCGGTGACCAAAGGCGTGGCCACGCCCTGGGTCAAGCCCGGCGAAGCGCCGCCGGCCTTCATCCACGGCGCCGATGGCCTGGGCAACCTGGCCTCGCGCGTTGCCACCAGCAACCAGCTGGACCCACGCTCCAGCGCCCAGTTCATCGTCGACATGGCGCGGGCCCACCCCGGTGAAATCACCCTGGTGGCCGTCGGTCCGCTGGGCAATCTGAGCCTGGCCCTGAAGCTCGAACCCCAGTTGCCCAAGCTGCTGAAGGAAGTGATCCTGATGGCCGGCACGGTGGTCGAGCCCGGCAACGTCTCCCCGGTAGCGGAAGCCAATGTCTGGAACGACCCGCACGCGGCGGACCACGTATTTACCGCTGGCTGGAAGCTCACCATGGTGGGCCTGGACGTGACCCACCGCGTGATCGTGCCGCTGGCCATGTTCAAGAAGATTGCCGACAAGCAAAAGCACATCGCCACCGACGTGCTGCACCACGCGGTCAGCTTCTACGCCGACTTCTACAGCGGCATCTACCCGCACGTGGCCAAGATCCACGGCTGCTTCGGCCATGACGTGCTGGCCTTCATCTACCTGGTGAACCCCGAGCTGTTCACCATCGAATCGGGCGCCATCCGCGTCGCCACCGAAGGCATCGCCAACGGCCAGACCATGATGAAGCGCAAGGACATCTTCCACCCGCAGGCCGGCTGGGCTGACAAACCGCCCACCCAGGTCTGCATGCAGGTCCAGGCCGAAGCCTGCAACACGCTGCTGGAAGAAGTGCTAATGTCGGACTGGCTGCCGCGCTAAGCCCTGTCAAGGAGAGGTATCCATGCAATTCCCCGTCGTCAACTACCACAGCCCCACCGCTGCGCAAGACTTCTGCAAGAGCCTGCACGAGACCGGTTTCGGGGTGTTGGCCAACCACCCGCTGGACCAGCATCTGGTGGACGGCATCTATGCAGAATGGCTGGCGTTCTTCGGTTCCGAGGCCAAGCACAAATATGCGCACAACCCGGAAACGCACGACGGCTACTTCTCCCCCTCCGTGTCCGAAACCGCCAAGGGCAACGACAAGCGCGACCTCAAAGAGTTCTTCCATATCTACCCCTGGGGCCGCTATCCGGCCGAGGTGTCGGATGCGGCGCAGCGCTACTACCAAGCCGGCAGCGCCCTGGCCGCCGAGCTGCTGAAATGGGTGGAGGACAACTCGCCGCCCGAGGTCCGCGCCCGCTACTCCGAACCCCTGCCAAAGATGATCGAGGGCTGCGACCAGACCCTGCTGCGCGTGCTGCATTACCCGCCCTTGCGTGGCAATGAAGAGCCCGGCAGCGTACGCGCTGCCGCGCATGGCGACATCAATCTGCTGACCATCCTGCCGGCCGCCACCGAACCCGGCCTGCAGGTGCTGGGCAAGGACCAGCAGTGGTACGACGTACCCTGCGACTTCGGCCTGCTGATCGTCAACATCGGCGACATGCTGCAAGAAGCCTCCGGCCACTACTACCCGTCCACCACCCACCGGGTGCTGAATCCCACGGGCGAAGGCCGCTTCAAATCGCGGGTTTCACTGCCGCTGTTCCTGCACCCGCGGCGCGACGTGGTGCTGTCGGAGCGCTACACGGTAAAGAGCTATTTCGACGAACGCATGCAGGAGCTGCGGGGAGGGAAATAGGCTCACTCCCAGGCTCCACGCTGCGCGTTTCCGCCACCCCCTTGCAGGGGGCGATACCAGTGGCCCGGCGGAGCCGGTTCCACGGTATCCCTGGAATAAGACAGTCGCGTCCCTTGGCCCCTGTCTTGCTTTTCTCTCGTTCATCTCAGGAGTTCCCATGCAAATGCCAAACCGCCGTTTCACCCTGCTCTTGCTGGTCGCCGCCCTGGCGGGCTGCTCTTCCATGGGGTCCAAGGGCCCGGAAAAGGACAAGACCTACAGCATCACCATCCTGCACACCAATGACCACCACGGCCATTTCTGGAAGAACAGCGATGGCGAGTACGGCCTGTCGGCCCAGAAAACCGTGGTCGACCAGGTACGGGCCGAGGTGGCAGCGGCGGGCGGCTCGGTGCTGCTACTAAGTGGCGGCGACATAAATACCGGCGTACCCGAATCCGACCTGCAAGACGCCGTGCCCGACTTCAAGGGCATGAACCTGCTGGGCTTCGACGCCATGGCCGTAGGCAACCACGAGTTCGACAAGCCGCGCGTCGTGCTGAAGATGCAGCGCGACCTGGCCACCTTCCCCATGCTGTCGGCCAATATCTACGACAACGGCCAGCGCATGTTTGCGCCCTACAAGATCTTCAACGTAGGCGGTGTCCGCGTCGGCGTGATGGGCCTGACCACCGAAGACACCTACAAGATGGTGCACCCCGACAACGTCAAGGGTGTCGAATTCCGCAGCGTGATCGCCGAAGCCAACAAGGTCGTACCCGAGCTGCGCAGCAAGGCCGACGTGGTCATCGCCGCCACCCACATGGGCCACTACACCAACGGCAACCACGGCACCCAAGCCCAGGGCGACGTGGAGATGGCCCGTGCCGTCAACGGCATTGACCTGGTGGTCGGCGGGCATTCGCAAAACCCGGTCTGCATGAAGGCCGAGAACGTGCGCGATGACGCCTATGTGCCCGGCACCGCCTGCGCCCCGGACCGGCGGAACGGCACCTGGATCGTACAAGCCCACGAATGGGGCAAGTACGTGGGCCGCGCCGACTTCACTTACCGCAATGGCGAGTTCAAGCTGGTCAAGTACGCGCTGATCCCGATCAACCTGAAGAAGACCGTCAAGACCGACGACGGCAAGACCGCCAAGGTGGTCTACACCACGGAAATCGCCGAAAACAAAGAGATGCTGGCCCTGCTCACGCCGTACCAAAACATCGGCCAGGAAAAGCTGGGCATCACCGTGGGCAGCAGCGACGCCCGCATCGAAGGCGACCGCAGCGTGATCCGCGCCCAGCCGGCCGCCATGGGCGTGCTGGTGGGGCTGTCGATGATGGACAAGACCAAGGCCGACTTCTCGGTGGTCAATGCCGGCGGCGTGCGCGACTCGCTGCCCGCCGGCCCGCTGACCTACAAAGACGTGCTCAAGGTCCAGCCGTTTGGCAACACCATCGCCACCGTCGACCTGACCGGCGCTGAAGTCATGGACTACCTGAACGCCGTGGCCAAGATGTCGGTCGGCTCGGGCGCGTTCCCGCAGTTTGCCGGCGTACAGCTGGTCATCACCGGCGGCGTGGTCAGCAACGCCCGCATCCGCGGCGCAGCCGTAGACCCCACCAAAACCTACCGCCTGGTGATCAACAACTTCCAGGCCGTGGGCGGCGACGGCTACCCCAAGATGCTGGCCCACAAAACCTATGTGGACACCGGCTTCGTCGACGCCGACGTGCTGCGCAGCTTTATCACCAGCCGCAGCCCGCTGAAGGCAGCCGACTTCGCCCCCGGTGACGCGGTGGTGCGAAAGTAAGCAATTTATAAAAAATCGGCCGCTGGCGCATATTCCACCTGCGTCAGCAGCTATTTATTTAATAGCAAAACAAGTTCCAGGGCGCCAGGCCTCATAATCGAGCGCCTGCCGTGTGCCATCCAACCAGGATGGCAGCGGTCTCTCAAAGGCACTCTGTGAAGAAAACGTTCCCTCTGGACATCGAAGGCAAGCACCGCGACCGCGTGCTGGATGCCACCAAACACGAAATCCGCAAATACATCAAACGCCAGCTGCGCGTACCCCTGCCCGAAGGCGTGGACTACTGGGACTGGGATTGCCTCTTTGGCAGCAGCGCCGACACGGCGGTGGTCGCGCACTATGCCGCCATCACCAAGCTGATCGACGAGATCGCCGCTACTGGCGCGCCCTCGTTCTACATCGAGCTGGTGGCCAAGAACGGCGTGCGCAGCGCCAAACCGGCAGCCCCCGCACAAGACTGAGCCGCATGCTCTACCTCGACTTTGACTACAGCGAAGACGAGCTAGGCTGTGGCACGTTCGAGGCCATGGCCTCGACGCGGCCCGAGCAGGTGCCGGCGGTGCAGCAAGAGGTCAAACAGGTGTTGGACTGGGCGCACACGGCCTTCCCAGGCATGCGTGCGCCGCTGGACGATGGCGGCGAGTGGGACTTCTATCTGCACGGCCAGCAGGAATGGGCGGCCACCGAAGAAATCCACTACGACGCGCAGAGCCGCGAACTGCATGTGCAGCTGGGCCCGCAAGGCCTGCCGCGGCACACGCTGACCCTGTCGCTATCGGGCACGGCGCAGTTCTGCGACGCTTTCCGCCAGCAGTTCTTGACCGACTAGCGATTAGCGATTAGCCGAGCAGGCCCAGGCGTTTGCCGATTTCCAGCGTGGCCACGCTCTGGTTCATGGTGTAGAAATGCAGACTGGGTGCACCGCCAGCCACCAGCCGTTCGCACAAATCTGTCACCACATCCAGGCCAAAGGCCTTGATGCTGGCCGTATCGTCGCCAAAGCCTTGCAGGCGCAAGCGTATCCAGCGCGGGATCTCGGCGCCGCAGGCGTCGCTGAAGCGCATCAGCTGCGAGGAGCTGGAGATCGGCATGATGCCCGGCACGATGGGGATGGTCACGCCCAGCTTGCGCGCGTCTTCCACCAGGCGGAAATAGGCGTCGGCGTTGTAGAAATACTGGGTCATCGCCGAGTTCGCGCCCGCATGCACCTTGATGGCAAACGCGTTCAGATCGGCATCGGCCGATTTGGCCTGGGGGTGCACCTCGGGATAGCAGGCGACTTCCAGCTGGAACGCGTCGCCAGTTTCGGCGCGGATGAAGGCCACCAGATCGCTGGCGTAGTGGAACTCGCCGCCGGCTCCGTAGCCGCTGGGCAAATCACCGCGCAAGGCCACCAGACGCTTCACGCCCATGGCCTGCAAGGTAGCGAGCTGGGCCCGCACCGTGGCCTTGGTGGCGCCCACGCAGGAGAAATGGCTGGCAGCAGCTACGCCCTCGGCCAGGATCTCGGCAACGGTGCCAAACGTGCCTTCCTGGGTCGAGCCACCGGCACCAAAGGTAACCGAGCAGAACTCGGGCTTCAACGCATAAAGCGCCTGGCGCACCGTGCGCAGCTTGGCAGCGCCTTCGGCCGTTTTGGGCGGAAAAAATTCAAGACTTATGGGTAGATGGGATGCAAGACTCATGCGCCACTCGTTTTTGCAAAAATAAAATACTCACGGTTGCCGTCGCCGCCAACCACAGCGCTGTCAAACCAGTCCAGCACCTCCAGGCCCTGCTCGGCGCAGCACTGGCGCAAACGCGCTTCGACGACGCCGTACATGGCTTCGTCGCGCACGATGCCGCCCTTGCCGACCTGGCCAGGCTGCAGTTCGAATTGCGGCTTGACCAGCATCAACAAACGGCTGTCCGGATTCAGCAACGGCACCAACGCCGGCAGGATCAGCGTCAGCGAAATGAACGACACATCGCCCGTCACCAGGTCGAATTCCGGGTCAGTGTCCACACCGTCCATACCGGCTTTGCGGCGGTTCCGGCGCGGGTGGGGCGCCGCATCGGCTGCGGGGTCCGCATCCAGAGGCCGCGCGTTCACCTTGCCCGTAGCCTGCGCAATATGCGCCTCGACCTCGGCATCGTCTGCATCGTCGCTGTCGTCGTAGTCGGTGACTTCGCCGCCGCCGCGCATCCAGCTATAGGGTGCCTCGGGCTCCGGGTCGTCCACCGCGGGCGGCTCCCAGTGTTCAGACAACACCATTTCGCAGGCTTCCTGCAGCGATTCAGGCGTGAGCGAACGGGCGTTCAGCCCTTCCACGCACAACACCCGCGCATCGCCACGCAGCTTGGGGTGCAGCTGGCCATGGCCTACGTCGACACCGATTACCTGGGCCGCGCCGGCCTGCAGCAGGCAGTCGGTGAAACCGCCGGTCGACTGGCCCACATCGAGCACCTTGCAGTCGGTCACGTCCAGGCTCAGGTGCTTGAGTGCGGCATCCAACTTGAGCCCGCCGCGGGACACATAGCGCGCCTCGGCGTCGTCGAGCAACTCGATCTTGGCGTCGGTCGGAATGTCGTCTTTGTTCTTGGCGACGTCGCGCCATTTGATGCCGTCGAACCAGCGCATGCCCCCTGTGATCAGGCGCACGGCCTGGGAGCGGGATGCGGCCAAGCCGCGTTCTACAAGTAATTGGTCAGCGCGCATCGGGCTCCGAAGGTGATAGTAAAAACTCCCCCGGGATGCGGGGGAGTGGGCGCTTTAGTAGCGGTAGGTTTCGGCCTTGTACGGGCCGGCTTTGCTCACGCCGATGTAGGCAGCTTGCTCGTCAGTCAGCTCGGTCAGCATCGCGCCGACCTTCTTCAGGTGCAGGCGTGCGACCTTTTCGTCCAGGTGCTTGGGCAGCACATAGACCTTGCCGTTTTCGTACGCGTCCTTCTTGGTGAACAGCTCGATCTGGGCGATGGTCTGGTTGGCAAAGCTGGCCGACATCACAAAGCTGGGGTGGCCCGTGCCGCAGCCCAGGTTCACCAGGCGGCCCTTGGCCAGCAGGATGATCTTCTTGCCGTCAGGGAACTTGATGTGGTCGACTTGCGGTTTGATCTCTTCCCATTCGTACTGTTCGATCGCCGCAACTTCGATTTCGTTGTCGAAGTGGCCGATGTTGCAGACGATGGCCTGGTCCTTCATCTTCAGCATGTGGGCGTGGGTGATGACGCTCTTGTTGCCAGTGGTGGTGACGAAGATGTCGGCGTGTTCACACGCGTAGTCCATGGTCACAACGCGGTAGCCTTCCATCGCGGCCTGCAGGGCGTTGATTGGGTCGATCTCGGTCACCCAGACTTGGGCCGACAGCGCGCGCAGTGCCTGGGCGCTGCCCTTGCCCACGTCGCCGTAACCGGCAACGACCGCCACTTTGCCCGCAATCATCACGTCGGTGGCGCGCTTGATGCCGTCCACCAGCGATTCGCGGCAGCCGTACAGGTTGTCGAACTTGCTCTTGGTCACCGAATCATTCACGTTGATGGCGCGGAACAGCAGCGTGCCCTTGGCCGACATTTCGTTCAGGCGGTGCACGCCGGTGGTGGTTTCTTCGGTCACGCCGATGATTTCAGCGGCCTTGCGGGCGTACCAGGTGGGGTCCACGGCCAGCTTGGCTTTAATGGCCGCGTACAGCAGAGTTTCTTCTTCGCTGGTGGGGTTGGCGATCAGCGAAGCATCTTTTGCAGCGCGCTGGCCCAGGTGCATCAACAGCGTGGCGTCGCCGCCGTCATCCAGAATCATGTTCGGGCCTTCGCCCGGCGTGCCCTTGGCGCCGAAGTCGAAGATGCTGTGGGTGTAGTCCCAGTAGTCTTTCAGCGATTCGCCCTTGATGGCGAACACTGGCGTGCCGGCGGCGGCAATTGCGGCAGCAGCGTGGTCTTGGGTGGAGAAGATGTTGCACGAGGCCCAGCGCACGGTGGCACCCAGGGCTTGCAGGGTTTCGATCAGCACGGCGGTCTGGATCGTCATGTGCAACGACCCGGTGATGCGCGCACCCTTCAGTGGTTGCGCCGCTGCGAACTCTTCGCGGATGGCCATCAGGCCGGGCATTTCGGTCTCGGCAATGCGGATTTCCCGCTGGCCCCAGGCGGCCAGGCTCAGGTCGGCAATGGCTTGGTCGGCGGTCAGGATGGGTTTGAGAACTGCGTTCATAGTTGGCTCCAATACAGGTTGGTACAGCCACTGCGCAGCGGGGGTGGGATAACTCTCACCTCACGCACGGGCGGTGGGTGAGCGCCGTTATCACTTGATGGACGGTTTCCGAGCCTCACACCCGCGCCTGAAGTTGTCAGGCCAGGGGTTGCAGCGCTCCTCGGAGAATTGGATTATACGTAGAGCCGGGCGGCCGGGGCCAGCGTTACACATATCCCCTCACCAGCTGGCATATGGCCGGCCGTCGTGGTGCAGAAAGCGGCCCCGGTCGGCGGCCGTGGTGACGGCCAGGGTGTTGCGCATTGCGGCCACGCTGTCCTGCACGGCCAAGCGCGCGCCCGGGCCACCCATATCGGTCTGCACCCAACCGGGACACAGTGCCAGCAAGGTGGCGCGCGGGTAGTCGTGCTGGGCCGCCGCCACGGCCATATTCAACGCTGCCTTGCTGACCCGGTAGGTCCAGCCGTCGCTGGACGACACATCCCCAATCTGCCCCATGCCGCTGCTGATGAAGGCAAACACGCCACCGGCCTCCTCTACCAGCGGCGCCACCTGCGGAATCGCCTGCATCGCGCCCAGCACATTGGTGTGCATTACGCGGTCGAAGTCTTCGCGCGTCGGCGGCGAAGTGGCGCGGCCCTCGGCATACACGCCGGCCACGTAGACGGCGGTGTCAATCTTTTCACCGTCCAGCAGCCAGGCCAGGCCGCTGACACTCGCCGGATCGGCCACGTCCAGGCGCTGCGGCTCGGCACCCAGCGCCTTCAGCCGGGCCAAGCCGGCGGCATCGCGGGCGGTGGCGATCACGCGGTGGCCTGCCGCAAGGTACTGGCGCGCAAACTCCAGGCCGATACCGCGCGACGCGCCAAGAATGAGGATGTGGGCCATGGCCAGGTTCCTGTGTGCGAAAACAGCCATCGTAAGCCAGGCGGACTACACGCCGAGGATTCAAGAAAAATAGGCCTCCAGCGCATATGGAATCAGCGCCAGCAGCTACGCTATTTATAGCAATTCCAGCGCCATTGCCGTGGCCTCGCCACCGCCTATGCACAGCGTGGCGACGCCGCGGCGCAGGCCACGCGCGCGCAGGGCGTACAGCAGGGTGACCAGAATCCGCGCGCCGCTGGCGCCAATAGGATGGCCCAGCGCGCAGGCGCCGCCGTGCACGTTGACGATGCTGTGCGGAATACCAAGCTCGGCCATCAGCGCCATCGGCACCACGGCGAAAGCCTCGTTGATCTCCCACAGGTCCACATCGGCCACGCTCCAGCCGGTCTGGGCCAGCAACTTTTGCACCGCGCCCAGCGGCGCGGTGGCAAACCATTCGGGCGCCTGGGCATGGGTGGCGTGGCCGACGACGCGGGCCAGCGGCTGCGCGCCCAGGCGCTGGGCGGTAGAGGCCAGGGCCAGCACCAGGGCCGCCGCGCCGTCGTTGATCGATGAGCTGGAGGCGGCGGTGATGCGGCCGTCCTGCTTGAACGCCGGCCGTAGCGTGGGAATCTTGTCCAGCCGGATCTTGCCTGGCCCTTCGTCGATGGACACCAGCGTGTCGCCAGATCGGCCCGGCACGGTCACCGGCGTAATCTCGGCCGCAAACGCACCCGAGGCAATCGCCGCCTGGGCGCGCTGCACGCTCGTGGTGGCAAACGCGTCCTGCGCCGCGCGGGTAAAGCCATATTTGGCCGCGCAGTCTTCGCCGAACGTACCCATGGAGCGGCCGGGCTCGTAGGCGTCTTCCAGGCCGTCGAGCATCATGTGGTCCAGCACCTGGCCGTGGCCGATGCGGATGCCGCTGCGGCCCTTGGGAAGCAGGTGCGGCGCATTCGTCATGCTCTCCATGCCGCCGGCCAGCATCACTTCAAAACTGCCGGCGCGCAGCATGTCGTGCGCCAGCATCGCCGCCTTCATGCCCGAGCCGCACATCTTCGACAAGGTGACAGCGCCGCAGCTCTGCGGCAGCCCGCCCTTGAACGCCGCCTGCCGCGCCGGCGCCTGGCCCTGGCCGGCCATCAGGCAGTTGCCCAGCAGCGCCTCGCCGATGCAGGCCGGATCCACCCCTGCACGCGCGACCGCAGCGCGAATCGCTGCACCGCCCAGGTCGTGGGCGGCGAGCGCGGCAAAGTCGCCCTGGAAGCCGCCCATGGGCGTGCGGGCGGCACCGAGGATGACGATGGGGTCAGGGGATAGGGACATGGCAGGCGCTCCTTTGCGCCCCCACTTTACCCCTGTGAGATCGGGATCACCCCGTTCACTGGCACGTAGATTTCGCCACCGCCGCTCTTGAACTCTTCCGACTTGGCCTGCATGCCTTGTTCCGCGGCGGCCTCTTCGCTGACGCCCAGGTTCTTGGCGTACTCACGCACTTCCTGTGTGATCTTCATCGAGCAGAATTTCGGGCCGCACATGGAGCAGAAATGCGCGACCTTGGCCGAGTCCTTGGGCAGGGTTTCGTCGTGGAATTTCTTGGCGGTTTCCGGGTCCAGCGACAGGTTGAACTGGTCCATCCAGCGGAACTCGAAGCGCGCCTTGGACAGCGCGTCGTCTCGGTAGCGCGCACCGGGGTGGCCCTTGGCCACGTCGGCGGCATGGGCGGCAATCTTGTAGGTGATGATGCCGGTCTTCACGTCGTCGCGGTCGGGCAGGCCCAGATGCTCCTTGGGCGTCACGTAGCACAGCATGGCGGTGCCAAACCAGCCGATCATGGCTGCACCGATGCCGCTAGTGATGTGGTCGTAGCCGGGCGCGATGTCGGTGGTCAGCGGGCCTAGGGTATAGAACGGCGCTTCATGGCAGTGCTTAAGCTGCTCGGTCATATTGGCCTGCACCATGTGCATGGGCACGTGGCCGGGGCCTTCGATCATTACCTGCACGTCTTGCTCCCAGGCCTTCTGCGTCAGCTCGCCCAGGGTGCGCAGCTCGGCGAACTGGGCTTCGTCGTTCGCGTCCGCGCCGGAGCCGGGGCGCAAGCCGTCGCCCAGCGAATAGCTGACGTCGTAGGCCTTCAGTATCTCGGTCATCTCATCGAAGTGGGTGTAGATGAAATTCTCTTTGTGGTGTGCGATGCACCACTTGGCCATGATGGAGCCGCCGCGCGAAACGATGCCGGTCATGCGGTTGGCGGTAAGGTGGATGAAGGGCAGGCGCACGCCGGCGTGCACGGTGAAGTAGTCCACGCCCTGCTCGGCTTGCTCGATCAGCGTGTCGCGGAAGATCTCCCAGGTCAGGTCTTCGGCAATGCCGCCCACCTTTTCAAGCGCTTGGTAGATCGGCACGGTGCCGATTGGCACCGGCGAGTTGCGGATGATCCAGTCGCGGGTGGTGTGGATGTTTTTGCCGGTGGACAGGTCCATCACGGTGTCAGCGCCCCAGCGGATCGCCCAGACCAGCTTTTCGACTTCTTCTTCGATGCTGGAGGTGACGGCGGAGTTGCCGATGTTGGCGTTGATCTTCACCAGGAAGTTGCGGCCAATCGCCATGGGCTCGACTTCGGGGTGGTTGATGTTCAGCGGGATCACGGCGCGGCCACGGGCCACTTCAGAGCGCACGAACTCGGGCGTCACTACCTTGGGGATGCTGGCACCAAAGCTGTTGCCGGCCAGGCGCTGGTCGCGCTCGGTATTCGCCGCGTACTGCGCCATCCATTCCAGCTTCTGGTTCTCGCGCAGGGCGACGAATTCCATCTCGGGGGTGATGATGCCTTTGCGTGCGTAGTGCATCTGCGACACGTTGGCACCGGCCTTGGCGCGGCGTGGCGTACGCTGCAGGCCGGCGGCCTGGGCGCGCAGCAGTTGCAGGGCGTCATGCTCTTCGCTTTGGCGGCCATCGTCCAGCGCCTTACGTATGCGTGCAGCATAGCTTTCGGTGTCGCCACGCGACTCGATCCAGCCCGCGCGCAGGGCTTGCAGGCCGGCGCGCACGTCGATCTGGGCCTGCGGGTCGGTGTAGGGGCCGGAGGTGTCGTAGACGGTGACGGTTTCACCATTGCTTTGCAAAATCTCGCGTACCGGCACGCGCAGGTCGGGGCGGCTGCCCTGGATGTAGCGCTTAGTCGAGGCAGGTAGGGGGTCGCAGGCGTAGTTGAGCAGCTGGACGAATTTATCGGGTGCGTTCATGGGGAATCTCCTTTGAAAGTGGGAGCCCGAAAGCGCAGCCAGACCGCGCAAACTCCCAAGGAGATGCCCTTTTCCTTTGCAGGTGGGGCGTGTAGACGGCGAGCGCCCGCAAAGTGGCGCTGTCGTCAAGCTCTTCTTACGCTGGTATGAACCAGATCAAGTTCGCGGGTTTGGATTTCCATCTCAGCGCAGCTCACTGCACACCCCGGGCGGGTCGCAGTGTAAGCGATCAGTGGCCGGGGTTGAAACGCTTGTCCTGCTCGTACGGGAACACGTCGTGCACATAGCCGGCCTGGATGCGCTCCTTGTGCGCCTGCCAAAAGCTGGGCTCCAGCAGCTCGGCGTGGTGGCGCATGAAGGCCTCGCGCACCAGCGGATTGCCCAGCAAGAACGGGCCAAACGTTTCGGGGAACACATCCTTGGGGCCGACCTTGTACCAGATCTCGCCGCTCATCTCTTCCTGTTCATTCCGCGGCTGGGGCACGGTGCGGAAGTTGCAGTCGGTCAGGTATTCGATCTCGTCGTAGTCATAGAACACCACCTTGCCGTGGCGCGTCACTCCGAAGTTCTTCCACAGCATGTCGCCCGGGAAGATGTTGGCGGCCACCAGGTCCTTGATGGCATGGCCGTACTCCAGCACCACGCGCTCGATCTGGGCGCGCGCGCGGCGGTCGTCCGGGCCGGCGGCCAAGGCCTCTTGCAAGTAGATGTTGAGCGGGATCATGCGGCGCTCGATGTAGCAGTGCTTGATGACGACCTCCATCTGCCCATCCCCGTCGCGATCGCTGATCTCCAGCTGGCTGGGTGCGTACTTTTCAATTTCAGCGATCACAGCATCGTCAAAGCGCGCTCGCGGAAACGCCACGCCGCTGTACTCCAAGGTGTCGGCCATGCGCCCCACGCGGTCGTGCTGCTTCACCAACTGGTACTTGGCCTTGATCTGCTCGCGGCTGGTGTCCTTCTGCGGCGGGTAGTAGTCCTTGATCAGCTTGAACACGTAGGGAAACGAGGGCATATCGAACACCAGCATCACCATGCCTTTGATGCCCGGTGCGATGCGAAACTTGTCGCTCGAATAGCGCTGGTGCTGCAGCAGGTCGCGGTAGAACAGGGTCTTGCCCTGCTTGGCCAGGCCCAGCGCGTTGTAGATTTCATTGCGTGGTTTGCGCGGCATCATGCTGCGCAGGAACTGTACATAGGCGCTGGGGATCTCCATGTCGACCATGAAGTAGGCGCGCGCAAAGCTGAACAGCAGCAGCATGTCGTCCTCGCCGAACAGCGCGGCGTCGATCACCAGCTTGCCGTCGGCGTTGTGCAGGATGGGCAGCGCAAACGGATGCTCCTGGAAGCCGTTGATCAGCTTGCCGCAGACGTAGGCGCCCTTGTTGCGGAAGAACAAACCACTCAGCACCTGTATCTGGAAATTGGCCCGCAGCGTGACCTCGCCCAGCTGCTGCTGCAGCGCCGCCTGCACATAGGCGATGTCGCACGGCAGGTCGGCAAAGGCGCGCTGCAGGTCGAAGTCCTGCAGCAGCTGCAGCAGCACCGCGCCCAGCGTGGCGCGGGTCGGGTAGTAGGCGCGGTAGGTGGGGCGCTGCTCGGCGTTTTCGATGTACTCGGTGCTGACCGCCGGGCGCACGAAGATGAAGTCGTTCTGGAAGTAGCTGCGGTGCAGCATCTTGGTGGTGACCGAGTTGAAGAAGGTCTCGGCCAGCTCGGGCTGGCGGTGGTCGACCAGCAGGCCGATGTAGTGCAGCTTGACCTGTTGCCACACGTCCATGCCCTGCTCGCCGGCTTTGAACTCGCGCTCCAGCCGGGTCGAGCATTCGCGCACCCGCAGGTCGTAGAACTCGATGCGCTCACGCTGGGCCCGCTGCTGGCCGTGCCAGTCTGCCGTTTCAAACCGGTGCTTGGCCCGCGCCGATTCGCTGCGGAACAGGCGGTAGTGCCGGTTGAAACCATCCATCATCGCCTTGGCAATCTCGTAGGCGAGCGGCGAGTCCAGGCGCTGGGGAAACATGGTTTGCTATATTTTCAATAGCCACTCGCGCAGGTATTAATTGCGCTCAGCCCGTGAAACGCCTTCAATCGCCGCCTTGTACGCGGCTTCCAGGGAATCGACGCCGTCGACGCTGATGTGCAGGTTCTGCAGCAGGCCGTCGTGGATGCCGTAGACCCAGCCGTGCACGCTGACCTTCTGGCCGCGCGCCCAGGCGTCGACCATGACGGTGCTCTGGCAGACGTTCACCACCTGTTCAATGGCGTTCAACTCCACCAGCGCATCGTGGCGGCGGCCTTCGGGGATGGCGTCGATCAAGTGCCAATGGCGGTCGCGCACATCCTGGATGTGGCGCAGCCAGTTGTCGGCCAGGCCGACGCGCTGGCCGGCCAGCGCCGCCGCCACGCCCGAGCAGCCGTAGTGGCCGACCACGGTGATGTGCTCGACCTTGATCACGTCCACCGCGAACTGCACGGTGGACAGCGCGTTCAGGTCGGAATGCACCACCACATTGGCCACGTTGCGGTGCACAAACACCTCGCCTGGGTCCAGGCCCATGATTTCGTTAGCCGGCACCCGGCTGTCCGAGCAACCTATCCACATGTACTTGGGCTTTTGCTGGCGCGTGAGTTCGGTGAAGAAGCCGGGCCGCTGGCGCTCCATCTGGGCGGCCCAGGCACGGTTGTTGGCAAAAATATCAGGAATAGTGTGTGTCATGGTGCGTATTTTGCCGCCAGTTGGTTACCAGGCAGCACCAAGTGCAGCCGCACCGGGCTGCACTCGGCCACGGACAGGCGTATAGCCTGCCTGGATCACCCTCCGTTACTTCTTCTCGGGCATGGCCGAAGAGTGGTGGTGGGCGATCAGCCACTTGCCGCCGGTGAACTCGTACACATAGGTGTAGCGCGCATGGACCTTGGCGCCGTCTTTCAGGCTGAAGGTGTAGGTGCCCACGTCCTGCGCCACATTGCAGCCAATCTTCACAAAGCGCTTGTCGATCTTGCCCTGGGGCTGCGCCTTCAAGAACTTGACGAAGTAATCGTTGATCTCGGCCGGCGTGCTGCGCGGCTGGTCGGTCACGGTGGGCAGCAGCACGCCGTCTTCCGCGTAGTTGGCGGTGACCTTGGCCGGGTCCAGGGTTTTCAGCGAATCGTTCCAGCGGTCGAACAGGCTGCTCACCTCTTTCTCGGTGATGGGCTCGCAGCTCTGGGCGCTGGCGTGGGCCGTGCCGGTAGCCAACACGGCAAACAGGGCGGCAGCAGGGATCAAACGGGTGGTAACAGACATCATGGTGTTCACTCTTTCATGGGTTGGCCCGGTGGGGCAAAACCTGCAGCGGCTTATCTGCTGCAGTGAAAGAAGTGTCGAATCCGGGCATGAACCCCAGCCGGCCCATGGCGTTAAGCCCGGCTGACGTTTGCATGAACGCCAGATGAACAGTGTGGCCTTAGGCCAGCGCTTCCAGCCGGTAGCCCAGGCCGCGCAACGTGTGGATCAGGGGCTGGGCCTGGCCGTCGTCGATCTTGCTGCGCAGGCGGCGAATGTACACATCGACCACATTGGTCAGCGGGTCTTCGTGCGTGCCCCAGATGGCAGACAAGATGCGCTCGCGGCTGAACAAGCGGCCGGGGGCCGACATCAGCAGCTCCAGCAGGGCCAGCTCGCGTGCGGTCAGGGTCAGGGCCTGGCCGCCACGGCTGGCGCGCATGGCATCGCGGTCCAGTACCAGGTCGCCCACCTCCAGGCGTGTGGCGTTGGCCGGTGCCAGGTCGCGGGAGCGCCGCATCAGCGCCTCGATGCGGGCCAGCAGCTCCTCGAACGCAAACGGCTTGACCAGGTAGTCGTCGGCGCCCAGGCGCAGGCCTGATACCCGGTCGTCCAGCGTGCCGAGCGCAGTGAGCATCAGGATGGGCAGGGCCACGCCAGCGGCGCGCAGGGTCTGGCAGACCTCCAGCCCGCCCATGCCGGGCAGCATCAGGTCCAGCAGCATGACGGTGGGCGTGCCGTCTTCGCGGACCTGCTGCGCCACCTGGCGGGCCAGGGCCAGGCCGTCAATGCCGTTGCGCGCCACCTGGGTACGGTAACCCTCGGCACGCAGGCCACGGTCCAGAAAGTCGGCCACGCGGGCGTCGTCTTCAACGATCAATATGTTCATAAGTCTATTCCGTCAGCAGCGGCAAACGCAGGCTGACCGTGGTGCCCTGGCCGGGCTGGCTGTCGATCTCGATATGGCCGCCGTGGGCGCGGGCCAGCATGGCCGCAATCGGCAAACCCAGGCCACTGCCGTCGGTGCGGTGCAAGCGGGCGTTTTCGCTACGGAAGTTGCGCTCAAACACGCGCGGCAAATCGTCGGCGGTGATGCCTATGCCATGGTCGATCACGCGCAGTTGCCACAAGGCTGCGCCGCTGGCGTCGGTCACGCGGCTGGCCCGCACCTGCACCACACCCGCAAAATGCGAATACCGCACGGCGTTGTGCAGCAACAAGGTAAACAGCTGGCGCAGACGCTGTGCGTCGCCAAGCAGCCGCCAGTCTTCTGGCGCGGGTGCGTACTCCACCTGCACACGGTGCTCAAGGCCCAGGGTCTGGGCCTGGAGCACCGCCTCTTGCAAAGGAGCGGCCACAGACAGAGGTTCACGGTGCAGGGCCAGCGTGTCGATGTCGGTGCGCGCCATGGTCAGCAGGTCGTCGATCACGCCGCCGAGCTGCTGGGCGGCGCCGACGATGCGCTGCATCGCGCCTTGGTAGTAGTCCGCAGGCTTGTCCTGCCCGCGCAAGGCAATATCGGCCTCGCCGCGGATGACGGTGGTGGGCGTACGCAGCTCGTGGCTGATGTCGGCAAACAGCTGGCGGCGCCGGGCTTCGAGCTGGCGCAAGGTCTGCAATGCGTCCTGCAACTCGGCGGTGCGGGCCTGCACCAGGTCCTCCAGCCTATGGCGGGCCTCCACTTCGCGCTCGCGGTGGTGGGCAATCTCGCCGGCCATGGCGTTGACCCGCTGGGCGAAGCGCGAAAACTCGTCATGCCGGTGCGCGGGGATGCGGTGCTGCAGCTCGCCGCGCTGCAAGGCCTCGACGCCAGTGCTCAGCTCTTCCAGCGGCTGGCGCAGCGCGCGGGCGAAGTACAGCGCCAGCAGCGCGGCCGCCAGTGCCAGCGAGGTGGCCGCGCCCAAGGCCAAGGTGCGCACCAGGGCCAGGGAGCTGTGGGCAGCCGCCCGGTCACGGGCCACAGCCGCTCTTTCACGCGCAATATTGCGGTCCAGCAGCGAACGCAGGTCGCGGCCCTGGGACACATCGAATACGCGGGTGATTTCCGACCACAAGGCTACCGAGCTGTCGTTGGGCGGCTGGGGTCGCACGCTGGCCATGGCGATGCGCAATTCGTCCAAGCTCTGGTGCAGCACCCGCAGGTCTTCCTGGCGTTGGCGGTGTTCGGCTTGCAGCGCGCCGCGGTCGCCATCCAGCTCGGCCGCCAGCAAGGCCATGGCGTCCAGCCGGGCCAGAGTCGCAGCCATCTCGTTTTGCAGCTGCTCGCGCAATTGCGGCGCCACCGGAGCACCCAGCAGGGACTGCGACAGCCAGGCACGCAACCGCTGCTTGGTGCCGTACAGGTCGAGAAAACCCGCCAGCACATCGCTGGCGACGCGGCCGCGGTAGACCTTATCGCCGGCTGCCTGCAGGGCCCACAAGGACACGCCGCCCTGCAGCAGTGCGGCGAAAGCCAGGGTTCCCAGGGCGACGGTAAGGCGTTTGCGAAACATGCGGCATTATCGTTTCCGGCCCCATGAACGGCAGATGACAGCCAGCTGAACCGCGGATGAAGCGCCACCGGTTTATGTTGCCAAAATTATAAGAAACCGGCCTCTAGCGCACACTCCACCAGCGCAAGCAGCTGCATATTCAATAGCAAACGTTAGCGCGTCTCGGCAAACAGCTCGCGGCCGATCAGCATGCGGCGGATCTCGCTGGTGCCGGCGCCGATCTCGTACAGCTTGGCGTCGCGCCACAGCCGGCCCAGCGGGTAGTCGAGGGTGTAGCCGTTACCGCCAAAGATCTGCACGCCCTCGCCGGCCATCCAGGTGGCTTTTTCAGCGCACCACAGGATGACTGAAGCGCAGTCCTTGCGCACCTGGCGCACGTGCTCTGGGCCTAGCGCGTCCAGATTCTTGCCCACGGTGTAGGCAAAGGCGCGCGCCGCCTGCAAGGTGGTGTACATGTCGGCCAGCTTGGCCTGGATCAGCTGGAATTCGCCGATGCTCTGGCCGAACTGCTGGCGCTCGTGCACATAGGGCAGCACGTTGTCCATCACCGCCTGCATGATGCCGATGGGCCCGGCGGACAGCACGGCGCGCTCGTAGTCCAGTCCGCTCATGAGCACCTTGGCGCCCTGGTTCAGGCCGCCGAGGATATGGCTGGCCGGCACTGCCACGTTGTCAAACACCAGCTCGCCGGTATGGCTGCCGCGCATACCCAGCTTGTTGAGCTTTTGCGCGACCGAGAAGCCAGGCATGAATTTCTCGACCAGGAAGGCGGTGACACCGCGCGCGCCCAGCTCAGGCGCGGTCTTGGCGTAGACCACCAACACGTCGGCATCGGGCCCGTTGGTGATCCACATCTTGCTGCCGTTCAGCAGGTAGTGGTCGCCACGGTCTTCGGCCTTCAGCTTCATTGACAGCACATCGCTGCCGGCACCAGTCTCACTCATGGCCAGCGCGCCCACGTGCTCGCCGCTGATCAGTTTGGGCAGGTATTTATCGCGCTGGGCGTCGCTGCCGTTGCGCTTGATCTGGTTCACGCAAAGGTTGCTGTGCGCGCCATAGCTCAGGCCGACCGAAGCGCTGGCGCGGCTGATTTCCTCCATGGCCACCATGTGCGCCAGATAGCCCATGTTGGCGCCGCCAAAGGCCTCGGGCGCGGTGATGCCCAGCACGCCCAGGTCGCCCATCTTGCGCCACAGGTCCATGGGGAACTGGTCTGTCGCATCGATGTCGGCCGCACGCGGCGCGATCTCGGCCTGGGCGAAAGTGCGCACTGCATCGCGCAACGCGTCGATGTCGGCACCGAGTTGAAAGTCGAGTCCGGGCAATTGCATGGCTTGTCTCCTGCGGGTTATTGGCCAATCGTGTCGGCCGTTTTTTAGTTGACGTTTACGTCAACGTAAAGTATAGCCATGCTGGCCGCGTTTGGGCAATCGATACACAAAACCGCCCGCTGGGCAGAGAATGGCCGGGCGGAAATTTCCGCGGAAAAAACCTACTATTTGCAGGAGACAGACATGGAAGCATTCACCACCGCCGCCGCGCGCACTCTTTTACTGCTGGGGCTGGTATGCACCGGCACCGCCATGGCCCAGAACAGCGGCTTGCAGCGCACCCTGGTGGGCCGGGCCGATGTGTCGGTGCCCGGGCGCGAGGCCGTGGTGGCACGGGTCGAGGTGGCTCCCGGCGCCAAGGCCGGCCGCCACACCCACCCGGGCGACGAAATCAGCTACGTGCTGGAGGGCGAGGCCACGCTGCTGGTCGATGGCCAGCCGCCGCGCATCGTCAAGGCCGGCGAGTCGTTTGTGGTGCCCGCTGGCGTGGTGCATGACGCGCACAACGACGGCAGCACGCCGACCAAGCTGGTCGGTGTGTATGTGGTGGAAAAAGGCCAGCCGCTGGCCAAGCCCGCGCCTTAAACCAGGGACTTGGCCGCCTTGGCGCTTTTAGCGCCTTTGCCGAGCAGGGCTCGCGCCTCTTTCTCATGGGCTTTGACTTCGTCGATATTCGCCAGCAGTTCGGACAGCTGCGCCTCCAGCTGCTCGCGGTGGGCGGCCAGCACCAGCAAGAACTTCTGTAGCTGCGGTGCTGTGTCGCGCGGGCTGTCGTACATGTCGATCACGTCCTTGGCCTCGGTCAGGCTCAGGCCCAGGCGCTTGGCGCGCAAGGTGAGCTTGAGCCGGGCGCGGTCGCGCGCACTGTAGACGCGGGTGCGGCCGCCCGGGCCGGTCCGCTCGGGCTGCAGCAAGCCCATGTCTTCGTAAAAGCGCATGGCGCGGGTGGTCAGATCGAACTCTTGGGCCAGGTCGCTGATGCTGTAGGTGCTGATCGCCATGGTGTCTAAAATGACGTTTACGTAAACGTCAACTATACCGCCATGAACCTGCTGGAACAACAACTGCACTACCCCTTGGGCGACGCCCTGCCCGCGCAAGGCCAGACCCTGGACGTGGCGCCGGGCGTGCGCTGGATCCGCATGGCGCTGCCGTTTGCGCTAGACCACATCAACCTGTGGCTGCTACGCGACGAGATCGATGGACGCGCCGGATGGAGCGTGGTTGACTGCTGCATCAGCCGCGACGAATCGCGCGCCCAGTGGGAAGAGATTTTCGCCACCCAGCTCGAAGGCCTGCCGATCCTGCGGGTCATCGTCACCCACATGCACCCCGACCACATCGGCCTGGCCTATTGGCTGTGCGAGCGTTGGAACGCGCCGCTGTGGATCAGCGCCACCGATTACTTCACGGCCTACCACCACGCGCAAAACACCAGCGGCAACGGCGGCGCCGGGGCGGCACTATTCTTTCAAAAACACGGCTTAACCGCCCCGGAAGCCATGGCCAAAATCAGCGCTCGCACAAGCTACTACGCCGAAATGGTGCCGGCGCTTCCGCCGAGCTTTGTACGCATGCAGGACGGCCAGGCCCTGTGCATCGGCGGCCGCGACTGGCAGTGCATTAGCGGCTACGGCCACGCGCCCGAGCACATCGCTTTGCACTGTGCCGAAACCCAAGTTCTCATTGGTGGCGACATGATGCTGCCGCGCATCTCCACCAATGTCAGCGTGTTCGACATGGAGCCCGAATCGAATCCGCTGCAGCAGTTCCTGGACTCGATCGACAAGTTCGCCGCCCTGCACGCCGACACCCTGACCCTGCCCTCGCACGGCCGGCCGTTCCAGGGCCTGCACACCCGGATCCAGCAGCTGCACGACCACCACCGCGACCACCTGGGCCGGGTCATGGCGTTCGCGCGCGACCAGCAAAGCTGCAGTGCGGCCGACATCCTGCCGGTGCTGTTCAAGCGCCAGCTAGATTTGCACCAGACCACCTTCGCCATGGGCGAGGCGATTGCGCATCTGCACAAGCTGTGGGTGGATGGCTATGTACATCGCCAGCGCAGCGCCGACGGCGTGTACCGCTTCAGCCCTACGCCGCTGGCCTACCCGCACGGCCTGGTGCCTGGCGAGAGCGAAGAGCTTCCCGTAAGCGCCTAAGCGCCAACCAGCGGCGCAATAGCAGAAACGCCCTGGAACCGGCTCAGCTAGGCCACTGAGACGTTACCCAGCAAGGGTGTGGGCGGCCACGCGCAGCGGGCAAGCCTGGGGCTGTTCAACAATCTTCCCACTTGGGGATGGCCAAGCTGCGCAGCTCTGCACGCAGGGCCGGATAACCGGGCAGTATCGAGCCCACCGTGTCCCAGAAGCGCGCGCTGTGGTCCATGTGGCGCAGGTGGCTGAGCTCGTGCACCACCACGTAGTCGATCACCTCCATGCGGTGGTGCAGCAAGCGCCAGTTCAGCCGGATCGCACCGGTCACATTGGCGCTGCCCCAGCGGGTTGCCGCGCTCGACAAAGCCAGCCGGGTCCATTGCACATCCAGTTGCGGAGCGAAGTGGTTGAGCCGCTCGGCAAACAGCACGCGCGCCTGGGCCAGCATCCATTTGTGTGCGGCTGCGCGGATCTTGTCGGGCGGCGCATCCAGCGGCAAGCCCAGCTGCAGCACTGCGCCATTTAGCAGCGCACCGCGCTGCGTGGGCACCAGGTCGATGACCAGCGGCTGTGCCAGGTACGGCAGCGTGCCGCCATTCACCCAGCTGATGCGCGTGGCCTGCTGCTGGGCCTGGCGCTCCTGCGCCTCACCCAGTTTCTGCACGATCCAGCCACCCTTGTCGCGCACGGCGGCGTCCACACCCGCCAGCGGCAGCCAACGTGGCGCGCTCACCACCAGGCCTTGGGCACCAACGACGAAGCCGATGCTACGGCGCTTGGCGCGCTTGAACGCATAGGCCACCAGCACATTGCCCAGCTGGGCCTGGCGGGTGGCATTCGGGTGCGCGAAATGCGGCGATGCCAGCACCTGGCCCGTGGCGGCGTTGCCCAACTGCATGGTGTCGGCAGCCAACTCAGGCGCAGCCAAGGCCGCGTGGGTCGGCGCCTTGGCCTTTTTCTTCTTGCTATTCATAGGGAAAACACGGAGCGGAATCGGGGGCTGCACTGGCTGCTGCGCAGGGCCAAATAGATCAAGGGTGAATTGCAGTAAGTTGCGCATAAGTGGAAAGTTTAGCGTGGTGCTCTCGATCTGCTACTTAGCCCGCTGTGCGGCAGATGTGACTTAACGCACCCCTCACTCGAAAAACGCTCGCAAACCAGGAGGATATTTGCAACCTCCGGCCGCGCTATGCGGCTTGACGCCGCGGAAACCTTCGTTTACAAAATGGTGGGCAACAGGAGCGCCAGAGGCGGCCCCCGCGGACTTCGGTAGCAGGCTGGCCTTTTCTTCATTTTTCTTAATCCACAAAGGAGACCACCATGGCACTCGATAGTTTGAAAGTCAGCACCCGTCTGAGCCTGGGCTTTGGTAGCGCCATCGCCCTCGGCATGGTGATCGCCGCCCTGGGCGCAGTGCAACTGCAGCAGATGGCATCGAACCTGGACGACATTGCCAACAACCGCATGCTCAAGGTCGACCAGTTTTCCGAGATCAAGGACAACTTCAACACCATTGCCCGCACCGCCCGCAATATCGCACTCAAGCAGGACCCGGCGTTCCACGAAGCCGAACAAAAAACCATTGCCACCATGCGCGCCGCCAATACCGAGCTGCTGGGTAAGCTGGACAAAAGCATGTCCCCCGCCCTGCCCAAAGGGCGCGAGTTTCTGAAAACCATTGTGGACGCCCGCGTCGCCTACGAGCAAGGTATCGACCAGGTGGTGGATTTGGCCAAACAGGGCAAGGCGCCAGAAGCTGCCGACTTGCTCGTCGGACCCTTACGATCGGTACAACGCACGCTCTTCACTGCTGTTGACGACGTGACGGCATATCAAAATGGCCTGAGCAAGAGCCTGGCCAACGAAGCGTCCGCCAATGCCAGCCGCTACTCCACGCTGATGGTCGCGCTGGCCACTGCCATCGCGGCGTTGGGCGGCCTGCTGGGCTGGACCATCACCCGCAGCCTGACCAGCGCCCTGGGCGCCGAACCCGCGCAGGTCAACGAGGCCGTACAGCGCGTAGCCGATGGCAAGCTGGACACCCCAGTGCCGTTACGCGCCAACGACAGCACGAGCATGATGGCCTCGGTGCATCGCATGCAGGAATCGCTGATCCACACCGTCAGCCGTGTGCGCAGCAATGCCGAAGGCGTGGCCAGTGCCAGCGCCCAGATTGCCCAGGGCAACAACGACCTGAGCGCCCGCACCGAGCAGCAGGCCAGCGCCCTGGAAGAAACCGCTGCCTCAATGGAACAGCTCAACGCCACCGTGAAACAAAACGCAGACAACGCGCGCCAGGCAAACCAACTGGCGCAGAGCGCGAGTGCGGTGGCCATCCGCGGTGGCGAAGTAGTGACCCAGGTGGTAGAGACCATGAAGGGCATCAACGACTCGTCCAGGAAGATCTCCGACATCATCAGCGTGATCGACGGCATTGCCTTCCAGACCAATATCCTGGCCTTGAACGCCGCTGTTGAAGCCGCGCGGGCCGGCGAGCAAGGCCGCGGCTTTGCGGTGGTGGCCAGCGAGGTGCGCAATCTGGCGGGTCGCTCGGCCGAAGCCGCCAAAGAAATCAAACAGCTGATCAGCGCCAGCGTCGAACGCGTAGAGCAAGGCACGGCCCAGGTGGACCAGGCCGGCGTGACCATGACCGAGGTGGTCGGCTCGATCCGCCGGGTCACCAGCATCATGGGCGAAATCAGCGCCGCCAGCAGCGAGCAAAGCGCCGGCGTATCGCAGGTCGGCGAAGCCATCATCCAGATGGACCAGGTAACGCAGCAAAATGCCGCACTGGTGGAAGAAATGGCCGCTGCTGCGGGCAGCCTCAACACCCAGGCGGATGAACTGGTGGGGACCGTAGCTGTGTTCCAACTGCCTGGTGGCAGTAGCCCATCGGCACTGGCTGCGCGAGCCCATGCACCGAATCGGGCGCCACTCCAAGCCCCGAAGCCGGCCATCGCAGCAGCCCGCTCGCCGATGCTGTCCAGCAAACCGGCAGCCCCCAAGGCATTGCCCAAGGCCAAGACCGCTGCCGACGGCGAGGAATGGAGCGCGTTCTGATGTCCGGCAGCGCACCCCGCGGAGATGCCGACGACGCTCTGCAGCGTGCGCTGGTCGACGCACTGCAGGGCATGCGCGACGCCTGGGTTCGGGCCTCGCTATTTCTGCACGAACTGCAGTTTCAGCTCGACAGCGACCAGCGCAGCGCCGCCAACGATCAGGTGCAGAAGCTGCTGGACCGTATGAACGGCCGCTAGCGGCTGTTTACAGCCTTTTAAAGCGGTGGATAAGCCTCGGGGTCGAGCCGGCGCATCTCGGCCTCGATCCAGGCCTGCACCTCGGCCATCAACTCATCCGGGCGGCGGCCCACGCTGGGGATCGGCTTGCCGATGGAGATGTCCACAATGCCAGGGGTCTTGATGAAGGCCTTGCGCGGCCAGCATTTGGCCGAGGTCACGGCGATAGGGATCACCGGCACGCCGCACTGGATCGCCAGCCGTGTGCCACCGGTCTTGTACTCGCCGACCTGGCCGCGGTCGATGCGCGTGCCCTCGGGGAACAGGATGATCCAGGTGCCCTGGCCGACCAGGCGCTTGCCGGATGCGACCATCTTCTTGAACGCCTGGCTGCCCTGGCTGCGGTCGATGTGGATCATGTCCATGCAGGCCATGGCCCAGCCGAAAAACGGCACGTACAGCAGCTCTTTCTTGAACACATAGGCCAAGGGGCGCGGCATGATGGCGGGCATCAGCAATGTCTCCCAGGTGGACTGGTGCTTGCACAGCAACACCACAGAAGCCAAAGGGTCGGTGGGCAGATTCTCCATGCCGGTGATGCGGTTCTGGATACCCAGAATCGAAGTGCCGCTGTCTACCGACAGCTTTAGCCAGCGCGCACACACCCAATACAGCCGTGTCGGCCCCATGAACAGCGCCAACACCAACACGGTAAGCGCCCAAGGAATGACCGTAATGGCCAGCCAAAGCATATGCAAAACAGAACGCAACAGAGACATTTTTGATCTTTTGGGCAATTGGCGCATATTCCCTATGCGCAGACAGCTATTAAATTTATAGCGCTATACCGCAATCAGCTTGGGGGCTGATTCACGGTTAATTACAAACGTGGCAAACGCCAGCAAATCCTGGTGCACCCAGGTGCCCACCGGGAACTCCGGTGGCAGGCGGCCATGGCCGCGGTAGGCTGCCGCCTTGCCGGTCAGCACCACATGCGGCTCGCAGCCCGCGGCCACGCCGGCCTGCAAATCGCGCAGGCTGTCGCCCACCGTGGGCACGCCATGCAGCTCGATGCCAAAGCGCTCGCCGATCTGCTCGAACAAACCCGGCGCCGGCTTGCGGCAATGGCAGCCCTCGTCGGGCGCATGCGGGCAGAAAAACACCGCGTCGATACGCCCACCCGCCGCCGCCAGCAGCTTGTTCATCTTGGCATGCATGGCGTTCAGCGCCGCCATGTCGAACAGTCCCCGCCCCAAGCCCGACTGGTTGGTCGCCACCACCACATGCCAGCCGGCATGGTTCAGCTTGGCAATCGCCTCCAGCGCACCGGGCAGCGGCAGCCATTCTTCGGGCGACTTGACGAACTCGTCACTGTCCACATTGATGGTGCCGTCGCGGTCGAGAATGGCGAGTTTCATATCAGCTCGCCAGCTTGGACAGGTCGGCCACACGGTTCATGGCGTTGTGCAGGCTTTGCAACAGACCCAGGCGGTTCAGGCGCACATCGGTCTCTTCGGCATTCACCATCACACCGTCGAAGAAGGCATCCACCGGCGCGCGCAGGGCGGCCAGGGACTGCAGCGAAGCCGTGTAGTCGCCGGATTCGAACTGCGCCAGCGCGGCCGGGGCAACCTTTTGCATGGCATCGAACAGCGCCACTTCGGCGGCTTCCTTCAGCAGCACCGGGCTGACGTGCGCATCCACGCTATCGGCCTTCTTCAGGATATTGGCGATGCGCTTGTTGGCGGCGGCCAGCGCAGCAGCTTCGGGCAAGGCCGCGAAGACGCGTACGGCAGCCAGGCGCTTAGGCACTTCGGCCAGGCGCTGCGGGCGTAGGGCCAACACCGCATCCACTTCCTGGGCGCTATAGCCTTGCTCGCGCAAACTGCCGCCGAGGCGGTCGTAGATGAAGGTCAGCAGGGCCTGCACCGATGCGTCACGCGGGGCGGTGCATTTGTCGCCCAGCACGTCGAATGCGGTATCGACCAGGCCGGCCACATCCAGCGCCAGGTTCTGCTCGGTCAGCATGCGCAGTACGCCCAGCGCGTGGCGACGCAACGCAAACGGGTCCTTGTCGCCAGTCGGCAGGTTGCCGATACCGAACATGCCGACCAGCGTCTCCAGCTTGTCGGCCAAAGCCACGGCAATACCCACCTGGTTGCGCGGCAGGCTGTCGCCGGCAAAACGTGGCTTGTAGTGGTCTTCAATCGCATCGGCCACATCGGCATGCAGGCCGTCGTTCAGCGCGTAGTAGCGGCCCATCGTGCCTTGCAGCTCGGGGAACTCGCCCACCATATCGGTCACCAAGTCCGACTTGGCCAGCTGCGCGGCCTGGTCGGCCTGCTGCGCCAGGGCTTCGCCACCGAGTTGCTGGGCAATGGCTTTGGCAATCGCCCGCACGCGCAGTACGCGCTGGCCTTGCGAACCCAGCTGGTTGTGGTAAACCACCTTGTCCAGGCCTTCAACGCGCGACAGCAGGGTCTTCTTGCGGTCCTGGTCGAAGAAGAACTTGGCATCGGCAAGGCGCGGGCGCACCACGCGCTCGTTGCCGCCTATGACCTGGCCGGCATCGTCTGGGCTGATGTTGCTGACGATCAGGAACTGGTTGGTCAGCTTGCCGGCCGCGTTCAGCAGCGGAAAGTACTTCTGGTTGGCCTTCATGGTCAGGATCAGGCATTCCTGCGGCACGCCGAGGAACTCTTCTTCGAAGCTGCAGACCAGCACATTGGGGCGCTCGACCAGGGCCGTCACTTCGTCTAGCAATGCTTCATCTTCGATAGCACGCACCCCGCCACCGATCTGCGCTGCAGCCGCATTCAGCTGGCGCACGATATCGGCACGGCGATCCGCGAAGCTGGCAATGACGGCGCCATCGCGGGCCAGGGTGGCGGCGTAGCTGTCGGCATCCTTCAGCACCACCGGGTCCACCGCGGCTTCAAAGCGGTGGCCATGGGTGGTGTTGCCGGACCGCAGGCCCAGGGCTTCGATGTGCACCACGTCGGCACCGTGCAGCGCCACCAGGCCGTGCGCCGGGCGCACAAAATTCACACTGCTCCAGCCATCGGCCAGTTGGTATTGCATGACCTTGGGAATAGGTAACTTGGCTATAGCTTCATTCAAAGCTCGCTGAAGACCCGCGCGAATATCGAAACCGCTGGCAAGACTGCGAAAAAATAGAACATCGCTCTTTCCGTCTCTTTCTACGTATAGCTGGTCCGGTGTATCGCCAACTACTGGCCACGACTCTAATTGCGCAGTACATCTTGTGCCAACGGAGGCGGCCTTCTTCAATAGCGCTGGCGTTGCCTTTCCATCTTTGTCAAAAGCTACTGTCAACGGCATTAATTTGGTAACCACCTTGACGTCGGCAGCTTGCCTCAGCACGGCAGTAATATGCGCAGCCAGGCGGCGCGGCGAGGCGAAGGCGGTGAGCTGCGATTCAGCCGTCGCCAGCCCTTGGGCCTTGAGCTGCTCCAGCAGCACACCGGCAAACGCGTCGCCCAGTTTCTTCAAGGCCTTGGGTGGCAGCTCTTCGACGAACAGCTCCACCAGTAGATTCTTAACGCTCATGATCAGGCGGCTTTCTTTTCAATCTGGGCCAGGACTTCGGCAGCCCATTCTTTGGGCGCCATGGGGAAGCCCAGGCGGGCACGGCTGTCCAGGTAGCTTTGCGCCACGCTGCGGGCAAGGTTGCGGATGCGGCCCATGTAGGCGGCGCGCTCGGTCACGCTGATGGCGCCGCGTGCGTCCAGCAGGTTGAAGCTGTGCGCGGCTTTCAGCACCTGCTCGTAGGCGGGCAGAGCCAGTTGCGCACCAATCAGGTGTTTGGCCTGCTTTTCGTGCGCGGTGAAGGCGGTGAACAAGAAGTCGGTGTCGCTGTGCTCGAAGTTGTAGGTGGATTGCTCGACCTCGTTCTGCTTGTACACGTCGCCGTAGCTCAAGCCCTCGGTCCAGACCAGGTTGTAGACGTTGTCCACGCCCTGCAAGTACATAGCCAGACGCTCCAGGCCATAGGTGATCTCGCCGGTGGCGGGCTTGCAGTCAATGCCGCCAACCTGCTGGAAGTAGGTGAACTGAGTGACTTCCATGCCATTCAGCCAGACTTCCCAGCCCAGGCCCCAGGCACCCAGCGTGGGGTTTTCCCAGTCGTCTTCGACGAAGCGGATGTCGTTCTTCTTGAGGTCGAAGCCCAGGGCTTCGAGCGAACCCAGGTACAGCTCCAGGATGTTGGCCGGCGCAGGCTTCAACACCACCTGGTACTGGTAGTAGTGCTGCAAACGGTTGGGGTTCTCACCGTAGCGGCCATCCTTGGGGCGGCGGCTGGGCTGCACGTAGGCGGCCTTCCACGGCTCGGGGCCGATGGCGCGCAAGAAGGTGGCGGTGTGCGAGGTTCCCGCGCCCACTTCCATGTCGTAGGGCTGCAAGAGCGCGCAGCCTTGCTCAGCCCAGTAGGACTGCAGGGTCAGAATAATTTGCTGGAATGTCTTCATGGAGGTCTGCAAAAGAGGAAGCCACCGGCAGCGGCCTAATCTTTGATTTTACGGGGCTGCCGGCCGGGCTTGCCCCAACCGACTCCCGGGGGGCCGAATGCCCGTCATGGCGCAGGAAAAGGCCGCTTGTGTGACTTTGGCCCGCTTATTGCACCCAGCTCCCGCATACATTTGCACAAAACTACAGTTTCAAAGGTTTGTATGGATGACTCGGGCAGCGAATTCGGCTGGTTTATGGCGTATTTGTTCTGCGCCGTGCTGGCCTTGGGCACCATCCTCTGGTCCGCCGTGGCCTGGTGGCACCGCAAGCAAAAACGCGAACGCCGCGCCGCCAAAAAAGACTCCTACAACCAGTTCCGCGCCTGGCGCGACGGCAAAGCCCCACCGCCGAAATAAGCATAAAAAAAGCTGCTAGCGCACATTGAATATGCGCTAGCAGCTATCATTTTTGCAGCCGCCGGCAGCCAGGCCGCCGATGGCCCGCAGGCATCAATACTCCCAGAAAATACGCTGTAGCTCTTTAGTGTCGCTGGTCTTGGTAAGGGCGACCATGGCCAAAATGCGGGCTTTTTGTGGACGCAGATCGTGGGCCACGACCCAGTCGTACTTGTCGTCAGGCTGCTCGGCATTGCGCAGCACGAAGCCGTCAGGCACGCGGGCGCTGCGGATCACGATGGCGCCATCGGCACGGACTTTTTGCAGGTAGGGCACGATGCGGTTAGCCACCGAACCGTTGCCGGTACCGGCATGCACCAGCGCCTTCACGCCGCTCTTGCCCAGTGCCTCGATGGCGGTGGGGGCCACACCCTCGTACCCCATGGCGATTTCAACCGCTGGCAGCGTGGTGATGTTGTCAATGTCGAACTCGGAATTCATGGTGTGGCGCTTGATGGGTGCGCGGAACCAGTAATTCTTTCCCTCGACCACCATGCCCAAAGGCCCCCATTGGCTAGAGAAGGCACTGGTCTTGATGTTGACGTTCTTGCTCACATCACGGCCGCTGTCGATGTTGTCGTTCATGGTGACCAGCACGCCCTTGCCCATGGCATCCTTGCTACCAGCCACGTTGACGGCGCTGTACAGATTCAGCGCGCCGTCGGCCGACAGGGCGGTGCCAGGGCGCATCGATCCAACCACCACGATGGGTTTGCTGGTGTGCACGGTCAGGGTCAGAAAGTAGGCCGTTTCTTCCAGCGTATCCGTGCCGTGGGTAATGACGATACCGTCCACATCGGATTGCTTGGACAGTGCCGAAACCCGCTTGGCCAGGGTCAGCAGGTTGTCATTGGTCAGGCTTTCAGAAGCCACCTGGAACACCTGCTCGCCCTTGACATTGGCCACATTGGCCAGCTCTGGCAGGCCCGCGATCAGCTTTTCCACGCCGACCTTGGCAGCCGCGTAGGTAGCGCTATTGATGGCCGAAGCGCCGGCGCCGGCGATGGTGCCGCCGGTGGCCAGAATCACCACATTCGGCTTGGCCGCCTGGGCGTGGGCGATAGAGGCGAAGGCGGACAGGGCCGCAATGGCGGCGCCTGCCATGAATTTGTCGATCCCGAAATGGATGCGCATAAAGAGTTGCTCCTGTAGATGTTGTGCTTAAGAAATCGCCTCGAATCAGAGGTGCCTGATGGTAGCGACGCACACCCCACAGGCCTCGCAAGACCCATGCCTTCTTTTCATAACCCCATCGCTGCCGGTCATCGGCACGCGGGCGCGCACACTCGGAAATTTATATGGCAGATTCAAGTACGAAGTGCAACGTTTTCCAAACGGGTTGGGCCAAGAGTGCATAGGATGCACTGTTGTGACCGGCCAGTCCCAAACGTTGCACCATGACCTATACGCACTTGACCCAAGAAGAACGATACCAAATC